>WGMC01000020.1 GCA_016125265.1 Planctomycetaceae bacterium
CGCTTCGTGCGCCGGCCACCCACCCCGCCAGCCCTGCCAGCCGCCGTCTGGATCGACCCGCCCGCCAACGCCCAAGCGCTCCCGTAAACTCACCCGGGAACTGTCTCAAAGTCATTGACAACTTCCGGGGCGCCCTTAGCGCCGGCAGACATGCATGCGAACGTATGCGATGTCCGCAACGTTTGGATGCCGGTTCGGTGGGGTCGCGACATCGGGGCGAGCAGGACGGGTAGGAGGAGATCCCGTGTAGGCCAGGGGGGTGCCTGGCTGACTCCCCCGGGGCGCTGGGTGCAACTCAGGAGGAGTGAGTGGGTCTCTAGGCGTCGGGGACGGACGTGCGCACGGGCGTGGACCGTTCGTGGGCCAAGGACCTGTATCCAAAAGTAGTCGATATGAACTACTTTCGGATATAAGTTGGGCATGGAAGCGAAGGTCAGGGGCGAAAAGCTGTTTGGGAGCTCTCGGCGGACGGAAGTGCTGTTGCTGCTGGCGATGGTGGGGGAGTCCTATCCGTCGGAGTTGGCTCGGCTCTTGGGGGCGCCGCTTGTGTCGGTGACGAAGATCGTGGATGGGTTGGAGGAGGATGGAGTGGTGGCCAGTCGGATGCTGGGGCGCACGCGGCGGGTCTCGTTGGAACCTCGGTTCCATGCGGCCAAAGCGTTGCAAGGGCTGCTCGTGCAGCTTGGGTCTTCCCATCCGGTGGTGCAGGCTGCGGCGGCGCGTCGGCGCAGTCGGCCTCGGCGCAAGGGCAAGCCGCTGTGACGATCCGCGCAGACAGTTCGATCCGTGAGATCGCCCTGGCGGTCGGCACGGCCTTGGACCGGGTCGGGAGCGAGGCGGTTCTGACCGGCGGGGGGCCGCTTCGATCTACGCGCCCTTGGTCATCCAGTCGGACGACTTGGACTTCGTGCTGAGGTGGACGCCCGATGGCTCACGAACCGAGGAGGCGCTCGCGGCGCTTGGTTTCTTGCGCAAACCGAAGGACGCGGCGTACCGCCATCCGGCGACGTCGGTGTTCGTCGAGTTTGTGCGGGGGCCGCTGGCAATCGGCGACGAGATTCTTCGTCAATGGGACACGCTGAGAGAAGGTGGGCAAACGCTGCACCTCCTGACTCCGACCGACTCTTGTCGGGATCGACTGGCGGCGTTCTACCACTGGAACGATCGCAACGCGCTGCGCCAGGCGCTCTTTGTGGCGCAGGCGCAGCGCGAACGGATCGACGTCGAGCTCATCAGGCGCTGGAGCGACGCGGAGGGACACTCTAGGAGCTGCGTGGAGTTCTTGACGGCGTTTGGAGTTTCCGAGACTCGCTGACGTCCCGAGCTCCGGATGCGAAGCTGTGCGCCCGCGACGATCAGTTGGGGTAGGAGTAGATCACGTCTGGCCCCAGGGGGATTCCTAGGGTCCAGAACGCTAGCAGGAAGAGGGTCCACGCGACCAGGAACAGGATGCTGTACGGCAGCATCAGCGAGATCAGCGTGCCGATGCCTGTCGACTTCGTGTAGCGCTTGCAGAAGACGACTACGAGCGGGAAGTACGGCATCAGGGGCGTGATGATGTTGGTGCACGAGTCGCCTACGCGGTAGGCGGCTTGCGTTAGCTCCGGGGAGATTCCGAGCTCCATCAGCATGGGGACGAAGATCGGCGAGAGCAGGCCCCATTTGGCGGAGGCGGAGCCTAGGACTAGGTTCACGCCGCCCGTTAGGCCGATGATGCCGACGATGGTCACTTGGCCGGGTAGGCCTAGGGCGGTCAGGATGCCGGCGCCTTTTAGGGCTAGGAGGGCGCCGAGGTTCGAGCGCGTGAAGGCGTCTAGGAACAGGGCGCAGAAGAACGCCATCACCAGGTAGTAGCCCATGCCTGCCATGGACTTGCTCATGCCTTGGATGACGTCGCGGTGGGTTTTGACGGTGCCGGCGGCGATGCCGAACGCGATCGCGGGGGCCAGGAAGAAGAGCAGGATCAGCGGCACGATGATCTTCATCAGCGGCGCGTTGATGCTGGTGAGCGAGCCGAGCGAGTCGCGCAGGACCGAGGTTTCTGGCGCGGCGACGGCGACGAGGGCGCCGATGCAGAGGAGCAGCACGACGAAGGCCGCGAGTAGGCCGCGGCGCTCTGCTTTGGTGACCTCCCCCAACGCGGGCGCCTCCGCGTCGTCGCCGTCGATCGGCGTGTTCTTGAGGCGCGGCTCGATCACCTTGTCCGTCAACCACCACCCCACCAATACGATGAGCAGCGTCGATGCGCCGGTGAAGTAGATGTTGCAGAGCGGGTTGACCAGACGCGCAGGGTCGAGGATCTGCGCCGCGCCTTGGGTGAATCCCTGCAGCAAGGGGTCGAGCGCGGAGGGCACGGGGTTCGCCGAGAAACCGCCCGAAACGCCCGCGAATGCGGCGGCGATGCCGGCCAGGGGGTGGCGGCCCGCTCCGTGGAAGATCACGGCGCCGAGGGGGATGACGAGCACGTAGCCGGCGTCCACGGCGGAGTGGGAGAGGATCGCGACGAGGATCAGCGCGGGGGTGAGGAGTTGTTGGGGGGTGAAGTCGAGCAGGCCTTTGAGCGCGGCGTTGATGAGGCCGGTGCTCTCGGCGACGCCGACGCCGAGGAGTGCGACGAGGACCACGCCGAGGGGCGCGAAGTTCATGAACGTCGAGACCATGCTCTGCAGGAACGCGAGCAGTGCTTTCGGGGCGAGCAGGTTCTCGACCATCAGGGGCTCGCCGGTGCGCGGGTTGAGCAGGGTCGTGGTGGCGCCGGTCGCGCGGTCGGTGCCTTCGAAGGGGCTGCCCGACAGCAGGGCCGAGATCACCCAGGTCGCCAGCATCAGGAGGAAGAAGAGGAGGGCAGGGTCGGGGAGCTTGTTGCCCACACGCTCGATCCAGCCGAGGAAGGCCGCGAGGGGGCCGCGGGGGGTGTCCGTGCTGGTGGGGGTCGTCGGTTGGGCCATGGGGGGGCGGGTGCGGGACGGGGGAGGGCCGCGGGTGGTCGCCGTGTGGCCGGTGGGAGCGAGGCGTCGCGGGCGGAGCCGGGACGGAGACTACCCGGGTGGGCGCGGGGCGCCAATGGCGGGGGGGATGGGTGGGAGGGGGGGCGACGGGCGGCCTGTAGGGGCGCGGCCCCGTCCGCGCCCAAGGGGCGACGGGGGTGGGGCGGCGCGACGGCCTCCTACGCAAGGACGCGCGCATGTCGTCGCGACGGTCCGCCGGGTGCGCGGGCCTCCAGGCCCGCCTTGGAGCGCGTTCGATCGTGCATCGGGGGACGCCCCTCTCCCCAAGGCGGGCCTGGAGGCCCGCGCACCCGGCTCTCGCGCGCATGGCCCGCGCACCCGGCTCTCGCGCGCATGGCCCGCGCACCCGGCCCGCGCACCCGGCCCGCGCACCCGGCCTGCGCGCGTGGCGGGGGGGACGTTGCTGCGTCGGTCGGGGGTCGCGGCGACTGTGGTTCGCGGGGCGGTCTGTAGGGGCGCGGACGGGGCCGCGCCCCTACAGACCGCACGTTTGGTCAGCGGGTTCGGGTGCCCAGCAGTTGTTCCAGCCATTGCGTGCCCAGGGTGGCTGCGTCGTCCAGCAGGTCGCTTAGGCCGCGCGGCAGGTGTTGGCGGTGGAACGTGGCGCGGTCGGGGGCCTCGCGTTCGAGGTGCTCCAGGTCCATCGCGCCGACCGCGCGCGGCGCGGTGGCGTCGGTCGCGGCGGCGCCCGCGGCTTGGGCCAGTGCTTGGCCGTCCGTGCGGCCCTCGGCCATTGCCGCAGCGAGGCCGTACACACGCACTTCGAGTTCGTAGCTCTGGTGCCCCGCATACGCCGACACCACCAGGTGGAACTCGCCGCCGTGGCCGATGGTCAGCGCGCCCGATTCCCACGAGCCGTCGCTCGTGTAGAGGCCGACGTACTCGCCGAGGTACGGGTCGTACACCGAGAGGTCGAGATCGCCGTAACCCCACGTCGGCAACAGCTCGAACTCCACGTAGAGATCGCCGTACGCCGCGAACGCAAACCCGTCGAAGGGGTCGTACCACGCCGACGCGTCGCCGCGCAGCACGAACGTCTCGCCGGCGGTGATCGGGCCCACCGCGGTCGGAAAGCTGGGGTCGTTGTTGGGCTCGTCCTCGGCGAGGTACACCGTCGGCGGCAGGCTCGGTTGCGGTTCCACGACGACGTTGTCGACCTTGCCGTGGCACGCAAGGGCGACGGGCAGAAGGACCGGTAGAAGCAGGCGGGCAGCGTGGCCGGGTTGCTGTTCCATGGGGGGCTCGCGGAGGAGGTGGCTGGTGGGTGCGCTGTCCTCCTGGGGAGAACCCTAGGGGACACCGCTGTGGCCCTTCGGGAGGACAGGTTCGTTGGTCTGTGTGGCTCGTGGGGGCCGTGGGAGCGCCCCGCACCACACCGAACGCAAGGTCCGTGCCGCGCATGCGGGCGAAGAAATCCGCGCATCTCGGAGATCCAGCGCAGAGCGGCCGGCGTAGCCCACGTGCCTTCACGCACTTCCAAGGTCGGTGGTCCCCGCCGACTTCACTCCCACAGCGAAACGCTGCATTCCCGATGCAATACCAACCCCTTCGACTCGGCGCCTTCGCCGCAGGACTCGTGCTCACCGCCAGCGGCAGCGCCCTGGCCCAAGTGACCTACAACGTCAACACCACCCAGGACACAGTCGACGCGAACCCTGGCGACGGTGTCGCCGCGGACGCGAACGGCAACACGTCGCTGCGCGCGGCGATCATGGAGGCCAACGCGAGTGGTGTGGCCACCAACGTGCAGCTCGCCTCAGGCGCCACGTACCTTTTGGGCCTCGCCGGATCCGGTGAGGACGCCGCTGCGACCGGCGATTTGGACATCACCGGCATGGTCAAGGTCAGCGGCGACATGACGGTGATCGACGGCCTCGGCCAGGACCGCATCTTCGACGTGTTCGTCGGCGCGCGGCTCAGCCTCAGCGGCCTGACTCTCACGGGCGGCGCCGTGCAGGCGGCGAACGGCGGTGCGATCCGCAACGTGGGTGACACCGACATGGTGTGGACGCGGATCGAGAATTCCTCGGCCCTCGGCACCGCGGCGTCGGGCGGCGCGGTGTTCAACTCAGGCACGCTGCGCGCCCTGTTCTCGACCTTCGAAGGCAACAGCGCCGAGCGCGCCGGTGGCGCCATCGAGGCAGCCGGTGGCACCACGGACGTCGACGACAGTGTGTTCCTCACGAACACCTGCGGCCCCAACCCGGGCAACGGCGGTGCGTTCCACCTGACCGGTCCCGGCATCGTCGACTTCAAGGGCTCGCGCTTCGAAGGCAACGTCGCCGCTTCGGAAGGCGGCGGCCTCTGGAACTCGGCGGCGGGTTTGATGCGCGTCGAGCAGTGCCAGGTCCTCAACAACACCGCCAACGGCATGGCCGCGGACAACGGCGGCGGCGGCCTGTTCAACGACGGTGGGTTCCTCGACGTGCAGGGTTCGGTGGTGCTCGGCAACGCTGCGCCCATGGGCTCGGGCTCGGGCGGCGGCATGTTCAACAACGCAGGCACGCTCAACGTCCTGCGCACCATCGTCGAGGGCAACCGCTCGAACCGCGCTGGCGGCGGCATCGAGGCGCTGGTCGGCAACACGTCCGTGCGCTTCAGCGCGCTCGTCGGCAACGACACCGGCGCCGCGCCGGGCAACGGCGGCGGCCTGCACCTGACCGGTGCCGGCAACGTGCTCGTCGAGCGCAGCCGCGTGCTGGGCAACACCGCGTCGGCCGAGGGCGGTGGCCTTTGGAACTCGTCGACCGGGTTCATGCTCGTGCTGGACTCCGGTGTGTCCGACAACACCGCCAGTGGCGCGGCTTCGGACCAGGGCGGCGGCGGCCTCTTCAACGACGGCGGCCTGATGCGTGTCGAGCGCACCAACGTCAACAACAACCTGGCCGACGGAATGGCGGGTTCGGGCGGCGGCGCGTTCAACAACGGCGGCACGCTTTCGCTGATCTCGTGCAACATGATCGGCAACGATTGCCGCCGCGCCGGCGGTGGTGTCGAGGCTCTGGCCGGCACCACGACCCTCGTGGACGTCAAGCTCGAGGGCAACTCGACGGGCGCCGCGCCGGGCAACGGCGGTGGTCTGCACCTGACCGGTGCCGGTTACGTGACGCTGCTGAACGGATCGGTGCGCGAGAACAGCGCCGCCAACGAGGGCGGCGGCCTGTGGAACTCCGGCACGGGCACGATGTACGTGACCTCGGTGGCGATCGGCGCCAACACCTCGCCGAAGGGGCCGGACCTCTTCAACGTGGGTGGCACGTTCCTGGTCGACGGCGTGCCGGTTCCCGTGCTGCCCTGAGGGCCCCGTGCTGCCCTGAGGGCATCGGATCGGCTCCTGACTGCCCCGCATCCCGCGCTGTCGTGCGGGGTGCGGGGCAGTGCCCGTTCAGGAGTCGCGGGTGGGGATGGTCGGCGCTTTGACCCACGCCGCGCGCGGCGGCAGGTCGGGAGCGACCATCGCCCACATCGCCATCGCGGTGCCGAAACTTTCCGAGCGCGGGAACACTCGGTCGTTCCAACCGCCCGAGGGTTCGCGCACCTCGGCCAGGCGCTCGAGCAGTTGCCGGCGCAACGGAGCGCGGCGCTCCTCGTCCAAGTGTTCGATGCAAATGCCCGCGTAGGCGTGGGCGTAGAAGAAGTAGTACGGCGCGACGCCGTAGGGCGGCACGTGGGTGCCGGTGCCCCTGCGGCGCTTCTCGAGCCACTCCCAGTGCTCGAAAAAACGTTCGAGCGCGAACTCGATGCGCGCGGCGTCGCCGCGGCCGCCCAGGTAGAGGGCGAGCTCGGCCACGGGGCTGCGGCCGATCGCGCCCTGCCACGCGTCGGCGGAGGGCCTGCTCGTGTAGGCAAACGCGCCGACTTCCGCGCGGCCCTTCGCCAGGCCGTCGAGCGCCGCTTCGACCACGTCGGTGTCGACCGCGAATCCCTGCGCCCGCGCGTCGAACAGCGCCAGCAGGATCGGCGCCGTCATGAAGGGCGACGCGGGGCTTTGGGGGCCTTGCGCGCGCGCGTAGTTCCAGCCGCCGCTCGCCGCCAGCGCGGTGGATTCGAGGCGCACGATCAGGTCCTGGATGGTGCGGTCGACGGTTTGGCGCTGCGGATCGTCGGGCTTGGCGGAGTTGCGCCAGCGCAGGAGGAACTCGAGCGCGTAGGCCTGGCCCCAGCCGCGCACGTCGTACGAGCCGCGGAACGCCGCCGTCAGGTCCTTGCCGTCGACCTCGCGCAGCACGAAGTTGAGGGCGCGACGGAGTGCCTCGTGCACTTCGGCTGCGTCGGCGTCGTCGGGCGGCGCCGTCAGCAGTAGGGCCAGGGCGCCGATGGCCGTGCCGCCCACGCGGTAGCCCGGCGGGATCGCGCCGCGCTCGCGGTACACACCCTCGTAGGGCCATTCGGCGGGCTCGCTCGACTTGGGGTCGCTCAGGTCCTCCTGGCGCTCGACCAGAAGCGCCGCGCCGCGGCGCAGGGCCGCTTCGGTGTCGAAGTGAGGGGGCGGCGCGCCCTGCGGCGGGGCCAACAACAGCACAAGAGCGAGGCCAGTTCCCATGGGCTCCGACCTTACCAGCGGATGCCGTGGCGCGGGGGCGGCGCGCCTGCGCTAGGCTCTTCGGTTATGGCACAAACCCCGCGCCCCCTCGACTCCGCCGCCCTCAAGCCCATCGGAATGGCCCTCCTCATGGGCGCCACGGCGTTCACGGCGGTGGCCGTCGCCATGCCCTGGATCGCGCCGCCCGACGGTAGCGCGCCTTCCGACGTCGAACTCGTCGAGCTGCTGTCGCTGGTGAACCTCGTGCTGTTCCTGAGCCTGCTGCCGGGGGCGTTCTATCTGCCCGCGAGACTGGCGGTCTCCTCCCCGAACCCCATGGCCAGCCGGCGCATCGTCCGTTGGGCGCTGCTCGAGGGTGCGGCGCTGTTCGGCGGGGTGGTGCTGCTGCTGGCGGGCCTCCAGGGTGTGCTGCCGGGCCAGTCCGTCTACTACCTCAATGTGGTGCCCTATCTGGCGTTTGCGTTCCTGCTGATTGGCGATCTGGTGAACCCGACGGGCCCCGGCGCCGGGTCGAAGTAGGCCGGGCCAAGTTCGGGATTTCGGGCAGAGTGTCTGGGGCGGCGGCTAGGCTCGAGCGCCTCGAGGGGCCGCGCGGCCCCTGGTTTTGTCCCAGCCCAAGCCCCCGCCGTCCCATGAAACGCACCCAGTTCGCCGCCATCACCCTCGCCACCCTCTGTGTGGGCGCCACCGCCGGAGCCCTCGTGAAAGACGCTGCCCAGGAGGGCATGCCGCCCGAGATGGCCGAGATGATGGCCGCTTTCGAGAAGGCCGCCGCGGTCACCGAACACCACAAGGCGCTGGAGCCGTTCGTGGGCACGTTCGACGCGCAGCTCACCATGTGGATGGACCCCAACATGCCGCCCACCGTGTCCGCGGGCACGATGAAGAACACGTGGATCCTGGGGGGGCGGTTCCTCGAGCACAACTACGAGGGCGAAGTGATGGGAGAGAAGTTCCAGGGCCGCGGCCTGTGGGGTTTCGACGTCGCGGCGAACCGCTACAACGGACTCTGGATCGACAACATGTCGACGGCTCTGAGTGTGTCGACGGGCCCGCTGTCCGACGACGGCAAGACCTTCCACATGAAGATGACCGGCACGGACCCGATGACCGGCGAGCCGAAGGTGACCGAGGAACTGCTGGTGCTCGAGAGCCCCGACCGTCACCGCATGGAGATGTTCGAAGTGCACGACGGGCAGCGCATGCGCACGATGGAAATCGTGTACACGCGCAAGCGGTAGGGGCGCGGGAAGCGCGAGTGCGCGGTAGGCCGGGTCTGCGGGCCTCCTGGCCCGCCTTGGAGCGCACCCGTCCGGGCGATCTGTAGGGGCGCGGCCCTGTCCGCGCCCAAGGGGAGTCGCACCCCGGGGCACGCCCGTCACCCCAAGGCGGGCCAGGAGGCCCGCGCACCCGGCGGGACGGCGCTGCGGGGGTGGGGCTTTGTGCCGTAGGTGGGGGATTGCGGCAAGCGCGGTGAGACTCCCCTTGGGCGCGGACGGGGCCGCGCCCCTACAGATCGCACCTGGCAAGGTCCGCGTGCCCGCGTCGGAGGGGCTTAGACAGTCGTGGGCTGCCAGAGCACGTTGTACAGCGTGTCGCGTTCCACCGGGATGCGGCCCGCGTCTTGGATCCAGCGGATCAGCTCGCTGCGCTGCACCTCTTGCGGCGTGGTCGCGCCGGCGTCGTGGTAGATGTGCTCTTCCACCACCGTGCCATCCACGTCGTCTGCTCCGTACGACAGCGCGGTCTGCGCCACCGGCACGTCCATCAGAATCCAGTAGGCCTTGATGTGCGGGATGTTGTCGAGCATCAGCCGGCCCACGGCGATCTCGCGCAGTTCGTCGAGCGCCGTCGGTCCCGGCAAGTGGCTCCACTCGTTGTTTGCCGGGTGGAACGACAGCGGGATGTAGGTCTGGAAGCCGTCCGTTTCGTCCTGCAGACCGCGCAGGCGGATCAGGTGGTCCAGGCGTTCCTCGGTCGTCTCCACGTGGCCGTGCAACATCGTGCAGTTGGAGCGCAGGCCCGCGTAGTGCACCTCGCGCGCGACCTCGATCCAGCGTTGGCCGCTGATCTTGTTGGAGTAGCCCAGTTCGTGCACGCGGTCCGAGAAGATCTCCGCGCCGCCGCCGGGGCACGAGCCGAGCCCCGCGTCGCGAAGGTCCTCCAGCACCTCGCGCATCGTCATGAGGCCCGCCTCCTCGCGCGCCTTCTTGGCGATCTGGTCGAGCTCGACCATCGTGAACGCCTTGATGTGGATCGAGGGCCGCGCGGCCTTCACGGCGCGCAAAAGATCCCGGTAGTACTGGTACGGAATCTTGGGCCACACACCGGCCACCATGTGGATCTCGGTGATCGGCTGGTCGAGCAGCGCGGTGACCTTCTGGGCCACTTGCTCCGGCGTCAGGTGGAACGCACCCTCTTGGCCCGGCAAACGGTCGAACGAACAGAAGCTGCAGAACTTGTTGCAGTGGTTCGTGTAGTTGACGTGCTGGTTGACGTTGAAGTACGTGCGGTCGCCGTGCCAGCGCTCGCGCACGAAGTTCGCCAGGGCACCCAGGACGTGCAGGTGCGGCGTCGCGTAGAGCAACCGCCCATCGTCCAGGTTGAGCCGCGCGCCGGCAAACACCTTCTTCGCGATCGCGCCCATGCCCACGGCATTCGCGAGGCGCTCGAGCCGCGCCTTCGAATGGGTGTGGGGCGGCGTCGGGATGGTCCGCGGCTCGGGATCGCGCGCGCCACGCGGGGGCGGCGGCAGGCGCTGGTGGCGCGGACCGCCCGCGACCTTCACGCGCGGGTCGAGCCCTTCGGGGTCGCCGCCGGGCAGGAGATCGATGGGCTTCACTGGTCTGGGCCCCCGGCGCCCTTGCCCGCGAGGGCCAGCGGGCTCGTGGCCTCTTCCCAGCGCGACGGGAACTCAGGGCCCTCGTGGCGCGCATCGTCGATGCCGTACCAGGAGTTGCGCCGGCGCGGCTCGAATCCCGCACTTTGGATCTGGCGCTCGATGACGTCGATGCCCTCGAGCTCGCTGCAACCCGCGGCGGAGACCACGTTCTCCTCGAGCATCGTGCCGCCAAAATCGTTGCAGCCGTAGCGCAGCGTGATCTGGGCCATCTTCATGCCCTGGGTCACGTAGCTCGTCTGCATGTTGTCGACGTTGTCGAGGTAGATGCGCGCGAGGGCCTGCACGCGCAGGTACACGTCCGGCGTGGCCTTCTGGGGGTAGAGCTCCTGCTCGGGCACACCCTCGGGCTGCATGGTCCAGCACGCAAACGCGGTGAAACCGCCCGTTTGGTCCTGCAGGGCGCGCACACGCTCCAAGTGTTCGATGCGCTCGGCTGCCGTTTCCACGTGCCCGAACATCATCGTCGCCGAGCTGCGCAAACCGGCCTCGTGCACCTTCCGGTGCACCTCGAGCCAACGGTCCGTGCTCGTCTTCTTCGGAGCGATGATCTTGCGCACCCGCTCGACCAGCATCTCCGCGCCCGCACCGGGCACACTGCCGAGGCCGGCGCCGATGAGGTCGCGGATCACGTCCTCGACGGGGCGCTTCTCGATGCGCGAGAGGTGGTCCAGCTCCGGCGCCGAGAGCGCGTGCGCATTCACGCGCGGAAACCGGCCCTTCAGATCCGAGATGAGGTCCGCCCACCAATCGGTCTTCAGGTAGGGGTGGTGCCCGCCTTGCATCAGGATCTGCCGGCCGCCGAGTTCCGCCGTTTCGCGCACCTTCTCCACCAGCACCTCGCGGTCGAGCACGTACGCGCCGTCGGCCTTGGGGCGGCGGTAGAACGCGCAGAACCCGCAATCCGTGATGCAGACGTTGGTGGGGTTGATGTTGCGGTCGACGATGTACGTCACCCTCGGTTCGGGGTGCTTCGTCCAGCGCACGTGGTCGGCCAACATGCCGAGCGTGAGCAGATCCGCGTGGTCGTGCAGGTAGAGGCCTTCCTCCGGCGAGATGCGCTCGCCGAGGAACACCTTGTCGGCGATGGCGTCGAGGCGCGCCGCCCGCTCACCGGTGCGGCTCGCCGAGGCCAGGGGCGCGCGCCAGGTGGGGCCGCCCGCCGCGGGGACGGCTGCGGTCGGCGCGATAGGCGCGCCGTCGTTCGGCTCCATGGGCCCCGGGGCCGACTCGTCCTTTTGCAACATCGCGGAGGACTATAAACCGCTGCGGTGGCCACCTGTAGGGTTCGAAGGGCGCGTCTTTGGGCCCTGGGACCGCGCGGCGATGTGGCCTTCGCGGCGCCGCGCCTCGGACGTTAGGCTGCGTGGTCCAAGGCGATGGGGCGGACACGAACATTCGATCTGGCGCGGGGGCTCCTCCTCGGGGCCTTTACGGCCGCGGTGGCGACGGCCCAGGGTTCCGGTCCGCCGGAGGACCCCGGCCCGAGGCCGGTTCCGGCCACCGAGAAGCCGGCCGAGCAGAAACCGGCGGTCGAACCGCCGGTCCCCGAGGAGGTGCCCTCCGCGCCCTCCGAGGCGGCCGGACCCGCCGACGAGTCCGCCGAGGCCCCGCCGGAGCCGTCGCCTTCGCTCGAACAGCGTGTGGCGGCGTTCCTGGACGTGCACGCCCAGGCACTGGCCGATTGGCGCGCCTCGGGGGCCCTTCCCGCCGGCGACCCGGTGGCAGCGGCCCTGCCCCGGGCCGAGGCCCTGGTGGCCGAGGGGTGGGACGGCGGGCGCCTTTGGCTGCTGGGCCGCGCGGATCGGCTGTGGCGCGATCCCGGCGAGCGCGCGCGCCGGCGTCGGGCGCTCGTGACGGCGCTGTTTGCCTCCCCGGTCCCGGTGGGCCCCGACAACGGCCCGCTCGCAGCCCAGGTCGAGGCCCGCGGCCTGGCCTTGGCCGAGGCGGCCCGGGACCTGGTGGGCCAGCGGGAGGAGGACGTGGAGCGCCACCGCGCCCAGGCGGAGGCCCTTCTGGCCCTCGCGCGCAGCCGCTCCGGGACCGCCGCCGGGCTCGTGGCGCTCGGGTCGCTCGCGGCCGCAGAGGCCCGCGGCACGGAGTCCAGCGCAAGCAATTCGTCGGGCGACGGGGCCCCGCGGGCGAACGGTGTGGCCAGCGGGGCCGCCCGCGCGCGGGCGGAGTCCTTGCTGGACCTCGTGCGCACCGCCTACCGCGACACACAGGCGGCGGCGGTCGCGGACCGCGCGCTCTTCGCGTTGCTCGAGCACGAACACGGCCGCGCCCTCGAGCAGCATTGGCGGCGCGCCGCCGATGCGGAGCCCGTCGTGCACCCCACGGTGCGCTATTGGGCACCCGTCGAGGCATTGGCGGCCCTCGGTGTGGGGCCGGCGCGTTGGTGGCTCGTCGTGCACGCGGGCGAGGGCCTCGACGACCCGGCCGCGCGGCGCGAACTGCGCATCGCACAGCTCGACGCGTTGGTGCGTTTCCACGCCAGCGAACCGTGGTTGGCCGAGGCCGTGCGTGTAGCCGAATCGCTGAGCGGCCAGTTGGGCGCCGACGTCGTGCGCAACCTGGGCGAACGACTGCTGGCGACGACGGAGGACCCCGAAGTGCGCGCGTGGACGCAGCACGGATTGGCGCTCGCGTACTCGCGCGATCTGGCGGATCCGTCCGCGGCCGGACGCGCGGAGACGCTGCTCTTGCAACTGCGCGCCGAGCAGCCCGACCACCGCCTGTCGCGCAGTGTCGACGCGCTCCTTTTCCAACTGCGCCACCTGCGGCCCGACGGTGTGCCGCCGGACGTGCTGGCGCGCGATGTGGACGGTCAGGAGGTGCGGTTGGTCCACACCCGCGGCATGGTGACCGCGCTGCTGTTCTGGGGCACGTGGAGTCCGCCCAGTGTGGCCCTCGCGAAGGAACTCGTGGCCCTCGAACGCACCTACGCCGACGCGCCGTTCACGGTGCTGGGTGTGGTGACCGACTCCGATCGCGAGGCGTACGAGCGGGTGCGCGCCGACCTGGGCGCCACGTGGGTCGACGCCTGGCAGGAATCCCCCGGAGGCCCCTGGCCCCTGGCGTGGGGCGTGCGCGAGTTCCCGACCCTGTTCCTTCTGGACGCGGAGGGCCGCATCCGGCGGCGCGACCTGTCCGGGGATGCCCTGATCCAGGCCGTCCACAAACTGGTGCGCGAGGTGCGCCCCGGATTCGAAGTCGGGGCGCGTTGACCGGGTCCACGGGAGCGCCCGGGGCGTTCGTTTCGTAATTTGGGGGGCGTTCCAGGGCTCCGCGCCGACTTCCGGCGCGGCCCGCGAGGCTCCCCGTTCCACTTCGCGCCACGGCCATGAAGCAACTTCGAAACCTCCTCGCCCTCTTGCTTCCGATCGTGGCCGCCTGCGGTGGGGGAGGCGGCGACGACGGGCCGCCGACCTTAGCGGGGCAGGTCCTGTTCGTGCCGCAGGGGGCGCCGCCCCCCTTGCCGGTGGCATTGCAGCCCACGGGTTTCGTGTCCGACACACGCCGTGCGGTCGATGTCGCGGCGGGTGCGGTGCTGCGCCTCGAGGGCACGATCGTCGGCGGCCGTGATCTGGTGCGGTTGCGCGCGGCGGAGCGGGTCTGGGTCGGCGCGCGGGTCGAAGATGGCCTGCAACTGGCGCACGTGGATCCCTTGACGATGGCGCTCGGGCCGGTGGGGACGCGCGTCGAACTTTTCGCGCGCGGGCCCGTCGATTTGCTGGTGCGCGGCGAGGATGGACCGTACACGCTGCACGTCGAGGTGGCGGCGCCGATCGCGCGCGTCGGCGATGCGATGCACCTCGGCGCGTTTGTGCCCGGCGACCGCGTCGCCGTGGTTGCCGAGCGCGAGGTGCAGTGGGTGGCCGCCGCCAACGCAGACTTCGAAGTGGAGGTGGAAGGCGCGTGGCGCATCGAGGATCGCTCGGGGAGCGAGCTCGCGACGAGCGGCGTCGAAGGCGGCACTTGGACCTTGGGTGCGGGCGCACTCGGCGGGTTCCGCGCGGTGCGGATCGATGCTGAGCCCGCGTCGATCCAGATCGAAGCGTCCGAGCCGGCCGCAGCGCGCGCGCCGGAGTTCGTGCGCTCCGCGCCCGACGACCGGGCCCACTTCGGGCTCGCCGGTCCGGGCGAACGGGCGCTGCGTGTGACCCACGAGTTCGTGCCCGGCGAGGTGCTGGTGCGCCTGCGCGCCGGTGCGGAGATCGAGGCCGTCGCAAAGGGGCGCGGCGCGGTGCTCGCGCAGCGCATTCCCGAGACCAGCGATCTGCTCCGCGTGGGGCTGCCCGCGGATCTGGACGCCGACGGAGCCGCGCTCAGCACGTTGGCGCTCATCGCCGCCTTCGAGGTCGACGCGCGAGTCGAATGGGCCGAGCCCAACCGCATCCGCCGCGCCCAGGGCGGCGGCACGCTCGAGCCCAACGACCCGTTCTACGACCTGCAGTGGCACTACGACCTGATCCGCATGCCCCAGGCGTGGGCGACGACCACGGGCTCGAGCGCCGTGGTGGTGGCGGTGATCGACACGGGCAGCCGCCCGCATCCAGACCTCAACGCCAACACCATCGCGGGTTTCGACTTCATCAGCAGCG
Organism: Planctomycetaceae bacterium; assembly: GCA_016125265.1. Lineage (GTDB taxonomy): Bacteria > Planctomycetota > UBA1135 > UBA1135 > RI-242. The sequence continues at coordinate 15,055 of WGMC01000020.1, forward strand.
CCGCGAATGCCGCCGACGGCGACGGCATCGACGCGGACGCCACGGACCCGGGAGACACAAACGGCATTGCGCCGTCGAGCTTCCACGGCACCCACGTGGCGGGCACGATCGGCGCGGTCTCCGACAACGGCGCCGGTGTGGCCGGCGTGAACTGGGAAGTGTCGCTGATGCACCTGCGTGTGCTCGGCAAGGAGGGCGGCACGGACGCGGACATCGCGCAATCCGTGCGGTATGCGGCGGGCCTTGCCAACTCGAGCGGCACCGTGCCCGCGCAGGCCGCGCACGTGATCAACATGAGCCTCGGCGGCGAGGGCTCCACCAACACCCTGGCCCAAGCCGTCACGGCCGCGCGGGCCGCGGGTGTGGTGCTGTTCGCCGCATCGGGCAACAACAACTCCGCCAAGGCGTTCTTCCCGGCGTCCTACAACGGCGTGGTGTCGGTTTCGGCCGTGGACCGCAACGGCGCGAAGGCGCCCTACTCGAACTTCAACGCGGCGGTGGACTTGGCCGCACCCGGCGGCAACACGGCCGTGGACCTGGACGGCGACGGTTTCGTGGACGGGGTGCTCTCGACGTTGGTCGACGAGCAGGCCGCGTTCGCGCCGCTGTTCGTGTTCTACCAGGGCACGTCCATGGCGTGCCCCCACGCGGCCGGTGTGGCGGCGTTGATGTTGGCCGTCGAACCGACGCTGACGCCCGACCAGATCGAGACGATCCTGCAGTCGACGGCGGTGGACCTGGGAGCGAGCGGCAAGGACAACATCTTCGGCCACGGCCTGATCCAGGCGGATCTCGCCGTGCAGGCTGCGGCGGGCGCTTCCGCCCAGGTGCCGGTGTTGCTCGCGAACCCCGGCAGCCTGAACTTCGGGACGGAGACCACCGAGCTGCTGATCCAGATCGGCAACGGTGGGAGCGGGCAGTTGGTGGTCGATCCGCCGACCTTCGTGCCCACCGCGCCGGCGGGCAACTTCGCGACGCTCGTCACGGTGGCGGCGAGCGGTGCGAGCAACGTCAGTGCGGTGCGTGTCACGGTGGATCGCACGGGATTGGCCGACGGTGTGTACGCGGGCGACGTCAGTGTGACCAGCAACGGCGGCACGGCCGTCGTCCCGATCAGCATGACCGTGGCAACACCCCAGCCGCCAGTGGACGTGGATCTGTTCCTGTTGCTCGTCGATGCGGACAGCTTCGACACCTTGGCGCAGGTGACGCTCAACCCGACCACGGGCCTCTTGTGGGCGATCACCGAGGCGTTCGAGGGCGGCGACATCCCATCGGCCAACTACCTGCTGGTGTGCGGATCCGACGACGACAACGACCAGACGATCTTCGGCGACGGCGACATCTACTCGGGTGCGTGGCCGACGCTGAACGACGTGGGCATCCTGGCGCTGGAGCAGGGGAGCAAGCCCAAGGGCCTCAACTTCGTGGTGGGCCCGTCGCAGGCGGCCTCGTCGGCGAGCGCGGCGGCCGGCGGTACCGCACCGCTGGGGGGCTTTCGATTGTTGCGCCGGTAGGGTCGCCGGGTGCGCGGGCCTCCGGCCCGCCTTGGGAAGCGGGGCGAACTCGTGCACCGTCGGACCCGCTCCAAGGCGGGCCGGGAGGCCCGCGCACCCGGCGACTCATCGCCGCGAAATGGAACCGTCGATGCGTAGGTGGAAGCTTGCGCCCTCCGCGCTCGTGCGCCCCTACAGATCGGCGAACTGGGCTGTGAGCTTGGCGTTGCTCTGGGGCAGGCGCACGAACTCGTAGGGCTGCGTGACGACCATCGCCTGAAGCTGGCCCTCCTGGGGCTGCGTCTCCTCCACCTCGAGGACCCAGCCGCCGTCCTCGCGCACCGCCGCGCGCACTCGCAGTCCGTAGCCGGCGGTGGGTTTGGGACCGGCGCCCACGAACGCGACCATGTGGCGATCGAAGTCGATCGCGGGCAGCTCCGGCGGCGGCATGCGGATCGACGTGTGCTCGGCCCAAAGGGCGCGCCACGCCTCTGCGTCCCGCGCGATGCGCAGGCCGCGGGTCTCGATGCCGGTCTGGGAGCCTCGCTCGATCGAGTGCAATTCCATGGAATCGTCGGCGCAACGGGTGCTGCAGCAGCCGGGCGCCACGAGGGCCGCGGCCAGCGGTAGGGCAAGGTACGACCAGTTCATCGGGCGAGTTCCTCCAATCGTGCGACCAGGCGGTCCACGTCGGCCGCGTCGTGGTAGATGCCAAAGCCAAAGCGCAGGCGGTCCGCACGGCAATCGGTGATCACTCCAGCGTCCCACAACTTCGCCTTCAGCTCACCGGCGTCCGGGCGGCGGAACGTCAAGAAGTTGCCGCGGCGTTCCACGTGCCGCGCGGGCACCAGTTGTTCGGCGGACAAACCGAGGGGGCGTTTGCGTTCGAGCCCGCCGAGGAAACGATCCGACAGCGCACGCGCGTGGTTGTGCAGCACGAGGGGTGTGAGCCCTTCGCGCTCGAGCATGTCCTGCACCGCGACGAAGCGGTAGAGCCCCGTCGGATCGAACGTCGCACCGAGGAACCGCTGTCCGTCCGTCGGGTAGGGGACTTGGCCGGGCATGGCTGCCTCGAGCGCCGCAAACCCAGCGAACCAGCCCGTGTCGAGCGGGCGCTCCACGATGCCGGGCGGCGCGTGCAGGAAACACACACCCTCGCCCGACATCGCGTACTTGTAACCGCCGGAGGTGTAGAAAACCCTGCCCGCGGCGGCGCTGAAGTCCGTGGGCCGCGCGAGGAAACCGTGGTAGCCATCGACGACACACACGGTGCCGAGCGGCGCCTCGTTCAGGATTCCCGGCAGCTCCTCGAACACGTACCCCGAATCGAAGAAGACGTGGCTCGCGTAGACGAGGTCGAAGTCGTCCTGGGCGAGTTCGCTGGAGAAGCGCTCTGCCAGGGTGTCGAACGGTTCGGTGGGCACGATGGTCTGGCGCACGCGTCCGGCTTCGACCAAACGCGCCATTTGGCGGCGCAGCGAGTGGAACTCGCCGTCCGTGGTCAGGACGTTCCAGATGCGGCCGCCGGGCAATCCCGAGAGGATGCGCAACAGGAAATCGTGCACGTTGGGTCCGAAACACACCGTGCCGGGGTCCGGCAGCGAGAGCAGCCTAGCCACGTGGCCCGCGGCCCTGGGCCAGAGCTCGCCGAAGATGGGCTCCCACTTGCCGTCGACGTGCCGCGCGGCCTCGTCGAACGCTTGGAGCTGCGCCTCGCGGGCCACGTCCGGCCACAGGTGGTGGCTGTGGGCCGCAAAGTGCAGCCGGTCGCCGCCGGCGGCCAGGAAGTGCGTGAAAAGCCGCTTGTAGGAGCCCTCGGGCATGGGCGCAGTCTAGCCGAGGCCCGGGCCGGTCGCCCCACATGGAGTCCCGCAGGGGTATCCTGGGCGGGGAGGGCCGCCGCGCCCCACCTGCCATGTGGTTCCTCGCCCTGACGCTTTTTGTCGTGATCGCGCTGCCGGCGCTCGGGTTTGCCTACGGGGTGGAGCGCCTGCGTCTGGCCCGCGCCCTCGCCACACGCGGCTCGAAACTGCTGTCTGCGACACCATTCGTCTTCCTGCCCGCGAGCCGCCACCGGCACGGCTGGCGGTTGCTCGTCGGAACGGTGTGTTTCGATGTGCGCTACCGCGGCACCGGCGGCATCGAACGTGTGGACCGTTTCTGGCCTGTGGGCCTGCTCGGAACCAACTCCGGCCTGCGACGTGTGGAGCGCGGCCCGCGCTACCTGACGCCCGAGCTGCGCCACCCGAGCTGAGCCGCGCGCCGGTGCTTCTACTCGCGCCGCAGCGAAAGCCAGCGGTGACCGACGGACGCTTCCGCAGCCGCGGGCCCGGCCACTTCGACACGCGCGTCGATGCCCGGTTCCAGTTGGATCTCACCGATCCACTGCTCGCCATCCTTCCAGCGCCAACGCAGGGTGTAGCGCCCGGCCGGGAGCTCCTCGCCGCGCACACGATACGGCCCCTCGCGCACAGTCGCCGCGGGGTTCCAAACGAGGAGTGGCGCGGGCGACCCAGGTGACGGTTCCGACAACTCTTCGAGCGCACCCGTCCGCCGCATCAGCTCTCCCACGTCGATCGGACCGCCGAGAAGTGCGGCGGCAGTGGAATCAAGTGGCACCAAGTGGAGCATCGCCGAGCGCTCCACCTGCACTGTCAGTTCCAGCGTTTCGCCCGACGCGATCTCAAACCTAGGAGGATCGCGCAGCGGCGCGTACCCCTTGGGCAGGCGCGCGAGTTGCAGGCGGTACGAGCCCGGCGCCAGCGTCACCTCGGCTCGCCCCGGTCCCAGGACCTTGGGACTCTCGCGGCCGACGGACAATCCGACCCCGGTTTCGCCGTCGGAGAACTGCAGTGCAATGCCCTGCGCGCCCCCCTGCGCGAAAGCCTGGGCCGCGGACATCGCCGGCGTCACGTCCAGGGGCGGATCGAGCGTGAGGCGCAGCGTGCCGGGAGGCGCGTCATCGCGCACCAAGTCCACTGTGGTGAGGTAGGGCCGATCGGGCACATGCACGGTGGCGCGCACCACTTGACCGAGTGGCAGTGTCGCGAGGACCTGCACCGTCTCGCCCGGTGGCGCGTAGAAGTCCTGCGCGATGCCGTCTTCCAACGTGAGCGCTTGGATCTCGGAGCGGGCTGCGCTCTTCGAAACCAAGTGCACGTTGGCGCCCTGGATCGGTGTCCCGTTCCGATCCAGGAGCCGCGGGCGCACGCGGTGCATGGGCCAGACGACTTGCACCGGTTCCCCGGGTGCGACCGCGACTTCGACTCCCTCGCCTTGGCCTAGAGCCTCACGCAAGGTCGGGTGCTGGGAGCCGACCACGATGTGCTCCCCGTACAATCCCACGACGGAGAAGTGTCCCTCCGCATCGGTCGCAACCGCACGCACAAGGGGCTTCTCCGCAGGCACCTTGCCTTCGCCGAGGATGCGCAAGTTGGGCACGCGGATGGCCGCGCCTTCGGGGTCCAGCAGTTGGCCGGCGATCACCGGCGGCACTTCCACTGCCGACCAGTCCAAGGTGTCGAGCGCCACGTCGCCGAGATCGACGTCGTGTTGGCCGCGTGCCGTACGCAGTTCCGCCAACTTGTTCGGAGGCAACTCCACACGGGCTTCGCCGTGCTCCCCGTGGGTGATGTGGATGCGGATCGCCTCGACCGGTCCTTGGATCGATTGCAACGGACGGTCCCCGATCTCCAGCCGGAACCGCCCCGTCTGGTTCGACGTCGCGTTCGCCACCTTCGCAATCTGCGACCGAACGCGCTGAGCGGGCGGCGCGCCTTCGAGTGGTCTCGGCGGATGCACCTCCAGCACCACCTTCGCGTCGGGCAGAGGGCCGCTCTCGACGCGCACGACGCGACCGATCAGGACGGAACTGGGTTCCAGGCGGACCATTACCTTGGCGGACTCCTCCCCTAGCGGAGGGAACGGCGCTTGGAAACGCCTGAACCCCGGCACGTCCACCTGCAGGATCGCGAGTTGCGGCGCGGACCCGCTGTGCCAGCCGGCGGGGATCAAGGAGCGCGGCAACGCGAAGCGACCATCGGCGCCCGAGCGCCCATTGGCCACCCAATGGGTCGATTCGGGCTCGATTCCGCCGACGTTCCGGGGCTCCATGCGCGCCCACACTTGCAGTTCGATGTCAGCGAGAGCGCCCTCGCCTCCAGCGTGCACGACGATGCCTTCGACCCAGGGCGGCGCGACGTCCTCCTCGATGCCAACCACGCCGTCGACGGAAGCCAAGTTGCGTTCGGCGACCGGAGTCGACTCCACGTCGTCGCTTGCGACCGCATCCACTGCGCGCAGCGCCGAGCTTGTGGTCTCCGCGGAAGCTACTGGGTTCGGTTCGAGACCAGGAGCCCGCTCTGGCTCCTGCTGGAGCACCCACAGGAGCCCCAACACGAGGGCCACGACCAGGCCCACCACACACCAAACGATTCGGGATCCACGTGAGTTCATGACGAGTGTGTCGGGGGCGCCGTGCGCGAGGCGGTCAGGAGGCGGGGGGAAGGACCATGGCACGGATGTTCTGGAGGGCGCGAGACGCCGCTCAACGCGGTTCGTGGACGAGCCAGCGTGGGCCGACGTCCTCGCGAGTGGGGACCGGACCGGCGAGTTCCACACGGGATGTTTCGCCGCTGCGCACTGCGATCTCGCCGAGCCATTCTTCGCCGCCCTCCCAACGCCAACGCAGTCCGTAGCGGCCGGCGGGCACGTGGACCGCGCGCATCTGGGGCGCGCCCTTCGCGACCACACCGCGGGGATTCCACGCGAGGATCGGCGCGGGGTCATCGGGGAGGGTGGAGGGCGCTCGCACGACGTCGCCCCACACGCGGTTGGGTGCTCCCACATCCACGGGATTTCGCAGCGCCGCCCGCGCCGGTCGATCGAGCGGGACGACGCGAAGGAGCGCCGCCCGTTCGATGGCTACGGTCAGGTTGAGAACGCCGCCCGCGACCACCTCGAACGGCAACGGCTCGCGGGGGGGCGCGTATCCCTCCGGCACGTACGCGACGCGCAACAGGTACCAACCGGGGGCCAGTGTTGCGGTGGCCCGACCCAGTTCCCGTGTCTCGATCGTCACGGGCACATACGCACCGGTCGTTTCGTCTTGGATCCGCAAGACCACAACTTCCGGTCCCCCGTAGCTCATCAAGCCAAGTCCGAAGGGGTCAATGTGGAGGGGCGGGTCGAGGGCCAGGCGAACCTCACCTGGCGGCGCCCTCTCGAACACAAGGTCGAGCAGGGTGAGGTGCGGGCTCCGCGGAATCTCCACACGAGCGCGCACGATGCGGCCGTCCCCGTGTGTCGCCAACAGGTTTGCTGTCGAACCCGGCGGCGCGAACAGGTCTCGCGCGACGCCATCGACATCCGTCGAGCCGCGTCGCGCTTCCGCCGCGGGGCGGCCGTTCTCGTCCAGCTGCACAAGATGGACCGAGGCGCCCCTGGCGGGGGCCCCATCGCGATCGACGACACGGACGCGCACGCGGTGCAGGGGCCAGACGAGACGCAGCGGCTCGCCCGCTTCGACGGGCAACTCGATCCCGTCGCCCTGGCGCAGCGCCGCGCGCACGTCCTCCTCCGATGAGTGCGTCGCGACGCTTCTTCCGTAGAGGCCGTCCGTGCCGAAGCGCCCTTCGACATCCGTGACCACGATACGCGTGCGCGCACGCGCGGAGGGCGCCGGGCCTTCGCCGACGATGCGCAGCGTATGGCCGCGGATCGTGTGGCCCTCGGGATCGACCAGTTGCCCCGTCAGTGTCGGTGGTCCGTGCAGCCCCTTGCCCACGGAGAACACGACCACGAGATCGCCAAGATCCACGTCCCGTAGGCCGTGGGCCGCGGGAAGCTCTGCGAGTTTGCCCGCGGGCAGCTCGACACGCGCCATGCCGAACTCCCTGTGCGAGACTCGGAGCAGAACGTCCTCGGCCGCCTTTTGCACGGACTTCCATTCATCGTCCCGGAGGTCGAGCCGAAAGCGCCCCGATAGTTCGCCAAGCTGCTTGGCCAGCACAGCGCCCTGCGGGGTCGCGGCGGTCTTGCGGGGGACGTTGCCTTCTTGTGGCTCTCCGGATTCCCGACCCAGGGTCTCCAACGCGACCTCGACATGCGGGATGGGCATTCCGTTGGCGCCGAGAATGCGTCCGATCAGAACCGCGTTGGGATGGAGCTGCACCAGCACCTGGGCCGGCTCCGCAGGCAGGGGCGGAAAAGGCGTCTGGAAGCGCGCAAATCCCGGCACGTCGGCTTGCAGGAACACGAGTTGGGGCGCAGCGCCTGCATGCCAACGGGGCGGGATCGCGGAGCGCAGCAGCACAAACCGCCCGTCGTCGCCCGAGCGCACGCGTGTCACGAAGTAGGTCGATTCGGCTTCGATGCCGAGGACGGGGGGCTCGACGCGGGCGAACACGTCGAGTTCGATGCCGGCAATCGGTCCTTTGCCGCCCACGTGCACGACCATGCCCTCGACCCAGGGGCGGGTGCCTTGCAGTGTGTCCGTGGGAGGCGTTTCGACGGCGGCCAAGGTGCGCTCGGCGAGCGAGGCTTGTGCCGCAGGTGCGATCACCTTGGACGGGAGCAGCGGTTCGGGTGCCGTCTCCGCGCGCTCGACCTGCGCCGCGAGCGGCGCTGATCCTCGTTCGGGCGACGGTTCGCCCCGCAGGCCCCACAGCAGCCAAAGTACGACCGCCAGTGTGGGGATCGCGGCCGCCCACACGAGCGGGCTGCGGCGCGGTTTCATCGGCGTTCCAAACACAGCTCCAGTTTACGGCCGGGACCCATGGCGGGGGGCGCGCCGAGGTCCACTCGCGCGGGTGTGTTGAGCGCCACGTCGACTTCGCCGATCCAGACTTCTTCGCCGAGCAGCCTCGGCCCCATGCGCCAGCGCATGGCCCAGCGCCCCGGCTCGAGGCGAATGGCGACCGGGTGCGAAAGGCGCGGCGCACCGCCGCCGTCCGATGGGAACACAAAACGCGGCGCGAGCGCGTCGACGCCTACCCGCGGCGCGCGCAGCGCAGCCGTCTCGCCGTCGCGGTCCACCCGACGCACTTGTGTGTCGCTCCTAAGGGCCGCGAGCGCCGCAGCATCCGTCGGCACGAGCACCAAAAGCGCCGCGCGCTCGAACGGCACCTCGACGTCGAGCGTGCCACCGGATTCGACGGCAAAGGCCACACCGGTTGGGGGCGGCAGGAACCACGGCGGCGCGCGCTCGACTTCCAAACGGCACTCGCCGCGCGGCAGGCGCAGCTCCAAGCGGTTTGCGGCGACCGAGCGCGCGCCGGTTTGCAGCACGGTGCCGCTCATCACGTCGATCACGTTGAGAGCCACCCCGTGCGGAGGCTTCCCGAGCGGCGCGCCCGTCTGCACGCGCACGAGTGTGCCGAGTTCGGGCTCGAGGCGCAGCTCCAGCACGGTCAAGTGTGGTGTTTTGGAGATCGCCAACGCAGTGCGCGCGACGCCCCCCGAGGGGCGGATGCCGATCACCGTCGCCTGCGGGTTCACAAGGACGGGCATGTCGGCGGTCCAGTCTTCCGCGTCCGTGGGGGTGGTGCGCAGCGGCGAGCCAAAAGGTGTGTAGGACGGCGCTCCGTCGTCCACACCGACCGTGGCACCTTCGACCGGCACTCCCTCCGCATCGAGCATGCGCACACGCAGGCGGCGGATGGGCCAGGGCTCCAGCGCAGGACCGCTGGCAACACCCGCACCGTCGAGCACGAGGGATCTCTCCGGTCGTGTCGCCTGCACGTTCGACGGTCGAAGGATCTGCCGCATGGTGAGCTCCGCGCCGCGGGGAGCGGTCCAATGCACACGCCCCAAGCGGTCCGTCTGCGCCCTGCGGTAGAAGCGCCGGTTGCCCTTGCCGACGAGTTCGAAGTCCATCCCCGCGAGGGGTTCGCCCTCGGGATCGCGCAGCGTTACCACCACACTCGCTTCGCTCGCCGCCACGGGGAACGGCACATCGCCGACGTGTACGTCGCGCTCGCCGACGCTGCTCTGCAGGCTGAGCGCGGTGGAGCCCGGCAACGCATGGTGGCCCTGGCCGAGCGCACCGTGTTCGAAGCGCACGGCGAGCGGCACGTCGTCGGGCTCGAGCGTACCGAGGCTCGTGCGCACGAACGCCAGGCGAAAGTGACCGCGGCTGTCGGTGGTGTCGCTTGGCAGGGTCACGCCCTTCGGCACACCCTCGCCAAAGGTCCAGGCGAGTTGGCCACACAGGACGAGCGCGTCGGCGACCGGTTCCCCGCGCGAGTCGACGAGGCGCCCCGTCAGCACCGCGGCGGGCTCGAGCAGCAACGACGTTTGGATCGGCGCACTTGCGCGCGCGTCGAAGTGCCGTTGGGCCGGCGCGAACCCCGGATGCTCGGCGAGCAGCGTTCCGCCGAGGGGGCCGTTCCCGAGACGCCAGTGCGAGGGCTCCTGCGACTGAGCCAACTCGAACCCACCATCCGCGCCGCTCGTGGCCTGGGCCACGACGTCCGCCCCCGTCAACACCGGCCCGTGGCGCGCCACCACGGCGATGCGCACACCGCCAAGCGCGTTTTGATTGTCGCTGCGCAGCACCTGTCCGCGGATCCACGTCGTGCCTGGAGCGGCTTCGGCGACCGCGCGGGTTCCGGTCGCAACGGCCGCGCGCGTCGCCGTTTCCGCGGTTTCGTCCGTTGCGTCGTGGGCGGGTGCGACGACGTCGCTGCTGGAAACTGTTCCCGCAGGCGGAGCCACCACCTCGGGTTCCGGTCCGCGCGGACCGACGATCAGCCAAAGGCCCATCAGTCCTGCAGCGACGAGAACGAACGCCGCGATGGGCAGGATGGGCGAGCGGTGGTTCACGGCAGTTCGAGGTTGGGGGATGGGGGAGATCAGCGGGGTTCGAGGGAGAGCCACGCGTCCTTCGCGGAGCCCGCCGGTAAGGGCGGCCCCGCGAGTTCGATGTGCGCCACCGCGCCAGCGCGCAGATGCATCTCGCCGACCCACTGCTCGCTGTCCTTCCAGCGCCAGCGCACGCCGTAGGTGCCTCCGCGCAGGTGCACGAGACGCAAAACAGTTGGCGCTTCGCCTGCGATTCCCTGGGGGTCCCAGCGCAACAGCCGTGCGGAATCGGGCGTCCAGGACGGCGCGAGCTTGGTCACCTGTCCACGCTGCCTCTGAGGCAGCCCCAGATCGACGGGATTGCGCAGCGCCGCCTCGGCCGATGGATCGAGTGCAACCGCTTGCAGACGCGCCACAGGCTCCAACGGAACGATTGGCTCGGCGGTTGCACCCGGTGCGACTTCGAACGCGATCGTGCCACGAGGCGCGAGAAGGTTCTGGGGAACACCGACCAGATTCAGCACGTAGGAACCCGATGCCAGTGTCGCTTCGAGTTGCCCCGAGCCAAGGAGCGCAATCCCCGCCGCCACGGGACGCCGTGTTTCGCCGTCCAGGAAGTTGAGCTCGACCCCTCCGCGTCCGAAGTTCACCGGCGGTTCGAAGCGCAGGCGGAGTACACCCGGAAGTCGCCCGTCGTCTACCATCTCGAACTCGGTCAGGTGTGGCCGCTCGGGCACGTCCACGCTGGCGCGCAGCACCTGCCCGCGCGGCAGGTGCGCGAGGAGCTGGACCTTCGTGCCCGGCCGGGCGAAGAGGTCCCGCACGTCGCCAGCGTCGTCGGCGCTCGCGCTGTGGTCCTTGTCGGATCGCGCTGCGCCCTCGGCCACCAGCTCTACCAGCGCGCCTGGAATCGGCGCGCCCATCGAGTCGAGCACCCGCACTCGCACACGATGCATGGGCCACACGAGGCGCGCCGCGCGGCTCGTGTCGAAGGCACTACTGCTGCCATCGCCCTGGTGCAGCGCCGCGCGTACGGACTGGTACACAGAGTGCACCGCGATGCGCTCGCCGGGCAGGCCCGATGCGCGGAACCTGCCCTCCCGATCCGTGACAGCGGTGCGCGCGGAGCGTCTACCACCAGGATCGGGCTTGTGGCCCACCAGGCGCAACTCGTGGCCGCGGATCGGCGCTCCTTCGGGATCGATCAATCGCCCCTCCACCAGGCTCGGCGCGCTCGCCTCGACCCAGTCGTCGGGCACGAGCATCACGTCGCCCAAATCGACGTCGTTGCGACCGCGGGAGGCGTACAGCTCCGCGAGCCGCCTCCCACCCAGCGCGATCTGCCCCTGCCCATGGGCAGGGTGCTCGACTTGCAGGTGGAAGGTCTCGCCCGCTGTGTGGGCACCCTTGAGGTCATCCTCCCGCAGGGCCAGTCGGAAACGCCCCCAGCGATTGCCGGATTGGCGCGGTGTGAAGGTGAGTGTGCCTGGCGGGGTCTGCGTCAGCCCAAGTGCTTTGGTCGATACCAACGCGTGCGGGATCGGACTTCCGCTTGCGTCCACCACACGACCGACCACGACGGGATAGGGCACAAGCGGTACGAGCACAACCGCGGGCGCGTCGCCGATCGGCGGGAACGGGGCCTGGAACCGCGCGAAACCTGGCGCATTCACCTGGATCACCGCGAGGTGCGGCAACGAGCCGCGGAGCCAACTCGGCGGGATCAGGGAGCGCGGCAGAGCAAACCGGCCATCCGCACCCGAGCGCCCCGTGGCGACGTGGTAGGTGGAATCGGGTTCGCGGCCCGAACCGAAGGGCTCGGAACGCGCGTGGATCTGCAACTCGACGCCCGCAAGGGGGCCCTCACCGCCGGCGTGCACAACCACCCCCTCGACCCAGGGGCGCGGATCGCGATCGAGGGCATGGACCGGCGTCGCTTCGGCCCTGGCATCGGCGGGCTGCAGCAGCTTGGCTTCCGCAACGCCGCCTGGCGCGGCGCCCTCGAGTGTGCGCAGCGAATCGGCATGCGATGTGCGCGATTCCTCGTCCGGCGCGACGCCCACCTGGGGAGGCGAGGAACCTAGCAATGCCCACAGAAGCCCGAGGCAGAGCAGCGCGAGGACGCCCGAAACCACCGCCGTCGACCTCGCGGCACTCATCGACGCTCCCGGACCAAGCGCGGCGAGGCGGAGGGGGACAGTGCCGGGACGAGCGTGGCCACGTTGTTCGATGTTAAGGACCCGCCGTGGCCGCGGCGACGGGGCCGGAGCGTCGTGACGGCGCCGTGACCGTCCCGTGACGCGGTGGCTCGGTGCGGTGGCTCGGTGCGGTGGCTCGGTGCGGTGGCCAGCGCGCTCGTTCAGCGCGGCGCCGGCGGGGGCGCGAGGCGCAGTAGGCCGGCGTGTGCCGTCGGTTGGAGGCTCGCGCCCGCGCTGGCTAGGAGCTCGAGCGCGGGGCCGGCGACGCCTTCGCCGGGGGTCGAGAGCCAGTAGACGGGGCGGTCCGCGGCCAGCGCCGCCTGCAGACGCGCGAGGGCTTCGGGATCGACCTCGCCAAGCGTCGCGAGGGCAACAACTTGGGGTGTCGCTCCGTTCTTGCCCTGGATATCGAAGAGCTGCGTGCGCACCAGGTGCGGATCGGCGCTGTCCAGGTCGGCAAACATCAGTTCGCGTCCGTCGCCGAAGGCCTCGCGCGCCAGCGGCGCCGGCAGGTCCACGACGACGAGCGCGTTGTCCTGGATCGCCCGTCCCATGGCTGCGAGCGTCGCGGTCGCCGAGGGCGGCTCTGTCCGGCGCGCGGCGATGCGCGGCGCGAGTTGCAACAGCGGTCCCACCGCTACCGCGACGACCGCCAAGACGGCCACTGCCTTTGCTCCCGTCGGCCAGACCCGCGCGGCCCCGAGCACGCGCGCCAGTTGCGCCGCTCCCACACCGGCGAGCGCCGCGACGACGGGCACGAACGGCGCCAGGAAACGCAGGTCTTGCCACGCGTACACGAGGTGGAACCCGAGAAGCACGGCACACGACAACGCGCCGAGCACGAGCGCCCGTCGCACCGGGCAGTGGCGCGCTCCTCGCACGGCAACCACCAATCCCACCGCGGCGAGCAGCGCCGTCGCTGGCGCCCAGAGCGAACCGCCAAAACTGTCCCGCGCGACGCCGATCAGGCCGAAGAGGTACCGCACGGGATGGGGCGTTTCCCAGTGTCCCGCAAGCACGTTCGTCAGCCAGTGCGTCGAGAGCACGAGGTGCGCGTTGTCCACGTACACCTCGGGCGCCCAAAGGTGGTAGCCCGTGCGCGTGAACGAGCCGAGGTGGCGCTCTTGCCAATACGCCATCGCGAGCACCGCGAGCAGCGGCGCGAGCCCGACCCAAAGCGCCGCGCGCGCGCGCGCCACCCAACCCGCGCGCTGTGCCAGCGCCGCCGCCGCGGGCGCGAGTGCGAACGCGAGGAGTGGCACCCGTGTGAGCGCCATCCAGCCGAGTGCGACACCGCAAAGCACAAGGGCGCCGGTGCGCGCTGGCAGCGCCGCGCGCCGCCAGGGCGCCACCGCCGCGCCAAGTAGCGCCGCGGCCACGAGCGCCTGCACGGGGCCCTCGCTCATCGCCAATCCGCCGTAGGCGACCGAAAGGGGCGACAACGCGGCCACCGTGCCCGCAACCCAGAATCCGACCCAACCGGCCGCCGCGGCACCGAGCAGCCCGGTCAGCAGCACGGCGAGCGAGCTCCAAAGCGCCGCGCCGATCCACGCGTCCCGCGCGCCGCGCACGGCCGTCGCGGGAGCCAGCGCCAGGGGAGCCCCCGGCGGGTACCGCGGCGGCAGGAGCGCACCCTCCAACGGGTACACATAACCATCGCCGGCCGCCAGGGCCGCAGCGATGCCCGCATACTCGAGGGCGTCGGGGCGCGGGCGCCGGTCGGGGCCCTCCCGTCCAGCCGCCGCAAACCGCAAGCCCAGGGCCAGGGCCAAGAGCAGCGCCGCGGCCAAGGCCCAGCGCCGACGGGAGTCCACACGCGGATTGCCCATGGGCCCCAAGATCCTAACTCCGCCGTGGCGCGGCTACACTCCGCCGCCTCCCGTGATCCCAACGGGCCGATGCGTCCAACCGAAGCCAGCGAGTTCCCGTGAGCGAAGCCGTCCTGATGGAAAAGATCGTGTCCCTGTGCAAACGCAGGGGCTTTGTGTACCCGGCCTCCGAGATCTACGGGGGCATCGGGAACACCTACGACTACGGGCCGTTGGGTGTCGAGCTGCTCCGCCGCGTGAAGGACGCCTGGTGGTCGGCGATGGTGCGCGAGCGCGAGGACGTGGTCGGCCTCGACAGCGCAATCATCCAGAACCCCAAAACGTGGGTCACTTCGGGCCACGTCGGTGGCTTCAGCGACCCGATGGTCGACTGCAAGAAGTGCAAGGCTCGCTTCCGCGCGGACAAGCTGGAAGACGCGCGCTGCCCGGAGAAACCCTCGAAGAAGCCGGGCCAGTGCGAGGGTGAGCTGACCGAGCCGCGCGCCTTCAACCTGATGTTCGAAACCAACGTCGGCGCGGTGAAGGACTCGAGCTCGATCGCCTACCTGCGCCCCGAGACGGCGCAGGGCATCTTCTTGAACTTCAAGAACGTGCTGGAGAGCTCGCGCCTGCGCCCGCCCTTTGGCATCGCTCAGATCGGCAAGAGTTTCCGCAACGAGATCACGCCGGGCAACTTCGTCTTCCGCACCCGCGAGTTCGAACAGGCCGAGATGGAGTTCTTCGTGCCCCCGGGCACCGAACACGAGTGGTTCGACTACTGGGTGAAGGAGCGCCACCGTTGGTACCTCGATCTCGGCATCCGCCCCGAGCGCTTGCGCATCCGCGCGCACGACAAGGACGAGCTCGCGCACTACTCGAACTTCACCAGCGACATCGAATACGAGTACCCCTTCGGTTGGGGCGAACTCGAAGGTGTCGCGAGCCGCACGGACTTCGACTTGAAGCGCCACAGCGAGGCTTCCGGCGTGGACCTCGTGTTCTTCGACCCGCAGACGAAGGAGCATTTCACCCCGTTCGTGATCGAACCGGCCGGCGGCGTGAACCGGATCGCCTTGACCCTCCTGATCGACGCGTACGACGAGCAGAAGCTCGAGGACGACGTGCGCGTCGTGCTGCACCTGCACCCCCGCGTGGCGCCGATCACCGCGGGCATCCTGCCGCTCGTCAAGAAGGAGGGCATGCCCGAGAGGGCCAAGGAGATCGGCAAAGCGCTGCGCAAGGCCGGTCTGACGACGTTCTACGACGAGAAGGCCGCGATTGGCCGACGCTACCGCCGCATGGACGAGGTCGGAACGCCGTACTGCATCACCGTTGACGGCCAGACCCTCGAAGACAACACCGTGACCGTGCGCCTGCGCGACTCGATGGCGCAGGAGCGCGTGGCGGTCGCTGGGCTCGTGGCGCACCTCGAGGCTTGCACCGCCGCCTGGACGCGCGACGCGGCGACGGCCTGAAAAAGAGGAACCCCGCTCCCTGTTTTGGGGGGCGGGGTTCCGTGGAGAAGACGGGCCCAGGGGCGGGGACTATCCGTCCGACCCTTGAGCTGTTTCGGGGGGGCCCTTGTCTTCTGTGCTGCGGCTTCTGTGCGGTGAGGTCGTGGGCGGTTGGTGCTGTTGCCGCGAGAACCGGAGTTAGAGGTCCTGCCAACGCGGCGCGATGGCCAAGTCGACGGGACCGGATCCAGCTCCGAGGAAGGCGACGTCGAGCGGCGACAGCGTGCCCGTTGCCGGGTCGAACGCATAACGCTCGACTTGGTTCGCAAAGAACGTCGCCGTGGCGACCGAACGCCCCGTCGCGTCGAAGGCGACGGCGCGCGGCGCTGTGCCGACGGGCAGGGACTGCAGTTGCGTCAAAGAGCCGTCCGCTGCGATGCGGAACACGGTCAAACGGTTGAGCCCCGTGTCGGCGCTGATCAGATGGTTGCCGCTGGGCGAGATGGCAAGTCCGCGCGGAGAAGGGGTCGTGAACGCAGACGCGCCCGGTGTCAGTGAGCCGGTTTGGGACTCGATGGCGAACGAACGAATCTGGTTGAGCGCCTCGAGCGCCACGTACAACGTCCGTCCATCGGGCGAGACGACGAGGGCCCGCGGTTCGCTCGCAAGGCCCAGCACGAACGGCGAGCCCGGCACGGGCGAGAGGCCGCCAACCGCATCCAGTCGGAAGGCCGAGAGTGTGCCCGAGCCCCGGTTCGCCACGTACACGAATCGCTCGTCCACCGACAACACCAACGCACTCGGCGAATCCCCAGCCGTGGCCGTGTCCACGGGCAACAAGAGGTCGCCGTCGCGGCGGAACGACTCGACACCCTCGGATGTGACCACGAGCACGAGCGTTCCATCCCGCGTGTTGGCGACGTCGCGGGCCAGGAAACCCGTGGGCGACGGTTTGGCGTCGCTGGTCGGTGTGTCGTCCGTCACTTGGAAGGCGCGCACCTCGCTCGACAACTGGCTGGCGACCGCCAGGCTCTCGCCGGTGGCATCCAAGTCAAGGGCGCTGGGCCCGTTGCCCGCGAAGATCGGCGCGCTGAGCGGCGCAATGCCAGCTCCCACTGTGGGCACGTCCAGACTGTGCAGCAAACCGTCCGTTTGGGCCGCGGCGTAGATCGGTCCGGGGACGAGCGTCGCGCCGCCGGCCGCCCGCACGACCAGCGTGTGCACGGGCGCCAGGGACGTTCCGACGGCACCCACAACTTCGAGGCTGGCCGGTGGATCGAATCCGATCGCGCTGGTCGCGAGGCGTGCCAACTGCGCGCGGTCGAACAGCGGCACCAGCGCGGAGTCCTGCGCAGTATCGAGCTCCACGACACCCGCGGGCCGTCCGTCCAACAGCAGCGACTGCTCTTGGGTGAGGGAGCCCGTGCCCGCGTCGAAGCGCAGACTCACGAGCCGCCGCGCGCCAAAGCTGGCGACACGCAGCACGTCGCCGGCCGTGTCGAAGGAGAGGTCGATCGGGTTCGTGGCCACGGGGATCGTCGCGCCGAAGCTCAGTTCGCCGCTCACACCATCGATGGCAAACGTCTCGAGTTGGCTGTCGCCAAATCGCGCCGCCACGAGCCACTCGCCGCTCGGGTGCAGCGCGACTCGGTATGGCTGCGAGACGGAGAGAAAGTTGATGATGCCGCTCACGAGCCCCGTCGTCGGGTCGAGGGTGAGGCCCGCTACCAATTGGCTCGCTGCGGCAGCTCCGTAGAGCCGCGTCCCGTCGGGCGAAATCGCGATGTCCGTGACTCCCGGCGCGGGGAACGGCGCACCGACGGGTGTGAGCGCTCCGGTAGCGGCGTCGATGGCGAACACCTGCAGGCGCCCGATGCCGAGGCTCGCGACGTAGAGGAACCGGCCCGAGGGATGCACCTCGACGTCGACCATGTCGGCGCCGACGTTCAGCGTCTCCGCGAGGGTGGGCTCGCCGGTGTCCCGGTCCAAACGGTAGGTCGAGAGGAAACCCGCGAGGTGCGCGACGTACAGGAACTCGGAGGCGGGGTGGAGCGCCGCACGGAACGGCTGGGGCGCGACCGCGAGGCTGGTGCCGGGGACAAGCGCTCCGTTCGCGGCGTCCACACGCCAGTGGGCGAGTCGCGGCGGATCGAACGAAAGCGCGAGCGCGGCGCGGGGAGCGTCGAAGGACGCGCTCACTTCGAGGGTCAGTTCGGCGGTCGAGCTGCCGTCCGGGCCGGAGGCGGTCACGGTGAACTCGGTGGGGGCGATGGGCGCGAGCGGCGCGCCGGCGACCGTGCCGAGGAGCGGGTCTAGCACCAGCCCCGCCGGCAGCGCCGGGTCGATGCTGAACCCGGTGACCGCGCCGTTGACCGTGGGCACGAGGGGGGCGATCGCCACTCCGAGCAGCAGGGCCCCGCTCGGCGCCGGGTAGGCGACGGAAAGGGCCGTGGCGCCAGGGGCGAGGCCGGTGGCCGACTCGCCCTCGGAACATCCGACGAGGGCCAAGCAGAGGAGTGCCGGCCAAGCGGCCAATCGGGAGCAACGGACGGTTCGAGACGACATGGGCAAGTGGTGCCGGGCGGCCCCTGACGCGGGCCCCCCCAGTGGTGCGCAGACCGTCCCAGAGTTGGGAGGACCATCAGAACCCTACCCCACCCCCGTCGGATGCGCCACCCGGCCCGACGGCGGCGGGCGGCGGGCGGCGGGCGGCGGGGGTCGGGCGGCGGGGGTCGGGTGCGCGGCGAGCCGGGTGCGCGGCGAGCCGGGTGCGCGGGCCTCCCGGCCCGCCTTGCTCCGGACCCCGTGGTGCGGTCTGTAGGGGCGCGGCCCTGTCCGCGCCCAAGGGGCGTCGCACCGCGGCGAACAGCCCCGCGCTCCGAGGCGGGCCAGGAGGCCCGCGCACCCGGCTCTTCGCGCGCCCGGGCCACCCATCGTTCCCCTTGGGCGCGGACAGGGCCGCGCCCCTACAGGCGCAGGGTCGGGAACGAGGCGGGCCAGGAGGCCCGCGCACCCGGCGCATCCCGCGCACCCGGCCCCGGGCCCGATTGGATCGAGCTGCGAAGGGCCCTATCCTCGTGGCCCAAAACTGCGGCCCTCGGGGCCCCGTTACAAACATGAACGCGACCACACAGACACTGCCGTTCCAGGCCGAGGTGAAGGAACTCCTCGACCTGATGATCCACTCGCTCTACTCCCACAAGGAGATCTTCCTTCGCGAGCTGATCTCCAACGCCAGCGACGCGCTCGACAAGTTGCGTGTGGAGGGACTGAAGGACCCCCAGCTTTTCGAGGGGCAAGAATCGCTTTGGATCCGGCTCGAGCCGGATTCGGCGAAGCGCACGCTCGCCGTCATCGACTCCGGCATCGGCATGACACGCGAGGAAGTGATCGCCAACATCGGCACGATCGCCAGCTCGGGCACCCGCCGTTTCCTCAAGGAGATGAAGGACAAGCGCCAGCCCGGCGAGGAACTGCCCGGGCTGATCGGGCAGTTTGGCGTGGGGTTCTATTCGGCCTTCATGGTGGCGGACGAAGTTGTGCTCGAAACGCGCCGCGCGGGCCAAGCCAAGGGTGTGCGCTGGACGTCGCGCGGCGACGGCAGCTACACACTCGAAGAAATCGAACGCGAAGAGCGCGGCACGCGGGTGACGCTGCACTTGAAAGCCCTCGACGAGGAAGAAGCTGGCGCCAAGGACTTCACCGAGGAATGGGTGCTACGCGAGATCGTCAAACGCTATTCCGACTTCGTCGAGCACCCCGTGCAGATGGAAGTCGAGCGACTCGAGGCCAAGGAGGGCGACGAGGACGGCGAGCGCGAGAAGGTGACGAAACTCGAAACGCTCAACTCCATGCGACCCCTTTGGACGCGGCCGCGCGCCGAGATCACGAAGGAAGAGCACGCCGAGTTCTACAAACACCTCGCGCACGACTGGGAGCCGCCGCTCGAAGCCGTGCACTTCAAGGCCGAGGGCACCCTCGAATACACGGCGCTCCTCTACCTGCCCAAACGGCGCATGCCGGGCCTCTTCGACCCAGAAGCCGCGAAGAGCCGCGTCGCGCTCTACGTCAAGCGGGTTTTCATCACGGACTCCTCGGAAGAGCTGATCCCCGCGTGGCTGCGCTTCGTGCGCGGCCTCGTCGATTCCGCGGACCTGCCCCTCAACGTCAGCCGCGAAACGCTGCAGCACGCGCGTCAACTGGGCCAGATCCAAAAGCGCATCGTCGGCAAGTTGCTGGAGACATTCCAGACGCTGCTGAAGGACCGTCGCGAGGACTACGAATCGTTCTTCGAGGCCTTTGGCCCCGTGCTGAAGGAAGGCCTCTGGTACGACGACACACGCCGCCAGGAACTGGCCGCCGTGTGCCTCTTCCGCACTTCGAAGGACGGCTCGTTCACGACCCTCGCCGAGTACGTGGCGCGTGCGCCCGTCGGCCAGAAGGCGATCTACGTGCTGTCCGCACCGGACCTCGAATCCGCCAAACGTTCGCCGCACCTCGAAAGCTTCCGGAAGCGCGGCCAGGAGGTGCTGCTGCTCGTCGATCAGGTCGATGAGTTCGCGATGCAGCGTTTGACCGAGTTCGAGGGCAAACCGCTGCGTTCCGTTGCGAAGGGCGAACTGGAACTCGAGAACGCCGAGGACGCCAAGGCGGCGGTCGAAACGGCGACCAAGGAGCACGGCGCGCTGCTCGCCGCCGCGAAGGAAGAGCTGAGCGGCGAAGTGGGCGACGTGCGCTTCAGCGCGCGGCTCGTCGACTCCGCGGCGGTTCTGGTCAGCGAAGAGGGTGCCCTCGCGCCCCACGTGGAGCGCCTGATGCGCGAGTCGGGCCAATCGGCGTTCGCGCCGCCGCGCAAGGAGCGCATCCTCGAGCTCAACCCGAGCCACCCGCTGACGGCGCGCCTTTCGACCCTGGCCCAGGAGGACCGGGCGCGCTTCGGCGACTATCTCGACCTACTGCTCGGCCAGGCGCTGCTCGCGGAGGGTTCGCCCCTGCCGGACCCGAGCCGCTTCGCGTCCCTCGTGACGGGGCTCTTGGTGGGGGACAAGGCGAAGTCCTAGGACCCCGATCTTCGGCTGGCGCGGGTACGCTCGGGGCAACCCCCATGTCCACCCCGATCCACGCCCTGTTGTTTGTCGCCGCCCTGGTGCCGTGCGCCGGGGCGGCGCCCCAGACCCTGATCGCCTACGACAGCCAAGCCCGGGTGCTGCGGGAGTTCGCCGGGCCACCGGTGGGCCCCTGCCTGTTGCCCGCGGGGCCGCTCGTTTCGGTTTCGCCCCTGCTCGGCCCGGGCCTCGGCAACTGCGCCCTTCCCGCCGCCGTGCAGGCACCGCCGCTCGGCATCGAAGGCGATGTCGCCGTCGACCGACTGCGCGACATCGTCTACGTGACCGATGGCACACGCGTCGCGCGAGTGTCGGGCGCGGGGGTGTTCCTCGACAGCTTCCTGTCGCCGATGCCGGCGCTGACCGGACTCGGTTTCGACGGCGCGAGCGGGCGCCTCTGGGTCACCGACGGCGACTTCGCCGCACCGCTCGTGCCACCCGCGCTGCCCGCGTGCGCCGCGTCCACGCCGCCGCTCGCCGCCGCGCCGTTCCTCCTGCCGCTGCCGCTATTGCCGGCCACTGGCCTCGACGTGGACCCATTCGACGGCAGTCTCTTCGTCACCGATGCGATCGGCGGTGTCACGCAGGTGCTGAAGACCGGCCTCGTCGGACCGAGGGGCACGTGGAGCGCCGCGGCGTGCGGCTTGGGATCGATCCTAGCGGACGTCGCGGTGGACGGATCGGCCCTCGGACAGCTCGGCGCGCACTACGTCACCGACGGCAAGCGTGTGGCCTACATCCTGCCGGGCGGTACACCGGCGCCCAGCACCTGGTACACCCCGACCCCGTGCTTCGAACTGGTGGTGGGCGGCGCCGCGGGCCTCGGATTCGCCGGGCGGCCGTTGCCCTTCGGCGCGCCCAGTGCGAACAACTTCGGTGTGCTCGGCCCGCGCCTCGAGGCGGTCGGCCAGGCGGTGCTCGGCAACGGGGCGTTTGTGCTGCGCGCGAGCGGCGGCCCGCCCGTCGGTGTGTTCGTGCTGTGGACCAGTCCCGCCGCGAACTGCCCGCCCATTCCCGTGACCGCCGCCATCGCGATCCACCTCGGTCTCTCGAGCCCCACGCTGCTGGCCAGCGCACCTGCCCCGGGCGGTGCCGTGGCCCTGGCGGCCCCCCTGGCGCCGGTCGGGCCGGTGCCCCTGACGCTGTTCCTGCAGGGCTTTTTCCTGGATGGAGTCGGCGGGCTGCGCTCGACCAACGGCATGGCGCTCTCACTCGCGCGGCCCTGATTGGGCCCCGTCTTCGGCGCGCAACCGGCGCCCGTGACGAAGGGGTGACCCTCCGAATCCCGAAGCTGTCGGTACGCTTCGTACGGGTCGCGGGCTAGAGACGCTTCGGTGGCCTGTCCGATGAGCTGCTTCCCCCAAAGATCGAGGCGCGTGGGCGCCGGGTTGTGGTGTCTGGGCTTGGCCCTTGCGCTGGCAGGGCCCGCGTCCGCCTTCCAGGCGCCCCCGCCGCGCCCCCGTCCCGCGCCGAAACCGGTGGTGGTGGAGCCAGAGCCCGCGCCGGGCGCAGCGCTTCCCGGCCGCGTGTCGGCGGATGGGCCGCAGCGCCTGGCCGCGTTCGCGGCCGCGAAAGCCACGCTCCCGTTCGAAGTGCGCCGCGGCGACGAGCGCCTGGGCGCGGCGGAGTTCGGCCTCCGGCGGGCCGAGTTCGGCGGGGCACCGGCCCTCGAAGTGCGCACCGTGCGCCGGTCCGAGGACGCGCGCGCCGCGGTGGTGGAGGAGGTGGTGGGGCTCTACCGCTTCGATCCGTTCTTGGAGCCGCTCCTCGTGTCGCGCACATTGACCACGCGGTTCGGGGCGAACGAGCCCACGGTGGAACGCCAGCGTCTGGTCGCCGATGGGCGGCGGCTCGCGGTGTCCGACCAGGGCAACGCCGCCACTCCGGCGGAGCTGTGGCGTTCGCAGCGCCCCCTGGTCACGGACAACTCGATCTTCGCGTTTGCGCTCGCGATGGAGCGCACGGAGGGCGGCACGCTGGAGGTCGACTACCTCTCGACGGCGCCGAAGCTCGACATCGTGCGCGGGGCACGCCTCGTCGTGGGGCCCACACGCGCCACACCCGACGGCGCGAGCAAACTGACATCCATCGAACTGCTCGCCCCGCCCGCCGAGGGCGCTGCACCGGAGCGGCTCTGGCGCGCCTTGGTAGACCAACGCGATCGATTCCACTCGATCCAACTGGGTGCCAGAGGCCCCGAACTCGTGCCGCAAACGCCCTGAGGCGATCGGTAGCGGGCTGCACGATCGAGACGGCGGATTGTGCAAACGTCCGCGCGCCGCGCCGGAAGTGGGCCCCTGTGGGCCGTAAGGGCGAGTTCCCGGTAGCGCACTGGTACGGCACGGTACTTGCCGAACCAGTCCAGAGGGCAGGGCTACGCCCTCGAACCCATGTGGTGCGCAACGTTGCAGCCACGCTGCCAAGATTCGCCGCACGTCGGCTCACAGATCCCATGAGAACCTTAGCTGCACTTTCCCTTCTGGCGTTGGTTACCGCAGGTTGCCAATCCCATCGCTACACCGAAAACATCTACCCCTCCGGAACACCGACGGTCGCGGACGAACTGTTCGTGCTCGTCCCCGAGGGCAGTCGAAAATCGATCATCGAGGCCCGCACCGAACGGCTTCGCATGCAAGATGCCGTCGCCGTTGCCGAGCGCGACCTCAAACTGGAGCGCCAGCGGCTCGAAGTTGCCAAGGTCGAGGCCGAGCAAACCGCCACGGGCATGACCGCGGCGCGCCGCTCGTTGGAAGTTGCCGAGAAGAGCGCGGAAGGGCGCCGCGAGGCGGATATGGACGAGGCCGCGGCGCAGATCGACCGCGCGCGCGCTCGGTGGCACGAGGCGCGCATGAACGTCGCCTTCCACGAGTCCCGCATCGCCCAGTTGGAGGACGAACTCGAACTGGCCAAGCTGCGTGTGGACTTGGCGGATGCCAGGGTCGAACTGGACAAGGCGAAGGCCGTCGCCAAGCTGGACCGCCCGGAGGCCGAGAACATCGCGATCGGCGATTTCGAGGCCAACGTGGAAGAGCACGAGACCCGCATCGCCATCGCCGAGATCGACGCCAAGGCGTGGGAAGAGAAGATGGAACTGCGCCGCGAAGCCATCGAAGCGAGCGCCGCCCGGTTCGAGGACGTGCGCTCGAACACCAAAGACTGATGCACGCAAATCCCGTCCGCGCAAAAGCGGACGGACCGCTGCTCATGCATCGGCCAGTGCTTTCGGGCGCTGGCCTTTTTCTTCGTGCGTGAGCCTCAGACGCCCTTTCTCACCACGCCGTCGAACCACTTCCAGAAGCCGCTCTCCTGCGTCTTCCAGTGGCTGCGGGCCCCGAGGAACTGGGCGGCCGCTTCGGCGAAGGTGTAGACGTCGGCGTAGCGCTTCCAGCGCCACTTGTCGAAGCTCGAAAGCTCGTTTTGGCTGTCGAGCATTTCAGCGTAGTACTTGCGCTGGGGATTCCAGCCGTCGCGCACGTGTTTCCACGTCGGCACGGTGCGCACGCCGAACAGCGTGTGCAGGTTGCGGTGGTCGCAGTAGAGGCGCTTGAACTCGCGTTTGATCGAGATGCGGTGGCTGTGTTCGACCCGCGCGTTCGGTTCGAACGCGATCACACCGCCCGCAAGCAGGATTGCCTTGGCCCAGGACACGTCCTCGCCGAACGGGGCGGCGGGGAAGTTCTGGCGCTCCCAGGAGCTGCGCCGCACGCTGGAGGCCACGTTGTCGAAGGCACACGCGAAGAGCCGCGGCAGGGGGTCGAGGGCCTCGTACTTCGCCTGGGACGCGGCGGCGTCGCCGGGCGCGAAGGATTGCAGCACCTTCTCCTCGCGGCTCGCGCTCCAGCGCCGCAGCCGTTCGGCCAAAAGCGGATCGCAGTCGGGTTGGGGGAACTGGCGCGCGTAGGCGCCGTCCACCTGCGGGTCCTCGTAGGCGCTGACCAAGGAACGCACGTAGTGGCGGTCCATGGGCACGGCGTCCTGGGTCAGGAGCAGCACGATGGAGCCGCTCGAGAGGCTTATGGCGAGGTTGCGCGTCGCGCCGTGGTTGAACTCCGACTGGGGGATCGAGTGCACCAGGGCCCCCGCCTTCCTCGAGAGTTCGGGCGTGCCGTCGCGCGACCCCGAATCGACGGTCACCAGTTGGAATCCGCCCTCGATGTCTTGGTTGGAGAGGGCCTCCAGCACTTGGGCGTAGCGGGGCCCGCCGTTCCAGGTGGGGATCACCATGGAGACGGGCCTGGGTTCGGCGGTGATCGCGCTCTTCGTTGCCATGCTTCAGCTCGCTCCGAGGGCTTCCTTCGCGAGGCGTCCGGCGAGCTCGCGCGCCGCGATCACACACTGGTCCGAGTTGTGGTAGTCGTAGCGGCCAAAACGCCCGAGTGGCTCGATGCCGTTGGCTTCGAGCCACTCGATTCCGCGGCGCTTGCGTTCGGCGAAAGTCGCGTCGTAGACGATGTACGCAAAGCGCGACGACGCGCGGTCGGAGAACAGCACCTCGTCGCGTCGCACCAGGCCCGCGTGCACCAGGCCCGCGAGGACCTCCTCCTCGAGTCGTCCGTCGGGATAGGGCTCGCCGCCGGGGCTCGTGACCTCGCACATCAACGAGGTTTTGCCCTCGGGTGCGTTGCCCGGCGAGTAGTTCGACATGTATGTCACGCGGTTCGCGGGGCCCTGTTCGTGGTGGGGGAGGTAGACCCACGACAGCTCCGGGTGCACCGGCCGGTTCAACGCGTAGAGGATGCAGGTGATCGAGTTGTACGCGAGGCCGCGCAGGCCCTCGGCCACGTCCTGCGGCATGCCCTCGACGATGCGCGGCAGGAGGTTGAGCGGCACCGTGCTGACGACGCGGTCGAAGCTCTCCCCGTCGACGTTCCAGCCGGATTTCGTGCGCACCAAAGATTGCACGGGGGTCGCGAGGCGCACCCGGTCGCGCAGTGTGTGGTAGAGCGCGTCCGTGATCGCCTGGAAGCCGCCCTTCTTCGGGTAGTAGAAAATCGACTGGTGCACGTAGCCCTCGGTGCGGATGCCGATGGACGCGCGCAGCACGTCGTCGATCGGCGCGTCGGGCACACGGCCCGCGACCCAGTCGCTGGTCAGCTCTTGGAGCGGCCGCTTCCAGATCTTCTCGTTGTAGGGGTTCATGAAGTGCTCGGCGATGCCCTCGCCGAAGCGCCATCGAACCCAGGACAAAAAGTCGGCCGGAGCCTTCGAACCGTGCGCCAAGCGCTGGTGCCAGGCTTCCACGTAGCCCTTCAGGCACTCGAAGTTGGCCTGGTCCGGCAGGTCCCCGAGGCCGTTCTCGAAGGGGTAGTGCACCCAGCGGTCGCCGAAGCGGATCTTGGTCTCGCGGCGGCGTTCCACGAAGGCCTCCTCGCCGCCCGTCTGTCCCTTCATCCAGTCCATCGCCGGGCGGTCCTTGCTGAACAGGATGTGCCCCCCGGCCACGTCGTACGTGAAACCGTCGACGGTTTTGGAGCCGCAGAGGCCACCGGCCACGGGCGCCGCTTCGAACAGCGAGAGGTCCGCGCGGGGCACACCGGCCTCCACGAGGAACTGGGCCAGGGCCAGGCCGGACACGCCGGCTCCGAGGATCGCGATTTTCAAGCGAAGGGGGGAGGGGGAAATCGAGCCCCAAAGGGCGGGCCGCTGGGGCGCGCAGGATACGCGACGACCCCGCCGCCGGTACCCGCGCACTTTGGCCTTTGGGCAGCATCGGAGGCGGGGCCCCGCCCGGTACCGGGTGTCGGTACCCTGGACCCCACCATGGGAGCTTTCGAAGCCCTTCTCGACCTCGAGCTCCAAATCGACGGCTACGCGCTGGAGCCGCTGGAGAAGGTCGTGGCGAGCGGCTACCACCGGCGCACCACCTTGGTGCGGCTCCGGGGCGGAGGTGTGGGCGGTGTGGGCGAAGAGTTGGCCTACGACGCCGAGGACCAGGAGCGCTTCCAGGCCGCCGGTCCGCGCTTGCCCCTGGCCGGCCGCTTCACCGTTGGGTCCTTCTCGGCGCGCTTGGACGAGCTCGACTTGACCACGGGTCCGCCGACCCAGGCTGCCTACCGCGAGTACCGCCGGTGGGCCTTCGAGAGCGCCGCCCTCGACCTGGCGCTGGCCCAGGCCGGCCGCAGCTTGCCTAAGGTGCTGGGGCGCGAGGCGCGGCCGATGCGCTTCGCCATCTCGATGGGCCTCGGCGAGCCGCCGGACACGGCGCGCCTCCGCCGCCTGATCGAGCTCCGCCCGGAGGCGCGCTTCAAGCTGGACGCGGCGCCCTCCTGGGGCGTCGAGCTGCTCGAAGAGCTCGCGGAGCTCGACCGCGTGGACGTGGTCGACTTCAAGGGCGCGTACAAGGGCACCGTCGTCGACCAGCCCGCCGACCCGGCGCTCTACGAACGTGTGCTCGCGCACCTGCCCAACGCGTGGCTGGAGGACCCCCACGACCACCCCGAAGTCGACGCGCTCCTCGCGGGCCATTGGTCGCATGTCGCGTGGGATGCGCCGATCCACTCCCTGGCCGACGTGCACACACGCGTCGGTCGGTTCGGCGCACTCAACGTCAAACCCTCACGCCTCGGCAGCTTGGTCGCACTCGGCGAGCTCTACGACCACGCCCGAGCCCACGGTATCCCGCTGTACGCCGGCGGCCAGTTCGAGCTCGGCCCCGGCCGCCTCCAAGCCCAGTTGCTCGCCGCGCTCTTCCACCCCGACGCCCCGAACGACCTCGCCCCCGTCGCCTACCACGACGCCGACCCGGGCGCCGGCGCCCCCGCTTCGCCCCTAGCCGTCAGCGCGTTCGAGCGGGCCTTCGGGCAGGGCTGACGCGCACCTCGTGACGCTGCGTGCGGCACTCGCCTCGGGCCTCGATCAGGCCGACCGCGGTGAGCTGCTCGATGGTCCGAATGTCCTCGAGGAGATGCGCGAGATCCTGCGCGCGAGAGGCAACGCGAGCCAGGAACGGTCGCCGGCTACCGACGAGCGGGAGACTTGGGCTCGTTGGATCGGAAACCTGACCATCGACCCGGGCTTGGTGGCTCAGCGCAGTCGCACCAGGTCCGCGGGCTGTAGGCCGGCCCGGGTCAGGGCGTCCGCGGCCTCGTCCAGCCAGCGCCGGCCGTCTTGGGTGTATCCGGCGGTGGGTGCGAGACCCGGTTGGTGCGCGGCGAAGTGCGCGTTGAAGGCGTCCATGGCCAGCTCGCGGGCGTACTTGGCCAGGCAGGAGGCGAGGGCCGTCGAGAAGGAGGCCGTTTCGCCACGCTCCTGGAACCGCACCACGAGGCGTCGGTCGCCGCCGCGGCCGACGAGTTCGTACTCCGACAGGTCCGAGCGCTCCGTCACCAGGCGCACGGACGCGTCGGGCAGGCCCCGGGCCAACAGGGCCCCGTAGCGCGCCCGCCCGCCCTGGCGGTCCAGCACCACGAGTCCCTCGCGGCCCGCGGCGAGGTCCCACAGGCGCCGGAGGGGCTCGAGGGCCGCATGCCACAGGACCAGGGACTTGTTGCCCTCGGTGTCGCACAGGAGGTTGTAGTCGCGTTCCCCCAGGGCGTGCACACCGGCGTCGAGCAACGTGAGTCCGCCGGCGGCGAGGGCCCGGCGCACCCGCTCCGCGGCGAGTTCGAGCGCCCCCCCGTCGCCGTGGCGCGGCAGGGCCCGGCGCACATCCGCGTACCACGGGTGCCTTGCGTGCCAATCCGCCGCGTCCGTGAAGGGCCCCGGCATGAGCCGCGTCGGGCACACGGGCCAGGTGCCGAGTTGCCCGAGGAAGGCGAGGGCCGTTTGTTCGAGGCGTTTGGCGCCGCGCGGCGTGCGCGCGAACACCACCTTCGAGTCCGCGACCAGGAGGCGGCGCTCGCCTGGCGCCGGGGCGCCGGCCACCGCGGTCTCGAGGAGCTGCCACGGCAGCGCCGCCGGTGCCTCGCCCGGCTTCCGCGCCAAATCGAAGGCTGCGAATCCGATCGTCAGCGGGCCGAGGAGCGGACCGAAGCCCGCCTCGTCGACACCCGCCAGCAGGAAACCCATGGTGTCAGGCCGCCGCTTTCGCCGCGGCCAGCTTGGGGTCCTTGCGCCCGCGCCAGCGCCACAGCAGGAAGCCCGCGCCGAGCACCAGCGGGATCGAGATCAACTGCGACGTCGAGATCGCGCCGTCGAACCACAGACCGCGCACCGCGTCGCCGCGGAACATCTCCACGAGGAAACGCAGGATGCCGTAGCCGAGGAGCAGGACGAGCGCCACTTGGCCGCGGTACCTGCGCCGCGGGAGCAGCCAAAGGCCGATGCCCAAAAGGATCAGGGCCTTTGCGCTCATCCAGGGCTGGGTGGCCCAGAGCACCTGGCCGGCGAGCTCGTGGTCGAACAGGCTCTCGGTGTTCGCTTTCAGCCACGCCAAGTCCGGCACCGTGATCGTCACGGGGAACGGCGCGTCGCGCCAGGCCGGCGGCACCACGCGACCGTAGTCGTCGCCGACGAGCAAGCAGCCCACCCGACCGATGGCCTGGCCGAGGAATCCCGCCGTCAGTCCCGTGTCGAGGCCTGTTGCGACATCGAGGCCGTTCTTGCGGGCGCTCCACACGCCGAACAGCACCGCGCCCGCGAAGCCGCCGTACATCGCCATGCCACCTTTCCAGATGTAGATCGCCTCCCACGGCCGCTCCGCGAGGCGCGCGCCGAAGGAGTTCTCGCCGGTGGAACCCGCCAGGTAGCGGAACAGCTCGACGATCACGTACATCGCGCGACCGCCGACGAGCACACCGACGAGGATCCAGAACGCGACCGCTTGGCATCGCAGGGCGTCTTGGCTGGGCTCCAACCCATAGCGCCGAAGCAGCCGCGGCCAAAGCCACTGGGATCCGATCAGGAATCCAAGGGCAACCATCACCCCAAAGGAGCGGAGGGGAAAACCGCCGAGATCGATCAGGATGGGGTGCATGGCGAAGGAGCGCGAGGGTAACGCCCGTGGGCTGGGGCAGCCAATTCCGGGCGCCGTCCGAGGTATGGCCGTTGCGACGGCATCGCCTTGACTGCCACAGACGCAACACCGTTTCGCTCCGCAGCGCCCCCACAGCCTCGGTGCGCGGGCCTCCTGGCCCGCCTTGTTCCGAATCCCGCGGCGCGGTCTGTAGGGGCGCGGCCCTGTCCGCGCCCAAGGGGCGTCGCACTGTGGGGAACCGCCCCGCGCTCCGAGGCGGGCTAGAGGCCCGCGCACCCAGGCTGGCGGTCCGCGCTCCTAGGACCCTGCATCTCGACTCTCGCCCTGGGTGCCTGGGTGCGGCCTCGTTATGCTTCTCGCCCCCCAAGGGTCCAGGACCAGCGCCTGGACTCCCTGTGGGGCGGGTCGGATTCCCAGCGGGAGCCCGGGCCGAGGAACGTTCCAGTCGTTCGGGGCCGGCTCACGGCCACCCAAAACAACCCGTCGATCGATGAACCAGCCGCCCAAGGCCAAGGTCTTTGTGGAAGGTCGCTACCGCAAGCTGACCCGGGACCTGCCCCAGACCGTGTTCTTCTGCCCCGAATGCAAGGGGCATCCCCGCCGCCGCAAGGCCTGCGCGCGCTGCGAGGGCTTCGGCAAACTCTGCCGCGACTCGGTGCAGGAGCTGATCGGCTGGGCCGCGCAGCGCCACTTCGGCACGCGCAAGAACAAGTTCCACGGCGCGGGCCGCGAGGACGTCGACGTGCGCATGCTGGGGGAGGGCCGACCCTTCGTCATGGAGCTCTTGGGTCCCAAGCTGTTCGACGTGGACCTGGTGGCGCTCGAAACCGAGGTGAATCGCCGGAACGAAGGGCGCCTCGAGGTGCTCGGCCTGCACTGGACCGAAGCGACGCGCGTGCGGGTCGTCAAGGAGACGCAACACGCGAAGGAGTACGAGGCCCTCGTGTCGAGCGAAGGGGTCATCACACCCGAAGCGATCGCCGCGCTCATCGGTCCCCGCCGAACCATCGCGCAACAGACGCCGGAACGAGTGGCCCACCGCCGCGCGATGCTCGAGCGCGAGCGCTGGGTCGAGTTCCTCGGTGTCGAACCCGCTCCCGATGCGGAGGTGGAAGCGCGCGAGCGCGGTTTCGTCGGCGATGCCGATGGCCACCTGTGGCGCGTGCGTTTGGTGACGCAGCACGGCACCTACGTCAAGGAGGTCCTCTCCGGGCAGGGCGCGATCACCAAACCCAGCTTCCCGGATCTCGTGGGCACTCCGTGCCGCTGCTTGACCCTCGATGTCACGGCGATCCTGGGGCCCCAAGGCGAAGCCGAGCCCGTGCCCGCCCGCCCGGTAGGATTCGGCGCAGGACTTGGCTGAACGCCGCTAAGGAAGTTCGACGTCGATGTGATTGCGCTCGCTCGCGCGCACGTCGGCTTCGATCTCGACGTTTCCGACGCGGATGCGCCATCGCCCGGCGTCCAGGTCGTCCAATTGGAACGCGCCGCGCATATCCGTGAGCGCGGCGATGTCCGGCGCGGGGCCCGGCCCCGACACGCAGTAGACCGACGCACCCGCGACGGGCAGCCCGCCGCGGGTGACGGACCCGCGGAGACTGCCCGTCGAAGGGGGCCGGGGCCCGCCTTGTTGCTGACCCCGGCCCGGCCGTGTCACGCCTTCTGGCTCCACTTCTTCAGGTTCTTGAAGACCGCGGGGGTGATGCGCGTGGCCGAGTTGCCCGTGCTCGCCCCGTAGTTGTGGATCCCGACCACCCGGCGCTGCCCGTTGTGCACCACGTACACCGGCGCGCCGCTCTGGCCGCCGACGGTGTCGATGTCGTAGATCAGTTGGCGCGGCGTCGCGGCCTTGATCTTGCGCGACATGCCCCACATCTCGGCGAAGGGTTTGTCGCCCGGATACCCGGCGAGGACCGCCGTGCGCGACAGCAGCTCGGGTGTGCTCAGGGCCGCAAAGCCGAAGCTGCCGATGTTGTGGCCGCCGAGTGCGCCCTTCGGCAGCACGATGCAGCCGTAGTCGCTGGCGGGCTTCTTGTTCTTCACCCAGCCGGTGACGGAGCAGAAGCTCGTCGCGTGGGTCGAGCCGAAGGGCTTCGAACCGCCGTTCATGCCCGGGATGACCTCGATGCGCTTCGCCCAACCGCCCTGGCTGTGCATGTACACACAGTGGCCGGCGGTCGCGACGGTGCGCTTGCCGATCAGGAAACCGGTGCCGCGGTACACCGCGCCGGTTTTCATTTCGATGCGCAGGGCGCACAGGCGGCGCCAGGGCACCTTGGTGGTGGCCTGGATGCGGACCCGGTCGTCCTTGCCGATGATGACCTCCAGCACGTGGGCGGTTTGCACCACGGTCGCCTCGTCGACGGCGCTCTCCGCGCCGCTTCCCGCCGACATCTCGGCATTCTCGAAGAGCTTCGCGACGGTGCCGATCAGGCCCGTGCCCTTGTTTGCCGCCAGCGCCAACGCGCGCCGCGCGATGGGGCTGAGGCGTTTCTTGGCCTGCTTCGCGACGATCGGCCCGAGCGTGCTGGTCAGAACGGGCAAAAGACCCGCCAGGGCGCCGAAGATCTCCGGCGATCCGGAGACTTCGCTGCCGGCCTCGGCGAGGAACGGGTCGCCGGTCCCTTCGCCCGCGGATTCGCCCTGGGTGCGCGGTTCGAAGCCGGGCACCGACAAGAGATCCGCGAGCGCACTCTCCTCGTCGGACTCGAACGCACCGCCCATCGCGTCCGCTTCGAAGTACCCGGACTCCGAACCGTCGCCGTCGTACATCTCCTCCGCGTCGTCGCTGCCGTCCGCATCGGTCTCACCGGCGGTCCCGCTGAGGGCGTCGTCCGCGGAGACCGCGGTGCCCTCCACTTCGTCCACGCTGAGCGAGCTCTCGCTGGCGCTCCCCGCGCCGCTTCCTGTGCGCTGGGGCATGGCCCCGCGCGGGTTGGGGATGAAATCGCCATCGCCATCGCTCTCGTCGAGCACCAACGGGGAGCTCGACACCTTGCCGTTCCAATCCATCTGTTTCGGGTCGTTCACGGTTCCCTCCTTCGGGCCGTAGGGGTCCAGGTTCGCGGGCGAGCGCGCCCGGGCCCGCACCGTCGCGGCCCGGGACACAACGCGCTGCCCACAGGGAAGGACGCAAAACGCCGCGCACCGACGCCACGTGGGAACGGAATCCTGCCCGCGGGACGGGACTTCCCGGGGGAAGCGCGCAGCGGTGCGTTGCGCGTCAGCGCGACGACGACGTGGCCAACTCGGCCAATCCCGCCGCGAGCAAGTACCGCGCCATCGCCTCACCCGCTTCCCACGAGGGATGCAGGACGTCGCCGGGCAACTCGTCGACGGGCAGACCCGCCCGAACCGTCGCTTCCACGGGTTCGCGCAGGTCGAAGTGCGCGATGCCGTTCGATCCCAGCCACGCCAGGGACCGGGCCATGCGTTCGATGCACAGGCTGCGCAGCGGTTCGGGCAGCGTGTCCGTT
This sequence comes from Planctomycetaceae bacterium, assembly GCA_016125265.1. Classification (GTDB taxonomy): domain Bacteria; phylum Planctomycetota; class UBA1135; order UBA1135; genus RI-242. The sequence goes on from WGMC01000020.1 coordinate 48,308, forward strand.
GCCGCGAATGGCGGCAGGACGGCGACAGCAAATGCCCACCCGCGTTGGCCCGCGTGTCGCTCCATCCGCGTCAGATTCGTGAATACCTCTTCTGCGAGGTCCTCTTCACCAGAGGGAGCGTCTGTCCAGGACACCCACAGCCGGTAGAGGGCCGAGCGCACGAACCAAAAGCGCGAGAGCACCCTCGGCCGCGACGGATGGAACTCGACGAAGCGGTCCTCGCTGTCGACGAAGCGCACGGGTGTGACTTCGAAGTCATTGAGGTGCAAGTAGACGAGCACCAAGTCGGGCGCGATGGCATCGCCGATGCGCTCCAAGTACGCGGCCTCCTGGCGTGTGTTCCAGCCGCCCACACCGGCGTTCCACCACTCGATCTCGGGGGCGAGTTCCGCGAGTTTGCCCACGATGCGCCCGCGGTGCGTGACCGAGTCGCCGATGTTCAGCACACGCGGCACACCGGCGCGGCGCGCCATCGGGTAGTCGTTCTTGAGCGCGCCGTGCGCCGCATACTCGGGATGGGTGCGCGATGGCCGGAATCCCTCCTCGCCGTCGAGCACGTAGAACCCGCGCCGCGGATGCATCATGTGCCCGGGGGGGAACACTTGCTCCCGACCACCCGCGTGGGCCGGGGGCACGAGTCGAACCAGCCCCTCCAACGCGAGAACGGACAGCAAAACACCCAGGGCGACGGCCGCGGCGCGAACGAGCCATCGGCCGCGGCGCGCTTTCACCAATAGCGTTCCTTGTGGATCTGGCCGGGGTTCTTGCGCGTGTGGGGGCGGAAGCCGAGTTCGGCGAGTTGAGTTTCCACCGACTCGATCATCTGCGGATTGCCGCAGAGGAACACTTGGCACTGCTCGGGGTCGAGCGGCGCGCCCACGGCCTTGGCGTAGAACTCGGGCTCGAGCGCCGCCATGACGTGGCCGCGCATGCCCTGCCACGGGCCCGGTTCGGGTTCGCGGGAACACACGGGCAGGTACACCAACTGGCTGTCCTGCTGGGCCAGGCTCTCGAGCTCGCCCCGGTACCCGAGGTCCGATTCGATGCGCACGCCGTGCACCATCACCATGCGATTCCAACGCCCGGTGCCGCGGTAGTGGCGCAGCATGCTGACGAAGGGCGCCAGTCCCGTGCCCGTCGACACCATCACGAGATCCTTGCCGTCAGGGACGTCCGCCAAGGTGAACTTCCCCACCGTGCGTTGCTCCATCCACAGGCGGTCGCCCACCGCGAGTTTCCAGAGCAGCGGCGTGAGCGCCCCGTTGTCGACCAGACGCAGGAAAAACTCGACGGACGGCTCGGCGGGAGCTGAGGCGATCGAGTAGGGCCGCTTCACGAGGCCGCTCGAGCCGCTGGCGTGGGCCGGGTCCCTGGGCGGCAGCCCCAGGTTCGTGAACTGGCCCGGCTCGAAGGGGCCAAGGTTGCCCGACTCCCCATCCATGCGCACACGCAGGACCATTTGGAAGGGGTTGTGGTCGACGCGTTCCACCACGGTCGCATTGAGCGGCGTGGGGGGCGGCTGTTCTGCATCGGTCATGGTCGACTCCCTTCCGAGCCCGGATCTGGACCCGGGGTGCGCCGCTCCAGCCTAACGGCGCGGCGCCCAAAGCGATGCGTTCTACCCGGGCCCGTGGCGCGGGCTCCGCGACTAGAGGACGATGCCCATCACTTGGGCCTCGAACACCAACGTGCGGTCCACCCAACCCTGGGCCGCGTAGGTGAACATGCGGCTGCGCGCGCGCACCAGGCTGCCCATCAGGATCAGCGTCGCCGGCGGCGCCACGCTGGCGCGGAAGCGCACCGAGTCCACTCCGCCGAAGCCGACAAACGCGTCGTGCAGTTCCGGCCGCGCGATCTGGTAGTGGAAGCTGCACGCCTGGGCCGCGGACTCGATCATCAGGACGCCGGGGAACAAGGGCCGCCCCGGAATGTGGTCCTTCGTCCACCAATCGTCCGGGCGGATCTTCTTGCTGGCGGCCAAGAGCCCGTTTTCGAAGTCCAGCACGTGGTATCCGTCGAGCATCTCGAAGGTGCCACGCTGGTGCAGGATGCGGCGGCGTTGGTCCAGGTCGGCGACGCAGACGTCCAAGTCGATGCGGTCGAAGTCGAGGAAGGGCTCGGCGGCCATGGGAACGCGTGGGGGGTGGGGGGGTGGGGGCGCGGGGGGAGCGCGCCGTGGGGGGGGCGCAGTGTGGCGGCATGGCACCCTTCGGCGCAACCGGCGGACCCGGTTGCTCGCCCCGAACGCCCCTCGCGGGTGCGGGCCCTAAGCTTGGCGACCATGCAGCAACACGGCGCGAACGGCGGAATCGATTGGCAGCTCGGATTCGGGTTTTCGACGCGCTGTGTGCACGGGGGCCACCGGCCCGGCCCCAGTTCGAAGGGCGTCTGTTTGCCCATCGAACGATCGGCGACGTTCCTGCTCGACGAAACGGCGTACGAGCTGCGCGCCGCGGGCCGTTACGAGGAGGCCCGTGTGTACGCGCGCGAGAGCGGCCCCACCCTGGAGGCCGTCGAACGCAAGTTGGCGGCGCTGGAGGGCAGCGAGCGGGCGTGCCTGTTCGCGAGCGGCCAGGGGGCCCTTGCGGCCCTCGTGCTCGCCCACGTGCCACCGGGGGCGCCCGTGATGTTGCAGCGCACGGTCTACGGGGGAACGCAGGCCCTCTTGCAGCACCTCTTGCCGCGCCAGGGCAGTGACCTCGTGCGATTCGACGGCCGCGACGCGGCGGACCTCGAGCGGCAGTGGGCATCCGGCGCCGCGCTGGTCGTGGCAGAGAGCCTCGCCAATCCGACGCTCGAGGTCGCGGACCTCGTGGGGCTGGCGAGCGTGGCACGGGCCAACGGGGCGCGGCTCGCCGTGGACGCGACGTTCGCGACGCCACTCGGCCAGCGGCCCCTCGAGTTGGGCGCGGACCTCGTCTGGCACTCGGCGACCAAGGCGCTCGGCGGCCACAGCGACTTGATCGCCGGCGTAGTCGCGGGCCCCGCACCGCTCCTCGATCCCGTGCGCCGCTGGCGCACGGAGGCGGGCTCCACGCCGGACCCGCAGATGGCCTGGTTGCTCGACCGAGGGCTCAAGACACTCGCCCTGCGCGTGCGCGCCATGAGCGCCAACGCGGTGCAACTCGCGCGCTACCTAGGCGCACAGCCGGACGTCGTAGCGGTGTTGCACCCGAGCCTGCCGCGCGACGACGGCGAGCGCAGGCGCGCGGCGCAACTCCAACTGCCCGGTGGAATGCTGTCGTTCGTGCTGCGCGGCGGCGACGCGCGCGCGACGCGCTTTGCGTCCGAGCTGCGCCTCATCGTCGAAGCCGCGAGTTTGGGGGGTGTGGAGAGCCTCGTCTCCGTGCCCGCGCGGATGAGCCACGTGGGCCTCGACGCCGCCCAGCGCCTGGCCGCGGGCATCGCGCCCGGTTTGGTGCGCCTGTCGGTCGGGATCGAGGATGCCGCCGACCTCGAAGCCGACCTTTTTGGGGCCCTAACGCGCAGCGCCTGACCGGCCCCGCATCGCGGCGGCCAGCCAGGCGCTACTTCGCAGGCCGAAGGGCCGCGTTCCTAGTTCCGGCCGAGGGCCACGGCCCGCATGCGCGCGATGCGGCTGGCGCGGGTGCCCTCGAACTCCGAGGCGAACTCGCGCAGTGCGTCCACGGCCTTCGAGCTGCTCAAACGCGCCGTCTTGCGCAGAAGCTTCTCGAACGCCTCGGCGGCCTCGAGTTCCTTGGCGGTGGCGGGGTCGTTCTCCACGGCTTCCCGGCGCTCTGCCGCGGTGGCCGCGAGCGACGTTCCGGCGACGGATTTCTCGACCAGACGGAACGCGTCGAGCGCCGCGCGCACGTCCTTGCGCTGCGCCATCGCCTGGGCCTGCGAGAGCACGAGTTCGACGTGGCCTTCGACCGCCTTCTTCACCGCGGCGGCGGCCTCGGCATCGGGGCCCTCGAGGGATGCTTCGGCCAACTTGAACGCCTTGGCCAGGTCGCCGCTGGCCGCGGCTGCGACGGCGGGCGCGAGGGCCGGCGCGCTCACGTCCGCGATGGCGATCGCGAGGGCCGCACGCGGATCGGGCTTCTTGGCTTTCTTGACGGTCTTCGCGACGAGCGAATCGCTGAGTTCCGTCGGGTGGCCGCGGAACACGATTTCGCCGCTCGGGTCGATCAGGATCGTGTCGGGAATGCCTTTCACTCCCCAAATGTCTCCGGAGGAGCTACCCGCCGCGATGCGCGCGGTGTAGCCGTTCTCGTCGACGAACTTGGCGACGGTTTCCTCGTCCTCCCTCGACAGGCCGAGAACCACCAGACCGTCGGGGCCGTAGGTCTCGTGCAACTCCTGGATGTGGGGCCACGCGGCGACACACGGACCGCACCAGGTCGCCCAGAAGTCGATCAGCACGGCCTGGCCGCGCAGGCTGGCGAGGTCGGGGCTTTGGCCCAGGTGGTTGAACCAGGTGGGGGCCGAGATTTCCGGCGCCATCTGACCCGGGCCCGGGCGTTCCGAGCGCGCGTGAATGATCGGCAGGGCCGCCGCGGTCAGGAGAGCTGCGGCCAGTGTCCAGGGAGCAAGCTTCATGGGAATCGAGGGTTGAAGGTCCGAGGAGCGCAAGAACTGCGTTTGGCTGAGCGTACCATCGCCCGGCCCAACCGGGGCGTTGCGGGCGCCGCACTGGCCCATTTCCCGAGCGGAGGCCGTCCCCCGCGCGCGGCGAGTGCTTCGCGCCGCGTGGGGATCCCCTCAAAACGTCGCAAAGATCCCCCCAGGCGCGCCAGGATGGGGCGGTGTGGACCCTCCTCCTGGCCCTCTCGGCCGCCCCTCTCCAAGAAGATCGCCCCGCGGCCCGCCTCACCGGCCACGGGGTCCTGCCCGCCCGGACGTTGGCGCCCGGAGCGCCCAGTGGCGCGCGCGTCGCGCCGTCGGTGGCCCCCGCGCTCCCGAGGCCCTTCGACGGCCAGCCTGTCCAGGGGGTTTCCGCGCTCGTTTCGCTCGGGGGTGACGAGTTCTTGGCATTGCTCGACAACGGTTACGGGGCCCTCGAGAACTCGGCCGACTTCGAGCTGTGTGTGCACCGCGTGCGTGTGGATTGGCGCAGAGGTGTCGGCGGTCGCGGCGAAGTGGAGTTGCTCGAACGTGTGCCGCTCCGCGACCCCGATGGGCACCTCGGTTTTGCGATCCAGCACAGCTTCGATCCCGAGCGGCCGCTCAGCGGCGCCGACTTCGACCCGGAATCGATGGCGCTCGCACCCGACGGGACACTGTGGATCGGCGAGGAGTTCGGGCCCTTCTTGCTGCACTTCGATGCGACGGGAGTGTTGCTCGCGCCGCCGCTCCATCTGCCGGATCCTTTTGCGCGGGACGTGTTGCGCTCGCCGCAGTATCCGTTCGCCGAGGACACGGCGGCGCTGCGCATGGCGAATGCGCTCCGCGCGCACGGCCTACGCGTCGGCAGCACGGGCGAGGTGCGCGTTTCGCCCGACAGGGCCCTGGTGAAGGGCTCGGGGTTGGAGTTGCCGAGCCGACGCGACGGCGGCGATCCCGTGCACCTTCCGCCCGCGAGCAGCGCGCTCGTCGACGTCGCGCTCTTCGCGCGGGCGGGGTTCGAAGTTGTGCCCTACACGGTGAACGATGCGGGTGAGATGGACCGGCTGCTCGCGCTCGGCGTGGCGGGATTGATCAGCGACTCGCCGGATGTGCTCTACGCGCGGGTGGCGGCGTTCGACGCGGACGGCGACGGCCGGGGCGGGGACCTTTTGCTGCCGGATGGCTCGATCGACGCCGCGCGTTTCGACGCGCAGGGGCACCGGGGAGCGCGGGATTTGGCGCCCGAGAACACGTTGGTGGGTTTCGAGTTGGCGCTCGACCACGGCATGACGACGCTGGAGCTGGATGTCGGTGTCACCGCGGACGGTGTGGCGGTGCTTTGCCACGAGCCCGAGCTGCTGCCCGCGAAGCTGCGCCGCTCGGATGGCACCGTGTGGACCGAGCCCCTTGCGATCCGCGGCGTGGAACTCGCTTGGTTGCAGGCGGAGCTGATGAGCGACGTTGTGCTGCGGGATCGGCCGCGGCAATCGGCGGAGGCGACGGACGTCGCGCGCGCGTTCGCGGTCGCGCGGGGTTTGAAGGGCGCGTACACACCGCCGTCGCTCGCGGATGTCTTTGCGTTTGTCGACTTCTACGGCGCGTGGTACCGCGAGGGACCGGGCGCCTCGCATCCCGAGGCGGCGCGGCGCGCGGCACTTGCGCGAAGGGTCCGTGTGCACGCGGAGACCAAACGCGATCCCGGAGAACCGGGGCGCACGGTCGAGCCCAGCGCGTTCTTCGAAGCGATCCTCGCGGCGGCGCGGGATGCCGGTGCGCTCGATCGACTTCGTGTGCAGAGCTTCGACCTCGCGACGCTGCTCGAGGTGCAACGCCGCGCGCCCGGTGTCGACGTCACGCTGTTGCTCGGCGATTTCCCGAGCTCCGCCGGTGGGGGCACCAACTTGCAATCGCACCGGGGCGTGCCGTCGCCGTGGTTCGCTGGGTTGCCGTGGCCCTACCGCCGCGACCTCGGCCGAATGGGCGCCAACGTGGGGCAGAGCGCCGGCCTCGAGGGCCTGTGCCTGACCGCCGATGGGGAGCGCCTGGTCGCGGCGCTGGAGCGTCCGTTCGCGGACGGCGGGCGCTCCGTATGGCTCTTCGAGTTCGACCTAATGGCCGAGGCTTTTGCGGATGCGTTCTCGGTGCTGCTCGAGGACGAGCGCCACGCGGTGGGTGCGCTCGCCGGAACCGGCGACGGCGCGTTCTTGCTGCTCGAGCGCGACAACACCGAACACGACCTGGCGGGCTTCAAACGCGTCTACCGCGTGGAGCGGCGCGGCGACGGTGTCGACAAGCGCCTGGTCGTGGACTTGATGCGCATCGACGATCCCGACGGGATCAGCGTGTACCTCGGGGAGGGGGCCCTTGGCACCGGCGCGACCTTCGCAATGCCGTTCTGGACGATCGAGTCGGTCGTGGCCTTGGGCCCGAACACGCTCGTGATCGCCAACGACAACAACCTCCCGTTCGGAGCGGGGCGCGTGGCGGGGGAGCTGCAGGACACCGAGTTCGTGCGGATCGAACTCGGCACGCCGCTGTGGTGAGGTGGGGCGGATGCGCGGGGCGCACCCGGCTCGCGCAGCCGACGGCTCGACCGCGCGACCCGACGCGGAGCGCCGCGGTGTGCGCACGTCGTCGCGCAGATGAGTGCATCCAACACCGTGAACCCCAAATCCCGTTCTGTCGGGGCGCGGCCCCGTCCGCGCCCAAGGGGAACGATGCGTGGATCCGCGCTCGCCGCACTCCTAGCGAAGTTCACCTACGCAGCCGCGCGTCACCTTCGCAGCGACGTTCCGCCGGGTGCGCGGGCCTCCTGGCCCGCCTTGGAGTGCGGGAATGTGACCGCGGTGCGCCTCCCCTTGGGCGCGGACGGGGCCGCGCCCCTACAGAACGCACCGCGGGGTTCGGAACAAGGCGGGCCAGGAGGCCCGCGCACCCGGCCCGCGTACCCGGCCCGCGCACCCGGCCCGCGCACCCGGCCCGCGCACCCGGCTCACGCGCGGGCCAGCACGCCACCACTCACCGGAGCCAATCGCCGCGGCGCACCTCGCGCCAGAACAGGTAGGCCTTCAGCCACGTCGTCGCGTTGATCGCCCACCACACGCCGGGGCCGCCCCACCCCAGGCCCAGCGCCAGACCCATCGCAAGCGGCACTCGCAGTGTGTTCACGGTGCCCGAGATCCACGGGATCGAACGGGTGTGCCCCGCGCCGAGGAGCACACGCTCGTGGATCGTTTCCACCGCGACCCAGTACTGCGAAAACGCGAGGCACGTCACGTACAGCTCGAGCTCGCGGAGCACCGCCGGGTCCTGGGTGAAGAGGGGCCCAAGCAGGCTGCCACCCGCGAGGAACGCCGCCGCCGCTGTGATCCCCAGCACACGTCCCACGCGCCGCGAACTCTGGATCGTCTCGAACACCGCCTGGTGGTCCTTGGCGCCGAGGTGGCGGCCGACGAGCGACGCGCACGCCATGCCGACACCCAAGAACGCGGGGTACGCGAGGCCCTCGAACACCTGGAAACCAAGCCCCAGACCCGCCGTCACCGCGGCGGGCAGCCGGTCGAGCACGAGCCCCAACATCGCCCAGTACACACCCGCGTAGAGCGCGATCGAGAGGGACACGGGCACACTGATGCGCGCGATCTCGACGAGCCGCGCCAGCCGCGGTGTGCCCGCGCCGACCAGCGCGACTCTGGAGCTGAACCGCAGGATCAAGAGGCCCGCGATCCCTGTGGAGAGGCGCGCCAAACCCGTGGCCCACGCGGCGCCCTCCATGCCCAACGCCGGGATGTCGAAGTGCCGCGCGAGGTCCGCGGCGAACGCCGCTCCGGGCGCGCCAAGCTGGCTGTGGCTGTCCTGGCCGTAGGTCAGCATGGGCGTCCAGATCCAGTTCAGCGCGATGGCGACCGACTGCAGCACCATCGGCACCACGGTGCGCCCGCGGGCGAGGAACAGGTACTCGACGATCAGCGCCAACGACAGGGCCGGCGAGCACTTGTAGAGCGCGCTGAGGTACTCGACGGCGAGTTCGGCCGCGCGGCCCTCCAGCCCGAGCAACCCGACGATCCAGGGCGACAGCGGCGCACCCACGACCGCCAAACCCACGCCCACGAACAGCGCCAGCAGCAGCGCGTGGCGCGCCACGGATCCGAACTCGAACTCGTCCCGCGCGCCGAACGCCCGCGACGCGAGTGCCAGCGCACCGCCCGCCGGCAGGAACCCGATCGCGAAGTTCATGATGCCGACGAACAGCGCCGCGCCGGCGGCCGTGTGGGCCTCGGGCCCAAGGCCCTGGATCCAGAACTGGTCGTTGATGCGGTAGCTGTTCTGCAGCAGGTAGCCGATCGCCGTCGGCCACGCGAGGGCGAGCACGAGCTTCACCCGGTTGGGGCGCGCCGCCGCGAGACCCTTCGCCACCGCCTCGGCTTCGCCCCCCGTCACCGGGAGAGCTCGATCGTGATCAGCGGGATCGCGCCGGGTCCAAACTCGAGGTCGGCGACGGCCAGGCCCCGTCCGAGGTCGCCGTGTTCCGCGCGCAGGCGGTAGCGGCCTGGCCGCTGCAGCGGCACGAGCAGTTCGCCGACGGCGTCGGTCACACCGTCCACCAAACCGCCCCCGCTGCCGACGCCGCGCACACGCACCCCGCTCACGCCGCGGCCGAGTCCGTCGATGACCCGCACACGCAGGCTGCCCATCGGCGCCACACGCAGGTCGCCGAGGTCCATGCTGGGCACGCGGTACTCGACGCGCAGCGGCGGAGCGAACGGCGCGTCGGCGGGGCCGAGGCTCAGTGTGTAGTTGCCGTCGAGCAAGTCCTGGAAGCGGAAGACCCCGTCGGCCCGGGTGGTTTCCGTGCGGCGCCAACGCGGTTTCTCCGACTGGAGCATCACGGTCAAGCCCTCGACGAACGCGCCTTCCGTGTCGAGCACACGGCCGCCGAGCCACCCGGTCCGGCGCAGCACGACCACCACTAGCGCGTGGGGGGAGCCGGGCACCAGCGCTACGGACTGGCGCACGCTGAACCAGCCGCGGGTCGAGACTTGGACGTCGTAGGCCGCGAGCGGCAGGCCGTCGAAGCGGAACTCGCGCCCGTCGGGCGGCAACTCCAACTCGCGGGTGTCAGCGCGCTCCCGACCGGCCAGGGTCAGGCTGGGGGAGAGGCGCACGGTGAGCGGGGCCTCGAGCTCGGTCCCCTCGGGCACCTCCACGGTGCCGCGCAGGACACCGACCGACCCACTCGGCGGCGCCGTCGCCAGGCCGGCGGCGCCGGTCGACGGCGCGGCGGCCCTGCCGGCCGCGGACGCCGGCGACGCTTCCGTCCGTCTCGCGCTCGGCTGGGCCGATTGGCCGGACTGTTCCGCGCGGTCGCCACCCCCGGTCGAGGGCACGGCGGGCTCGGCCCGGTGGGACTGCTCGGTGGGGCCGGGCGGCGCGGCAGAGGGGTCCCGTTCCGGCTCGTAGACGAGCACCAGGGCGAGCACCGCCATCGCGATTGCCGCGCCGATCAGGGCGATCGCGCCTCGGGCCAGCCCCCGACGGCGGTACCCTTTGCCCGCCACTGTCCTTCGATTCGATCCCTGCAAAGCCCTTCGCGCTCCCCGGGAACGGCCCGTAGACAGCCCGATCCGACCCCACTCCCAGCGGGACTGGCGGCGGACCGGCCCCGCGCGGGCCCGTTCGCGTCCCAGATCCTACGCGCTGCCGCTTTGGTTCCAAGGTCCGCCCGACGGGGCGGCGACCCTAGCTGCGACCGACGTTCCCCCCTCTCCCCGTTGCCCGATGCCGATGCGGTTTGCCCCCTCCGCCCTCCCTTCTTGGTCCGCCCTCGCCGCGCTGCTCCTTCCCGCAGTCGTGCTCGTGCTCCTCGCCGTTGGGTCGGCGTCGACCGCGACGGCCGCCGCACCCCAGGGCGGCAAACCGGTGGGCCGAGTCGTGGTCGTCGGTTTCGACGGGGGCGACTTCGCCACCGTTTCGGCGATGAGCGAACGCGGCGAACTGCCGAACTTCGCGCGCCTCAAGCAGGGCACGTTCGAGCCCCTCGAATCGACCCAGCCGGCCGAATCGCCCACCGCCTGGGCATCGTTGAACACCGGCCAGAACCCCTCCAAGACCGGTGTTCCTGGCTTCGTGCAGCGGGAGCTCAGCGGCGGACTGCCCAGCCCGTACTTCGGCCACATCGAGATGCTCGAGGGCGCCAACGGGAGGCCGCTCGCGGAGTTGCACTCGACACCGATCCCCACGTGGGATCGCAGGACGTACCTGATCCTCGGCGCCATCGCCAGCTTCCTGCTCGCCGCGGCGCTGCTGCTCGCGCTGCGCGTGAAGTTCCTCGTCACGGTGCCGGTCGCGCTCGTCCTGGGTGTGCTCGGCGGCATCGGCGCCCAAACGGCCCGCGACTGGCTGCCGGAGCGTTACCCGGTCACGGCGAACCCCAACCAGCAGCCGGGGTTCTGGGACGCGGCGGGGGAGCAGGGTTTGCGCGCCGTCGTGCTCAACGCGGCCCAGGCCTTCGACCAACGCCATCCGGAGAACGTGCGCCTCTTGGCGGGCCTTGGGGTGCCGGACGCGCGGGGCGGGCTCGGCGACTGGTTCGTCTACACGAGCACGGATTACCGCGTGCTCGAGCCCGCGGACGGAGCCGCCGGAAAGCAGGGGACCCGCACCGCCACGGCGGGATACGAGATCCAGGTGACGCCGCGCGGCGATCGCATCGAGAGCCGCGTGATCGGGCCGAAGGACTTCTGGCGCGAGGGGCAACTCCACGCGCAGATCGAAGCACTCAAGAAGGAACTCGACGGGCCCGACGTCGGGTACCAGGCGAGTCTCAAGATCAACGAACAGTTGATGGCGCTCGAGGTCGAGCTCGAGAAATTGCTCGAACTGTCACCCCGCCTCGACGTGCCGCTGGTCGTCGAACTGCGCGACGAGTCAGCCCTCGTGACGATCGACGGCACGACCCAGGAACTGCGCGAAGGCGAGTGGTCGGATTGGTTCCGCGTCGAGTTCCCGATGAACCCGCTCCTCTCCGTGCACGCCCTCACGCGCGCCAAGTTGGTGAGCCTGCGCGAGCCGCATTTCGAGCTGTTCCTGAGCCGTTTGGACCTCGATCCCGCGAAACCCGCCTTCTGGCAGCCCGTATCGGCGCCGATCGAGTTCTCGAAGGCCCTTGCCGCCGCCTGCGGCCCGTACGAAACCTATGGCTGGTCCACGCTGACCATGCCGTTCAAGGACAAGAAGATCAGCGCGCAGACGCTGCTGGAGGACGTGGAGTTCACCCTCGAGTGGCGCGAGAGTCTGGTGATGCACGCCTTCGATCGCGGCGACTGGGATGTGTTCATGGGTGTGTTCAGCACCACGGACCGCACCCAGCACATGACCTACGCGATGCACGATCCGGGGCACCCCGCCCACGACCCCGCGAAGGCCAACGAGTTGGTGCAGTTCTTCGGCGAGGAGATCGCGGTCAAGGACGCGATCCCGAGCATCTACCGACAGGCCGACCGTGTGCTCGGGCGCATCCTGGACGGGTTGCAACCGAACGACCTCTTGCTGGTGGTCTCCGACCACGGCTTCCAGAGTTTCCGCTGGCAGGTGGACGTGAACCAACTGCTCGCGAACTTGGGATTCCTGGCGCTCGACCCGGAACTCGCCGCGGCCAAGCCGCCGGCCGGACAGCCGGTCGAAGCGGGGCGTTCGTCGCGCCACGGCGGCCTCTTGAGCAGCTACGTGGACTGGAGCAAGACCCGCGCCTACTCCCTGGGGATGGGCGCGGTCTACCTCAACCAGATCGGCCGCGAGGGGCAGGGCATCGTCCCGCCGGAGGCGCGCCAGGCTTTGCTCGAGGAGCTGCGCGCGGCCCTCCTGGCCGCCAAGGATCCCCGCACCGGCGACAACCTCGTCTCCCAGGTGGTGATCACCACCGAGGACCGCACCGGACCCCACGGGGACCGCGAACCCGACCTGATGATCGGATTTGCGTCGCACTTCGGGCCCGCGTGGACCTCCCGCGGGGGCGGCACGTGGCTGGTGGATACGGCCGCCGGCGGCGTGGAGTTCGGGCCGCTGGTGCAGCCCAACGACAGCCCCTGGTCCGGCGACCACGTGGGTGTCGACACCCGCAACGTGCTGGGGCTGTTCCTCTCGAACCAGCGCTTCGAGCTGCCCGCCGACCGGCCGGTGCACGTGCTCGAGGTCGCGCCCACGGTGCTCGACTTCCTGGGCATCGAAAGGCCGGCGGCCCTCGACCGGGCCCCCCTGCGTCGGATCCAATAGGGTCCAAAGCGTCCCGTTCCGCTGTCCACAGCCATGTTCCAATCCATCAGCGCCATCGAACTGCAACGCCGACTGGCCGAGGGCGCCGCCCTCGTGCTGCTCGACGTGCGCGAGCCCGAAGAGCTCGAAATCTGCCGCATCCAGGGCGCCGTGCACATTCCCCTCGGGGACCTGGGCCGCAGGCTGCACGAACTGGACTCCGAGGCCGAGATCGTCTGCATCTGCCACCACGGCCGGCGCAGCGCGATGGCCGCGGGACTGCTGGCCCAGGCCCAGTTCCGGCGCCTCCTCAACCTCTCCGGCGGCGTCGACGCCTGGGCCGAGGACGTCGATCCGGAGATGGCGCGTTACTGATCTCCCACCCCCATGGCCAACAGCACCGAATCCGCGGATCCCACGCCGAAACGTTCGTTCGGCACTCGCCACCGCCTGGCACTGCTCCTGGTCGTGGTCGTGTTGCTGGGGTCCGTGGCGCTGCGCGCGTTTGCGGGGGAGAAGGCCCAACCGGCGGACCCCGCGACCCTGGGAGCGGCCTCGCTCACCGCGGGAGGCACCGCGGCCGAGCCCGAGACCTCCGACAAGCTCTTCGCCGCCCTCCCGTACCTGACCGAGGGCAGTTTCTTCGCGCTGATCGGCTTCGCCCTCGGGTACGCCTCGAAGAAGGTCGTGAAGGTCGGTCTGATCGTCGTCGCCCTGGTTTTTGTCGCCCTGCAGGGGCTGGTCTGGGCCGACGTGGCCCAGGTCGATTGGGGCGCGGCCGTCGAGAAGCTCAACACCCTGATCTTCAACGTGCGGGAGGACACCAGCGTGGGCGAGTGGTTGCGCGCCCGGGTCCCCAGCCTGGGCGGACTCCTCGCGGGCTACGTGCTGGGCTTCCGCCGCGGTTGATCGGCGCCGCCCGACCCGTCCGACCTGGGCGGCTCTGCTGCTAGAGTGTCTCTCCCCCCACGGCACCCCTCGCCTTGGCCCCATCCACCACTCGGCGCCGCCTACCCGCGGCCGCCGGGCCCACGTCCCCTTCGGCCCGCGCGCCGGCTCGCCCTGTGCAAGACAGGCCCGGCCCTTCAGCGCGGCCCCCCGAACTCACAGACCGGCCCCCCGAACCTTCGCCATGATCGATCCCGCGCTCCACGAGCGAATCACCCGCTCCCTGGCCTTCATGCTGCGCCACCGCCCCGAACGTTTCGACCTGGAGGTGGACGCCCACGGGTTTGCCGACGTGGAGGAGGTGCTCTGCGCGCTCAACGAACGCCTGGGTGAGCCCCTCGAAGAAGAGGACCTGATCGATGCGGTCAACGGCGGCGACCGCCAGCGCTACGAGATCGTCGACAATCGCATCCGCGCGCTCTACGGACACTCGATTCCGGTCGAACCCGGGCCCGACAGCAAACCGCCCGAGTACCTGTTCGTCGCGATCCCGACGCGCGATGTCGACCGCGCCCAGCGTTTTGGTTTGCGCGGCGGACGGCGCAGCTACTTGCACCTAGCGCTGACGCCCGAGGACGCGCGCGAGAGCGGCCGCCGCAGCGCCGTCGAATACACCCTGCTCACGATCCGCGCCCTGGACGCGTGGGAGGAGGGGGTCAACTTCTACGACAGGAAGGCCCTGTTCCTGGCGGAGGAAGTGCCCACCGAAATGATCGATGTGGGGCCCAGCTACGACGACGGCGAGGACCCGGAAGAGCGCGGTTCGCGCGGCGGGGATCGCGGTGAAGCTGGCGGCGATCGCGGCGGAGATCGCGGTCGTCGGCGCCGGCGCGGCGGGCGCCGGCGCGGCGGACGCACGGACGACTACGAACGCGCGCCGGCCGCGTCCCGCGAATCCTTCCGCGCGCCGGAACCCAGCCGCGGCACCAACTACGACGCTCCTGACGCGGAGCCGGAGTTGGGCGGCGATCTGCTCGACGACGACGTGGAGTTCGAGCCCGTGCTCGAGCACGACGACCACGAGGGTCACGAGCACACGAACTACGCCGAGGACGCGGACGATGACGACTTCGCCGACGACGAACTCGAGGATGTGGACGAGGTCGACGAGTTCGAGGACATCGACGAGGACGACGACGACGACGATCGCGGCGACGTCGCCCACCGCGACGAGCGCGGCCCCGCGGAACGCGGTGGCCGTGGGCAGCCGGCCCGAGGCCCCGCGGCGCGCGGCGGCAACCGGGGCGGGAGCCACGGTGGAAGTCACGGTGGAAATCACGGTGGAAATCACGGTGGCCACCGCGGCGGCAGCCGAGATGGCGGCCGAGATGGCGGCCGCGAGGCGGCACGCCCCGGGGCCCGCTCTGCGGACACGCGCGGCGGCGATCGCGGCGGGCGCGGCGATCGGCCGGCGTCCGCGGCCCAAGGACGTGGTGGCGACGGCCGCCGGGGCGGTTCGGACCGCGGCGAACGCGGCGGCCGCGCGGCTCCGGCGCACGGCGCGTCGTTCGATGGCGCCCAAGGGCGCGGCCGTGACGGCGGCCGCAGCGACTACCGCCGCGACGACCAGCCGCGCCGCGACGAACGGCCCCGCCGGGACGAACCCCGTCGCGACGACGTACGCCGCGACGAACCGCGCCGCGAGCATGCGCGCCGCGAGGATGCGCGTCGGGACGATCGACCGCGCCCCGAGGAGCCTCGCCGCGAAACGGCGCCGCGGGACGAACCGCGCCGACCTGAGTCGGACGGCGGCGGTTTTGGCCTCGGTGTGTTCGAGGGCCCTTCTCGTGACTCGGCTCGTGACTCGGCTCGCGAACCGCGCCGCGAAGAACGCCCCCGGCGCGAAGAGCGACCCGTGGCGGAGCCCGCCCCCCGTCCCACTCCGCCCGCCCAGGACGACGGTCCGGGTTTCGGCGCCGGCCTCTGACATCTCCACGTGGACGAGCGGCCCCGACGGAGCCCCGCGACGCCACTGGCCCCACCCGGTGCCAGCGGCGCGCGCGGCGGGGGCCGTCCCGAGGCGGTCCCCGTAACCGCGCCGCGGTTCGCCGCGTCGGCCGAGGTGCACCACCTCGTCGCCCCCGGACCGGGTCGTCGCGCGCGCCTCGCGGCGCTGGTGGCCTTCGCACCGGCCCTCGCCGCGGTGGGTTTCGACCTCGTCGGAAGCGAGCGCCTCGCGAACAGCGACCTGGTGGGCCGCAAGCCGCTCGGCGCCCTCGATGCGACGCTCGACGGGCGCCCCCGCCGACTTCTGGTGCGCTCGCTCGAACACGGCGGACTACTGCGCTGGGCCACTGGCCGGCGCTTCCTCGATCGCGGACGGCCGTTCCGCGAACTCGAACTCGCGACCGCACTGCTCGCGACGGGTTTTCCCACGGCGACCGTCGTCGCCGCGCGGGCACGCCCGGCGCCGCTCGTCGGTTGGTGGTTGGACCTCGTCAGCGAGCGCCTCGAGGGCACCCTGGACCTTGGCACGTGGCTCGAGGCCCTGCGCGCGGGCGACGTGGGGGAGCCGGAGCGCCGCGCCGTCTTCCGCGGGCTCGGCACGCTGCTCGCGCGCGCGCACGCGCTGGGACTCGCCCACGCGGACCTGCAGCCCCGCAACGTGCTGCTGCGCCGCGGGCCCGAGCCCGAGCTGTTCCTGATCGACCTGGACCGCTCGCGGCTCGACGCCGTTTTGTCCCCGGAGCGTCGCGCCCGAAACCTCGCGCGGCTGCTGCGCTCGACCCAACGCCGCGAGCGCCGCGGCCGGCATTTCCTGCGCCGGAGCGACGGCGCGCGGGTGCTTCGCGCCTACTGCGCCGAACTCGCGGCGCGACCCGGCCGCGCCCAGGACATCCGCCGCTTCCGCAGCGAGGGCCGCGCTGCGCTCCGCGCCCTGACTCGCGGTGTGTGGATGCACCGATTCGGCTGGTGGCTCGAGCGCACCGCGGGCGCCAAGGTCGAGGCGCGCGACGGCGCGGCGCAGGTGCGCGGGTGATGGCGCACCGCGATGCGGACGCGGGAGCCGCGCGATGCGGCGCGGGCCCACGCGACGGGGTGTGTGCCGCGTTTCTCGGCGCGGCTGCCGCCGTCGTGTTTGCACTCCTGGCCCAGGGCCGCCTCTGGGGCGACGGGTATCCGCTGTTCGAACTCGCGGTGTTCGAGCCGCGCCCCTGGTGGTTCACGTGGGTGCACGCGGCGTACCTTCCGCTCGCCCGCCTCGCGGTCCTGTTGGACCCGTTCGGGCAGCCGTTCAAGGCCATGGGCCTCGTGTCGAGTGTGCCAGCGGGTGCGGCGGTGGGGCTTGGCTTCCTGCTCGCGCGTCAGTTCGGCGCGCCGCGGATGTCGGCGCTGTTGGCGGCCCTCCTCGCCGGCACGGTGCCGGCCGCCGCGCGGTTCGCCACGTTGATCGAGCTGCACGCCCTGCACGGGTTCGCGGTGGCCGCGTGCCTCGTCGCGATCACGGCGCTGGCGCCGCGGCTCACGTCGCGGGGGTTCGTGTGGGCGCTCGTGCTGCTCTTCCTGCCGATTGCCGCGACTCACTTGAGCGCGCCGACGCTCGGGCCAGGATGGTTGGCGTTTGGATGGTTGTTGGCGCGCCACCACCACCCGGAGCTCGTGCGGGGACCCAACCTGTTTCGCTTCGCCGGCATCGTCGCCCTCGGCACCGCGCTGGTGTTCGCCGTAGTCGTAGCAACGGTGCAGTTCACGTTCCACTCGTTGGTCGAGGGCACCACGGTGGGCACGGCCGCGGATCTTGTGTTCTTCCCCGGCGGCGGATTCTCGCTCGACTTCCTCTGGTCCGACTGGGTGCTCTCCCTCTCGTTCGCGGGGGCGTTGCTCGCCGTGCTCTTCGCGCTCGCCGTGGTGCCGCGCGGACCACTTTCCCGGGAGGGCCGCGCGGTCGTGCGTGTGGGCCTCGTGTGGTGGCTCGGGCCGCTCGTGTTCTTCTCGGCTTGGGGCATGCCGAACGAGGGCGGGTACGCGGTCGCGAGCTTGCCGGTGGCCGCGCTCGTGTTGTCGCGTGCCTTCGAGTTGCCGCGCGCCCGGGTTGTCCTCGCCACCGCCGCGCTGCTGCTCGTCGCTCAGTGTGCGCACAGCTACCGCGACATCACGGCATGGAGGGAACTGCACCGATTCGCCAAGCGGCCGCAGCGCATCGAAGCGCTGGCCGCCGCCCTGCCCGAAGGCGGCACGGTGCTTTCGTTCGATCCCCTGCACCAACCGGCGCACATCGAGCTCAACCGTGTGCGCGAAGTCGACCTGCTCTACCTGATCCGCCGCGCCCAACTCGACGGCCACTCCGAAGCCGAGATCGTCAGGGAAGTCGCGCGGTGGCTCGACGGCGCCGTGCGGCACGGCCGGGCCCCGCGCCTCTTCGACGTCTCCTACCGCAGCCTGCCGCTCGAGGGCACAGGCTTCGAAAGCCTGGTGGAGCCCCTGGAATCCGCGATCTCTTCCCGCTTCCGCCCGGTGCCGATCGACAGCCCCCTCTGGCCCCTGGTGCGCCTCGAGCCGCGCTGACGGCGGTGGGCGTTACGGCCCGCCGAAAGAGATCGTGGGCTCCGCTGTCAGCACCAAACGCGTCGCGTCGCGGCCGTTCAGCGGGGGAAGTTGCAGGGCCACGGCGCCTCTTGGGATGCGCAGGATGCGGGCGTTTTCTGCCCCCGGGATTGGCTTGCTGGGCGAGCTGACCCACTCGATTTGTTGTGTCGATCCGTCGCGCATTTCGATTTGTACTCCGGCCAACCATTCCATCGAAACGAACTCTCCTTCGGGTGGCACCAGGGTGAGGTCGCGGCGCACGGCGACCACCCACCGGTGGACAAGGGACTCGGCTAGGTCGAACGTGGCGTACTCGCCGGGCGCTCCTTCGATGGAGAGGGTGAGCGATAGACGTGCGTTGGGCAGTGACGGTATCCGAAGCAGCCCGTCCAGAGTGACCGAGCGTCGAGGTGGCCAAGCCCTTGCGGGCACTTCCCCGTCGAGTGGTATCCCGCTGGCGTTGGCGGCCTGCTGAACCGAAACGCGGCTGCCGTCGAACGTCTCCCCATCGGTTCCGACGATCTCGATCGTCGCCTCCACCGCGGGCGGCACATCCACGACCAAGTCGTGCTCAACCAGCTCGTCGGCGATGATCGAGATGGCAAGCGGTTCGATCGCGACGGCAGCGCGCCCGGACGGGATGGCCCGCATGGTGAAGGAGTAACCGCCGTCCACAGGTTGCAGACCCTCCCCGCGGCGGAACGTGTGGCTTTGGCCTGCATCGAGCGCGTCCAACTCCCGGACGCCAACAGAGGTCACCGTGTCACCCCAATCGGTTTCGTCGATCCACACGTACCCATTGCGGTGGGGGCGGTCTGCGAGGACTCCGAAGGTCAAAGTCGCTTCCCCCGATCCGTTTTCAGCGGTTGCGACCTGTGGTCCCGCAGTTCCAAGGGTCCGGGCCCCGCGCATCCAATGGCCGCGGACACGGTAGGTGCCGCGCTTCAAGCCCCGGACCGTGGCCTCGCCATCCGCGAACGCCAGTTCGGCGTGGTAGGCGGGGCCACCGCGGGAGATGGGGGCAAACTGGATGCGCACCGTGTCGGTCGGTTGCGCGGCCGCGCCCGAAGCGCGCCACTCCACGCGGAACTGCGCGTCGGGCCCGAGTTCCACAACTTCTGGAAAACGCCTGTCGACGCCGCCCAGCGGCAGATACGCCACTTCGCGATCCCGTGCGCCGAAGACTACCTCGCCAAAGTGGGGCCCAGTGGGCAACGAGAACGGCGACGACTCCTGCCCGGGTTCCAGGTCGTGACGGAGCGTCGCCACGGGCACTCCTACCGCGGCCAACTGGATGCTCTCCCTCTCCGACAGTCGGCGCCACTCGAACTCCTCTAGATCGGAGTAGGACGCTGGGTCGACGACGCGCACGACCCTTGTGTAGCTGACAAAAACCGCCGGATCGGGCGCTGCCAAGAGATCGTCGAGCGAGCGGCCGCTCTGCGCCCACGCGTGGACGAGATCGTCGCGACGGGGCAGCCAGTCCACGGGTTCTCCGGCGAACCCAGCGGTCTCGTCCGGATCGATGGTGATCGCGCCGTTCTCCACCCAAAACGAGTGGATCAGGACCGGAGGCTTTGCATCCACTCGGTACACGTCGAGTGCTAGCCCTTCGAAGTTTGGCGCTTCCGCTTCGCCGGCGCCCGAGCCCCACAGTACGACCGGTACGCGGGTGATGTCGGCTGCCGCGCTCGAGCGCGCATTGGGGACGCTCGGGATCTCCAGCGCGGACTGCAGCGGGAGCGTGGGCTCCGCGTCGAAACTCTGCCCACTTGGCGCGACCAAAGAGGGCTTGCGCGTATCCACTGCCCAGAACGCGAGCCCAAGTGCCACCACGCCGAGGGCTCCGATCCAAATGTGCCGCACGTACTGTCTCTCCACTCGGGTTGCCTTGCGCACAGAGGTCCTTCCGCTCGCGCCGCGGAGCGCGCCTTGCATCCGCAGCTAGGGTAGCGGTCACGGCGCGTTGCCGATGGGCTCCCGTGCCGTTGTGACGCGACCGTGACGGCCTGTCAAAGGGGCGGGGGGGCCGACATGCGCGGGTAGACGGGGCCGTCGGGGCTGAGGACGGCTTCCAAGAGGGTCGTGGAGTAGCTGCGTTGGGCCTTGCGCAGGGCCGGATCCTCGATGCGCTCGTTGTCGCGGCGCATGCGGCGGCGCAGGTCGACGACCAACTGGCGCGATTCGGATTCGTGACCGGCCGAGTGCAGCACCAGCGCGCGGGTGCCGGTGACGGCGATGCGGTCGAACAGTTCGGCGCCGTGGCGTTCGACGATTTCGAGCGATCGCGCGCTGTCGGTCAGGGCGTCGGACATCGCGCGGCGGCCGGAGGTCGCCATCGCGCGGCGGATGCGCGCGCGGATGGAAAGGCCCAGGGCCTCGGCGCGGTAGAAGCCGATCTCGCGGGCGGCGGCCAACGCGCGGTCGACGGACGCGTGGGAGCGGGGGTCGTCGCGCTCCCACAGGAGGATCGCGAGCCAAAGCGACGCGAGGGCTTTGGAACGGCGGTCCTCGATCTCCTCCGCGAGCAACAGCGCTTCGGAGAGGTGCACCTCGGCGTCCTCGGCGCGGTCCAGGTCGAGCAACAGACCACCCTGCCGCGCGAGGGCCTCGGCCTCGGTGCGCCGCTCGCCGGCGCGGCGCGCGAGCGCCACGGCGTGTTTGGCCGCGCCCAACGCGCGCGCGGGGCGCCCGGCCGAACGGAAGATGCGCGCGCGCAGCACGTGGGCCAGCGCCAACGCACCGGGCCGCGGCGGTTCGGCGTCGCGCAGTTTGCGCAGGGCGCGGTCGACGTGGTCGAGGGCCGGCTCGATCCAATCGTCGTGGGCTTCGAGTTGCGCGCGCGCCAACCACGTGAGCGCGAGCTGCAAGTCGTCCACCGCGAGGGACTCCGCGCGGCTCAACAGCTCGCGTCCCTCGTCGAACTGCCCCACGTGGGCCTGGACGTGCGCAAGGCGGCGCAACGATTCGGCGAGCAGCGCGTCCGCACCGGCGCGTTCGGCCAGTTGCGAGGTGTTGCGCAGCATGCCGCGCGCCAACCCGTACTGGCCCGTCGCGACGGCGTAGCGTCCGTGCAAGAGGTAGATGCGCGCGGCGGTTTCCGGGTCGCGCTCCGGGTCTGGATCGCGCTCGGCCAGCCGGTCCAGAAGCTCGCGCTCTTCCTCGCGCGCGCCGAGCCGATCCGCGGCATCGGCAGCGGCTTCGAGCAGCTCGAGCTCGAGTCCCGCCGGCGCTGCGCCCGTCCCAAGCGCATCCACGGCCTCTAGCCCAAACCGCGCGAGCTGCAGCGCGCGTTGTGGGTACCCGCGCGATGTGGCGTGGGCGAGCAGCGGGCGCAGCAGCGCGAGCAACGCGCGCCACTCCTCGGCTGCGCGCAGGTGGAATGCCCGCTGCCACGCGTCGTCGGCGCGCGCGGCGGCTCCGGGCTCGGGCTCGAGCGCACGCGCGGCCATGCGGTGCAGTCGGCGCTTGCGCTCCTTCGGAATGGCGCGGTAGATCGCCTCGCGGTAGGAGGGCCGCGCGAAACGGAAGCGGTTGCTGGCCGCCACGAGCCAACCGCGGCGCACCAGTTCGGTCAGCACGCGGTCCAGTTCGGGGCGAGTCGTGGGAGGGAAGGCACGCTGCACGAACTCGGCCTCCAGACGGCCTCCGACCACCGCCAATCGGTCGAGCCAAAGGCGTGTGGCCGCGTCGAGCGCCCGGTAGCGCTCGCGGATCGTGCGGTCGAGGGACTTGGGCGGCGGCAGCGCGTCGGGCGCGACGAGCAGGTCGAGGCGCGGGTCGTCGTCCGAATGGGGCGCGGCTTCGTTGCGCTCCAAGAGCCGCCGCAAGAGTTCCACCACGAGCCCCGGATTGCCGCGGCTGCGCGCGAACAGCACACGCGAGAGCCGCAGCCGCGGCGCCGAGGGGTGGAAGAGGCGTTGCACCAGCTCCTCCACGTCGGCCTGCCCGATGGGGCCCAAGGTCAGCCGCAGCACAGCGGCACCGGAGTCCTCCGCGCCGATGCGTTCCATGACGCGCGCAAACGTCTCCGGCGACTCGGGTGCTTCGGATTCGTCGTACCCCAGCAGCAAGAGCGCGCGGCTCTGCCCCGTACCCGCCGACGAGAGCGCCTCACGCACACGCTGCACGGCGAGCAACGTCATCTCGGCGCCTTGCTCCAAATCGTCGACGGCGAGCACCAGCGGCTGTTCGCGGGCGAGTGCCAGCGCCCATTGGGACAGTGCGAGCGCAAACGAATCGCGGTTGGCCTCGGCCGTCGTCGGGTCGAGGGCCGCGAGCAGGGCCTCCGCTTCGCGGGGCGGCACGAGCCGCGCGAGCAGTTCGGCCTCGCGCCGGCCGGGCGCGGACTCCTCGGGCAACTGCAACCAACGCTGCAAGAGGCGCAGGCCAGCGCCGAACGGGCGCGCCTCGGAGAGCTCCGAACAGCGTGTGTAGAGGTAGAGCGGCGGCTCGAGGCCCGCGCGCGCCCGCGCGGCGAACGCGTTGAAGAGGCGCGACTTGCCACTGCCCGCGGCGCCCGAGATCAGCGCCACGGATAGGGTCGTGTCCTGGCTCTGGTACGCGTTGACGAGGGCGGCGAGTTCGGCGCCGCGGCCGACGAGCGGCGCGAAGTGCTCCTGGCCCGTGCGCGGCGACGACAGTTCCGTGCTGCCGCCGATGGCGCGGCTGATCTCGCGGCGCCACCACTCGCCGGATTCGCCCGCTTCGGCGCGCTCGGCCAACTCGGCGGCGGTGGGGCGCTCCTCGGGCCGCCGCCGCAGCGCGCATTCCAGGTACGCGTCGAGGAACGGGCTGAGTTGGGGCGCGAGGCGCGACGGTGGCAGGTAACGGCCCGTCGCGATCGCGGCCAGCAGATCGTCGGCGCCCGGCGCCAGGGCGCGGCGCAGGAGCTGGCCGCTGGAGTTGCCCGCGGAGCTGCCGCGGCCGCGCTGGCTCTTGGGCGCGAAGGGGTGTTCGCCCGAGCACAGCTCGAAGAGCACGACCCCGAGGGCGAAGACGTCGCCAGCGGCGCTGGCGGGCGCGCCTCGGGCGCGTTCGGGCGACAGGTACGCGAGGCTGCCCGGGTTGGCGGGGGCGCTGGGGTCCTCGTCCACGGCCGCGCGCGCGAATCCCAGGTCGAGCAGCACGGCGCGGTCCTCGCGGTCGAGGCGCACGTTGTCGGGTTTGATGTCGCCGTGGAAGAGGCCGCGCCCGTGCAGGGCCGCCAGGGCGCCAAAGAGCTGCGCCGCCGTGCGCCGCACCAGGGGTTCGGGCAGCGCGCCGTCCGTGTCCAGCACGTCGCGCAGCGAGCGCCCCGGCACGAAGCGCATGACGAGGTAGGGGCCCTCCTCGTCCTTGCCACTCGCCAGCACACGCACCAGGGACGGGTGGTCCAGTTCGCGGCCGAGGCGCGCCTCGCGTTCGAAGGCGAGCAGCGCGCGCTCCTCGGGCACGAGGTGGGGGTGCAGGCGCTTGAGGGCGACCTCGCTGCCCGCGGGTGCGCCGGCCAGGGGTTCGAGGAGCCGCCCGTGCCACACGCGCCCGGTGGCACCCGACCCCAGCTCCCCGAGGATCTGCATGGTCCGATGGGGGGGCTTCACGGCGGGGAACGCGGGCTAGGGGCCAGCAGGCCGGTATCATCCTCCGCCAACCCCTCGGATCCAAGCCCGACCCTCCGACCGTCCCGTGAGCCTCGTTTTTTTCAACTCCTACAGCCGCCAAAAGGAGCCGTTCGAGACCCTCGAGAAGGGGGTGGTGCGCATGTACAACTGCGGCCCGACCGTCTGGGGCCGCCAGCACGTGGGCAATTTTCGGGCGTTCCTCTTCGCGGACACCCTGCGGCGCTGGCTTCAGGTGCGCGGCTTCGAGGTGCGCCAAGTGATGAACATCACCGACGTGGGGCACCTGGTGGCCGACGCGGAGGAGGGGGACGACAAGATTCAGGTACAGGCCCTGAAGGAGGGCAAGAGTCCGATCGAGATCGCCGAGGCGTACACGCAGCTTTTCCTTGCCGACCTGAAAGCGCTCGGCTGCTTGCCGGCAATGGCCAATCCTCGGGCCACGGCGCACATCGATGACATGCTCGCGATCATCGGCGCGCTCGAGAAGAAGGGTTACGCCTACCGCGCGGGGCCCGCGGGCGAGAACGTCTACTTCGACGTGTCGCGTTTTCCGCGCTACGGCAAGTTGTCGGGCAACCGCGTCGAGGACCTGGTCGCCGGCGCGCGGGTCGACGTGCGCGAAGAAAAGCGCCACCCAGCCGACTTCGCGCTCTGGAAGAGCGATCCCAAACACCTGATGAAGTGGCCGAGCGCCTACGGCGAGCACGGCTTCCCCGGTTGGCACATCGAGTGCTCCGCGATGGCGCGCGCGCTGCTCGGCGACCAACTCGACATCCACACGGGAGGTGAGGACAACGTCTTCCCGCACCACGAATGCGAGATTGCCCAAAGCGAAGCGCTGACCGACAAACCCTTCGCGCTCTTCTGGCTGCACACCCGGTTCTTGACCGTCGACGGCGGCAAGATGGGCAAGAGCCTCGGCAACGTCTACACGCTGGACGACGTGCGCGCCCGCGGTTTCGACGAACGCACGCTGCGTTACGCGCTGATCCGAGGCCATTACCGGAGCCCCCTCGACTTCACGTGGAAGGTGATGGAGGAGTGCAAGTCGGCGCTCGCGGGCCTCGACGAGATGGTGAGTGTGCTGGAGCAGGGAGGGTTGGAGTCGGCGGCCGATGCGGGCACTGAGCTCGTGCGCGCCGCAGACACGGCCTTCTTCGACTCGATGGACGACGACCTCAACGTGCCCCAGGCGCTCGGCGCGTTGTTTGCGCTGCGCCAGGACGTGATCCAGCGCAAGATCGGCGGCGCGGAAGCGGTCCAGTTGGTCCGCGAACTTCTCACGACGGCGCATACGGCGCTTGGCATCCTGCCCGCGACGGACAGCGCCGGGGACGCTGCCATCGAAGCCAAGCTAGAAGAACGTCACACCGCCAAAGCAGCCCGCGACTTCGCCACGGCCGACCGCATCCGCAAGGAACTCGAAGCGGACGGCATCGTCCTGCAAGACGTGCCCGGCGGCAAGACGCTCTGGCGCCGCGCCTGAGCATCCCGACGCGCGGACGGGCACGCGGCCCGTTCCACTCCGCTGCGCGCCTCGGTCCACAGGGCAGTGTGCCGGGCCGTCAGCCCGGGATACGCCGTCGACACGCGGACATTGGCGATGTGCGATGGTCGTAGGTGATGGAGCGGGCTTTCAGCCCTTACTCTTCCTTCTGCCCAACCTGGGGCGTTGCCCCAGGCTACGATCGGACGGGGCTTTGCCCCTTTCGGACGGCCGCGACGATCTTGCCGAGCTTCCACGTCCCGATTGCATGTGCCTCGCCATCGCATGTGTGTCGCGATTGCATGTGCGTCGCGATCGCATGTGCGTCGCGATCGCATGTGCGTCGCGATCGCATGTGCGTCGCGATCGCATGTGCGTCGCGATCGCATGTGCGTCGCGATCGCATGTGCGTCGCGATTGCATGTGCCTCGCGATTGCATGTGCGTCGAGGTCGCATGTGCGTCGCGGCCGCATGTGCGGCGCGATCGCATGTGCGTCGCGGCCGCGTGCGCCAACGGCGCTCCGGAGCGCCGATGGCGCACATGAACGCGCGCCGCACCGGGCGCGCATTGCTCGGCGACAAACACCACTTCGCGACAAATCGCGCGTCGCGACGAACGGATCTTTGCGACAAACGGTCCTTCGCGAGGAAACTTGCTTCGCAACGAATGGCGCTTTGCGACGAAACATGCTTCGCGACGAACGGTGCTTCGCGACGAAAGGACCTTCGCGACGAACGGTGCTTCGCGACGAACGGACCTTCGCGACGAAGGGTGCTTCGCGACGAACGGACCTTCGCGACGATCGCATCCGTCCAAAAGGGGCAACGCCCCGTCCGATCGTAGCCTGGGGCAACGCCCCAGGTCCGGTGAGAGGGGACCTAAGGGCTGAAGGCCCGCCCCATTCGCCGCGCTCGGCGGGGGAAGATGTACGGCGAAGTGCCGGGCGCGGGGCCGGCGTGCTTCTACTGCAACGCGATCGTTGCGCGCGTGCGTTGGCCCGGGACCAGTTCCACGGCGACCTCGGTGCCCGCGGCGATGCCCTCGAGCGCTGGAGCGCGCACGATTGCGCTGCCGGTGGCGGCACCGACGCCGAGTAGGTGCACGGAATCGGATGGCGAGTTGGTCCCCATTCGCTGGTTCGTGATCTGGGGGCTGCCCGAGGTCGTCAGCGCCGGCCCGGCGAGCCGCTTCTCGCCTCTCCGGGAGACGATCGGGATCGGGTTCCCGTCGACGTCGAACACCGCGACACGTGGGAGCCAATCGCTCGGTGGGTCGATGGGTTGTCCGCGGAAGGTCACGCGCAGTTCGATCTCGGTGCTGGGTTCGACGGTGATCGTGTACTCGTGGACTCCGTAGCGGATGTCGAGCTCGCCGCTTGCTACGCCGTAGCCATCGGCCATGGCCACGTAGAACAGCGTCCCCACGACGCTGGCCAGTTCGAAGGTGCCGCCGGTCGCGCGGACCAACTTCCCTGGAGCCTCCCGCAGGGTTTCGAAGTGGGGCCAAGCAAGTGTCGGCGAGCCGGCCTGACGCTCGGGAATCGTGCCGTGGGAGAACCACACCTTCTTCACGGGCTTCTGGTTATTTGCGTCGAGGACCCAGATGCGCCGCGTTTCTTCGGCGGGGACCTCGAAGCCATAGTGGTTCGTGTGGGGCGCGACTTCGATGGCGTAGCTGTACCCCTGGTCGAGCAATGTGGCGCTGTAGCTGCCGATCGGCACCGAGTGGTCCTCGGTGCTCCAAACCTGCTCAAGGTTCGCGCCATCGAACTGCACGGTGTCGAGCACCAGCGAGGAGTACGGCTGCGCCAACCCCCGACCTTGCGCCGAGAGCCGGATGCGCGGCGCCCGCGCCACCGGCTTCTCGAACACGAACTCGAGGGTGAGGTACGCGCGCTCCTCCGTCGGAACTTCCAGCGCGTGGAAGCGCAGCTCTTCCACTTCGCCGGCGTGAAGATCCACAGACGCGTACATCCAGTTCGGTTCACCCTCCGAGCGCCACGCGACGCCATAAGCACCCGGCACTAGGTCGATGTCCTTGTCGCCCGCGCGGGGCTCGACGGAAAGGTCCGCGAGCAGGGCGCCGTGCGGCAAACCGCCCGGTTCTGCGGGGGCGACCGCGGGGTAGAACAGCTTCAACTCGGCGGCCTCGTCGAGGCTGTCCGTCGCCAAACGGAGGACCCCGGATCGCTCCAGCAGGACCTCGTAGCGTTCCGTCGGCAGCGCGACCGGCTCCACCAGCGTCGGCGCATAACCCGGCGCACCCACGATCCAGCGATCGCTAGCGCGGATCGATTCGACCCGCACCGGCGAGTGCACTAGCGCCGCGACCAGGTCGTCCCACTGTTTGCTGGGCGGCGCCCGGCGGAACTGGTGCCAGCGGCGCTCATCGGATAGGAGGCTCTGCACCGAGCCCCCCGTTGGCCGCACCCACACGGACACATCGCGCAGGGGCGCTTTGGAGTCGGCGTCCAGCGCCACCAGCTCCACGAAGTCGGCCAGCTTCACCACGAGGTCCACGGGAAGGTCCGCGGCGGTGAAGAGCGAAGGTGTGATGTGCGTCACCGACACGTCGCCGAGCTCCACACCCGTGACGTGGGCCGCAAAGGATTCCGGGAGAACGGGCCCGACCCAAGCGCCGTCGACGATGGGCAGTTCCAGCAGCTCGCTTCGGCCGGCGTCGATTTCGGCGTGCTGCACACGCAGGCGCAGCACTCCGTCGAGCTTCGGAATGGAGCGCCCCGTCGTCGCGAGCAGAATCCGCCCCGCGATCGGCGTTTCGAGGGCCGCGCGCGCGTCGTGCGGCGCTTCTCCGAGGGGCGTCTCTTCGAGCGACTCGACCTCCGCCTGGGCCGCTGTTTGGCGCGCCGCAGCCGGGTCCGCGGTCGCGGCGTGCTCCGGCCGCGCAGGTCGGGTCACCAGCCAACCCACGGCGGCGACCGCGACGAGGGCGAGCCCGGCGATCCAAGGTGCGGGTCGTGCCTCGCCGGCCGAGGCGGTGCGACCGGGGCGTTTTTGCTGTGGCTCCATCGCTCCGGTATAGCGAAACTTCCGCAACGGGTGACGGATCGTTGCCGCGCGTGGGCTCTTGCCCGGCGCGGAGCGACTCCCGCCGGCCCCGGCCCCATGGGAACAGCCCCCTCCGCCAACACGCTTCGCGCCGTCCGCCGGCCCTCCTGGGTGTGGATCGCCGCCGTGGTGGTTTGGCTCGGCAGTCTGGTGCCGCACCTCGGCGTCGAAATCTGGGGCCAGCACGCGAATCGGCAGTTCTGGAGCGCGGCCAACATCGAGGTCCTCCTCCTGCGCGGTCTGTCCACGACGCCGCGGGCGTTCCACGACGACCAACTGTTCGCGGTGTTCGAGTTTCCGCTCTATCCCTACCTGGTCGCGGCCTGGTGCGCATGGACTGGTTCGGCGGCGCTGCTCTCGGCGCGCTGCATCAGCCTCTCGTTCCTGATCGTGGGTTGGTTGGCCCTCGATCGAACGGTGGCGCGGTGGGGCGGAAGCCAGTGGCAAAGAGGGCTGTGCCTCGTGTTCCTGCTGCTCGCGCCGCTCACCAGCTACTACGGACCCGGTGTGTTCTCGGATCCCATGTGTTTGGGGCTCTCGTTGGTTGCGCTCTGCGCGTGGTCGGAGAGTCTGCACGCGGGCGCGGGGCCGCGGCGCGCGGTGGCCGTGGGTGTCTGGTTCTTCGCCGGGGCCGTGTGCACCGCCGTCAAAAGTCCGATCTACCTGCCCGTGGTGTTCGCAGCCGCCGCCGTGTCGGCCGTGCGCAGCGGATGGCGAAGTCTCGTTCGGCCGCTGTGGCTCGCCCACGGAACGGCACTGGTGGTCGCGCTCGTCGGAGCGCGACGTTACGCCGAGCGCGCCAACGCCGATTGGCCGGGTTGGAGTCAGCCGGGACACGAGTGGGACTGGTACTTCTCGAGCTGGGCCGAGCGCATCGATCCCGACTCCTGGGCGCCGATCGCGCTCAGTGTGGCGAACAAGGCATCCACGCCGTTCTTCGTTCCGTTGGCGCTCGTGGGCTTGGTCGCGAGCGCGCGTCGCTGGAGGGAGCCCCTGCCGCTCCTCGCATTGGCGTGGACGGCGGGGGCACTCGTGACGCTGGCGATCTTCTTCGGGCTGCACGCGCGCCACGACTACTACCAGATGATCTTCTTGCCGCCGCTCGCACTGCTGGCGACGATGGGAGCGCCGATGGGGGCGTTGACCTGCTGGCGCGCAGCCGGGATGTGTCGTCTCGCCATGGCCGGTGCGATCGGCGCCGTCGTGCTCGCGGCTGCCTGGCACGGCGCCGGGCAACTGGGAGAACTGCGCCGCGACTACCAACAGGGCACACGCCGGGCGGGCGCGTTCGTGCGGCAGAACAGCACCGCCGCGGACTACGTGTTCTACGTGACCGAGCAGAGCCAGCGGGACCCAGAGCGGCTCTACTACGCGCGCCGTTTTGGCCTGCAGGTTCCCGAAGACATGTACGCACCCGCCCACGCCACCGCGGTTGCGCTCGGTTGCCTCGCAGACGGCTCGATCCAACCCGACGCGGCGGTGCTGCTGTTCCTGCCGAGCTCGCTCG
Organism: Planctomycetaceae bacterium; assembly: GCA_016125265.1. Taxonomy (GTDB): domain Bacteria; phylum Planctomycetota; class UBA1135; order UBA1135; genus RI-242. Next base: position 78,268 of record WGMC01000020.1, read on the forward strand.
GCGGCACCGCGCAGCCCCCGCCGCCGCCGTGGCGGCTGCACGCGAGCGACACCTCTGGCGAGCTGTTCGTCTTCGATCCCTGATCGAGCCCCGCTCGGGTCGCCGCTCCGGCGCGCTGCCTATGGGAAACCCCCGCGCGCCGTCCCCGGACCCAGGCTTGCTCCGCCGGCCGGGCTGTAGCCAGGGATTTGGGGCGCTGCTACTCTCCGGCAGCGGGAGACCGTCCCGCGTTCGCTCTGGGCGTTCGCGCCCGCCCCCCCTCCCGTCGGCAGGTGCCTCGACAGCACCGTCCCCCGCGCGGCCGGCCCGCCGCGTCCCTCGCATGCCCCTCTCCTCATCCGTCGTCCAGCACCACGTCCGTGGGCCATTCTTCGCGGCACGCAACAGCGGAGTCCGCCGCGATGGTTGAGTCGACCGAGCCGCCTTTGGACCGCGGGCGGCGGCGCCATCCGGCCGCTGCCCCGCTGGCGATCCTCGCGGCGGCGCTCCTCGGCCTCTGGCTCTGGTACGGCGCGACTCCGGCGTCCCGCCCGGCTGGGTCGGTGCGCGGCGCTTCCTTCGACGCAGTGGCGCATGGCTCTGAACGGACTCCCTCCGCGCAGCTCCGGACCGCACCCGCGGCATCGCTCGCGCGCAGCCCCGTCGATGCCGACGTCGACGACGCCGAAGCAGCGCTGCCCGCCGAGTTGGCGGTGGAGATCCGCGATCTAGATCCAAGCCTGGACGTCCGGTTGGAGGTCCACGACTCGGTGCGCCAGCGCCTGGTGCACACGAGCCTCCATTCGGGCGAGGTCGCCTACGCGGGGCTGATTGTGCCCGTCGCGTACGACGGCGAAGTGCAAGTCGTCGCGAGGGTCGGACAGCGGGTAGGGGTGTCCGACCCGCTCGTCCTTGTGCCGGGGGCGCGCTCCGACGTGGCGCTGGTCCTGCGCGGCGCGCCCTCCGGAGGCGAGGCCTTCACGGTCCTCGGTTTGCTCGAGTTCGCGAAGGAGGACTGTGAGTGGCTCGTGGACCAGTCGCTCGAGTTGTCGTTCCGCGTCGAGGATCCGTCGTCGCCGTGGCACTTCCAGGATCTTCAGTTCCTGAGCGATGCCGACTTGGTTCGAGAGCCCGAGCCGTCCGACCGGCGTAGCTTCCGCACGGCGCCACTTCCCCCGGGGAAGTACGGGGTACATCTGCGCGGATTTGGCCGTGTGCACGGATTCGAGTTGGTGGAGGACGGGCAGTTCCTCGTTGTGGCGGTACCGCGCATGGGGCATGCGCTAGTCCGTCTCGTCGATGGTTTCGGCCGCCCCCTCGAAGGCGCGCGCGCGAGTTGGAGCCGACTCGAAGGACGCCACGCCATGGCATGGGTCCAACCCACGTGGCACGCAGGTCGCGCAGAACTGACAGCCAGGCTCTTGCCGGGCCGATGGAGCTTCGACACCGGTCTCGAGGAGTATTACCCGCGCCAGTTCTCCGCTGAAGTGCCCTCCGGTGAGGTCGCGTTCGCGTGGACCCTGGAGCGTGCGCACCGGATGGAACTGCGCGCCGTCGTGCAGGGCGGGGGACTCGGGATGCCGGTGAGCTGGTGGCACGGTGCCGAAGTGGAGTCGACGGGGGGCGGTGGACGACTGCTGGCAACCCGGGTCCGCAGGGCGCGAGGTGGGGTGGCGTCGCGGGCCGAGTTCACCGTCTCGGCGCCCGGCATGTACCGGGTCGCCTTCGGTGAACTGCCGGGTTACGACCTGCCCTTGGAGGTGTTCGTGGACGCACGCGAAGGTTCGACCGCGGTGGTGGAGTTCGACGTCCGAACTCCCTCCGCGGCCGCGCGTGGGTCCAAGAGTGGAGAGGAGAGATGAAGTGGACAGTGCTCTGTGCCGCCCTCGCGGCATCCACCTGTCTGTGGCTCGCCCCAGTCAGTGGTGACTCTGAAGGCGGTTTGATCCACTGCGGGTTCTCGAGCCCCAAACGCGCATTCCCGAAGACGCCGATCACTCTCGCGAGTGGGCTCACCAAGGAGGCAGCGATCGCGGCGGCGGAGGATGACGCTTGGATCGGGGACGCGCTTGGCGACTTCTACAAGTGGGAGTGGCGCGATCGCTGTGGCGGTTGTGAAACCCACGAGGGACATCCCAAGCCCGTCGGATTTCCCTGCTCGGCGTTGTTCACGTTCGAGCCCGGCGAGGACGAGGAAGACGGGGTCGAAGTCGAAGTCATCGAGAACCTAGCCGACGGCACGTTCAGCGTCGTTGTCACGATCGTCGGAGAGGCCCTGGGGTGGATCGACTGTTTGAACGACTGCTGATCCGATCCCTATCGTTTGACGAAGCCTTTCGTCCCGCGCGCCCGGCGCGCGCTGGACGAGGGGCGTCGTCGTAGAGGGTCGAGCCGACCCTTGCCTACTTGGGCTCGCCGTCCTCGGTCTCTTCGAGGAACTCTTCGTATTCGGCCTCGACGATCGCGTCCTCGTCGGGTTCCGGCAGCGAGATGTCCACACCGGCGGCCAGGAGGTCGTCGTGGGCGTGGGGGTTCAGCTCGCGGTCCTTGTTGAGCGCCTCCTTGATCTTGCGATCGAGTTCGGCGGCGCGCGCGATCGAGTCGTCGTAGTGGAACGAGAGGCGCGGCGTGTGGCGGGTTTCGAGCACCCGGCCCACTTGGCGCTGGATGAAACCGGCGGCGCTGTCGAGCACCCTCTGGGCCTGGCGGCGCTCGACGTCGCCGCCGAGCACCGACCAGTGCACCTTGGCGGTGCGCAGGTCGTTCGCGAGCTCGACCTTCGTCAGGGTGATCATCGTCACCCTGGGGTCGGCGAGCTCGAACTCGATCGCGTGGGCTGCGCGCTCCAGGATGCGCGATTCCAGCCGGGCGATCGTGCGCGGGTTCGTCATCGAAAGTGCGCCGGCAACGGACAGCTCAGATCTTGCGCTTGCGTTCGAGCAGGCGGAAGGCCTCGAGGATGTCACCCTCGCGGATGTCGTCGTAGTTCTTCAGCACGATGCCGCAGTCGAAGCCCTCGCGCACGTCCTTGACCTCGTCCTTCTCGCGGCGCAGCGAACCCATCTGGCCGGTCCAGATGACCATGCCGTCGCGCAGGAGCCGGATCTTGCTGTCGCGGCTGACCTTGCCGTCGATGACGTGACAGCCGGCGATGTTGCCGATCTTCGAGGACTTGAACAGGCGCCGGATCTCGACGTGACCGGTGATCTCCTCGACGATTTCGGGGCTGAGGGTGCCCTCCATCATCTTGGTGACGTCGTTCAGCATCTCGTAGAGCACGGTGTAGTTGCGGATCTCCACACCGCCGCGCTCGGCGTTCTGCCGGGCCTTGGGGTTCGTGCCCACGTGGAAGGCCATGATCGTGGCGTCCGAAGAGATCGCCAGGTCCACGTTGCTCTCCGAAACCGCGCCCACACCCGAGTCGATGATCTTCACCTCGACTTCGTCGTGCTGCATGGCGATCAACTGGGCCTTGAGCACTTCCAAGGAACCCTGCACGTCGGCGCGCACCACCAGGTTGACGGTCTTCTTCTGCGACTGCGCGACCGCCTGGAACAGGTTCTCGCGGTTGACCGTCTTGCGCTCGACGAGCGTCATCATGCGGTTGGCGCGGGCGCGCTCGCCGGCGACTTCCTGGGCGGAGTCGAGGGACTCGACCACGTAGAAACGCTCGCCGATGGTCGGCAGTTCGGAGAGGCCCGTGACCTCGACGGGGGTCGAGGGCCCCGCTTCGGTGATGGCCTCGCCGCGGTCGTTCTGCATGGAACGCACCTTGCCGTAGCCCTCGCCGGCGAGGATCACGTCCCCGCGCTTCAAGCTGCCGTCCTGCACCAGGAGGTGCGCGATGCGGCCGCGGCCCTCTTGCATCTCGGCCTCCAGCACGACCCCGGTGGCGGGGCCACTCGGGTGGGCCTTCAGTTCGAGCACTTCGCTCTCGAGGAACACGCGTTCGAGCAGTTCCTCGATGCCGTCGCCCTTCAGGGCGCTGACCTTCAACATGGCCGTCGGGCCACCCCATTCCTCGGGGATCAGCTCCTTCGCGGCCAGTTCGTTCATCACACGCTCGGGGTTGGCCTCCGGGCGGTCCATCTTGTTGATCGCGACCACGATCGGCACCTTGGCGGCGCGCGCGTGGTTGATCGCCTCTTCGGTCTGGGGCATCACACCGTCGTCCGCGGCGACCACCAGGATCACGATGTCGACGGCCTTGGCGCCGCGGGCGCGCATGGACGTGAACGCCGCGTGGCCGGGCGTGTCGATGATCGAGAGTCGGTGGCCCAGTTTGGTCGTGACCTGGTAGGCCCCGATGTGCTGGGTGATGCCGCCCGACTCGTCCTCGGTGATTTGCGAGCGCCGGATCGTGTCGATCAGCGTGGTCTTGCCGTGGTCGACGTGGCCGAGCACCGCGACCGTCGGCGGGCGCAGGATCAGGTGTTCGTCCTCGACCTTGCTGCGCTTCGACGCCAACTGGGCGAGCAGGGCGTCCTCGGCTGCCACCGCCTGGGTGACTTCGAGTTCCACGCCGAACTCACCGGCCAGCAGGATCGCCGTGTCCTCGTCTAGCACGGAGTTGATGTTGACGCCAAAGCCGATCAGGCTGAAGGCCTTCTTCAGCACGTCGTTGGCCTTGAGCGCGATGGCCTCGGCCAACTGCTTGACCGTGACGGGGGATTCCACCTGCACGTTCTGGCCGGCGAAAGGCGAACCGCTGCCGAGGACGCGGCGCGGACCGCCGGGTCCACCGGGACCGCCGCGGCCGCCACCCCGGGCCAGCGGTCCGCGGCCGCCGGGGCCGCTGGGACCGCCGCGCGTCGGACCGCTGGTGCGCAGCACGCGGCCAGCTTCGCGTTCGCGCAATTCTTGCGCGGAGAGCGTGCTGCGTTGGGCGTCGGCGCCGCGCGTGAACGCCTTGCGGCGGTCCTTGCCGAGGGTCGGCTGGACGTTGGGCGCCGCCTCGTCGTCGGCGGAGCGCAGGCGCCGCGAGTCGCGTTTCGGCGCCGCGGGCGTGGACTGGAGTTTCGACAGGTCGACGAACCCGACGACCTTGCCCGCGCGGCGGGCGGCGCCGGGCCGCACGATCTCCTGTTCGGTCCCCTGGATCTTGCTGGGCGAGTCCGCGCCGGCGTCGGCGGACTCGTCCGCGCCGGCGGCGTCCGCAGGGGCGTCGGCGGCAGGTGCGGCCGCGCGGTCCTGCGCGGCGGAAGCGGGCGCCTCGCCGACCGAACTGGCCGCAGCATCCGCGGCGCCGCGGGGCTGCGCGCGCGGGGCGGCCGGGATCAGGTCGTCGGCTTTTGTCGGCGCAGGTGCGGTCGACGTGCCGCCGGTGGGTGTGGCGGGGGGAGCGATGCTCGCGGCGGCCGAAGGGGGAGTGGTGGCCCGCGGCGTGGCGGCCGCGGGTTTCTGCGCGCCGTCGTCGACCGGTGCGACCGGGGCGCGTCCCGGCGCCGCCGCGGCGGCGTTGGCCTCCGCGGGTTGGGGCTTGGCGGCTCCCGCATCCTTCGCGGGTGTCGCGGCGCGAGCGGGGGCATCGGCGGCGTCCGATTGCGCGGCCTGCGTCTGGGCGCTGGGCGTCGCGGGGGTCGCGGGGGTCGCCGCGGTCGTGGGAGCGGTCGTGGGAGCCGTCGACGCCGCTGCCGCAGATTCCTTGGCCGCGGGGGACGCGTCCGGGCGTTTGGCATCGCTGCGCGTCGGCTCGGCGTCGACCGCCGTCTCGGCGGCCTGCTTGCGAGTGGCCGGCGCGGCCTCAGGAGCGGACTTCGCGGCCGAGCCCGTCGCCGACTCGGACCGGGCGGGGGAGGTGGTCGTTTCGGCCGCCGCGGGACGCGGTGCCGTGCGCGCGGCGTCGGAAGTCGCGGACGACTGGGCGCGCGCGGGCGGCGCGGCCTCGGTGGTGTCGTCCTCAGTGGCCTTTTTCTTGCGGCGCACGAGGCCGCCGAGATCGTTGCCCGGGGCCGCGGGGGCTTCGTCGACGCCCTTCTTCTTGCGCCGGATCATGCCGGAGAGGTCGCCAGCGGCGGCGCCCGCGGCAGCGTCCGTGCCCGAACCCACGCGCTTCTTGCCGTAGGCCTCGAGGCGGCCTTCGATGACCATGACGATCGAGTCGTCCAGGGCGGTCATGTGGGTCTTGACGTCAGTGAACCCCCAGCCGCGCAGCTCCGCGGCCAGGTCCTGCCCGGTCATGCCCCATTCCTTGGCGATCTCGTAAACGCGTTTTTTGGTCACGATCCCTCTGGCCGACTCCATTCGTATCTCTTTGCGCTGCGACCCCGCGAGGTGGCGGTCGCGCCCCAGCCCCATCCCCATCGGGTGGGGGGCTGGGGTTCGGCGGGGCCCTAGGCGCCCTGCTCCCGATTTCCCGGGCCACCGGAGGGCGCGCCCTCCGGCGTTTCGTCGTCGCCGACCTCGGAAAGGGGAGAGCCATCTCCCTCCTCGCCGAGCTCAGCGCCCTCGCCGCCGTCCTCTTGGCCCATCAGGTCGGCCTCGAACTCGGCGCGTGTCTTGATCTCGATGTCCCAACCGCACAGGCGGCTGGCGAGGCGCACGTTCTGGCCCTTCTTGCCGATGGCCAGGGACTGCTCCTCTTCGTCGACGATCACCGTGGCGGAGTGGCTGTCCACGTCCGGGTAGATGTTGTCGATGTCGATCTTGGCGGGCTTCAGCCCGTTCATGATGAGCGTCTCCAAGGAGTCGCTCCACTTGATGATGTCGATGCGCTCGCCGCGCAGTTCGTCGATCACCGCCTTGATGCGCGAGCCGCGCACGCCGACGCAGGCGCCGATGCTGTCGATCTTGGGATCGATCGAGACGACGGCCATCTTGGTGCGGTAGCCGGGCTCGCGCACGACGCGTTTGATCTCGATGATGCCCTCGGAGATCTCGGGCACTTCGAGTTCGAAGAGGCGCCGCACCAAGTCCGGGTGCGTGCGGCTGATGATGATCTTGACGCGCGGGCCGTCCTTCCTGACTTCCAGCACGATGGCGCGGACGCGGTCGCCGGGGGCCGCGGTTTCGCCGCGCACCCGCTCCTCGCGGGGGAGGTACGCCTCGACGCGGCCCAGGTTCACCACCAGGGCGTCGCTCTCGAAGCGCTGCACCGTGCCGTGCACCAGTTGGCCGACGCGGGCCTCGTACTCGTCGAAGAGCACGTCCCGTTCGGCTTCCCGGATCTTTTGCATCATGGCCTGTTTGCAGGCCTGGGCGGCGATGCGCCCCAGCACTTCGAGGTCGAACTCGTATTCGCCCTCGTCGTCCTCGATGCCGATCTCGCCGGTCTTGCGATCGACGGTGACCACGAGGTCCTCGCCCGCGCCGAGGCGCTTCTTGACGGCGGCCCCGATCGCTTCCTCTAGGGCAGCGAACAGCACCTCCTTGGGGATCTCGCGATCCCTGTGGAGGGTGTCGATCATCCGCAGGAGTTCCTCTCGGTTCATGATCTCGTGGGCGCTTTCGGTGGATCGGGGCAGGTGGTGTCGCGCGCCGCACGGTTGCGAACTACGGGAGTCCGGCGTCGCCGCGCCGGGGGATGGCTCCGTCCGGCACCCAGGCATGCACCTGGGTTCCGAGCAGTCTCCCGACGCCGTCCTGGCGATGCCCTCCGCGGACGCGAAGGAGCAGGGCCACTCGACGCCGCCGCAGGCAGCCGCCCGAAACCTGCGTCGAGTCCACCTCGGGGGCCCTCTGCGTCGTGCAGAGAGCTCGAAGTGGCGCTCGAAGTCGGTACGGGTACCACGCCAGGTGCTTCCCGGACCGGCTTCGGCGCGCGGCCGGGCTGGGTCGAGGGAGCGTTGCTGGCGGAGGTACCCGGGGCGGATGGTGCGGCGGGGCTCCGCCGACCGCGTGAACGGCCGGAACGGCGTTTTAAGGCCGGTGAGTCTGCTATATCTGAGCAGCCCCGTCAACGCCGGGGATACCGCACGGCCCCGATTGGCCCCGGAATCCCCCGCAGGTCCGCCGACCCCAGCCCCGGCCACGCCCGTTGCAACCCAGCCCCGCCCAAGACCGCGCGCCCCAGTTGGTGGGGGCCGATCCCGCCCTGCGGGCCGTGCTCCGGAACCTGGAACTCGCGGCCCAAGGAAACGCTACGGTATTGATTCTGGGAGAGCACGGTACGGGAAAAAGCCTGGCCGCCGCCCTTTTGCACCAGAGTAGCCCCCGCGCCGCGGGCCCCCTGGTGCGTCTCCACCTCGGGGCGCTCAGTCCGACGCTGATCGAGTCGGAGCTCTTCGGGCACGAGCGGGGCGCTTTCACGGACGCGCGGGAGGGCCGCCAGGGGGCGTTCCGCCGCGCACACGGCGGCACGGTGGTGCTGGACGACGTCGGTCTGCTGCCGCTGCCGTCCCAGGTCAAGTTGCTGCGGGTGCTGCAGGAGCGTGTGGTCGAACCCGTGGGCGGGGAACGGGCCGTACCCGTCGACCTGCGCGTGGTGGCGACCAGCGCGGTCGATCTGGCCGGGGAGGTCGAGGCCGGTCGGTTCCGCGAGGACCTCTATTGGCGCCTGGCGGTGGTGCCGCTCACCCTTCCGCCGCTGCGGGCGCGCCGCGGGGACCTGCCGCGGCTCGTGGACGTGCTGTCGGAGCGTGTGGCAGAGCGCCTCGGACGCGCGCCCCGCGGTCTCGGGAGCGGTGCGCTCGAGCGGCTCGTCGCGCACCCCTGGCCCGGCAACGTTCGCGAACTGGAAAACGCCCTCGAACGTGTGCACGCCCTGGCCGAGGACGTCTCCGTGCCGATCGCGCCCGAGGAGTTCGATTTCCTGGTAGAGGGAGTCGCCGGGGCCGCGGACGAGTTGGCGCGCCTCGCGCTCTCGCGCGGGTTGGGCGCCGCGGAACTCGAGCAGGCGCTGCTTGCGGAGGCCCTGCGAGAGGAGCGCGGCAACGTCAGCGCGGCGGCGCGCCGCGTCGGGCTTTCGCGGCGCACGTTCGAGTACCGCATGGGCCGCATGCAGGAACCGGAGGGCGACGCGTCGTGAACCGCTCCGCGCACAGCTTCGCGCACAGCTTCGCGCACCGTTTCGCGCACCGCTTCACACACCGCGCCGCGGCATTCGCGCTGTTCGCCGCGGCGGCCCTCTCGATGCGCGCCGAAGGCGCGGCGCCGGCGCGCGAGGACGCGGTAGCTGGCGATTTGGACCGCCGCGCCGCGGAGCAGTTGCTGCGGCGCGCGGATCCGGCCGACGTGGGGCGCGCGCTCGAGGCCCTCGACTCGCCCGACCGACACGTGCGCGAGCGGCTCGCGCGGTACTTGGGCCAGCGCGCGCTGGGAACCGCCCAGGTCGAGCAGCGCGTTGCGGAGCTCGCCGCGGTGGCGCGCTCCGACGGCGATCCCGCCGTGCGCCGCGCGGCGGTGGAATCGCTGGCGCGTTTGGACCAGCCGCCCGCCGCGGTTGCGCTCGCGGAACTCGTCGCCGATTTGCCGTCGGACGAGCAGAAGATCGCCGCAAAGGAACTGGCCGGCATGTTGCGGGGCGGCGCGGCTCTCGAAGGTGTCGTGGCGAAGGAGTGGACCCGTCGCGCCGCCGGTCGCGCGCGCATCGGGCCCGAAGCGTTTGGTGAGCTGTTGACCGGTCTCGGCAGCGCACTGGCCGAGGTGGGGGAGGCGGCGCTCGCGCCCGAGCGGTACACCGCACTGCTCGCCGGTCTCCTGTCGCCCGCCGCCGACGAACGCGCGGGCGCGCGCGCGGGCGTGGACAACGCGTTGGCGCGCTGGGTGTGGCTCGAGCGCGCCGAGTTGGCCCGGCGCTTCCTCGAGCGCATCGCCGCCGACGGGTTCGCGGGCGATGCCCTCGTGTTGCGCGCCGCCGGGATTGCGTTGGCCGAGGAGGGCGATCCCGCGGCGGCCCGCCGCTTGGCACGCCAAGTGGGCGCGAAGTGGGGCCCGAGCGAGGGCGACGTGGCGGCGGAGTTGACGCTGCGAGCGCGACTCGTCGAGGCCGGCGCCGAAATCGCGAGGGGAGCGCCCGAAGCGGCCCTTGCGGCGCTCGGCGCGGCGCGCAGCGTCGGCCGCGAATTGGTCGCGCTTCGGCTCGAGCGCGACGCGCAGGGCGGGCCGGGAACACGCGCCGACGTGGAGGCCGCCGTGGAGGCGCAGCGCCTGTTGGTGCTCGTGGACGTGTGGGAGTTGACGGCGGAACTCGCGAGCGGTGCCGACGCCGCCGCGCCGCCGCAGCGCGAGCGCGCCCGGGCCGTGCACCGCGGTTTGCTCGCGGTGCACCGCGCCGCGCTCGACTGGGAGGCGAACGGCGTCGGCGGCACGTTCGACGACGTGCTGGAGGGCGAGTTCGCGCCGCGGCGCCTGCTCGGGCTCGACGAGCGCCACGCCGCGATGCCTCGCGCCCGCTGGCTCGACGTGCAGCGGCAGCTCGGCCGCGCGCTCGCGCTGGTCGCGCCGCGCGAACTGCCGGGTTTCTTGGGGAAGGACGAGCTGGCGCTCGCGGAGAACCCGCTCGAGGATCCCGAACGGCTGGCGCTGCTGCGTTCGTTGCGCTTCGCGGAGATGGAGCTCGTGCAGCGGCGCATCGCCGACGATCGCGAGAACCGGTTCCTCTGGCTGCGGCAACTGGAGCTGCTGCGCGAGCAGTTCCAAAAGGACGAGGCCGACGGCTTCCCGGCGCTGCTCGACTACCGCACGCCGTCCGCGGCAGCGCTCGTGTTGTCGGTCGATCTTCGCGGGGATGGCGATCCGGGGGCGGCGCGCACGCTCGCGCGGGCGCTCGAGGAAGCGCTCGGCGATGGCCGCGGCGGACCTCTCTGGCGCGAGTGGACGTTGGCGCGCATCCACATGGCGGTGGGCGCCGCCAGCACCGACCTCGGCGAGGGCGATGTGGCGCGCGCCGAGCTCGACCGCGCGGTCGTGCGGCTCGAGGCGTTGCAGCGCGAACTCGAGGATCAACTCGCGGAGCTCGACGCCGGCAACGCACCGCCGACGCTCGGTTCCGATCCGGCCGCGGAGCGCCGGCGCATGTTGCGCGGGCAGATCGAACTCACGCGTGGACTGCTCGCGGACGCGTTCGTTTCTTTGGCCGTCAACGCCAACGTGCGCGAGAAGGACGTCGACGCCGCTGTGGCACACTTCGAGCGCGCCTTCGAGTTGCGCCAGGGGGACTTCATGGTCGTGCTCCTCGCGTGTTATCGCGCGCGCGCCGGGCGCACGGACGAGGCCCGCGCGCTGCTCGTCGATGTGCACGACGCGCCGGCTCTGCACTACAACATGGCCTGCACCTACGCCCTCCTGGGCGAGGACGATCGGGCGCTCGACTATTTGGCGCGCACGTTCGAATCGTCCGTGCGCTCCGAGGGCGCCCGCGCGCGCCAACGCGAGTGGGCCCGCGACGATCCGGACTTGGCCTCCCTGCGCGAGCACCCGCGGTTCCAGGAGCTGACGGCCCCCTAGGTGGCGAGGCCGCGGGGCCCCGCCGCGGATTTTCGGGGCGGGGAGGCAACCCTGCGCCGCTCGGGCGGTAAGGCAGTCCTCGCGAGCGCCGCGGCCTGGGCGGCGAACCGCTGGGACCGAGGGAGCATCGGGAACCGAGGTAGCCTCGGGATCCGACGCAGCACCGCGCGCGGCGGCCGCACGCCGCGCGCGGGCTCGTTGCACGGGGCGGGTGCGCGGCCGACGTCTCGACCGCGCGATCGGACGCGGAGCGCCGCGATGTGCGCACGTCGTCGCGCAGATGAGTGCTTGCAACACCGTGAACCCCAAATCCCGTTCTGTAGGGGCGCGGCCCCGTCCGCGCCCCTACAGACCGCATGACGGGGTCCGGAACTGGGCGGGCAGCTCCGCGAGCCGCACCTACGCAGACACGCTTCAACAAGGCGGGCCCGACCCGCTGGGTGCGCGGGCCGGGTGCGCGGGCCTCCAGGCCCGCCTTGGAGCGGGGGGGAATCCGCGCGGTGCGTCGTCCCTTGGGCGCGGACAGGGCCGCGCCCCTACAGATCGCACGACCGGGTCCGGAACTGGGCGGGCTCGTTGTGCAGCTCTGCGACTCGCACCTACGCAGACACGCTTCAACAAGGCGGGCCTGACCGGCTGGGTGCGCGCGCCCGGCCCCCCATTCCCCATGCGGTTGGCCGCTTCGGGCCTCCCCGGTGGCTAGACTGCACGGCTCGATGGGCAAAGTGACGTTGACGGGGAAGGGGCGGCGCTGGACCCTGGGGGGACACCCCTGGGTCTACGCGGACGACGTGGTGAAGGCCGAGGCGACCCCCGGAGAACTCGTCTCCGTGCACGACCCGGCGGGCGGCGTCGTGGGCTGGGGCCTTTACTCGAGCCAATCGCGCATCGCCCTGCGCATGGTCTCCCGCGGACCCGAGCAGCCCAACCGCGAGCTATGGGCCTCCCTCGTTGGCGCGGCCGTCGCCGAGCGCAAACGCCTGGGTTTGCTCGAGCGCAAGGGCGCGTGCCGGCTCCTCGGCGGGGATTCGGAGCGCATCCCCGGCCTGGTGGTCGACCGCTACGGCGACGTACTCGTCGTGCAGAGCGGCTGCCAGGGCTCCGACCTGATGCGCGACTTCATCGTCGGCCTGGTGCGCGAGGCCCTGCCGTTCCCCGTGCGCGCCGTTCTCGACCGCTCCGATGCGTCCGTGCGCAAACTCGAGGGCCTCGCCCCCAGGGTCGAGTGGATCGACGGCAAGGTGGACGACCTGGTGCGTGTGGAGGAACCCGACGGGCTGCTCTACGACGTCGACCTGGTCGAGGGCCACAAGACGGGGCACTACCTGGACCAGTCGCAGAACCGCCGGCTCGCCGCGGAGGGTGCCGCGGGCGAACGGGTACTCGACGCCTTCTGTTACGACGGTCTGTTCGGCATCCGCGCCGCGCTGGCGGGCGCCGAGGACGTCCTGTGCATGGACCAATCGGCCAGTTCCGGCGCGCGGGTCGCCCACAACGCGGAACTCAATGGCGTGAGCGCGAAAGTGCGTTTCGAGCGCGCCAACGCGATGAAGCGCCTGCGCGAACTCGCGGCCGAAGAGACCCGCTTCCAGCGTGTGGTCGTCGATCCGCCGGCGTTTGCGCGCAACCGCCGCGAGGCGGACGGCGCCGCGCGCGGCTACCGCGAACTGAACCTTCGCGCCCTGCAGTTGCTGGCGCCCGCGGGCCTCCTCGTCAGCGCGTCCTGCTCGTACAACGTGCGACGCGAGGAGTTCCTCTCGTTCCTGGCGCTTGCCGCGCGCGATTCCGGGCGCGACGTGTACCTCGAGGGCCTGACCGGCGCGAGCCCGGACCATCCGGTGCTGATGGGCCTGCCGGAGAGCGAGTACCTGAAGTGCGCGTTCCTGCGGGCGCGCTGATGCCATGGGCGAGCGGCGGATCGAGATCCTGGTGAACGGCAATCCCGCCCACGTGGCGGAGGGTTGCACCGTCGAAGCGCTGATCGCACAGCTCGGGCTGCGGTCCGAGGTGGTCGCGGCCGAGGTCGAGCGCGAGCTGGTGCCGCGCGCGCGGCGCAGCGAACGTGTGCTCGCGCCCGGCGAGCGAGTCGAGTTGGTGACGCTGGTGGGGGGCGGTTGATGGAACCTTCGCCCCTCGAATCCGCCGCCACGGCCGACACGCCGCTCGTGGTCGGCTCGGTGACCCTCACCTCGCGCCTGATCGTCGGCACGGGCAAGTACCCGAGCTTCGACGTGATGCGCGACTGCCACACACTGTCCGGGGCACAGATGGTGACGCTGGCCGTGCGCCGGATCGGACCGGGTGGCGAGCAAGAAGGCCTGCTCGAACACCTAGACCGCTCGAAATTGCAGTTCCTGCCCAATACCGCGGGCTGTTTCGACGTGGAGAGCGCCGTGCGCACCGCGCGCCTCGCTCGCGATCTGCTCAGCACCAACGCGATCAAACTCGAGGTCCTCGGCGACACCCGCACGCTGTTGCCCGACCCCATCGGCACCCTCGAAGCGACCCGCGCGCTCGTCGCCGAGGGTTTCGAGGTGTGGGTCTACACCTCCGACGATCCGCGCCTCGCCGTGCACCTCGAACAGGCCGGCGCCGCCGCGATCATGCCCGCGGGTTCGCCGATCGGCTCGGGACAAGGTGTGCTGAACCCCAACGCGATCCGCATCTTGATGGAGCTCGTCTCCTGCCCCGTGATCGTCGACGCGGGCGTGGGCACGGCGAGCGACACGGCCCTCGCGATGGAGCTGGGTGTGGCGGGGGTGCTGCTCAACACCGCCATCGCGGCCGCCAAGGATCCGCGCCGCATGGCAGTGGCGATGCGAGACGGTGTGCGCGCCGGGCGCCAGGCGTTCCTGGCGGGGCGCATGCCGAAAAAACTCTACGGCAGCGCGTCGTCGCCCGAAGCGGGGCGCATCGCGGCACAGGCGCCGGGTTCCTGACCCCATCCGTGGCCGAGCTCGTCGTCTCCGCCGCGCTCTTCGCCATCGGCCTTTGGCTGCGCGGCTGGCGCCGGGTCCAACGGGAGCCCAGGGCGGCGCAGTTCGGCGCTCGCACGCCGCTGGTGGTGCCGATCGCCATCGGATTGCTTCTGATGGTGCTCGGCGACTTGGCCGCCTCGCGGGCGGGCATCTCCATGCACTTGCGCGGCCTGCTCGGGCCGTTGCTGCTCTTCGCGCCGTCGGCACTGCTCGCGCGTCGCCACGACCTCGGGGCCCGGTCGGCCGGTGTGGAGCGCGCTGACGCTCGTTGGCCCTTCGTGCTCGGCCTCTGGCTGCGCACGTGGCCCCTTCTGACCGGAGTTGCGGGGCTCATCGGCTGGACGGCAAAACAACTCGGGATCGATGCCCTCGGTGTGGCCTCCGAAGTGGTCCTGGCCGCCTCGGACGGGGACTTCGCCGCGATGGCTTTTCTCGGTGTGTTCGTGGTGCCGCTCGCGGAAGAGCTCTTCTTCCGCGGCCGGCTCTTCGCGCGCCTGGCGGGGCACGTGGGACCGAACCGCGCCAACTGGATCCAGGCCGCGCTCTTCGGCCTGGCCCACGGCTGGTTCTACTTTCCGATCCTGACCTACCTCGGCTGGCTGCTCGGCCGCGCGCGGTTGGCCGGCGCGGGAATGGGCAGCCTCGCGCTGGCCCACGCCCTGCAGAACGCCGTCAGCTT
Source organism: Planctomycetaceae bacterium (assembly GCA_016125265.1). Classification (GTDB taxonomy): domain Bacteria; phylum Planctomycetota; class UBA1135; order UBA1135; genus RI-242. Next base: position 93,289 of record WGMC01000020.1, read on the forward strand.
TGCGGTGCTCGCCGCGATGCGGTAGGGCCGGGCGGCACCGCGTCGCTGCGCGGCTGACGCCGTTCCGCAACGTACAGGCGGTGGCTCGAGCGGCGCGCGCTCGGGTGTGTCTTGGCCGCTTCCGAGCCAACCAGGAACCCCGCGCCCACCAGCCGCGCTTCGAAACGCGGTTCGTGACGCGCGGACCAGTACGCGGCGCGGCCGCCGGGCACCAGCACACGCAGGGCCGCGGCCAATCCCGGCGCGCCGTAGAGGCGCTGGTTGGCGGGCGACACGAGCGCACCGGGGCCGTTGTCCACGTCGAAGACGAGGCCGTCGAAGGACTTCTCCCTGCTCTTCGCGATGTGCTCGACGACGTCGCCCACGTGCACGGTGACCCTGGGGTCGGCCAGCGCCGCGCCGGTGGTTTCCGCGAGGTGCTCGCGGTTCCAGGCGACGATCTCGGGGAGGAGCTCGACGACCTCGACCTCGGCGTGGGCGGGAAGGAGCTCGAGCGCGCGCACCAAGCTGAAGCCCAGGCCCAGGCCGCCAATGAGGAGCCGGACCGGGCCCGCCGAGGGGGGGCGCGCGGCGAGGGGCTCCGCCACACACTCCGCGAGGCGCCGCTCGGACGCGTGGCGGCGGGTGCTCATCAGCTCCACCCCGTCCACACGCAGGAAGAAATCGCCGTCGCGTCGGTGCAGGGAGAGTTTGGCGCCGCCGGGCGCCGAGGCCTCGGCCAGGGTTTCGAAGGGTTTCAAGCGCGCCAGCATGGCAGAGACGGTGCCCGCCGTCACCTTGCGGCTTGGGTCCCCCGCGCCTACCCTCCCCCCGAACGCCGCGGGCCGTCGTCCTGCCCGCGGCCCGTCTCCCCCGATCGACCCCAGCCCAAGCTCCCGATGCCCGAGGCACCGAAGGCACGAACCCCCGACGCGGCCGAGCACAGCACCCAACTGATGGGCGGCCGGTATCCGGAGGTCACCTGGTCCGCGGTCCTGTTCGGCCTCTTCTTCGGCGCCGTGATGAACGCGGCGATCGCCTACTCGGGCCTGAAGATCGGTTTCACCATCGTCGGCAGCGCCATCGCGGCGGTGCTGGGGTTCGGTGTGTTGCGCGGCCTGCTGCGGCGGGGTTCGATCCTCGAGGTCAACATCGCGCAGACCGTCGCGTCGGCGGTGAACACACCCAACTCCGGCGTGATCTTCACGGTGCCGGTGCTCTGGCTGCTGGGCTGGTCGCTCGGGCCCTCGGACCTCGACTTCTGGCTCATCACGTTGGCGTGTGTGGCGGGAGCGATCCTGGGCGGCGCGTTCATCGTGCCCCTGCGCAAGCAGATGATCGAAGTGGACCGCCTGCGTTTCCCGAGCGCCGTCGGGGTGGCGGTGATCCTGAAATCGCCGGGAGCGGGCTCCGCCAAGTCGCTCGTGCTCTTGGCGGGAATCGCGGTTTCGATGTTGATCTACGCGCCCGCCGGGCTGCCGGACCTGGGCGGACCTGGGTACCAGGACATCGGCTGGCGGATGTCGGTCCCTGCGAGTTTCGGACCCGGGGATCTGGACGGCGACGGCGGCGAGGAGGTGCGCCGCTGGCTCGACAGCGACGCGAAGAGCGTGTTGCCCGTGGATTTGGACCGGGACCGCGACGGCGCGCCGGACCTCCTGATGACCAAGGATCGTGTCGACGTCGGGCGTTTTCTCGGACTGCCCGCGGAGGTGCAGGTCATCTTCGCCATCGCGCCGTTTGCGATCGGCGCGGGGTTCCTGTCGGGCAAGGCGGGGCTCCTCGTGCTGGCGGGCGGCATCCTCGCTTTCTTCGTGCTCAACCCGCTCGCGTACCGCCTCGACTGGGCGCCGCCGGGGTTGCTGGCCCACGAAGTCCCGGGTGCCATGTTCCAGGCGGTCAATCGGCCCCTCGGGATCGGCCTGCTCCTCGGCGGCGCGATGATGGGCATCCTCGCGGCATTGCCCGCCATCCGGGCGGCCCTCGGCAGCATCGCGAAGTCGGGCAAGAGCAAACTCGGCTCGGACGAACTGGGCATGAAGACCCTGGTGGGCGCGGCGGCGGCGGCGCTGGTGCTCCTGTTCGTGGCCGCGGACTTCGTCGAGAACCGCGCGTTCAACCCGCGCTGCCCGATCACCTTGGAGGCACCGGAGGTTTCCGACGCCACGGAGGAGGGCGTGCTCGCCGAACTGGCGCCCGAGGCACCCGAGTTCGCGCGGGTCAACGACGACGTGGAGCCGGTGTCCTACAGGAGCTACCGCGTCGGCTTCGCCACCGAGGAGGCCAAACGCGTCTGGGGGGAGGATTGGGACGACGGGCAGCGGGACGCGTTCCTCGCAAGCTCCAACGCCAAACCCGGTGTGCTCTCGGGGATGCCCTCGCACCTGCGCGCGCTCCTGATCGCGTTGATCGGCGCGGGCTGGATCTGGTTCGCGGGCATCATCATCGCGCAGTGCACCGGGATGACCGACTGGTCGCCCATTTCGGGCATGTCGCTCCTGACCGTGGTGCTCGTGCTGACCTTGTTGGGGTCGGGAGCGGTGCTGGGGGCCGTGCTGATCGGCGCGTCGCTGTGTGTCGCCATCACGTGCGCGTCCGACATGATGGGCGACCTCAAGACCGGACACCTGGTGGGTTCCCAGCCAAGACGCCAGCAGATCGTCGAGCTGATCGCAACGGGCATCGGCCCGATCATCACGATGGCGGTGCTGGTGGTCATCACGCAGGTGAACTTGAAGGGCGGGGGCCCGCCCATCGGACCGGGCACCGACACCACCGCGCCCCAGGCCCAGGCCTTGCAGGCGGTGATCCTCGGTGTGCAGGGCGGCGAGATGCCCTACGCGCTGTATGGGTTTGGGTCGATGCTCGGATTGCTGCTCGGCCTGGGCAGCTTCGCGGGGCTCGGAGTGCTCGTGGGGCTCTCGATGTTCCTGCCGTTCTTCTACATCGCGACCTACGGCATCGGCTGTGTGTTGCAGATCGTGCTCTCCCGCTGGAAGGGCGCGCGCTGGTGCGAGAACTGGGGTGTGCCCTTTGCGGCCGGTTTGATCGTCGGTGAGGCCGTTCTGGCGCTCATCTTCAACAGCTTGATCCTCGGGGGAGTGGGCGCATCGTGAAGTTGTTCGGCTTTGTGCTGGTGGCGCTTTCCTTGGTGGCCGGTCTCGTGGGGGCCGGTTCCGCCTACTTGGTGCGTGTGGACCGCGGCGCGGACGAGCTCGTGGGCCTCACCGTCAACGAGGCCGTCGTCGTGCCGCTCATCGGCCTGGGCGAGGTCGCGGATCCCCTGGATACGGAAGTGCTCGTGCCGAAGGGCACGGTGCTCGATGCGGACCACGTGCAGCACCTGGCGCAAGCCGACGTGCGGCACGTGCGCGTCGAAGAGTTCGCGTTCGGGCGCTGGGAGGGCAAGTTCCTGTTCCTGGGTGGTGTGCTCGGGCTGGGGCTCGGGGCGCTGCTCGTGCGCCTCGGCGCGCGGATGGCGCTCGACGCAGAGCCCGCCGAGAGCGAGCGTGGTCCCAGTGAGGTGCTCGCAGAAATCCGCACGGCCGTCGATCGCGTGCGCGGGGCGGTGGCACGCCACGCGGACGGGCCGGAGCTGCTCGCGCTCCTCAGCCCGATCGTCGACGACCTGCTGCCGGCGTTCCCCGCCGGTCGCGATCGCATGGTGGCGCGCATGGGCCTTGGGGCCTACGCGCAACTGATGGACTCCTTCGCCGCGGCCGAGCGGCAGGTGCACCGGGCGTGGTCGGCCGCGGCCGACGGTGTGCTCGAGGAAACCGCCGAGTGTGTGGAGCGCGCCGCGGCGCTGTTCGACCAGACGCGCGCGGAGCTCTCCGGCCGCCTCGCCGCCCACGGAGCGAAGTCGTGACGCGCTACGAAACCGCGGGCCTGTTCGAAGCCCTGCTCGGCGGCGCCTACCGGGCAAAGAACGCGGTGTTGACGGGCGACGTGACCCTGGGCGAGGACGCCAGCGTCTGGTTCGGCTGTGTGCTGCGCGGCGACGATGCGCCGCTCGTCATCGGCCGCCGCAGCAACATCCAGGACCTGTCGATGGTGCACGCGGACCCCGGCGTGCCGAACACCATCGGCGACAACGTGACCGTGGGCCACCGCGTGGTGCTGCACGGAGCCGCGGTGGGGGACCGCTGCCTGATCGGCATGGGCGCGGTGCTCTTGGGAGGCTCCCAGATCGGCGAAGAATCGATCGTGGCCGCCGGCGCCGTGGTGAAGGAGGGCTACGTGGTCCCCCCCCGCTCCCTGGTCGCCGGCGTCCCGGCCCGCATCGTGCGCCCGATCCGCGACGACGAAGTGGCCCAGATCCTGAAGAGCGCCGAAGGCTACGTGCAGAAACTGCGCCAGTACCTGCCGCGCTGACGCGCCTCGCGGGACCTCGACGTCCGAGGCCGGGCAGAGCGAGTCACGGATCTGTTGCAGCGCCGTTCGGCGATGTGTCGTACGCTGGGTCGAGGCCGGGGCAGGCGAACTCAGCGAGACGAGGCGCGCCTCCACTGCAGCCAAGGGAGAACATACCCATGCCCCCAGCCGCGATCGGCCTCGTTGTTGCCTTCTACCTTTGGGTGTGTTCGTACTCGGAGCGCGCGTTCTTCGAACGAGGCTTGGCGCTCGACAGGCTGAAGGGCGGGCCGCCTGCGCGGCTCCGTGCACGGGAAGTGATCGCCTTCATGATCGGTGTCAACACCATGGGGATCCTGGCTTGGTTCGACCAGCTTCAGGACGTTGGGCCCCTTGACGGTTCCAGGGCTTCGGTCCTGGAAGTCATCGCCCTCGCGGTTTCGCTGTGTGTCCACGTTGCGGCCGCGGTGTGGTTGGTGCGGATCTTCCGGCGGGCGGGGGCCCATGGGGCCCAGGGGGATCGGCGGGGCGACGCGACGTCAAGCCTTGCGGCGACGCCGGGCGCGGTGGTCGACGCCGCGCGCCGGGGCTAGCTCTCCCGCGCCGCGGCGGGGCCACTTCAAGCGATTCCGCCTCGAGCTCGGAAGTTCGCCACCGGCAGGGATGCGGGGCCGAGTGAGTGGGCGGGGGGCCGAGGGTGTCTCGGGTTTTACCGAGACCTTGCCTTTTCCGGTGGGGCCCGTTCCAGTCAAGGCTTGCGGCCACCCGAAGAGGGTGCTATCAGTGATAGCATGGCTCAGCTCATCGTACGCAACCTCGAAGACGACATCCGGGACAAGCTCCGCGCGATGGCGGACGCCCACGGACACAGCATGGAGGAAGAAATCCGCGAGATCCTCCGTGAGGCCGCGCTCCGCACCACGTTCGATGCCGCCCCGGGACTGGGCAGCCGACTGGCGGAGCGATTCCGCGGCTGCGGGCTGGACGGCGAGATCGAGGAACTCCGAGGACAGCCGGTCAGGCCCGCGGATCTGAAGCCGTGATCGTGCTGGACACCAACGTCCTTTCGGCGGTCATGCAGGCGGAGCCACCCGACGTCGTGATCGCCTGGCTCGACCGACAGCCCACGCGCTCCTTGTGGACCACGGCCGTCACAGTGTTCGAGGTCGAGTACGGGCTGCAGCGGATCCCGGACGGACGCCGCCGGAAGACGCTGGAGACGGCCTTCCGCGCCACCATCGCAGAAGAGCTTGGCGGGCGCATCCTCTCCTTGGATGCCCACGCAGCCCTGGCTGCCGGCGCCATTGCGGCGGCGCTGGCCGCCGAAGGCCGGACGCCGGACTTTCGCGGCGCGTTGATCGCGGGCATCACGCGGGCACGGGGAGCGGTGCTCGCGACGCGCAACGTGAAGCACTTCGCGGGTGTTTGCCAGCTCGTGAATCCCTGGGAGGACGGCTGAGGACGTACGCCCTGACGCGCCCCCCGAAGCACGAGCCGGACTAGCGCGCCCGGGGCCGTTCGCTGTCCTCGGGGTCTGGCCCATGGGCGGCGCGCGCGAGGGCGTGGGATGCGAGCGGCATGGTGGCGGCCAGGGTGACCAGAAGCACACCGAGCTTGGTCCACACTTCCGCCGTGCCGAGCAGCGCGCCGACGCCGATCGCGAGTACCGCGAGCGCCAGCGTCGCGGCTTTGGTCGCGGCGTGTTGGCGCGACAGGGCGTCGGGCAGCACCAGCACGCCGTAACAGGCGATCGCGACGAGGGCCATGCCGATCGCGATCGCGGCCGAGGCGAGAAGCGCGCTCATCGCCCGTCCTCCTTCTGTGCGGCGAGGGCCTGGGCCCACGCGATCGTGCCCAGGAACGCGGCCAGCGCAAAGCCGATGGCGACGTCGAGGAAGGCCGCCTCGCCGGTCCACGCGGCCGTCAATAGGCATGCGGCCACCGCGCACGCTGCGAGCGTGTCGACCACGACGATGCGGCTCGCGACGTCCCGGTGCCGCAACAGCGCGACGGCCAAGATGCCCATGCCAATGGCTAGGAGCAGCGCCGCCGCAGCGAACCAAAAGCCACTCATCGCCGCCGCTCCGGGAAGATCGCGCGCAGCGGCCGTTCGAACCGCGCGCGGACCTGGGCAAAGCTGGCCTCGCGGGTGCCGAGGTCGAGCAGGTGGACGGTCAGCGCCTTGTTTGCGAGATCCAAGTCGAGCGACGTGGTTCCCGGCGTCAGCGACACCAAGTATGAGAGCGCCACCGCGCCCTGGGGCGAGAGTCCCTCGAAGTGGTACCGCGCGACACCGGGCACCACGGAACGCCGGCGCCAGAGGATCACCGCCAGTGTGTCGAGTCCCGCGGCCACCACGGCGAACAGGAACACGGGCACCAACACCAAGATCGCGGCCAACGCTCTCAACGCGCACCCCCCGGACCTAGCGCGGCAGCGAGCTCGGCAAAAACGAGCAGCGGTTCGGGGTACACACCGAGCGCCAGGGTGAGCGCTGCCAGCGCGAACGTGGCGACGAACGCCATCTTCGGCACGCGGCGCGGGTAGTAGGGATCGGGCGGTTCCTTCCAGAACGCTTCGATCCAGACCTTGGCCATCGAATACAGCGTGAGTCCACCCACGAGCAGCGCCAGGACGCCGAAGGTGTAGCGCCCCTCGGCAAAACACAGCTTGACGACGGTGAGTTTGGCCCAGAAACCCGACGTCAGCGGCAAGCCGATCAACGACGCGGCGGGGATCGCAAAGACGAGCGCGAGCGCCGGCCGGGACGCCAAACCACCCAAGTGGCGCAGGTCGAAACTGCCGCCGCTCCGCCGCACCAAACCGGCGATCAGGAACAGGTTGGCTTTCACGAGGATGTGGTGCACGGTGTACACGAGCGCCGCCGCGAAGGCCGCCCGGGTGCCGAGCGAAATGGCCAGCAGGATGTAGCCGATCTGGCTGATCACGTGGAAGGACAGGATGCGCCGCAGGTCCTGGTGGTAGGCCGCGCCGAGCACCCCCGTCACCATTGTCGCGGCGGCGATCCACCCCAGTGGTTCGAGCAGGGGCGCGGACGCCGCCGGCGCGACCTGGGCGACGAGGCGCAGCACCGCGTAGGCTCCGACTTTCGTCAAGAGGCCCGCGAAGAGCGCAAGGATCGGCGTCGGCAGCACCGGGTAGGCCGCGGGCAGCCAAGCGCCGAAGGGGAACGCTGCGGACTTGATGAGGAGCGCGAGCAGCGCGAGCGCCACCAGCGCCGTCGCAGCCGCACTTGGCGAACCGTCGCCGCCGAGGCCCAGCGAGAGCGCGTCGAAGTCGAGGGATCCGCCGACGCCGTAGAGGCCACCGACCGCGCACAAGAGCAACACGGCCGCCAGCGCGTTGAGCACGAGGTACCGCAGCGCCGCGTCGAGGTGCCGCCGCTCGCGCCCGAGGGCAATCAGCCCCAGCGCAGCGATCAACATGACCTCGAACCAGACGTAGAGGTTGAAGAGGTCGGCCGTCGAGAACGCGCCGCCCACACCGGCCATCAGCCCGTGCACCAGGGGCGGCACGAGGGGCGAGCGCGCGGTGGCGCATTCGCCGCGCCCCGGCACGGCCAGTAGCGCGAGCAGCACCGCTCCGCTGACGGCGAGCAGCGCGGCACCGAGCGCGTCGATGGAGAGGCGGATCGCAAACGGCTGGGGCCAGTTCCCAAGGCGCGTCTCGTACACCGCGCCGCCGGCCGTGCCGAGGACAAGCGCGACCGCGATGCCGAGGAAGGATGCGCCGCCCACTAGGCTGACGAAGCGCTGGGCCACCGGCCGCCGCTGCAGCGCAAGGCAAAGCAGCGCCGTCGCGAGGGGCACGAGCACAGGGAGGACCGCCCAGAGATTCACCGCCGTTCCTCCGGGTCCGCGGGCTCGCCGTCGGCCTTCGGCCGCGGCTCGGCGTACTGGTAGCCGTCGCCGTCGGGACCGGCGCCGAGGCTGCGCAGGCGGAGCACGAGCGCGAACGCAAAGCAGCTCAGTGCGAAGCCGATCACGATGGCCGTCAAGACCAGCGCCTGGGTCAACGGATTGCCGACCTCGGGGCCGAGCGCCGTCGCGCCCTCGGCGACGAGTGGCGCTCCGCGATTCGCGATGCGTCCCGCGCCGAACACGAACAGGTTGCCCGCGGCGGCTACGAGCAACAGGCCGACCACGAGGCCCACGAGGTCCCTGCCGAGCACCAGGTAGAGACCAGCCGCGGCCAGGGCCGCGATCGTCAACGCGAGCAGCCACTCGATCATCGCGACTCCAAAAGGCGCAGGCAGAAGCCGGTCACGGATCCGAGCACACACAACAATACGCCGAAGTCGAAGAGCAGCGCAGTCGACACTTTCCACGCTCCACCGACCATCGGCACGTAACCGATCGTGTGGGTGAGGAACGGCTGGCCCGTGACGAGCGCGGGCAGGCCGCTCGCCACCGCGAGCGAGACACCGAGCGCGGCCACCTGGATCGGCGTGACGCGCAGGCGCCGGCGCGCGACTTTGGGCCCTTGCACGAGCGCCACGGTCAGAACGGCCACGGCCGCGAAGAGGCCGCCCACGAAACCGCCGCCCGGTTCGTGGTGCCCGCGCAGGGTCAGCAGCACGGCGGCCGCGAGCAGCACCCGGTACAGGATCCTGGTGGCACGCAGCACGATCGGGGAAGGAACGCGCGCGCTGCCGAGCTCGGCGCCCGACACGGTGTTCGGCGCGGTGTTCGGCGCGGTGTTCGGCGCGGTGTTCGGCGTGTCCTCGGGATGCCTCACGCCTTGGCCCCCTTGCCGGTGTTCCGGCGAAGCAGGGGCAGCGCCGCGACGCCGACGAGCAGCAACACGGCGATCTCGCCCAGGGTGTCGAACGCGCGGAAATCGACGAGCACCACGTTGGTCACGTTGCGGCCGTGGGCCTCGGGTAGGCTCGCCGCGCCGAAGAAGTTGGTCAGCGACGGGTCGAAGGGGGCCGCGAACACGACGAGCGATGCGAGGCCGAGCAATCCGCCGAGCGCCACCGCGGCGACGAGGCGCCACTTCGGTGCTGGCGGTGTGTCGCTGGCGACGCGGTACCGCGCGAGGGCCGTGGCCGCGACTACCACGAAAACGGTCTCGACGGCGAGTTGGGTGAAGGCCACGTCGGGAGCGCCGCCGAAGAGGAACACCACCGCCGAACCCAATCCGACGAGTCCCGCACCCAGCAATCGCCCCAGCACATCGCGCGCGACGACGGCCAATCCCGCGCCGGCCAACACCGCGAGGCACCCGGCCGCGAGCCCCGCGTCGCCCGCGGACAACGGACCGGCTGCCGGCAGCGGCGCGCGCACGAGGAACGGCAGCGCCCACACCGCACCCGCGAGCGCCAGCACCGCCACGTACCGACCGAGCACGCCGTGTTGGGCCGTGCGCGTGACGGTTCCCGCGCCGGCCTTCAACGCGGCCAACGCGCGCTCGTAGAGCGACGCCGGACCGATGGCATCCAGGCCCCGGAAGCCCTCCAGCCAGCGGTGCACCCGGTCCCATTGCCAGAAGAGCAGCGCACCGCCGACGACGGCCAACAGGATCCCGTCGAGGCGCGTCGGCCACAGCACCTCCAGCTCGAGCTCCCCGAACGGCGCGACCGAGCGGGCCGCGGCGAGCAACGCGCCCTCGATCGGCGCGTGCCACAGACCGAGCAGCAGCCCCACCACCGCGAGGGCGATGGGCGGCAGCGACATGCGCAGGCCCTGGGGATGGGGGCTGCGCGCGAGTTCGTCGTTGGGCGGGCCGAAGAAGACGCGCAGGGTCGCCACCGCGGCGACGGCGACGGCGACGACGCTGACGGCAATGCTCGTGGCGGACACGTACCAGTCGATGTCCACGGAGTCCTTGGCCCGCTGCATTGCGTCCTTCGCGACCACACCCAGGCTAGATGGCAGGCCGGCCATCGACGCGCCGGCGAGCACCGCGGCCGCAGCCGTGAACGGCAGCGCTTTGCGCATGCCGCGCAGGTGGTCGATCTGGCGCGTGCCGGCCTCGTGGTCCACGTTGCCCGCGACGAAGAAAAGAGGCGCCTTGTAAAGGGCGTGGGCCAAGAGGAATGCGGTGAACGCAACCCCGGACAGGGCGTCCGAAAGCCCCAGCAACATCGTCAGGGTGCCGAGCGCCGCCACCGTCGACCACGCGAGGATGCGCTTCAAGTCGCGCTCGCGCAGGGTCTGCACGGATGCGAATACCGCCGTGAAGGCTCCCACGGCGAGCAGCGTGTGGTGCCACCACGGCACCGCGTCCATGGCCGGGTCGAAGCGCGCCAGGAGGTACACGCCGAGCTTCACCATCGTGGCCGAATGCAGGTAGGCCGAGACGGGTGTCGGCGCGGTCATCGCCCCCGGCAACCACGCGTGGAAGGGGAACTGGGCGCTCTTCGTCAGCGCTCCGATGACGACCAGGGCCACACCGCCGTGGAACAGCGAACTGCCGAGGGCCCCGGGGTGCGCACCCTCGAGGTGCGTCAAGTCCGAGAGTTTCAGCCCCGGTGCGGCCAGTTGCACGAGCAGCAAGCCGCCGATCAGGCAGAGGCCGCCGAAGCCCGTAATCAAGAGCGCGTGGCGGGCCGCGTCCCGCGCCGCCCGATTGGCGCGATCGAAGCCGACCAGCAGGAACGACAGCACACTCGTCGCCTCCCAGAAGAGCAGCAGCGTCCACGGATCGTCGGCGACCACCGCTCCGACCATCGCCAGGAAGAACGCGACGAGCAGCGCCATCAGCCGCGGCAAGCGCGCATCGCCGGCCAGGTAGCCGGGCGCGTAGAAGAACACGGCCGTCCCGACACCGGAGATCAGCGCCAGCATGAGGCGTGTCAGGCCGTCCACACGCAGCGCGAACTCGATCAGGAGCGAGGGCACCCACGGCGCGCTCCACTGTCCCTCGGGCACGAGGCCCAGCGCCACGACGGCGAACAGCGCGGCCGGCGCGAGCCAAGCGAGCTGCACCCACCGGGGAGTGGGCACAAGGGGACCTTCGACGGCGGCCATCGGCGTGGGGGGGACGGGGACTTCGGCCCGCGGGCGCCCTTCTTAGGGCGCGGCGCGCCCTCTCCGAAGCGAAATCGGCGGAACCGGGACCGCGGGCGGGCCTTCCGCGGGGAGGCTCAGTTCGGCCCCCGCGCGGGGTGGCGGCCGCCGCGGCGGGCTCCAGATTCCAGGCGCGGGGAACTTGGACGACCGGGGGGCCTAGGCGGGGTAGTCTTCCCTTGCAGGCCCCCCTTGGGCTTCGGAATCCATGAAACGCAACGTCGCCGTCCTTGTGTCTCCCCGCGCTTCCTGTGCCCTGGTGGCCCTCTCCCTCGTCGCCATCGCGCCGAGCTGTTGCGACGACAGCGACAACGACGGCGGGGGGCTCGGCCCGCCCGGCGGCGCCGTCCTGATCGACTTCGAGCTGCGGACCGACCTGGAGCTCGGCAACCCCCTGTTTGGCGATGCGGTCCTGACCGACCTCAACGGCGACGGGCAGTTCGACCTGGTGGAGACCGGCGCGAACGAGCAGCGGCTCAGCATCGGCCTCGGGCTGGGCGCCGGCGAGGTCGCCCTCTGGCAGACACTGCCGACCCCCGGGACCCCCCTGCGCGCGGTGGTCGCGGACCTGGACGGCACCGGCCGCCGGGACATCGTCGTCCTGTGCCTGGGCGGCGGCGCCGTGGGACAGGGCTCCGGCCCGATCCTGCTGCCGGCCGGCGGAATCGGGCCGGCGGGCGCCGTCGGCACGGACCAGCGCCTGGCCGTCTACCGCGATGGGGGAGACGGGCTGTACGAGCTGCGATTCACCGTGCCGCTCGAAGCGCCGGCGTTCGACTTGGCCGCCGGACCGCTCGTCCTCGGCTCCGCGCGCGAGCAAATCGTCGTGCCGCAATTGTTGCTCGGCGAGGTGTGGGTCTTCGAGGAGTTGGTGAGCGACGACCTTCTGCCCGTCGCCGTGCGCAGCGCGACAGGTTTCAACGGCGAGCTCGGCCCCGTGACCGTGACGTTGCTCGACGCGGGCGGCGACGGCACACAGGACATTGCCGTGGGCCTCGTTTCGCAGTTCGGTTCGCCCGGCGGGGCGTCGATCCTGCGCCAGGACGGCGCGCTCAACTTCGAGGACGAGGTGGCCCTGCCCGTGCTGGCCCTGCTGCCGATCGTGCGCGCGCTGGACGACGTGATCGGCGCGGCGTCGGAGGGCGGTTTGGGCAACGGCCTGGCGGACCTGGCCATCGCGGACGCCCATCCCGCGGCCACGGAGGTGTTCCTGCTGGCCGGCGAAGCGGACCTCCTCGATGCGCCCCTCGTGTTGGCCAACGGCGGTCCCTCGGCGTCGGCCGCGTCGGCGGACGTCGACGGCGACGGGAACCTCGACCTCTGCTTCACGCTGTTCGATTCGGGCGGTGTGTCCGTGCGGCTCGGCGAGGGCGCCGGTGCGTTCGGCGCGCCGCGGCTCTACAACGTGGCGCAGTCGCCGCGCGGACTGCAGCCGCTCGATGTGAACGGCGACGGTCTCGACGACCTCGCCAGCGTGGGCGGCGGCGGAACGAGCTTGCTGCTCGCCCTCGGGGACGGCCGCATGCGCGGCGCCGAAGGCTTCTTCGTCGGCGTGAACCCGCAATTCGTGGCGACGGCCGACCTGGACGGCGACGGGCTGCTCGACGCGGTCAGCATCGACGCGGCCCAGCGCGACATCGGCTTCCTGCGCGGGCTCGGCAACCGCGAGTTCGCGTACGCGGGCTCCGTGCCCCTTGCGGCCACCGAGGACGAGACCCCCGGCTACTTCGTCATCGCGGATCTGGACGACGACGGGTTCCCCGAGGTCATTGCCAGCGCCACACAGGCCGGCGACGTGCGAGTGCTGCGCGGCGGCCCGACGCTGCCTCCGGCGCTGCCCGGCCCGGGCGATTCGATCCCCGTGGGTCCCACGCCGCGCGGTCTGGACCTGGGCGACGTCGACGGCGACGGTGCGCTCGACGTGGTGGTCGCCGTGGCGGGCCCCACACCCGCGGAGGGCGCCGTGCGTGTCCTGCGGGGCGTCGCGGGCAACCTGGTGCCGATGGCGCCGATCCCCGTGCCCGGCACGCCCCTCGCGGTGCGCCTCGCGGACCTGGACGGCGACGGTCTCCTGGACCTGATCGCCGTCAACGACGAGCCGCGAGCGCTCCTCTTGCGCGGCGACGGGGCCGGCGGCTTCGCGCTGACCGCCGACGTGGCGCTCACGGCGCTCGCGCTCGCCATCCAGGTGGGCGACGTGGTCGAGGACGGCCGGCCCGACGTGATCGTGGGCCAGAGCGGATTGGCCGTCGAGAACCTGGTGCTGCTCGAGAACCTGGGCGACTTCGAGTTCGCGTCGCGCCTCGTACCGGTCGGGGTGGACCCGGGCACGGTCGAGCTGCTCGACGCCGACGGCGACGCTGGCCTCGACCTGGTGGTGCCCCTCGGCAGCGGCCGGTTGGCGCTGCTGGGCGGCGACGGCCAGGGCAACTTCGCGCCCCTCGAGACCGCGACCGGCAAGCCGCTCGGCGTTCCCTTCGGGACGCGTGCGTCGACCCTCGCGGACCTCGACGGTGATGGCCGCGCCGAACTCCTGATGGTCTCGCCCGCCACACGCCAGGTGTGGGTGGCGCGCAACGCGAGCCTGGGCACGTCGCCCGAGTGAGGCGATCCGAACGCCGGGCCACACGTGAGGGGCGCAAGGAAGCGCCCAAGTGAAGGGCACAGGAACCGCCTCGGCTGGTAGTCTCTGCCGTCTTCCGACGGACCCGTCCGAACATGAGCGCCACCAACGACCAATCAGCGGACCTGCAGGGTGTGATCCTGGCCGCGGGCCAGGGCTCGCGCATCCGGCCTTTCAGCGACAGTTACCCCAAGCCGCTCCTGCCCATCCTCGACCGGCCGCTCCTGGTCTGGCAGATCGAGGCGATGCGCGAGCTGGGCATCCGCGACATCCTGATCGTCATCGGTCACCTGGGGCACCGCATCGTGCAGACCCTGGGCACGGGCGAGGCGTTCGGCGTCAAACTCTCCTACGTGGAACAGGAGAAGCGCCTCGGGATCGCGCACGCGGTCGGGCAGCTCGAGAAACACGTGCAGCGCCCGTTCCTGCTCTTCCTGGGCGACATCTTCTTCGAGACCGAGGACCTCTCGGGCATGCTCGACCTGTTCGCGAAGGACGGCATCGATGCCGTGCTCGCCACCAAGATCGAGCCGGACCTCGAGGCGATCAAACGCAACTTCACGGTGGCCCTCGACGAACGCGGATTCGTGCGCCGCGTGATCGAGAAACCGCGCCATCCGCGCACCAACTTGAAGGGCTGCGGGCTGTACCTCTTCGACGCGACCATTTTCGACGCGATCCGTCGGACGCCGCGCACGGCCCTGCGGGACGAGTACGAGATCACCGACGCGATCCAGATCTTCATCGAGGACGGGTACGGCGTCGTGGCGGCGCCGGTGGTGCAGCGGGACCTCAACCTGTCGCACCCCGCGGACCTTCTCGAGCTCAACCTGCACGTGATGGCGCGCGAAGGGCACACCCGCTTCGCCGCCGCGAGCGCGGTGGTCGAACCGGGCGCGCGCTACGCATCCAGCGTGCTGATGCAAGACGCGCGCCTGCGGGCCGGCGCGGACCTCGAGCACTGCGTCGTGCTGCCGGGTGAGGTCGTGCCGCCGGGCCAGTGGCGCCGCGTCGTCTTTGCGTCCGGCGAGGCCGTGGACTGCAGTTGAACGGGAGTGATCCCCGGGCTCGCGGAGTCGGCGCCCGCCGGCGCCCCCGGGTCCGCGGTGTGGTGCTGGCCGCGGTTTCGCTCGTCCTGGGACTCGTCGGCCTCGAATGGCTCGCGCGGCACACGACGGGCCCCGTCGCGTTCTTCGACGGCATGGTCTTCGACGCCGACTTGGGTTTTCGCCGGCCCGGCGGTGTGGAACTTTGGAACGCGGACGAAATCGGTCCGTTCCCGTTCCGCCTGAACGCCGAGGGACACCGCAGCCCGCCGCTGCCCGCGGAGCCGCGCGTGGTTGGCGGTCCGCGCCGCGTCGTGTTCCTCGGCGACTCGTTCCTGGCGGCCTGGGGTGTGCGCGCGGAGGCGCGGTTGCCGGAACGCCTTGCGGCCCGTTGGCAGGAGGAGGGCCGCGGCCTCGAGTGGTACGCGCTCGGCTGCGACGGTTACGGCCTCGCGCAGCAACTGGTGCTGCTCGAGCAGCACGGCGCCCACCTGGCGCCGGACGACGTGGTGCTGCTCTGTTACCCGGCGAACGACGTCGCCAATGGCTCGCTCGACTTGGCCGAGCGCACCACCGTGAGCCCCGGCGACCGCCTCCGGCCTTACCTGGTGCGCGGCGCGGACGGCCGCGCCACCACACGCCGCATGGGGCCGCTCCTGCACACGCTGCGCGCAAACAGCCAAGTGGTGCGGCTCGTGGAGCGCGCTTGGTTGCAGCGCCAGCGGCGCCTCTCTCGGCCGCCCTTCGCCGAACGGGAGTCCCCCTGGGTGCGCCTCGCCGACGGCCGTGCGCCGCGCGAAGACCTCGAACTCTTCCGCGAACACCCCGCAGACGCCGTTTGGTCGCGCGCGTGGGCGGACTTCGTGTGGCAGCTCGAGGAGTTCCAAACGCGTGTGCGCCGCTTGGGCGCGCGGCCGCTCGTGGTGGTCGTGCCGAGCCGCTCCCAGGTGATCCTCGACGCGTTCGATGCGGAGGCCGACCTCGGCGCGCGCCTCTTGGGTTTGCGCGGCCTATGGGAACGCCTCGACGCCGATCTGCCGGAGCGCCGCCTGGCCGCGTTGTTCGGGCGGCTCGAACTGGACGCGGTGTTCCTCTTGGACGAGTTGCGGAGGGACGTGCGGCCCGGCGAACCGCTCTGTTATCTCGCGGACGGCCACCTGTCGGCGCGGGGGCACAACATCGCCGCGCGTCTGCTGGCGGAAGCGTTGGGCGAGCAGCCGGGGACCGTGCCTCCCGCCGCCCCGGCTGTGGCGGGCCCGATCTCGCCGCTGCCGCCGCCCGCCGCTGCGCCGCGTGTGCTCGACCTTCGAAGCGCGCCGCCTCCGGGATTCCTGGCCGATGGGTTCCGCGATTGGCTGCCTGCCGAGGGCCTCGAACAGGGCCCCAGCGCGCGCCTCGTGATGCCTCCGGTGGGCGGCGAGTTGGTGGTGCGCGGCGTTGTGCCCGATGCATTGCCGCTGCCGAGCCGCGGGCACGTTTCGGTGTCCTGGTTGGCGGAGGATTGGTTCGAGATCGAAACCGCTGGACCCTTCGAATGGCGCCTTCCGGTCGCGATCCCGCCCGCCGCGCGCGCGCTCGATCCACTGCCCTACTTGACGGTGCGAGTCGGCGCGCTGCACTCGTACCAGCGGCCCGGCGATGGCCGCACGCAGAGCCTGTTGCTGCAGTCCGTGGGCTGGCGTTGAGCGCTCAGAGTGTGGGAAAGAATCGGCCTCCGGCCGATGGCTTTCCACACTCTGCCGCTCCAGCGCCGCCAGGCGATGGGCCAAACACCATCTGAGAGGTACTTCGGTCGGGCCGTGCCGATTTTTTCTCAACCTCTCAGAGAGAGGGAAAAAATCGGGGCCTTGGCCGATTTTTGCCCTCGAACGGGCTCCAGCGCCGCCAGGCGATGGGCCAAACACCATCTGAGAGGTACTTCGGTCGGGCCGTGCCGATTTTTTCTCAACCTCTCAGCGCGCGAACGACGGCAGCAGCCCGCTCGGCAGCATCAGCGTCAGCGCGTTCATCGCCGTGGCGTACGCGTCGCCGTACGTCGCCCCGTGCCACGAGCCGTCCTCGCGTTGGGAGCTGAGCAACACACGGAGTTCGTCTTCGTACCAGCGCTCGAAGTGGCTCGGATCCGAGAGCTGCCACAGCGATTGCGCGAGGTAGAGGCGCTCGTAGAAGGGGAACTCCACACCGGAGCGCGAACCGCCGCGCTTTTCGAGGCCGCGCCAGATCGCGTCGACGCCGGAGCGGATCACGGGATCGTCGTACGTGCCCGTGGCGTTGAGCGTCGCGATGGCGGCCGCCGTCAGGGCGACGGAGGTGCGCTCGGAGCCGAGGTTGTAGGCGAAGGTGCCGTCGGCGGTCTGCGAGCGCCGCACGTAATCGTCCGCGGCCGAGATCACGCGCGCGTCGACGGCGAGGCCGGCGCTCTTGGCCGCGCGCAGGGCCTGCACCAAGGTGATCGTGACCGAGCCCTCGTGTTCGACCGAAACCCACGGGTCGTACCACCAGGCGCCCTCGGGACCCTGCGTGCGCTGGATCAGGTCGACGGCGAGCGGCAGCAGCTCGAGCAGTTGCCGTCCGCGTGTGCTGTGCGGCGAAACGGCGTAGGCCTCGGCCAACGCGTGCGTCGCGTAGCCGTGGCCGTGCATCCTCGAGGTGCCGTCGCCGGGGGTCGAGATGTACCCGCGCTGGGCGGAGCGCGGATCGCGGTCCACCCGGGCGAGCAGGTAGTCGATCGAGCGGGACAGGTGGGCGCCGTAGGGCCCGCGGTCGAGGCCGTTGCCACCGGCGAGGAACGCGAGCGAACCGAGGGCCGTCACGGCGAGGGGCGCGGGGTACTGGGCCTCTCCGCGCCGCCAGGAGCCGTCGGACATCTTGCCCTGCTCCGCCGCCAACCACGCGAGGCCGCGTTCGGCGGCGGCCCACGCGGCCGCGTCGCGAGCGCTCGCCACCGTGGGTGTGTCGCTCGACGGGACCGGCAGGGGACGGGGGAGCGGATCCTGGCGCAGCGCTCCGCCCGACAGGTCCGCGGCGCCCGGGAAACCGACGGCGAGCACCAGCGCCAGGGCAGCGGCGCGCCGTTGCGCGGCAGCCCAGGGGCCAAAACGGTGCATTTCGCCGCGGCGCCGCATGCCTACCGGGGGCTTTGCCCCAAGCGGCGGTGGTACGCGTCGATCCAACCGCGGTACGCGGGTGGCATGTCCTCGCCGCCCTGCGTGCGGAAGATCTGTTGCACCCGCGGCGGCAGGTCGCCCCAGGGATTCGCGCCGGTGCCGGGGGCCGCGCGTTCCGCCGAGCCCGGCGCGCCCGGCGAACCCTGCTGTTGGTCCGTGCCGCCGCCCTCTTGGCCGTCGTTGGGCTGGCCCTGGTTCTCGCCCTGGCCCTCGGGTCGTTCGCCCGGGTTCTGGCTGTTGCCGAGGTCGCGGGACGGGTCGGGGTTTTCTTCCCCGCCCTCCTGTCCCTGGCGCGGGGCCTGGCCGCGCTGCTGCCCACCGGACTCCGATCCCTCGGACCCGGACTGCCCACCTTGGCCGCTGCTGCTCTGGCTCTGCTGCTGGCTCGACATCTGCTGCGCGACGTCGAGGATGCGGTCCATGCGCTCCACGGTCAGCCGGCTCTCGACGAGCGTCTTTTCGAGCAGCTTCGCGAGGCCGCTGTCCGCGTCGTCGACCAACGGGTCGCCCGCGCCGGCCTCGAAGAGCATGTCGTCGATCTGGCGCAGGGAGCGCTCGACCTGCGCGAAGAGGCGCCGCAGCTCCTCCTCGGGGCTGGTCGCGTCCTGGCCGAGCGGATTGGGCGGCAGCACGGGGCCCTGCGCGGCGGGTCCGAACCGCGCCGCGGAGGCGAGGGCCAACGACCCGAGGAGCGCGAGGGAAAGGGGCACCAGGGTGAGGAGTTTCATCGCGGTTGTTCCATGGGCCAGGGTTCGGCTTCGCCTTCGCCGGGCGGGGGCAGGCCGAGGCGCGTGCGGAAGCCCTCGAAGAGTTCGCTGAGCCGTTCGTGGCGGCCGGCGAGGCGCATCACGTCCTCGAGCACCAGGGGATCCGGTGTGCCCGAGCGCAGTTCAGGGTGCAGCTCGAGCAGGCTGGTGAGCTGCTCTTGCACCTCGATCTCCATGCGCCGCAGCAGCTTGAGTTCCGCGGAGTCCGGCACGAGGCGGTTCTCGCTCTCGCCGGGTTGTTGTTCTTGTTGCTGCTGTTGCTGTTGTTGTTGCTGCTGCTCGCGCCGGCGCTCGCGCTCTTCCTTTAGCGCCTCGATCAGCCATTCGAGGTTCTTGGCGACCTGGCGCTGGCGCAACTGCACACCGTCGCCGCTCTGGTAGTCGCCGGCCTCGTCCAGGTCGCGCGCGACACGTTCGAGGTCCTCGCCCGCGCGCCGCAGCAGTTCGGCGAACACCAAGGTGCCCTCCTCGGCGGTGGCGGTGGCCACTTCGAGGGCCCGTGTGCCGAGCGCTGCTTCCTCGCGTGCGATGCGCTTGAGCTGCAGGCGCTCGGAGCGCGTCGGCCCGGCGCCCCGCTCGCGGCCGGCGTCGAGCTCGCGGGTGGCGAGCATCTGCACCAGGTGGCGCTCGAGCAGTTCTTCGGCTTCGCGCTGCACTTCGAAGAGCTGTTCTTCGGCGCGCAGTTGTTCGTAGCGCTCCTCCTCCTCGGCGAGTTCCTGGTTCGCGCGCTCGAGTTCGGCGACGGCCTCCTCGGCCTCGGCCTCGGCTTCCTGCGACGATCCGCGCTGCAGCGCCTGCCCGGAATCCTGGCTGGCTTCGGCGGCGCGTCGCAGGGTGCGCGAGGCGCCGCCCTCCGGGTCGCGTTCTTCTTCGAGCGTCGCGAGTTCGAGGATCTCCTCGGCGATGCGGCGCTGCTCCGCGGCGAGGCGTTCGGCCTCGGCCTGTTGTTCCGGAGTGCTCGGCGCGGCGGATTCGCGCGAGGCCGCGGCGGCGGCCTGCAGCGATTCGAGGGCCTCGCGCTGCTCGCCGGCGGCGGCGCCGCTCTGGCCCGACGCGAGGCGTTCACCGGCGGCCTCCATCGCGGCCTGCGCTTGTTCCAACGCGCGCTCGAGGGCCGCGCGGGCGGATTCGGGCAACCCGGAGGCGCCCTGGGCTGCTTGCTGGGCGGCCTGGGCGAGCTCCTGTTGGCGCTGCGCCAGTTCGGCGGTCTGTCCCGGGGCCGCCGCGGCGGCCGCGGCACGGGCCTCACCGAGGGCCTGTGCGGCCTGTTCGAGCGCCGCCTGGGCGCGTTCGGCCGCCTCGGAACCCGCGCCCGCCTGCGAGGCGGCGGCGGCTTCCGCGGCTTTGCGCATCGCCTCCCGCGCTGCGCCGAGGGCTTCGGCGGCGGCGCGGTTCGCCTGCGCTTCTTGGCCGCTCGCCGCGGCGGCCGCGGCTTGTAGCGCCTGCTGGAGCGCTTCGGCCCGCTGGGCCTGTTCGGTCTGCGCGCCCGCGAGCATGCTCGGCAGGCGCGCGAGCTCGTCGAGGCCCCGCTCCAACTCGCGCAGAGCCTGTTCGCCGGCGCGCCGGGCTTCCTGGTCGGCCGCGCGGGCTTCCCTCGGACGAGCCTGGCCTGCCGCCAATCGCGCATCGGCTTCGGCCGCGGCGCGTTCGGCCTCGGCGGCCGCCTCGAGCAGTTCCTGTGCCCGCCGCGCGACGTCGGCGGCCAAACCCTCGGGCTCTGTTTCCTGGTTGGCCAGGGCTTCGAGCGCTTTGTTTCCCTGCGCGCGGGCCTGCCGCGCGGCGCCGCGGGCCTGGGCGGCCTGGCGTTCCAAAGCGAGCGCCGCCTCGCGCGCGGCCTCGGCAGCAGCGTCGAGCGCCTCGGCCGACTGGCCCGCCTCGGCCAAACGTCGTGCGGCCGCTTCCAGGGCGTCGGCGGCCGCGCGGGCGTTGGCGCGCGCCGTTTCGGCGGTCGCGGTTTCCGATGCGGCCCGCTGGGCGGCGGCTTCGGCGCGCAGCGCTTCGGCGGCCTTCGCGGCTTCGGCGGCCCGGGCGGCGAGGTCGGGATCGCGCGGGGCCTCGGCGGAGGCCGTGAGCGCGTCCGCTGCCCGCTCGAGCCGCGCGGCCTCGGCCTCGTTGCGGCGCGCTTCGCCGAGTTGATCCCGCGCGCCCTCCAGCGTCGCGTTCTCCGCGGGCCGCCAGCGGCCAAAAAGGTCGGCGTCGGTCGTTTGGTTCTCGCGCAGGGCTTCCAGTTCGCGGCCGAGCGCCTCGAACTCGAAGTCGCGGGTCACGCGGCTGGCCGCGAGCGTTTGCTCCAAGAGCGCCTGCTGGCGCTGGGTCAGCTCCGCGACCTGGGCGTCGAACTGGCGTTGGGCCTCGCTGCGCGACTGTTCGCGCAGGGCCTCGATCGCGCGTTCGACCGCTGCTTCCTCACCAGCGAGGCGCGCGACGGCGGCGCGGCGTTCGGCGAGTGTCGCGAGGCGCTCCTCGATGTCCTCCTCCGCGCTGCGGTCGAGCAACACGTCGAGCAGCGCCTCGAGCTCCTGGATGGCGCGGTCCTGCTGTTCGAGCGCGACCAGCACCTGACCGGACTCGAGCGCCGATTCGCTGCTCGCCATCCACTCCTCGAGCGTGCGCGATTCGGCCTCGCGCCGTTCGATCTGGCCGAGGCCCTCGCGCAAGAGTTCCACCGTGCGCGAGCGCCCCTCGGCCGCGAGCCGCGATTCGAGCAACTGCATCGTCTGGCGCAGGCGCTGCAGTTGGCGGCGGAGGAGCGCCTGGTCCTCGCGGATGCTGGCGATGCCGCGTTCGGCGCCCGCGTCCTGCTGGGCTTCGGGCGCGGCGGCAGCGGTGAACCCGCGCGGTGCCCCGGCGATGCAAAGCGCCAGGCAAGCTGCGCGAAGAGCGATTTTGGTCGTGATCTTCATCGGTCGAACCACGTCGCGTTTCATCGGTTGGCCGCCTCGCGGGTGCGTTCGCGGAGCGCGCGCTGGCGCTCCAACATTTCGCGTGTCTGGGTCAGCACCGACTGGAAATCGTCCCACTCGGAAAGGCGCTCCAAGAGGTCCTCGAGGCGCAGGAGCACGCGGTTCTGCTCGGCGAGCGCGCGCGCCAGGTGCTGGCGGCGTGCGCCGAGTTCCGTCGCACCCTGTGCGGCCTCCAGGGCCTGGGTCGCGGCCGCAGCGCCGCCCTGGCGCACATCGAGGCCGATGGCGGCCAGCGAGATCAGATGCGTCGCGAAGCCTGTGCTCGCGCCGGCCGTGCCGGGCGGGCGTTCGAGGAAGGCCCGCCACGGCTCCAGCTGGAAGCTGCGGCTGGCGCTCTTCGCGAGCAGGCCGTCGAGTTCGTCGAGGAGGTGCTCGGCGCTGGGATCGAGGCGCGCGTAGACCGCGAGTTCCACGACGCCGACCAGTTCGCGCAGCAGGCTCTCCGCGTCCGCCTCCACACGGCGCTGGCCGTTGAGCGCGCTGGTGACCGCGCGCGCGTCGCCGGGTTCGAGGCCGACGGCGTCCTCGAGTTCGACGAGCAGTTCCTCACCGCGTGTGCGCCGGTCGCGCTGCAACTGCATGAGCGCCGCCGCCTGGGCGCGGGCCCGGCCGAGGCGCTCTTGCACGCGGCGCAGGAGTTCGTCGTCCGCCAGCACACGCACGCGCACGCCGGGGCCCTTGCCCTCGCGCGCGGGCGTCGCGTTGTCGAGCGCAAACGCCTCCAGTAGGAACTGGCTGCCGACGAGCGCGCCGGCGGTTTCCCCGGTTGTCGCCGTCGCCGCGGCAGCATCTCCCGCCGGCGCTGCGGCCGGTGCCTGCCCCGCCGCCAGGCTCGCGACATCGAGCCGGAGGCCGCCGAACGCCTGGCGCGGCGTGTCGCCGGCGAGTGGGAAGTCGGCCCCGTGGGTCCACTCCTCCGCCGCCGCCTCGCGGGCGCGCCAGCCGAAGCGGACCAGGCCGAAATCGTCGCGCGCTTCGACACGCAGAGCCACGGCTCCGCGCGCGCCGGTTTCCAGCTCCACGCGTGTCGGCGCGATTTGCTCGAGCTCTGGCGCGCGGTCGGGCACCACGTCGATCGCAAACAGCCCCGGATCCGGATTGCCCAGTCCGCGGCTGTCGGAGAGTTCGAAACGCAGGCGCACACTTTCGTTCGCCGTGAACTCGAAACCCAGGCCCTCGAGTTCGTCGGCGCCCGGGAACGGGCGCGGCGCGAGGTCGACCGTGGTGTCCGCCGGCAGGATGCGCGCGCGGCCCGCGACGTCCTTCGGTTCCGTGCGCAGCGCGACGGCGATCCTCGATCCAGCCACCACACGCGTGCCGCGGTCGAAGACCTGCTCGGGCGCGAGTCCCGTGTGCGCGGGCGGCGTGACGAGCAGGGCGAGCCCGACGATCTCCGGGGGTTGCAGCACACGCAGGCGCACCCGCGCCGCGCCGCTCGAGTCGTCGCCGCCGCGCACGGCGAACTCACTGTCCTCCTGCACACCGCGCAGCACCGTGCGGTAGGTCGCCTGGCGGCCCTCGCCGGCGCCGAGGCGCGCGACGGACACACGTCGGCCGGCGCCGAAGTCGAGCTCGACCTCGCGCGGCGCCTTGCCGCGCGCGCGCACGACGACGGGCACGTCCGTGCCGCGAGCGACTTCGACCGACAGGCCGCGCTCGCCGAGCGGTTCGACACGCGCGGTGGCCTCGGGCAGGGGGATCTCGAGGTAGAGCACCGTGGCGTTGGGCCAGGGTTGGTCGCCGCCGAGCAGTCGGTTCCAGAACGTCGCACCGTGCGCGGGGTGCAGCGCGAACGACGTGGCGACGAGCAGCACACTCGCCGCGCCCAGGCCCAAGCGCGACAGCGGCCCGCGCCGGTCGAGGATCGGCGTCAGGTCGATGGTCTTGGCCCGCGCTTCCGCGCGCTCGAGCACGCGGTCCACCAACGCGCGTTCGAGGCCCGCGTCCAGACCGTCCCCGCGGCTCTGGAAATCGACGGCGCTGACGAGCAGTTGTTCGGCGTGGGGATCCGCGCGCTCGGCGAGGAGCGCGAGTCGCGCCCGCGACGGGATCGCCGCGAGGTGGCGCCAGCCGTAACGCCAACCCGCCACGAGGGGCGCGGCGACGATCAGGAGCCCGTGCCAGAGGCGCACCCCGCGCGGCACGGCCAGGGCGTAGTCCGCGAGGAACGCAAACGCCGCCGCCGCGGCGAGTGCCACGAGCGCCAAGCCGAGGCCCGACTGGAGCGCCGCGCGCACCAGGTTGCCGCGCAGGCGGCCGAGCAGCCGCTCCAGCGCCGGCGTCCTGGCCAGGCTGGGTTCGGGCCGCTGTTCGGGCCGCTGCGCGGGCGTTTTCTCGGGCGACGTATTCATGGAGCGTCAGCGGGCGGGGGGGCTCGGGCGATCTGCCTCCCAGACTCTAGCGCTGGAAGATGGGCAAGTAGCGGAACGGAATCTCGAGGACCAGGACTCCCATGGCCGTTCCAAACGCGGTCCCGGGGCCGACCATGTTGGGGAAACTGCCGTCCGGACGCTGCATGCGCAGGATTTCGGCCCGGGTGGCTTCGTAGTAGGGCGTCCAGTAGTCGACTCCGCCCTGGGTGCCCGCGGTGTACATGGCCTGCACGCCGTAGTAGTGGCCGTACCAGAAGAAGTAGTGGCCGCCGCCGTCGCGGCCGTAGGTGCGATTGAAGGAGTCCAGGTTGCGGCGCAGGTAGTCGAGCCCCATGCGGATGGCGTCATCGGAGTAGATCCCGAGGCCGTGCAGGGAGGTGACTCCCGCGGCCGTCAACGGGAACGACGAACGCGAGCTGGAGCCCCGCTGGTAGTTGAACGCGCCGACCTCGTCCGAGAAGCTGCGCCCGCGGAAGCTGCGCTGGGTCTGCTGCTCCGTGATGGCCGAATCGACCACGTACTGGGCGGCGCGGTCCACGGTGCCGCGCGGCACCTGGATGCCGATGTTGCGCGCCGCGCGCAGCGCCAGCACCTGGCACACCACGATCGACATGTCGGACTCCGGCGCGAACGGTTCGTACCGCCAGCCGCCCTGGGCGTTTTGCGCGTTGACGATGTAGTCGACGGCTTTCTGTAAGCGCCCGCGCACGTCCGCGCGGTGCGTCATGCCGTAGACCTCCGCGAGGAACAGCGTCGCAAACGCGTGGCTGTACATGCGCGAGCCGCTGGAGGAGATGTAGCCATCGTCCTTGACGGCCGCGAGGATCCAGGAGAGCCCGCGCTCGACCACTTGGCCGTATTCGCCGCGGCCGGGCTGGTGCCCACCGCCCAAGAACGCCATCAGTGCGAGCGCCGTCACACCCACGTGCCCCGCTTCGGCGTTGTAGTTGTAGCCGTTGTTCAGCTTGTAGCCGATCTTGCCCTGCCAACTGCCGTCGGCCTGCTGGTTGAGGGCGAGCCACGCGAGCCCGCGGTTGACCGCCTCCACCTGCGCCGCCGAGATCGCGTCCCCGTCGTGCGCCGAGGGCCCCACGTCTTGCGCGGCGCGCGGCGCCGCAAGGGCCACCGGGCTGTTGTGCGCGAGGGCCGTGAGGGCCACGAGCAGTCCCGCGGCGAAGCGGGCGAGCGTGCGGAGTCGTTGCATGGTGGTGTTCCTCGGGGTGGTGGTCTTGGGTTGCTGCCTCAGCGCGGGCGCCAGATCTCGAAACGGCCGTCGCCGCGGGACGCGGACCATCCGGAGATCCAAAGGGCGTTGCCGACGGGCAAGAGCGAGAGGTCCTCCACACGCGTGAAGGCGCCGTGCAACACACGTGCGTCGCGGCGCGCGCCGTTCGACAGGTCGAGCAACACGAGGTGCACCGCGCGGCGGTTGCGTGTGCTGGGATCCCGCGTCACGTACGGCAGGATGCAGAGGTTCTTCGCCACGACGGGTGCGGGCCAAATCCCTTCGTAGAGCTCTTCCGCCTGCACGGGCAAGCGCTGGGTCCAGCGCCGCCCGCTCGGCAGGTGGATCGCCGCCACCGGCGTGCCGACCGCGCCCTGGGTGGGGGAGGCGACGAACAGGAACGGCGCCAAGAGGTCCGTGCGGCGGCCCTGGGCCACCCCGAGCAGCCGGTCGTCGGCGCCCAGTTGGTGCACGGTGCGCGCGCCGCCCGTCGCGAGGTCGACGGCGATCAACTCGCCCGCCGGTGCGCCGGGACCCAGGGTGCGCGGCTGCGCGACGAGGTACACACTGGCTCCCTGGCGCACCACGGCGTAGAGGTCCATGCCCGGCGCGAGGCGCAGCGTCCAGGGCACACGTTTCGACACGAGGTCGAACGCCACCAGCCGTTGCTGCACGAACGACGGCAGGTAGAGCCGTCCGTCTTGGATCCAACCGGTGGCGCGCGGCCCCAGGTTCTCGTCGAGGTCGAAGGTGCCGAGGACCGCGCCGCGGAACACGTCGAGCACCACGAGGCGCGAGTTGACGCCGTACGCCTCGCTGGCGAACACGGCGTAGCGTTCGCCCGCGATCGGCGCGCCCCACTTGCGCTCCGCGGGGAGCGCCACGTCCCACAGTTGGATGCCCGTGGTCGGCTCCACACCCAGCACGGCAAAGCCGACTTCCGGCGTCCACGTCCGCAAGAGGAGCACACCGGACGCACTCGCGAGATCGAGCACTTGGCCCGATTCGGGTTCGATGCGCCACACCGCGCGGCCGTCCCGAGCGTCGAGGCCCAGCACACTTTCCCCCTGCAGCACGGCGATGCGGTTCGAGAAGAGCTGGCAGTATTCACCCGCCCGGCCGAGGGGCACGGAGCGCTCGAGCGGCGCCGACCAAAGCGGTGTTTCGTCGCCGCCGTCCGCGAACGCTTCCACCGCGCCGGACAGCATGTGGATCCACGCCGGTCCGCGTGTGGATTCGGGTTCCGGCGCGACCTGGGGCAGTTGGCCGACGACGACGCGCGGCGCGCTGAGGCGCGCGCTGGTCACGAGACTCGCGTCCAACTCGGAGCGCTCCCACAGGGACCCGTCCAGCGCGCCGCGGGTGCGCCCGCGCCACTGTTCGAGGGCCATGCCGCGGTAGGGTTCGACGTCGAGCACCAGGTCGCCGTGGTTCTCCGAGAGGGACGCGAGCAACCCTTCTTCGAACGCGCGGTTGCCCGCGCGGCCGAGGCCCACGGCCAGCAGCGCGAGGAGGTGCGCCTGGTCGCGTTCCACGGCGCTCGAACTGCTGCCGCTGCCGGGCCGCTCGGCGGGGCTCGCGCCCACCACGTACTGCACCATCGCCGCCACGTCGCCCCGTTCGAGTGCGAGATCGACCAGCGACCGTCGCGCCGCCGTTGCCGCGCGTGCGAACGGGTACCGCCGCACGAGCGATTCGAGCGCGCGGCCGTCGCGGCGGCTCAGTGCGTCGTCGAGGTCGCGCTGGGCGCGTTGTTCGAAGGGCGCGTAGAGCTCCGCACCCGCACTCGCCAGCAGCTCGCCGATGCGCAGTTGGATGCGCTCGCCCGCGCCGCGGTTCTCCGTTAGCTGCACGTTCCGCGCGCGGTCGAGGGCCACGTGCCAGTGTTCGAGGGCCGCGGCCGCGTCGCCGTAACGTTCGGCGTCGAGAGCTCGCTGCACGGCGAGCCACAGCACCAGCGGCACGGGAGCGAGTGCCTTCGGCGACGCGGCGTTCGCGAAGCTGGTCCAGAGCGGATCCACACGCGCGAGGGACGCGCCCGAAACGTCGAGGGCGCGCGCTTCCGCGTCGATGCGTTCGAGCAGCGCCCACCAACGTGTGCGGTCCAGCCCGAGGAGCAGGGGGTGCATCTCGAGCAGCACGTCGGCGCGTTCGCGGGTGGTCTCCGCGCGTGCGAGCACCTGTTCGAGCAACACCAGCGCCGCCTCGCTCTCGCCGACCGCGGCCAGGAGTTCGGCCTCGCGGCGGGCCAGTTGGCCGAGCTGTTCGACCAGGCTGCGACCCGGGCTGTTCTCGAGCTGCGCCTCCATCGGCGCGCGCACCTCGGCGAGTCGCTCGATCCCGAGTCGCAGCGATCCCGCGGCGACCAGCGTGTCGACACGCCGCAGCGAGATGCGCGCCAAACTACCCAGCGCCTCGGTGTCGCCCGGCGACTCGGCCAGGCGCGCGCGCAGGCGCTCCTCGAGTTGCGCCAGGTCCACGAAACCGTGCAGCCAGCGCCCGTTGAGCGAATAGAGCGCGCCCTCGCCCACCAAGAGGTTGCCGCGCTCTTCCGGGTCGATGGTGACTGTGCGCGACTCGTCGATGCGCGCGCCGTCGTAGGGGATCAGTTCGAGGCGATCCGGACCGGCCACGAGCACACCTTCGGCGCTCAGCACCGGCCGCGGCCGCCGGTCGGGGCTGTCCTCCACGCGTCTGCCCAGTTCGAACTCGGGCAGGTGGAACGTGCCGGGATCCTGCGAACCGAGGCTGCCCGGTTTGCGGTAGGTGGCGATCCAACCGCCTCCGAGGACCACACTGTCCTCGCGCGCGCCCAGCAGTGTGTCGACGTCGTAGTCCGACGCGCGCATGGGCCGCAGGCGCTCGCGGGGCATGGACCAGAGGAACCCGCCGTCTTCCAGCGACACCGCGATCAAGTCCTCGGAATCCGCGGGCGTCGCGAGCACGACGCCGCCCTCCACCACCGGCGGCGCGGTTTTCCACACGCGGCGCCGCTCCGGCGGGCTCCAGCCCCGCGACGGGGGCAGCGGGATCTGCTCGTACGCGCTCTGCCACAGCACGTTGCCGGAGAACAGATCGAACGCGGCGAGGGTGCCGAGTTGGGTCAGCACGAGCACCCGATGGCCCTCGACGTGCACCGGCGGCGCGGAGTACTCGCGCTCGTGCCGGTTGAACATGTTGAGCTCGCGCTGGCCGCTCAGCACGCTGGTCGACCACTGCAGGCTGCCGGTCGACAGCTCGAAACACGCGAGGTGCAACTCGACCCGGCCCTGCATGCTGACGAGCGGCACCAAGACCCGCGATCCCGCGACGACGGGCGGGCCGGCCACGTGCAGGCGCGCCGCGATGCCCTGGGCCTCGAGGTCGATGCCCGCCGTGGGCACATGGTTCCAAAGCGGCCGGCCGTCCTCCGCGTCGAACGCGAAGAGGCGCCGCTCGGGCAGGCGCACGGTGATCACGATGCCCTGGAAGTCGGCGTTGTCGAGGTCGTAGCGGGGGATCTGCAGCGCGGCGACCACGACACCCGAACCGACGGCCGGCGCGACCACGGACATGCCGCGGTCCAGGCCAGAGAAGAACTCCGCGCGCGCGCCGCCCGAGAGCTGGGACCAGCCGGCCGGTTCGTCGCTCTGCCACAAGAGCTCGCCGTCGAGCGCGTTGGCGGCCACCACCGAAAGGCCGGTGTTGACGAACACGCGGTCGTCCCACAGCACCGGGAACAGGTTGAACGCCTCGGGTTCGCGGTTGTCGCCGAACGGCCCGGGGGGCAGGGGTAGCGCGAACCGCTCGACCTGCGTGCCGGGGAGGGGGCCCGGCAACTCGTCCGCCGCGGGGATGTTCAGGAACGCGTCCTCGGGACCGCTGCCGCGGTTCTGGCTGGCCGCCTCGCGCGCCGCCCACTCGGCCGTGCGGTCGAGGCGCAGCACCTCGGCGACCCGCCGGCCCTGCTCCCACGCCAGGAGGGCCTCGTGGGGGTGTCCGCGCTCCCATTCCAGGTCCCCGAGGGCCCACCAGGCCCGCTCCGCCGCCGGGGCGACCGGCCAGCGCCGGGCCAGTTCGAGCAGCCCCTTCGCATCCGCCCGCGCGAGCGCCGCCTCCAGGTCGGCCTCCGCGCGCTCCCCGAACTCCGCCGCGTACTCCTCGAGGCCGGCGGGGGAGAGCTCCATCAGGGCGAGCCGGGCCCACTCGGCCGCGCCTAGGTGGCTGGCCGAGCGCCCGTCCGCCTGGGGCAGAACGTCCCCCCGGTGCCGCTCGAGCAGCCGCGCCAGATCCGGGAAGGCGAGCCGCCGCCGCTGGGGGCTGGCGAGGTGGTCCGCCGCCCGCTCCATCAGCTCGCGGGCCTCGCGCGTCTCCGCCAGGCTGTAGAACCGCCCCCGATCCTGCCCCGACGCCCCCGGCAGCCCCACCGCCACGGCCACCGCCGGAGCGAGCACCAAGCCCCAAGCACCGCGCGCAAGGGCCAAACGGGCCCCGTGGACCCAAGAAGGGGGAAAAATCGTCATGGAGCGTGGCCGAGCCATCTTAGGACGTGACGCGCAGGGCGCAGCGCCCGGAGTGCCCCCAAAGGCCCACGCCCGCCGCCCCCCCCGCTATCGACCACCCGAGCCCCCCCTACGCAGCACCGCCACCTCCGTGTGCGTACGGTGCGAGTCCCGGAGAACTTCCGCGCCCATGGGAAGTAGTCGAGGGGTCCGAACACGGAGTCGGCTTGAGGCAGCCCCGTGCTCCTACCCGGGCTCCAAAAGAGCCCGAGGACGTCCGTTCGGCGCGCCAATCTCAGGCCCTCCGCGAGTAATGCGATGGGGGCGTTTCCGGTGACCGGCCGCGGGAATCGCCCCTGGACTTTCGATTTTGCTTCAGCCCGCCAAGCCTCGGGGTCCGCGCGATCCCCGAAAAGCTCGGCAAATAGTCGAGTCCACGGGACAACTACTGACACTTGCCGTCAGCCCACCGCATCTAGGGTCCACGAACGTGTGGAAAGAACCGTGCAACCGCTGCCCGAACACAGCGAGGCGCCTCCTCCGCGAGCCAGCGGATGAACTCTTCCAATCGAGCCTCCCGCACAAGCAACTCTAGGAGAGAGAGAAGTTGCTCGTTCAAGCTGTTTCCAGCGAGGCTCCCACGATCCGTAGAGGTGTCCAAACAAAACGACTGCAAGTGTTGCAGCGTGACGCAATGCAATGCGATGCGCCGGATGGTGCGGGGGTCCATCTGCTGAAGCACCGCATCCGCTACCGGCTCGTGTTCGATTGCGCATTGCCAGGCTTTCCGGGTTTCGGCTGAGTACGCGTGGGCGCGGCTCTGAAGCAAGGCGGCTGGAGCCCGCAAGTTCGGGGCGATTGCCGCTTCCGCCAGTGTGGGCCGGGCCTTCATCACTTCCTGCACGAGCCATGCTGGACGCGTTTGGCTCAGGAGAAAGCCCACGACATTCCTCACGCCACTCTCGAAATCCGGGAAAAGGTCGACGTACTGGAGCGGCTTAAGCAACGTGGGCAGACGTACATCTTCGAGACGCAGTGGAATCAAGAGGCCCCCGTTCTTGCCGCCCAACTGTCGCGCTAGCATCGAAGTCCATTCCCGCTGGACCCAGGGGGAGGCCAAAGAAGCAGATGACAAGAGTACGAGTAGGTAGCCGGCATCCTCCAACGCCTCGTCGATTCCAGCGACCCAGTTCTGGCCCGGCTGCAGGGAGGATGCATCGAGCCACACCTGAAGCTCCACCTTCCGGAGTTCGTCGGCAACTCGATTCGCTGCCTTGGAGTCCGCATGGGCATAGCTGATAAAAATCCGCGGGTTGCTCATATCCCAGCACCTCTCTGATAGGCCACAGTCCGGTCGCCGCCAAACGCTCCGGATGCGCAGCGGGGCTCAGCGTCGCCCGCTGCAGGCTGTTGTTCGGCTCGCTGCATCACTTTTTATTTCCTAACTCGTGGTGGAAGGGCTCCGCGGTACGACTACGCTCTGCGGTGGCTCCCAAATTTGATCCACTTGTTCTTGCCGTCCGGGAGGGCTGGCGCCCGCCGGTTGGGGTTGGGGGTCGTTAGGTGTGAGGCTCCGCCAGTCGGGGTTGGGGCGATGGGTTGGGTGACCAGCGCCTCGGCGGCGACGGGGTTGGCGTCCGGCGTCGGTGCGGGAAGAGCGCAGCTACGGCGTACCAAGTTGCTCCAGGAGCAGGGTCAGCTCGACGGCGTCGGCGTAGTGAAGGGTGGGGCCTTCGGCGAGGGCGGGGTCGCGGGAGCCGTCGAGGATGGCGAGTAAGGGTCGGGCGAGGGCGCTGAGGTCGGCTCGTGTGTCTGCGGCGCTCGACCACGCGGCGAGCTGCTGGCGCAGTTGGGCTTCGAGCTGCGGGAGTTGGGCGCGGACTTCGGGGGGGAGGGCGTTGGGCGGGGTGGCTGGGTCTTTGGCGACTGCGATGAGGAGGATCTCGCCGCTGAGCTGGGCGACGACGCCTTGGGTGATCTCCCAACCGGCGCGGCGGGCGGCGGCGTAGGCTGCAATGGCGTTGCCGCGGGCTTGTTTGGCAGCGGCGGGATTGCTGGTTGCGCGTTCGAGATCCTGGAGGGTCTTCCAAGTGTGCCACGGCTCGGCATTGATTCCGAACCGGCTCTTGCACTCGAACGCGCGCGCGAGTTCGGCGCGCGCCTGATCGAAGCGTCTGAGGGCAACGAGAGAGTCAGCGGCGTTGCTACGGGCGACTCCTTCCTTCATCGCGTCAGCGGTCTCCGGCTGGGCGTAGATCTCCGCCGCTTGGCGGAAGTAGAGGACGGCTTCCTCGCCGCGTCCGGACATGGCGGCGTACAGGGTGCCGAGCTGGCTGCGGCTGGCGGCCTCGCCGCGCGTGTCCCCGGCCTGCATCTTCATAGCGAGGGAGCGCTGGTACGCGCCTTCCGCCTCCTCGAACTGGCCAGCTGATTGGTGAACAATGCCAACCTGGTGCCAGACTTTGGCGACGGATTTCAGCTCGTTCACGCCTTCGAACAGTCTGCGGGCTTCGGCGTAGGCATGGAGAGCGGTGACATAGCGCCCCTGCCGGAGACGGAGGGTGGCGAGCTGGAAGGTTCCGGTGGCGACGGCGCGGAGGTCGCCGCGCTTATTCAGGCGCTCGATCGCCTCCTCGTACTTGGCGGCAGCGGTATCGAGTTGGCCGAGTTTCATTAGGCAGTCCGCTTCGTCGACAACGCAGGCGGACACCATACGGGCGGCGTACTCACTGCCGCTCGCGGCGAGGGATTCGAAGCGCTCGCGGGCGGTGGCCAAATGGGACAGCGCGGATTTCGGCGCCTCGCTCATCTGGAGGGCGCGGCCGAGACTGAACTGTGCCATCGCACGGTCGTAGGCGGCGCCGTGGTACGCGTCGTCGGCGAGGCATTCGGTCCGCTCGGCAAGCGCTTCCGCGGCGTCGACGGCTTCGCCGAAGCGACCGGATTCGAGGAGGCGGTCGATCCCAGCATCGGCGGCTAGGAAAGCGGATTGGGTCGGGGTGTCGCCGCACGCTTGTTCGTGGAGTTGCGCGGCGCGAGCTCGGATGTCGGAGACCTCGGCGAGGGCCTCACGGCGATCGGCCTCCGCCAGCAGGGCCTCGACGTTCGTCGCGAAGTCGATGACGGCTTCGGGGGCGGAAGCTTCGGGTGTGCTGGCGTCGGAGACTGCGTCAGCGGCCTGCGCATCGCACGTGGCGTGTAAGTGTCGCAGCGCGCCGAGCAGATTGGGAAGCTCCAGCCGGGTGAGGTGGGCGGCGAGGTGGGCTTGCTGGTATCGCCGCTCGTAGAGAAAACCGGCGAGTTCCCGGTAGGCCTCGGCCCACCGCCTGCGGGCGGCCGCCTCGGCCTCGCCGCCGCTTTCCCGCAGCTCGCGCAGCAAGGCCGGCGCGAGGGCGGGGTCGAAGCGAAGGTACGGAACGCTAAACGGGATCAGCTCTGCCAGACCCACGCCGACCAACGGAGCGGCCACCGCGAGCAAGTCGTCATGGGTTGCGACGGCAATCTGGCAGACATTCGCACACGCCTGCACATAGCCACCGCCTGCAAAAACCCCCAGCGGCGCCAGTTTCTCCCGGACCTCACTGGGCAGCCTTCGTAGGGAGAGCTCCACGCTGGCGAAGAGGGAGCGCTCGCGTTCGCCGGGGTAGCGGAGTTCTAGGTCCGCCATGATCTCGGCGAGTTCCGCCGTGGTCGCCTTGAGGCCGCGCCGTGCCAGCTCGGGGGTGAGCAGCACGAGGCTGCGGGCGTGGCCGTTCACGGTGGTCACCAAGGCCGCGATCTCCTCCTCGCGCTCGGCCTGCAGCGCTTCGGCGTGGACCGCGCCGCCGCCTGACTGCGCGGCGTTTTGTGCGAGCACGCGGGCGACCAGCTCCATGCCCTCGTCCTTGCCAAGACGCCCGACTTCCAGCACGTGGCCGCTATCGCCGAAGGGGGACGCGGTCGGGAGGATTTCCCGGGAGGTGAGGACGATCCGCGCTCGCGGTGCGCGCTCCAGCAGGTGGGCGCACGCCGCAAGCACGGCGTCGAGCCTGGCTTGGTCGAAGTCCCGTGCCCCGGCCGCCTCGGACCCCTCGGGCGGCGGCAGGATGGTCTCCAGGTTGTCGAGCACGAGGACGGTCGGCTGCTGTTCCAACGCGGCGGCCAGCGCGGCCTCGGCGTGCTCCAGTGTGTCCGCCTTGCCCGCGAAGTTGGGGTCGAGCTGCGTGCCCCACGCCACCAGCACGGCGCGGGCGGCGTTCTCCTCGGCGGGGAGGTGCTCGGCGGAGGCGAAAGCGGCGCGGGCGAAGCGCCGGGTGGCGACCAGCCAGCGCGCCAGTTCGACGGCGAGGGTGGTCTTGCCCTCTCCACCCTCGCCGCGCAGGACGACGTAGCCCTTGCTGGCCTCCACCAGCAGACGCTCGGCGGCGAGCAGCTCGCGGCTGCGTCCGACAAACGCGTGCTGAGGTGGCGACGGCAGTTTGCCAAGCGCGAGTGCGCGGTCCTTTTCCAGCTCCCGCCGCACGCGCTCACCCGGGACGTCGGCCAGAAGCACCGGATCCTCGCCGTCTTGGTAGAGCACGGGCACAAACCAGTCCTGCAGCTCGAGCGGGCGGCGGTCGATCTTGCCGGGCTCACCATCGCGCGGTTCCCAGCCCCAACCGCGTTGGCGTTCGCGCTCGAGGGCGATCTGTCCCTTCAACATCGCCGCTCCGACGCGCGCGCCCGCCGCCAGCGCCGGGTAGAAGACGGCGGTGAACTGCTTCGCCGTTTCGACGAGCACGGAGTGGCTCATGGCCGCCACCGAGCCGATGCCGCTCTGCAACAGGCTTCCGGCGACCGAGGCCTCGGGGCTCCGAATCGACTGCGCGGACTGGCAGGCTTCGAGGAAAAAGAGGCCGACTCCGGCGTTGCGCAGGCGTTCGCCAAGCTTGTCGGCGCTGACGATCACGGCATTGCGCTTCCGCAGTTTGCCCGTTTTGGCATCGTCGGGATGCTCGAAGACAAGCGCACCGAGGCCGGTGGATCTATTGAAGACCCCGTGTCCGTCGAAGTGGACGATGTGGTAGGGGCGGCCGGCTTCGAGCGCGGATTTGAGCGCGTCGCAGAGCGCAGGGAACGTGGGCGGGGAGAGGATGGTGTAGTCCGCCAGGTCGCCGAGGGCGTTCAAAGCTTCCGTCAGCGGGCGGATGGAGATGCGGTGGTCGATGTAGCCGACGTCGGACTTGTGCTCCTTGCCGTCTTCCATCTCGATCAGCTTCTCCGGCCGCGCGCAGACGGCGAGCACACGCAGGGGCGGCTTGCGCGCAGCCTCGTCGAGCTTGGCGGGCGCCACGCCGCCGGGCAGGGAACGCCGCACGCGAGCGCCGATGCCGTCGTGGAAGAGGTAGCCATGGCCGTCGTGCAACAACTCCCACGGCAGCGCGAGGATCTCGGTGGAGGCTTCCTGCGCCTCGCGTTGTGCGGCCTTGTCCTCTTCGCTAGCTGTGCGGCGGAGCTTCGTCTGCGGCGGCGCCTGGACGGTGAAGCGCCGCTGCGCCGTGGCGGCGAGTCCCTGCCACGCCCGGACGGCGTCGGCGCGGTCGTCTTCTTCCGCGCGAAGAGCGTCCCACAAGTCCTGCCCCCATTCGGGCAACTGCG
This sequence comes from Planctomycetaceae bacterium, assembly GCA_016125265.1. GTDB lineage: Bacteria > Planctomycetota > UBA1135 > UBA1135 > RI-242. The sequence continues at coordinate 128,915 of WGMC01000020.1, forward strand.
CCTCGATGTGGCGCGCTCGTTTGGCGAACCCGCCGAACGGGGTGAGGAAGTAGCGCTCCAGGTAGAAACGCAGGTCACCCGCCTCGATCTTGCCCAGGGGCGCGGCGAAGGGGAACTCGGGGGATTCGGCGGCCGGTTCGGCGGCGCCGGGTGGGTAGAACGCGAGCGAGGCGGTGGCGACGGGGCGGCGGTTGCCGTCGACCAACTCGAAGCGGGTGGCGCGCAGGCGCAGCACCAGGTCGGCCAGCGGCGAGGTTGGGCGCGACTCGCCGATGTCGATCTTGCCGCCGCCAGCGCGGCCTTCGAGCGCGTCGAGCAGACCCGGCAGCAGGGCGTCCAGCGCGCCAGCACCGTCCGGGACGCGGATCCCGATCAGGTCGGCCGGCCATTCGTCGAGGTCGTCCTCCGGAGTGCGCGGCTGCGGTAGGCCGAGGATGGTGCGCAGGTCAGCGGTGGAGCCGTCGTCGAAGATCAGCGGGATGGTGCGCTTGGGTCTGTCGCCGCGACGCGCGTAGCGGAGTTCGCGGCGCACCCAGGCCGAGCCGGCCGCCCTCTTGCTGCCGACGGCGATGACCGTGGCGGCGCGGTCGATGGACTCCTTGACCTGCGCGGGCAGTTCCTCGCCCGCGAGGAACTGCGAGTCCTCCAGCACGGTGTAGCCGCGCGTCTCCAGCCGCGCCCGCAGTTTGGCGACGAAGGCGTCGTCCCTGGTCGTGTGGGAAATGAATACGACGCGTCCCTCTGCCGCCGACCCCTGGGCACCGCTCACGCGATCGATACTAAGCGGGGGGGCCGGGATCGGCAACGCCGAACTGGCGGGCAGGTCCGGCCCGTCAAGGGCGAGCGCGCCGGGCCGATGCGAGTACGAGGACGGGCTCCGGCAGGGCCGGGCGTGGCGCTCCGCAGCCCTGCAATGTGGGTCAGGCTTGGGACGTGACCCGCGCGGATGCCCAGCGGTCGTACGGGGTCCGCCCTGTGGCAACCACGGTGACCAGCCACCGCAGGGGACCGGCGAACGCAACGGCCAGAGGTCCCCAAACCCACATCGGGAACGCAGCGTCGCCAGAGAGTGCGGCCTGCAGGGCCACCGTGTGCCCGAGCTCCCAAGGGACGAACTTCCCAGCGTTTCGCAACAACGCAGACGCGAACGAGAGCCGCTCTCCGGATTCGCGGGACACCACCAGTCCGAGCAGGCGCTTGCCGAGCGACGCCCGCATCGACGAGCTCTCGCAAAGGGCGAAGTACACCGTGACCGGAAGGGTCATCGTCAGAAAGCCGAGGGCTTGTGCTGTCCAGGGGTTCTCGGGCGGTGCTGGACCGCCACCTGTCGCCAGCATCACAACACCGAAGAGCAGACCGCCCCAGAGGGCGATCACGAACCAGTCCAGGGCGAACGCCAGTAGACGGCGAATAGCGATCTTTCGTTCGTTATTCACGTCGGACCTCGGAGCGTGGTGGAGGCTGCCCCGCGCGTGGGTTCAGAGTACGGCACGGAGACGGTCGAGGGGCGATGGATCCGAGGGCTGCTGACGGAGCTTCCGCCTCCGCGGAACCGAAAGCTCCTCACGCCATCCGCGCGCCTGCGCCAACCCGGCATGCCCGTCACGGATCGCTCGCCGCCATTGCCTCTTCGATGAGTTGGGCAGCACCGTCCACGTCCACTTGGGACGTGTCGATGCGGAGCAGCGGGTCCGGCAGCGGCGGAAACTGGAAACCGCCGGCGGCCTCGAACCGGACGTAGAGCCCGGGATCCGTCAACTTCCCAAAGGCCAGGCGCGACGGGTTGCCGAGACGCTCAAGTACGGTTTCTCTCGGACAGATCAGCTCGACGAAGTCGACTCGGCCACCGACGACCGAGACGAGCTCGACGAGCTCGGAGATGAGGCCCGGATCCACCGTCGCCTCGGGGTGGAACGTGAAGACGAAGGACCTGTTCGCCCGGGCCGCTTCGGAGAACGCCGCCCGCCAGACCGATGCCCGCAGTCGAGCGAAACCGGGTGTGCCGAAATCGAAGAGCGCCTTGGCCAGATCGACGGCCAAGTGGTTGTGGAAGAGCGGAAGCCCGGTGCGTTTGCTGAGCAACGAACCGATCGTGTGTTTGCCTGCCGCCGCGGGTCCGTGGAGGAAGATCACTCGCATGTTCCGTCAACCTTGTTTCGCCCGAGGCGGGAAGTCGGCCGCTGCCGGGCACGGCTCGGCTCGACGACGAGTTTAGGCCGCAGCGCGGCGCGCGCCTACTCGCTGGACTTGCATACAGCCTCGATGCGGTGACCTTCTGGGTCGACGACAAAGGCGGCGAAGTAGTTTGGCCCGTACTGGGGACGCAGCCCCGGTGCGCCGTTGTCGGTGCCGCCAGCGGCGAGCGCCGCCTCGTGGAAGGCGCTGACCGCAGCTCGGCTTGGTGCCGCAAACGCCACATGGAAACCCGGCATGCTGGGAACGGACACCGGGACCTGCTTGACGGCCAACTTGTCGCCGGAACCAGCCGGACCGTAGCCAACCGCTTGCCCATCCTCTCCGGGACGGAGATCCGCCCAGACACGAACGTAGCCAAGCGGACGGAGCGCCGCATCGTAGAAGCGTGCCGCGCGCTCGATATCCCGCGCGCCAATCGAGATGTGGTGGAGCATGTCGGGTCCGTGGGGGGTGGAGCGGGCTTCAAGGCTCGCAGCCTACGGCGACGCCGAGGCCTTGAGCAAGGCGCGCCGGAGCCGCGTCGAAGGAGCGTCAACTCTTCGTCCACTCTCGTGTGCACGCCGACCTGATCACCCGATTTGACGCCGATTCGACGCTCATTGGACTGGGGCCTCGAGACGAACGTGGCGAGACTCAGCGCCATGTTGCAAACCAACGGCCACACCAACGGCGCCAGGTTCGCTGTGCGAGCACCGGGCATCCTCATCCTCGGAATCCTCGCCTCCGGCTGCACCGCGACCAGTCCTAACCGAGCTGCAAGCGCGCCGACCATTCTGGCCAGCTCCGAGCCAGAGGCCTACGCCGGGGACGGTACGGAAAACGAGCGCGCCGCCAAAAGTGCTGCGTTCGAAGCAGCACCAGCCCCGTCGCTTCCCGCGGACTTGGCGGAGCAGCGCAGCCCGTCCTTCCAGACCGGGGGAGATTGGGAGGAGGATGACGACGACGAGGGCGGCTTCGGAGTGGACGATGCCGGCTTGCGCTCCACCTACATCTTGCCGGCCAAGATCGAAGGCGGCGACGGCGACGTCAGCATCGCGCAGGCTGCGCTCGAAATCGCCTTCGAATACGAGGCCGGCAACGGCATCGAGCTTTCCCTCGGCGGTGAGTACCTGCGAGAGGAGTGGGACTATTCCGGAGTTGGGAGCGGTCTGCTCACCGGCGTGCCTCGCCCCTGGGACAGTTTCGAGATGTACGGGGTCGAGCTTGGCCTCAACTGGGAACTCGATGACAGGTGGTCGACGTTGGCCACGATTGGCACGAGTTGGGCCGCCGAGCGTGAGGGCCCCACCTCGGACGAGCGGCTCCTGGAGTACTCGTTTGGGGTCGGTTGGCGGGCCACGGAGCGACTCGAGCTGTTGGCCTTCGTCATGGTCGACGAGAACCACGAAGGCAGTGATGAAGTTCTGCCGCTCCTGGGATTTGACTGGCAGATCTCCGACAGGGACAGACTGGGACTCGGCGAACGCGGTCTGATCTACTCGCGGTCGGTCTCGGACACCCTGTCGTTCAACGCGGCAGTCAACTACGAGCAGCAGTCCTTCCGACTTGCGAGCAACGGTCCCGTGCCGGGCGGCGCGCTCGAACGCGAAGGCTTGCTGGCGGGCGTGGGAGTCGATTGGACCCTCGGGCCAGGCGTTCTCAGCCTTGGTGTTGGGTTCTCCGTCGGAAGCGCGATCGAGGTCTTCGACGGCGATGGCTCTCGCATCGAGGACGTGGACCTGGGCAGCGCCCCGTACGCCGCCCTGTCGTACCAGTTCGGCGTCGGATACTGAACCAGACCGTGAGACTTCGAGCACTAGGACTGATGGCGCTCTTGTGTGCAGGGTGTCGCGGGATGGCACCCTCGTCTCCACGACTCGACGTGATGGTGCCCGAACGCTTCGCATTCGCAAGTCACGAGCCCCAGGCCCCAGCCGCGGATCCTTGGTGGCGCACGGTCGGCGGATCGGAGCTCGAAGAGCTCCTCATCGCGGGTCTTGCGCACAACCGCGAACTGCGCGCTTCGCACGCACGGCTCGATGCGGTGCGGTGGGACTCGGAACTCGCCGGTGCGGAACGCTGGCCGGAGCTGACGGCATCGTTCTCGGCAGCCGAGGCAGAACGAGTGACTCGGGACAGCTTCCTGGGAAGCGAGACGTCGCGTGTCTCCGACGATCAATACAACCTAGGCATGTCGGTGCGTTGGGACGCCGACCTGTTCGGACGGCTCGAGAGCGGAGCGCGAGGTGCTATGGAGCGACTGGCCGCTGCCACCGAGGATCACCGCGCGCTCGAGCTGCTGACGGCTCGCTCCATTGCGTACGCCTGGGTCGACGCGGCGCACGCGGTGGACGCCGAAAGGCTCCTCTCGGAGCAATCCGACGTCGGGCGGCGACAACTCGAGTTGCTTCGGACGAGGCAGATCGTCGGAGGGGTTCCAGCTTCCGAGGTGCTTCGGCAGCAGTCATCTCTCGAGGAGCTCGAGTCCGATCTGGACCGGGTGCGCATTGCCGGGTTCCAGGCAACGCGGAGGATCGCAGTTTTGCTCGGAACGACATTCCCGAGGGACCAAAGCTTCGGAGTTTCCGGTTTGCCAGCACTCGACGGCGACGTCGCGAGCGGGCGTCCGGAGCACATTCTGGAGAACAGACCCGACCTTCGGGCTGCGATGCACCGAGTGAACGTCGCGAACGCCGAGCTTGCCGTGCGCATGGCCGAGCGGTGGCCGACGCTCACCCTCGATGCGGGCGCGGCCTTCGACGCAGCCAGGCTCAGCGACCTCTTTCTCGGCGAGGCTTTCAGCATCGTCGGCGGCCTCACCGCACCGCTGTTCGACGCCGGGAGGAGGAAGGCCCAGGTTCGACGGGAGGAAGCGCTCCTCTGCGCCGTCGTGGAGGATGCGGCACGGGCGCTGCTGGAAGCCCTACGGGAAGTCGAGAGCTCGCTGATCGAAGACCAAAGGCTCGCAACCGCCGTGATGCACGAGAAGGAGGCAGCTCGGCTGGCTCGCGAGTCGTGGGAACTTACCACCACTCGTTTCCTCGGTGGCGGAGGCGATGCGTTCGAAGCACTCCTTGCCTGGGATCGCCGACTCGAGGTGGAACGCGAAGTGCTCGACCTGCAGCGGGACCACGCGCGGGCGAGGGTCACACTCAACGTGGCCCTAGGTTCCGTCCTTCCAAGCGCGGAGGCCGAGGAGCAATGACCCTTGCACGCCGGATCGCGAAGTTCCTGCTCACCGTCCTGCTCTATGCAGGTGTACTCGCGCTCATCGCCGCCTCCCTGTGGCTGGGTGGCGCGCTGCAGGGGGACGAGGAGGACGACTCGCCGTCCTTCGACACGCGTCCGCAATCACCACTGTCGGAACCGGCGATCGCGCTCGTCGAACCCACCTCGACGTCGGCCTACACGATTACCGCGTACGGCCGGGTACGCCCGTCGCGCGAGCTCGAGTTGCGACCCCAGGTCGAGGGGCGAATCCTCTTCCTCCACCCGCAGCTAGAACGGGGCGGGAGGATCGCAGAGGGCGAGGTTCTTTGGCAGATCGACGCTTCGGACGCACAAGCAAGGTACGACCTCGCACGAGCAGAACGGAGACGTGCCGAGGGAAGGCTCCTCGAGGAGCAAGGCCTTGGCAGGGCGGCAGCCCGGGAGTGGGAGCTTCTTGCGGCCCTGCGGTCCGAAGTTTCCGCGGAGGATCGAAGCCTAGCTCTCCGAGAGCCGCACCTCGCTCAGGCGGAAGCGGAAGTCGACGCGCGAGTTGCCGAAGAGGCGCTTGCCGCGGTGCAGCTCGAGCGCTGCACGGAGCGCGCGCCATTCGATGCGGTCGTCTTGGACGAATCGATCGAAGTCGGCGTGCTCGCGGAAGTCCATCAGACAGTCGGGCGTCTCGTAGCGGCCGACCGTGTGCAAGTCGAGGTCGAAGTCCCCCAAGTCGCGGCGATGGCCCTCCTTCGCGCTGCCGGCATCGATGCGGCGGTCCAGCCGTCGTCCCGGGATCCGCGGAAGGTGGACGCGAACTTCCTCCGCTGGCTTGGATCCAGCGACGTCGAGACACAAGCGCCGCGACTCCTCCTGGAACTGCCGTGGCGCGAGTCCGACGGACTTTGGATCGACCAGCGCATACCCGTTCACCTCACACCGGAGTCCGCGATCGAGGAGTGGGAAGTGCCGCGCTCCGCCGTGGTCACTTCGGGTGGGAACGGCGGTGCAACGCTCTACGTGGTGCGAAAGGGGACCACGCAAGGCGAGGCGACCCCGGTACCGCTTCCTGTCGACATCACCAGAGAGTCCATCACGAGCTGGTTCGTGACTGGGAACCTGACAGCAGGCGACCGGATCGTTTCGGACGGTGGGGCATTCGCTCGTGTGTCGAGGACCGGCCGATGACGAACGAATCGCAGCCGCGTAGTTTCATCGGCACCCTCGCGAACCACGGCGTCGTACCGAAGCTGGCCGCGCTGACGCTGCTCCTTGGCGGGATCATCGTGGTGCTCGGCCTGCGCCTCGAGCTCTTCCCGCCGCTCAACCTCCAGTTGATCTCGGTTCAGGTGGAATATCCCGGAGCCAGCGCAGAAGAGGTCGCCGACAGTGTGCTGCCGGCGATCGAACAGGCGTGCAGTGGCATTCGTGGTCTTCGCACCATCCGCGGTTTTGCTCGCGACGGGACCGCACTGGTCCTTCTCGAACTTGAGGATGGCGCGAACGGGCGGGAACTTATCCAGTTGGTGCGGACGGAGATCGACGGGCTGGACACGCTACCGGACGAGGCTCTGCGCCCGGACATCACACTCGAGCGAGACGACGATGCCGTTCTGAGCATCGTCGTCCACGGCGATGTCGACGCGCCGACCCTGCGCTTCGCGACAGCGGAGCTCCAGCGCGCGCTGACGCAAGCCGAGTGTCCGTTGAGAGTCGTGGCAGATCTGCCTCGCCTCGAGAAGGCCATCGAGGTTTCGGTCGAGACCCTCCGGCGGTACCAGTGGTCGATTCGAGATGTCGCCGAGATGGTGAGGGCGGCAAACCAGCAGCAAGGAGCTGGCGCCCTCGGAGATTCCGCCGAGTCGACCCTGACCAGCGTGCAACCTCCCAAGCGCGCCCTGTCGCCCGCGGAGTTGCGTGCCCTCGACTTGAGCATCGGAACCACTGGCACGGGGGTACGCCTCGGTTCCGTAGCGGAGGTCTCGGAGGTGTTCGAGGACCACCAGTCGGAACAGACCTTCCAAGGCCAGCCCGCTCTGTCGCTGGAGGTCTTTCCCCGCGAAGGCTCGACCCCAGTCGAGGTTTCCGACGCCGTGGGGAAAGTGCTTGGGAGTGTGAGCCTCCCGAGTGGCACCAGGGCCACCGTTTGGACCGACCAGAGTAGCGATCTGGCGGCGCGCCTGGGTTTGGTCGTCGACAACGGGCTCCTTGGGATGCTGTTCGTCGTCGCGCTTCTCAGCATCTTTGTTGCTCCACGCGTAGCCATCTGGGTTGCACTGGGCATCCCGGTCTCGATTCTTGGAGCCTTCTTATTGCTTGGTCCGTGGATGGACCTCTCCATCAACCAGATCACGCTCTTCGCCGTGCTGTTGGTGCTGGGCATCGTCGTCGACGATGCCATCGTGGTCGGCGAGAGCATCTCCAACGAACTCGCGGGCGGCGGCGAGCCGATGGGCGCGGCCGTCCGCGGCGCGCGAGCCGTGGCTATTCCGGTCGTATGTGCCAGCCTCACCAACATCGCCGCGTTCCTGCCGCTCGGGTTCACACCAGGCGAGTTCGGAACTCTGTTCGCTCCGATTGCGGCGGTCGCCACGGCTGTTCTGCTCGTATCGCTCCTCGAGGCGCTGCTGTTCTTGCCGGCGCACCTCGCCAACTCCCACCGCGGCAGAGCCCACCGCACTTGGATGCCGACGCGTTACGTCTCCGCGCTGCTCGCGGGCGTCGGCGACCGCGGGCTTGCGCCGGCCCTTGGATTCGCCATGCGTCGGCCTCTGGCCCTCGCTGGGATTCTGCTCGCCTTCCTCCTCGTGTCGGTGGCGCCAGTGACGTCGGGGCGGCTGGGCTTCGATTTCACTCCTCGCATCGAAGCGAACGAGGTCACGATGTACCTCGTGCTCGAGCATGGCCAGTCCCTCGAATCGAGCCGCCTGGTACGGGAAGCCGCCGAGGGTGCGGCACAAAGGGCTGCGTCCCGCTTGGGTGGCGACGCATGGGCCGAGGCGCTGGCCATCTACTCGAGTGTGGGCGGAGGGGCGGATTTGGACGAAGAGGTGGGCAACCTACCCGGCCCGCACCGGATGACAATCGTTGCCTCGCTCGGCCAAGTCGAACAGCGAGAGTTCACGGCGCAGCAGTTCCAGGACCTATGGCGTGATGAGTTCGCGGCCCCCGAACAGGTCGTTTCGGCCCATTGGTCCAGCATTGTCTTTGGCGAGGAGCCAGAGGCGATGGTCATCGAACTCCAGCACCCGGATCGGACGGCGGCGGAGGACGCCGCCGATGAGTTGTCCCGGTACTTTCAGGGGTTGCCGGGCGACGTGGCGGTGGACCGGGGAGCACCTCGCACAACCCGAGTTCTTGCGATCGACGAGCGGCCCGACGCACTGCACGTCGGCCTGAGCCGTGGGGAGATGGTTGCGCAAGTGCGCGATGCGCTACGTGGTGCAGAGATCGAACGAATCGCCACTCCGGATGGGGAGGTCAACCTGCTGGCGCGCCTAGTCAAAGAGGAACGCGCCGATTTCGACGGACTCATGCAGCTTCCGATCCGCACGGCTTCGGACGCACTCGTGCCGCTTTCCCAAGTGGCGGACATGCGCGCGGACTTTGTGCGTCCGCAGGTCATTCGCCGCGATGGACGGAACACGGTCACCGTGTTCGCTGCGCTCGAAGGCTCTCCCAACGACGAGGACGAAGTCGAAGCGACCCTGACCGAAGAGCATTTCCCCCAACTTTCGAAGAAGTTTCCCGGCTTAGTTGCGCGCATCGCGGGCGAGTCCGAGGAGGAGGAGCGCGCGCTGGAGTCCCTTGCAAGGGGTCTTCTCATCGCGCTCGTAGCCATCTATTTGCTGCTCGCCATACCACTCAAGAGCTACGTGCAGCCCTTCATTCTTCTTTTGACGCTCCCTATTGGTGTCGGAGGAGCCCTGCTGGCTCACGCTCTAGTGGGCGTCGAGATTTCGATCATCAGCCTGTTCGGGGCGGTCGCGCTCCTTGGAGTCCTCGTCAACAATGGACTCATCCTCCTCCACTCTGCGAACAGCCTCCGGTCGTCCGGTATGGACCCGGTGTCCATCGCGAAGACCGCCGCGGTTCGTCGGCTCCGACCCATCGTCCTCACGACGGTCACGACGGCGGTCGGGCTCGCGCCGATGATCTTCGAGAGGTCCCCTCAGGCTCAGTTCATGGCTCCGATGGCCCTCTCACTGGCCGGCGGCTTGCTGCTCGCAACCCCGTGGATCCTGGTGGTGATCCCCACTGCGTTTGCCGTGCTCGAAAAGCTGCGCATCGCCAGCGCGCGTGCGTGAGCGCCCCCCAGGCGTTCCGAGGCGGAGATGATTGTGGTAGCGTCGTACGGCCACCTCCTCGGAGGTGGCGCTTGCGTTCTGCAGCAAGGAGTCGACAAGCGGCGGGGTTGCGCCGCGGTCAAAGGACGGCGACGGTCGAAGAGCATCGGAAAGCCCAGTGAGTCTCGTGCCGCCAAGGACACCCGGAAACCATTCGCATTCTCCTGATCGAAGACAATCAGCTCGTCGCCGAGAACGTCGTGGAGTTCCTCGAGCGCAGGAGCCACGAGGTGGACCTGGCGGTCGACGGTCGCACGGGACTGAAAATGGCGTGTGCGGAACGCTACGACGCACTGGTCGTCGACGTGCAGTTGCCCCGCCTCACCGGGCTCGAACTTTGTCGTCGATTTCGTGTGGAGCGAGGAACACGCACCCCCATGCTGATCTTGACCGCGAGGGATACGCTCGAAGACAAACTCGAGGGCTTCGAGGCAGGGGCCGACGACTATTTGGTGAAGCCGTTCGAGCTTCGCGAGCTCCTCGTGCGCTTGGAATCGCTGCATCGTCGTGCCGAGGGGTCCTCGATCGACGGTGAAAGCCTGAGCTACGGAGACTTGGACCTCGACCTGGCGAAGTGGGAAGTGCGCTTTCGAGGCGACGTGGTCAAGTTGAGTCGCATTGGCACCAGGATTCTCGAGCTGCTGCTTCGCAGCGCTCCGAACATCGTGCGAAGGGAAGTGATTCGAGAGCAAGTGTGGGGCAAGCATCCACCCAGCGATGGCGTGTTGAGGACCCACGTCTATGCGGTTCGAAAGGCGCTCGGCGGCGCAGGAGCAGGAGAGCTCCTCCATACCGTTCACGGTGTTGGCTACAACCTGCGAGTGAGAGATACCGATGGGTCGTGAACGTAGTCTCCGCGCCCGCCTGTTGTCGGCCGCCATTCTGCCGGCTGTTGCACTCGTGATCGCGTACAGTCTCGCCGTAGTTGCTGTCGGCCACTTCACGGAGGAGCTCATCCTGGAGAGGGTCGTTGCTTCCACGGCAGACGAGTTGGCGGAGGACCTTCCCGTCAAACGCACTGGCGCTCTGCTCCGGCCCGGGTTGCGGGCATGGTGGAACCGGGCGGAGATTCCGCAGGACCTGCGAGGCGTGCTCGAGGGCCTCGCCCCGGGTGTGCATGAACTCGATGGCGTGGAGTTCGAAGGCAAGCGCTCAGAGTTCTTTGTTGCAGTTCGAGAAATCCCAGGTAGCCCTGACCCGCTGATCGTTGCGCAAGACGTCGTTCAGTACGAGGGAACCGAAAGCTCCGTTCTCATGTACTGGGCCATGGGGGTGGGGATGCTCATCGGAGCTCTTGCTTTGGGCGTCAGCGTGCGCAACTGCCTCCAGGTGTTTCGGGCGCTGAACAGTCTCGAGGAACTGGTTGACGAAAAGCGAACCGAAGCGGAGATTGAAGCTGGCTTGGCAAACTTCCACGAGGACGAGATCGGACGTATCGCCAGACGGTGGTACACCGCGCGGGGGCGGGTGCTCTCTGTGTTGGCGCGTCAGGAGCGCTTCACTCGCGACGCGAGCCACGAGCTCAGGACACCCCTGACTGTCATGCGCGGCGCCATCGAGCTGCTCGACAATGGCGGTGGGGTGGATGTGGCGTCGAGTCGACCGCTCCGGAGAATGCGATTGGCAACGGACGACATGCACCGACTGATCCAGGCATTCCTGTGGCTCGCTCGTGACCGGCCGCCGGTTGAGCAGAGCGACGCGGTTTCCCTGACGGACGTCGTTCAGCAGTGCATCGACGAGATGCCCCTCGTGTTCGCAGGCGGAGGCGAACGGATCGATCTCGAGCTCGAGGGGAGCGCGGAAGTGCAGGCTCCGCGCGCCATCGTCGAAATCGTCGTTAGAAACCTCGTCTTGAACGCGCTCGGACACTCGGACGAGGGACAAGTTCTGACGAGCGTGGTGGGAGAGCTCCTGACGGTGCAGAACCGAGTCTGTGATCGCTCGCCGATCGACAGGGGGCAGGGATCCTTCGGCTTTGGGCTCTCCATTGTCACGAGCCTGTGCGAGCGGTTTGGTTGGGCACTCGACATCAACGCGAATGTCGATGGAATGTTCACCGTCTCCGTGATCTTCGCCCCCGACTCTGCGGTTCAGCGGCTCACGGGGACTTGAGCGCGTCCCGCGGGTGAGCAAGTCCCAACCGCGACAGGCGAACGCCTGACCAGCCCCGAACTCTAAGAGTCCGGCGACCGCGGGTGGCGACGGCAGAGGAGTGTGTCGACTCCGAACCGAAGCGGCGGTCAGCTGCTGCGCGCCGTGGGGCGGGCTCGGCTCGGGCCACTCACCGAATCGGGCACCGCGCTGGTCCTCAGGAACCTCCACAGTGCCAGGTTGACGCAGATCGATCCGAGCCGAAGCGCCAGCGCCTCCCTTGTCCAGCCCAGCGCCAAGATCCCGAGAGCCATCAACACCAGGAAGACGACAACGACGCCGTTGGTTGCGATCGCCACAACTGCCTGGCCGGTGACCAAGCGCCGGCCCAACGGGTTCCGGGCCAGCAGCAGCAGGCCGCCGAGGCCGGACGCCGCTGCGCATCCGAGCAGCACCCACACCGAGATGTCGAGGTAGAGCTCGCTGAACGGATCGAATCGCAGGAACGGGTTGTGCCACCAGCCCCAGCGCAGATCGTCGCCATCGGCTCGGTCGCTCAAGTCCGTGAACCAGACGGCGCCTCCGACCAAGCCACTGGCGATCGAGACGAGAGCCGCGAGCCGCACCAGAACTCCAACGCGTGAAACCATGGTTCTTGCCGGAGGGTAAGAGTCGGACATGGTCCACCCAAACGCATTGCCGATCAGCGACGGCCCGACGGGACGTCCGTCTGCTTCGGCTTGTTGGGTGCCCTTTCGAGTAGCAGGCGCTGTTCTCCGCCTTCTCCGTAGTAGTACGCTAGTCGCCCCGGAACGCACCCGATCAGCGTCCCCTGCATATGCACTTCCGTCTCGTCGATGGCTTCCTGCAGGCGCATCGTCCGCCCATCCAGTTCACGTGCATCTGAGATGACGTGGCAGGACTCCGGTGCACCTCGACTCCGAAGCAGTGCGACGATATCCGTCTTCGATGGGATTTCACTTGCGTACCGCGGATCGAAGTCACTGCAGTGGTTCAGCCCGTCGAGGATCTTCGCACGACGCCTGCGGTCCGCCAGATGTCCTTTGTAGCGCTCACGCTTCGCGGGAACGATGAAGGCGTCAACGAGGGCGTCTTCGAGCGACTTCATCGGAGCAACCAACGCGAGTTCGAAGTCTCTGATCAGCGTGGCCAGCGGCGGTAGGCGTTCGTGCGCGGGCGTTGCGGGTCGTTGGCCGTGGAGGCGCCAGAGTCGGTCCACAGAGTCTGGCGCTTCGGGGCGGGGGGGGGCTGGCGGGGGAGCAGTTGCTTCAGACGAGTTCCAGGCGCTTGCGCAGCGTCCACTCGGTGGCGAGTACCGCTACGAGCAGCAGTAGGGTCCACCAGTGGTCCCACAGGTCTTCCAGGCTCGACGAGATCGGCTCGCGGCGTTCTTCGCCGCCGGGCAGTTGCGTCGAGAGGGTGGGCAGTCGCCACAGCTCCACGTGCTCGCCGCCCGTGAGGCGGGCGAGTAGGGAGAGAGAGAGGGGGTCGGGGCTTGGGTCCTGGTTCTCGCGCGTCGGGAGCACGACTTCGAAGTCGGCCACCGCCACGCGTTCGCCGCCGCGGTCGATCCACGCGCGCCACGCGCCCGGGCGTTCGACTTCGAGCGAGCCGCGGTACACACCGCCGCGGTCGCCGGCGGCGCCCAGCAGGAGTTCGCGCTCCTCGCCGTCGGGGCCGGAGTAGCGCACCGTCTCCTCGGGTTCGACCGACGGGCGGTAGTCCTCGTCCAGCACGCGGGCCTCGAGCACCACCCGCTCGGAGATGTCGTAGGTCGAGCGGGTCGCCTCCAGCCGGAAGCGGCGGTCGCCGCCGCGCAGGCGCGCCAGGGCGAGCCAACGCAGGGAGCCTTTCCAGAAGCGCTCGAAGTACCGCGGGCCGAAGAGAAAGTGCCAGCGCCAGGTCGAGTCGAGCCCCATGAACATGGTGCGGCCTTGCGGGAAATAGCCGAGGGCGAGCAACACGCGGTTGCCGTGACGGTTCTGGTCGCGCGGGTGGCGCAGCAGCACCTCGCTGCCGGGTTTCGCGCGCGCGACGGGTGCGTACCAGAACTGACCCTCGAGGCCGCCCTCCTCCTCGATCAAGCGCCGGTTGGTTTCCGGGTCCGGGTGCAGGCGCACGATCTCGTGCGGATCGAGCGGGCTTTCGAGCCGCGGCCGGAAGGCCTGCGTGCGGTCGCCGGCGAACCCGGCGTCGTCGACCGGATCCAGCACGATCGGCAGCAGGTCCTCGATCGGGGTGCCGACGAACGAACGCGGGTTGTCGAACTCGCCCGCTTGGAACAAGAGCCCGCCGCCCGCCTCGACGAAGGCGCGCAGGGACTCGAGGAACTCCTCCGCGCGCGCCGGATCGGGCTCCAGGCTGTACGGGTTCACATCGCCGAGGATCACCACGTCGTAGTTGTCGAGCAGCTCGCGGCGTGTGATCGGCAGCGACGTCAGCGCGGGCAACCCGGGGCTGTGTTCCTGGGGGAAGTCCTTCGTGGCGCTGGCGAGCCACGCCTGGAAGTCGATGTCCGATTCGGCGCGGCGCAGGAAGTCGAGCGCCAGGCGGCGGTACTCCCAACGCGGGTATCCCTCGACGTAGAGCACCCGCACCTTCTCGGGGCTCACCCGCACGACGATCTCCAGGTGGTTGTCGTCGCTGAGTGTTTCGCCGTCGAGCGGCGGCAGGCTGACTCGCAGGCGGCGCTCGCCGCTCGTCGTGTCCGCGCGGCCCGGCGGTGCGATCAGCACCAGGCGTTGGCCCGCTTCGTCGAGCAACAGCTCCTTCTGGTCGAGCAACCGCCCGAGGCCCGGCGCGTCGCCGCTTTCGGCCAAGCCCAGTTCCTCGAGCAACACCTCGACACGCGCGCCCGCCGCGCTGCCGCGGCCAGAGGCGCGCACGGCGATCGCGATCTCGTCGCCCTCGAGGGCCGCGGTGGGGGCGTCGACCAGTTCGAGCACCGCGTTGCGCTCGGGCCGTGTGTCGCCGACGACCACGGTGTGCACGGGCAGGCCCGCGGCACTGGCGGCGCGCGCAGCCTCTTCGATCGGAATGCCGCCGGTGCCGCGTCCGTCGCTGAGCACCACCACGTCCGTGATGTGGCGCCCGCGCTGCTGCGCGAGGGCCGCGACCAGCGCGTCGCCGAGGTGCGTGGCGCCGCCGCGGCCCTCGAGGGGCTGCGACGGATCCCACGGCGACAGCGCTGCATCGAAACGCAACCAGCGCGCGCGGTACGAGCCCGCCTCGAGCATCGGCACCAGCACCGACTGCACCGCCTGGCGCACCTGTTCGGCGCGGCTCAACTGGTCCGGCGCTCCGCCCACCACGCGCGCCAACTCGGCCCGCGCCGCGCCGTCGCCCTGGTACGCGTCCTGGCGCCGCATGCTGGCGGAATCGTCGACCAGCACCAGCACTTCGGCGGGGTAGACCTCTTCGCGCTGCTGCACGAGCACCGGTCGCGCCAGGATCGCGGCCAAAAGGAAAAGCGACACGAAGCGCAGGGTGCCGAGCACGTTGCGCCACACCCGCGGGATGGGCTCGCGCCAGTACGCGCCGAAGGCCAAAACGGCGAGGAGCGGCAGCACCACCAGCACGACGACCCACGCGGCGGGCATGTCCGCGAACTGCACGTAGGTGCTGGAATCGGGCGACGTGTCGGCGAGCGTCGCGGTGTCGGCGCGCGGCGCCTCGACCTCTTGGGGCTCGGCAGTTTGTGCGCTCATCCGTGGGATCTCCGCCGGCCGAGGAACGCCGCGAACAGGGAATCGCCGACCAGGGCCAGGAGCGCGAGGAGCGCGATGGGCCGCCACAGTTCGCCGCGCGAACCGCTGGGTTCCGCGCGGCCGCTGCGGTCGCGGTCCTGGGCGACGGGCACGAGGGCCGGGTGCAAGCTGGACAGTTCGGCGCCGGAGACACGCTCCAGGTCGCCCTCGGCGGGATCGGGCGCGATCGCGAAGCTCACGCGTTCGCCGTTGTCGCTCTCGACGCGCCACAGGCCCGCGCGGTCGGCCCCGAGGATCGGATCGAGCTCGAAACCGTTCTCCACCTCGCGCGGGTCGCCGCCGAGGGCGCGGCGTTCGCCGCCGGGCGCCACGAGGACGGGGTTGCGCGGGAAGGCGTCGAACCGCGGCAGCAGGGCCTCGCCGAGCGCCAGCGTGCGCCGCGGCGGTTCTTGCCGCGCGGCGTGGCGCAGCAGTTCGTGCGCGAACGGCACCAGTGTGCGCGCCGAGAGCGAAAGGCGGTTCCAGTCCGGGTTCAGCGAACTCGTGAACAGCAGCACGCGACCCGAGCCGAAGGGGCGTTCGAGCAGCAGCGGACTGCCCGGTTCGTCGTCGAGCGCCGCGAGCACCGACGCGTCCGGCAGGGGCCGCACCGCGACGAAGTCGTAGAACGGCACTTCGGTGAGCAGGGGACGCCAGCGCGGCTCAGCGAAGAACTCGAGCGCCGGGTGCGTTTCTTCGAATCGCGCGACGCGGAAGTAGGACTCGCGGCGCGAGGAGACGGAGACGCGCCGGTCCATGTCCGCGGGCAAGAGGCCCGTGCCGTCGGCGCGGAACAGCGCCTCGTTCCAGGCCTCGGGCACCGTTGCTTCGCCGGGGGCGAGCACGAGACCGGCGCCCTGGCGCACACGCTCCTCGAGGCGCGCCACGGCGGGACTCGCCAGGCTCTCCACACCCGCGACCAGGATCACGTCGAAGTCGCCGAGGTCGAGGTCCTCGTCGGCGAGTTCGAACGGGTTGGCGGTGCGCACCTGGAAAGGCGTGAACGCGCTCAACAGGCTGTCGTCGGTCTGGAACGGCTCGAGAGCCGCGAGCACGAGTCCGAGCGCGTCCTTCTCGATGTCGTCCGAAACCGGAGCGCCGTTGACGGCGAGCACACGCACGGGCGCGGGCACCCAGAGCACGTCCGCGCGGCCGTCGTCGAAGGTCAAGCGGTCGCCCTCGAGGCTCGCCTCGAGCACGTGCGGCCCGGGTCGTTCGAACTGCGTGGGGAACAGGGCGCGCGCGGTGCCGCGGGCGGGCACCTCGACGCTTCGTGTGGGCAGGCGTTCGCCGTCGACGGCAAGCGAAACACGCACCAGCGACGACACCGTGCCGTGGTTGGCGACGAGCACCTCGACTTCGACCGGCAGGCTTGGGCCCAGCACCGGTTCGGTCGGCGTCACGGCCAACACACCGAGGTTGGGCGGCGTGGGTTCGGGGGCGCCCAGGTCTTCGACACGCACGCGCGCTTCCATCGCGGCCAGCGCGTCGAGTTCGCCGCGCCAATCGGACGCGCTCCCCTCCGCCGCACCGTTTTGTGCACCGCCTGCCCCGTCCGCGGGCGGCGCCGCTCCGGCGTCGCGGAAGAAGGCACCGCGCTGCAGATCCGTCAGCAGCACGATCTCGAGGGCCGCGCCATCGCCGGCCATCTCGACGGCAGCGATGCGGCGCACCTCGGCCAGGGTCGCGGCCAGGTCCATGGGGCCGTCGCTGGGCTCAGCGAGGGTCGCGAGCGCACTGGTCGCCTCGTCCGGCGTGCGCCAAGCGATCAGGCGCGGCGCGCCGTCGGCGAGCAACACTCGCACGCGATCGCCGCGGCTGCCGTCGAGGTCGGCGACACGCTCGCGGGCCCTCGTGACGATGCGCTCGAACACACTCTCGACGTGTTCGCGGTAGCCCGTCGACGCCGAGGCGTCGATCACGAGCAACACGTCGCGCCGGCTCTCCGTCAGGAGCGTCAACGGGCTGTCCCCGCCGCTGAAGGGGCGCGCCAACGCAAAGGCGAGGAGCGCCACGGCGCCCATGCGCAGGAGCAACAGCAGCAGGTTCTCCATCTGCGCGCGCCGCCGGGTGCGCCGGTACGCGGCCAGCACGAAGCGCATCGCCCCGAACGCGAGGGGCCGGTGCCGCCTCTGGTTCAGGAGGTGGATGATGAGCGGCACGAGGGCCGCAAGCGCGCCGAAGGCGAGGGCCGGATTCTGCAGACCGTCGAACAAGGCGGATGTGTCAGCGCCCCCCGTCGCGGGCCCGCGCCATGCGGCGCGCCAAGTAGGCCGACAGCACCACGTCCACGGGCGACGAGGTGACGAGTGTCAGGAAGTCCACGCCGCTCGCGGCTGCGCCGCGGCGCAGGACGTTCTGGTGCTTTTCGAGCTCTTCCTTGTAGGCCTGCGCGATGGCCTTCGGGTCCACCTGGATGCGACCGGGGCCCTCGAGGTCCTCGAGCCGCAGGTTGCCCGCGTAGTCGAAGTCGAGCTCGCGCGGGTCGAGCACTTGGAAGAGGATCGGCTCGTGCCCCGCGATCGCGAGGCGCCGCACTCCCTCGAGCACCACCTCGGGGTCGTCGAGAAAGTCCGAAAACACGGCGACGATGCCGCGGCTCTTGAGGCGTGTGCCGAGCCACTGCAGCACCGTGCCGACGCGCGTTTCGCCCGTGGCTGTGGCAGCTTCCAAACTGGCGATGATCGACGCCGCCTGGCCAGCGCCGTTGCCCGGGGGCACCTTCGCGCGGGCGGCCTCGTCGAACAGGACGAGGCCCGCCGTGTCGCGCTGCGCGAGCACCAGGTACGCGAGGGCCGCCGTGCACCAGCGCGCGTAGTCGAACTTGCTCCACGCCAGGCTGCCAAAACCCATCGACGCCGAGCAGTCGACCAGGAGGTGCAGCGCGAAGTTCGTCTCGGCGACGAACTCCTTCACGACCAAGCGGTTCGAGCGCGCGAAGATGCGCTCGTCGACGTAGCGTGGGTCGTCGCCGGGCACGTACTCGCGGTGCTGCGCGAACTCGACCGAACTGCCGCGCCGCGGCGAGCGGTGGCTGCCCGCCATGAAACCCTCGACCACCGTGCGGGCCACGAACGAAAGCTGCTCCAAACGGTCGAGAACCGCCGGATCGAAGCGGTTGCCGGCCTTCTTGGGCGGCGATGCGGCGGGGTCTTTGGCCACGGTCGGTTGTTGGTGCGGATGCGGCGCGGATCAGGCCCGCGCCTTGGCAGGGGCCGCGACGCCCATCAGGCGCACGCCTGCCTGGCGGGGGTCCACTTCGTCGAGCAACCGGTCCAACACGCTGTCCGAGGTGATGCCCTCGGCGGCGGCCGCGAACGTCGTCACGATGCGGTGGCGCAGCACCGGGTGCGCGATCGCCCGCACATCGTCGAACGCCACGTGGTCCCGCCCGGCGATGGCCGCGTGGGCCTTCGCGCCGAGGATCAGGAACTGGCTGGCGCGCGGCCCGGCGCCCCAACTGACCCAGCTCTTCAGGAACTCGAGCGGCGCGTCCCCGTGCACTCGGGTGCCGCGTGTCAGCGCGAGCGCGTAGTCGATGACCTCGTCCGCGACGGGCACCTGGCGCACGGCCTGTTGGATGGCGAGCAGCTCTTCGGCGCCCAGCACTTGGCTCAGCTCGGCCACCGCGTCGCCCGTCGTGCGGCGCAGGATCTCGCGTTCCTCGTCGGCGGTCGGGTAGGGGACTCGCACCATGAACATGAACCGGTCGAGCTGGGCTTCCGGCAGGGGGTAGGTGCCCTCCTGTTCGATCGGGTTCTGCGTCGCCAGCACGAAGAACGGGTCCGGCAGTACGTGGCGCTGGCCGCCGGCCGTGACCTGGCGCTCGACCATCGATTCGAGCAGCGCGGCCTGGGTCTTGGGCGGCGTGCGGTTGATCTCGTCGGCCAGCAGCACGTTCGTGAAGATCGGCCCCTTGGCGAAGCGGAAGCCGCGCGCGCCGGTTTCGGGGTCGATGGTCAGGAGGTCCGTGCCCGTGATGTCCGAGGGCATCAGGTCGGGGGTGAACTGGATGCGGTTGAACCCAAGGTCCAGGGTCTTCGCCAAGCTCGAGATCATCAGCGTCTTCGCCAGGCCGGGCACCCCCTGCAGGAGGCAGTGGCCCCGGGCCAGGAGGGCGATGAGCAACTGGTCGACCACCTGGGTCTGCCCGACGATCGCGCGGGCCAGTTCGTTCTTGAGCCGGGTGTGGGCCTGGCGGAGGCGATCGAGGGCGGCCGGGTCGGCGTTTTGCATGGGGTGTTCCTTCGGGCGGACCAACGGGGCTCGGGGGTGGCCGCGGGCACCTTCGCCCCGCCGCCTTGGACCCGGGTGTGCCACGGTACTCGACCGGCCCACCCGACCCTGCCCCCTACGGCGCAGCCTACCCTCTACGCCGGGACAGCCGGTTTTCGAAGAGCGTTACCGAGTGCGGACAAAATCTGCCGGGCATCGCCTTCGGCGGCCAGCCTGCGAAGGCGATGCCCGGCAGATTTTGTCCGCACTCGGTAACGCTCCGTAGACTGGTTCCCGCGTGGGACGGCGGCAGCAGCGCACCGAGCGGTTCGAGAGCCTGGCTCGCTCCGTCGGCAGCGCCTGCCGCGGCGGTCCGGACGGGAGCCGCTGGATTCCGCGCCATCCGCTCGCACCGGGCGCGGAGCGGGGGCCCGACGTGGAGCTGCTCTGGGCGGCTGGCGGGGACGTTTACCAGGTGGTGCTGCGACGCGGCCGCAAGGGATCGCCGCGGGTGCTCGGGCGGCGGGCCCCGTCCGTGCGCCGCGCGGAGGTGCGCGGTCTGTTCGAGGTGCGCACCGGCACCCCGTTCCTCGACGTCGGGGTCGTCGATGCGGCGCTCGCAGCGCTGCTCGCCGCGTCCATCGTCGACCGGCCCGGTCGCCGCGCGCGCCTGCGACGCAAGGTGCGCCGTTGGTCCCTCGACCCGTTCGGCGAGGTACTCGGACCGTAGACTTTGGAAGTCGTGGTCCAGCCGCTTGCCCCCGTCGCCACCGAACCGCCGCGCCCCGCGGCCGTCTCCGGGACCGATCCGACGGGCAGTCGCTGGCTTGCCCTGCCGCTCGGCCTCGGCGCCGCGCTCCTCGTCTTCTTGGCGCTGCCGATCGTCTCCGGGAGCCGCGGCCTGCAGATCGGACTCGCCGCCGCGTCGGGAGTGCTGGTGCTCGGCTCGCTCGCGCTGTGGATCGCGCGCCGCGGCACCGGGTTCCCGGTCGCCGTCGAGGTCGTCAAGGCCCACTGGATCCAAGCGTCGGTGCAGCTTTGCATCTACGTCTACTGGGCGAGCTACTGGAGGGAGTTCCGCCTCGAGGCGCCGTTGATTCTGGCGCAGATCGTCTACCTCTACGGTCTCCTGGCTCTATTGGCGTGGTCGCGCGGACGGGTCTTCCGCCTCGGCTTCGGGCCCGTGCCCGTGATCTTCAGCACGAACCTGCTCTTGTGGTTCAAGGCGGAGTGGTTCTTCCTGCAGTTCGCCATGGTCACTGCCGGGGCCCTGGGCAAGGAGTTCGTGCAGTGGCGCCGCGACGGCCGTCGCACGCACATCTTCAACCCGTCCGTGTTCGGGCAGTCGCTCGCGGCGGTGGCGTTGATCGCCACCGCTTCGACCTTCGAGTTCACGTGGGGCGCCGAGCTGGCGGCGGCGTTCGAAACCCTGCCGGACGCGTACCTGCTGCTGTTCGTGCTCGGTTTGATCGTCCAGTACCACTTCTCCGTGACGCTAGTGACGTTCGGAGCGACCCTGGCTTTGGTGCTCGCGAACCTCGCCTACCACCAGACGACGGGCCTCTACTACTTCGTCAGTGTCAACATCGGCGCGACGATCTTCTTGGGGTTGCACCTTCTGGTCACCGACCCGTCGACGTCGCCGCGCAGCAACACCGGGCGTTTGCTGTTCGGGTTCCTCTACGGCGCCCTCTACTTCGGCCTGTTCCGCGTGTTCGAGTCCTTCGACGTGCCGCCGTTCTGGGACAAACTCCTGCCGGTGCCGATCCTCAACCTTTTGGTGCCTGCGATCGAACGTGTGTCGCGTTTCGGCCCGATCGGCCGCTTCAATCGCTGGTGGGAGGCCTTCCGTCCCGACCGCGCCAACCTCGTGCACATGGCCGTCTGGTCGGCGTTCTTCCTGAGCCTCTTGGGCACGGGCTTCCTCTCCCACGACCACCCCGGCAAGTCGATCGCGTTCTGGCGCAGCGCGGCCGAGGCGGGGGACGCGAGGGCGGAGGCGGTGCTGGTGGAGCAACTCCAGTACGGCGCCGCGTTGGGCGGCAAGGACGAGCTCAACATGTTGGGGGCGCTGCACCTCGCCGGCCAGTTCGTGCCCGAGGACCGCGCCCGCGCGGCCCACTACTTCGCGCGCGCCTGCGAACAGGGCCACGGCATCGCGTGCCTCAACGTGGTGTCGCTCTACCTGTACAGCGGCGAGGCGCGGTCTCTGCCCGACGTGTCGCTTGGCCTCGACTACATCGAAAGCCACCTGGACGAGGAGGGCGACGGCGAGTGGGCGTTCCTGTTGGCCCTGGCCCACGAGCGCGGCGCCGGGCGGCCCAAGGACGTGATCGAGGCGCAGCGCTGGTACACACGCGCCGAGGAAATGGGACACCCGGAGGCGCGGGCGTTCGCCGAGCGCCTCTTGCCCCAGGTGCTGCTCGAAGAGACGCGCCGGCAGCGTTAGCGCTTGGCCGGCTCTCTTTTGGCCGGTTCCGCATCCAACTCGAGAACGGGCCACGTCTGGTCGAGGCCCGGCGCGCGCGCCCCGTCGTGCCAGACTTCGACGCGGCTCGGCAATCGCAGGGCCGTGTCCGCTCGCGTGCGGGAGGGCACGGGGACGAGCTCGGCGAAGTGCTCTTCCCTGGCGCCAAATGCCAGGTTGGGACCGCGGCCGACGAAAGAGACCGCCAGCGGTTCGCCGTTCTCGCGGTCGAGCCAGAGGGTCGTGTTCGCGCCCGCGTACGCCACGAGGAGGCCGGTTGCCCCGCGCCCGCGCAGTTCGCGCGCTCCGGCGGGCGCGACACGCGCGTCGGGGGAACGCGCGACCCGCAGCAGGACGAGTGGGTGGCGCAGGCGCTCGCGCAGGAACGCGAGCCGTTGGCTGGGTTCGAGCTCGCCGTCCTCCGTCCGCTTGCCTCCGCGGACGCTGTACGAGCCGCCGCGTTCGCCCGCGAGCGTCGTGCCCCACGCGCTCGCGTCCCACGCGGATTCGCTGACGATCGAGTCGATGCCGCCGTCCCCGAACGTGTACCAGTGTTCGTCGCGCACGGGGTACGCGACGCCGCCGCTGGGCTCCTCCCGGGTGTGGCAGAGGCGCAGCGCGGTCGCACCAGCGATGGCGGAGGTGCCGCCGAATGCCGCCTCCGCGCGGGCGAGCAGCGCGAGGGCTTCGGCCCGTGCGTCGGGAGTGACGTCGGGAGGCAGCTCGTCGCGCTCGAGCAGCCGCTCCGGCGCCGCGAGGAACGTTTCGCGGCACTGCGACGACGCAAAGATGTAGAGCTTGCCGCCGTGCTCTGCGATGAGTGCGAGTTGCCCCTTGCCCGAAAGCGGCCCCATGCGCGCGCAGGCGCCGTTCCACTGGATGGCGCGGTTCTCCGGGTCCTTCAGGAACGCGACGCGGTTGGCTTCGGTCGCGAAGCGGTACTCGAACCGGCCGCGCCGGAGCGCGATGTGTTCCCGCCCGACCGTTCGTTCGCCGCGCGCGAGTTCGATGGGGTCCCATTCGAGCACTTCGTGGGACTGGGTTGCGGGCGCTGTTTCGGGTTGCGCTGTTTCGGGTTGCGACCGCGCGGGGAAGGCCAGCAGGGAAAGGAGCGCGAAGGCTTCGAGCTTCATGGGGGCTGGATGGGGGCTGGGGGGACCGCCATCAGCCTAGCCCGGATTATTCACCACGTTTGCGATCGGACGGCCCAACCGGCGGCCTTCGGCCGCCTTTCGCCGCCTGGTGGCACTTTGGGGCCGCGGCCGTCCTCGACGACCTGTTCAAGGTCGACTGCGGATGCCACGGCCCCAAAGCACCACCAGACA
>WGMC01000032.1 GCA_016125265.1 Planctomycetaceae bacterium
TCCATCACACCCGCCCATCGCGCGGTGCCATCATCCGCGTGCCGACGGCATGTCCCGGGCCTTCAGCCCGGGCGGGTCCTGCTCCAATACCTGGGGCGTTGCCCCAGGCTACGATCGGGCGGGGCGTTGCCCCTTCCGGACGGACGCAATCGTTGCGGCTCGATGTACGTCGGGACTTGCGGTGCGGCGCGGATCGATGTGCGTCGCGGATCGATGTGCCTCGCGGGTCGACGTGCGGCGCGGATTGTTGTGCGTCGCGGAGGAATGCGCGCCGTGAACGGCGCGCATCGCGTGCGCCAACGGTGCTCCGAAGCGCCAATGGCGCGCCCGATCGTAGCCTGGGGCAACGCCCCAGGTTGGATGGTTGCACGAGACAAGGGCTGAAAGCCCGCCCCAAACTCCAAGCTCCGCTACAGCGCCCCCCCGCGGTGGCGGGTTGGGTTACGGCTTCCGCAACACCTCGGCGGCGACGCGCTCCATGGCGCGCGCGGCGTCGGCGCTGGGCGGCGGCCACTTCTCGCCCTGCCAGTTGGGATTGTCCCAATAGCTTCCGCCCCAGCGGTTCTTTGCGGCGATCGGCATGCGATCGGGGGCCCTCTGGTAGAGCGCGGTGTACGTCACGAGGCCCGCGAAGAACTTGCCCGGATGGGTGAGGTGGATGTCGTCGGCGAAGAGCTGCTGCCACGAGCGGAACCCCTCGACTTCGCCCGCATCGATCGCATCGGCGAGTCGGCCCAACGCACGCGCCATCGGGATCGACTCGATCGGCGCCGCACCCTCGGGAAGTTTGTCGTTCGCCGCCGCGACGATGCGCTCCCACATGAGCCCATCCGCCGCGAGCCGCTCGCGCCACGGCAACTTCGAGTTCGGGTGGGACGTGTCGTGCTCACAACCCTTGGCCGTGCCACTGTGGATGCAATGCCACGGTTCGTAGAACAGGATGCGGACCTTTGGATTCGCCTTGCGCGCCATTTCCGTCAAACGCACCAGGTACTCGACGGTATCGCTCTCGAGCGCCTCACCGCCCCGCGGCACGCTGTCGACCAACACCACGGCATCGTAGGTGCCCTTCGGCAGCTCGTCGAAGTACGCGCCCCCGAACGGCGGGTTGAAGCCGGATTGGTACCCCGGGGCCTTGGCGCGCTCGGCCTCTTGCCACTGCCACTGCAGTGACGCGCCCGGGATGTTCTGCTCGCGGTACTCGAACGGCACGCCGATGGCCGCGGCGAAGTGCGCGACGAAGTCGGGCACGTCCGATAGCAGGCTGTGGCCGAGGAAGTAGACCCGTCGCGGCGGCACGAGCGGGGAGCGCTCGGCCGTGCGGGCGGCTGCGGGCCCGGGCGCCGGATCGGGCACCGGGGCCGGATCCTGCGGACAGGCGAAGGACGTCAGGCTCAGGGCGAGGGCGAGCAACAGTCCGCGGCGGGGGGAAAAGTCCATGGTTTCAGCCTACCCAACGTCCGGTGGTGACGGACCTGTCGCGGCGGTCCGGATACGACGGCACCCCGATGCGAACAAACGCACCGGGGTGCCCCTGGGCCACGGCGGAGCCGCGACCCGTGAACCCGATCAGACGTCGCCGGAGAGGAGGCGGCGGGCCGCCTGTTCGATGCGCTCGGGAGTGAAGAGGCCGCCCTCCGCGATCAAGTCCCGGAACTTCGCCATGTGCGTGGGGTCCGTGGCGCCGCGTTCGGCGGCAGGGCCGCGGGTTTCGAGCACCGCGCGGGCACCGCTCGAAAGCTGCACTTGATCCAGACCCGAGCGCTCGCCGGCCGGACGCGAGTCCGCGGCGGCGTTGTCGAGGCGCGCTTCCTTGCGGCGGGCGGCTTCCATGCGGGCGCGCAGGGCCCGGTCCACTTCGCCGGACTCCGGGCGTTCCAGGCGCGCACCCTCGCGGTTCTGTTCGCGGGCGCGGCGCAGGGCGTCGGCGGCCGCCTCGTCGACCCGGGCCTGCAGGATGCGGCGCGGGTTGGGCTCGTTGCTGCGGATCTCCATAAAAACCTACCTGGGGGCCGGTAGGGCCCACCACCTGGGGTTATCGACGGGGGCCGCCTCGGCCTGAGGGGATTTCGCCTAGAATCCGACGCGATCCGCGCCAGGCCCCCCCGGTAGCCCGGCATCGACCGACGTAAACCGAGCGCTCCTATGGACTTGTGTCGATACCAAAGCATCCCGTGGTCGGTCCACCCCCGGCGCGGCGCGGCGTCCCTCCCGGTGCCCGTAGCCCTCGCGGTTGGGCTGCTCGCAGCCGTTGGCTTCGCCGCGAACGGCGGATCCGGATCCGGCGCCACCACGGGCGGGGGAGCCACCGCGGGCGATCCCGTGCTTCGCACACCGGCCGAGGTCGCGGCCCTGCGCCGGGCTGCGCGGGCCGAACAGGCCGAAGCTGGTCCCGCCGGCGGCCCCCGGGCGGGCCAACGCGGCGCGCCCCGGGGCGAGAACCTGGGCGGCGCGAACCGGGCGAACTACCGCATCCACGCGCGGCTCGACGCGGACGGCCGCAACCTCGTCGGCGCGTGGGACCTGACGTGGACCAACGGGTCCGACGCGGCCGCCTCGGACCTCCGCTTCCACCTCTACTACAACGCCTTCGCGAACGACCGGTCCGTGCACGCCAGCGTGGACCGCGACCTCGGCGACCGCCTGGCGGAGCGCGACCAAAAGGGCGACGGCTTCGGTTTCTCGAAGGTGACGGGTCTGTGGCTCGTCGACGGCGAACAGGAGGTGGACCTCCTGCCGTCGTTGCGCTTCCTGGCGCCCGACGACTACCCCGACGACCGCACCGTATTCGCCGTCGACCTGCCGCGTCCCGTGGCGGGTGGGGAGACGGCCACCTTGCGCCTCGAATGGTCCGCGCGAGTTCCACGCGCCGAGCGGCGCACCGGCCAGAAGGACGACTTCCTGCTGATGGCCCAGTGGTTCCCCAAGCTGGGTGTGTGGGAGGGCGAGCGCGGTTGGAACTGCCACAACTTCCACGCGTGGACCGAGTGGTACGCCGACTTCGGCACGTACGACGTGCGGCTCGACCTGCCCGCCGAGTACGCGGACCGCGTGGGCGGCTCCGGTCTGCGGGTGTCGAGCGAAGTGCGCGGCGACCGGGTCGAGGCGCGGTTCGTGGCTCCGTCGGAATCGGACCGCGAGCGGACCGAGGGCCCGGGCCGCACTCCGCGGGTGCACGACTTCACGTGGACCGCGGATCCCGGGTTTGCGACCCACCGCAGCACCTTCCGCTACGCCGATTGGGCGGCCCGTTACCCGGCCGAGGTCGAACGCGCCCGGGCCGCGTTCGGTCCCGATACCAAGCTCGAGCTGCGCGACGTCGAAGTGCTCGTGCTGCTGCAGCCCGAACGCGAAGCGCAGGGGCCGCGGCACGCGGAAGCCACGGAAGCGGCACTCTTCTTCTACGGGTTGTGGTACGGCGAATACCCGTTCGAACGCATCACCGTCGTGGACCCTGCCTGGGGCAGCCGCGCCGGCGGCATGGAATACCCGACTCTTTTCACCGCCGGCACACGCCTTCTGACACGCGCTTCGATGCACGTGCCGGAGAGCGTGACGATCCACGAAGCGGGCCACCAGTGGTTCTACGGCATGGTGGCGAACAACGAGTTCGAGGCCGCGTGGATCGACGAGGGCCTCAACTCGTACACGGACAGCGAGGTGCTAGTCCGCGTCTTCGGTCCGCGTGTGCACACCACCGACTACGCGAGCATTCCGGTCGATGGAACGCGGGTGGCGCGTTTCGGTTCGGGGACCACTGGACGCGCGCTGGCGCTGCGCGAGCTGCCCATGCGTTGGCTCGGAGTGAAGGGGCTCAACACGGCAAGGCCACTCGAGGGCTCCGGCTTCATCGATTGGTGGCGCGACCAGCCGTGGTTGACCGCAGCGCCGCGCCACGAGGACCCGCGGCACAACGATCGCCAGCGGTACTTGACCAGCCCCGACCAGGATCCGATCGACAACCTGGCCTGGCACGCGGTAGATCGATCGAGCCACTACACCAATACCTACGCGCGCACCGCCGTCGCGCTGCGCTCCCTTCCCGGGGCCATCGCGGCCTCGCTACCTGGGCGCGACGGTTGGGCGGCGTTCCACCGCGGCATGCGCGGGTTTGCCACCGATTGGCGCTGGCGCCACCCGTATCCCGACGACTTCTTCGCCGCGATGCAGCGCCACCTCGGCGAGGACCTGGACCTCACCTGGTACTTCGAGGAGTTGTTCCGCGGCACCGGCACCGTGGACTGGAGCCTGGAGGTCTCGCAGCACAAGCAGCGCGATCCCCGCGGTTGGTTCCCGGGCGAGGACGGTGCGTTCGCAGAGAGGAAAGCCGCGGAGTCGGAAGAGGGCGAGGCGGCCGAAGCCGACCAACACCGCGTCGAAGTCGTGCTGCGCAAGGAGGGTACCCTGGCCCTGCCCGTCGTCGTCGAGTTGACCTTCGCCGACGGGAGCCAACAGCGGTTCACCTGGACTCGCGAACAACAACTGGACCGCGGCTGGTTCCGTTGGAGCCAAACCGGCGCGTCCGAGTTGGTCTCGGCGGTGCTCGATCCCGAGCGCACCTACCAACTCGACACCGACCAATCGAACGACCGTTGGTACAAGGCGAGCGACGACGTGGCGCCCTGGCGTTGGGCCGAACGCGCGGGATCGCAATTCCTGCGCCAACTGCACTTCCAAGCGGGCATCGGAGGCTGACGCACATGGACAACCACGACGAACGCAAGCAGGATTCCGAGGGGCCGGTGTTCCTGTGGGCCCTGCGCTCCGCCATCGCACGCCCGGTCGCCTATGGCTTCTACGCGCTTGGGATCCTGGCCCTTTCGGCGCCGGCGGTGCTGACGACGCAGCGCGCCTATGCGGACCTCCTCGGCCAGAGCTACGCCCCCGGCAGCTCGGTCTACAACCTGGACACGAACCTGCGCACGGACCACGGGGCGGTGATTTCGCAGCAGGCCGATGTGCTCGCGACACTTGGCGGGCCGCTCGGGCTCGTGGCGATCTTTCTCGGTGTTTTTGCCGCCGGGGGTTGGATCGGCGTGTTGCTCGATCGCACCGACCGCGGGCAAGCGCGCAAGTTCTTCGCCGGTGGCCTGCATTACTTCTGGCGGTTCACCGGCCTTGCGCTGTTCGTGATCTTGCTGCTCGCCGCGTGGCACTGGGTGCTGTTCGAGTGGCCCTACAAGGAGTTGGTGCTGCGCCGCGCCTTTGGCCTCGAGCGCGCCGAGACGCGCCTGATGGACTCCGAGGCCACCGCGCTGTGGTTGGGGTGGGCGCAAGCGGGTCTGCACTTCCTGGGTCTCGCCGCGGTGCTCGCATGGGCGCTCTACACACGTGTGCGGCTCGCGCTGCAGCCCTCCAACTCGGTGATCGTCGCCGGCTTCGCGGCCCTTTGGACGCTGGTGCGGCATCCGCTGCGGACCCTGCGACCGCTCGTGCTCCTGTTCCTCGTGGAGTTGGCCGTGGTGTCGCTGGCCCTCGGCGCGATGTCGAAGGCCCTGGACACGTCCCTCGAATCCCATCCGGATGGTTGGCGCGTGGGGCTCATGGCGGCGATCGGGGTGCTCGCTCTTCTTGTCAGCGCGGTGCTCTTCGGGGCGCGGTACGCGGCAGCGACGCGTGTGGTGCGCTCGTTCGTCAAACCCCTCGCGCACCCGGACCCCTGGAGCGACCGCATCGGTCCCCCCGGCGGTCCGCAATATCCCTTGGGCGGCCAGGACGAGTTCAGCGTCTCCATGTGAGCGGCGCCGCTGCTGCGGCGCTGCGCGTGGCTCCGCGCTATCCGAATCCCCCGAGGCGGCGATCGTCTGCCCACCCATGACCAGAGGAACGCTGCGATGAACGTGCTGCGGGCTGCCCTTGCCCTGATGGTGATTTGCCTGGTTGCCTGGGCGCTCTCCAGCCACCGACGCCAATTCCCGTGGCGCATCGTGTTGCTCGGCACCCTCTCCCAGGTCGTGCTGGCGGGGTTCTTTCTCGGCACGTCCGGCGGGCAGGATCTGTTCCGCGCGGTTGCTCAGTTCGTAGGGAACGTGCTCGGCAAGGCCGAGGTCGGTGCGACGCTCGTATTCGGGCCGCTGGCGGATCCCGCGCAGATGGCGCCCGTATTCGGCGAACAGGGCGCCTTCGTGTTCGCGTTTGCCGGGCGGGGCCTCGTGGCGATCCTCTTCTTCAGCGCGCTGATGGCGGTGCTCTACCACATCGGCATCATGCAGGTGGTCGTGTGGTTGGTCGCACGTGTGATGATGCTGACCCTGCGGGTTTCGGGCGCCGAAGCGATGGCGGTGGCCGCGAACATCTTCGTCGGTCAGACCGAAGCGCCGCTCGTGGTGCGGCCGTACATCCCCTTGATGACGCAGTCCGAGCTCAATGCGATGATGACGGGCGGCTTCGCAACGATCGCTGGCACCGTGTTGGCGCTCTACATGGGCTTCTTGGGTCCGGAGTACGGGCCGCACCTGATCACGGCGTCCGTGCTGGGCGCGCCTGCGGCGTTCGTGATCGCCAAGATCATGCTGCCCGAGCGCGAGACCTCGACCACGATCGGCGCAATCCCCTTTCGCGTGGAGCGCACCGCAGGCAACCTGGTCGAAGCCGCGGCCCTCGGCACCCAGGACGGCCTCAAGCTGTGGTTGAACGTCATCGCCATGCTGATCACGTTCACGGCGCTGGTCGCCTTGGCCGATTGGCCGATCGGCGCCCTGGGTGAAGCGCTCGGAGTGGAGGGCGGCTTGAGTCTCGCGCGCCTCTTCGGCTTCGTGTTGGCCCCGTTTGCGCTGCTCCTCGGTGTGGATGGTTGGCACGATGCGCAGGTGTTTGGCGCCCTCTTGGGGATCAAGTTGACACTCACGGAGCTCGTCGCGTTTGCGCGCATGCAGGACATGCTTCCCGGGGGTACGGGGGCCATGGTCTTCGAACACTCTCGTTCGGCCACCATGGCGACCTACGCCCTCTGTGGCTTTGCCAACTTCGCCTCGATCGGCATCCAGATCGGCGGCATCACCCCGCTCGCGCCCGAACGAGGCAAGGACATCGCCCGGCTGGTCACGCGGGCGATGTTGGGCGGTGCCCTCGCCTCGTGCAGTTCGGCGGCCATTGCGGGGGCCCTTCTGTGAGCGATCGCGACAAACTTCGGGTGCCCTCCGTCGATGCGCGGGTCGATGGCATCGCCACCGCCCTCGCGTCCATCGGGGCAGAGCGCGCCGACGTCGCCGTGGTGCTGGGATCGGGCCTGGGTCCGTTTGCGCGGCGGCTCCAGAACGCCCAAGAGGTCTTTGCGGCGGACGTGCCTGGTTTGCCGCGCAGTTCGGTGCCGGGACACGCCGGTGCCTTCGTGTGCGGCGAACTCGGCGGTGTCCGTGTGCTCGCGCAGTCGGGACGGGTGCACCTCTACGAGGGTCACTCCGCGGTCGATGTCTCGCTCGCGGCCCGCGCATTTGGGCGCCTCGGCATCGGTTCGGTGCTGCTGACCAACGCCGCCGGCGGATTGCGGCCGGAGTGGCCGCCCGGCACGCTCATGGTGATCCGCGACCACCTCAACTTGCAGGGACGTACACCCCTGCGCGGTCCGGAGGCGGGGCATGGCTCGCCGTGGAGTCCGAACTTGGTCGGAACGCTGCTCAGCGTAGGGCTCGACCTGGGCCAGCCGGTGGAATCGGGTGTCTACGCGGGGCTGCTCGGGCCGTCCTACGAAACCCCCGCCGAAGTGCGGGCGCTGCGCTGGATGGGCGCCGACGCGGTGGGCATGAGCACGATCGCCGAGGCGCTGGCCGCCAAGTCCGAGGGCATGGCCGTTGCGGGCGTTTCGTGCATCACGAACCTCGCCGCTGGCTTGGGGACCGAGGCCCTCGACCACGCGGAGGTCCTCGCAGTCGGCCAGGCGACGGCGACGAGATTCGCGGACCTGCTGACGGCGGCCCTACCCCGGATGGCGAAGATGGCTCCGCGGCGGCGGTGACCGCCCACCCGGCGGCTCTGGAACGCCCGCACCGTCCACCCGTCGACGCCGGGCGGGCGGATCCTCGGCCCCCGGACGCCTCCCCGTGACCCGCAGGGCACATCGCGCCTTGTGGCCCCGGTTGGGGCGCCGCTAGGCTGCCAGCCCCGCTCCCGCCCGGGCCGCCAATGCAGACGATTGCCACCCTTGTCCTCGCCCTCGGCTGGTCGGCCCAAGGGGGTCCCGCCGCGGCCCAGGATGGGGGCGCCGGAGAGCCCCCCGCGCAGACCTCGCAGGACGGCGGATTGGACCAACTGGGGCGGGAACTGCGCGGGGACGGTCCGTGGCGCCCCGCCGAGGGCCCCAAGGCGCCCTACGAGCCGTACCGCACGCCGGTGCGTCCCCTCGAGGCGCCGACGTCGCCCTGGTCGTTGGAGTCGCGCCTGCGCCTCGAGCAACAGGGCGGCGCGGACCTGGGCGGCTCGCCCGGCCGCCTGGAAACGCGCCGGATCGGCGTCGACGTGGGCGCGAGCCGCGGCGACCGCGACGGGGGCTTCTTGGGGGGGCTTTCCGTCGAGTTCTCCGAGTACCGCTTTCGCGATGCCACCGGCATCCTTCCCAACACGGATTCGCCGACCGAAGACCTCTACAGCCTCGCGCTCAGCGCGGGTTGGCGGCAGCGTTGGAACGAGCGCTGGACTTGGCTCGCCTCCGCGTCGGCGCGCGCGGCGGGCGAATACCGGGCCGAGTTGCAGGACGGACTGACCTACTCGGGATTGGGCACATTGACCTACGAGATCGAGCGCGGCCTTGGGCTGACGTTCGGGGCCATGGTGTCGACCGAGCTCGAAGACAGCACGCAGGTGGTGCCGCTCATCGGGCTCGACTGGCGCATCGACGCGCGGACGGAGATCACGACTCGCGGACCCAGGATCGAGCTCTCGCGCGAACTGGACGGCGGCTTCCGCACGTTCGCGGCCATCGAGTACCAGTCGCGCCAGTACCGCTTGGACGACGAGGGACCCCTGCCGGAGGGCGCGCTGCGCGACCGGATCTTCGCAGCGACGTTGGGGCTCGAGTGGAACCCCGAGATCGGCGCGAAGGCCTTCGCCAACTCGCGGCTGCGTGTGTTCGCGGGTTCGAACCTGTGGCGCGAGATCAGCTTCCTCGATGACGACGACACGGTGGCGCGCAGCCGCATGCACCCGGGTCCGGTCTTCGGCGTGAGTCTGCGCACGACCTTCTGACACGAAGGGACGCGACTCTTGCGTTCGCACCCGGGGCAAAAAACGCCGCGGAATCGCAAGTGCGGGACTCTGACGCGCCCGGCAGATTGTGTGGCCGGCTGCGGCGAAATGCCGCAGGAAACGCCACCCGGTGTGGGGTGAACACCGGAGTTCCGGCGCCAAAGCGCGACACATCGCCGCAGCGTGTGGCCGCGCTTGCGGCAAGTTGTCGCACCGACGTGCTCACCCTTCCGCGAAGTGCGAATTCTGCCTCGAATCCGCGGTTTCGTTGCGGACTGGCGCGCGGCGCTCGGAGTGCTAGTTTCTGCGCGCCCGCGCCGATGGAGGCGCAGCAACCCAAGCCGTCCCCGATCCGACACCATGCACGCCAGTGTCACGCCGCACGCCGAACGAGATTCGGCCCTCGAGCCCTTCCAGTACGACGACGCCATCGTCCGCAAGTTCGTCCTAGCGACGGTGCTGTGGGGCGTGGTGGGGATGCTCGTGGGCCTGATCGTGGGCCTGCTCCTGGTGCTGCCCTCGCTCGACCTCGACCCGCGCTTCGTGGGTTTCCTCGACCAACCGTGGTTGACGTTCGGTCGCTTGCGCCCCCTGCACACCAATGCGGTGATCTTTGCCTTCGCGGGCAACGCGATCTTCGCGGCCGTCTACTACTCGACCCAGCGCCTCTGCAAGACGCGCATGTGGTCCGACAAGCTCAGCGCCGTGCACTTCTGGGGCTGGCAGGCGATCATCGTCGCCGCGGCGGTCACGCTGCCGCTCGGCTTCACGCAGAGCAAGGAATACGCCGAGCTGATCTGGCCCATCGATCTGGCCATCGCGGTCGTCTGGTTGACGTTCGCCTGGAACTTCTTCGGCACGCTGGCCGCGCGGCGCGAGCGCCACCTCTACGTGGCGCTCTGGTTCTACATCGCAACGGTGGTCACCATCACCGTGCTGCACGTCTTCAACAACCTGGTGGTGCCCTACTCGCTGACACGGGGTTTCTCCCTGTACGCCGGCGTGCAGGACGCATTCATGCAGTGGTGGTACGGCCACAACGCGGTCGCGTTCTTCCTGACCACGCCCTTCTTGGGCCTGATGTACTACTTCCTGCCGAAGGCCGCGAACCGCCCGGTGTTCAGCTACCGGCTGTCGATCGTGCACTTCTGGTCGCTGGTGTTCATCTACATCTGGGCTGGACCGCACCACCTCCACTACACGTCGCTGCCGGCCTGGGCCTCGACCCTCGGCATGCTGTTCTCGGTCATGCTGTGGATGCCCTCCTGGGGTGGCATGATCAACGGCCTTCTCACGCTGCGCGGCGCGTGGAACAAGGTCGCGGAGGACCCGATCCTCAAGTTCTACGTGGTCGCGATCACGTTCTACGGGATGTCGACGTTCGAGGGCCCGCTGCTCTCGGTCAAGGCCGTGAACGCGCTCTCGCACTACACCGACTGGACCATCGCGCACGTGCACGCCGGCGCCCTTGGCTGGGTCGGCTTCATGGTCTTCGGCATGGTCTATTGGCTGCTGCCGCGCCTGTTCCAGACCAAACTGTGGTCGCCCGCCTGGATGGGGTGGCACTTTTGGATCGCCACGATCGGCATCGTGCTCTACATCGTGCCGATCTACTGGGCCGGCATCACCCAAGGGCTCATGTGGCTGGCGTTCGACGACCGCGGGATGCTGGCGTTCCCCGAGTTCATCGAGACGTTGAAGCGCCTTATGCCGTTCTATTGGGTGCGCATGATCGGCGGCTCGATGTACATGGCGGGCATGTTGATGTGCGCGGTCAACCTGTTCATGACCTGGCGGACCCGCCCGCGCCAGTACGAGGTCGTCACCCACTACGCCCCGGCGCTCTCCAAGCACTACCTGGATGCTCCGGCGGAACGGGCTCGACTCGCCGATGCGCCGGTCCTCGAAGTGGGCAAGAAGATCGACAACGTAGTGCAACTCAACTGGCACCGCCGTTGGGAGCGCCTCCCGGTGCGTTTCACCATCTGGACGATCGTCGCGGTCGTCAGCGCCTCGGCCTTCGAGATCATCCCGACCTTCGTCATCCGCAGCAACGTGCCGACCATCGCGACGGTGACGCCGTACACACCGCTCGAAGTCGCGGGGCGGGAGATCTACGTCTCGGAGGGCTGCTACAACTGCCACAGCCAGCAGATCCGGCCCCTGTACGCCGAAACCGAGCGCTACGGCGACTTCAACCTGGCCGGGGAGTCGGTGTACGACCGCCCGTTCCAATGGGGCTCGCGGCGCATCGGTCCAGACCTGGCGCGCGTCGGAGGGCGGTTCTCGCACAACTGGCACATCCGCCACCTCGTCGAACCAAAGAGTGTCGTGCCGGGCACGATCATGCCCAACTTCCCGCACCTCCTGACCTCGCCGTACGCCGCGAACGAACTCACCGCGATGCTTTCCGCGTTGCGCACTCTTGGCACTCCGTACAGCCAGGCGCAGGTCGACGGCGCGGCCGAACTCGCGGCGGTGCAAGCCCGACGTATCCGCGACGAGATCACCTTGCAAGACGGGGCCGAGGCGGTGCCCCCCGGCTTCGAGACGAGCCAGATGGTGGCCATCGTGGCCTACCTGCAGCGGCTCGGCGTCGATCGCTACCGCGACCCGGCGTTGCCGTCACCCATGGACAGTTTGGTGGCCGAACTCCAGGGAGGGTCGCTTGAGCGCACCGAACAATGACGTCGGCTTCTGGGGCTCCCTGAGCTTCGTGCAAGCCGGCCTGATCATCTTTCTGGCCGTCTTCGTCCTGATCGTGCTCTGGGTGCTGGCGGCGCGCCGGGGCAGCTTCGACCGTGTCGCGCGCATTCCACTCGAGGACGACCCCGTAGAGCCGCGCCGCAGCCACCCGATGTTCTCGGGCATGAAGTCCACCGACGATTCCAAGCAGCCATGAGTGCCAATAGCCACAGCAAGGCCCAGGCCGATGACCCGGGGTTCCAGCACGAGTACGACGGCATCGTCGAGTACGACAACCCGCTGCCGGGGTGGTGGAAGAACCTGTTCTGGATCACGGTGATCTGGTCGCCCTTCTATGCCTTCTACTACCACTTCGGCATGGGCCAGAGTGTCGAAGAGGCATACGAGAGTCAGGTGGCCGAACAGGTGGATGCCCAGCTCTCGCAGTTGGGTGTGCTCCTGCCCGACAACCAAACCGTGCTCGACTTCACCCAGAAGAAGGAGTGGATGAGCGCGATGGCCGGCGTGTTCCGCGGCCAATGCGCCCAGTGTCACGCTTCGGATGGCGGCGGCAACATCGGACCCAACCTGACCGACCTGCACTGGCGGAATCCCAAGGAGCCGAAGGACTTGGTGGCGGTCATCACCAACGGCGCCGCCAACGGATCGATGCCGGCCTTCGGCGCGCGCTTCCGCGAGCCGCAAATCATCCTTTTGGCCGCCTACGTCGCCTCCTTGCAGGGCAGCGCCCCCGCGAATGCGCTTCCTCCCGACGGAGTCGAACTGCCCGCGTGGAGCACCTTCGCCGCGCAGGTCTCCCAAGGTCAATAGTCCATGACCCACCCCTCCCTGAAGCCGCCGGAGGCGCGGGTGCTGCCCACGCTGAATCAGGACGGCAGCCGGCGTTGGTTGAACCCGCGTGTGTCGCGCGGGCGATTCCTGAACGGCCGGAGGGCTGTCGCGTACGTGCTGCTGCTGCTCTACAGCGGCTTGCCGTGGATCGAGATCGGCGGCAAACCCGCCATCCACCTCGACCTGCCGGCGAGGGAGTTCACCTTCTTCGGCACGACATTCTTGCCGACGGATACACTGCTTTTGATGCTGCTGGTGGGCAGCATCTTCGTCCTGATCTTCCAACTGACCGCGTTGTTCGGACGTGTCTGGTGCGGGTGGGCTTGCCCACAGACGGTCTACCTCGAGTTTGTCTACCGGCCGATCGAACGACTCTTCGACGGTCCGCCGGACGCCCTCGGTCGGGCCCCCAAACCGAAGGCTGCGTGGCGCAAGGCGGCGAAGTACGCCGTGTTCCTGCTGGTTTCCTTGCACCTCGCCAACACGTTTCTCGCCTACTTCGTCGGTCCCGCGGAAGTCTGGCAGTGGAGCCAGCAGTCGCCGTTCGAACACCCGTCGGCGTTCCTGTTGGTCTTTGGGATCACGGCCATGATGATGGTCGACTTCAGCTTCTTCCGCGAACAGACCTGCACGGTGGCCTGCCCCTATGGTCGCTTGCAGTCCGTGCTGCTCGACAAACAGTCGCTCATCGTCGGTTACGACAAGAAGCGCGGGGAGCCCCGCGGCAAGCGCAACCGTTCCGCCGCCGAAGCGCCGAAGGGCGACTGCGTCGATTGCGGGATGTGCGTGACCACGTGCCCCACGGGAATCGACATCCGCGACGGGCTGCAAATGGAGTGTGTGGGCTGCGCCCAGTGCATCGACGCCTGCGACGCGGTGATGGACAAGTTGCAACGACCCCGCGGACTGATTCGCTACAGCTCCCAGGCGGCGCTGGAGACGGGCCGCCAGCGTCTGATGCGCGCCAGGGTGGTGCTCTACCCTGTGGTGTTCGTGGTGCTGACGACACTCTTCGTGGTGCAGCTCATGAACCGCCCGAGCGCCGAGGTGACACTCCTGCGCGCGAGCGGTCGCCCCTACACCACGATGCCCGATGGCCGGATCCGCAACGACGCGCAGGTGCGTGTGGTCAACCGCAGCAAGGCCGCACGGAGCTACGTCGTGGAACTCGGGTCCGACGCGGAGGGCACCTTGGTGAGCCAAGACCTTCCCCTCGTGCTGCAGCCGGGTGAATCGGGCGTCGCCGCGGTCTCGGTGTTCAGCTCGCCCGATGTATTTGCGCTGGGACGCGGCGAAACGCAGCTCGTCGTGCGCGACGACGACCAGTTCGAGCGCCCGCTGCGCTACCGGCTGCAAGGTCCCTTTGGCGCCGGCAAGCCCGGAGGAGACGGCCCATGAGTTCCACACGACGGGGCAAGTTGCTGTGGCCGGGGGCCCTCTTCGGGCTGATCGGTGCAAGTGTGGGGGTGCACGCGGTGATGGTCTTCGTGATCGCTGGGCAACCTACGCTGACGCTCGACATGCGCGGGCACTACCGACCCGCGTGGTGGGGCGACATCGCCGCCACGGCCGACGCGCGAGATCGCGGTTGGAGCGTCGACCTCGAGGGGCGCATGACCGGTGGTGCGCCCCGTGTCGTCGCGCGTTTGCGGGATCCCCTGGGCGAACCGATCCGCGGCGCCCGCGTCGAGCTGCGCTGCTTCCCGAAGACCTCGCCGAACGACTCGCGCGAGCTTGTGTTGGTCGCCGGCCAGCCCGGTGAATACCACGCGGAGTTCACGGGCCGTGGCACGTGGGACGGGCTGCTGCTCGTCGAACACGAGGGCTCCCATTGGATCTCCCGGCAGTCCTTCGTGCCGATTCCCCCGCCGCCTCCCGGAGCGGAGCGCTGA
Source organism: Planctomycetaceae bacterium (assembly GCA_016125265.1). Lineage (GTDB taxonomy): Bacteria > Planctomycetota > UBA1135 > UBA1135 > RI-242. The sequence continues at coordinate 14,610 of WGMC01000032.1, forward strand.
AATGGCAGCCCTCTTCGGAGCCGTGCTGGTTGCGAGCTTCTTGGGCTCTCCCCACTGCGCCGGCATGTGCGGCGGGCTCGTCGCACTGGCAGCGGGCGGCGAACGACCCGGCCTCGCTGGTGCCTTTCCCGGTCAACTCTCGTACCAAGGCGGTCGGCTGCTGTCGTACCTCGCGATCGGCGCCGCAAGCGGCGCGCTGGGCGCCGTCGTCGACCTCGGCGCCCTTTCCGTGGGTTTCGAGCGGGGAGCCGCCCTCGTCGCTGGCGCCTTGATGCTCGCGGTCGGCGCGGCCTCGCTGCTGCGAAGCGCCGGTCTGCCGCTGCCGCGCATGGGCGCACCGCGCTGGGTGCACGGCACCGTGGGCCGGGCCCTTGCGCGCACACGCAGCATGGGGCCACTGCGGCGCGGCGCAGTGCTGGGGCTGTTCACCGGCCTGCTTCCGTGCGGATGGCTGTACGCCTTCGCAATCGTGGCAGCGGGCACGGGCGCGCCCCACCTCGGCGCGCTCGCCATGGCCGCCTTCTGGCTCGGTTCGGTGCCGATCCTCGCGGCTGTTGGCCTCGGCGTCGGAGCAGCGTTGCCGACGCTGCGACGCCACGCACCGTGGCTGACGGCGGTGCTTCTGGTGGCCGCCGGTTCCTGGACCATCTTCGGTCGGGCCAGTTTGGCCGGGGTGCTGCCGCGACCCGGCGTCGCCGCCGCCGAACGTCCGCCGAGCGCCGCCGTTCCCCTTTGCTGCGAGGGCGCCGATGGTCCCGCCGACTGAAGTGTCCGCCGCACCCCTCGCATCCGCATCGGCAAGACGCGAGCGCACGGACGTGGGTTCCGACACACGAACCCGGGTTGCCTGCGCGCACTGCGGTGATCCGGTACCCAAGGCCCTGCGCCAGCCGCCCGGTCGAAACTCGTTCTGCTGTTCCGGCTGCGAGGCCGTATATGGCGCGATCGCGGCAAGCGGACTCGACACGTACTACGCGCTGCAGCGCCGTCTCGAAGCAAAGGGCCGGCGCGCTCGGGTGACCGACAAGCAGTACGAAGAGTTCGACGATCCTGTGTTCGCGGACCTCCACACCAGTGATCGCGGCGACGGCACCCTCGGCGTCGAACTGTTTGTCGAGAACGTGCATTGCGGCGCATGTGTCTGGTTGCTGGAGCGCCTTCCGCACCTGGAGCCCGGCGTGAAGTCGGCGCAGGTCCAGATGAAGAGCGGCGCCCTCCGCATCGTGTTCGATCCCGGAGCCGTGCGACTCTCCCACCTCGCCCGCAGGCTGGCGGCCTTCGGCTACCCGCCCCATCCCGCCCGCGGCCGTTCCGCCGACCAACTGCGCCGGCGCGAAACACGTCGAGCGCTGCAGCACATCGCGGTCGCCGGAGCGATCGCCGGCAACACGATGGTGCTCGCCTTCCCGCTGTACGGCGGAGCGCTGCACGGCATCGAGGCGGAGTACCAGCGGTTCTTCTTGTACCTGAGTCTGGGGCTCGCGTGGGTGAGTGTCGCGTTCCCGGGGCGCACGTTTTTTCGCGGCGCGTTCTCCGCATGGCGCGCGCGCACTCCGCACATGGACGTGCCGATCGCGGTTGGCCTCGGTGCGGGACTGTTGCTGAGCACCTACAACGCGCTGCGCGGATCCTCGGAGGTGTACTTCGAGTCCCTCTGTGTGTTGGTGTTCCTGTTGCTGGCCGGGCGGTTCGTGCAGCGGCGCCAACAACAGCGCTCCCAGTCGGCGGTGGAGTTGCTCTTCCTAGCGACCCCGTCGAGCGCGCGGCTGGTGCTGGGGGACGAGCGCCGCCAGGTGCCCATCGAGGCGTTGCTTCCCGGGCAAGTCGTCGAAGTGTTGCCCGGCGAATCGCTGCCGGTCGACGGTTTGGTGCGCGCCGGATCGTCTCACCTGGATACGAAGTGGCTTACGGGCGAGAGCCGCCCCGTGGCGGTGGGCCCCGGGGATCCGGTCAGCGCTGCTGCCGTCAATCGCACTGCGCCTTTGCAGGTCGAATGCACGGCCGTCGGCGAGGCCACGCGAGTTGGCCGATTGATGGGGCTGGTGGAAACGAGTGCCGCGCGCGAGGCGCCGGTCGTCGGGCTGGCCCACCGCATCGCCGGCCGCTTCGCGGTTGCGGTGCTGGTGCTCGCGGCCCTGACCGCGGCCATCTGGTACCAGTTGGATCCAATCCGCGCACTGCCCAACGCGCTGGCGCTTCTCATCGTGACGTGTCCGTGCGCGTTGGGATTGGCAACACCTCTCGCCTTCGTCGCCGCCGTTGGCCGAGCGGCACAGCGCGGGATCTTGGTCCGCGGCGGCGATGCACTCGAGTCGCTCGTGCGAGCGGGAGATCTGGTGCTGGACAAAACTGGCACGCTGACGGCTGGCCAGCCGGCGGTGACGGAATGGATCGGCGAACGGCGGTTGCGGGGCATCGCCGCGGAGTTGGAGGCGTGCTCGGCGCATCCGATCGCACGCGCGTTTGCGCCGCTTGGCGGAGGCGGTGAGCGCGAGAGCACGCCCGTGTCCGAGTTCACGGAGCACCCCGGACTCGGTGTCGAAGGGCGGATCGAAGGTTCGCACTACGCGGTGGGTTCGCTGCGTTTCGCCCAAGCGCGTGGCTTCGCATGCAGCGCCGAACTCGAGGCTGCGGCCGCACGCATGGCCAATCGCGCGGCGACGCCGATCGCCGTGGCGCGCGACGGCGGGGTGTTGGCCATCGCGGCGGTGGAGGACCCGCTATTGCCCGATGCCAAGGCAACCCTCGACGGACTGCGGCGGGTCGGTTGGCGCATTCGCATCGTCTCCGGGGATCATCCCGACGTGGTGCGCGCCGTCGCCCAGCGACTGGGTTTGCCCGAGGAACTGTGCCGAGGCGGTGTATCGCCCGAGGCCAAACTCGCGGCCATCGAGGAGCTGCGTGCGCGTGCAGGGAAGGACCCCGTGGTCATGGTCGGCGACGGGGTCAACGACGCCGCCGCGTTGGCTGCGGCGACGGTGGGCATCGCCGTGCACGGCGGAGCCGAAGCGAGTTTGGCGGCTGCCGATGTGTACCTCGGACGCCGTGGGCTCGCGCCCCTGGCGGAGCTTCTGGCGGGAGCGCGCCGCACGTTCCGCGCCATCCGAACGAACGTGGCGGTGTCGCTCGTCTACAACGCGACCGGCGTCGCGCTCGCGATGACGGGCCATCTCGATCCGATCGTGGCCGCGGTGTTGATGCCGCTGAGTTCGTTGACGGTGATCGCCCTGTCGTACCGCGCGTCGACGTTCCCCGCGGGATCGCTCGCACCGCAAACCCAAACGGTGTCGCCGTGAGTTTGATCTACCTCATTCTCCCCATCGCGCTGATCGTGGCGGGTCTGGCGCTGGCGGCGTTCCTGTGGGCGCTGCGCACGGGGCAATACGATGACCTCGACACGCCGCCGCAGCGCCAACTGCTGGGCGACGAGCGCGACTGACCAGGGAAACTTCGCGGTTCCCTTCACGCCCGCCGCAAACGCCGCCGCAGGTTCGCTAGCGGTGCCTCCAGCCCGTGGTACACGAGCGCGGCCAGGGCGAAGGAAATCGCGAACTGCACGGCGCGTCCGACCGCGAATGCGGCGGGGTCGTCGACATCGCGACCGGACCGCTCCAAGTGGCGCATGCCGTAGACGAACACCGGCAGGTGGATCAGATAGAGCGCGTACGACAACTTGCCAACCCAGACCAACGCGCGGTTCTCGAGGCCGCTGCGCAGCCACGAACACTTGGCTCCACCGTCGGCCAAGTACGGGATGAGGCAGGCGGCGCCCAAGCTCGATGCAAAGAAGCCGCCGAGCCCCATCCAGATCACCGTCTTGCGCAGGGTGTCGGTCGAACCGAGCGCCACCATTCCCGCGAAGACCGCGCCGCCGAGCAGGAACAGGATCAGCGCCGTTCGCCCCCGCGGGAGTCGACCCATGTGCCCGACGAACGCCGTCGCGCAGCCGAGCAGCAGACCATCCGCGCGCGTGTCGGTGCTGAAGTAGATGCGCCGGTACAAAACGCCGCTGTCGGTCAACCAGTACCGCCACGACACAACCGCGAACACGAGCACAAGCACCCAAACGAGACACGCGCGCAGCGAAAGACCCAGGCGCAGGGCAATCGCCAATACCGGCGGCCAAACGAGGTAGAAGTGCTCCTCGATGGCGAGCGACCAACAGTGGCGCAGCACACCCACCGGGAACCACTGGAAGGCCTGCGGCAAGTTGACGTAGTAGAGGAGGATCGCCCAGACCTCCCGCGCCGTGACCGTGTTCGCCTGGGAGGGCTCCAAGTGATGGGCGTAGACCCATACGGCTCCCACCACCAAGAGCAGCGTCGGCAAGAGGCGCAGACCCCGACGCCCGTAGAAACGCAGCAGTCCGATCGAGCCCGTTTGGGAGTGCTCGTGCAGGAGGATGCGGGTGATGAGGTAGCCGCTCAGCACGAAGAAGAGGTCCACGCCGAGGTATCCACCGCGCAGCCAGTCCGCGTGGTACACCATCACCAAGAGGATGGCGATGCCGCGGAAGCCGTCCAGGCTGGGCAGGTAAAGACCAGTGCCCGCGGATGTGGACTGCGCGACGTGCGCGGCGCCGGACGCCTTGTTCACGGCTGCGCGACGTCGGTCAGCGGCCCGGGCGAAGCATGCTCTTCGAGCTGCGCGGCCACGGCCTGCACCTCGATCGCCAATCCGTAGTGCAGGTGCGGCACCGGCACGATCGCGCGTGCGGGTCGGTGCTCGCCGAGCACACTTGCGTACACCGCATTGACTTCGCCCCAGGACGCCGCGTCCGTGACGTAGAGCGTCACCGAAAGCAGGCAGCGGAGGTCCGAACGGCCCGCCTTCAGCACACGCTCGAGGTTGGCCAGGACCAGGCGCACCTGCGCTTCGATGGGCATGTTCGGATCCGGCGCCGCGCCCGGTTCGATGGGCAGTTGGCCGGAGACGTAGAGCAGTCCGTTGTGCGCGATCGCCGGACTGTAGTGGCCAGCCGGGGGCGGAAGCCCAGCCGGCTGCACCCCTTCGATTCGGCCGTTCGGTTGGTCCATCGCGCGGGAGCCGGTTTGCGGGTCAATAGCCGCCTGCGGGGCCCTTCGCCGATGTGGCGATGGCGACGGAAGCCGACGCGCCGAGACGGGTCGCTCCGGCGGCCAACATGGCCTTCGCGTCGTCGCGGGTACGCACCCCACCCGATGCCTTGACGCCGATCGTCGGGCCCACCACGCGGCGCATCAACTCGACGTCGGCCACGGTCGCACCACCGGTCGAGAAGCCGGTCGACGTCTTGACGAAGTCGGCCCCGGCCGCGACGGCGGCGCGGCAGGCGCGCACTTTCTCGTCGTCGGTCAAGAGGCACGTCTCGAGGATGACCTTCAACTTGGCGCCCATGGCGCGGCAGACTTCGCGCACGGCGGCGATGTCGGCCCGCACGAAGTCGTCCTGGCCGCTCTTGAGCGCGCCGACCGACAGGACCATGTCCACTTCACATGCTCCGTCTTCGATGGCGCGCCGGGCTTCGAAGGCTTTCACTTCGGGTGCGCTCGCGCCAAGGGGAAAACCGACGACGGTGCACACGGCGACCGGCGTACCCGCCAATAGTTCGGCGCAGCGGCGCACCCACAGCCCGTTCACACAGACACTGGCGAAGCGGTGTGTCTTGGCTTCCTGGCAGAGCTGCTCGATCTCGGCGAGAGTCGCGTTGGCCTTCAACAGCGTGTGGTCGATGTGGCGCGCCACGTCCTCCATCCCGCGGGCCGGCGGCTGGTGGACACCCAGCCGGCACGCCCCGGCCTCCAACACCCGGCCCGCGCTGTCGGGACACAGTTCCAGCCGCAGCGAGGTGCACGCAAAACCGCCGAGGGGATCGCCCGCGGGCAGGCCGCGCTCGAGGATCTGGCGTCCCACTTCGAACAGGATGCGCTCGAGCTGCTCGGCGTCCGGAATCACGTGGGTGTTCGGGCTGGAGGGGAACATCAGGGCATTGGGTCAGGCGGTGCGCCCCGGCCGTACTTGCGCTCGAGGGCCGTGATCTTGTCGACGCGGCGGCGGTGGCGTTCCTCGCCGGGCGGCGTCGTGAGGAAGGCGCGGACGATTTCTTTCGCCCGCGGACCGTCCAGGTGGGACGCCCCGAGGGTGAGCAGGTTCGCGTGGTTGTGGGCGCGGGCGTTGCGGGCGAGCTCGACGGTCGGGCACGGCGCGGCGCGGATGCCGGGGAGTTTGTTGGCGGCCATCGCGGAGCCAAGACCGGCGCCGTCCACCACGCAGCCCAGCTCGGCCCGCCCGTCGCGCACGGCCTCGGCCACCAGGGCGGCGAAGTCCGGGTAGTCGCAGGCCTCCGTGCCATGGGTGCCGAGGTCCAGCACCCGATGCCCCCAGCGCGTGAGCTCGTCCACGAGCTGCGCCTTCAGCGCGTAACCCCCGTGGTCCGCGCCGATGGCGATGCGGAGTGATCCCGGGCGCAGTTCTCCGGCACCGGCCCCGTGGACCTCCACGTGGCGCAGGATGGCCTCTTCCTCCGCGAGCGGTGTCCAGCGCGCGCCCGCGGGTGCGTGGAGCGACGCACCGGCCTTTGCGGCTGCCTCTCCGTCGATCCATGCCGACGCGGATCGCGCCTCTGCGGCGGCGCCGGCGGGCCGTGAGGGATCGGTCGTGACGTGCACACCCTGTGCCCGAGCGGCGCCCCGTGCAGCCGAACCGCCGAGACCCCTTTCGGCGAGCAGCGCGCCGGCCACGCGGGTCGCGAGGGCGCGCAGGGAGGCGGTATCCATTGCCATCGCGTGGGGAGGGGCCGCGGGTTCTGCCCGAGGGAGGCTGAGTCTAGCCCCCGGCGAAGAGTCTGCGTAACGCCGCCGACGGGGCGCCCATTGCGGCCACCAGCATGTGCGCCCCGCCCCAGCCCGCGACGCCGTCCGCGGCCGTCCTCGGGGACGGACCAGCGTCCGGATCGACCTCCGGACCGACGTCTGGATCAGGGCTCCGTGCTGCCCGCCGGCGGTGGGCTCGCGGCGTCGAGCAGTCCGGCGAGCCGCGCGAGCGCCCGGTGCAACAGCACGCGGACCGCACCTTCGCTCTTGCCCATGGCCTCGCCGATCTGCTTGCGGTCCAAGCCGGCGACGCGGGCGAGCAGGATCACCTCGCGGTGCTCTTCGCTCAGCAGTTCGAACGCGGCTTCGATGCGCTCCAACTCGTCGCGGGCCAATGCGTTCTGGCTGGGGGAGGAGAGGCGCCGGTACTGCGCCAGGAGCAGCGCCTCGGCCGCGCCCGAGTCCGCGGGCGCCCCCTGGCGCGCGGCCTCGCGCTTCTCGGCCCGCCAGTAGGCGTCCTTCGCCATCACCTTGCGCAGGGCGGCCGTGTACAGCCAGTGGCGGAACGCGGCCTCGCCGCGGTACTCGAAGTGATCCAGCCCTGCGAGCAACTCGACGCAGACGGACTGGACCAGGTCGGAGGTTCGCTCGTGACGGCGCACCAGCGGACCGGCACGCAGTCGCACGTAGGCCCGCAGACCGGGAAGGTGTCGCTGCAGCAGCTCGGCCATGGCCGCCGAATCGCCCCCGTGGGCGCGCTCGTACAGCGCGGGGTCGAGTTGTCCGTCGGATTCCATGGCGTGCGCGGCGCGGGATTGGGTCGTCTGGATTCTAGTGCGCGGGCGTTCCAGGAGCCCCGTGGCCGCTGAACCCGACCCCCAGGGAACGGAGGGAGCGCCCGGCCCGCCGCAGCCGAGTCCTCCCAAGCCAGCGCTTCCCAAGGAGCCCGATCCCGTGTTCGAGGACCTCGTCTTCCGCCTCCTGGAGCGGCGGGAGCAGGCGGGCGAGGTGGTTCTCGACGAGTTCTGTGCCGAGAACCCGGCCTGGGCCGAGCGGCTGCGCGCGAGGGTGGGAGAGTTGCACGCGGGTGGGCTGCTCGAAGGCGGCCCGGACGACGTGCCCCCGGGAGCGTGGCGGGAGGTCGACTTGGTGCCCGAAAAATAGACTTTAGGAGTTCTTTGAACCGACTTTGAGCTGACTTTGCGGACCTCTTGCGCCGCGCTGCTTCGGCGACTCCTACCGTGTCGCGGAAGACGCGGCGGCGCCTAAATGGAGCACAAACGAGGCTTTACGTCACCTTGGAAGGCCCTGCCGCTAGATCCAGCCGGCGGACAACAGGCGGTCGGCGATCTGCAACTCGTCCGTCGCCTTGGAGCCCTCCAATACCAGCCGCAGTGGCCCGGACGGCACCCCGGTGACGGCCCGGGTGGCCTGGCAGATGCGGACGGTGTCGAGCACCCGGTCCTCGAGGCGGCGCGACGGGGGAGGCTCGAAGAGGAGGTCCGCGCGGCCGCGCGAGATCTCGTCCCATTCGAGGGTCCCCGTCTCGCCTGACGCCAGCAGCTCGAGCCGCAGCTCCGGCTCCGGGAGGGCCATCAGGGACCGTCCCAGGATGCCCCGCAAGCGGATCCCGTCGTGGGCGCGGAGCCAGAGTTCGAGGGCCTCTCCGCCAGGCAGGGAGAGTTCGGGCCGCGCGAACACGAGGAGGTGCCGTGGCACGCGGTCCATGGCACGGAGCCGTTCCCGCCACCAGGTGGCATCGAAGAGGAGCGGATGCAGGGAACAGGATTGGGTCGCCACGGTCTGCCGTGCCAGCCCGAAGCACGACGGAACCGAACGCGGCGACCCGCGGATCCGCCACCGGGCTTGGACCCGGGAACATCCCACCGCCCCTGAGCTACCCAGGGCCGCCGGCAAAACAACCAACGGCCGTGGTTGCGGGAATCGAGAACGGGCGTCTCGGCTGCAACCACTTGTCGCCACTGGGTTTCCACGCGGCCGGGGGGAGCGCCGCCGACACCGACCCGCAACCTCCCCCGTCTCCCATGGGCCCACCCGGGGGGTGGGGGAGGGGGCGGCGCGGACGAGCCGCCGGGGTGCTTGTACGTAAGACGTACGCTAGTTCGCGTTCTCCGGATCGCTCCCCCGCCGGTGGCACACGCCCGCCAGCCAATCCCAACGCTACGCCGTCGATCCAAGGTTCGACGGGACACCACTGGCGCCGCGGAGCCGGGGTCGTATCCTCCGCCGGCGGTCGCACGGATGCCCGGCAGCCTTGCGGCGGCGCACACCTCTTACACCCCGTGGGGGGCGGTTCTGGAATCCGCTGGGTCGGGCGGCGTAGCTGCTGCTTCACCCGGCTGCCCAATCCTCAGCCCCCCCCAGGCCTCTGCCTCCCCCAGGCCGGTCCGCCTCGTCCCCCGAGGTTCCGCCACCGATGATGTTTTCCGCTCCCGCCCTGCTGCTCCTGTCGGGGCTGCTCGCCGTCCCCGCTCTCCCGCATCCCCACGCGCTGCCCGGCGGCGTCCCATTGCAGGAGGCTTCGACGGCCCAGGAAGTCGAACCGGGTCCTTTGCACGACCTGGGACAGGCGCTGTTGATCGACGCCAAGCGCGTGATCGTGCGGCCGGGCGAGGAACTCGCCGATGCGCAGGTCCTCGTCGACGGCGGGCGCATCGTCGCGGTCGGCACGGGCTTGGTTGCTCCCGAGGGCGCCCGGCGCCTCAGCGGTCAGGTGTTGATGGCCGGGCTGATCGATCCGTGGAGCGCGGTCGGCCTCGACGGCAACTCCATCTCCGATCGCACGGCCTCGGCGGCGGCGCGCGCGGTGGATGCGCTCGACCCCTACGCGTACGACAACTTGCGCCAGGACGCGCTCGAAGCCGGTGTCACGTCCGTGCGTGTGGGCATCGGGCGCGACGGTCGCATCGGCGGCCTGTCGGCGTTCGTGCGCAACGACCCGAACTTCGATCTGACACGCTCGGTGCTGCGCAGCGACGCGGCGATCTCCACGGCCATCGGCGCGCAGCCGAACTCCGACGCGTTCACGCGACTCGACGAGGTGGACCGCCTGATCGCCGAACTCGAAAAGGGCAAACGCCAGGTGGAGAGCCAGGCCGACTACGAAAAGAAGTTGGCCGAGTGGAACAAGGCCATCGCCGAGAAGGTCGCCGAGCTCGAGAAGGAGTTCAAGAAGGCCAAGCGCGACCGCGAGAAGGAAGTCGAGGAAGCGAAGAAGGCCAAGAAGGAGCACAAGGACAAGGCCTACAAGGAGGACAAGAAGCCGAAGGCTCCGCGCTACGACGCGGACGCCGTCGAGCTGGCGCGGCTCTACACGGGTGAGCTGCCGCTGATCGTCGAGATCGAGCGCGCCCCGGAAATCCGCGCCCTCCTCGAGAAGACGAAGGCCTACCCCCGCCTGCGCCTCGTGCTCGCCGGCGCGACCGACGCGCGCTTCTTCCAAGAAGAGCTCGCCGAACGCCGCATCCCCGTGATCGTGCTGCCCCAACGCCGCGATCTGGGCGGCGTCGTGGCCCACGACGAACTGGCCCTCGCCGCGGACCTGCACGAGGCCGGTGTCACGGTGCTGTTCGGCAGCGGTGGTCGCGATGCACAGGCCACCCGCGACCTGCCGCTGTTCGCCGCCCTTGCCGTGGGGCGCGGGTTGGATCGGGAGGCTGCGCTCGCCGCCCTCACCACCGTGCCCGCGCGTTTGTTGGACCTGGGCCACCGTCTCGGCAGTGTCGAGCGCGGCAAGGACGCCGACCTGGTCCTTCTCAGCGGCGATCCCCTGTCGACCACGACCCGTGTGCAGGCCGTTCTGCTCGCCGGTGAACTGGCCTTCGAAGCCCCCTGATCCCTCCGGTCCGCGACCCAACCACCCCCCAGCTTCCCGCGCACGCCGCGGAGCCCTGCCCCAGGCGGCGGCCCGTGGCGCCGCGCCGCATCCAGAGGACCCTCGATGATCGAACGACTGCTCACCGCGACCGCGCTCTTCGCCGTGTTGGCGGCAACGCCCACTTCGGCTGCAACACCCACAGTGGGCTTGGCCCTTCGCGGCGAGTCGAACGGCGCCGCGGGATCGGACGCGGCCCGCACGGAAACTGCCCGCGTGGAGACAGGCAGCGAGCGGCCGGTCGCGGTCGAGACGGAGGCGCCGCCCACCGCGCCGCCCACCGCGGCGCGCGAGCTGGTCGCCCTGCGCGCCGACGTGGTCCACCTCGGCGACGGCCGCAGCGTCGAGGGCGCGACGGTGCTGCTCGAGAACGGGCGGGTGCGCGCCGTCGGCAAGGATTTGGCCGTCCCCGAAGGCACACCCGTGCAGGTGCTGAAGGGACATCTGGCGCCGGGTTTCGTGCTCGCCAACTCGTACCTCCTGCCCGGCAACGAGCGTTTCGACAGCACACGGGCGTTCTTGCCCGACGCTTCGATCGTGCATGCGTTCCGGGCCGATACGGAGGGCCTCTCGAAGGCCCTTCGCGCCGGTGTCACGACCGTGCTGCTGTCGCCGGCCGAGAACAATGTCGTCGGCGGGCGCACCGCGGTGGTGAAAACCGCTGGCAAGCGCGTGCTGTCGCCCGGCGCGCACTTGAGCGTTTCCCTCAGCACGGCCGCCGTGGACGACCGCCGCTACCCCACCAGCTTCTCGGGTCTCATCGCCGAACTGCGCCAACAGTTGGTGGCCGGCGAAGGAGCCTACGGCGAGGTCAAGGGTGGCAAGTTGCCGCTCCTGGTCTATGCGCGGGACCGCCACCAAGTGGTGCGCGCGGTCGAACTCGGCCGCGAGTTCGGCATCCGGGGAGTGCTGGTCGGCGCCTCGCTGGCCGGCGAGCAGCTCGCGTTGCTCAAGGAGAGCGGCTGGACGGTCGTGTTCGACACCCCGGGCGCTGGCGCATCCGAGCGCATGCTCGACGCCATGGCGGCCTACGCCGCCGGCGGCGCACCGTTCGCCTTCTCGTACTCGAGCGCCGACGACCTGCGCTTCGCCGCGGCCCAACTGCTGCGCCGCGGTGTGTCCCCCGACGTGCTCATGCGCGCGCTGACTTCCGGGGGCGCCAACGCCGCCGGCGTGGGTGCCAACGTGGGACGACTCGAGCGCGGCTTGGACGGGGACATGGTGCTGTGGAGCGGCCATCCCCTCGAACTGACCAGCTCGCCGCGCGCCGTCTATGTCGACGGGGCCCTTGTGCACCGCGCGCCGCAAATTCCCGGCGCCGCCCACTGATGTCACGCGCCCCGAAGCGAGCTCTCCGAACGTCACCTCCGATGAAGCATCCGATGCACGCGATCTCCCGGCTCCTTCTGCCCGCCAGCGCGGCGCTGTTCGCCCTTGCTCCCGCCGCCCTAGCGCAAGCGGAGGGCGCCAAGAAGAGCGAAGAGCCGAAGCGCTCCTGGACCGTGCGCGCGGACCGCATCTACACGGCGACGGGCCAAGTGATCGAGAACGGCTTCGTCGCGGTCGTGGACGGTCGCATCACGGCCATCGGACCCGCCGGTCCGGGCGCCGAGGACGGTCTGCGCGTGGCCGCGATCACCCCCGGCCTGATCGACCTCTCGCCGGCGATCGATCTCGGCACCAACTCGGTCGAACAATCGGACGAGGTCACCCCGAACGTGCGTGTGGCCGACGCCCTCGACCCCTTTGCGCTCGCCTTCGAACGCGCGCTGCGTTCGGGAGTCACCACGGTCCTCTGCTCGCCGCCCGACGACAACGTGGTGGGCGGTCTGTCCGTCGTGCTGCAAACCGGCGGCGCCGCGACGATCGCGGAGCGCACCCTGAAAGCCGACGCCGTGTTGCGCGGCGCGTTCGGCAGCCAGCCCAGCCGGCGCAACTCGCCCGCGTTCCTGCGGCCGCGCGACTTCTTCAACCGCCGCCCCACCACGCGCATGGGTGTCGAGTGGGAGTGGCGCAAGGCCTTCTACGACGCGGTCGTCGCGCGCCAGGACAAGGACGCCGCGTTCCCGGGCGTGGAGCAACTCCACGCGGTGATGGACGGCAAGCTGCCGCTCATGGTGCACGCCAACGCCACCCAGGACGTGCGCACCGCGATCTACTTGAAGGAGGAGTTCAACCTCCCCCGGATGATCCTCGACCAGTCGAGCGAAGCCTGGAAGGAGCCCGAAATGCTCGTGCGCTCCGGCGCCGCCGTCGTGTTGCCGCCCTTCGCCTGGACGGGCCGGGTGGGTGCCGACGGTGGGTTCCACGCCTGGAACACCGCCGCCACGCTCGACGAGTTGGGTGTGACCTTCGCCTTCAGCGGCCGCGACGGACTCGACGTGGACGACCGGCTCGCCATGCAGCCCGGTTACGCGATCCGCGGCGGTCTTTCGTTCGAATCCGCCCTCCGAGCCGTCACCGTCACCCCGGCCCAACTGCTGGGCGTCGACGACGTCGTCGGCACCATCGAAGTCGGCAAACGCGCCGACCTCGTGCTCTGGAGCGGCAAACCCTTCGATTTCACCTCCAGCGTCGTCGGCGTGCTGCTGAACGGCGAACTCGTCGTCGACCCGCGCTGATCCCCGAGCCGGGCACACTCCACCACACGCGCCAGCGACACCACCAAGCACAGGCGTCCCGCTTCCCCGCGGCACGCGCCCCTTCCAGTCCCCAGCCATGATGCACGTGCAACACCTACCGTCCCTCCTCTCCACCGCGGCTGCCGCTGCCCTGGCGCTCGCCTTCAGCTCCCCTGCCTCCGCGGAGAAGTTGGTGATCGAGGCCGGCCGAATCGTCCAGGACTCCGCCACGGAGATCACGGACGGCATCCTGATCATCGAGGACGGCCGCATCGTGGCGATCGGTCGCCAGGGCGAGGTCGAGAAGCCGTGGGACGCGCCGGTGCTCGGCGGGCCCGACGTGGTGGTCTTCCCCGGGTTCGTCGAGGCCCACTCGAGCCGCGGCATGGATCGCCCGAACGAGAACCTCGACGTTGCGCCCTTCCTCGACGTGCGTGATTCGATCGATCCGATCAACGTTTACTTCGAGGATTGCCGCCGCTGGGGCATGACGACGATCAACATTCAGCAGGGCAACAACTGCGTGATCGGCGCCCAGGGCCGCATCGTCAAGCCGACGGGCATGACGGTCGAGGAGATGACCGTGCGGCCGGGTTTCGGGCTGAAACTCAGCGCGAGCCCGAAGGCCGGCAAGTCCGCGGCCACCCAGGCGATGGCGCTGCGCCAGTCGTTCGACGGGCTGCGCCGCTACCTCGAGGAGATCGTGCAGGACGCCCGCGACGGCGGCGACCTCGCGAAGCGCGAAGCCCTGTTCCAGGGCCGCGACCTCGAGGGTGAGAAGGCCAAGGGCCGCGCGATGGCCGGCAGCGCTTGGAAGGTCGACGGCCTCGAACTGATCCCGCGCGGCGCGATCGACGAGAAGCAGTCGCCCCTGCTCGACCTGGTGGAGGGCCGCGGCACGGCGTTCATCTGGTGCGGCGGGGCTCGCGAGGTGCACGTGGCCCTCGAAGTGGCGCGCACCAACGGCTTCCTCGACCGCGCGGTGCTCGTGCTCGACCCGAGCTGCTGGAAGGCCGCCGACGTGATCGCCGAGTCCGGCGTGGCGGTTGTCCTCGAGGCGCCGATGGTGCACCTCGAGCGCGATCCCGTCACCGGCAAGGAGATCGAAACCTTCGTGCCCGGGGTGTTCGCCGAGAAGGGGGTGCGTTTCGCGTTGTCCTCCCAGAACTCGAACAGCAACTCTCTGTGGTTCCAAGCTGCGCGCGCGGTGGGCCTGGGGCTCGACCGCAAGACCGCGATCGACGCGGTGACGCGGGTTCCGGCCGAGATCCTCGGTCTCGGCGACCAGGTCGGTGCGCTCGCGCCGGGACGGCTCGCCAACGTGTTGCTGCTGACCGGGGATCCGCTGGCCAACGACACCTGGGTGCAGCACGTGGTCCTCGAAGGCGAGGTGGTCTACGACCGCGCCAAGGACGTGCGCAACAAGTACCTGATCGAAGGGGTTGAGCCGATGGGGCTGGAAGGATCGGCCCAACAGGGCGGCGCCGGGGCCCGCTGAACCGACGCGTCCCAAGCCCACCACGCCCGAGACCCATCCATCGCCATGCTGTCGCTCCTCCTCACCGCACTCGCCGCGCCGGCGCTTCCCCAATCCCATGGTCCCATCGCGATCCGCGCCGGCGAGATCCACGCCGTCGAGGGGGGCCGCATCCACAAGGATGGGGTGCTCCTGATCGAAGGTGGGCGCATCGTGGCCCTCGGCTCCGACGTGGTCGTGCCGGCGCACGCCGAGGTCATCGACTACGGCCCGGGTTCGGTGCTCGTGCCCGGCTTCGTGGCCGCGGGCAGCCGACTCGCGGAGGGTGCGCCCTCCGAGCGCACCGCCGAGCCGGGACTCAAGGCCGTCGACGGGTTCGACTTCTACTCGAACTACGTCGACGCGCTCGCGGGCGGAGTCACCTCCGCCTACATCACACCCGCCCGGGGTCGTCTGATCGCCGGTCAAGCAGCCGTGGTGAAGTTGGCCGGGGACGACGAGGCCGAGCGTGTGCTGAAAGCGCCGGCGGCGATCCACGGCGCCGTCAGCGCCGAAGCGCGGCGCACGCCTGGGTACTGGCAGCCGCCCGTGCCCGCGACCAGCGACGTGGGCCTCGGTGTGCCGCTCGAACAACTGCCGCGCACCACGATGGGAGCTGTGCTCGCGCTCGGCGAACTGCTCGACGGCGCCGCGGCGGGACGTGTCGTGCCGGCCTACGGGCCCCACGCGACGCAGGACCTGGCGCCGCTCCTCGCGGCCAAACTGCCTTGGCGCCTGACGGCCGTCAGCGAAGAGGAACTGCGCGCCGTTCTGCACATCGCGGTGTCGCGCAAGCTCCCCGTGATCCTCGACGGCGCCCACTTCGCCGGAGGCATCGCCGCGGAGATCAGCGCCGCCAAGGCCGGCGTCGTGTACGAGCTGCCGTTCCAACCGGGTCGGCCCGGCCAGGACCGCGGCGTCGATCCCGACGCCCCGGAGCCGAGCCTCGACGTGCCCGCGCGCCTGCGCGCCGCCGGTGTCCCGGTCGCGTTCTCCATGCCCAGCTCCGCGCCGCTGCGCGACCTGCGCCTGGCGGCGATCCTCGGCTCCCGCGGTGGGCTCTCCGATGCGGACGCCCTGCGCGGTCTGACGCTCACCCCCGCCGAGTTCTACGGCGTCGCGGACCGCGTCGGCAGCCTGGCCGCGGGCAAACACGCGGACTTCGCCGTGTTCCAGGGCAGCCCCCTCGACGCCACGTCCACCGTGCGCGCCACCTGGGTCGGCGGCAAGTTGGCCTACGAGCCCCAGGTCGCCCACACGGGTGGCGGCACACTCGTCGTGCGCGCCGACGAACTGCACCTCGGCGACGGCCACGTGCTGCGCCCGGGCGAAGTGCTCGTGCGCGACGGGCGCATCGCCGAGGTCGGCGAGCGTGTCGGCCGTCCCGCGGGTGCGGTCGTGCTGCACGCGCCGGCCGCCATGCCCGGCATGATCGACATGCTGAGCCGCGTCGGCCTGGGCGGCTCGCGCCGCACACCGGCCACCGACTTCCGACTCGGCCAGATCGTCGCCCCCGGCGACAGCGTGGGCCTGGCCGTGGCGCGCGCCGGCGTCACTACCGTCGTGATGGACCCCCCCGGTGGTTCCGCCAGCGGCGTGCCGATGTTGGCCTACCGCCCCGCGGCCCAGGACTTCGACGGCATGGTGGTCGCGGATCCCGTGGCCCTGCGGTTCGGCTGGAGCGACGCCAACCGCGTGCGTGCGGGCGCGGCGGTGCGCGACGCGCTGGCGAAGGCGGTCGACTACCAGAAGCGCTGGCGCGAGTACGAGGAGAAGCTCGCCGCGTGGAAGCCCAAGCCGGTGGAGCCCGAAGTCGTGCTCCCCGAGAAACCCGAGGAAGAAGCCAAACCCGCGGACGGCGAAGAGAAGAAGGAAGAGGCCAAGGAAGAAGAGAAGGAGAAGAAGCCCGCCGCCAAGAAACGCGGCAAGGACGAGCCCAAACCCGTGGATCCGGACCCCGTCACGGGCATCTGGACCGCGGAGATCACACGTCCGCCGCTCGAAGGCAAGACCTCCCTGCGCATGCAAGTGCGCCTCGTCGACGGCAAGGTCGAAGGGTACCTGCGCAGCGCGGCCCTCTCCGAGCGCCTGATCGAGGTGACGGGCCACTGGACCGACGCGAAGTTGGTGCTGACCGGCATCGGCGACGAGGGCCGTTTCGCGCTGACCGGCACGATCGAGGAAACCAAGCTCACCGGCCAGATCACCCTCGGTGAAACCGCGATCGAACTGACCGCCGAGCGCACGACGCGGGACTATCCGGTGGCAAAACGTTCGGGGCCCTCGACCGAAACCGAAAAGCCGGCCGAGGAACCCAAGGACAAGCCCAAGGAGCCCCGCGCCGACCCGCGCCTCGAGCCCCTGCGCCGCGCCCTCGAAGGCGATGCCGCGGTGTACGTCGAGGTCACCCGCGCGGACGAAATCGTGGCGTGTGTGGACGCGTTCGCCGCCGTCGGCATCCAGCCGATCCTCGTGGGCGCGGACGACGCGCACCTCGTGGTCGACAAGCTGGTCGGCCGCGTGGCCGGTGTGCTGCTCTCCCACGACGTCGTGGAATCGCGGCCGGAGGACGGCGCCCAGCGCCGCAACCGGTACGCGGATCTGCTCGCCGCCGGCATTCCGATCGGCTTCCACTCCGCCGCGGCGGATGGCGCGCGCGACTTGCCGTTGATGTCGGCCTACGCGGTGGCCCAGGGCCTCAGCCCGGTGGGCGCCCTGCGCGCCTTGACCTCGGCGGCCGCGGACATGCTGACCCTCTCCGACGAGGTGGGGCGCCTCGCTCCGGGCCTGTTCGGGGACCTGGTGCTGCTGGACGGCAGCCCGCTCGATCCCCGTTCCCAGGTCACCCGCGTGGTCGTGGGCGGACGCGAGGTGAAGTGAGCGCGGGGATCCACAACCTCGCGCGGGCTGGCCTCGGGTCCGCACTCGGCGCCGCGTTTGCGGCGCTGGTCGCTCCGTGCCCGGCGTGGGCCCAGTTGAGCGTGCCCGGACCGGACGCGTCTCCTGTCGCAGCGGGAGTTGCAGGTGGCCCCGGGCTCGCGCTCCTCGCGCGCAAGGCATTGGTCGTTGGCCCCGAGGGTTCCGCCCTCGACAACCCCGTGGTGCTCGTGCGCGACGGTCGCATCGAGGCCATCGGCCGGCGCGACGACGTGACCGTGCCCGAGGGCTACGCGGTGGAGGACCTGGGCGAGGCCTGGCTCATGCCCGGCATGATCGACCTGCACTGCCACGTGGCCGGCCTGTCGTTGTTCGAGACCAACGATCTCAACGACATGGTCTACATGGTCAACCCGGGCGTGCGCGCCTCGGCGAGTGTGGTGCCGGGCATCGACACCCTGCGCACGGGTCTGGCCGGCGGGGTCACGACGGTGCTCTACATCCCGGGCTCCGGCACGAACATGGGCGGGCAGGGTGTGTTGCTCAAAACCTGGCCCCAGACGTTCGAGCGCATGGTCGTGCGCAATCCGGGTTCCCTGAAGTTGGCCCAGGCCGGCAACCCGGAGCGTTGGGGCATGGGCGTCGCACGCACGCTGATGAACTGGACCGTGCGGAACACCTTCGAGCGCGGCATGGCCGCCGCTCGCCTGGCCAAGGAGGGTGTGTACCCGGTCCCGGGCGTCGAGAAGGCGGACCCCGAGCAGGAAGTCTTCCGCGACCTCCTTGACGAGACCATCGCAGTGTCCGCGCACACCCAGGTGTACCAGGTGGTGCTCATGACGATCACCATGGTGCGTCGGGACCTCGGACTGCCGGTGTTCCTGGACCACGGCACCATCGGAGCCTGGCGCACCGCACCCCTGGCAAAGAAGTACGACGTGCCCGCCATCGTCGGGCCCCGTTCGGTGGACCCGCCTCCCTTCGCGCGCTTTACCGTCGCGAACGAATGGGGATTCCGCGGTGTCGCGGCTGGTTACCAGTCCCTGGGCCACGACGACGTGGGCTTCAACACCGACTCGCCCATCGTGCCCCAGGAAGAGTTGTCGCTACAGGCAGCCCTCGCGGCCCGCTTTGGCTTCCGCGACACGTCCCTCGAGACCGTGCGCGGACTGACGATCGTTCCCGCCCGGGCCGCCAAGATCGACGCCCGCGTGGGCAGCTTGGAGCCGGGGAAGGATGCGGACATTCTGGCGGTGACCGGCCACCCGGTGGACCCGCGTTCGGCCGTGGTGCGCGTTTGGGTGGAAGGTCACGTGGCCTACCGGGGCGAGGCCGGAGAAAAACTGTGGTGATGCGACAATACTTGCGAAACTTCACACGCGCCGTCGGTGCGTCCCTTTTGGCCACCGTCGCGGCGGGACCGCTCGCCGGGGCTGCGTTCGCCGCGCCCCAGGCGCAGTCGATGCAGCCCGGTTTGCCGCCGCAGCCGACCACGCCCAAGGCAGGCGAGCCCGGTGGACCCGGACTCGCGATCCTCACCGCCAAGGCGCTGATCTGTTCGCTCGAGGGGCAGCAGGTCCAGGACCACGCCGTGGTGCTCGTGCGCGACGGGAAGATCGAAGCGGTTCTGCCGAAGGCATCGACCCGCATCCCCGAGGACTACGAAGTCGTCGATGTCGGCGAGCGGTGGGTCATGCCCGGCATGATCGACCTCCACGCCCACGTCGGCGGCACGTTCGACATCAACGACGCCGTGTACCTGGCGAACCCGGGGCTGCGGGCCAAGACCGCCGCGATTCCGTCCAACCGCGCCCTGCGCATGGCCGTCGCGGGCGGTGTCACGTCGATCCTCTTCATCCCCGGCTCCGCGACGAACGTCGGCGGTGAGGGACTGCTGATGAAGACGGCCCTGCCGCACTACGAGGAATCCGTGGTGCTCGACCCCGGCAGCTTGAAGGTGGCCCAGTGGGGCAACCCGGAGCGCTGGGTCATGGGCGTCAACAAGACGTTCGAGAACTACACCATCCGCGAGATCCTGCGGCGCGGCAAGGCCTACGGGCAGCGCTGGATCAACTTCGAGGCCGGCAAGGGACCGCGGCCGGACGTGGACGTGGAGCTCGAAGTGTTCCGCGCACTTGTCGCCAAGAAGGCGGCGATCAGCGTGCACACGCAGATCTACCAGGTGGTCTTGGCCACCATCACGATCATCCGCGAAGAGCTCGGCTTCGAGGTGTTCATCGACCACGGCACCTTCGACGGTCACCTCACGGCGCCCCTCGCGGAACGACTCGGTGTGAACGCGATCCTCGGGCCGCGCAACGTCGACGCGCCCAACCGCGGCGTCATGAACTGGGTGGGCTCGAACCCCGAGCGTGTGCAGGGTGTGGCGGCGGGTTACCAGGAGAAGGGCCTGACCCACATCGGCTTCAACACGGACTCGCCGGTGATCCCGCAGGAGGAGCTGTCGCTGCAGGCCGCCATGGCCGTGCGGCACGGATTCAAGGACACCTCCTTGAACACGGTGCGGGGCCTGACGATCGTGCCCGCGCTGACGGCCAAGATCGACCACCGCCTGGGCAGTTTGGAGCCGGGGAAGGACGCGGACCTGCTGGTGCTGACCGGTCACCCGGCGGACCCGCGCACGTCGGTGGAACAGGTGCTCATCGAAGGGCGCCGGGTGTACGACGCGACGGAGAAGCGGCGCTGGTGATGCGAACCGCCGCCCATCACAACGGCCCGACGGGGATCCTGCGCACTGCCGCATGGTCCCTCTTGGCCCTTTCGTGGGCGGCGAGCGACGCGCGGGGCGACGAGACGACCGGACAGGTGCTCTACGCCGCCAAGGTGCTGAGCCTTGCGGCCGACGGGCCGGCGGTCGTCGACCGCGGCGCGGTCGTCGTGCGCGATGGCCGCATCGAATGGGTCGGGCCCCGTGACGAACTCGTGCTCCCCGAGGGCTACGCAGTGCGCGACCTCGGCGAGAACTGGCTGATGCCGGGCATGATCGATCTGCACTCGCACATCGGCGGCTCGTTCGACATCAACGACGCGGTGTACCAGGCGAGTCCCGAGCTGCGCGCCCGCGCCTCGGCGATCCCCGCCAACCGGGCCATGGGTGTCGCCCTCGCTTCGGGAGTCACCACGATCCTGTTCATCCCCGGCTCGGCGACCACCGTCGGCGGCCAGGGGATTCTCATCAAGACCGGCCTTGCGAAGTACGAAGACGCGCTGGTTCGCGATCCCGGTTCGCTGAAGGTGGCCCAAGCCGACAACCCCGTGCGCTGGGGTTATGGCATGGGACGCATCATGCTGAACTGGTCGATCGCCGAGATCAGCCGCCGGGGGGTGGCGTACGCCAAACGGCACGAGGCCTTCGAACGCGGCGAGGCCCCCGAACCCGCGTTCGACGCCCAGCTCGAGATCTACCGCCACCTCCGCCGCAACGAAGCCCAGATCTCGACCCACACGCAGGTCGCCCAAGTGGTCTTGTCATCGATCCGCATCCTCAAGGTGCAGAACGGACTGCCGACCTACATCGACCACGGCACCTTCGACGCTTTCAAGATCGCGCACGTCGCCGAGCGGGAAGGTGTGGCGGCGATCCTGGGGCCGCGCAACATGAGCGCGCAACTGCGCAGCCGCGGTGTGGAGCACGACGGACGCTTCGAGGGTGTCGCCGCGGGCTACCAGCGCGGTGGCCACACCCAAATCGGCTTCAACACGGACGCTCCGGTGATCCCGGCCGAAGAGCTCTTCCTGCAGGCCGCGGTCGCCGTGCGGTTCGGGTTCGACGATCGCTCCTTGGACACGGTGCGCGGACTGACCAGCGTGCCGGCGCGCACGGCGGGCATCGACCATCGACTCGGCACGTTGGAGCCGGGCAAGGACGCGGATCTGGTCGCGATCACCGGTCACCCCGCGGATCCGCGCAACCACGTGCTCGCGGTCTGGATCGAGGGCCAACTCGTGTACGACGTCGAAGAACACGGGAGGCGCTTCTAGTGCGCGCCCTCTCTTGGATGGCGGTCCTCGCGGCCGCGATCGCGTGCACGGCACCGCTGGCGCTGGCAGAGGAGCCGCTGCCCGCCCTGGCCGCGGGGCAACGGGGCGTCGCTGTACATGCGGCAAGGGTTGTCACCGTGGACGAGACGGACCGCGTGTTCGAGCCCGGGATGGTCGCCGCCGTGGACGGCCGCATCGTGTACGTCGGCGCGCCCGCGGGCGTTCCCGAGGGTTACGAACAGCACCGCCGGGACGAGGCTTGGGCCGTGCCCGGCATGATCGACCTGCACGCCCACGTGCTGTCGGGCGGCTTCGGCGATATCAACGACATGGTGCTGTCGGTGGGGCCGGAACTCTCCACGGCCGCGGCCATCGTGCCCTCGAACCGCGGCCTGCGCACGGCCTGCGCCGCGGGGGTCACGACGCTGTTCCTCATCCCCGGGAGTGGCACGAGCATCGGCGGTTTCGGGGTGCTCTACAAGACGCACACGCGCTCGACCTTCGAGAACGCCGTCTTCGCCAATCCCGGCGGCATGAAGGTCGCGCAGACGCACAACCCCGAGCGCCGCGGTGGCGACTTGGGCCTGACGCGCGCGGGCCTGTCCTGGGTGCTCGGCAACATCAACGACCGCGCCCGTGCGGCCACCACCGCGGGGGCCGAGGACTTCGCCCTTGCGAACCTGCAGAAGATCCACACGGGGGAACTGCCGGTGTTGATCCACTGCGCCGGCTCCGATGGCGCCGCTGCGACGGTGCGCATGTGGCGCGGCACGTACCAGACACGTTCCGTGCTCAGCCACGGCAGCCTCGGAGGACACCGCGTGGCCGCCTACGCCGCGCGCATGGGCATGCCGGTGAACCACGGTCCGCGCACCCAGGACTACTTCGTCAGCCGCACCGGCGCCGTCGAACCCACCGCCTTCCACTACTGGAACTCCGGCCTGCCGAACTTCTCGCTCAACACGGATTCGCCCGTGATCCCGCAGGAGGAGCTCTTCCTCCAGGGCAGCATGAGCGCCCGCCAAGGTGTGCCCGGCAGCCAAGCCCTGCGCGCCCTCACCGCGCACCCCGCGCGCGCGTTCGGCATCGACCATCGCCTCGGCAGCTTGGAGGTCGGCAAGGACGCCGATCTCGTGCTGTGGAGCGGCAATCCCCTCGATCCGCGCTCGCGCGTGGAGCTCGTCCTGATCGACGGCGAGCTCCAGTACGACCGCACCGTCCACGGTCAATGGTTCTGACCCCACTGCAGCCATGAAGTCCATCGCCATTTGCCTCCTCGCCCTCGGGGCCGCCGCTCCCGCCGCGCTCGCCCAGGACGTCTTCGCGCTGCGCGTAGGCCGCGCCGAGACCATCTCCCAGGGCACACTCGAACACGCCGTGATCCTGGTGGAGGGCGGCGTCATCACCGTCGTCGGACAGGACCTGCCGGTCGAGCGCGGCATCCCCATCGTCGACCTGCCCGACGCCGTGGTCATGCCCGGCCTCGTCAACTGCCGCACGCGCATCGGTGTCGACAGCCGCGGCGGCGGCGGCGCGGACCTCACCGCCCGGGCCAGCGCCGAGCTGTACCCGCGCCAGGATGTGTGGGCCGAGCTGCTCGAGGTCGGCGTCACGACCCTCGGCATCTATCCGCCCGGCACGGGCATCCCGGGCCTCGCGGTGGCAGTCAAGCCCGAGGGCGAAACCGCGTCTGAGATGATCGTCAAGGATCCGGCGTACTTGCAGTTCTACCTGCGCTCGGACCGCAGCTCGAAGAAGCTGTTCACGGACGCCTTCGACAAGCTCGACAAGTACCTCGAGAAGGTCGAGAAGGAGCGCGAGAAGTTCGAGAAGGACCTCGAGAAGGAAAAGGACAAGGAGAAGAAGGACGCAGCGGTGTTCAAGCCCTCGCAGCCGGACGACGACGTGCGCCCGCTGCTCGACCTGGTCACCGGCCGCTTGAACGCCGTCATCGGCATCCGCAAGGCAGGGGACTGGTTGCACCTCCTCGATGTTCTGAAAGAGCGCAAGTTCGAGTTCGCCCTGCAATGCGATCTGCGCGATGACTTGGACCTCTTCTACATCAAGGACGAGGTGGGCAAGCGCGGGCTGCGTGTGATCTTCGATCCGCGCGTCGTCCAGCACCCCAGCACCCGCCGCGAACGCAACCTGCCCGCCGAGTTCGTCGCCGCGGGCGCCAAGTTGGCCCTTTCGCCGCGCGCCGACAGCGTGCGTGCCCACGAGGACTGGCTCCAGGAAGTGGGCGAACTCGTGCGCTACGGATTGGACCGCCAGGTGGCCCTGCGGGCCATGACCCTCGAGCCGGCCCACGTGCTCGGTCTGGGTGACAAACTCGGCAGCATCGAGGCGGGCCGAGCCGCCAACTTCGTGTTCTACGACCGCGATCCGTTCGACCCGGCCGTCAAACGCCTGGGTGTGATGATCGGTGGCCGCTTCGTCAGCGGGGACTTGGGCCTGTGAAGACCGCCGCCAAACACCTCACCATGAAGAACTTCTCGTTGCTTTCCCTCTTCGGCGCTCTGACCGCCATGGCCGCGACACCGCTCTGGTCGGCGGCGCCCCAGGAGGACGAGGCCGCCGATGCCGCGCCCACCGAGGTGGACACGGACGCCGACAAGTACGTGGCGGTCATTGGCGGGGACATCCACACGGGCACGGGCGCGGTACTGCGCGGCGCCACCATGTTGGTGCGCAACGGCAAGATCCGCCGCATCGGCCACGACATCTACATCCCCGAAGCGGCCAAGGTCGTGCACGCGCACGGCTACTCGATCTACCCCGGCATGGTCGCGTTGTCCGCGTCGTCGCGCATCACCGACGGCACGCTCAGCGCGGACGTCGACGATGTGGAGAGTGGGATCGCCGCCGCCGAAATGGGCGACGGGGCCGATGCGGACGTGACCGTCGAGGACTGGGTCGAAGATTGGGACCAGGATTTCGAGACGACGCAGGCCTTCGACGAGGCGGCCCTGCGCGCCAGCGACAGCTACGACCCCTTCAGCTCCTTCATGGTGCTGACCCTCGCGGCGGGCATCACTTCGGTCGAGTCCTCCAACCTGCCGCTCAAACTGCGCCGCGACAAACTCGACGACGTGGTCATGGGCGACGGCGGCGCCGTGAACTTCAACTGGGGTTCGCCGGACGCGCGGCGCTCCACGGCCGAGGACTTCAAGAAGGCGGCCGCCTACCTGCGCGAGTACCGCGCCTGGGAGGCCGCCGGCGACAAGGAAGCGAAGGAGCCCAGCCGCCGCGGCATCAACAGCGGCGCGATCAAGGTGCTTCGGGGCGAGGGGCGCGCCAAGTTCAGCGCGGACGTCGCCCACGACCTGCTCGGCATCGCGCGTCTGGCCCAGACGTACGGCTTCCGCCCCATCATCGACGGTTGCCGCGAAGGCTGGATCGTCGCCGACGAACTGGGGCGCGCCGGAGTCTCGGCGATCGTCCAGCCGCGCGAGCGGCGTCCGAAGCCGGACGAACTGATGGTGGGACCGGCCGGTTCCTCGATCGAGAACGCAGCGATCCTGCACAAGAGCGGCGTGCAAGTGGCCGTCAAGGCCATGAACGGCAACGTGGACCTGTCGGGCATTGCCGGCCGGGATCTTTTGGCCCTCTCGATCGACGCGGGCTTTGCGGTCCGCGGCGGCCTCTCCGAGGCAGCCGCGCTGCAAGCGGTCACGATCGTGCCCGCCCGCATCCTCGGGGTCGACCATCTGGTGGGTTCCCTCGAGGTCGGCAAGGACGCCGACTTCGTGATCACCGACGGGGACCTGTTGCACTACGAGACCCACGTGCAGCTCGCGTTCGTCCTGGGCGAAGTGGCTTACGAGAAGAACGAGGAGCTCTACTACGCGCACATCCGCCCGCGGCCGAAGATCCTGATCACCGACGGCCTGAAGCCGGCCGAGACAGCCAAGGACGGCGACGAAGCCACACCCCCCGTCGAGGAGCCTGCTCCGGGTGACGACCCCGCGCCGGAGGACACCCCCAAGCCGGAGGACGAGCCGAAACCCGGCGACGATCCCAAGCCCGAGGACGAGCCCAAGCCCGAAGTGCCCCCCGCGCAGGCGGCCTGACAGCGGGAGAGTTTTGGCCGCACGTCGGCCTTCGGTGGGGCTGGGGCGGCCGTCGGGCTGCCCCAGCTCTCGTAGGGCCGCACCTTTTGGCACGCGCCAGCGATTGCGTCCTTCGGGGCCCCTCCCGCCGATTGGTAGAGTGAGCGCCGAGCCGTCGATTCCACCCCATGATCCTGCGCGACCTCCTGCGTGTCCTCGGCTCCCACCGCCGCGACGGACGCAACCTGACGAGCGACGAGGCTCACCGCGC
This sequence comes from Planctomycetaceae bacterium, assembly GCA_016125265.1. Classification (GTDB taxonomy): domain Bacteria; phylum Planctomycetota; class UBA1135; order UBA1135; genus RI-242. Next base: position 40,635 of record WGMC01000032.1, read on the forward strand.
ATTCGCGACGATCCTTTCCGGCACGGAAAGCGAGATCCAAGTCGGCGCTTTCCTGATTGCCCTGCGCTGGAAGGGAGTGACGGTCGAAGAGCTGGTCGGCTTCGCGCGCGCCGCCCGCGAGCGCGCCGTGATCCCGTGCCAGGGTCTGCGCGGACTGGTGACCCTTTGTCCGCCGCACGAGGGCAACGATCGTGTGCCGCCCCTCGAAGTCGCCGCCGGACTCATCGCGGCTGGCGCGGGCGCGCGTGTGTTGATCATCTCCGACCGCTGCGTGCCGCCGCGCCGCGGACTGACGGCGATCAGCGTGCTGGAACACCTCGGCTGCGGCGCCACCTGGGACCCCCACGAGGTCGAGGACTGGGTCGTGAAGGCGCGCTTCGGAGCCGTGGCCCTCTCCGGAATGTTGCCCGCGATGCTGGGTTTGCGCCGTGTGCGCAGCGACATCGGCGTGCGCACGCCGCTTTCCACCGTCGAAAAACTGATCGCGCCCACCCAATCGGCGGTCGTGCTCGGAGCCCAGGGCGGACCGGTGCTCGGCACCGCCGTGGAAGTGATGCAAAGCCTGGGGCACACGTCCGGCATGGCGATCCAGGGTTTGGAGGGTGGGCTCGTGCCGACCCTGCGGCGGCGCACCCGCGGCATCCATTTGGATGGAGCCCACCAGGTGCCGATGACCATCGAGCCCGCGGACTTTGGCATGGGCGGGGTGGACGACCCCGAGATGCCCATGTTCGGGCCCCCCGATGAGGGCCAGGGGACCGGCGACAATCCCCAGTTGGTGAAGGCCGCGGGGGAACTGACCCGCGCGGTCCTCGCCGGCGAGTCGGGCCCCGCGCGCCACGCTGCGCTGCTGACGGCCGCGATCATCCTGCGCACGGCCCGGATCGTGCCCACCTTCGCCGAGGGTGTGGATCGCGCGACGGAGGCCCTCGACTCGGGCGCCGCCAGCGCCGTGCTCGCCCACGTGCGCGAACTCTGCTGACCGCGAGCCCGCGGCGCAGCGCCCCGTCCCCATGTTGTGGCGCATCTACCGGTCCGCCTACGCGGGCCTCCCGAGGGAGATCTGGATCCTCTCGGCCGTCGCGCTCGTGAATCGCAGCGGGATGATGGTGCTGCCGTTCCTCACGCTGTACCTGACGCGCTCGTTGGGTTTCGAGATGGGGCTCGTCGGCCAACTGCTGGCGGCCTACGGGCTGGGCGCGGCACTCGGTGTGCAACTGGGCGGGTGGCTCACCGATCGGCTCGGCAGCCTGCGTGTGCAGGCGGCTTCTCTGTTCCTCGCCGGGCCACTCTTCCTGGCTCTCGGTGAGCTGCGGAGCGCCGCCGGATTGACCGCCGCGCTCTTTGCCCTGAGCGTGGTGTGCGAAGCGTTCCGCCCCGCCAGCCAGGCTTCGCTGACCAACCACTGCCCGGCGCCGCAGCGCGCGCGCGCATTCGGCCTCTACCGCATGGCCGTGAATCTCGGTGTCACCATCGGGCCCGTGGTGGGGGGTGTTCTGGCGGTGCGCGACTACAGTTGGCTCTTCCGCGTGAACGCCTTCGCGTGGCTAGCGGCGGGTGTGTTGCTCGTGATCCTGGGGCGCGGTTGGCAGCCCCTGCCGGAGCGCGAAGGGTCCGCGCCGGATGTGCGGGCAGCCTCGCGCTCGCCTTGGCGCGATGGACCATTCTTGGTCGCCGTCGGGTGCTCGGCGCTCGTCTCCGTGGTGTTCCTCCAGACCCAGAGCACCTTCATGGTCTACCTGGGCGAGTTGGAGCGCATCCAAGAGGACAAGATCGGGATGCTGCTCGCCATCAACACCGTGATGGTCGTGCTGATCGAGATGCCGCTCATCGCGCGCCTTCCTGCCCGCCAGCCCCTCGTGTGGGTCGCCATCGGCTCGCTCCTGACCGGCGTCGGCTTCGGCCTGATGCCGCACGGCTCCGGACTGGCCTTCTTTGGACTGACGATCGCCGTGTGGACGATGGGTGAGATTCTGTCGACACCGATGTTGTCCGTGTTCGTCGCCGAACGATCCAACATGGCGCAGCGTGGCCGCTACATGGGGCTCTTCTACCTGTCCTTCGCGCTGGCCAACATCGCCGCGCCGCTGCTCGGGACGTGGGTGTGGGAGCGCTTTGGGCCCCACTCGGTTTGGCACGCGTCGATCGGCGCGGCCTGCGTGGCGGCGTTGGGTTTTGCCGCGCTCAGCAGGCGCCAGGCCCGGCTCGCGGCGCCATCGCACACGCTGGGAGCCGCGAACTAGCGCGCCCGGCGCGCGGATCAGTAGTTCTTGGCAAACAGCACGCGCTGCGTGCTCGGCGCACCGGTTTTCACGCAGCGGCCGGGCTCCACCAAGTTCGGGAAGCCGGGCACGTCGCCGTCGTAGGGCAAGCAGCGAATGGTGGCCTTGGTCGCCTCCTTGATCGCGAGTTCCGTCGCCGTGGTCCCGTCCCAGTGGGCGAGAACGAAGCGCGAATCGTTGCCCGCGAACGCGACTTCGAAGTCGCCCCAGTTGTCGACGCTGATGATGCTCTTGGCCTGGCGCTCCTTGGCGCGCTGCAAGAGCAGCGCTTGGAACTCGTCGAGGATCCGACCGACCCCGACGCCGATGTCGTCCAGGCCGAGGGTCTCCTTCATCGGCTTGCCCTTTTCATCGACGCCCGCGATGCGCCGTTTGGCCATGCAGGTGTTCGCGGCAACGTCGCGCGGGCCGATCTCGAGGCGCAGCGGCACACCCTTGCGCTCCCACTCGTAGTACTTGGCGCCGGGTTTCATGCCCTCGCGCTCGTCGACTTTGACGGTCAATCCGTCGGCGCGCAGTTCGGTCGCCACGCGGCGCGCGCATTCGATCACGGAGGCGCGCTCCTCGTCGGTCTTGTAGATCGGCACGATCGCCACGTGGATCGGCGCGAGTCGGGGCGGACACACCAGGCCCTCGTCATCGGAGTGTGTCATGATGAGCGCGCCGATGAGGCGTGTCGAGACACCCCAGGATGTCTGCCACACGTACTCGCGCTCGCCGGCGGTGTTCTGGAACATCACGTCGAACGCCTTGCCGAAGTTCTGGCCGAGGTCGTGGCTGGTGCCGCACTGCAGCGCCTTGCCGTCCTGCATCAGGCCTTCGATCGTGCGCGTCTCAAGCGCACCGGCGAACCGCTCGTTCGCGGTCTTGATGCCGCGGATCACGGGCATGGCCATGACTTCGCGACAGAAATCGCGGTAGACGTCCAGCATGCGGACCACCTCTTCCTGGCACTCGCCGTGCGTCGCGTGCGCGGTGTGACCCTCCTGCCACCAGAACTCGCCGGTGCGCAGGAACATGCGCGTGCGCAGCTCCCAGCGCATCACATTGGCCCACTGGTTGATGAGCAGCGGCAGGTCCCGGTGGCTCTGGATCCACTTCGCGAAGAAGTGGCCGATGATCGTCTCGGACGTGGGGCGGATGACGTAGGGCTCTTCCAGCTCCTTGCCGCCGGCGTGCGTCACGACCGCCAACTCGGGCGAGAATCCCTCCACGTGCTGGGCTTCCTTCGAGATGAAACTCTGCGGGATGAGCAGCGGAAACGCCGCGTTCTGGTGGCCCGTTTCCTTGAAACGCCGGTCCAGGTCCGCCTGCATCTTCTCCCAGATCGCCCAGCCGTGGGGGCGCACGACCATGCAGCCTTTCACGACCTCGGCGGCTTCGGCGAGCTCGGCCTGCGCGATGACGTCCTGGTACCACTGGGCGTAGTCGGTGGCGCGGGGTGTGATGGGGTGGTCGGCCATGGTGGGGGAGGGCAAAGGGGCAACAGATTCGGGGCCACAGGGTAGCCGACCGACCTGCCCCAAGGCCACGGGCCGCCGCCGCGGGCTACAAGCGATAGGTCCAGGGCGCCGACGGTGCCTGCACCGTCTGCCACGCCAACCAGAAAAGGGCGCCGTAGAGCGCCACGATGGGCACGATCCAAAGCAATGGCCGTTCGCGGAGCAGGCGCAGGTACGTCTTCATCGGCCGCTCTCCGCTTCGGCGTTCGTGTCCGTTGCCCGGACGCTGGGCAGAATGACGTCCGCGAGGTCGTGCATGAGCACCACGTACACCTTGTCGTGCAGGTGGCACTCGTCCTTCATCAGCTCGTAGCCGATCAGCCCATCGGGTGCGCGCTCGCGGTAGAGGGCCTCCGCGTCGAACAGTTGCACGCCCGCGTGCGCGCGCGCCAGCGCACGCACGATGCCGTTGGAAACGTCGTTGCCCTTGCGCGGCGCGCGATCGAATCGCGCGGATTCGTAGAGGTGCTCTGTGGCCAGCGCCGTTTCGCCCAGCAGGTGCTGCACGAGTCCGAGCCGGTAATGCGCCATCGGGTAGTCGGGTGCCAGTTTGAGTGCGGCGGCAAGTTGCTCGCGAGCGGACCGCAGCGCTTCGAGGTCCTCGGCGTCGCCATCGCGCGCGAAGAACGCGGCCTGGGCGCGCAGGACTTGGCGCGCCTTCTCCGACCAAGCTTCGGGCGGCGGCATCAACAGCAAACCCGCGCGCACGGTTCGCGGCCAGCGGCGCAGGGCCGGCAGCGGCTCGTCATCCGGCCACGGCTTCGGCGGTCGCGCCCAATCCAGCACGTGCACCCTGGCGTTGCCACCGCCTTCGAACAACATGCGGTAGCGCTCGGGAACCAGCGCCAACGCCCGTTCGCACGCGATTTGGGCCTGCTCGCGCCGCTCGGCCGGCACGGTGGGATCGAACGTGCTGGAGAACGGCGCGGTCAGCGGGTTCGAGATCACCGTGCAGAGCACAGCGGGCACGCCGTTCTTGTCCGCCAACGCGAGCATGCTTCGCAAGTGCTGGCGGTAGCGTTCGAAGCGCTCGAGTGTCTGGTCGTAGGTCTGGTCCTGGAACCGCGCGAAGTCCCAGTTCGCCGCCTCGGGCCGGTTGGCAGCCTCGCGCCCGGCGTCGACCCCGGCCGGCCGCAGCACATCGCACAGGGTTTGGAACGTGCGCAGATGCGCGGCGGCGTCGGCCGCGATTCGCACGGGACCGGAGAGGTGGTCGTCGAGCTCCTGGCGGAAACCCGCTTCGATGAACTCGTTGTGCCCGCTGTAGATCACCACGAGTTCCGGATCGAGCGCCATAGCCTGTTCGAAGAGGATCGACGCGCGCTCGCTGCCGTACCCGCTGCGCCCCAGATTCACCACTTCGAAGGGGCGGTCGTCTCCCGCCAGGCGGCGGTTGAGCTCGTACTCCAGCACCGCCGGCGGAAAGGTCTCGGTGTTCGATCCGCCGAACAGCAACACCCGCCGGCGGTGGTCCCGCGGCGCGATACGGACCTCGGGCTTCTGCCCGTCGAACATCTGGGTCAGGTAGCCGCCGGGCACATCCGGGTCGGGCACCAGGTAGGCCGCCGTCGGGTCGAAGCCCCGGGAGAGGGGCGGACCCTGGTCGGCGGGCCTGAGGACGCCGAGGACTACCTCCCCGAGCACCAGGCACGCCGCCGCGGGCAAGAGCGCCACGAGCAACGTGGCGACTCGGCCGGGGCGGCGCGGCGGGACGACCGGCGCACGGGGTCCGGGCCCGGTCCCGAGCGCGTGGTGGGGGGCAGCCATGGCCCCACAGTCTGTCCCGGTGCGGCGCCCCGTGGCCAGCCCCGGTGCGGGTAGCGGACCCCAGCGCACGTCTACCGGAGCGGGCCCTGGCGAAAGCTCTCGCGAACGGTAGACTTTGTGGACCCGGGTCCCCCCGGCATCTCCGGCGCCCGGCTCCACCCCCGGGCACCGCATCCACCACGCCCGGCGCTGTCCGGGTGCTTCCTGTGACGCAAGCGACCATCGAACCTTCCATGACCATGGCGGCCATCCTCGAGGTGGTCCCCTCCGCCCAGCGCGCCCTGTTCCAGCGCTACCACGTGGGCGGCTGTTCCTCCTGCGGCTTCCAGCCCACGGACACCCTGGCCCAGGTCTGCAAGGACCACAACATCCTCGACGTCAACGAGGTGGTGCGTTACCTGCTCACCGCCAAGGAGCTGGACGAGAAGATGCAGGTGCCGCCGCTCCAGGTGAAGACCTGGCTGGACACCAAGGAGAGCTTCCGTTTCATCGATGTGCGGCCCCCGGACGAGATCCGCCTGGCGGCGATCCCCGGCGCCGAGCCGCTCGACTACGAGAACAGCCAGCAGTACATGGAGCTGCCGAAGGACACCCGCATCGTGTTCGCCTGCAAGAGCGGCGCCCGCAGCCTGGACGTCGCCGCGTACTTCGCCGGCCACGGGTTCAGCCGGGTCCACTCCCTGCGCGGCGGCCTGGACGGCTGGCGCAAGGACCTCGATCCCAGCCTGGCCACCTACTGATCCGCGACCCCTGTCCGTTGCCCCGGGCGCCGGCCCGGGATCTGCGCGCCCGCGCAGTCCCGCCCCTGGGCCCCCTGGGCTCACCGTTGCCATCCGGGAGCGCTGGGGTATGCTTCAGCCCGTGCGGCCCGCCCCCCGGGCTGCGCAGGCCTCTCCCCCAGAGGCCACCCCGCTCCGGCCTCGGCCGGGGCGCCCGCCACGCTCCCCCAGCAACGCGGGCCGCCGGGTGGCCGAATCTCCCCCGATTCACCACCCTGGCCACGCCAACTCCCCCGTTGGCGTCGTCCTTCGCGGAGTCGTCCCCCTGCCCCGGGGACGGCTCCCTTTTTTTGGGGCGTGGCGAGCACGCGGGTGCCTCCCACGCGACGGCGTGGTATCGGTCCCTATCGATGTGGCTCGGTCTCCACGACGGAGAGCAGACCGCGCGGCGCTTCGATCCAGACGCGTCGGCGCTCGCCGCGGAAACTCAACCACACGTCGCCGCCGGGCTGCACGTAGCCGTTGCGGTCGAAGGAGATCCGGTTGCCGCCATCCGCGAGCGCCAGTTTGCTCAGCTCGACACCGCGAAACACCGCGTCGCGGTCCCAGCGGCGCACGAAGGGCTGCTCCGTGCGTGGGTTGTCGAGCACCGCACCGTCCGCGTCGACCACCTCGTAGCCGCCCGGATCGAGCACCACGAAGGTCGGCGAAGAGCGCACGACGGCCAGGTTCTGCGCGCAGCGCAGGTCGATCACCAAGAGATCCGCTGCGTTGGCCAGCGTCACGTCGGGACGATTGAACCAAGCGGGCAGGCCGGCCGCCGCGAGGAGCGCCAACCCCAGCAGCAAACCGATGAGGTGCCGCAGGTCGAAGTCGCGCCGGAACCAGGCCTTCCGAGATTGCATGGGCGAGCGCCCCATGCCCGGGGCGTCCCGCCCTATCGACCCGGGGGCGAGGGGCGCTTGAGCAGCGCCCGGAATCGGCCCCCGGTTCGCGCGGTCCTCCCGGTCCCCCCGGGCGTCGCGGCCGTCGCGGGCGTCGCGGCCGTCACGGGTTTCACGGCGCGATCGTGAAACTCGCGGGCGGCGAAACGGTCTCGACGGCGCCCCCGGTGGTGAAGACGACCATCGCGAGGTGCAGGCCGACGCCGGCGAGCAGCGGGTCGTTGGGGATCAGCAGGCTTGCGCGCGACCCGCCGGCCGCGTTGAGCGTGCCGCCGAAGCCCGGCAGGGCCGCGCTGTAGGCCGCGAAGCTGTCGAATCCCACGGGAAGCACGTAACCGCCCCCAAGCACCGGCGTGCCCGACGGCGCCAGCGTGGTGGACGCCACGCCCTGGAAGGGACGCCCCGCACCCGTGTAGCGGTCGCGGAAGCGGAAGATCGGGCGGCTGCCCACGCGGATGTCCGGCGTGCCCGGTGCGTAGGCCACCTCGGCGTGGCCCGTGTCGTTGCGCGGCGACCATGCCACCGTCAAGGGTTCGCTCGTGCCGTCGAAGCGCTGCAACGTGAGGCGCGCGGTGTAGGTGCCGCTCAGTGCTGCGTCGAAGGACGTCAGCTCGAACGGATTGAACGCACTCGCGGAAGTAGCGATCGGCGTACCCGACGGGTCGAGCACCACCAAGTCGAGGTCCATTTCGAGCACGTCCGAGGTGTACGACGCGTTCGCCCGCGATTGCCACAGGGCGCACACACGCACCTCCTGCCCCGCGACAGCGGGGATAGGCACATCGAGGAACCCGCCCGCGAACTGGGCTGCCGTGACCTCGCCATGCCACCAACGTTCGTTGGCGACCAGTTGGTAGGCCGCGGCGGCGTGCACAGATCCGGCGCCGTCCCGCTCCGAAAGCAGTGCATCCCCCTCCACGTTGTGCCACGCGGAGGCCATCAGCGCGGCCTTGAGCGTCGTCATCTCGCCGAGAAGAGTGTTGTCGACCGACAGCAGCAGCGCGCCGAGGCCCGCCACGAGCGGGCTAGCGCTCGACGTGCCGCCGAAGCAGTTCTGCAAGCCGCTCGAGCCCGTGCCGGTGCTGGTGACGCACGTGCCGGGGCTCGCGACCTCGGGTTTGTCGTGACCTTCGATGGGATTCCACCACGACGAAGTCGATGCCATGGTGTCGTCCGCCCAAGCGGTGGTGTCGTTGTCGCTGTACGCGCCCACCGAAACCATGTTGTAGCCGTTGCCGGGTGTCGTCGCGTAGGGCTGCGACGTGCTGCCCTGGTTGCCGTTCGACTTGAACAGCATCACCGAGTAGGTGCGGATCGTGTGGTCGAAGAAACGGTCCAAGAACTGGATCGAACCGGACTGGAAGTTCCACCACGAACAGTTGCCCATGTCGATCCCTTCGCCAATCGCATTGGACCAGATCGCCGGGGCCGCCGAGTCGCCGCTGCCGCCCGCGCTGTAGAGCACGGGCAACCCCGCCGCCAGCGCGCGGTGCTCGGGATGCTGGTTGGCGATGTTGCCGGCGACTCCCGTGGCGTGGCTCGCGGCCGAGGAGCTGTTGAGGGCCACGATCGGCGGCAGGTACACGTTGTTGAGCTGCACCTGGGCCGTGTCGTTCACGAGCACACGCACACTGCCATTCGCTGCGACGCCGAGATCGAACAGGGGGTGGGAGCGCATCGTCCCCTGAGCGAAGCCACCCTCTTCGCTCCACGTGTCCGAAAGCAGGTACACACTCTCCACCTCGTCGAGCGCCGCCACGGCGTCCACCGCCGCGTCGTTCGCGCGCGCGATCACGAAGGGCCATTCGGGCGGCACCTCGATCAGCGTCGCGCCGGCCGCGAGCACCGCCGCTTCGGCGCGTTGCCGCGCCGGCGCGTGTCGCAGCGCCTCCAGTTCCTGGGCCGCTGTGCGCGCCGCGCGCAGTACGGGGCCGACCTGGTCGCCGCTTTGGCTCGCTGCCATCGCGCGCACCCAGCGCCCGGTCTCGTCGCGATCGGGTGCGTGCAGCCAGAACGCCACCGTCCGCTTTTCGTCGGGCGCCAACTGCGAGAATGAGTCGGCGAGCAGCGGCGTGCGCTTCCCCCTGGCCAGATGCTGGCGCGCGCGTTCGTCGGCCAGCAACCCGTCGAGGGCGACCGACTGGCCGGCGGGGTCCACCGTGCGCCGCTCCACCAGGCCCGCCGCGGTCACGCGCCGCAGGTCGAGGTGCTGCCCGTCGGCCAACGCGCGCCGCGCGACCACACTCCAATCCGAGCCGAGGTGGTGGCGGACGCCGCCCTCACGCGCCGCGTCCTGCGCGTCGGCTGCGGCGATCAGGGCTACGGACAGAAGGGCGAGGGCGGGGAAGAGGGACGGGCCGTGGGTGGGATCGCTCATGGAGTCCAGGGTAGCGGCCCCGGTGATTCCATGGGGCCCCTTCCGGGGTCCGCCGCGCTAGCGCTCGTCGGTGAGACGCCAGAGCGTCCACGCAGCGACGCTCGAAAGTGGCTGCCAACAGCGGCCCCGTTCGCGCAGTTCTTGGGCTGTGGGGCGCTCAGGCAATCCATCGAGTCGCCGAAGCCCCTCCTGCACACCGAGGTCCGTCGCCGGCAAGACGTCGAGACGGCCCAGCTTGAAGATCAAAAACATCTGCGCAGTCCACTCGCCGATGCCGCGGAGGGCGACGAGCTCTTCGACGATGCGCCCGTCCGGATGGCGCGCGAGGCCCGCCAGGCGGATCTGTTTTCCCTCGACCGCGTGGGCGAGACCGCGCAGCGCCGCGACCTTTGCGCGCGACAATCCCGCGCCGCGCAGATCCTCGTCGGTGAGCTGCGCCATGCGTCTGGGGTCAGGGAAGCTGCGCCCGCCCAGCGCGACGGCGCGCTTCCAGATCGTCGCGGCCGCCTTGCCGGAGAGCTGTTGGTAGACGATGGCGCGCGCCAGGTAGGCGTAGTTGGACAGCCTGGCCTGGTCGGAGGTCGGGAAGCCGGGGAAGCTAGGCACCCGGCGGATGGCGTCCCCCAACGCGGGGTCGCGGCGCGCGAGAGCGGCGAGTTGGGCGCGGGTCGGGGCGTGGCGCGTTTGGGCCATGGCCCACAGGCTATCGCAACTTCTCCCCGCACGCGGCTGCGTGGGCCGCGCCTACGAGGCCGAGAGGGCGTCGTCTTGGACGGCTTCGTCGGGCACGAGGGAGTCCGGTCCGTCGACATCCGCTGCGATGCGTTGGTCCTCGCGGGCCTTGTCCTGGTTCGCGGCCAGTTCGTCCGCGAGTCGGGCGCTCTCCATCAAGAGTTGCCGCGGGTTGAGGCACACACGCGCATCGTTGGCTCCCACGGCCCCCTGGCGGAACGCGAAGATCGAGCGTCGGGCGGCGAACAAGCGCGCGAACAGGCGCTGCACCTGCACGGCGAGCGCCTCTTCCAGTTCGGTGCGGGTCAGCTTCTGGCCGCGCTCGAGCGCCGTGCCGAGCACTTCGCCGGAGGCGCGCGCGAGCTCCAGGAACTCGATCAGCTCCTCCGGTGAGATCGCCGCGAGCTCCACGAGGATGTCCCCCAGCCGACTGCCTTCGGGCGCGTGGTCGCTGGCTGCGTGGACCACACGGCCGCGCTGGAACTCGATCGTGAAGCGTTCCTTTTCGCCCTGCACGACCAGCACGCCGGTCTTGCCGAGGACGCCGAGCCAATCGATCAGGTCGGGGATCGGGAACACGTCCGCGCTGCCCGTCAGGGGCGCGTTTTCGAACGTGACTTGTTCGGCTTCGGCCGTTTCGTCGGCGGGGCTTCCGTCGACTTTGGACTGGGACCAAGCGTCGACGATGTTCTTCGCGATGCGCCCCGAAACGTCGGGGAGGGCGCCGCGATCCGCGCCGCCGCCCAGCTCGCCGAAGAGGTTGTCGACGCCCAGTTCGAGAGCGCCGACGGCCCGTCCCAGCGCCTCGCGGAACTCGTCCGGCGCCGCACGGCGTTCGGCCGCCCGCACGAGCGAACGCAGTCGTTTGGCGAGCAAGGAGCCGGAGGTGGCCAGCTCCTCCTGGTCGAGGCGGGGGTCGTTCATCAGCGATGCCGGTGGTTGGATCCACGGCGCCCTTCGGATCCGCCAGTCGGCGTCCTTGAGGCGGACCGCGGTTCCCGGCGCGCGGGCCGGCGGGGCGCCCGTGGGGTGTGCGGGGAGGGGGATTTTTTTCCGCCGCGACCGTTCGTGGGCCCCGCGCGCCACGCGCCGCGTCGGCCCACCACCCCCCACCCTCCACCCTAGACCTCCTCGGCCCGACTCCGGTTGCGCATCCGCGCCGCAGTGGTCGCGCCGTATGCTGCGAGCCGTGTTGCGCCGCGTCGTCATGCCGAGCGGGATGGTTGGCTATCGCTCGCCCCGGCTGGAGCAGCTCGGGGTGCCCCATTGGTTCACCACGCGCGTGGGGCCCGGCGGCGCGGAGTTGGTGCTCGATCCGCTGGCGGAGGCCGTCGCAGTCGCCCTGCGGCAGGCGGCGGGTTCGGACGATGCGGCGCAGTTGGTCTGCCTGCGCCAAGTGCACGGTCGGCATGTGGTGCGCGTCGGTGCGGAGGCGCTGCCCGAGGGCTCGACCGGCGATTGCCTGGTGGGCGACCGACCGGACCGACTCCTGTGGGTTTACGCGGCCGACTGCGTGCCGGTGCTGGTCGCGAGCGCCGATGGGCGCCACGTGGCCGCGATCCACGCCGGGTGGCGCGGTCTTGTGGCGGGTGCGATTCCTTCGGCACTGGCCCAGTTGGGGGCGGTGCCGGCCGTGGCCGCGATCGGCCCGTGCCTGTCGCTCGAGCGCTGCGAAATGGGGGACGAGGTGGTGGCTGCCTTCGAGGACGCCGACCTCTCCGCGGCCGTGCACGGCGACTTCGGCCCGCGAGCCCACGTGGACGTGCGCGCGGCCGCGCGGCTGCAGCTCGGGCGCGCCGGTGTGACGTCGATCGACACGAGCGACCGCTGCACGTGGCGCGACGAGTCCGAGTTCCCCTCGCACCGCCGCGACGTGACCCACGGAGCCAAGGCGCGCGCTGGCCGCATCGCCGCGCTGATCGCGCCGAAGGGCTGACGGGGGCCCGCGGTGGCCGTCGGGGGCCGCCGAGCGACTGCGCGGGCTGGGCGGGGAGCCACGCGCCGCCCGCCCGAGGGGTGCCAAGCCCCAACGCACCTCCTGTGCCACGCGCTGTGGCACTTCGGCGCAGCGGCAAGGCGCGCTCTCCACCCGCACGCCGCCTCGCGATTTTCCCGCCGCGCCGTGCAACCGGCGCCCGCAAAACCAGGTCGGGTGGCTGGGCGGGGGATGGTGGGCCCGCGCGAGGCAGCCGCGCCCGTCTCCGCGCACGCCCCACTCGCGCACCGCGCACGGTTTGCGACGTCGCCGCGAAACCGCCTTCGCGGACCGACGTCCTTGGGTCCTTGGCGTCCCAACCCACGGCCCCCCCGCGCACCATGCTGCTCGCATCGCTCCTGCTTGTCCTGCTCACCCTCGCGCCCTCGATGCCGCGTCCCTGCGCGGCCACACCGCCGCGGGACCAAACCCCGCCCAACTTCGCCCAGCACCACCTCTTGACCGTCGTCAGTTCGGTCCCCGGCGACCGCTTTGCCTCCGCCCTGGCGCCGGCCGGCGACATCGACGGCGACGGCCAACCGGATTGGTGGGTCGGAGCCCCGCGCCGGCCGCTGGGCGCCGAACCCGCCGTCGGCCACGCGTTCTTGGTCGACGGAGCCAGCGGCGCCATCTTGAACTTCTGGACCGGCGACGATCCGCACGGTCAGTTCGGCGCCGCGCTCGCGTCCGGCGCCTCCCTGGAACTCCTCGGCCGCGCGGCCGAGGGAGACTTCGACGGCGACGGCGTCGGCGAGCTCGCCGCGGCCGCGCCCTTCGCCGGCCCCGGCCGAGTCCGCGTACTCTCCCCGGGCGCCGACCAGACCCTGCTGTCGCTGAGCGGCACCCAGCTGGGCGAACGGTTCGGTGCGGCCCTCGCCTTCGTGGGCGACCTCAACGGAGACGGGCGCAGCGAAATCGCCGTCGGAGCGCCGCTCCACAACGGCGGCGGTCTCCACGCCGGGCGACTCACCGTGCACAGCGGCGCGGACGGCACCGTCCTGTGGTCGAGTTCCGGCAGCGCCTTCGACCGCTACGGCACCTCCGTTGCCGCCGCCGGCGATCTCAATGGCGACGGTGTGCTCGACCTCGTGGTCGGAGCGCCCCTCGCGGACGAATCCGAAGCTGCGGGGGCCTTCAATGGCGGCGCCGTGTGGGCGCTCAGCGGCGTCGACGGCGCGATCCTCTGGAACCAACGCGGCTCCCAGGTGGGCGAGCAGTTGGGCCAAAGCCTGGCGGGTGTGGCGGACCGCGATGGCGATGGAAAACTCGACATCGCCGTCGGTGCCCCAGGTTACGACGCCGCGGCTCCCGCCAACGCGGCGCCCCATTCCCTCCCCGGCGCAGCCCCAGGCACCCTCTTCGACGCCGGAGCCGTGCACCTTCGGAGCGGCGCGTCGGGCCAATCCCTCGCGATCCTCGCAGGCAGCGAGGCCGGCGCCTTCGCCAGCACCGTGGGCGCGCTGCCCGACCTGGACGGGGACGGGTTGGCCGAACTGGCGCTGGGCTCCGTTTCCCACTCCGAGCAGGGTTCGCAATCGGGCCAGGTCCGGCTCTTCGGCTCCGAACACGACACGCCGCTCTCCGTCTTCGACGGTGAGGGCGCGGACCATTGGTTCGGAGCGGCGCTCGCCTCCGCCTCGGTGACATCGGGTGGTGTGCGTTTGGCGGTCGGGGCGCCCGGCTTCGAGGACGAGCCCGCAAGTCTTGGTCGCCTGCACGTCCTATCTGGCGCGTCGCTCGCCCTCGCCACGGACGTCCACTACATCGATCCGCTGTTGGGCGGCAGCCAATCCCTTCGTATGCAAGCGCCGCCCGAACTGGGGGCAGCTCCCTACTTGTTGCTCGGTTGCCTGCTGTCCAGTGCCGGTCCGGTGCACGTGGACAACGTCGAACTTCCGCTGGGTTTCGATGCCTACCTCCAGCTCAGCCTCACCCAACCCAACGCACCGCCGCTCGTGCACTCGTTCGGTTGGCTCGACGACGACGGACGGGCCAACGCGCAGTTCGCGCTGCCGGCCCAACCGCGCACGGCCCCCTTCGTCCTCGCGGCGCCCGTGGGACTGCGACACGCGTTCCTGGTCTTCGACGCGAACTCGGCGGCGGTGTTCGCCAGCAACGCGGCACCCCTCTCCCTGACCTCCGCGGGGGCCCCGTAGGAAGGAATTTCCGGCGGACCGGCCCGCGAAAGTGACGGTCGCGCGCTCCTAAGTCGTGCTCTAGCAACGAGCTACGCAACTCCGACGAGAACCTGTGTGCTTCCTGGGCCAGGGAAGCGGCTCTGCCACACGTCCGACAACGGCAACGGGCGAGGGTCCCAAGAAACCCTCCCACACGTACCGATGGATGGACTGGGCCGAATCCAAGAGCCCATCACCTCGGGTCCCAAATCGAAGGAGTTCACCGTGAAGCGAGCCTACGAACGACTGGAAGCGGAACGCCTCCGCCCTCTCTTGGAGGCCATCGCACGTGAGATTGACGAGCGCGGACAAGCGATCCAAAAGTTGACGCGGGCTTCCGAGCGCCGCGCCAGCCGCGGGATCGAACCGGGCGCCCAAGCCGAAACCACCGCGCGCCTCGCGAACCACAAACGCGAACTGCGCCGCGCCACGGAAGAACTCGAATCCCTGGGTTGCGAGCTGAACCCGACCGACCCCAGCACCGTGCTGGTGCCCGGCCCCGACGGCTCGCTCGAATCCGGCTACGAAATCCACCTGGGCGAAGTCGCCCCGGCCTGAACGGATCCGCGTTCGAGCCACCAGCCGACTCGACCAACCGACCAACCGCGCGCCGCCCCCGGGCGGCGCGACCACCAACCACGGCAGCGGGCCACCAAAACCACCCTGGGCCAACCAAACCGGCCCGGCCGACCCCAGACCGTAACGCGGGGCGCCCCATCCACTCGGGATGCGGCGCCCCGCCCTATTCTGTGCGCGGCGGGCGGTGCAGGCGCAACTCTACGAGGCGCGGCGCGCGCGTGATACCTCCTCTGGCCGTCGGCTAGCCGTGCCCACGGACACGTGCCGACATGCGTCATCTTCCTCGACTGGGTTTCGCCTGCTTCGGCCGGGCGTTGCTGCTCACCATCGTTCTAGGGTCGTTTTGCCTCCCGCTCCGCGCGCAGAACCCTGCGCGAGGGGACGATGCATCGGATGTGGTGCCTGCCGCGCAAGATGGCGCGTTGTCGCCCGCGACGGCCAGAGTTGACGTCAAGCCGGTCGCGCGCGACGAGGAGATCCGCGCGCGCCTGCTGGGAGTACTCGAGGCGACGGAGTGGTTCACCGATCCCGAGGTCCGCGTCGAGGAAGGGGTCGTCTTCCTGGGCGGCGTCGTGGCGTCGAACGAGCTCAAGAAGTGGGCCGGCGATCTGGCGGGCAGAACCCAGGACGTGGTGGCCGTCGCCAACCGGATCGAAGTCGCCGAGGCGCCCATCTGGACCTTCGAACCGAGTTGGACCGTGTTGCTCGGTCTGTGGCGGGAGTTCGTGCGCTCCCTCCCGCTCTTTGCCTTTGGACTGCTCATCCTCGCGCTCTCGGTGGGGGCCAGCCTCCTCGCGACGCGGACCGCCCATCGCTTTTTGCGCCTGCGGATCAAAGCCAATCTGCTGCGGAACGTGATGGCGCGCGCGGCGGGGATCCTCGTGTTCCTCGTCGGTCTCTACGTCGTGCTGCGTGTGTCCGGTCTGACCCAACTGGCGCTCACGGTCGTCGGCGGCACCGGTTTGCTCGGCCTCGCCGTGGGCATCGCGTTCCGCGACATCACCGAGAACTTCCTCGCCAGCATCTTCCTCAGCATGCAGCGTCCGTTCGAGCAGGGCGATCTGGTGGAGATCGACGGCGTGACGGGCTTCGTGCAGCAGTTGAATGTGCGCACCACGATGCTGATGTCACTCGAGGGCAACCTCGTGCAGATTCCCAACGCCACCGTCTACAAGAGCCAACTCTCCAACTTCACGACGAACGCGAACCGGCGCGCGGACTTCGTCGTTGGCGTCGGTTACGAGGACTCCATCGGCGAAGCCCAGGAGATCGCACGCAAGGTCCTGGCGGACCACCCGGCGATCCTCGACGATCCCGAGCCCTTGGTGCTGGCGGAGAACCTGGGTTCCTCGACCGTGAACCTGCGCATCTACTTCTGGCTCGACGGCCGCGCGCACAGTTGGGCAAAGGTGCGCTCGTCGGTCATCCGCCAAGTGAAGTCCGCCTTCCAGGAGCACGGCATCTCGATGCCCGACGAGGCCCGCGAAATCGTCTTCCCGAACGGCGTCCCGGTCAGCATGGTGGTGGCCGACGAGAAGAATGCCAGCGGCCCCGCGCCGAAGGCGGCGCCGCCCCGGACCCCACGCCGCGAAGAGCACGTCGCCGCCTCGACCAAAGCAGAGGGTGGACTCGAGAGCGAAGCCGACGCGATCCAGGAGCAGGCGCAACAAGCCCAACTGCTCAAGGACAGCCAAAACCTCCTGCCAGCAACGGCGGGCCACCCTGCCCCCGCCAAACACGCCTCGACGTCCAAGCCCTAGCGGAACACGTCGACCGCCCGGCTGGACCCCGCCACTCCACCCCGCCGCCCGCCACCCCGACTTCCGGGCCGCCCCTAACCGGACCGCTGCACGACCCGCTACCCTGTGCGCTCCGAGCGCCCGTAGCTCAGCTGGATAGAGCACCGGTTTCCTAATCGAACTATTGGCGGTTCGTAGTCGGCGCGAAGCGAGCGCGAACACGTCCGAAGCCCCCGGCGCAGCTTGACTTGCGCGGCTTGTAGTCGGCTCGAACACGGCGGGGCGGCGGTAGTACCGCGCGACTACCGCGCTTGGAAAGTCGCCGCGCGGTAGTTGCTCTGGGCGTATACTTCGCAATGCAGCAGAGCAAGTTTCGGTTCACGAAAGAGAGCGTGCGGCGCGCCGAGCCGCCCGCGCCCGACGAGCGCACGGCGAGCGGCAAGCTGGTCAAGGAACGCATTGTGTGGGACACCGTTTGCACCTGCCTTGGGCTCCGCATCGGGCGCTCGGGCAAGCGCTCGTACCTGGTCCAGAAGACGGTCGGCGGCCGGTCCCGAAAGGTGCGCATCGGGGACGCCGACAACTGGACCGTCGAGGACGCCCGCGCGCGTGCCCGGGCGCTCATCGTCCAGATGGACCAGGGGAAGGACCCGAACGCAGAGCGGCGTGAGGAGAGGGCACGGGGCGTGACGCTCGCGGAGGCCGTCGAGATGCACGCGAACTCGATGCGGGCGAAGCAGTGCGTGCCGAGGTCGATCGACTCGATCCGAGAGGAGCTGGAACGCCACGCGGCCGACTGGCTCGGTCGCCCGCTCTCGACCCTGACCGCCGACGAGTGCGCCCGACGCCACGAGCGGGTGACCGCGACCTCGGGGCCGTACGCCGCGAACCGCGTCATGACCTCGATCCGCGCCTGCTACCGCACCGCCGCGCGGCGCTTCCGTGGGCAGCTCAACCCGGAGTCCCCGACGGTGGGCGTGACCTTCAACAAGGTCAAGCGGAGGCGCCAGCCGATCCCGTGGGCCGACCTTTCGGCATGGCGGCGGCGCGTAGACGGGATCAAGAACCCCGTTCGCCGGGACCTCCAGCTCCTGATTCTCTACACGGGACTTCGCTGTGCCGATGCGCGAACCCTGAGATTTGAGCACGTGGACTTGGAGGCCGGAACGATCTTCCGTCCTCGGCCAAAAGGGGGCGAAGACCGCGCGTTTACCGTGCCCGCCTCGCGTGTCGCGTTGGAGATCCTAAAGCGAAGGCTCGCCGACAACATCGACGACGACGGGTGGGTATTCCCCTCGACGGACATGCGCGGTCGGCGGACCTACGTCCAACAGGCAAAGGAACAGCGATACGACGAGGCTGGCCGCAAGGTGGGCTACCTGCCTAGTGCACACCGCCTGCGCGATACGTTCTGCACCGCCGCGCACGAGGCGCGCGTCCACCCGCTTGATCTGAAAGTGCTCGTAAATCACGCGCTCAGTGGCGGGGACGTGACGGAGGGCTACATCCGCCCCTCGATCGAGCACCTCCGGGGGTGCGTCGAGCAGATCAGCGATTTCCTCTCAGCGCGCATGTTCCCGCAGGCCGAGGAGGACGTGGCATGACCGCTCCCGACTACGGCCGCTTCGCACCGGGCCCGCCGACGGCGGAGGCCCTGGCGCTTCGGGACCAGCTCGCCGATGAGATGGCCGCCGCGACCGACCGCCGGGAGCGAGCGCGAGCCGAGGCGCAGCTCACCGCGCACATGCTCTCGGAGGGTCTCCCCCTGGAAGACTTTTCCACCCCCGGCGGGACGGCGGTCGAAGTCCACGTCAAGGTGTCCCGACCGAAGCCCAAGGCGGGGTGCGAACGTGATGCTCGGCGCTGGCTCAACGGTCGCAACGATCGGTCCCTCGCCCACGAGCTGGTGAAGCGCGGCGGCGCGCTCCCCGAGGACCTGTTCGAGCCGCTCTCGATCCGGGTCACGGCCCGCGCCGCATAGATTTTCTCCGCCTACAGGCCGCGTTCGGCCTATAGTTCATCAACCAAATCGCCCACCCGCTCCTGAAAGTGGCGCCGTAATCCAGAGCTTCGGGCTCTGCGCGCTGCCACGACGTGGGCTCGACCGAGCGGATCTAACCTTCGAGGAAGAAGGTGGGTCCGCTCTGATCGTTGAGTGCTCCCACCGACCTCCTCGAACCTTCAACAAGGTTCGTCCGTGGTCAAGAAAGAGAGCAAGAAGCGGAAGCTGTCAGAGATCGCCGAGGAGCGGCGGGCTTCCTACAACCCCAACTCCGAGTGGGTCGACCAGTACGGGGCCGCCGATCAGGTCGGCATCCCGGTTCACCGCTGGAAGCGCTGGGCGATCCAGCGCCTCGTCCCGCCCGCGCGGCGCGACACGCGGCCCTACCAGTGGAAGCGCACCGACCTCTCCGCGTGGATGGAGCTGCGACGCCTCGGGCTGTGGGGAGACTGGAAGGCGCTTTGCCATGAGCACAAGGAGATGCCCGCCTGGGGCGTGATGCTCAAGCGCCTGGCGAAGGCGCAGGCGGAGATCGAAGCGCGCGCGAAGGGGGTGGCCTGATGGTCGCTCTCCCGAAGCCCCGCGTGGGCGTGGCGGATGCTGACGCCTTCTACGACAGGTTCCAAAAGCTGTCCGCAGCACGTTGGAACTTCGTGGCGAATCGCGTGCCGCTCTACCGGCATGTCGATGGCGCGTGGAAGGAGCCGACGCGAGAGACCCTGCCCGGCATAGTGCGAGAGCACTTGACCCCAGTCGATGAACAGGGGAACGAGACCGAGCTGCCGTCGGCCTTGCTCGACCTCCTCGCCCGGATACTCACGACGCCGCTCCGGTGCATCCAGATCACGAACCAGATCCCGACGCCGGACTCGTTCTTCGAGCCCCTCCGCGCCATGCGCGAGTTCCTCGACGGGATGACGTGGCGGCCGAGCGAGGGGCGGATCACCTGCGGCCCCGGTGGGCGCGAGCTGAGCCACAAGGACTTCATCGACGAGCTGTGCCTCTGCGCCGTTTGGCACGACGGCGCGGGGAACATCGCCCCCGGTGCCGACCTCGTGCTCGGCACCTTCCTCGCCGCAGCGATCTTCGGCGGCGAGGTCGAGGTCATCGGCGTCGCGCGCCGCGCGGGCATGGAGGTGATCCTGTGAGTCTCGATGCTTCTCCGACGCCGGACTACAGCGCCAGCATCGACTTCCTCCAGTGGTGGCTCCCGGGTGGGCCGTGGGTGCTCACCTCGATCATCCCCGACCCGCTGGAGAAGGGGCGCAAGACCTTCACCGACACCTTCGGCGGCAACGACGTGAAGAGCGGGCGTCTGCTCCGGTGGCTCGAAGAGCACGGCACGCAGTGGCGACGCAACATCTACTGGACGCCGAACGGCTGCCGGAAGCAGACCGTCAAGGAGAAGCCCAAGAAGGTGGACATCGGCGCGATGTTCGTGCTCCACGTGGACCTCGACCCGCGCGCGGGCGAGGACCGGGCGGCCGAGCGCGAGCGGATCTTCAAACTGCTCAAGGACCCGACCCACCTGGGCATCCCGAAGCCGACCGTCATCGTGGACTCGGGTAACGGGGGCCAGGCATTTTGGAGGCTCCGGGTGCCCTTCCAGATCGCGGAGGCGACCGAGGCAGCGGCGGACGACGCCGGGCTCTGGAACAGGCACCTCGGGAACCTGCTCGGCGGAGACGCGACGCATAACGTCGATCGCGTGATGAGGTTGCCGGGGACGGTCAACTGGCCGGACGCGAAGAAGCGCGAGAAGGGCCGCGTGCCGGTGCTCGCGGCCGTCGTCGAGTTCAACGACGAGCGGCACGACCTCGACGGATTCGAGAAAGCCGAGCCGGTGCGTGCGTGCGTGTCGTCGTCGTCGAACGGCGCGGTGGCGGCGGCGGGCCGGACGGTCGAGTTGTCGGGCAAGGTCCATCGCTTCGCGTGCGCGGACGACATCAAGGAGCTGCTGGACGAGTCCGACGCGCGCAACGCCGTGTGCCGTGTCGTCATCGTCCAGGGCCGCGACCCGGACAAGCCGTCGAAGTCGCGCTCCGAGCCGCTCCTGTTCGTGTGCTGCCAGATGCACCGCGCGGGCTGCTCGGACGACGCGATCTACAGCGTCATCACCGATCCCGCGTTCCCGATCTCCGAGTCCGTCCTCGACAAGGGCGCGGGGATCGAGGCGTATGCGATCAAGCAGATCGAGAGCGCCCATGAGAAGGTCGAGGTCGAGGCCGAGGAGTTCCAAAAGGACAAGGACGGCAAGCTCTACACGAACCTCCACAACGCGCGGCTGGCCCTGCGGAAGCTGGGCGTCAGGCTGGAGTTCGACGAGTTTGCGGATCGCGCGCAGGTCCTGGGCCTGCCGGACTTCGGGCCACAGCTCGACGACGCCGCCGTTACGCGGCTCTGGCTGGCGGTCGAGGAGCGCTTCCGCCTCGTGTACCCCAAGGAGCGCTTCGTAGCGATCGTCTCGGATGCAGCTCGGCAGAATCGACGGCACCCGGTCCGCGAGTTCCTCGACGGGCTCACGTGGGACAGCACGCCTCGGCTCGACGGCTGGCTGTCGAGCTACCTCGGTGCCGAGGACACCGAGTACACCCGAGCGGTCGGGACGCTCGTGCTCGTCGCTGCCGTGCGGCGCGTGCGGCAGCCGGGCTGCAAGTTCGACGAGATGCTGGTCCTGGAGGGGTTGCAGGGTACTGACAAGTCAAATGCCCTCAAGGTCTTGGCGGTCGTCGAGGACTGGTTCAGCGACGACCTGCCGCTCAACGCGAAGGCCCAGCAGTTCATTGAGCAGACGACCGGCAAGTGGATCGTCGAGGCGGGAGAGCTGAAGGGTATGAGGAAGGGCGACGTGGACGCGCTGAAGTCGTGCCTCTCGCGCCAGCGCGACCGGGCGCGAATGGCCTTCGGGCGGCTGCCCCTAGAGCGCGCGCGGCAGTTCGTGATCATCGGGACGACCAACTCCGAGCACTACCTCAAGGACAACACCGGCAACCGCCGGTTCTGGCCCGTCCGAATGGGCGAGGTCCGGCTCGCCGACCTGCGGCGTGACCGGGAGCAGCTTTGGGCTGAGGCGGCGGCGCGGGAGGCGGCCGGTGCCAGCATCCGACTCGATCCGGCGCTGTACGGCGCTGCGGGCAAGGAGCAGGAGGCTCGCCGTGTCGAGGATCCCTGGGTCCAGGTGCTCGCCGAACACCTCGGCGACCTTGAGGGGAAGTTCCGCACGACCGACGCCTGGGAGATCGTCGGCGTGACGAAGGACCGGCGAACGCAGCAGGACAACGTGCGCCTGGGCGAGGCCATGCGCGAGCTGGGCTGGGAGCGGAAGCTGCTCAGCTTCGGCGGCAAGACCGGGTGGTGCTACGTCCGGGGCGCTGGGGTCAAGAACCATCACCCGGCGATCATGCTCGTGTGGGAGCCGGAGAGCCCCGGCTCGCCGGTGCGCGTGTTGCGTCTGCACGTGGAGGGCGATCCCGCGCCGGAGTCGCCGCCCGATGACGGGGAGGTTCTGGGATGATCTGGTGGACGGTGGTGGAGACCTCACTGTCCTCCAGTGCCGGAAGGCCGTCGAGATCATCGAGGGGGGTTATGCACGACGGAGGGGGGTAATGGTGAATCGTGGCGCGCGACACCGAGAGGGGTGATTCTTGTGCTGGCATTACCCCCTTACCCCCCATTAGCCCAGGAGCCATAGAGGACCCTAGCCGCCCCTCCCGACCCTTCTTCCCTAGGGGACTTATAGAGAGAGAGGAGTAATAGGGGATAAGGGGTCCAGAATCCTGGCTCGGCGATGTCGGGAAGCTGGAATCTCCATAACCCCCTGAGGGGATTATGGAGGGGGTAATGGTGTCGAGGGAGGGGTTTTGCAGCCCCCCTTGGGCCGACGCACGAACCAGCGCACACACGTCGAGGCCCGTCGATTTTCTGCGGATTCTGCACACCCTCCATTTCTGGTCGCTGTGCGTTCCGACCTACGAGTAGGGCGTGGGCACGAAGCGCCGGAACCAACCCCTCTCGGAGGAACGCAAGGCTCTCTTCCTCGCGGTCCTCGCACAGGTGGGCAACATCGGCGAGGCGGCTCGGCAAGCCTCCCCGAATGCCGTGGGCGACGCCTCGGCGACGTTCCGCGACGCGCGCCGCCGCGACCCCGAGGGCTTCGGCGCTGCCGTCGAGGACGCGCTCGAAGCGTTCCGGGATCGCATCCGCCAGGAGGCGTACCGGCGCGGCATCCAGGGCGTCCCGGTTGACGTCATCGGCCCGACCGGCACGGTGATCGGGCAGCGCATCGTCGCCAGCGACCGAGTGCTGCTGGAGCTCATGCGCGGGCGGCTGAAAGAACATCAACCGATCAAGCGCGTCGAGGCCGTCGTCGAGCAGACCGTGACGCAACGCAAGCCCAACGACCTGGCGATGAAGTTGGAGGAGCTGACGCCCGAGAATCGGCGCAAGCTCAAGGAGATCCTGGAGGACCAGCTAGCACGTCGGAAGCGCGGAGAGCACAGCGAGACTACCGCCGCTCAGCCGACCGATGGGCCGGAGGGGTGCGAACTGTGACGCTCGCCACAACGAACAACGAAACCGCGCACCACGCGCGCGGGATTGAAGAAAACGCGCTCTGCCGTTTCTGGCGATTTGAGCAGGGCGCAGCTGGTCCCGTTTGGTCACGGGATCTCCTCGGGAACCTCGCTGGCCGCACCGCCCCAGCGGGGTTCCCACCTCACACCTCGGATGCCAAGGCTTCCGGCCGCCGGGGTTCGGTTGCGCGTCGCACCGACGGGGCTCGGGCGTCCCTACAGCGTTCGAGCCCCACCTCCACCTGACCCACCATGCAAACGACCAAGACCAAGACCCGATCCGCCGAGCTGACCGACGCCCTCGCCGCCGCGACGGCGGAGCTGACCGCCGCCCAATCCCGCCTGGGAGAGGCCGTCGCGGACGACAACATCCACGCCGCGAAGGCGGCCCGCGCAGAGGTCGAACGGATGGAGAAGGTCGCCAGCGAGCTTCGCGCCGCTCTGCCTATCTGCCGAAAACGCGAGGCCGAGCAAGCCCAAGCCGAGCGCGAGCGCCAACGCCGCGCCGCCGAGAAGGCCGCGAACAAGGCCCGCGCTGCTCGCGTCGCCGCTGCGAAGCGCGTGGACAAGATCCTCGCCGACCTCGGCAAGGCGTACCGCGACTACCTTCGCACCGACGCGGGCGGCGACGGGACGAGCGCCAACCTGCTCGCGCGCCGCCAGCGCCACGCCGCGAGCGCGGCCCTGTTCCACCACGCCCCCGAGCTTGCGCTCGTGATCGAGCCGCGCCGCCGCCCGATGCGCGCCCACTACGAGCCCCTCGCCGATTCGGTCGGGAAGACGGTGCGTTCCTACCCCGAGGACGAGGACCACGCCGAGTGACCCACACCATGAACGACGAACTTGACCTGATCGCCGAAGCGCTGCGAGTCCGCGACGAGGGCCAGGAGGCCCGAAGCTCCGCTGTCGACTTCGACCGCGCCCTGATGTTCGTTGCTCGGCGGGAACAGAAGCCCGCCGAGGAGTTCCACGAGGCCCTCGCGCGTGTCGTCCGAACGAGCGACGACGCGGACGCCCTGATCTTCGCTGCCACCCGCCGCCGTGCCGCTGAGGCGTCCCTGGGCAAGGCACACAAGGAGCAACCCATGAAGGACAACGTGCTTCCCCGTGAGCGGCTCGAACCGCTCGTCAAGGCCCTCACCGACGCGGACCGCGTTGCGAAGGGGCTGTCGCGCCCGAGCTTCCCGCACACCACCTACGAGGACGCGATGACCGACCTCGCGCGCTACGAGGCGGACGGCGTGGGCTCGACCGCGAAGGCGTATGCGCGCCTGCTCGAAGAGGGCGACGATCGCATGGTGGCCTTGTACAAGGCAGCCGAGGCCGCGCGCGAGCAGGTGCCCGAGTACCCGAACCAGGACCGGCGCGAGCTGGCAGCGAAGGCGATCGAGGACACGGCGCGCCTGCGCCAGCGTCCAGGCGAATCTCTCGCCGGATCGGTGGCACGGCTACTCGAAGAGGACCCGACCGCCCGCGACTGCTACGCCTACTACACCGGCCTGTAGCGGACCATGCCGAAGCACACAATCGCCGACCTTGGGCCCGAGGTTCTTCGGGTCGTCGCCGCTGCCGTCGCCCACGAGCGCCGCTTCGACGAGTTGCCGAGCGCGAAGCAGGTGGCCGACCTCGCGGCGGCCGAGGGCGCGAGCCCCGGCGCGTCGCTCGTCGCCGTGCGGTGGGAGATCCGCACCCGCGCGGGTCGCATCGCGTCGCTCTCCGCCGGGGTATTCGAGGCTCCTGGGCTGATCGAGGACGACCTGACGCGGGTCACCATCAGCGTGTTCGAGCGCGACCGGGGCAAGGCGACGATCCCGTTGATCGACGAGCGCCGCTGATTTTCTTGCGATTCTTGGCCGCGCACACGCGGCTCACACGTGGCGCACAAGCGGCGCAAGTGCCTCTGGGGCAGAGACTTGCGTCCGACCTGGAGCCTGCCCATGGGCCATTCTTCCGGTGTTCGCCGAGCGGCACCGAGGCGCTCTCCAGGGTGGAGGGCTGCGGGGGTTCCGGGGATGCGAACCCAATCCCCGCGCCGGGGACAAGCGGCGCAACCGACCCCATGTTCGTACTGAACGACGAGATGATCGACGAGATCAACTCTCAACCGAACTTCCTCCGCGTGACGCCCGACGGCTTCGACGACGGATGCGAAGTCCACAACGAGATGACCTGCACCGTTCTCGACGCTGCGACCTTCGTCAAGGTGTTCGAGGCCAACAAGGTCGTGCACACCTCCGACGACTGCGGCTCCGACCCGAACTGCCCGACGTGCAAGGCTGGGCACAAGTACCTGCGGCTGCGCATCGACGTTGTCGGGCGCGAGTTCCAACTCGACCTCTCGAAGACCAACGCACCGAGGTTCATCGCGCTCGCTCGCAACGGCATCGACGGCCTGCTCCACATGACCTGCACGCGCAAGGAGCGCAACGGCAAGGTCTGGGGCGACATCGCGTTCGAGGTCGTCGGGAAGGAGGTCGCGTGATGCTCTCCATCGACAACGGCGCGGCCGACTACTTCGCCTTCCTCCGCGAGCGGTACTCCCTCCTGCTTCGCAGGAGGGAGGGCCAGGCTTGGCCCTGGACCGACGATCCGGTCCTCCGGGCCTGGCGCTTCACCAACGTCCGCCGCGAGGACGACCGCACCACGATCGCGTTCCGCGAGACCGTGCGCGAGCCGCTCCGCGACGACCCGCACGTGCT
The DNA here is from genome assembly GCA_016125265.1 of Planctomycetaceae bacterium. GTDB lineage: Bacteria > Planctomycetota > UBA1135 > UBA1135 > RI-242. The sequence goes on from WGMC01000032.1 coordinate 66,700, forward strand.
GTTCGCCACGATCGCGTGGCGCTGGTTCAACCTAATCGAGACCGGTGAGGTTCTCCAGCCGTTCCTCATGTCGAGGGACGCCTGGGACCGCCCGGAGGCCGAGCGGCTCCTCCAGGCGCGGCACGACGCGGGCGGCAACATCTTCACCGGGGCGTTCATGGTGAACAGCCCGCAGAACCGGCCGAAGCTCCCGGCGATCCTCGACTGCATCGACTGGTGCCGCGAGAACATCGACCCCGAGGAGGTCCGGCGCACCTGCACTACGAAGCAGGCCATGTTCGAGCGCATCAAGGCGGTGCCGAGGCAGGGCGCGTTCTCGGCCTACCAGGTCGTCGTGGACCTCATGTACACGCACTACCTGGAGGACGCTCCCGACCTCGACGCCTTCACCGTCGCGGGCCCGGGCTGCGCGCGGGGCCTGGGCTACGTCGCGCACGGGACGCCCGACGCCTTCGGCTACAGCAGCCGCCGCGACCAGCACGCGATGCTGGGCCTGATGCGCGACCTCCTGGCCGCGTCGAGGGACCCGGAGCACTGGCCGACGGACTGGCCGCCGTTCATCCTGTCCGACATCGAGAACGGCTGCTGCGAGTTCGCCAAGTACCGCAGCGCCCAGGACGGCAACCGGCAAAAGCGCCGGTATCCGCCGCCCGACGCGGCGTGACCTTCTCTTCAACACCATGTTGCGGCCGGACCCGGTTCGCCCTTGCGGCGGGTCGGGTCCGCGCCGTTACAGGGGCCGCCGCCGCGCTGGCGCTCCCCGTGCCGCCCTGCCGCGTTCGACACCTGTCCTGGGCCGCGAGCCAGGCGCGACGGCCGGATGCCGTAGAGGGCAGGAGGATTGGCCCAGTCAGGCCGCCGCGCGCGAGCCTCGCCGGTACAGGTAGAGGTACTGGTGCCGACCTGGGCGGATCTTCCGCAGGTCGTCGGCCAGTTCGAGCTTCACCCGCGTCTTGGTGTCCGCCCGCCGGAACGTCCGGTCCTCACCCCGGAACCGCGCGCTCCAATAGGCCAGCAGGAGCGGCTCGTAGTGGTTGTCGACGAACACCTCCCACTCGTCGCCGTCGAACATGAAGCTCCCGACGGTGTTCCAGACCTCGGAGCCGACGCTTTCGCCGCCGTCGAGGCGGACGTGCCCCGGGTTTGCCGCCAGCCGGGGCAGGACCTCGGCTTCGACCAGGGCCGCGAAGGAGGGGTAGGGGCGGTCGTTCACGTCTGGGACATCGGCACCGCCACCGGGCTCGCTGGAGCGCCATCCGCGCTCCCGCCCCGCAGCCGCCCCCGGCTGGGCACCGCCGCGACCCCCATCCGGGCCAGGACTTCCGATCGCGGAGCGCGGGTTTGACGGGGACGGGCTCTGTGCTCCTGACCTCCGGGACCCCTGGCCGCAGGAGCACCCCAGCGGGCCGCCGACGCATTAGGACGTTGCATTTGATCCCGGGGTGCGGGTCGTCGGCGGGACCCGGCAGCGAGCCTCCCAGGGCGCTTGCTCTGCTGTTCGGTATGCGTTAGGGTCGCGGAGATGCGCCCTCCGGTGAGACCTCGGCCGCGCGCCGCCGGAGGTCACTCACCTTGACGGCGTTCCCAGCACCATCGATGTACCGCCAGAACTCCCAGCCATTGATCGCGGTCCCCTCGCTGTCGGGGCGCGTGCTCTGGATCGCAGCGACCGCAGCGGCAGAGAGCGACGGATACACCTCGCCCCGGAACTGCACGGTCCCCTCAGCCAGGACTCGCGCCTCAAGTTCCTGGCCCCGGTAGGTGCGGAGCAGGCGCAGCGGAGCGGAGACAACCCCGGACGCCATGAGGTCTCTCGTTCCGAACCTGTGCCTGTTCGCCGCGTCGTTCATTGATCGTCGCTCCCCGTCCAGAAGAACCGCACTTCTCCCGCCTTGATCGGGGCAGCACGTCCCGCCATTCTGCCCCCCAGCCCCTCCCCCCGCCATCATGCAGAGCCTTCCGAGCCGCGCCCACGACACCCCCGAGCTCAGGAAGGGGCGCGGGGCCTTCTTCACCCCTCCCGAGATCAGCTCCTTCATTACTGAGTGGGCGATCCGGAGCGCCGACGAGGCCGTGCTTGAGCCCTCCTGCGGCGAGGCGAGCTTCCTCCTGCCCGCTGGCGAGCGCCTCCGGGCCCTCACGCCCGGCGACCTGTTCCCGGGTGCGCTGCACGGGATCGAGGTCCACGAGCCGTCCGCACGCCAAGCCAGGCAGCTCCTCACCGAGGCGGGCTTCGCCGCCGAGGTCCGGGTGGGAGACTTCTTCGATGTCGAGCCCGAACCCGTGTTCGATGCGGTGGTCGGCAACCCGCCCTACATCCGCTACCAGAACTTCGGCGGCGAGCTGCGCGCGAAGGCGCTCCGGACCGCGCTCTCCCAAGGCGTCCGACTGACCCGACTGGCCAGCTCATGGGCCGCGTTCGTGATCCACGCCGCGAGGTTCCTCAAGCCCGGCGGACGCCTCGGCCTCGTCCTGCCCGCAGAGCTGCTCACGGTCAACTACGCCGCACCCGTCCGGCGCTTCCTGCTCAAGCGCTTCGCCAAGGTTCGGCTCGTAATGTTCGAGGAGCTGGTGTTCCCGGGCGTGCTGGAGGAGGTCGTGCTCCTCCTCGCTGAGGGGACCGGCTCGGCCGACTGCTTCGAGGTCTACCAGGCCGAAGACCTGTCCGACCTCGCCAACCTCGACCGGAAGGGCTGGAGCGGGTTCACGCCCGAGGGGGGAGGAAAGTGGACCGCAGCACTCCTCACCGCCAACGCCTTCGCCGAGTACCAGTCGCTCGTCCAGGGCGGCAGCTTCTGCGACCTGCTCGGCTGGGGCGAGACGTACCTCGGAGCGGTCACCGGCAACAACCGCTACTTCACGCTCAAGGCCGACGAGGTTCGCGCGCGGCGGATGCCGCAGAGCGCCCTACTACGCATCTCTCCTCCGGGGTCCCGGCACCTTCGCGGATTGACGTTCACGGACGCCGCATGGGAGCAGGCGAGCAAGTCCGGAACGGCGTGCCACATGTTCTACCCCGTGGGCGACCGGCTGGGCGTCGCGGTGCAGAAGTACATCGACGAGGGCGAGGCGGCGGGAGTCCACGAGGCGTACAAGTGCCAGGTCCGGAGCCCATGGTGGCGAGTGCCGGTGGTCCCTGTCCCGGATCTGCTGCTCACCTACATGGACCACGACCGCCCGCGTCTCATCACGAACGCGGCGAAGGTCGCGCACCTCAACTCGCTGTACGGCGTCTCGCTCAAGCCGCAGCACCGCCAGCTCGGCCGCGACCTCCTACCAATCGCGTCGCTGAACAGCGTGACCCTACTGGGCGCGGAGATGGTCGGCCGCTCGTACGGCGGCGGGCTCCTCAAGCTGGAGCCGAAGGAGGCGGACCTGCTCCCCGTGCCCACCCCCGACGCGACGAGCGACGCGGCCCAACAGCTGCGCGCGCTCCGGCCACAACTTGCAACGTGGCTTCGTCGAGGCAAGCTCGCCAACGCCGTGGACTTGGTGGATAGTGTGCTCCTTCGAGGCCGCCTCGGCGTTTCCGAAGCGCGCATCGACGTACTCCGGCAGGCCCGCGAGCTGCTGTTCTCGCGGCGGACAACTCGCGGCAGGGGGATGCGTGGCAAGGGTTGACGACCTCCTCGCGGCAGCCCTACGCGCGTTGCCGGCGAAGCCTGCGGACGACGCGAACCAGGCGGCCAAGAAGCGGTACTCGGAGCAGCTCTCCGAGGTCGTGGCGCAGGCATTCGCCGAGGAGCTGCGCCACCGTGGCATGGCAGAGGCGCGTCCAGCTCCCCCGGGCGAGCTTGACGCCTCGGGAGCAGAGCGCCGCATGTCCGGCGGCATCGGTGCGAAGAAGGTGGACGTGACGTGGGCTACCGAGGAGTCTGGCCTACTGTTCTCGGTGTCGGTCAAGAGCATCAACTTCCGCGACGGCCGCACGAGCAACTTCCAGAAGAACCTCACCAACCGGCGCGGGGACATGCTGTTCGAGGCGGTCACCCTTCACCGCCGGTTCCCCTACGCGGTCCTCGCGGGCGTGTTCTTCTTCGACAAGGGTGCCGCCCAGGACGGGACGGACCGGCGCAAGTCCACCTTCGAGAACGCCAACAACCGCTTCCGCATCTTCACCGGGCGCGACGATCCGGCGGGGCGGGACGAGCAGTTCGAGCGGATGTACCTCGCGCTCCTCGACTGCGACCGCGACCCTCCGACGGCGGACTTCTTCCTCGCGGGTGACGACCCCGAGCCCGTCGATCTGGTGCGCATGTTCGACGACTTCGCGCGGCTTGTTGCCGAGCGCAACCCGGACTTCTACGAGTACCACGAGGGGACGATCCGGAAGGTGTGAGGTCTGACGATTGCCATGAACCCCATACAAGGCCAATCGACTCCGCGAGGAGTGGGAGAAGAAGGGCAGCCCACCCTGCGACCATCCGACGTTGGAGAAGGAGACCGTCAGCGGGCCGGGACCCTCAACTACGGGCGACTACGTTTGCTCGGTGTGCGGGGAGTCGGGCTGGGGTCGGGAGTGGGCACGGCCTGCGAAGCCCGACGAAAGAGCATCGAGCTAGGTCCGGCGTGTCCCGGATCGGGCTACGCTTCGGCGTGGGCCCTCGTTGCCACTACTGCTACCTCCTGACGCGCGCGCTGTCCGACGGCGGATGTCGCTACTACGTCGGGATCAGGACGTGTCCGAAGGGGAAGACCCCGGCGACGGACACGAGCTACATGGGCGGCGGACCCTGGATCCGCCGCGCCGTCAAAGCGCACCCCGGCGAGTTCACCAAGACCATCGTCGAGACGTTCGACACGATCGCCGAGGCGAAGGCGATGGAGCGAGCGCTCGTGGGCCCGGCGACCGCGAACAGCCCGTGGAGCTACAACCTCATGGAGGGCGGCGGGAGCGGTGGTCGAGCCAGCGAGGAGACGAAGGCACGGATGAGCGCCCACCGGGTGAAGCGCTGGAAGGATCCCGATGACCGTCGGCGGGTTGTCGAGGCGCTCCGGGGCCAGAAGCGCTCCGAGCAGACCCGCGAGCGCATGTCGAGGGCCCACCGGGGGCGAAAGCTGTCGCAGGAGCACATCGAGAAGATGCGGCTGGCCGGTCTCGGGCGGCGGCACACCGAGGAGGCCAAGGCCAAGATGTCGGCAGCTCAGCGGGGTCGTGTCGTGTCCGAGGAGACCCGGGCGAAGATGAGGGCAGCGGCCCTGCGCCGGATCGCTACCCCCGACGGTCGGGCACAGATGGAGCAACTCGCAAGGATCGGCGGGGCCGCCCGCCGGAGGGGCGACGCGGCCCCCACCGGGCGGTAACCTGGTAAGCCGCCGCGCGCCCGTAGCTCAGCGGATAGAGCAAGCGCTTCCTAAGCGCTAGGTCGCAGGTTCGATTCCTGCCGGGCGTACCACCACCCCGACTACCGCCCGGCTACCGCGCCGACCCCTCCCCGCGCGTAACCTCCATCCCCGCCACCACTTCCGCGCGCAGCGCCCCCTCTTCCTAAACCGGGGGTCGTGGGTTCGAATCCCGCCGGGTGCACCACTCGTGGGGCCGGGGGTGGTTGTGGTGCGCGGGGGGCGGCTGGTGGGTCAGCCGGTGCGGCTGCCGCCCTGGAGGCACATCATCGTGCCTTGGAGGATGGCGACGAGGCGTTCGTGGCCCGCGGCGTCGATCGCCCAGGCTTCTGCCGTGCACGCGGTCAGTGTGCGGCCGCTGCGGACGACGTGTGCGCGGGCTTCGATCCGCACGCCCACGGCGGGCTCCAGCAGGTTGAGCTTGAACTCGACGGAGAGCACGGCCGCGCCCTCTGGCATGAGCGACAGCGCCGCGTAGCCCGCCGCGGAGTCGAGCACACTCGCGACCGCGCCCGCGTGCACGCTGCCGTGTTGCTGCGACAGGGCTTCGCGCACGGGCAGGTCGATCGTCACTTCGCCAGGACCGACCCGCGCGAGCCGCGCGCCGAGGGTGGCCATGAACGTCTGTTTCGCGAAGCTGTCGCGGACGCGCGCTTCGAACTGGGGATCCTTCGGGGTGGGTTGCTTGGACATAGAGCTTTGATCTTGGACGAGTCGGCGGTGAGCCTCGCATCCTGACGATTGGCGCGCGCCTCCGCGGCCGCGGCACCTGGGCAGCCGCATGGCTGACCTGTCCTGCGGCCACGCTCAAAGGGACGAGCTCCGCTCGATCTCGGCGGGGCCGCGTCTCCCTCAGTGGCCTGGCTTGTGCCTTGATGACGCGCCTGCTACCTATTTGTAGCGTCTCGGTTCGACGCGCACATCTCCGACCCCTCGATCCCGTTGAGAACCCTCCCAATGAACACCCGCAGCACCAGTGTTTCGCTCGTTTCGCTCGCGCTCGTCGCCGCCGCGGCCATCGGCCTCGACGCCACGCCGTCCTCCGGTCCCGACGCGCAGGCCGCACAGCGCCAGGCGGCGGCCCCGATCCAGGGGCTCTCCCGGCAGCCCAGTGCTGCGGCTAGCGAGATGCTCCTCGATCCCAACGACACGGTGGTCCTGTTGCTCGACCACCAGACGGGCCTCTTCCAGACGGTGAAGGACATCCCCGTTGCCGAGCTGCGCGCCAACACGGTGGTCCTCGCGAAGATCGCGGAACTCGCTAACATCCCCGTCATCACGACCGCATCGGAGCCGAACGGCCCCAACGGCCCGTTGATGCCGGAACTCGCGGCGGCGGCGCCGCGCGCTACCTACGTCCCGCGCAAGGGCGAGATCAGCTCGTGGGACAACGACGATTTCGTGAAGGCCGTCGAGGCGACGGGGCGCAAGACACTCGTCATCGCCGGCGTGTGGACCAACGTGTGTGTCGCGTTCCCCGCGTTGCAGGCCAAGGCCGACGGCTACAAGGTCTACTACGTGACCGATGCGTCGGGCGACTACAGCGAGATGGCGTTCCACACCACGTTGGCGCGCATGAGCCAGGCGGGCATCATCCCCGCGACGACCAACGTGATCCTGTGCGAAGTGCAGCGCACTTGGAATCGACCGGACGCAGCCCAATGGGGCGCGCTGTACCAGGAGCTGGTCCCCAACTACCGCGCCGTGGCGGAAAGCTATGGGCGGGCGCAGGAAGCCGCCAAGGCCAACAAGTAACGACCGGAAGGATCGCGCGCGGATCGGCACTCGGTCCGCGCGTACAACGCTCACCACTGCGCTCACCACCGCGCCCACCATGGCACACGCACTCACTCGCATCGTCGCTCTGGTCGCCATCGGCATCGCCGCCGGTACGTCTTGCCAGAACACCCGGCCGCACGAGGCGACCTACGCCGATCTCATCGTCACCAACGCGAAGGTCCACACGGTCGACGAACAGCGGCCGCACGCGTCGGCGTTCGCGGTGAAGGACGGCAAGTTTCTGGCCGTGGGCGACGAAGCGGATCTGGCCGAGTTCCGGGGCGAGAACACACGTGTGCTCGACGCCATGGGCCGCACGGTCATCCCCGGACTCAACGACTCGCACACCCACGCGATCCGGGGCGGGCGCTTCTACAACCTCGAGCTGCGTTGGGACGGCGTCCAGTCGCTCGAGCGCGCACTCGCGATGGTCCGCGAGCAGGCAGCGCGCACGCCGCAAGGCGAGTGGGTGCGTGTCATTGGCGGTTGGTCGCCCTTCCAGTTCGAGGAGCGACGCATGCCGACGGTCGAAGAGCTGAACGAAGCGGCGCCGGACACTCCGACGTTCGTGCTCTACCTCTACAGCCAGGGGCTGATCAACCGGGCGGCCGTGCAGGCGCTCGGCCTCACCGAAGACACGCCGGCGCCGCCGGGCGGTCGCTACGAGTTCGTGGACGGCGGCGCCATCCTGCACGCCGAACCGAACCCCGCGATCCTCTACGCGATGATCGCCAAACCGCCGCAGCTCTCGGAGGAGGACCAGGTCAACTCCACCTTGCACTTCTACCGCGAGCTGAACCGCTTCGGCTTGACCAGTGTCGTCGACGCCGGCGGCGGCGGACATGCGTTCCCCGAGGACTACACGGGCAGCCAACGGGTGATGGAGCAGGGCGACCTGACCGTGCGCGTCGGCTACTACCTGTTCGCGCAACGGGCGAAGAAGGAGGGCGAGGACTTCCTCCGTTGGACTTCGGAGTACCAGGCGGGCCACAACGTGGACGCGCACCTCGACCACGGCTTCGAGCTGGAGGGCGGCGGAGAGTTCCTGGCGCACAGCGCCGGCGATTGGGAGAACTTCCTCGCCGATCGCCCCGACTTGGACGCGCGCACGGCCGCGGGCGAGGACCCGCGGGGTGACCTGCGCGACGTGGTTCGCATCCTCGTGACGAACAACTGGCCCTTCCGCCAGCACGCGACCTACGGCGAGAGCGTGCGGCTGATCATGGACGTGCTGGAGGAGGTGCAGCGCGAGCAAGGCACGTTCTCGCCGCGATGGGCCATCGACCATGCCGAAACCGTCGGCGATGCGGAACTGCGCCGGATCCGCGCCTTGGACGGCGGCATCGCGATCCAGAATCGCATGGCGTTCGCGGGTGAGTACTTCGTCGAACGTTACGGTCCGGAAGCGGCGCACTACGCGCCGCCAGTCCGCAAGATGCTCGACATGGGCATCCCCGTGGGCGCGGGCACCGACGGCACGCGGGTCAGCAGCTACAACCCGTGGCCGTCGCTCTACTGGCTCGTCAGCGGCAAGACCGTCGGCGGCACGAAGTTGTTCGCGGACGACAATCGCTTGACTCGCGAAGAGGCGCTGCGCGTCTTCACCGTGGGCAGCGCGTGGTTCAGCCAGGACGAAACCGTCAAGGGCCGCATCGCTCCCGGCCAGTTCGCGGACTTCGCCGTGCTCAGCGCTGACTACTTCGAAGTGCCAGAGCACGAAATCCCGCGCATCGAATCGATGCTGACCGCGGTCGACGGCAAGATCGTGTACGCGACGGGCCCCTTCAACGCGCTCGCGCCGCCGCCGCTGCCGCCAGTGAGCCCGGCCTGGTCCCCCGTGGCCCACTTCGGCGGCTACCAGAACCCGCGGCCATGACGCCGCGGGCGGTGGATCCAAGGGGCACACGTGCCCCCGCGTCCGTCGGGGCCTCCGTGGCCCAGGGTTCGAGCCCGGCGCGCGGGGCAACTGCCACGCGGTTCTCGTGGGTCGTGACGCACACTGCAGAACTCGACGCGACGAGGCAACCCGCTCGACAGGTGAGCGTTCATTCGGGAGCGCGTGCAGTAAGGGTGAAGCCCTCGTCCCGGATGTAGGGGGTGAGCGCCATCAGCGCGAGTTCGGCCAGCAGTTGATGGCCACGCTTCGAAGGATGCCAGGCGTCGATGTCGTTGAGGTAACGCGCCTTGTCGATCGGAGCCTGCGAAAAAGCGTCCGAGTAGTGGACCCGCGCGCCCTCGGACGAGAGCCTGGCACACATGGATTGCAGTTGCTCGTTGTACTTTGCCGCCAGCCGGAGCATTCCGTGTCGGTAGGCTGGGCGCATGGACTCGAACAGGCGGTGACTCGTTTTGAAGTGCCGGTACTTCTTGGGCGTTACGTGGGCCTCCGCCTCGTGACGGGCTTCGAAGAATGCCTCGAAGTGGATCAATCCGAAGACGAGCACGACGGGGGTGTGCGACACCTGCGCGAAGTGGCCGAGCAGTCGGACCACTTCTCGCTCGTAACGTTCGACGAAGGCGAGAGCCCGCTCGTGCGCCACATCCTCTTCGAGAGCGAGCGGTCTCGTTCGGCCAAACGCCGACCGCCAGTCGACATCGTTGTGCCCGATCCAGAGACACACGATGCGAGGCTGGAACCCGCTGTAGATCAGGTCCGAAACCTGATCGGATAGATGGCGGACGCCGAGCAGGGTGTCCAGAACAGCGGATTGACCGGGAGCTGTCAGCACATGGGCTCCTGCGGTGCCGAAGTGCAACGAGGTTACGGGCAATTCATCGGCCAAGATCCCATGGACGCTTGCATCGACAGTGTCGGCCGAGCGGCGCCTCGGACCCCCTACGAACCAGTTCGGCCGCCACGCGAAACGCACATCCAACGCCATGCGGAGACGGCCACGGGCAGAAAAACTCGTGCTCAAGCTGTCGCCGATGAGGGCAATTCGCATCGGCTGCCCCGCGCCTCGCGCGTGCTTAGTCTTCTCGGGTGACGCTCGTTCCCGGAAACTCGCTGCGCCTTTTGTGGACACCGTCCGGCGCAGGGAGTGGATGTGCCCACCCGCCTGGTCTACCTTCACCGACAGCCAAAGGATTCCAAGCAGCAGAATCGGCGTCACCGTGGCAACGACGAGCTGTACCGAGTTGCGGTTCTCACCTCCGTAGACGAACAGCTGGTGTGAGAGCGCCACGAACGCGAAGAGAACTGCTGGGGCACCCCAGTAGATCGCCGTCCAGAGGCGGTCGGTCGCGAGCACGTACCGGCGCACACCGACGACTGCAACGCCAAAGAGTACGGCATGGGACGCAGCGACGAGGCATCCCATCAGGGCCATCAGGAAGATGCCAGATTGGAGTGGCGCACCCGGCTTAATCCCCGAGAAGTTCCCCCGGCTGCCGTCGACGAAATTCAAGAACCAGCCGTCGATGAAGCCCGAGTCCCAGAAGAGCGAGCGGACGGATACGTCCGTGTCGTTGGCGATTTCGTTCGACCATGTGGCCACCATGATTCGCTTCTCGATGAGGTCGTCGAGGAGAAACCCGAACTGCAACCACAGGTACAACAATCCCGCCGGCAAGGCGACATGCACCCATCGCAGAGGTACCTCGTTGCCTAGGAACTGCAGGGTGTCAGAACGGCGCAGGATCAGCAGCAGCCCCGCGAGGATGGCCGCGCATTGGAGTTGGATGTTGGCGTCGAACGCGTCGCGGTCGATGCGGTAATCCTCCAGCCACAGAGGCAACAGCGTGGCCTGCGAGTCAAAACCGACTTTTGGAGCCAAGGTCGCCCGTTCGGATTCCGAGGCCAACTTTGGCTTGGAGATGGCCAACGCCATTGCCATCGATAGAAAGATCGCGATGGCCAGTGCAATCGCCGGGGCGAGCGCACCCAATGCAACCCGAGACTCGTGTGTGCTCGAAACGTCGCTAGGCGTGGTCATCGGCTCGGATCCTGTGCACCGCGGAAAGATCACGCGCAGCGCTGTTGCACCAAGGCTGTGGCAGTGGCACGCAGTCGACTGAGCGCGCAACTCGCAGCAAAGTTCGCCGACGGACGCGCCTACGTCAATTGTTGTGCAAGGAACTAGTCCAACGGTGGAGGACCGCGGGTGTGCGCCCTCCGGTTCCGCTGCGCTCCACCTGCGGGTGCACTCGCCCACGGTTCACCCACCCCACCCACCCCTCCATCCTCGTAGCGACTGCACTAAGGATCGGGGTTGCGTCAGGGGTCAGAAGAACCACGCCAGGCTCACGGTGCCGTACTCGGTGCGTTCGACTTGGGTGGCGAACGACTTCGACGAGTATGACGCCGCCATTCCCAAGGCGAGTCTTCCGTGGCGGAGGGTGACGCCCGCCGTCACCGTGCCGAGCAACGGCTCCGAGTCGACGGACGCGCTGCTGCGGAAGACGGTTCCGTCCAGCGGTAGGTAGTGCCCGACGCCGAAGCCAGCGGCGCTCGTGAAGAGCGAAAACGACCACGCATCCATCGGGCCGACGCCGATGGCGTTCGCCGCATTGAATCCGCTGCGCAGTTTGCTGACGCCGAAGGCGTCGACCAGGTTCCAGCCGACCTCGCAATAGAGTCCCAGGCTCACACCCGTGAAGTAGGTGCCTACGGCTGCGCCTCCGATCGGGACGACGCGAAACTTCGCCGAGGCGTCGAGGTTGCGCTCCAACAGAATGTACGCGGCGTCATAACCGATGTTGACCAGCGGCTCGTCGGGCAACTGGTTGTCCCATCCGAGGGGTTCGCCGGAGCCGATCAGGTCGTGGTACCAGGTCTGCATGTCGTCGGCGTGCGAGGAGGGCCCCACGAGTCCGAGGCGCAAGTTCCACCTGTGCTCCCACAGATTGCCGCGCGCCGCGAGGATGCTGTCGAGATACACCACTCCCGCGTAGGGCTGGTCTCGCGTGGGCGGCACGACGTCCGAGATCTCGTTGGGTGTGTGCATTTCGTGGCCCAGGCCCCACGCCGCGTACGTGCGGTGCCCGTCGTCGAGCACGAACGGCAAGAAACTCCAGAACTCGGCCCAGCGGCGGACAAAACTCTCCTCGCCGAGCGTTTCGATCTCGTCCGTGGCCCACCCCAGCCCGACGCCGTTGGAATAGTTGTTGTCAGAGCCGGTCAACGCGTCGTTCTCGATTGTGAGGGTCAGCGCGCCACCGTGCGAGTCACCGCGTTCGCCAGCGCGCTCGGCGGCTTGTGGGGGCCGTGCAGTGGAGCACCCCGCCGCACCGCCCAAGAGCAGAACGCCCAGCACAACGGCGGGGGCGCGCGCCTCGGCTCGAAGCCGACACGACCGCCCGAACACACGACGTTCGACTCTCGACATGATTCAGTGGTCCGTGACTTCGGTAAGGGCTCGGCGCGCTAGGGCGCTTGCGACGAGCAGGGCCAGGAGAGTCGCCGCTGCGCCGGCGGCGAGCAGGCGTTGGTCGGTGGTCTGGGTGAGGTCGAGCGTGCTGAGGCCGGCGCCCGCGCTCGCGACGAGGGCGACACGCGGGGCGATGCCCAGCAGTGTGCCGAAAAGGAACGGGGAACGGCGCACTCCCGCGGCGGCCATCAGCAGGTTGGTGGCCGCAAACGGCATGGCAGGAGAAAGGCGGATCAGCGCGATCAGAAGTGCCGTGCGGCGAGTGCCGCCGTGGAACAGGGCCCGGTGCACGGTGGTCGCGCGCGGGCGGCTCGCCAACGCGGCGGTCGCGCGCGAGAGGGCCAGCGGTCGCAGTGCGTGGTAACCGAAGATGGCGGCGGCCAGGGTCGATGCGAGAGCCAGGGCGCTGCCCCAGGTGGCGCCGAACAGCATGCCCCCGACCAAGGACGTGGCGTGGGTGGGGGTGAGCGAGAGGCCGCAGAGCACCACGGTCGCGACCAGCAAGACCGGCGCAGCCCAGCCCCCGAGGGACTTCAGGGGCTCGAACCAAACGGCACCCGTCGCCACCAAGAGCGCAGCCCCCAGGGCCGGTCCCGCGACCGTGAACGCCGCAAGGGGGCCCAAGGCCCCCAACTCCCGCACGGCGGCGACGAGTCTAGCGATGGGACGCCGCAGGAAATGCCAAGCAGGCCGAGCACGGACCGGCGCGGAACCGCCGGGGGAGCCAGCAATGCGTTCGCGCGGGGGAGGGCTCTCCGGCGCTTCGGGCAGTGTGGCGTGGGGGTCGAGCACGGCGAGGACACGTTCGGGGGGCGGGAGCGTCGGGATCGGCGCTGGACAGAGGCGGCGCCCTATCCGGAGCGCCCCCCGATCCTAAGTCGATCCGCACGCGAATCGCAGGGCCCTGGGGCGCAAACCGGTGCCCCCAGGCGCGGTCAGCGCTCGTGCAGCACCGTCAGCTCGAGATCGACCGCGCGGCCCAGTGCCGCCTCGATCGCCGCGTCGATGCTGTCGATGGCGTCGCTCGAGAGGTCCACTGGCGTCAGCACGTTGGCGCGCAGTCGCAGCGGCTGGTCGGCTACGACACGCACCGCTTCGAGGCGTCCGTGTCCGACGTCGAGGCCGTCGAGCTGCTGCACGATGCGGTGCGCGTCGACCATGCGCACGAACGAAAGCGCCAGGGGCACACCGACGACACCGACGAGCACCAGCGACAGCGCCAGACCGCGGGTCGCGCGGCGGAACGGCGCGAAACCCAGCGTCAGGAACGTGGCGCCCGCCGCCAGCACGATGCCCGCGAGGTTCGTGAGGAACAAAAGCGCCGCGCCGGAGAACACCGTCCAACTCGCCCATCCCAGACCCACACCCACCACGGCAAGGGGCGGTACGAGCGCGACCGCGATGGCGACGCCGGCCAAGCTCTTCGCCACTTCCTCGCGCGCATGTGCATACGCGGCCGCCACGCCGGAGATCACCGCGACACCGAGGTCCAAGAGTGTGGGGCGCAAACGCGCGGCGATTTCGTCGTTGATCGTCTCGAGTGGCGTGATCCACGTCAGTCCCACCGCGCACGCCACGGCGACCAACAGTCCCCAGCTCAGCGTGCGCGCGGCCTGCGGCATCAGCTTCGGATCCTGGCGCGCGAGCCCCATGCCGAGGGACACGATCGGCCCCATGAGCGGCGCCAAGATCATCGCGCCGATGATCACGGGCGCGGAATCGGCGAAGAGACCAAGCGTCGCCAGCAGGCTCGACAGCACCATCAGCACCACGAAGCTGCGGCTCGACTCGGCCTGCGAGCGCAGCACCTGGTAGAGCTCCTTGAAGTCCTCGGTGCTGGCGCGCGGCAAGAACGGCAGCGGCGCGTCGATCAACTCCGCGCGCGCCTCGCCGAGCGGCAGTTGCGCGAGGCGCACCGATTCCTTCGTGGCGACGCCGTGGGGCGAACGCTCCAGTCGACTTCCCGGCAACAGGGACAGCGTTCGCGGCGCCACCAGAATCTCCAGGCGTTCGGACGATGCCCGCGCGCCGTCGATCCAGTACTCGACGATGCCGCGTCCCTCGATGTTCAGCCCCGCCGTGCGCAGGACGCCGACGAACGGCGGCGTGCGGCCCTTGCCCCAACGCAGGGTCGCGCGCACCAGGTAACGCGCGAGCGATACGACGCTGCGGGGCGCGAGCACCAACGCCAGGAGTTGGCCGTCGTCACAGGTCGAATCGTCCGCATACGCGCGTGTCAAGAGCGACGCACCCCGGTGTTCGACGACCACGATGCCGAGCGCCGCGGTGTCGAGCACACGCTCCGCCTTGGTGGTGAGCTTCCACGGCCGCAACTGCAACCGGAGCACACCCGAAAGGCTTTTGCCGAGATGGGTGAGGCGCTCGCGCCAATTCGCGTCCGCCCAAACGCGCGGCGCGAGCGCGGAAGTGTCGCCGACCACCACCGATTCGAAGACCACGCGGCCGTTGCACGTCAACACGTCGATGGGAGCGGGCCGCGGATCCGCGGCAATCTCCCGCACGGCCTCCTCCAAGTCGGGCGCCACACCCAAACTCGCCGACGCGCGCAGCAGGCCGGGGTGGGGCAACACACCCACGGTCCACCCGCCGCCGGTCGCCCGCGGCCACAGCAGGGCTAGGTCCGTGTCGTCGAGGAACGCGATCACACGTTCCTCGGGCCGGGGCTCGAAGGGCTCTTCGGGCGCGAATCGCAGGAATCGCGCGCGGCCCTCAGGGAAGAGCGGCAGCACGTCGCGCTCGACCTGTTCGCGGTCCTTCACCTGGGCCAACACGGACCACGTCGTCTCGCCAGCTTCCATCGGCGAGAGGGTAGGGCCCCGCGCCGCCGAACACGAACGATGTCCGCGCCGAGGGTGGGAAGCCGGGGGGGCGCTGGGAAACCGAATTCGCCGGTCCATCCGCGGTGGCGCGGGCGTTGGAAGTGCAGCAGACTCGGGGGCATGGAGCTCACCCTAGACGACCCGGAACGGCTCTACCGCGCCGTGGTGGAACGCGACCGTTCCTTCGACGGGCACTTCTTTTTCGGAGTGCGCAGCACGGGCGTGTTCTGCCGGCCCGGCTGCCCGGCCCGACGGCCGAAGCGCGAAAACTGCCTGTGGTTCCGGCGCGCGGACGACGCGCGGGCGGCGGGATTGCGGCCGTGTTTGCGCTGCCGTCCGCTGGAGCCAAGAGGTGCGCCCAGCGCGCTCGTCTCGCGCCTGCTCGCCCTGGTGGAAGCGCATCCCGGCGAGCGGCTCGACGGGGCGCGGCTTGCGGCCCTCGGCATCGATCCCCGCGCCGCGCGCCGTCAGTTCCGCGCCCACACGGGGCAGACGTTCGCGGCCTACCAGCGCTCGCGCCGCCTCGCGCGGGCGGTTCGCGAGCTCGAAGCTACGGGCGACCGCGGCCGCGCCATGGACGCCGCGGGGTACGCGGCGCCCAGCGGCTTCGCGGCGGCTCTCGACGCGCACCTCGCCCGTTCGCCGCGCCGCGCGACCCGGGTCGGCGGAGCGCAGCGCGCATGGCAGCCTGCCCGGCTCCGCCACATCGAAACTCCGCTCGGCACCATGGTCGCCCTGGCCGGTGCCGAGGCGCTGTGCCTGCTGGAGTTCGCGGACCGCCGGGGATTGCCCGGACAGATGGCGCGGCTCGCGAGGCACGTCGAAGTCGTGCCGGACGAACGGGCGCCCAGGGGCGCGGAGCGACTGCTCGCGCAATTGGAAGCCGAACTCGCCGCCTATTTTCGCGGCGAGCTCATCGACTTCACGGTCCCGATCGCAATGTTCGGCACCGCGTTCGAGCGCGCCGTGTGGGCGCAACTCCGCGCGGTCCCGTACGGCACCACCGTGAGTTACGGCGAACTCAGCGAGCGCTCCGGTCGCGCGGGCGCGGCCCGTGCCACCGGCCGCGCAAACGGCGCCAACGCACTCGCCATCGTTGTGCCGTGCCACCGCGTCGTCGGCGCAAACGGCGCGCTCGTTGGCTACGCAGGACACTTGTGGCGCAAACGCCGCCTCCTCGAGTTGGAGGGCGCCCCCGCCCCCTCTAAGGCGCGACGGTCGTCGTGAGGGCCGTGCTGAAGGCGATCGGCACGCCGGGAAGTGCCAACGCGGCGTGCACGGCTTGCAGGCCGAACTCGACCCCCACGAGTCCCGGCAGGTTGGGAACGACGAATCCGAAGACGACGCCGCCCGTGGAGGTCGGCAGCGTGAGGAGCAGCGCCGGAGCGGGGGTCGGCGAGAGCCACAACTCGCCGAGGCCCGGCAACAGGAGGCCGCACGGTGTCGGGGGCCAGGGTGCACCCGCGTAGAGCAGCGCGAGGCCCGCTCCCACGGGGGCTCCGCTCAACTCGAATCCCGCCGCCGAGGCCGGCTGCAACTGCGGCACCAAAGCGCTGAGGTGCAGTTCCGTGCCCGTGCAGTTCGGGCGCACATCGAAGTTGGCGAAGGCGCAGTCCCAGCGGGCCAGGTGGTTGTCGCCGCTGCCCGCCACCGTGAAGCTGCCGCCGACGAAGAGGGCCGGGCCACCGGCGCCGCCGCCGTCGTGCACGAGCGCCGTCGAGGCGGTGCCCACGAGGCCGCTGCCAAGGCTCCACCACACGCCGCCCGCGCGCAGGCCCACCGAACCCGTCGCGACACCGCCAAACCCGGCGATGCCCGGGCCGCTCGCGAGCAGCGCTCGGCCAGCCCCCGCGGGCAGGAGCACACTCTCCAGTGTGCGCACACCCGGCGACGGGCCGAAGGCGCCCCCGCCGTAGCTGGACCACGTGGTTCCATCGAACGCCGCGATGGCGCTCGCCGGAGCACCGCCCGCGCTCGTGAACGGACCGCCGACGATCAGGCGCAGCCCGGTGCCCTCTTGGTGCGCACAGACGGCATCGACCTCGCCGTCTTGCCAGCCCGGCGCGGGCTCCCACGCGCCCGCGCGCCACCGCGCCATGTCCGCGATCGGCGCGCCGAGGGTGCCCGCGGAATCGAAACGGCCGCCCACGTAGAGCGCGGGCCCGTCGCCGAAGTCGATACCCGCGAGCGCGCGCACCGACTGCAGCGACCCGCCGAAGGGCAACCCGAACGCGATCGGCGAGAACGCACCCGCGCGCCACTTCGCGACGTTGAAGCTGGAGCCGATCTGGAACTCGCCGCCGAGGAACAGGTGCAACCCGCTGCCGTCGTCGAACGCGTGCAGGTCGTGCACCAAGAGGCCGGGAACCACGGGCACGATGGTCGTCCAAACGCCGGCGCGCAGCCGCTGCACCGAGCCGGCGACCGACGGTTTGCCGTCGGCTGGCTCGATCGTCGCAACGAACAGCGCCTCCACACCCTCGTCCCACATCACCTCGAGGTCGAGGACATCCGCGGTGGGCGAGCCGGGCACGGCGCTCCAGACTCCATCGTGCCACCGCGCGAGGCCGCGCGCCGCGATGGAGCCCACACCCTCGAACGCGCCCCCGACGAAGAGGGCGGGGCCGCTGCCGTCGTCGTAACGCACCAACTTCGATACGCCGGCGGGCAGTCCGATCCCCGCCGCCGACCACTGCGCGCCGTCCCACTTCGCGACGCGGTTGGCGGGCACGGCGCCCGCGCTCGGGAAGGTGCCGACGGCCCAGACGCCGGGGCCGTTCGGATCCGCCGCCAGAGCGCGGACGCCACCGTTCACGCCGCCGTCGAGCGTCGCAAAACTCTGGCCGTTCCAGCGCGCGATGTTGTTCGATCCCATGCCGTCGGGAAAGGGGAACTGGCCGCCGACGAACAGCGCAGCTCCCGCGCTGTCGGAGGCGGAGACGAGGGCCTGCGCCCCTTGGAACCCGCTGCCGACGGCAGTCCACGCACTGCCGTCGAAACGAGCCAGGCCCGACGCGCTCTGCCCGCCGGCGCTGCTGAAGAACCCGCTTGCCCACAAGGCCGGACCGCTGCCGTCGTCGTGACCCACAAGGGCGAGCACGCCGAAGTCCATGCCGCTGCCGACCGCGCTCCACGCGCTTCCGTCCCAGCGCGCGATCGAGCCCGCCTGCACACCGCCCGCCGCGCCGAACTCGCCTGCCGCGAAGAGGACTTCGCCGGCTCCGGGCACGAGTTCGTAACTCTCCAGCGCGCGCACGACGGGCGTGCAGAACTGGCACGTTCCCGCCGTGATCCCAGCGCCCACGGGCGACCACGCAGCGCCGTCCCACGCGGCGATCGCAGCGGCAGGCGCGCCGCCCGCGCTCGCGAACGAGCCAGCCGCGATCAAGCGCGGTCCGTTCGGCGTCGGGAACACTTCGAGGGCGTGGACCGCACCGCCGATGCCGGCGCCCAGGCTGTTCCAACCCTGGCCGTTCCAACGCGCGATGTTGGCCGCTGGCACTCCGCCCGCCGAAGCAAACGTGCCGGCCGCGATCAGCTCGGGACCGCTGCCGCTGTCGAACACCGCGAGCGCGCGCACCGAATCGGGGAATCCGGCGCCGATGCCGCTGCCCAGTGCCGACCAGCTCATTCCATCCCAACGCGCGATGCGCAGCGCCGGTGCGCCGCCGGCGCTCGCGAACTCGCCCGCGACCACGAGTTCCGGCGCGCCTCCGTGCGCAAACCACGCCGCGGCGTTCACGGGACCATCCACTCCCGGTGTGGAGCCGAAGGTGGGGATCCACGCGGGCGGGCAAGGACTGGTGCCCTGCGCGGCTCCCAGCGGGACGATCGAAACGAACAAGCCGGCGGCGGCGACGACGGAGAGGCGATCGAACATGGGAGTGGAGCCGTCCCTCTGCGAGGGCGGCGTGCCGACGACTTGCGGCGGAGAGTGAAGCGACTCTCGAGCACCGACGCGCAACGCGCGCCGCACTCCCAGGCTAGCTGCCCTTGTTGGGGCGTCAAGCGCGCCCACACGCCACACACGGCGGATACCGACGACGTCCTTACGATGTGGCGCGAGCGGCGCCAACGCGGTCCCTGCCGCTCGCATGTCGGAACCGTTCCAACGCCTTGTGTGGACACACCTTGGCATCGGGCGCATCGCGGCACCTAACCGCGCAGGCGTGCGACGCGGGCAAGGACGTCGTCGAGCACCTCGGTCACCAACTTGCGTCGCCGTGAGCTTCCGCCCCATCGCCGGATGCGCGACGCCAGCGCGCCCCGGTCGTCCGCGGCCTTCGCGCAGCGCTCCGCGAGCCAATCGGGATCGAAGCCCGACCACTCGCCGGCGACGGAGTCGAGGTTGCGCGAAACCACCGGCGCCACTTCGCAGTCGTGGATGTCGCGCAGTTCCGCCACGGAGAACGCCGACGCCGACAGCTCCAACGCGAGGAGCTCGCGTTGCCTGTCGTCTAGCTCCACATCGAGCCACAGCTCCGACAGGAGACTCCAAACCGGTCGGCGGACGCGGATCTCTTCGGGGGTCACGGGCGAGGCAAAACGAGGTGACGTCGGGCTAGCAGTGTCACCCTGCGCCGTCAGAAGCGCATCACGTACACCGCGTAGACCGCGGCGATCACAAGGGCGGTGGCGCCAAGGGTCAGGAGGCTGCGCAGGGAGCGGAAGCGGTAGGCCAGGCCGACCATGCCGGAGAGCAGGAGCCAGCAGCCGAGTTTGACGAACACCCAAGGCTCCCAGCCGTGGCCGAGTTTGGCCAGCAGGCCGAAGCCGCCGACGAGGGCTACCAGGCTCGCGATCCCCGACAGGATCGAGAGCTGCTTGCGGCGGGCGGCGTCCGGCGACGCCAGGGCCTGGAACGCGAAGGCCGTGAGCAGGATGACGCTGACGACGTGCAGGACGTAGTAGGTGGTGGGTGACATGGGGGCGGGGAGCGGGTTGGGGCGCCGCCGGCGGGAGCCGGCGCGCCGCGATCCTACGGGGTGGCGCCCGCCCCGGGAGCGCGCTTCCCCTGGCGGGCCTGGGACGGCGCGCTACCCTGGGCGGGGGACCTGGACCCCGCGCGGCATGGAACGAGACGGCGAACTGCTTGGGGCCACGGCGGCCGACTCGTGCACGGGTCCGTTCGGCTCCTGCCTCTACTTCACGGCCAACGCCGTGGCGCGCGAGTTGACGCGGCTCGCGGAGGAGGCGTTCGCGCCCCTCGGGCTCTGTCCGTCCGCGGCTCTCCTGCTGGTGGAGACGGCGCGGGATCCGGGCCTCTTGCCTTCGGTCGCCGCCCAGCGGCTGCACCTGGCGCCCTCCAGCGTGACGCGTTTTGCCGATGGCTTGGTGCGCCGGGGACTCATCACGCGCGAATCCCGGGGCCGCACCGTGCGCCTGACGGCCACCGAGCGAGGGCAGGAGCTGTTGCCCCGCATCGGGGCGTGCCAGTCCGAGTTGGCGGAGCGGCTCGCGGCCAGCGTAGGCCAGGACGAGGCCGGCAAGCTGGCCCAGGGCTTGGCTCTGGCAGCCCGCCGGCTGGGCTGAGGGACGCCGGCCCTTCCTGCGCACGGCCCGAGGGGCGCCCGTGCCGCCAGAAAGGAATCCATCTTGATTGTTGCTTGTCGTAGCAACTATAGGCTCGCCCGGCCAGCGGCGGGTGCCGCGGGCCGAGCTCCGTTCCGGAATCCCCCGATTCCCTGCCCCCCGAACCCATGCCCACCGACTCCAAAGTTTCTCCCGTTGTGCTCATCACCGGCGCCACCTCCGGGATCGGCGCCGCCACCGCCTTGGCCTTTGGCCGCGCCGGCTGGCGCGTGGCCCTGGCCGGACGCCGCGCCGAGCAGGGCGACGCCGTGGCCAAGCAGATCCGCGACCTCGGCGCCGAGGCGCTCTTCGTCGCGACGGACGTGACCGACCGCAGTGCCCTCGACCGCCTGGTGGAGCGCACGGTGAAGCAGTTCGGCCGCCTCGACGCGGCCTTCAACAACGCCGGCGTGGAGGGCGATGTATTCGTGCCCACCCATGAACAGCGCCCGGAGAACTACGCGCAGGTGTTCGATGTCAACGTGCGCGCCGTGCTCGCGTCCATGCAGGCCGAGATCCCGGCGATCCTGAAGAGCGGCGGCGGCGCCATCGTGAACAACGCATCCATCGCCGGGATTCGCGGGTTCGGCGGCATGAGCGTCTACTCGGCCAGCAAGGCTGCCGTCGTGGGCCTGACGCGCACCGCCGCCCTCGACTACGCGACCCAGGGGCTGCGCATCAACGCCGTCGCGCCGGGTCCCATCGAGACCGACATGTACGACCGCTTCGCGACGGAAGAAGTGAAGGCCGCGATCCGCCAGCGTGTGCCCATGGGCCGCGCTGGCACACCGGCGGAGATCGCGAGCGCCGTGTTGTGGCTGTGCGATCCCGCCAACACCTACACGACGGGCCAAGTGATCGCCGTAGACGGCGGCTTCACGGCCGCCTGAGCTTTGGTTTCGAGCACACCTTGTGGGGCGGGCTTTCAGGCATTGCGGTCCTCTTGCCAGCACCTGGAGCAACGCGCAAGGCTGGTCGGTTGAAGGCGGCCCGGGCCGAAGGCCCGGTCCATCCCAACGTGCCATCGCCATGTCCCGGGCCTTCAGCCCGGAGCACTTCTCTCGCAAAACCTGGGGCGTTGCCCCAGGCTACTATGGGCCGGGGCTTTGCCCCTTTCGGACGCGCGCGCGTTTGCTGCCGAACGCAACGCGTGCTGCGTGTTGCAAGTCTCGCACACGAATTCATCGTCGGGGCGCATCGTCCGTTTCGCAAACTGGCGCAACGTGGAGCCGAATCGTGCGTTCCGCTAATGAGCGCAACGTGGAGGCGAATCGTTCGTTTCGCCCATGCGCGCAACGTGGAGCCGCATCGTCCGTTTCGCCAATGCGCGCAACGTGGAGGCGAATCGTTCGTTTCGCCCATGCGCGCAACGTGGAGGTGCATCGTCCGTTTCGCTAATGAGCGCAACGTGGAGGCGAATCGTTCGTCTCTCAAGCGAGCGCGTCGTCGAGGCCTATCGTCCGTCGCGCAAACGCGGGCATCGTCGCGGCGCGTTGCGCGTTTGGAAGGCACTCCACCGGTTGCACGGGAAGTGCCGCGCACCCGTCGGCAACGGCGCCCTTGGCTATGCGCCAACGGCGCTCCGAAGCGCCAACGGCGCGCCCCATAGTAGCCTGGGGCAACGCCCCAGGTTGTTCGGAAGAAGGACGAAAGGGCTGAAGGCCCGTTCCATCGCACCGTGCCATCGCACCGTGCCATCGCACTGTGCCATCGCACCGTGCCGACTCAACGTGCCATCGCACCGTGCCGACTCACCGTGCCGATTCACCGTGCCGACTCACCGTGCCGACTCATCTCGCTCGGCAGGTGCGCCGAGAGTCGCGGTTACAAATGGCGCGCGAGCCAGCCGTGCACTTCGCCGTAGAAGAAGCGGCTGTTTTCGCCCTTCAGGATCCAGTGGTTCTCGTCGGGGAACACAACGAACCGGCTCGGCACGTTCTGGCGCTGCAGCATCGACCAGAACTCGAGGCCGTTGTTGATCGGCACGCGGTAGTCGCGCTCGCCGAAGGTCACCAGGATCGGCGTCTTCAGCTCCTTCGAGCGGTAGAAGGGACTCTGCTCGCGCCACACCGGCAGGTCGTCCCAGGCCGGGCCACCCATGTTGCGCTCGCGGCCGTAGACGTAGTCGCTGGTGGTCCACTGGGTGCGCAGGTCGAAGAGGCCCGCGTGGCTCACCAGGGCCTTGTAACGATGGTTCGTCACGGCGATCCAGTTGGCCATGTGCCCGCCGTAGCTGGCGCCGCCGGCGGCGAGGCGTGTGCCGTCGAGGAACGGATAGAGCGCGAGCGCGGCGTCCACGGCCTCGTGCACCTCGTCCGTCGGGCCCTGCAGCGGATCGCCTTGGATGCTGCGCGCGAACTCCTCGCCGAATCCCGTGGAGCCGCTGTAGTTGGTGAGGATCAGCGCGTACCCGGGTTGCGCGAGCAAGTGGTAGTTCCAGCGCACGATGAAGTCGTCCTTCCAAAGGCTGTGCGGTCCGCCGTGCATCAGCGCGAACACCGGATACTTCTTCGCGGGGTCGAAGTCCGGCGGCCGCACGAGCAGGCTGTGGATGCGTTTGCCGCGGCTGGACGTGAACCAGAACTGTTCGGCGGGAGCGAGGTCGAGCGCTGCCGCGCGTTCGGTGTTGAACCGCGAGAGGCGCGACCACGAGCCCGCTTCGAGGTCCACCTCGCCGAACTCGTGGGGTTGCGCCGCGCTCGACCAAATGGCGACGAGGTGCGGCGCCGTTGCCGGGCCACCCACGGAGAAACGCCCGTACGTCCCCGCGGCGAGGTTGCCCACTTCGGCGATCGCGGCCGTTTCCAGCTCGAGCGCGAAGAGCTTCGTGCGGCAGATCTGGTCGGCGAGGAAGTACACACGCCGGCTGTCCGGGGAGATCTCGTACTGTCCGATGGACTCATCGAATTCGGCGCTGAAGTCCACGCGTTCACCGCGCTCCGGCCACGACCACCCGACGAGCCGCGATAGTGAATAGGTCCACTCCGCGGAGCGCTGCTCGAACTTGGCCAGGAGTCGCCCGCCGTCGGGCGTGAACCGCGGCGCGGAATAGCTTCCCTCGTCGCCGGTCAGCGCGGTCGGTTCCCCGCCGGCGCTGTCGACCAGCCAAAGGGTCTGGTACACGTCTGCGCGGGCTCCCTCGTGGCGGTTCTGCGTCGCGGTGAACACGACCGCGCGACCGTCGGGCGTCCAGACCGCATCCACCGATTCGCCCTCGTTGCCCAACTGCCCGCCGTAGCCGACGCCAACGCGCAGGGATCTGCCGGCCAAGAGGTCGCGCGCTGGCCCGCCGCCGAGCTCCTGTACCAATAGGGACGGCCGCAACTCGTCGAGCCAGCGGTCCCAGTGCCGCACGGGGAAGGTCTCGTACACCCGGGCACTGTGTTTGCGCGCCTTGCGCTCCTCCGCGGCCTTGCGGTTGTCGTCTTCGGTGAGCGCTCCGGGATGTGTCGCGCCGACGAACAGGATCGACGTGCCCGCGGGGTGGAATCGCGGGGCCTTGGCGCCGCCGGGCCAGTTCGTGAGGCGCTGGGCTTCGCCCCCGGCGAGCGGCAGGAGGTAGATCTGGCTGCTCTCGTCGTCGTCGCGTTTGGCGGTGAAGGCCAGGAGCTTGGAGTCCGGGCTGAACACGGGGTCGCCCTCGGATGCTCTGCCACCGGTCAGCCGGCGCGGCTCACCGTCGCGGGGGAACAGCCACAGATCGGCGCGGGACTTGCCCTCTTCGTAGGAGGGCTCCGTCACGGCGACCACACGCCAACGGCCATCCGGACTGACGGCGGTCGCGCCGAGGCGCTGCATCAGCCACAGGTCTTCGTGGGTGATCGGTCGCGGCGCCGTTGGCTCCTCTGTCTGCGCCAAGGCCGGGGCCGTCAACGGGACCAATGCAAGGAGGGACGCGGCGCAGCGCCAAGGGGCCTTTGTGTGCATCGTGCAGCTCGGAGTCGCTGTGGATCGTGGGACGAGGGTCGGGATTCTAGCCCGCGCCGACGGCGCCCGCTGTCCGAGCGCGCCCAGACGAAACTGGGACGGCGCGCCCCAGCCCCGGCGAAGGGGCCTTGGACGCGCACTACAGTGACGGCCACCACCCATGTGCCGTTTCCTCCTCTACCAGGGTCCGTCCATCCGCCTCAGCTCCCTCGTGACCGAGCCGGAGCATTCGCTGATCCACCAGAGTGTGCACAGCTCCGAGCGCGAGGAGCCCCTGAACGGCGACGGCTTCGGGCTGGCTTGGTACGCGCCGAAACTGGATCCACGGCCCGCGTTGTTCCGCTCCGTGACGCCCGCGTGGAACGACGCGAACTTGAATGAGTTGGCGCGTGTGGTGGAGAGCCCGTGTGTGCTCGCGCACGTGCGCGCGGCAACGCAGGTGCGATCGGTGAATCAGGCGAACTGCCACCCATTCACGAGTGGGCCGTACGCGTTCATGCACAACGGCGACGTCGGCGGTTTCCACCGCCTGCGGCGCACGTTGATCTCGGAGTTGTCCGACGAGGCTTTTGCGGCGATCCAGGGTGGGACGGATTCGGAGCATGCGTTTGCGCTGCTGCTCGAGCATCTGCCGAAGGAAGGTGCGAGCGCCGATCAGATGGTCGCGGCGATGCGCTCGACCATTCGGCGACTGTTGGCGCTGGTGGAGCGCATGGCTCCCGGCGAGCCCAGCTACTTGAACTTCGCGCTGTCGAATGGGCACTCGTCGGTGGTGACGCGGTTCACGACCCTCGAGGGTTACGCGGGCGAGAGCCTGTACTTGCACCGCGGCCGCCGCTACGTGTGCGAGGAGGGTGTGTGCCGCATGATCGACGCGGACGAACAGGGCGGCGCAGTGATCCTCAGCTCCGAACGCCTGAGCGACGACCCGGGGTGGGAAGCCGTGCCCACGAACCACCTGGTCGTGATCGACGGCAAAGGCAGCGCACGCCTAGAACCCGTTCTGTAGGGGCGCGGCCCTGTCCGCGTCCAAGGGGAACATCACGTGAGCCGGATGCACGGCAAACCAGTTGCACGGCAAACCAGTTGCGCGCAGAGCCGGGTGCGCGTAGAGCCGAATGCACGGCAAGCCGGGTGCGCGTAGAGCCGAATGCACGGCAAGCCGGGTGCGCGGGCCTCCTGGCCCGCCTTGGAGCCCGGGGCTGTTCCCCGCATCGGCTCGCCCCTTGGGCGCGGACAGGGCCGCGCCCCTACAGACCGCACGACAGAGTTCGCCCCAAGGCGGGCCAGGAGGCCCGCGCACCCAGCTTCCCACGCACCCAGCTTCCCGCGCACCCGGCTCCGTGCGCGCCGACGGCAAACCATCGGCAATACCTGGATCGCGGCGCGCGCGGGGTTCAGACTCGCGCTCCCCGTCCATGGCACCCGATCCCACCCAACCAGATGCCGCGCCCACCATGCGCGCGGCCCTCCGTTCCGACTACGGCCCCCCTTCGGTGGTGGCGCTTGGGACCCGCCCTCGCCCCCGCCCCGGCCCCGGGCAGGTGCTCGTCGAAGTACGCGCGGCCCTCGTCTCCATCGGCGACGTGCACGTCATCGCGGGCAAGCCCTACCTCGTGCGCCTCACGCCGTTCGGCGGGATCCCGCGTCCGCGCCAGCCCGTGCCCGGACTGACCTTCGCGGGCGAAGTGGTGGAGGTCGGGGCGGGCGTGACGGAGCTCGCGCCTGGCGACGCCATCTTCGGCGAGGCCCAAGGCGCCTTCGCCGAATACACACTCGCCGCGCCCAAGAACGTGGCGCGCAAACCCGCAACTCTCTCCTGGCCCGAGGCCGCGACCGTGCCCTGGGGCTTCGCGCCGCAACTTGGCCTCGTCGAGTTGGGCCGAGTCGCCAAGCACGAAGAGGTGTTGATCGTCGGCGCGTCGGGCGGCGTCGGCACGTGGGCCGTGCAGATCGCCCGCGCGCGCGGAGCCCGGGTCACCGCGGTCTGCAGCGGGCGCAACCGCGACCTGGTGCTGGGCCTCGGCGCCGAGCGGGTCATCGACTACACTGCCGAAGACCCCCTCGCGGAACCCGGCCGCTACGACCTGGTCTTCGACGCGATCGGCGAGCGCTCGATCGCCGCCTGCACTCGCGTTCTGCGTCCGAAGGGCCGCTACGTGTGCTGTTCCGGCGCCGGCAACGTGCTTTGGGGCCCCTTAGGCCGCATGCTGGCCATGTCCTTGCAGCGCCCGTTCCGCTCCGCAGAACTGCACACGGTGCTCGCGCTTTCGCCCTCGACCGAACAACTGGCCGAGCTCGCGCGGTGGGTCGAATCGGGCCAAGTGCGCCCCGCGATCGAACGCGTCTACACCCTGGAGAAACTGCCAGGAGCCCTGGCCCACGTTGCCACCCGCCGCACCCGCGGCCACGTGGTCGTGGAGCTACAGAGCCACTGAAGCCGCACTCCGAACTTCCAGTCGTTCTCACGACCTTGTGTGAGACTGTGGGCGCCTTTGCGACCGCCGCGGACACCGTTCGCAACCGGCGACAGTTAAACGCGGCTCGTTCCGAGTTTTTCCTAGCCTGTCAGGGGCGCCTTCGTGAGAGGGGATGCAACGACGAACGGAGATTGACTCCTCGATCGGCAGGCGGCGGTGCGAGTGGCTTAGGGCCTTTGTCGAGCGTTTCAGGAAATCACCGGGCACACATAGTGGACCCTGCCCCAGGAAGCCCGGACCCGATATGAGCTTGTCCTCTTGACGTGCAACCGCTTTGCTGTACTTTCAAGGTAATACAGTGTTATGTTTATAACAATGAAAGCAGAAAGGCGTATGCTATGTAGAGGTCCGGCGACGTGGCTTACGTTTCGCCCGCTCACCCCATCCCATCCCGGAACAAAAACGGAGGACTTGTAATGAAGAAGCTTCTTTGCTGCCTGGCGTTGGCGCTTGGCATCAACATCCTTGGGGCCCCGATGGTCACGGCCCAGCTCTCGATCAACGGGATCACCCTGGTCGAGCCGCCCATGAACCCCACAGGTGCAACGGTGGATAGCCAACCGGGAGGCGAATTGACCGCCCGCAACATGTTTGGCGTCACGTTGATCGTGCAATTCAAAGACGACCGGGGCACTGTGGTTGGAGAAACGAGTCTCCCGCCGGGGCCGTCTGGACCCGTCATGCACGGTTTGCCCGCAGGTAAGTACACCATCTGCGTTGCTGTGGCTGGCGAAAACCCTGACTTCGAACCGGTGGGTTGCCTGGACACTTTTCCGCCGACGCCTCCGGGAAGCCTGGCGTTGCGCTGGCGCGGCGAGCGCGAGATGCGCTGGTTTCCCGCCCCGTTGGAGCGCGCGACTGTTGGGCATCGCTGGCTAGAGACCGAAGGGTTCCTCGCCGCCACGCGGGCAATTGCATGATTTAGTCTGCGGAAGGGGGGGGCTTATAGGCCCCTCCTGGCAACAACTACGACAGCGAATGAAGAGCCTCACACAGCGGTTGATTCTCTTAGCCGGACTCCTTGGTGTGTTCGGTTCGGCATTGCTTTGGTGGGGCGGCGGGCCGGGCCCAGACCCAACGGCCAGCGTTCGGGATGGTGGCGGCACCACAAATCCTGTTCGCCCAAGACACGTCGGAGACTTGTCGCAGCCGGGGAACAGCGGCGGCGACACGCGGGTAAGCGCAGGGCCCCCGGAGGATCAAGCAGGCTTCGATCAAGAATCTACCTCCACCGACTCAGCTCCGCCGAACGACTTAGTACGCGTGCTCGGGACTTGCATCGATACGGTTAGCGGGGTTGGAGTCGGTCGCGTCTCCGTTGCGTTGGTACTCGAGGGCCAGCATCCTTCGCTCAGTATCGCCGCAGGTGAAACCAACCACCTCGGCCAGTTTGTGTTGCAAGGGCGGCTCGCGGACTTCGGGCCGTGGGAACTGCACATCGACGACGTTCGCTACGCGCCGCGGGTCGTTCGCGTGGCCAGCGCCGTGATCGCGGGGGAGCTCGATCTAGGGGAACTCCGAATCGAACCGGCGGGCGAACTTGCCGGGGTGGTTCAGGATGCCTTCGGATTGCCTGCGGTAGGTACCAACGTGTTGCTTCAACGCGTGCAAGATCCGACCGCGCACCCCGTGACGACAGGGAATCGCAACTACGTGGCCAAAGTGGATGGCTCGGGTCGGTTCGCCGTGCCCCGGATGGCTTCGGGCGAGTGGACGGCCCAGGTCCGCGGCCGTGGGTGGCGATTGCAAGGTCCTCCTCCGAGGTTCGTGGTGACCCATGGGGGCGATACCGTCCTCGACCTGCTCGCGACGCAGCTCCGTCCAATCGGCGGACGGGTCGTGGACGCCACGGGGGAGCCGCTGCCACGAGTAAAGGTAAACGGTCGTCCCTCCCTCGACGCCGCCAGCGTCACCAATGAGGTTCGCACGGACGCGCTCGGCCGATACGAGCTCTTCCCCGACGACAAAGCGCCTGAAGCGGGGATCCTCGTCGTCGCCCGGAACGACGAGGGCTTGACGGCGACGGTCGAAGCAGTCTGGGGAGATGGGGCCGCGGATTTGGTCCTCGATACAGGTGCGACCCTGACAATCGAAGTGCGCGAGGCGCAAGGTGAGCAAGGAATACCCATCTGTAGCTACCGCCGGTCTCGTACGGAGACCATCGGCGGAGCGCTGCAAACGGTGCAAGGGGGCATGCTCGAGGTCAGCACCGCAAATCTGAATGTCGTCGGACGCTACCTGTTTGCGTTCCCCTGCGGATCCGGGCCGATGCTCGGACCCCTCGACCTACAGTTCGCGATAGCCTCGGCTTTGGACGGGCGGTTTCTCTGGCGCGTTCCGCCCTCTGAGGTGTGGACCGTGCGGGTCGCTCGTGCCGACGGATCTCCCGCCCGAGATCTACGCGTGGGCGTGGCGATTTCAGACCGCATCGAAGGACTTGACCTCTTGGAGGGGGCCCTACCAAGCGCTCGGTCCAAGCACCTGATGGGACTCAGCGGGGGGCCGATGGAACTCGGAGCGAGCACGACGGACGCCTCGGGTAGCGCCGTGTTGGCGCTGCCAAGGGAAGCCCTAACTGGCGTGCCGCTCGTCGTCGTTGCGCTCGAAGGCGGCCTGACCTACGCCCGTTTGTTCACCGCCGAGGCACGCGAAGTCGAGATCCGCCTGCCTCTGCGCACGGAAGTGCTGCGTTGCGACTGGGACGTACGACGAATCGACGGTTTTGGTGTCACCCTGCGGATCGTCCTCCCGGACGGCGGCCTGCTCGTAACCCCGTTGCGCGTGGCACTCGAACAAGAGGCCCGGATCCCCGCCAGCCCAGGATCGCTGCGTTTGCACTGGCGGGGCGCCACCGTACCCGGTGATTTGGCAGTCGACTTGGCCGTTACGCCACTTTCGGCGGCCGTGACAGTGGAGCAGCTTCTCGTGGAGCCGTTCACATTGCAGCTCCGAACACTCTCTACCCACGATGCCCCGAGCTCACTCGAACTGCATGCCCACACACCGCGTTTTTCACACGCCCCCCTCGTCCTCACTGTACCTACAGATGGACGCGTCCTGGTGCCCGCCCTGCCCGCGATGGTGGATGTCTGGGAACTCCGCAAGTCCAGCGAAGAACCAGGCACGCTGATTGCCTCCGAAATGCTGAACGACGGCCTACTCGTGACGATCCCCTGAGAATCGCCCACCCAGCGCCATCACGCCCGCCAGCGCATCACCAACCCTTCGTACTCACGCGAAGTGGGCCCGGCTCTGCCTGATTTCGCGAGAAAAGTCTTGCGAGGGCCTTCGACGACGCATGCGCGCAAGAAGTCGAGGGTCCAGCTCGTTCACGATGGCCGGGGGCCCAACGCCCAGGTGGGGCGGGGAGATCTGAAGCGATTGCTCCACCGCCGAGGCACCGGGGGAGGTCCGCCGTTGGCGACACGGTCGTCCGGGTCTTCCCTCGACGCCCTCTCGTCACACGTCACCGGCTCGAGAATCCAGACAGCCCTCTCTGGGGTTCTGGGGGGCGAGCCGCTTGCCCCGGGGAGAAC
This sequence comes from Planctomycetaceae bacterium, assembly GCA_016125265.1. GTDB lineage: Bacteria > Planctomycetota > UBA1135 > UBA1135 > RI-242. The sequence continues at coordinate 97,545 of WGMC01000032.1, forward strand.
GCGAAGCCGTCGCGATCTCCTCAACCGGGGCGAGCGTCCCAAGATGCGGAACCCCGGGTCCTCGGCGACGGCGCGCGGTGAGGTGCCCCGGGCGGGGCTTACCCTTGCGGCCGCGCGAAGCGCACGCACCATGGCACAACCTCTTCCGGAACCTGGCCTCGTGGTGCTCTTTGGGGGCACCGGGGATCTCGCACGTCGCAAGTTGTTGCCCGCCTTGGCGCGGCTCTATGCGGAGGGGCGCATCCACCCGCACACGCGGGTCGTGGGGGTGGCGACCAACCCCAAGAACGACGAGGCCAGTTACCGCCAGTTGGCGCGGGAATCGATCGAGGGCGCGGGCCTTTCCTGCGCCGAGGCCGGTCCGTTCTGCGGCGCGAGTCTGCACTACCAACCACTCGGCGAGGGGCGGCCGGAGGACTGGACCGCGTTGGCCGCTCGCCTTCGCGATCTCGAAGCCGAACACGGCCTCGTGCCGCGGCGCACCTTCTACTTGGCACTGCCGACGGAAGCGCTGCCGGCGTCGGTGGCAGGCCTCGGCGAAGCGGGGCTCGCGGCGGAAGCGGAGGGCGGTTACACGCGCTTGGTCGTCGAAAAGCCGTTTGGCCGCGACTTGAAGAGCGCCCAAGAGCTGGTCGACGTCCTGCACGCGCACTTCCGCGAGCACCAGATCTTCCGCATCGACCACTACCTCGGCAAGGAGACGGTGCAAAACCTCCTGGCCTTCCGCTTTGGCAACGCGATCTTCGAGTCCCTGTGGAACCGCGACCGCATCGCCAGCGTGGAGATCACCATGGGCGAAGAGCTCGGTGTAGGCACACGCGCGGGCTACTACGACCGCTCGGGCGCGCTGCGCGACATGGTGCAAAGCCACCTGGCGCAGGTGCTGTCGCTGGTGGCGATGGAAGTGCCGACGGTGCTCGGCGCTAAAAGCGTGCGCTACGAAAAAACGAAGGTCTTGCAGGCGATCGCGCCCATTGGCGCAAAGGACGTCGTCTTTGGCCGCTACACGGCCGGCGAGATCGAGGGCAAGAGTGTGCCCGGATACCTCCAGGAACCTGGCGTTCCGCCCGAATCGAACACCGAAACTTTCGTCGCCATGAAGGTCGAGATCCTGAACTGGCGCTGGCAAGGGGTGCCGTTCTACCTGCGCACGGGCAAACGCCTGGGCCGGCGCGCGACGCGCATCGGCGTGCGCTTCAAATCGTCACCGGTCTGCATGTTCGAACTGGACGGCATGTGCAAGATCAGCTCCAACTTGCTGATCCTGAAGCTGCAACCGGACCAGGGTTTTTCGCTCTACATGGACGTCAAGCGCCCCGGATCCGCGACGGATTTGGAGCGCATCCCGCTCTCCTTCGACTACGGCAAACACTTCCAAGGGACCCCGGAGGCGTACCAGACGCTGCTCTTGGACGTGTTGCGCGGGGACCAGACCCTGTTCGTGCACGCGGACGAGGTGCTCGAATCGTGGCGTGTCTTCGGGCCGCTCCTCGAGATGGAGCGCGACATGCACGACTATCCGGCGGGCAGCTTCGGCCCCGCGGCCGCGGAGAAGTTCGCCATTCCGGACCGCGCGCTGATGCGCGGGGAGTAGCGCGCGATGGAACCCCAACTGCTCGTCTACCGCGATGCCGAGGCCGCGGTGGAAGCACTGGCCCACGCCGTCGTCGGCACACTGGCGGGTGCGGTGGCGCGCCGCGGCGAAGCGCGTTTGGCCCTCTCCGGCGGCTCGACACCCAAGGCCCTGCACCGGCGGCTCGCGACGGGCGAGTTCGCTGCCCAGGTGCCCTGGAACAAGGTCGACATCGTGTTCGGAGACGAGCGCTGTGTGCCCCCGGCCGACCCGCACAGCAACTTTCGCATGGCCCGCGAGACGCTGCTCGACCACCTGCCCGTCCCGCCGCGCCGTGTGCTTGCCGTCGACGGCACCCTGCCGCCCGAAGTGGCCGCGGCCCGGTACAGCGAAGCGGTTTCGACCCTGCCCCTCGACCTCGTGTTGCTCGGCCTCGGGGACGACGGGCACACCGCGTCGCTCTTCCCGGGGGGCACTGGATTCTCCCCATCGGATCCCGTTGCGGTGGCGGCCCTCGCCCCGGCACATCCCCGCCATCGGGTGTCGCTCAGTCTGGCCACGTTGCGCGGAGCCCGGTCGCTGCTCTTCCTCGTGCTGGGCCGACCCAAAGTCGACGCACTCCGCGCGGTGCTCGCGCAGTACGCGTTGGCGGAGGGCCCCAGTACCCTTCCAGCGGCCCGCGTGCGCCCCCCGGGTGGACAGGTGGCCATCTACGCCGACGCCGAGGCCATGGACGGGATCTGATGACGCAGAAAAAGGGCCAATCCAGTGCCGAACTGGGCGTGATCGGGATGGGCGTGATGGGGCGCAGCCTGGCGCTCAACGTCATGGACCGCGGGTTCGAAGTCGCCGTCTGGAACCGGGACCGCGAGCTGCTCGATGGGGCGGTGGCGGCGAGCGGCGGGCGCTTGCAGGGCTGCACGGACCTGGCGGCGCTGGTCGCGTCCCTGAAGCGTCCCCGGCGCGTGCTCTTGATGATCACGGCGGGCAAGCCAGTGGACCTGGTGCTGGCCGATCTCGTGCCGCTGCTCGAGCGCGGCGACGTCGTCGTCGACGGCGGCAACTCGTGGTTCGAGGACACGCGCCGACGGATGCGCGAACTGGCGGCCAAGGGCCTGCACTTCGTCGGGCTCGGTGTGTCCGGGGGCGAGGAGGGCGCGCGCCACGGTCCCAGCTTGATGCCGGGAGGATCGCCGGAGGCATACGCGGCCGTCGCGCCGCTCCTCGAGGCCATCGCCGCGCGCACAGATGCCGGCCTGTGTGTGACCCACGTGGGTCCGGACGGCGCGGGGCACTTCGTCAAGATGGTGCACAACGGCCTCGAGTACGCCGACATGCAGCTCCTCGCGGAGGGGTACCACCTCCTCGCGGCGTCGGGGCTGGACGCGCCGCGGCTGGCGGAAGTGTTCGAGCGCTGGAACCGCGGGCCGCTCGAGTCGTTTCTCGTCGAGATCAGCGCGGCCATCTTCCGGAAGCGCGATCCCAAGGGCAGAGGCTGGCTGGTGGACCGGGTGCTCGACCGGGCCGAACAGAAGGGCACCGGGCGCTGGACCGTCGCGGTGGCCCTCGAACAGGGTGTGGCCGTGCCGTCCATCGCGGCCGCCCTGGACGGGCGTGTGCTATCGAGCCGCAAGGCCGAACGGGTGGCCCTCGCCGCCGGAGCGCCTCCCCGCACGTTGGCGAAGCTCGACGCTGGCGACGTCGAATCGGCCCTCTACGGCGCCAAGATCGCCGCCTACGCGCAGGGATTCGAGCTGCTGCGCACCGCGGCCCAGAGCTTCGGTTGGGCGCTCGACCTGGCGGAGCTCGCGCGCATCTGGAAGGGCGGCTGCATCATCCGCGCGGCCTTCTTGGACGTCTTGCGCGGCGCGTTTGCGCGCGGCGCCCGTGGCGGCTTGCTATCGGATCCGGCGCTCCGGGCCGAGCTCGAAGCGCGCGCGCCGGCCTGGCGCCGGGTCGTCGCGGCCGCGGTGCAGGCGGGCCTACCGGTGCCGGCCCTGTCGGCGGGGCTCTCCTACTTGGACGCCATGACGAGCGCGCGCCTGCCTCAGAACCTGGTGCAGGCCCAGCGCGACGCGTTTGGCGCGCATACATTCCTCTTCAGCGACGACCCCGAGGGCCGCCCACAACACGTGGAGTGGCTCCAGCCGGAGTGACCCAACATGGGCTACGTGGACGAGACCCTTCTGCCCGGCGAGCGTGTGGAGTACCGCGCCCGGGTGCACTGGTGGATCTACCTGACGCCGGGCCTGTGGTCGGGCCTGGGGCTCTTCCTGGGCCTGGGCGGCGGCGGCGCGCTGCTGTGGCGCCTGCGCGGTGAGAACCCCGCCACGGATCCAGAGAAGGGCGCCTGGGGCTTTCTGGTGTTCGTGGGGCTCGCCGTGCTCGCCTATGGACTCTACGGGGTGGTTCGCGCCGTCATCTACGACCGCACCACGGAGCTGGCCGTTACGACGCGCCGCGTCGTGGCGAAGAAGGGGTTCATCCGCCGGGAAACGTGGGAGTTGCAGCGACCCAAGCTCGAAAGTGTCGAGGTCACCCAATCGCTGCTCGGGCGCATGCTGCGCTTTGGCACGCTCGAACTGCAGGGAACGGGCGGCGGTTCTGCGCCCCTCGGCATGATCCGCGACCCGCTCGCCTTCCGCCGCGCGGCCCTGACCGAAGGTCCGGCAGGTCCGGAGGATCCGTAGCCGCGCGGGTGGGGTTGGCCGGGGGCTAGCCCGCGCCTGCTAGGCTTTCCGGCGGCGCTCGTGGGAGCGACCGGACCATGGACGCATCGAAACGCACGCATCGCTCCTTCGTTTTCAACCGGCCCAAGGTCGTCTTGCGCTCGCCGATGCAGCGTCGCGGGCGTTGGGTGGGGCGGGTCTTTGTGCAGGGCCTCGCGGCGGTCCTGCCGGGGGTCGTGACCATCTACCTGCTGTGGTGGCTGGGTTCGACGTTCGAGTCGATCCTGGGCGGAGCGCTCATTGCGCTCCTGCCCGAGGGGCGCTACTGGCCCGGCATGGGGGTGGCGCTCGGCGTCCTCCTGATCTTTGCCGTCGGTGTGGCCCTGCAACTCCTCGCGGCCCGCCACCTCTACGCCGCCTTCGAGGGGGTGCTCGCGCGCGTCCCGATCGTGCGCACCATCTACGGTCCGGTGAAGGACATGATGGGTTTCCTGTACTCCGACTCGAAGGACAAGGCGGCCGAGCAGCGCGCCGTGCGTGTGGAGGTGCCGGGCCTCGGGGGCGGATTGGTCGGTTTCGTGACCCGCGAAGCGGCCTTCGAGTTGACCAACTGCCCCGAGGACGAAGACCGAGTGGCCGTCTACCTGCCGATGAGTTACCAGATCGGCGGCTACATGGTGCTGTTGCCGCGCTCGGCCGTGAAGCCGCTCGACATGGGCATGCAGGATGTGCTGCGGCTGACGATGACCGCCGGCATGGCGCGCGGCAGCTCGGAGCCGGATCCCGCGGTTTGAGGGCGCCCTCGCGTGCATCGCTGCGCAGCCATTGGGCGCGGTTGCGCGCCCGGTGAGACGTGCGAGCCGCTGCCCACGGCAACTGTGGAGAACTGGCCCCTCGGCACACCCACGTAGATAGACAAAGGGCCCGCGCGTGTTGCCACGTGCGGGCCCTGGAGCTTGCGCCGTTCGCCGACCGGGCCCAGCCGCCGCGGGGGCGGGCTGGGTCGGTTGGCGGTGGGAATCAGGCCATCGGCGCCGCTTCCGCGGGCGCCGGGGCGGCGGCGCGACGGCCGCCGCGCTTGCCTGCTTTCTTGCCGCGCTTGCCAGCCTTCTTGCCGGCTTTCTTGGCGCCGCGCTTGCCGGCTTTCTTGCCAGCTCGCTTCGCAGCCTTCTTGCCGGCTTTCTTGCCAGCCTTCTTGGCGGTGCGCTTGGCGGTTTTCTTGGTGCCGCGCTTGGCGGTCTTCTTGGCTGCGCGCTTGGCGGCCTTCTTCTTCGCTTTTTTGGCCATGGGGATCCTCCGTTGAAGGGAGCGCGCACCTGCGCGCTATTGCGTCTCGATACTAGCGCCGCTTCGGTCGAGGAAACGCGCAACACGAAGACTTCTTCGGACTCGTCCCGCTCTTGGCTTCGCGTCGGTCGAGAAGGTTGCAGCGCAACGGGTGCGGCGCTCGCCGCGAACGTCACGTGCGGCGCGGCGGAAGCGGCACAAAGGCGCTGGTGCGGCGCACGTAGTCGGCGTACTCCGGACGCCGTTCGCCGATGTCCTTCTCGAGCAACACCACGCCGGAAACCTTGAGCAGCAGGAAGGTCATGAACACGGGACCGGGCAGGCTCCACCAGCCGTCGCCGGCGAGGGCGAACAGGTAGAACGCCCACCACATGCAGGCGTTGCCAAAGTAGTTCGGGTGCCGGCTGTACCGCCAAAGGCCGCTGCTCAGCACCTTGCCCCGGTTGGCCGGATCCCCCTTGAACCGCGCCAGTTGCAGGTCGGAAACGGCCTCGAAGAAGAAGCCGACGGCGAAGAGCAGGCCCGCGGCGACGTCCAGGGCGCCGAGCGGCGTCGCGGAGACCGCGCTGGCCAAGAGCGGCAGGGAAACGAACCACGCCATCGCCGCCTGCAGCCAGAAGACGACCCACAGGCTGGACGTGCGGAAGCGCGGTCCGCGGCCCTTGCGCATCGCGGCGTAGCGGCGGTCCTCGCCGGGTTCCTCGAGCTTGCGCCAGGTCAGGTAACCGCCGAGACGCAGGGTCCAGAGCGCCACCAAACCCGCCACCAAGATGCCGCGTTCGGGGACGTCACCCGGTTGGAGGGCCAGGTACACACCGTGGGCCGCGAGGAAGAGGGCGGGCCAGACCGGGTCCACGATGGACACGTCGTCCAGCCTGCGGCTGACCAGCCAAACGAGGGTGGTGAGGACAGCCAGCGCGGGCAGGGCGGCGGACCAGATGCCGAGATCGAAGGTGGTGTCCATGGGTGGTGCTTTCCTCGTGCCTCTTCGCGCCCGGCCCGCCGCCGGTTGCGCCCGATCGAGCGGGCCGGGGCGCCCCCGTCGCCTCGCCGGAGCACACGCACGCACCAACGTAGACTCTGCGTCCATGTCGACGATGCAACTCGCTCCCGCCCTGGTGCTGGCCCTGCTGCAGGGCACTGCGGTCCACTCGAACCCGCCCCTCGAGGGTGATGGGGAGTTCCGTTTGGAGCGCATCCTCGCGGACCCCGACTGGATCGCGCGCTCGCCGGAGGAGGCCCGCTGGTCGCCCTCGGGGCAGATCGTGTTCGAGCGCAAGCGGCTCGCGTCGGACGAACGGGATCTCTTCTTCTTCGCGGCCGAGGGCGGCGAACCCAACTTGGCCCCGTTCAGCGAGCTGCCGCGACTGGAGGCGCGCGGGGTCCGGCAGGAACCGGGCGGGGGGCGGCTCGTCTGGGAGCGCGGCGGGGACCTCTTCCTGCAAGAGGCGAACGGCGGGCCATTGCTCCAACTCACGCGCACCCGGGCCAGCGAATCGAATCCGCAGTTCCTGGGGTCCGATCGGGTCGCGTTCGAGCGCGGCGGCGTGCTCTACGCCCAGTCGCTGTCCAGCGGACTGGTGGAAGAGCTCTTCGAGGCGAAGGCCGAGCGCGACCCCGACGAGGTGCGCGTCGAGAAGGAGGAGAAGCGCGGGCACCTGGCCAAACGCGAGGAAAGCCTCTTCGAACACATCCGCACCCTGCGCCGCCGCGCCGAGGAGCGCCGCACCCGCGAGGAAACCCTCGCCGAAAACGACCCGTCCCGGCCGCCGCGGTCCGTCTATCTGGGCAAGGACGTGTCGGTGGAGCGCACGTCGCTCTCGCCGGATGGTGCCCTCGTGGCGCTGATCCTGGGTGTGCCGCACAAGGACGATGACGGGGAGCCGCGGGACGTGTTGCCCGAATGGGTCACCGAATCCGGGTACACCACGTCGCGCCCCGTTCGGCCCAACGTGGGCACCCGGCCGCGCACGGGGGAGCGCCTCCTCCTGGTGGACCGCGCGACGCGCCGCCAGATCCCCGTGGACCTATCGGCGTTGCCAGGGGTCTTGGTGCCAGCGGCGCCGGAGACGGAACCGGCGCCGACGGAAGCTGTGCCGAGGGAAACCGCCCCGGAGCCCAAGACCCTGGACCTCGGCCTCGGCAACTTGCAGTGGTCCCCCGACGGGCGCCACCTGGCGGTGATGGCGCGCTCGCGCGACGACCAGCAGCGCTGGATCGTGCTCGTGGACCGCGAAGGCAACGCGCGCACCGCGCACCACTTGGTCGACGACGCGTGGATCGGTTGGAGCTTCCACGCGTTCGGCTGGCTGCCTGACGGGGCCGGCCTTTGGTACCAGAGCGAGGAGTCCGGCTGGGCGCAGCTCTACCTTTTCGACCTGGAGACCGGAGCGCATCGCGCGCTCACGGGCGAGGGGTACGAGGCCAGCGACGTGCAGGTGGACCGCGCGCAGCGGGCACTCTGGTGGAAGGCCAACGCGGAGCATCCCGGGGCCCAGGAAGTTTGGCGCTTCGAATTGGGCCGCGCCGATGCGGAACCGGAACGTCTGACGTCGCTCGGCGCGCAACTCGACTTCGAACCCTCGCCGGACGGCACGCACCTTCTGCTCACCGTGTCGCGGCCGCTGCTGCCCCCGGAGATCTACGTCCAAGTCGCCGTACCGGGCGCCGAAGCCGTGCGCCGGACGCACACCGTCGAAGAGGAGTTCGCCGCGCTGCCGTGGGTCGAGCCCGAGCTGGTGCCCGTGCCCGCGCGCCACGGCCGACCGGTCTGGTCGCGGCTCTTCCTGCCGCCGGACGATGCACCCCCAGCATCGGCGGCAGGCCGACCGGCGGTGCTCTTCGCCCATGGCGCCGGGTACCTGCAGCAGGCCCACCTCGGATGGTCCTACTACTTCCGCGAGACCCTGTTCCACACGCTCTTGGCGCGGCGCGGCGCGGTCGTGCTCGAGATGGACTACCGCGCGTCCGCGGGTTACGGCCGGGACTGGCGTACCGCGATCCGGCTCAACATGGGGGATCCGGAACTCGACGACCTCGAGGACGGTGTTGCGTGGCTGGTGGAACAGCACGGCGTCGACCCGACGCAGGTCGCGGTCTACGGCGGCAGCTACGGGGGATTCCTGACCCTGCAGGCCCTGTTCACGCGGCCTAGTCTGTTCGCCTGCGGTGCGGCCCTGCGCCCGGTCACGGACTGGGCCCACTACAACGACGGCTACACGGCGAACATCCTCGACACGCCGGAAAGCGCGGCCGAGGCGTACCAAAAGAGCTCGCCGATCGACCACGCGGCCGGTCTCAGCAAACCGCTGCTGATCTGCCACGGCCTCCTCGACGACAACGTGTTGCCGAAGGACTCGATCCGGCTCGTGCAGCGGCTGATCGAACTGGGCAAGAAAGACTTCGAGCTGGCGCTGTATCCGGTCGAACCCCACGGCTTCCGCGAGGCCTCCAGTTGGATCGACGAGTACCGCCGGATCCTGCTCCTTTTCGAGCGCCACTTGGGACTTTGAGGTTGCCGACCTCCCGCGGAATCGCGGGATAGATTTTTGGGCACAGATGGGCGCTGGCCGGGGCTGGCGTCCGCTCCTACCACCCAGAAAATCTTTCCATGCGACTTCCGACGATTGGTTCCCAGGCGGCGTTGATTTCTGCCCTCGTATGTGTGCCCGCATTTGCCGATGGCACCGAACAGCTCGGGCCCGTTGCGGGCCTCGCCAAGGCCCACGCCGTGGCGGCTGGCGGGGTCGGCATCGCCCTCGGCCAGCCCGCTTCGATCCAACTGGAGCTGCCCGAGGACGCGATCGTTCGCCAGGTGCTGCTCTATTGGGAGGGCCTCGACTGGCAGGCGACGGACCACGGTCCGACCTCGACCGCCCTGGTGGGTGGCTACAGCGCCCTCGGCAACCGCATCGGCGGCCCGACGGACCTCTTCGGCGCGACCTTCTCCAGCACCTACCGCGCCGACATCACGGGCCTTGGTCTGGTCGGTCCTGGGGCCAACTCGGTGCCCGTCGGCGGCATCGACTTCACGCGCTTCCAGCAGGGAGCGGGACTCGTCGCCCTCTACGATCTGCCCGGCGCCACCACGGCCGTGCAACTGGCAGACGGCGACGACGTCGCGAACCACCTCCTCGCCGGGGCCCTCGGCACGACGGCGCCGGTGACGTTCGCCGTGCCGGCCTCCGATCTGCCCCAGGAAGTCGAGGTCAACCTCTTCTTCGCGCCGTTCGCGAACGGCCAGGCCAGCGTGCTGGTGTTCGAGTCGAAGGGTGTGCAACTCGACCTCTTGCTCGACGTCATCACCCACAGCGATGGGCCCTCGTGGTGCACCGTGCGGCACAGCCTGACCGTGCCCGCCGGCACCACCGAGTTGACCGTGCGCGCACTGCCCGTCGATTCCCTCGCCGGTCCCGCCAAGTGGATGGGGGAAGCCAAGTTCGTGTGGATGATGGCCGCCTTGACCACCCCCGGTGCGGGCGAAGAGGAACAGGGCGGCCTGAGCGCCTGCTGGTGGGCGACGAACAAGAAGGCGTGGGACGGCAAGGGCGATGACCTGACCGACGACGTGCGCGCGGGCGACTCGTTCAACGGCAGCTTCGGCGTGAGCTTCTGGAAGTCCGGCCTCACCTCGTGGGTCGACCTTCACGAGGCGACGCAGATCGGCGTGGGCGGGCTCCTGGGCCTGAACCGCGAGGCGGCCGCGGCCCTCGCCAACGCCGACGCTGGCATCGGCTATCCCTTCAGCCGCGAGGAAGTGATCGAGCTCTACCGCGACACCGTGTACTGCGCGAACGGCGCCCTGGGTGTGACCGAGCTGCGCAAACTCTTCGCGGAAGCCAACGCCATCGGCTACGACTTCGAGGGCACCTGGGAGAACGCCTGCGCGAAGCCCAAGAAGGGCTGGTGCAAGGGCAAGAAAAAGGGCTGGGGCAAGGGTGTGAAGCTGCTCAAGAAGCTTCTCGCCAAGAAGTGCGGCAAGTGAGCTGACGGCCGGGGCACTCGGCGTGGCCTGCGCCGGGTTCCTCTGATTCGAGATTGCAGTGCGGCGCCCCGATGGGGGTGCTCTGGAACCGGAGGGCGGCAGGCCGAGCTGCGCTCCGATAGGGCCGAGGGGACCATGGTCCCCTCGGCCCGCCTCCGTTCGGGGGTTACAGGCCGAAGAAGCCCAGGATGCGACCGAAGAAACCGCGTTTGGGCGTGCCGCCGCGCTCGAACAAGAGGACTGCGCCGAGTTCCCGCTCGTCCGGTTCGTAGCGCGCCCGGCGCACCTCGATGCGGCCCTCGTCTTCGGGCGCGCCGCGCGCGATCAGCGCCTCGCGGACACGCTCCTGCCGCAGGGCCGCGACGGCGAGCGCCGCCGCGCGCGTGCGGCGGTCGGCGCGGCGGTCGGCGCCGGGGCGCAGCAGCTCGTACAGCTCGTCGAGGGCGTCCTCGGATGCGGCCAGCTCCTCATCCAGCGCGACCAGTTCGCGCCGCCGCGCCTCGGCGGCCTCCGTCGCACCCAAGGCGTACGCGCTGCGCACGTCCACCGCGGCGATCGCCCGTCGGCGCGCCAGGGAGCTGCGGCGGGTTTCCAGTTGGCGGCCCAGCTCGCGTGTGTCCGTGTCGCTGGGGTTGGCAAAACGGCCGGCCCGCGCCAGGTCGCTCGCGCCGAAGCGGTGTTCGAGCACCACACGCAGTTCCGGATCGTCCGCGAGCCGTTCGGCGATCGTGTTCAGCCCCGAGGCCGATCGGGAATCGAACAGGATCGAACCGGAGGGGAACGTCACCGCGCCCTCGGGTGCATCGTCCGCCGCTTCCGTTTCGCCGCCGCCCGTGAGTCCGACGAGGTCCGTCAGCCCGCCGGTGAGCCGCATCGGAGAGCTCGCCACCGCATCGGTGATCAAGCGGCCAAGGGCCTTGCTGACGGTGGAGGCGAGGTCGCGGAACGAAAGGCCCTTTTCGTCGAGGCTGAAGCGCAGCGGGATGCGCTGTTCGCCGTCCTCGTTGCGCAGGACGTAGAGCACCGAATCCAGGGGCGCAGGCAAGCGCAGGTACCGCGAAATCGGCCCACCGGCGGGTTCGGAGAGCGAAAGGTACGTCAGCGACGTATTGCTCTCCACTTCGATGGTGGCGTCGGGCTCGAAGTCGATCCGGGCCCGGAAGTCGAGGGTGCCGTCGCCGATCTTCACGCCGGATTCGGCGGCCGCTCCGCGCAGGCCGGTCAGCTCGAATCCGTCGAGCTCGACACGCGTCCATCCCACCGGCACCGGGGCCGGCGCGATGCGGCCGACCACCGCCAACTCGCCGAACAGCGGGCGCGACTCCAGTTCGACCTCCTCGCCGCCGCCGCCGAGGACCGAAGTGGCCGCGGACGCGAGCCCGCCGAGGAGCGAGCGGTAGGGCACACGCTTCGGCAGCTCCACATCGTCGGCGCCCAGGTAGAGCGCAAATCCGATGGGCACCGGTTCGACGAGGGCGCGTGTCGTGAAGCCGCGCACCTCGAACTCGAGGCGATTGAGCGGCACACGCAGGTTCGGCGTGACCGTCGTATCCAGCAGTTCGACGTCCAGGCCCCGGCCGACGATGCTGTCGATCCGCACGAGCGGGCCGGCAGTTGTGGCCGTCGCGGCCGGTGCTGCGGCGGTTTCGGCTTCCGCCGGGGTGGGGGCTGCGTCCGCGTCGGTGGATTCCGCCTGCGGGGGTTCGCTCTCGGCGTCCGCGGCATCCGGCTCGGCGGGGATCGGGATGCGCAGGCCGAGCACCTCCAAACTGTCCTCGCGCAACGTGGCGCGGAGGGAGGGGCGCTCGAACTCGATGCTGGCAATGTGGAGATCGCCGGTCGTCGGCTGGTAGCGGCGCACGTCGACGAACAGATCGTCGAGCCCGACCAGGCGTTCGCCGCCGGGGGTAGCGCGCAGTTCGGCGCCGCTGAGCTCGAGCTCGGCCGCGAATCCGTCGCGCAGCGAGAAGTCGAGCGGACCTCGCCGACGCCAGGAGAGTTCGGCGGTCAGTTTCGCCGCCGCGGTGCCGTCCTCGAGGGCCCCCGCGGTGACCCAACGCTCCAAGGACGGCAAGCTCGTCAGCAGCGCCGACGACGACAGGCCCTCCGCGCCGGCGGTGACCTCGGCCCGCGGTTCGTCGGCGTAAGGCGCGACGGTGACGTCCACGTTCCAGGCGCGGACCGCGGGCAGCGCCGAGCCGGTGAACGCCAGTTGCCACGGCGCCAGTGTCTGGGGCGTGGGATCGAGCAGGACCAGCGGCCCAGGTGTGGCGAGGCGGCCGCGGAGTTCGAAGGGCGCCGCGTCCGGGGCCGCCGCATCGTCCCGGATCACCAGGCCGGCGAGTTCGAGGTCGAAACGGCCCACGTGGATGCGCGGCACGGCGCCGGGGGGCGCGGCCGGAGCGGCGGCGGCTTCGGCGGTTGCCTCGCGGAAGGTCGGTTCGTCGTCCGTCGTTTTGGGAGCGGGGGTCTGCGCCGGTTCGGCCGCGGATTCGGCGGCGGCGGGCGCTTCGGGCTCCCAGCGGAATCCGAGGGCGCTCACACCGCCACTTTCGCCGTGGAGGTGCGCGGCGAGCGTCAGGCCCTCGAGGACCAGCTCTTCCACGTCGATGGCGCTTTGGTCGCTGGCCAGGTGGCGAACGCGCGTGCGCAGGGAACGCAGCGCCAAGTCCGCGTCGCCCTCCGCGGGGCCCACCTTGGCGTCGGCGACTTCGACGAAGAGGTCGCGCAGGCCGTCGGCGGCGAGTGTGACCCCCGCACGCAGTTGCGCCCGAGCCGCGCGGTCGTCGGGCCCGAAGAAGACTCCCGCGGGCAGGTAGGCCGCGAGCGGGCCCGCGCGCAGTCCCGCGCCGACGAGGTCGAGATCGAGCCGCAGATCCGCCGGGTCCACACGGATCGTGCCGCTGGCTTCCAGTTGGTCGGCGCTGCCCTCGAGCTGCGCGCGGACTCCGAGCGCCACCTCGCCGCCCGCCTGTGTGTCGAGGCGCGCGAGATCCACCTCCGCGACGAGGGCCGTTTCGAGGCCGGCAATCGCATCGCGCCAGGTGAGCGCGAGGTCGCTGAGTTCGATGGGGCCCACGGCCAGGGCCGGAAGCGCGGGCGCGGCGCTCGGGGGTGCGGGCAGCGTGGGGGCCGCACGTTGGTCCGCGGAGGTGTTCACCGCGGTGGCGGCGGGGGCAACTTGGTCGGCCGGCGCGGGGCGCGGGGTCTGTGCGCTCCGCGCCGACCGTGCGGATGCTTCGGACGGCGCCGACTCCGCGCCCGCCTCCGCAACCGGCGCCGCGCTCGCCCGCGAACTTGTTGGGCGCTGCAGGGTCGCGTTCGCACCCGCGTCGCTCGCCGACGTGCCTTCCGCAGCAGTGCCGTCCGCGGCAGTGCCGTCGGCAGCGGTGCCGTCCGCAGCGGCACTGTTCGCAGCGGCACTGTTCGCAGCGGCACTGTTCGCAGCAACGCTGCCCGCAGCGGTGCCGCCATCCGCGTCGTCACCCGCAGCCGAACCAACGTCCGCGCCCTCGCCAGCCGCATCGCGGCCGCGCGATTCGCTCGCGCGGGACCCACCACCCCCGCCCAGCCTCCCCGACTCGTCGGCGGGCGTTTGGTTGCGGTTCGTCTCGAATTCCGGTCCGGCCAGCGCGACGCCGGCCACCGTCACCGTGCCGTCCGCCCGGCGCTCTCCCGCGAGCCGCGCCCCGCGCAGCCGCAACGGGCCCAGGTCCATAACCTCCGCGAACCGCGCCGGACCCAGCTCCAAGAGCGCCAGACCGCCGAGCTGCTCGCCGCCTTCCAAAAGCGCCACGTCCCGAACGACCAGCGTCGCCGCGGGGCCCCCTGGGCCAAGGTCCAGGTCCGCGGTCCACGTGGCCGCGAGGCTGCCCTCCCGCCACAGTGGGCGCGGCACTCCCTCGGGCCAATACGGGCCCAGGCGACCCACAGCGAGCCCATCCACACGCAGCGCCCCGTCCATCCCCAGCGTCGGGCCGTGGGCGCGCAGGCGGCCGTCGACGACCACACTCTCGATCACTCCGGGCGCCTCGGCGTGCGCGCGGAACGGCGTTTCCGTCGGCTCCGATCCCGCCCAGTGGAGCGGACCGACGGCGGCCGCCGCGAGCCGCGCCTCGAGCCGGCGCGTGCCGCCTCGTTCCGCCACCACGAGGGCAAGGTCGCTGGCGGCGAGCCGCGTCAGGTCGACCGTCAAGGGCGGCCCCGCGTCGCCCGCGGCAGCCGCCGTCGCAGGCTCGCGATCCGGTGCCGGCGCTGCCGACTCCGCCGCCGTAACGGCCGGTGCCTCGGGCGACAAGGCAGGCTCGGCGCGACGCGGCGCAGGCAACGGCACGACCTCTCCCTGGACGAGCCCAGCGAAGGCCCAGCGCCCCGTGGGTTCGAGCTCGACCCGAAGTTCGCCGCCCTCGAGATCCACCGCGCCGAGGTCCAGCTTGTCCGCGCCCACGGACGCGCCGCTCCAACGCACGAGGTCCAGCCGGCCGTCCGGAACCCCGCCCTCCGCCGCCAGCGTCAGTTCGCGCAGGCTCGCCCCGAAGGACCACCCGCTCGGTTCCTGCCCCAGGGACGCGCTGATCTGCCCACTCGCGCGCCGGTCGGGGCCCTCCCGGTGCAGGCCGAGCGCGGCGAGGTACGGCGCGACCGCGCGCAGCTCGAGTGCCTCCAGCTCCAACGCGCCGTCGGCCGCGAGCGCTGCGCCGTCGAAGGCCAGCTCGCCCTCCGAGCGCATGCCGCGCGCGACGTCGTTGGCATCGGCGCGCACCAACCAGCGCGCCGGCCCGGCATCGGGATGCACCCAGTCGAGCCCCAGCAGGCTGGCCTCGGGCACACTCGCGACCAACTCCACGGCCGGCATCGGCACACGATCGACGAACTGCACGGATGCGTCGATGGCCTCCAAGCGGCGCAGCACGAGCGAGGGCCAGGTCGGCGCGGGAGGGGAGCGTTCGGGCTCCGCGTCGGGGGCGTTGGGCGTCGGCCCGTCGGAAGACGGCGCGAACAGCGCGGGTCCCTTGGGTGCGCCGACGGCCAGGCCTGCGACGGCGAGCAAACCGTCCGCGCGACGTTCGACGCGCAGGCGCAACCCCGCGGCGCCGGCGCGCTCGACGTGCCACTGCGCCGGCCCGTCCGACGCACCGTCGACCAGCTCCTGCACACGCCGTCCCTGCAGCTCCGCCCGTTCCAGCGCCATCCATCGGGCGCCGTCCACAGACCAGTGCGCGGGACCGATTTCGACCTGTGTGGACCAGCCGTCAACCTGGCTGTCGACGCGGGCCGTCGCGCGGAAGGCGCCGTCGCGGCGTTGGCCGTCCGGCGTGAGGCCAAAGGCCGACAGGAGGCCAGCCAAGGGCTCCAGCACCAACCCGACGACCTCGCCCTCCACCTCCGCGTCCAGCCCGCCGTCCTGGCGGAGCCGGGCCACGAGCGACGCACTCTCGAGCAGCGGCGCGCCATCGACGCCGCGCCCTCGGGCGAAGACGTCGAGGCGCGTGGGCAATCCCTCCACTCCCAGGTCGTAGAGCCCGAGTTCCGCCTGGAGCTCGGCACCCGCCGCCGGCCGCACGCTGCGATCGTCGAAGCGCAATTCGAGCCGCGTCGCGCGCAGTGCCCCCAACTGCACGGGACTGCGCCAAGTGCTCGGATCGAAGGGTTCGCTCGCCTCGGTCGTTTCCTCGCCGTCGGTCGTCGCGGCGGACTCTGTCTCCGTCCCGCCGACAGGCAACACCAACCGTCCATCCGGGTCGCGCTCGACACGCAGCCGCACGCCATCCACGTCGACACGTTCGACGCGCACTACGCCCCCGAACAGCGCCCGCATGGCGACGTCGATCCGCAGGTGGTCCAACTCCACCAACGGGCCCGCGGGCGCGTTTTCCGCCGGCGTCAGGACCAACCCGCCGACCGCGAGCTCTCCGCCCAGCACCCGCAGGCTGATCCGCTCCACCACAAGGTCGAACCCGGCCGCCCGGGCTGCCGCCACGGCGATCGGCGCGAGCGTGAAGCCCAGGACCACACGCAGCAGCACGAGCACGAGGACGGCGAGCAACACGCGTTTGGCCCAGCGTCGGCGCCGAGGTGTCCGTTCGCCGACCGGTCGGTCCTTTGTGGGCGACTTCTTCACGCTCCGCCCCCCTCCGCAGCGGTCAGGGCCGCCCGCCGCGTCTCGGTGTCCCCGAAAGGATCGAAACCCGGCACTGCCTTGCCCCGCGATTCCAGCCAGTGGTGGGCGCGGGCGCGCGACGCGGGGCTCGCGTCTTCCAGAAGCTGGCGGTTCTCCGCCTCGAGCGCGGCCTCGAACTGCGCGCGATCCGCCGACTGGAGTGCGAGGTCGCGCAGCCGACCCGGCCCGTGTCCTGCCTCTCCCGCGTGGTGCAGAAGGAGGCCGCGCTCGGCCGGTGCCGCCAGACCCTCCTGCGCGGCTTCGGCGAGCGTGATCCAGGTGCGCCGCTCGATCCGCCAGTACATCTGGGCAAGTCGCGCCGCCCCGTCCGTGCCGTCCACACCCTCGCTGGCGCCCGCGACGAGCGCCGCAATCCACGTTCCGAGGCGCTCCGGCTCGGCCACCAGCACCCAATCGGCCGCGAGGGGCGTCTCCGCGGGGCTCGTCAGGTACACGGCCGCCGGGCGCCGTTCCCCGCCCCGCGCCGCCGCGTCGAGGGCCCGCGCCAGGGCGAGGATCTCGCCCTCCGCCGGATCGAGGACACGCTCCAAGGCGCGCTCCCTGTCCCTCTCCGACAGGGCCCGCGCGCGCGACTCCGCCGCGAGTTCGCGGTAACGCTCGACGAGGGCGGCGTCGGCGTTCGGTCCCGGCCCCGGCAGGAGCCGCACCGCGAGCACCAGCGATTGCTTGCCTTCGGCGGGCCAAGCCGCCAGCAGCCACTCGTTGGGCGGCAGAGGACTTTCGAGCAGCGTGCGCTCCTCCGCGTCCCAGTTGTCCTGCTCGGGATCGAGGACCGCCAAGGCCACGCTGACCGCGGGTGCCTCGGGTGCGCCCGCGCTTGCGAGGTCGCCGAGATGCACGGCGACGCGCGGCAGTTCGCTTTCGCCGAGCGGGAGATCGGCTTCGAGTCGCGCGCCGAGCACCGCCGTGACCACCCCGTCGAAACGGCCGGGCAGACTCTCCATGTTGCCGGCCGCGAGCCAGGCCGCGGCTTCGTCGCCGCGCAGCACCCGCGCCGCGCTGGCGAGACGCACGGCCGCCCCAACCCCGCGTTGGCCCGCACCCGGAGCGACGAGGCGCGCGACCGACGACGCGAGCGGCCACTCGCGCAGTCTGTCGCGGCTGGCCGTGAAGAGCCGGCCTTCGATCAGGAGCCCGCCCGCGGGTTCCTCCGCCGTAGGCTCGCGCTGCGCGTCGCGCGCGAGCTCCGGCACCAACTGCGTCTCGACGTCCAAGGGCGCCGCATCCGCGGTTCCACTCGACCGGCAGCCGACGCACAGGCCGAGGAGCCCGGCCACGGAGATGGCGAGGGCGGCGGAGCCACGGGGTAGGCGCGGAAATCGAACCATGGCGGAGTGCCGTTCGCGGCCATCGACCCGGGGGCCGCCGACCGCGAAGGGCCGAACAGGCTACCAGTCGACGGCGCCTCGACCGTTAGCGGGGCGACGCGGATCGTCACCACCGCCGCCTTGCGACGTCCGCGCGCGCGCGCCCGCGCGGGTGGGCCCACCCCCCGCCCAGCCCACCCCCAGGACCCGCCCCAAGCCCCGGGGTTTCACGGACTTCTCGCAGAAGAAAGAAAAGTGCCGCGCGCCCGCGCTCCGTCGCCGACCTAACCCAGGGCGAAATCGAGCAACACCATCGCCACGGCGCCGGCCAGGAGCCCCCATGTGGCGCGCCCTCCGCTGTCGCCGCGTTGCATCTCGGGGATCACCTCGCCGCCGACCACGAAGATCATCGCGCCCGCCGCGAACGCCAGACCCGCGGGCAGCAGCTCGCTGGCTCCGGCGAAGGCCGCGTAACCCACCAGTGCCATGACGGGTTCGATCAAACCCGAGAGCGCGGCCACGGCCAATGCCTGTCCGCGGCGGTACCCAACACCCGTTAGCGACGCGGCCACGATCGCGCCCTCGGGCAGGTTCTGCAGGGCAATCCCCAGGGTCAGGCTCATGGCGACGGCCTCGTCACCGGTCGCCGCGCCGACTCCGATGGCCAGACCTTCGGGCGCGTTGTGGAGCGCGATTGCAAACACGAACAACCAGCGCCGCGCCACACGTCCCGGGTCCGAGCCCTCGGGGCCCTTGATGAAGTGTTCGTGGGGGGTGAGGCGGTGCAGGAACGCCACGGCCCCAACCCCCGCGAAGGCCCCGATCGCGACCTCGAGCGCGGTCCAACCCGGCGCCGCGCCGGACGCCCGCCCCAGTTCCAGCGCCGGGCCGAAGAGCGATGTGAAGCACGCGGCGAGCATCACGCCCCCCGCCAACCCAAGCAGCAGGCCTTCGGAGCGCGCTCCCGGACGGCCGAGCCACGCGCCGAGCGGCGCCCCGGCGGCCGTCGCCAGCGCGGCCACCAAACCCGCTGCTGCCGCCAGAGGAAGGCCGGTGATCAGGGTGTCGCTGGCGCTCAAGGTCGGCAGCAGAACCCCGCGGCGGCTGTCGCACAAGGGGGCGCGCGGCTGGAAATCGCCGTGGGGCGCCGCGGGGCGTCTTCGTTTTTTGGGCCCACCACCCCCGCCCAGCCACCCTGGAGACCACCGCCGCGCGCGTTGGTTGCGGGGATTCTCGGAAGCCTTGTTCGGCGTCGGGCGTGTGTCCGCGACGCGAGCCGTCCGCGCGCTATCTCGGCCGGGTCCGGGCGGCGGTGCCACGTCGGGCACCGGTGGGACGGTGGGTCTCAAGGGCTTGGGAGCGAGGGTCGATGTGCCTCGGTGCAAACCTTCGTCCCCCCTCGACAGGAGCCCCGTGCAAAATCCCCGTTCTGCGGCTGCCCACGCGGCTGACACCTTCGGTTCCGACACGCAGCCGGACACCGCGGCCTGGTGGGCCGATCTCGAACGCCTCGGCGAAGTCGGCTCGTGGCGCCTCGACACTGGCACCTGGATCCACCTCTCCGCACAGGCGGCGCGCACGCTTGGCAGCCTGACGGACGGCGGCACACGGCTCGCGCTCGAGCGGCTGATCGAAGCGGCGCCCGAGGGCGATCGCGAGCGTTGGCGCACCTGGTGGACCGAGCGCAGCGACCAGCGCGAGTCGATGGAGGTCGAGCTCCACCTGGGCGACGCCGGCCGGCGCATCGTGCGCTTCACACGGCACGGCCACGATCTGCCGATCGGCTTCGTGCAGGACGTCTCGGACCGCTGGAGCGCCGCCGCGCGCCCCTCGACCGAGCTCGACTTCACCACCGGTTTGCCCGGCGCGGAACACTTTCTGGTGCACCTCGACCGCGGCATCGCGCGCGCTGGCCGCCGCGGTCACCGCCTGGCGGTTCTCGTGCTGCGTACCGAGGTTGCGCGCCCCGTCGACGACGAGACCCGCGGAGCACTCCTGGCCCAGGCCAGCGAACGCCTGCGTCAATCGCTGCGCGACGCGGACGTCGTGGCGCGGATCGTGGGCGATCCCAACGAAGTCGAGCTCGCGAGCCACGGCGACGGCGGCTTCCTGATCATGCTCGAGTTGGCGCACCCCCACGACGCCTCCAACGTCGGCCGGCGCCTGCTCGAGACCCTGTCGCGCCCCATCGACTGGCTGGGTGTCGCCCACCAGTGGCGAGTATCCGGAGGCATCGCCCTACACCCGGACGACGGCTCGCGACCCGAGGACCTGCTCTCGCACGCGTTGGCCGCGGCGGAGAACGCGCGCAACGACGGCACCTCGTCGCTGCACTACTACTCCAGCACGTTGAACGCGGCCGCGTTCGAAAAGCAGAGCCTCGAGAATCGGCTGCGCCAAGCGCTGGAGAACAACGAGCTCGAACTCTTCTACCAACCCAAGGTCGAGATCCAGACCGAGCGCATCGTCGGTTTCGAGGGTCTCCTGCGCTGGCGCCACCCCGAACTCGGACTCGTCTCACCGGCCCAGTTCATTCCGCTCGCGGAGGAAACGGGGCTCATCATCCCCATTGGTCGTTGGGTGATGCAGCAGGCTTGCCGCGACACCAAACAGTGGCAACTCGACGGTCTGCCGCCGATCCGCATGGCCGTCAACCTGTCGTCCGCGCAGTTCCGCGAGCCCCAGCTCTTCCAATGGGTCATGGGCGCGCTCGAGGACGCACAGCTCGAACCCAAGTGGTTGGAACTCGAACTGACCGAATCCATGCTGATGCACGACGTCGAATCGGCGGCGGGCATCCTGCGGCGCCTCAAGGCCAAAGGATTGCACATCTCGATCGACGACTTCGGCACGGGGTACTCGTCGCTCTCCTACCTCAAACGCTTCCCGATCGACGCGCTGAAGATCGACCGTTCGTTCATCCGCGAGATCAACACGAATCCCGACGATGCGGCGATCTCGACCTCGATCATCCTGATGGGCAGGAGCCTGAAGCTGCGTGTGATCGCCGAGGGCGTGGAAACCCGCAGCCAACTGGCGTTCCTGCGCGTCATGCAATGCGATGAAGCGCAGGGTTTCCTTTTCAGCCAACCCGTGCCCGAGCCGCGCGCGCGGGCCCTGCTCGAGGCCCAGGCGCGTAGAGGCGGCGGCTACAACCCCTCCGTCGACGCGGCCTGAGAAGCGCGCACGCCACGTCGGACGCGCTCGCGCGGATCAGGGGCGCTGCGCGAAACGCCGCGTGGCGATGGGGGAGTTGTGGAGATTGCCCGCGGGGTCCACGGCAACGGTGCCGATGTGCAGAACCTGACCCAAGAGGGCGGGGCCCGCGGGTACGGGCACGTGGAAGTACGCCGCGCCTTCAGCCGAGCTGACGGCAACACCGAGCGCCACGGTCCCAAAGGGATCCAGTAGCAGCGTCGCGCCCCCAAGCGGTACATAGGCTGTGTCCGCGGCCGCGAACAACGCGCACCAGGAGCCGCCCGGCGCGCGCACGTCGACCCCAAGTCCGCGCCCCAGTTGGGCCGCACCCACGCGCTGCACCAGGCCCGAAGCGGCGGAGATGTCGTCGTCCGCGATCCAAGTGCGCCGGGAGCCCTGCTCCACACGGACGTGACCAGCAGTGTCGCCGAGCAGCAGCTCGATCCACTCCAAACCCTCCGCCGCGCCGTCGTCGAGCAGCGCGAACTCGACACGCACCTGGAATTCGCCGGGCGCGAACGTGGCGCTCGCAGGGACACCGGCGAGGTCGGTGCCGTCCTGGGCCGATCCCTGGGCGACGAGATCCACGTGCAGCGCCGCGTCGGCGGGGCCCGTGCGCATGAGCACGTAGACCGGTGCGGCGCCACCCTCGGCGGCGAGCGGCAACTGGGTGATGAGACCCAAACGGGACGGCTCCGCATCGCGGTCGTCGTCGACGATGTGACCGCTCGCGATGCGCGCCGGCCCACGCGCGTACGCCGCGCTGGCCTCGAGTTCGACCACCCACAGTTCCGCCGCCTCCGCGAACCCGTCGTCGAGCGCCGCAACCACGAGATCCGCGGCCGATTGTCCCGCGGCAATCGCGATCGAAACCGCCGTTGCGTCGTGGTCCTTGCCGACGGCCGCGTCGCCGCGCACGGCGTAGTGGATCTGCAATGGCGCGTTCGTGTTGCCGGACCGTGTGAACCGGACTCGCGCGGTGTCCGGCGTGCCCTCGCGCGCGACGCGATCGACCCCCGCGACTTGCACCACCGGCAGTCCCTCGCCCGAATCGGCATCGAGGATCGCCAGGGTTGCGTCGGTCGCATCCTGGTCGGGGAAGTATCCGGGACCCGGTCCGAGGGCGAGCCGCACGAACTCGGTGCCCTCCACGAGCCCGTCGGCGAGCGCGGTGACGGTCCACTCGCGGCTCACTTGTCCCGCCGGTAGATCGAACCACTGCGGCAGGGGCACACAGTCCACGCCCGCCGTCGCGCTGCCGCTGGTCGCGAGCAGCACCGAGAGCGGCGCTCCGAGGGAACCGCTTCGAACGAGGCGGAACCGTCCCGGGGAACCGCCTTCGAGCGCCGGCGCCAGGACCTCGAGACGCACCCGATTCGGTTGGTCCGCGAGGTGCGCGAGGAACCAGTCGCGCACCCATGTCATCGGATACTCGGGTCCACCGTGGCCTCCGTCGGGGACCGCGCGCAGCTCCCAGGAATCAAGCCCGTGCACCTCGCGGCCCAGGCGCCAAATGTGCTCGCTCTGGTCGTAGGGAACCACCGGATCCGCGGTGCCGTGCACGAATAGGATCGGGCCGTCCTCCGCGGAGATGTGTTGGCTAGGGTCCGAGCTCAACGCCGCCTCCGGCACCGACTGGATCGGAGCTCCGATCAAGTTGGATTCCCCCGAATCTGCGTCGTCGTGCGCGACTCCGGACGGAAAGAGGCTCATGCGCAAGAAGTTGCTCGGCCCGAAGTAGCTGACCGCTGCCTGCACACGGCTCGACACCGCCTGGTGGTCGCCCAGACTCCCTTCGAGATCCACCAGCAACTGTCCCACTCGGTGCGCACCGACCCCGCCCGACGTCGTGAGGAACGAAACCAAGTGACCGCCCGCGGAGGGACCGAACACGCCAAAACGATCGGGGTCCAATCCGTACGTCCCCGCGTTGGCCCGCAGCCAGCGCACCGCGGCCTTGCAGTCGTGGATCTGGGCCGGCCAGATCGCTTCACCGCTGAGCCGGTACTCCACGCTCGCCACAGCGAAACCCGCGTCCAAGAAGGGTGCCGCAGGGCAGGGAAACTTCGATCCCGTCTGCCAACCGCCCCCGTGCACGTAGATCAGCAGCGGCAACGGGTCCCCGCCCTTGTCGGGCAGGTAAAGGTCGAGAGCGAGCTCGGCGCCGCCCGGCGCCGTGGCAAACACGACGTCAGCGACCGTCGGCTGGAGGAACTGGGCCTGGGCCGCGGGGGTCGAGGGTGCCGCAAGGGCGAACAGGTGCAAGAGCGCCAGCTTCTGCATGGGGGGTGGGGGCCGGGCGATCCACCCTAGCCTCCCCCCAGGAACCGGCCACCATGACTTCGGTTTCGAACGCCGCCGGATGGGCCGCCGGGGCGGGCAGCTCGCGATTTGGTCGGATTAGGCAGCCGCGCTGCGCGGGGACTGCGACTCGGCCAAGCCCGGGTCCAGCGTCAGGGTCACGTGCAAACTCGTTCCGCTGGGCTGCTCGAGCGTCAGGTCGGCTGCCAACTTGGACGCGCGTTTGCGCGCCAGCACGAGCGAGAAGTCGAGGCCCGCCACGTCCGACAGGAACGGCTCCGTGCCCTGGTCGACCCGTTCGAAGTTCGCCGTCGGCCCGCCGAGATGCGCATCGACGCGCAGGCGGTTGTGCTGGTGCATCCCACTGACGAGCGCCAAGTCGAGACGCAGCTGGTTCGAGCCGCTGGCCTGGGCCGCGTCCACCAGATCCCCGAGCAAGTCACCCAAATCGGCGATCTCGCCCGAGAGTTGCGCGGGCAGATTGGGGGCGCGCTGGGTGTGGAACTCGATACCGGCGGCTTCCGCGCGGCGTTTGGCGTCGGCGAGCAAGTCGTCCAGTTTCACCGCGCTGCCAGCCGCGTCCGCGGAGGCGAACTCGAGGGCGAGGAGGTGGGCCAGTTGGCGCGTGCGACGCAGGTAGACGGCGAGTTCGCGATCGTCGCCGGAGGCTTGTTCGCGTTGCGCACTGCCCTCAAGTAGCGTCTGGCTGGCACCCAGCACGAGCGAGCCGCGACTGGCCGCGAAGGCCTCGGCCATGGCCTTGTCGGAGGTGAGGGCTCGGTTCACCGTCTCGAGACTCGATGCGTAGGCGCGGATCTCCTCGAGGTGCAACCTTTCCGAGAGCGTCACGGACCACTTCTGCGTGAGCGCGCTGGCGAGCTGCTGCACCTCGACCGTGTCGAAGGGCTTCTTCAGGATGAGCAGGTTCTGGGAGCGTCCCAGTTTGCCCAGCATCTGCTCGTACGAGTAGTCGGAGAACGCCGTGCAGATCACCGCCTGCAGGTCGGGATCCTCCTCCCACAGCCTGGCGAGCGTTTCGACGCCGTCCCAACCGGGCGGCATGCGCACGTCGACGAACGCCATCGCAAACGGCCGACCGGCGCGCCGCGCATCGATCAGTTTCGCGAGGGCCTCTTCGCCCTGGAGCGCCGATTCGAGTTCGAACGACTCCTCCTCGCCCTCCACCGCGTCCGCGTCGCCGAAGAACGCGCCCGCGAGGCTGTCGAGGTCCTTGGTCGAAGACTTGCTCGCCGCGCCCAGGATCTTGCGGTAGTCCGCGTGGATCGCAGGGTTGTCGTCGACCAGCAGCACGCGACGGTTGATTTCCTTGCTCATGAGGCTTTGGCCAGTGGCTGCTGGGCCGTCGGGATGGTCAGGGTGAACTCGGCGCCCTTGCCGGGCCCTTCGCTGTGTACGGTGAGTTTGCCGCCCAACTCGGTCGCGGCATTGGCGGAGGCGTGCAGTCCAAAACCGTGACCGTTCGCTTTTGTCGTGAAGCCGTGGTGGAACACCTTCGTCAGGTTCTCCTCGGGGATCCCGACGCCGTTGTCCACGACGCGGATCGTCAACAACCCGTCGTCGAGGCGGCTTTGCACCGCGATCTTGGGGTGCTCGGGGCGCGCCTCGGCGAGTGACTGACGCGCGTTCTGCACGAGGTTGACGAGGATCTCCACCAGCTTGTGTTTGTCGAGCGGCACGCGCGGCATCTCGGCGAGGTCCCGTTCGATGTGCACCGAAACCTGCGCCCCTTGAGCCTTCTCGCTGAGCCGGAGCGCACTTTCGATCTGCTGTCCTACGTCCGCGGACTCGAGTAGCGTCGAACGACCGGCGTAGGCCTGCTGCGAGGCGACCAGCTCGCGGATGTGTTCAACCGCCTCCATGAGCTGGCCCAACTCGGCTTGCAGGCCGCCGCGCTCGTCCGCCAACTGCCGGGTGAGCGCAGTCAAGAACGGCACCACTTGTTTGCCCTTGGGATCCTCGGCGACGAACTGCGCCAGGTCGTCCCGGTGCTCTTCGAGCAGCGCAGCGAGCTTCTCGAGGTGGCCGATGCGCGACTGGCGGAGCTTCTCGTCCAACATGCCTGTCGACACGCAGACGCTGTTCAATACGTTGCCCACGTTGTGCAGGATGCCCGTCGCGATCTCGCTCATCCCCGCGGAGCGGGCCGCCGTGACGACGGCGGCACGCGAATCGTCGAGTTTGCCGAGCATGGCGTCGAACTCGTTCGACAATGTGCCGATCTCGTCGTTGCGGACGAGGCCGAGGCGCAGGGAACTGTCGTCCCGTTGTCCAATGGCGACTGCCTGGTCCGTCAACCGCGCCAGCGGCTTGAGCACCACGCGCTGCAGGACGTTCAGCAGCACGAGCACCATCAAGAGACCCGCGGCGCAGGTCGACAGCAGCGCGTAGAGGATGGCCGTGCCACCCTGCGCGGAGATGTCCCGCGGCAACTCGGCGCGCAGGAGCAGCGCCGGCTGGTTGCGCGCATCCGCCATGGTCGCGAAAACGTGCAACACACTTCCGTCCACGGCTCGGACCACGGGTTCGGCAGCGGCGGTTGCGTCGTCGACCATCGGCTCCACGTCCTCAGGGAGCGGCGATCCGTCGAGCGGCCAGAAGTCGAAGGGCAGCTTCGTGCGCTCGGCGATGCGCTCCAGCGTCGTCCCGGGCAAGAAGCGCCCGAGGATGAGCCTGCCGTGCACGTCCCCGGCGTCGGGTTTGTCCAAGATCGGATGGGCGGCGACCAGGAGGGGCCCCTCGTCCGTGTTCCAAAGCCCCGCGATGGACTGCATCGGTCGTTCGGAGCTCACCAGTCGATGGGTCGCGGCAAAACGACCACTTGGGAACTCGCGCAGGCGCAGCGGTTCTGTACCCGGCCCGCGACGCACTTCGCCCCACTGCACGTCGCCCGCGGCATCCAGCACGAAGAGGAGATTGAGCCCCTCGTTCTGGAACACCAAGTCCCCCAGTTGGTGCGCAGCGTACGCGGGGTCTTCCCCCCGTGCGAACGCCGCCAGATCAGCGCGCTCGGCCCAGGATTCCGCACGCTCGGACAGCACGGCCAACTCGTCGCCGATGGCTGCCTGCACGCGCTGCATGTCGCGCTCGGCGTGTTCGACCTCCAAGGAATCGAAACTCGGCCTCAGGATCAGCCGCTGCAGGCCGTGGTCGATCACGGCGTAGCCGGCGACGACGGGGACCAGCACCAATACGATTTTGGAGCGCAGGGACATCGGAAGTGCTCAGGCTGCTTCGCGCGCGGAGTGTTCCCGATCGTCCGCCGGTTGGCGCAGGGGGCGCGTGGCCTCGTTCACCGCCGCGCACAGCTCCATCAGCTCGTCCCCCTGACGCAGGCGGCAGTCCTCGGGGCGGTCGCCTCGGGCCACCTGCTTGAGGTAGGTCTCCAGGCGGTACACGGGGCCTGCGACGCGGAACGTGACGAGGATCCCGATCCAGAACGTCGCCGGCAGCAGCACCACCAGGCTCAGCATCAGGATCTGGCCCAGGTTGGCGTTGACCTCGCTCATCACGATGAGCCCGTCGTTCGGCAACTGGAGCGCCATCGCCGCCATCGTGCGGTAGAAGAGCAAGCACTGCAGCAGGAGGGCCAGAACCGCAATCCCGGCAAACACGGTCACCAGCTTGAGCTGGAGCCTCGGCCGAATCAGCTTGATGCGGCGCTTGTAGCGGGGTTGGGGTCTGGCCATGGGAGGTGGGGGGAGAGGGCCGGTTTTTCTTCGAACGCCCTGGCGGGGGACTTGAGCCGGGCAGCGGGGATGGGTCAGCGGTCTTGCATCCAGGACCGCCACGCGGAGTAGTCGGGCGGCAAGTGGGCCCCGGTCAGCTTCACGAGGGCCCGGTGGGCAGGTGTCGCAACCGTCGGGTCGCTCCGCAGCAGCACACGCGAGAGCATCGGGACGGCGGCGGTGTCCTCGAGCCGCTCGAGCACCGCGCAAGCCGTCGCAACGACCTCCGCGGAGTCCATGCCGAGCACGGCCTCGAGTTCGCGAATCACCCGCTCGCGGCCGATGTTCTGCCGGCCGATCTCCTGCAATGCCTGAAGCACCTCGGGCGGCTTGCCGGTGCGAAGGACCGCGAAGCAGGTCTCGGAGCGGTGCAGCCACCAGTCTTCCGAGTCGTGCAGCCAGCGGCGCCACAGCTCCTTGGAGCCGCGCAGTTGGAGGCCGCTGATGCGCCGCAGCGACCAGAGCGCCGCGTTGCGCGGGGCGACCTCTGGATCGTCCAAGAGCTCGGTTAACCGCGCCAAGGACCGATCGTCCCGAAGCCAGCCGACTGCCAGCGCGGCTTCGCGTCGGGTCGGAGCGTCTTCGGCGTCGAGACCGCCGCGCATTTCGCGCAGAATCCGGTCGTAACTGCCGTCGGGAAGGCGGCGGATGAGCTTCGCCAGGGGCACAAGCAGGGCCACACGCAGCTCGCGCGACACCATCAAAAGATCACCCAACGCCTCGGCGGTGCGTTGGTGAACGTACTCGGCGATGCCCTCCACGATCAGCGCCTGCACGACGAGCGGCTGCTCCGGCACGGCGTTGACGAGCGCGCGCGTTCCATCGCGGTCCCGCGCGTGCACCGACGCAACCAGGCGCACGAATGGTTCGACGAGCGGCGGTTCGAGCCCCTCCTCGGGCAGGCCGTCCACCACGAGCCGCACGCCGAGCGGAACTTCTCGCGCTCCCGCGACGGGCTGGAGCAGTCGGAGGGCAGCGGCGCGCAGCTCCGCGTCGCGGGGTTCCAATAGCACGCCGGCCGCCAGCGCGGCCCGCGCGTCCACGGGAAGCTGTTCCAACCGATGGAGCGCATCGCGATGCTCCTCGGCTGAAACCGGACCGCCTCGGCCCGCCACGGTGCGCAGAAGCTCCGCAGAGGTGACGTCGTCGGCGCGCCCGCGGCCGACGAGGCACAGCAGGGCGAGGAACGACCAGGCGAGTCGCGTCACTGCGACGAACCAAACGCCGTTAGTCGTCATGCCCGTACGCGTAGCCCCGTCTCCGGGAAACAGGTGAAAGTTTGGCCACGACGGGGTCGTCGATCGAGGCCCAGTTGCGCCGGCGCCCAACCTGGGTGATGGGGCGCACGACGGGTTGCACGACCTCCTCGACCAACGACGCGATGACCGAGCGGTCGAGTGCCGCCTCGGTGCCGCGGAACACGCGCGTTTCGCCATCGCGGTCGACGTACTCGACGGCCTTTTCGATGGGTGTGTGGGCCGAGCTGGGTGCCGGTAGGTCGATGCCGCGTTCGGCGAAGTCCGCCAACGGTTCGTAGCGCAGGTCCCGCGTCAGCTCCGCGGGTACGGCCGCGGGCCGCCAATGCAGGACGGACGCGCTGACATCTGTCGTTCCGATCTGTCCGGCGCTGAGGTCCACGTGCAGTCGGCCGTTCGCCGGGATGGTCAGCGCCGAGCTCACGACCGAACCGAAGTACTCGGAGGTCGCGGGAATGGCGATGGGGGCCTTGGGCGCGTACATCGAGCCGTGGAACGGTCCGCCGTGGGCAAGCGAAAGCACACCGCCGGTGCGCGGATGCATGTCCAGCCAGAACATCAGTCCACGCGGGTTCTGGTTGAGGTTTTGGATCTGCGAGCCAGCCGCGGTCGTCATGGACTGGCGCACGTAGATCTCCACGGGTCCAGCCGAGTTGTCGATCCGCAGTTTCGCGCCCGCGGCCAGACTCAACGTGTCGACCACGACGATGGCGGGACCGACGATCAGGCCGGTTCCGCCGGATGCGACTGATAGATTGGGGCCCGCGTATTCGCCCGAGGGCAGCGTTCCTGTGGCGCCATGCCCCACCGTCATGGGCCCGAACAGCGGGACATCGGGGATCAAGATGGCAGGCAGCTCGACGGCCTCCTCCCTGGGCGTGGTGTCGCCGAGGATGAGGGTCCCGAGGCCCGCCGAGACGGACTTGTTGGGGCCCGGGATGACACTGCCGAGGATCTGCGTCGGCACCAGGCCGCGGATCCCGGCGACGGACACATCACCGTTGCTGCCGATCTTGACCGGTGTTGTGAGCAACCCGAGGAGCGGCGCGATGTAGGGTCCGTTCTTCGAGTTGTACGCGTCGACGTACGCGCCCGCCCCGACCGTCATGTTGCCGGCGGAGAATGCCCCGAGGTTCAGCGCGTTCTGGTAGTAGAGCTCGATCGCGATGTCGAGCTTGGCGCGAGCCTGACCGCACATCGCGGTCGAGGAGACGTGCACCACGCCGGCATCGTCGCCCAGTGCGTTGGTCCAGTACACACCGTCGCCGAAGCGCACCGGCAGTTCTTGGGTGCCGACGATGCCACTCTGTCCCCGGACCAGTCCCCAGATCGATTCCGCTAGGCCAGCCTCCGCGATGTAGAACGCGCGCTTTTGGTCGACGGCCGCGGCTTCGCGCTTCCAGTGAGCGCTGCTCAGTTGCAGCATCATCGCGCTCAAGAGGGCCACCACGGTGACCACCGTCAACGACAGCGCCAGGGCAGAGCCGCGGCGTTCGCTGGGTGTGTTGTGGACGAAGATTCTCATCGTATCTGCCTCAGTTTCGGAAGCTGACGATCTGCTCGAACTCACGCATGACCTCGGCGCCGTTGGTGTTCTCGCGCTCCAAGGTCATGCGAATGCGCACCGAGTCGCCGTCGACTGTGAACGAGAGGCCCAGCTCGTCGATGATTCCGTTGGCGTTGTCGTCGAGCCCGTTGCCGGGTGACTCGCCGGCCATCACGGGCCGCACGTGCCTGCCCCAGACGACGCGACGCTCGTCTTCGGTGGACATGCTGCGGAACCACAACACCTCGCCCGTATCCATCTGCAAGCCGATGCGCTCCGGCTCACCCCACACGACGACGCCGTCCTCGACCCCGAGCGAGACGTCGTAGTCCACCGCCGAGCTGTAGAGCGGCGCCTCGGCCGCGGGGATCACGCTGTTTTTTGCCGCCGATTGGAGCGCGATGACGATGCGGTCCAGAGTCTGCCGCGCGTGCAGATCGAGCGACTGCAACACCTGGCTGTCGTTGTGGTTGTCCGACGTCGCGCGCAAGAGGAGCGACACGTTCACGATGACGATCCCCAGGATGCCGGAGGCGATGATGATCTCCCACAGCGTGAAACCGCCCCGCGAGGAAGGCCTGAACGTGCGCGGCTTCATGGGGAGATGAACATCGTGTGGAGGCGCAGTTCACGCACCCCAGCCATACTCTCCCAACGCATGTGCACTTCGACCGGCAGCAGGAAGTAGCTGCCCGCCACATCCAGGTCGCCCACGACATCGTCGCGGTTGAGATCCCGCGGCATGCCCAGTTGGACCCATTCCACGTCCTCGCGCAGGCTCGCCCCGTCACCGGGGAACCGCACCTGACCGACGAAACCCTGGGGGCCATCGGGGGACCGCAGCCCCGCCACCCGGAACCCCGACCCTGGCGCCGTCCCCGCGCCGCCGGGATCGTCCGCCGCCACGTCGTTGTAGAGCGCAAACAGTTCGCGGAACGGCTGCGCACGCATGGCTTCGAGCTGCGAGCGCGCGGCCATCGCGGCGAGAGCGCTCTCGCGCTGCAACGGCGCCACACGGGACGTCGACGACAGGGTCCCGCTCAGCATGCCCACGGCGATGGTCATCACGACCAGCGCGATCGTCAGCTCGAGCACGGTCAGGCCGTCGCGCGGCCCACGCGGGCGGCGACGGAGCGAAGCAGAGAACCTGTGCGTCGACGGCATGGGGTGGGACCCGAGGGGTGGTCCCCGACACGCATCGGGCGGGACGGGGTCGCGCGTGAAGTCTTCCCCCTGGAAAACCCGCCGACGTCCCATCGACCACGAAAGGCCCCTACGGGCCGACTAACTCAGGTCGAACAAAACCAGCTTCGCCGGTGTGTGCGCGGTCATTTCCAGCCCCGTGCCGCCGAGGCCGCGGCTGAACAGCCCGTCCCCCTCGCCGAGGTGCCGATCGCCCACGGTCACCGAGCCGCTGGCCACCTGCAGCCATAGGCGCCGCCCCGAGTCCAGCTCGTACCCCAAGCGCGCCCCGGCCTCCAGTTGGGCCGTGTGCACGCGCGCATCCACCCCGATGGGCAACGATGAGAGCTCACCCCCGGGCGACGCCACCAGGCACCAGGTGCCCCGGTCCGCGGCGCCGAAGTCGCGTTCGTGGTACCGGGGTTCGGTCCCGAGGCGCTCCGGTTCCAGCCAGATCTGGAGGAACCGGGCTGGCTCCCGGTCGGAGGCGTTGAACTCACTGTGCTGGATGCCACGGCCCGCGCTCATCAACTGGGCGCTGCCCGGAAGCAGGACGCCTCCGCCCCCGGTCGAATCGCGGTGTTCGAGGGCCCCGGCCAGCACCAGGGTCAGGATCTCCATGTTCCGGTGTCCGTGCTCGGGAAAACCCGAACCCGCCGCGATGCGGTCATCGTTGATGACCCGCAGGGGCCCAAAACCCATCCAGCGAGGATCCATGTAGCCCCCGAAGCTGAAGCTGTGCCTCGAATCGAGCCAGTCGGTGCGGGACAGGCCCCGTTCGCCGGCGGGTCGGAGGCCCAGTTCGGAGTCGAGTTGGGGGGGTGCGGTCGGACGTTCGTGCGGCATGGTCGTGTCTCCTCCTCGCCCCTTCTAGTCCCGCTCCCCAGGAAGTTCGACAGCGCGGCCCAAGGCTCGCAATCAGGGCGCGCAGCGGTTTCCGTACATTGTCGCGCCCCCAAGCTCCCCACGAACCATGCAGCGAATCGTCGAGTGTGTCCCCAACTTCAGCGAAGGCCGTGACCCCAAGGTCCTCGATGCGATCGCCGAAGCCATCCGCACCTCTCCGGGTGTGCGCCTCCTGGACGTGGACCCGGGCAAGGCGACGAACCGCACGGTGATGACCTTCGTCGGCGAGCCCGAACCGGTCGTGGAGGCCGCCCTGGCCGCCGCGCGGCGCGCGGGCGAGCTGATCGACATGCGGCGTCATCGCGGCGAACACCCACGCTTCGGCGCCCTCGACGTGTGTCCGATCGTGCCCGTGGCGGGAGTGACGCTCGACGAAGCGGCCGAGATTGCCCGCGGTCTGGCGCGGCGCATGGGCGAGGAGTTGGGCATGACCGTGTACTGCTACGAGGCCGCTGCCCAACGCCCCGAGCGCAAGAACCTGGCCGCCGTGCGCGCGGGCGAATACGAGGGCCTCGCCCAGCGTCTTGGCACCGAAGCGGGGGCCCCGGACTTCGGCCCCGCGGCGTTCGATGCCCAGCGCGGCGCGACCGCCGTGGGTGCGCGCGACTTCCTCATCGCCTACAACGTCAACCTCAACACGAGCAGCACGCGGCGCGCCAACGCGATCGCATTCGACGTGCGCGAAAAGGGCCGCATGCAGCGGCGCGGCGACCCTCTGACCGGCGAGATCGTGCGCGACGACAAGGGCCAGGCGGTGTGGACCCCCGGCACACTCAAGGCCGTCAAGGCCATCGGCTGGTTCATCGAGGAGTACGGCATCGCGCAGATCTCGATGAACTTGACGGACATCTCGACGACGCCGATCCATGTGGCCTTCGACGAGGTGTGCAAGAAGGCGCAGGATCGCGGCGTGCGAGTCACAGGTTCGGAAGTCGTCGGCCTGTTGCCGCTGCGCGCGTTGCTCGAGGCGGGGCGCTATTTCCTCGAGAAACAACAGCGTTCGACGGGGGTGCCCGACGCGGAGCTGATCAAGATCGCCGTCAAGTCGATGGGGCTCGACGAACTGAAGCCCTTCGTGCCGGAGGAGCGGGTGATCGAGTACCTGCTCGAGGACCGCTCGAAGCGTCGCTTGGTCGACCTCTCCGTCAAGCAGTTCACCGAAACCACGGCATCCGACGCGCCCGCGCCGGGCGGCGGATCGGTCGCGGCGGCCCTGGTGGCGCTCGGCGCGGCGCTCGGCGCGATGGTTGCAAATCTGTCGAGCCACAAGAAGGGGTGGGACGACAGGTGGCGCGAGTTCAGCGAGTGGGCCGAGCGCGGCAAACGCTGTTACGTCGAAGCCCTGGCCCTCGTCGACCGGGACACGGACGCCTTCAACGCGCTGATGGAGGCATTCTCCTTGCCCAAGGCGACTCCGCACGACGCCGACGCGCGCAAGCTCGCGATCCAGCGCGCGACCCAGGGCGCCATCGAAGCGCCCTTGCGAGTCATGGAGGTGGCGGTCGAATCCATGTCGGTGGCGGCAGCGATGGCCGACATCGGCATGCAAAGTTCCATTTCCGACGCGGGAGTGGGCGCGATCGCGGCGCGCGGTGCGGTGCTCGGCGCGGGCTTGAACGTGCGCATCAACGCCAAGGACCTGACGGATCGGGTGCTGGCGGAGCGCTACTTGCAGCGCGCCAAGGAACTGGTGCAGGAAGCCGAAGCACTCGAAGCGCGCATCCTCACCCGCGTCACACGGGACCTCTGAGAGCGCTCGCCCGCCGCGATGGGGCGGGCCTTCAGCCCTTGCTTCGCTCCTCCGACAAACCTGGGGCGTTGCCCCAGGCTACGATGGGCCGCGCCTTCGGCGCTTCGGAGCGCCGTTGGCGCACGCGACCGATCGTGCCCGCGACCGGACGTGCCCGCGACCGGACGTGCCCGCGACCGGACGTGCCCGCGACCGGACGTGCCCGCGACCGGACGTGCCCGCGACCGGACGTGCCCGCGACCGGACGTGCCCGCGACCGGACGTGCGCGCGACCGAACGTGCGCGCGACCGA
>WGMC01000015.1 GCA_016125265.1 Planctomycetaceae bacterium
CGAGCTTCGACGTGTACGCGAGCTTCGACGTGCACGCGATCACTCACTTGTGCGCGATCACTCACGTGTGCGCGATCACTCACGTGTGCGCGGGCGAGCGTCGGCGCGTGCGCGCGCGGATGGGTCCGGGAGGGGCAACGCCCCGCGCGATCGTAGCCTGGGGCAACGCCACAGGTAGGGGGCAGAACCGACCCGGGCTGAAGGCCCGGCCCATCGTGTATGCCGAGACCCACGTGCACGCGAGCTCCGACGTGCGCGCGAGCTCCGACGTGCACGCGATCACTCACTTGTGCGCGATCAATCACACGTGCGCGATCACTCACGTGTGCGCGGGCGAGCGTCGGCGCGTCCGCGCGCGGGTGTGTCCGGGAGGGGCAACGCCCCGCCCGATCGTAGCCTGGGGCAACGCCCCAGGTTGGGGGTAGAACGCGGTCCGGGCTGAAGGCCCGGCCCATGGTCTTGAGGGCCGGTGGCTTCGGAACGTCTCAGGCTAGGAGCTGTTCCAAGTCCTGCCGTCGCAAGTTCGAGATCGATCCCGAGCGTTCGTCGAAGAGGCCCGCGACGAGTTCGCGTTTGCTCTGCTGGAGTTCGAGCACACGCTCTTCGATCGTGTCGCGTGCGACCAGGCGATACGCCAGCACCGGGCGTGTGCGGCCGATGCGGTGCGCTCGGTCGATGGCCTGCGCTTCGACTGCCGGGTTCCACCAGGGGTCGAGCAGGAAGACGTAGTCCGCGGCCGTCAAGTTGAGGCCCGTGCCGCCGGTCTTCAGGCTGACCAGGAAAACGGGGCAAGTGGGATCGTTCTGGAAACGGTCCACCCGTTCCTTGCGATCGCGGGTTTGGCCGTCCAAGTACTCATAGGGAATGCCCGCGGCCTCGAGGCGCGATTCGGCGAGCGCGAGGAAACTGGTGAATTGCGAGAACACCAGCGCCTTGTTGCCCTCGTTCGCGATCTCGCTCAGGCGCTCGAGCAGCTCGTCGAGTTTCGCGGAGCCGGCCTGCGACAGCTCCGGATCGATCAGCGCCTCGTGGCACGCACATTGGCGCAGGCGCAGCAGCGCCGTCAGCACCTGGAACTGGTTGCCCGGCGCCAGGGGATCGGGCGCATCGGCGCTGAGCAGCATCTTGCGGTAGTACTCGGCGAGCTGGTCGTAGGCCTTGCGTTGTTTGGGCAGGAGCTCGACGAAGATCGTCTGTTCGGTCTTCTCGGGCAACTCCGCCAGCACCTGAGCCTTGGTGCGGCGCAGGAAAAACGGCCGGATCGCGCGTGCGATGGCCTTCAGATTCTCCTCGCGCGAACCCTCGCCCTGCGCGAGCAACCGCGTGAAGCCCTGCGCGCCGCCGAGCATCCCCGGGTTCAAGAACTCGAACAGCGACCAGAGGTCTTCCAAGCGGTTCTCGACGGGCGTGCCGGTCAGCGCGAGGCGCTGGCGCGCGTCGAGGAGGCGCGTGGCCTTGGCTACCAAACTGGTCGGGTTCTTGATCGCTTGGGCTTCGTCGAGCACGACCACGTCGAGCGGCTGCTTGCGCAGGCGTTCGATGTCGATGCGCAGCGTCGCGTACGTCGTGACGATCAGGTCCGAGCGCAGCGCGCTTTCGAAGTTGTGCCAGCGCTGGCCGCCGTGGTGCTCCGACAGAGTCAACTGCGGCGCGAACCGCCGCGCCTCGTCGATCCAGTTGAACAGCACCGAACGCGGCGCCACCACGAGGCTCGGCCGGTGCGGCTCCCCCGACTCGGCGCGCAGGCTGCGGCGGCGCTCCAGGAACGCCAGGACCTGCACGGTCTTGCCAAGACCCATGTCGTCCGCCAAACAGCCCCCGAGGCCGAGTGTCGTCAGGGCGTCGATCCAACCGAGTCCCTCGCGCTGGTAAGGCCGCAGTTCGCCGACGAGCCCCGCCGATTCCGTCAGCGGTCGCGCGCGATCGAACGCGCGCAGCGACTCGCGCAGCTTTGCGAAGTCCGCGTCGACCGCTACGTCGAGGCGGTCGGCGAGCAAGGCGTCGAGCAACCACGCCTGCTGCTTCGGAAACCGCAGCGAACCCGGCTCGCCGCCCTGGCCCAACTCGAGCCAACCCCAGCGCTTGGCCCAATCGCCGGGCAGCAGCCCGAGGCGCCCATCCTTCAACTTCACCCAACCCTGGCCCTTGCGCAGCGACGCCAAGAGCGCGGGCAGTTCCACGTCTTCGCCGCCGTAGGACACTTCGCCCTCGACGCCGAACCAATCCACGCCCGAGCGGATGCGCGCCCGGGCCTCGCCGGCGGCGGCCACACCCTTGCCCTCGAGTTCGACGCGCCAGCCCTCGGCCATCAGCGCTTCGGCCGCAGGTGCAAGGCGGCCGCGGTGCAAGATCGCGTGGTGAGTGCTGAGCTTGGCGTCCGCCGGCCGGAAACCCAGGTCGCTGAGGCGCTCGCCGGCGGCGCGTTCGAAGTCCATGTCGCGGCGCAGCACACCACTGCCCGTGTGCACGAACTCGCCCACCTCGTCGGCGGGCACGGACTGGTTCTGGTAGAGGAACTCGACACGCGCGTGCAGCCATTCGCGGCCCTGCGTGGGCGCGCCCGGGGGCGTGGATACGAACAGCGCCGGCAGCGGAGCGACACGTTCGGTGTGTTGGTCGAGTTCGCCGACGAGGCGTCCGCCGGCGTGGGCCGCGAGTTGCACGAGTGCGCCGGTGACGTCCTGCGCGGGCAGGGGCAGCGGACCGCCCTGGCACAACTCGAGGGCCAACTCGCGCGCGGACCCCCAATCGATTGGCGCGAGCTCGTCCTCGAACAACAGCCAACCGGCGCGCGCGATCAAGCGGGGCCCGTCGGTTGCGGGCAGCGCAGGCGCGCCGCCCAGCCCACCGCGCGCCGTGCGCCCGCGGCGGGCGCGCCACGGTGCCGCTGCGGCGCCCTGCGGACTCGCGAGTTCCCGGCGCTCGGCTCCGCGTACCAACTCGCCGACCAGTTCCTGCCGGCCGTCCCGCTCGCGCACACGAGCTTCGAAGCGCCACGGATCGAGCGAAACCCTCAAAGGCAGGAGCGCTCCGTCAGCCTCGCGCCGCATCACGTTGTTCGAAGCTTGCAGCAACGGCGCCAACACACGCAGAGTGGCCTCGTCGAGGGCGCGGCTGCGGCTTCCCGAACCCGTGGACCGCGCGCCGGCGGACCAACTCTCCTCCGCGTCGCCGCGGTGGATCCAGCCGAGGATCTCGCGGTCCAGCGACGCGCCGGCGTAGCGCCGCTCCGCATCGGTGAGCGGCTTCCAGGCCCCCATGCCCCCGTCCGGGCGCTGGCGGCGTCCGAGCGCCTCCATGTGCACCTGTCCCGTCGCGCCGAGGTCCTGCTCCACGACGGCGAAGCCCAACTCGAGGTCGCGGCCGGTCCATGCCGCGAGGACCGGAGGTGTGTTGAGTTCGCCGCTGACACGCAGTCCGCTCACGCGCTGTTCGAACTCGCGGCGCTCCTCCTCTTCCCGTTCGAGCGGTGTGAGTTCCGTCTCGTCGGGCTCGTGCAGCCAGCCGCGCGCCTCCATTTCGAGCAGCACCGCGAATGCGTGTTTGCACTCGCGTTCGGTGCGGAACGCCGGGCACGTGCAGCCCATCGACAGCGCGCCCTCCTCGGTCAGCTCGAGCACCACGTCGTAGGGCACACCGCCGACCACACGCGCTTCGACGCGGCCCCGCTTGCGCTCGATCGTGGCGACCAGCCCGCTCGTCCAGTAACTGCGCCCGCGGCTGCGCGAATTGGGCGAAAAGGCGCGCCAGAAGCCGCGGGAGGGCTCCTTCGCGTACGGATCTTCGCTCGCGGCGGATTTGGGGCGGATCGGGTCGTAAGGGGACATGGGCGCGCCGGTCCCGCCGGAAGCGGGGGGACAAGCCTAGCAGGTCCGGGCGCCCGGGCCGTTGCTCGTCAGGCGGCTTCGCTCGCGGGCGCGCCGTCCGCGTCCTGTTCGAGCGCGAGGATCAGGCCCTCGAGGCAGCGGCTGTCGACCTCGACACCGCTCATCTCCTGCAGGATCCCCAACGCGCGGCGCTCCGTATGCGCCTTGCGGTGCGGGCGGTCGGAACGGAGCGCGTCGAAAATGTGCGCGCACGCCACGATGCGCGCCTCGAGGCCGATCTCCTGCCCCTTGAGGCCCTTCGGATACCCGCTGCCGTCCAAGTGTTCGAAGAGGGCCCCGGTCGTCGCCGACAGTTTCTGGAACGGGTCGATGCGCTCCAGGATGGCCGCGGTGAACGTCGGATGCACGCGCACGGACTCCCATTCGTGGGGTTCGAGTGCCGACGGTTTGTCCAAAATGGCGCCGCTGACCGCGAGCTTGCCCAAATCGTGCAAGGAAGCGCTGCGCGCCAGCCATCGCAATCTTTCGCGCGGCAGGCCGAGCATCTCGCCGATGCGCAGGCTGTAGTGCGCCACACGTTCGGAATGGCCGGCCGTGTAGGAGCTCTTGTTGTCGATGATGCGGCCGAACGCGCGCGCGATCGTGTCGAACTGGGCATCGCGGCGGCCAGCCTGCGCCGCTTCGGGCAAGAGCAAAAGGAGGCGTTCTTCGAGCCCATCCTGGGCCAGCCCGGCCAGCAGGTCCTCGCGTTCGGCGAGGTCCACGAGCTTTTGGACGAGCGACGGATCGAAACGACGCCCCGATTCGGCCCGCGCCAGACCGAGGGCGGCTTTCAGACCGCGGCACTCGCGCCGCCGTTCCACCGCCTGCACGAGGGCGGCGATGCGCGCGCCAACGGGAATGCTGTCCGCCGCGAGGCCCTCCGGTCGCCCGCGTCCGTCCCAGCGCTCGTCGATGCCGACTTGCACGTCGTGACCGCCTGGGCCGAGGTCCAG
The DNA here is from genome assembly GCA_016125265.1 of Planctomycetaceae bacterium. Lineage (GTDB taxonomy): Bacteria > Planctomycetota > UBA1135 > UBA1135 > RI-242. The sequence goes on from WGMC01000015.1 coordinate 4,823, forward strand.
CTCCGCCGCGATCGCCGCCGCCTGGGCCCGCCGCGCCGCGGCCAGCCCGTCGCCGATGGCCCTCCCGCGGAAAGCCAGCGCGAGCAGCCGACCGAGTCGCCAGCCGATGCCACTCGCCCCCGCGCCGCGCCCGAACAAGAAGCCGAGCCCCGCGGCGGCCCCGCCGGGGAGCTCCCGCCCCACCGCGCGGCCCACCAGGTACGGCTCGTGCCCGAACCACTGCCCGAGGCGCTCGCTGTTCGCCGTGCAGCCCGCGTCCTTCAGTAGGAGTCCAAAGACCAGCTCCTGCTGCTCGCCCTGGGCCAGCCCGACCTCGCGCCCGAGCCGCGCCCCGAGCCAAGCGCACCGCAGCGCATGCCCCGCCGGTTCGCCCGAGGTCCAATCGAGCGCAAAACTGAGGGCACAAAGCACCTCGCCCAACGAGGGATTGCGAGCCGCAGGGGCTCCAGCGAGGGGTTCGTTCATGGCGACAACGGGCTCGGCCAAGCCCCACCCCCCTTCGCCCCCGGGCCCGCCGGTTCTTGAGCCGACTTGCAGCGGCCGATGCGGGGCCCAAGAACGCACGATCTGGGGCCCGAAGTCACGGGCGTTCACTTACGCAAGAAAGTCTCCACGCCGCAGCGACGCGCGGGCCAGGTGCGCGGGCCGGGTGCGCGGGCCGGGTGCGCGGGCCTCCAGGCCCGCCTTGGAGCGCGCCCCATCCCCCCCCGCACCCCATCCCAAACGCGTCCTGTAGGGGCGCGGCCCCGTCCGCGCCCAAGGGGAAATGCACCGCGCCCCAAGGCGGGCCAGGAGGCCCGCGTACCCGGCTCGCTGCGCCAAGGATCGACACTGCGCCTGGGAGAGACGCGGCGAAGCCGACGCAGCGACGAAGTCCGCGGCGCGACGAAGTTCGCGGCGTGGCGAAGTTCGCGGCGTGGCGAAGCCATCTCGACGCGCCCCTTGGACGCGGACGGAGCCGCGCCCCTACAGAACGGGATCGAACTCCCAGTGTCGCGGGCATGTCCCTGCGCAAGAACGTCCCCGAACCACCGCAGCACACGATTCGAGCGCGCGGGCCGGGTGCGCGGGCCGGGTGCGCGGGCCGGGTGCGCGGGCCTCCAGGCCCGCCTTGGAGCGCGCCCCATCCCCCCCCCCCGCACCCCACCCCAAACGCGTCCTGTAGGGGCGCGGCCCCGTCCGCGCCCAAGGAGAACACTCCCCTCAGAGCTGCCCCGTCCGCCGCAACCGGACGAGCTGCGCCGTCACGCTGATCGCGATCTCTTCGTGGGTGCGGGCGCCGATGTCGAGGCCCATCGGGCTCTGCACACGCTCGAGCCACGGGCGCGGTACGCCGCGCGATTCCAGTTGCGCGAAGAGCTGCGCCCGTTTCGCGCGGCTGCCGATCATGCCGAGGTAGCGCGGGCGGCACGATTGGGAGAAGAGTTCGTAGAGGATCTCGCCGTCATCTTGGTGCCCACGCGTCACGACAATCAGGAAGTGGTCCTCGGCGGGTGCGATGCGGCGCACTTGTTCGGCGAACTCGGCGTGCACGGTGGTCGCGGCGTCCGGGTGGCGTTCGGGCGAAGCGAAGGATTCGCGGTCGTCGCCGACACTCACGCAGAAACCGACGGCGGCGGCGAAGCGCGCGATCGCGCCCGACACGTGCCCCCCGCCGAAGATGTGCAACTTGGGTTCGGTGATCGGCTCCACGTAGACCTGCACCTTGCCTCCACACAGGAGGCCGCTGTCGGGATAGTCCCGTTCGTTCAGGGAAAACTCGAGCATGCGCGGGCGCTCGTCCTTCATCGCCGCCATGGCTGCCTCGTGCACTTCGGCCTCGAGGCACCCACCGCCCACCGAACCCGCAAAGCTGCCGTCGTCGCGCACGAGCATCTTCATCATCGCCTTGCCCGGGGTCGAACCCTGGGTTGCGACGATCGTGCAGAGCGCACACGCGCGTCCCGCGCGCTGCAAGCGCACGACCTCCTCGAAGACGTCCGTCACTTCGGTGTGTGCCCCGTGTGCACGATGCCGGCCGCGATTTCGTTCGCCTTGGCCGGAGACACCCACGCAGCCACGAGCGCGAGCGCAAACTCGACCGCCGTGCCGGCACCCTGGCTGGTGAGCACATTGCCGCTCCACACGACCCGCCGATCCGCGATGACCTTGGCCCCACCCAACTCCTTGCGGGCGCTCGCGTGGCTCGTGGCCTCGCGCCCCTCGAGCACCCCCACACGCGCCAACACGAGCGGCGCCGCACAGATCGCCGCCAACGGCCGCCCCTCTTCAGCCAGCCGCCGGACCAGGGCCAAGAGCCGCGCATCCTCCCCCATCCGCCGCGTGCCCGGCCCACCGGGCAACACCACGGCGGTGATCGACGCCAGATCGACCTCCTCCCAATCCACATCCGGCGCGATGGCGATGCCGTGGGAGCCCTCGATCGGCCCCCGCCCCTTCGGCAAACCCGCCGTGACGACGTCGATGTCGGCGCGCCGCAGAATGTCCACGACTGCGACAAACTCGATCTCCTCGAACCCCGGACTGAGGGGCACGAGCACACGAACTTTCGGGTTGGCTTCCATGAGCACATCCGGCCGAGGGGCTCGGCGCGCCCCTAGTGTAGGCGAGCCCGCCGCCCCACCGACTCACCTACGCCGGTACCGGCTGGCGGGCAGCCGCAAACGGATTGCGCAGGACCGGCCGCACCCTGAGACGGGCTCCCCCGGGCCGAGGCAAGGCTCTCAGTTCCACCGTCCTGTCGCTGGCGCGCGCACGAACCTTCAATCTTCTTGAACCTTCTTGCGGCGGGCCCAATCCGAACGGCCGCCACCACCGGGGCGCCTCCTCACGGGCTCGAATCGCTGACGGCAAACCAGCGGCGGCGCGGGTCCCAGCTCTGGACCAGTTCATCGGTGCCGCCTCACGCCCACACCGTGCAATGCAGCTCCGCCTGGGCCAGCATCCTCTTGCGTGCCGCCTCCTGCAATTGGGGCGGGTAGCCACGCTGGTTCAGGATTTGATTCACGACAACCTTGATCTTCGCGGGGGCTCTCGCGGTCGCCGGGTATCCTGCGAGTCGCCATGGAATCGCGTCGAACAGCGTCGGCGAGTGGGCGCGGCGGGCGCGGTGTGGGGTTGCGGCGGGCGCGGCGGCGGCTCGATCGGGAGGAGGTGGTGCGGCTTGCGGGGCGGGAGGGGCTCGAGCCTGCGGAGATCGCGCGGCGGCTTGGGTTTTCGACGCGTTGGGTTCGGTTGGTGCTGCGGGAGGAGGGGCTGCCGCGGCGGCAGGCGCGGCGCGTGCACGAGGTTCTGCACGGCGCGCCGCTGCGCGGCATCTGGAGGCGCCTGTGCGTGAAGGGCAAGGAGCCGAGCCTTCGGAACGAAGCGGGCGAGGAAGTGCGCGAGTGCGCGGGCTGGCGCGATTTCTGGAACTTCTACGACTGGGCGATCGCCAACGGGTACGAGCGCGGCGCCGCGCTCTTGGTGCTAGGCGACGCACGCGAAGCTGCTCCCGCGACGACTCGTTGGCTGCCCTACACCGAACGCCACCGCACGTGGAAGACGCGCCAGGTCCGCGGGTTCCAGATCGAAGCGTTTGGCGAGTCGAAGACCGCCGTGGAATGGGCCGCCGACCCGCGCTGTCGGATCAGCGCGAAGATCCTGCGGCGGCGGCTTCGTTTCGGCGTGCTGCCAGAAATCGCGCTCACGACCGGACCGAACGAACCTGTGCCCAAGCGGCGCGACAAGCCGACGAAGCCGCACTCCGCCCTGCCGCTCGACTGGCAGGAGATCGAAAAACTGTTTGCGACGAGCGGGCTGTCGATCGACGACATCGCCAAGCGCACGGGTGCACGTCCCTTGACTATCCGACGGGGCCTGCGCGAGCGCGGCATCCTCAAGCGCCAGTCCGTGGACGGCCCCTACCAAACGCAGCTCCGCGACGTGTGGAGGCGCATCCATCGGCACTGCAACGATCCCAAACACTCGGCCTGGCGGTACTACGGCGCGGTCGGCGTGCGCGTCTGTGAGGAATGGGGCGAGTTCGCGCCGTTCTACGAATGGAGCATGGCCGCGGGTTTCCGCCCGGGGCTCGTTCTGACGCGGCGCCCGGGCAAGGACGTCTACTCGCCCACCGACAGCATTTGGGTCGAGCGCAAGGAATCCTGGCGCACGAATCGGCGCCCTTCGGTCAAGAAGCGCGCGACCGTCTTGATCGAGGCCTTCGGCGAGCGCAAGGGCCTCATCGACTGGGAACGCGACCCGCGCTGCAAGGTCACTGCGGGCGGGCTGCGCTCGCGTATCCGGCGCGGCATGGACCCCGAGGAGGCGATGACACGCCCTTCGCAGTCCCCGGACCGCACGAACAACAAGCCGCGACTCATCGAAGCCTGGGGTGAAAGCAAGTCCATCGCCGATTGGCTGCGCGACCGGCGCTGCAAGGTCACGTCCGTCGCGCTCAAGAACCGCCTCGCGCGCGGCTTTTCCCCTGAAGAGGCGATCTCGCGTCCGCCCTTCTGGGGCATGCAGCCGCCGGCGGGCAGTCCCGGTGTGCACGAGCACGAGTTCCCCGCGCTCGAACCCGTGCCGGAGGAAGCCCTTCCGCGCGCCGCACTTCCGGTCCCCCCGCCCCTCGACCGCGCCGAAATCGTGCGCCTCGCGCGCGACGACGGGCACAGCGGGGCCGAGATCGCACGCCGCCTCGGCTACTCGCCGAACCGCGTGAACCAGGTGTTGCGCCAGGAAGGCCTGCGCCGGCCGCCGACGCGCTACCAGGCGAAGGTTCCGCACGGACCGCACCTGCACAGCGTCTGGACGCGCCTACGCCTCGCGGACGAGGCAAAGAGCCTCAAGAACGAGATGGGCCACACCGTGCGCCACGGTGCGGCCTGGAGTGACTTCTGGTCGTTCTACGACTGGGCCATCGCGGCGGGCTATCGCAAGGGCCGCATGCTGCTCGTCACCGGCGACGCGCGCGAGGCGTCGCCCAAGACGTGCCGTTGGGTCTCGCCGCGAGAGCGCTACCGGCTGGCGCAAGCAGTGCGGCCGACCCGCGTCAGTCCGGTGCGCGAGTCGGACCAGCAGGATTCGGCGCGGGAGTAGGTCGCACCCGGCTGGCGGGTGCAGGGATGTCGTACAAAGCGTAGGGTAGGTGGGGCGCTCTGCCCATCGTATGGATACGTCCCTCACTCCCGTGTTGGTCAGCGCCTGCCTCTTGGGGCGCGCCTGTCGGTACGACGGCGGGCACAACCGCGATGTGGTGCTCGACGAGCAACTTGCGGCGCGGGGTGAGCGGGCGGTGCCTGTTTGTCCCGAGGATGCGGGCGGTCTTGGTACGCCGCGGCCGGCGGCTTGGATGACGGGTGCGGCCGCGGAGGTGTTGGCGGGCTGCGCGCGTGTCGTCGATGTGCATGGGCGCGATGTGACGGCGCAGTTCGTGGCCGGTGCGGATCTCGCGGTGGAGGTGGCGCGCGCGGCCGGTGCGCGGCGCGCGTACTTGAAGGAGCGCTCGCCGTCTTGCGGTGTCGCGGCGAGCCATCGGGTGAACGGAGCCGGTGCCAGCGAGGCGCAATCTGGGCCCGGTGTCACGGCGCAGCGGTTGCTGGATGCGGGGCTCGAGGTGCACGGCGTGGAGGGGCGCCGCGTCCACGAAGACCACGACGAACACCACCACGACACAGCGCAGCGCAACGCCGCGGATCCGAACGCACAAGAGCAAGGTGCGACGAACCGCGGCTCGGATGCGCCGAGGAACGAGCCTTGAGCTCCGCGCCTCTGCATTCGACGCGCGACATCTCCGTCGGCGCGTGGATCCAAGGTGAGCCGTCGGTTCCGCTGCAGCAGTGGATGTCGGCGCATGTCGTGCTGTTGCACGCGTTCCAGACGTTGTGCCCTGGTTGCCGGAGGCACGGGGTGCCGCAGGCCGAAGAAGTCGCGCGACGGGTCGCGCGTGGGGGTGGGACGTTGGCGGGCGCGCCGCTCCTCGTGCTCGGTCTGCACACGCCGTTCGATGCGCACGAACCGCGCGACGCGGCCAGCGTCGAGCGGTTCGCGCGCGAGCTCCAGTTGACCCATCCCATCGCCCTGGACTCGGGGATGGGCGGCGATCCCGACGGCTTCACGGCCACGTTCCGCCGTTTTGCGATGGAGGGCACCCCGACGCTCTGCCTGATCGACGGGAGGGGCCAGCTCCGCCGCCGGCACCTGGGTCCGTTGGGCGATTTGGAGCTCGGTGTCGAACTCGGCTGGCTGCTGCTCGAGTTACAAACCAGGCGCGCGGACTAAAGGCAGGCGCGCAAAGTTCGACCTCCACGCGTTTCCCCCAGCCCACTGCGATGTTTTCCCACCACGCCCGCGTCGTTCTCCTGCTGGCCCTCGCGCCGGCTGCCCACGCCCAGATGCTGGAACTGCGCCCGCGGGCCCCCGAGCACGCCGGCCCCGTGCGCGCCCATCCGTTCCCCGATGCGGCGCTGCCCGGCCAGGGCCGCGGCTACCGCTTGATCGTCAAGTTCGACGACGCGGCGCGCGCCCGCGCCTTCGGCGGCGTGCCGCAGAGCCAAGTCGGTGTCGACCTCGCGGCCGTGCGCGCTCTGGCCGCGAAGGAGGGTCTCGTCTTCACACCCGCGTTGGATTGGAGCGAAACACGCGCCGCGGCCCTCGAACAGCGCGCGGCACTGCGCAGTGGTCGCGCGCAGCCGGACCTCTTGGGCCTGCACTACGTGACGGTGCCCGGCAACGCGCCGGAACAACTCGAAGTGGTGGGCAACCGATTGGCGGCGCTGCCCGGCGTCGAATACGCCGAGATCGAAGCGCTCGGTGTGCCGCCCCCTGCGGACATCGCGCCGCCGACGCCGAATCTCGCCGCGTCGCAGGGGTACACGCAGCCGAACCCGGGCATGTACGCGTCGGTGCTGTGGGCCGAGGGGATCCGCGGGCAAGGTGTGCGGCTCGCGGACTGCGAATACGGTTGGGTCACGTCGCACGAGGACCTCGTAGACGCGGGTGTGGTGCCCGAGCCCGGACAGACGCCGGTGTCGAGCGTGGCGAGTTTCGGTTGGGACGAACACGGCACCGCGGCCCTCGGAGCGAGCGCCGCTCCGTGGAACGGCTACGGCGTCAATGGCCTGGCGCCGCTGGCCGAGTTCGCCACGTTCCCCGAATGGACCGTGGAAGGTGGCTCGCGCCGATTGCAGGCCATCACCAACGCGATCGACACGTCGGACGCAGGCGATGTCGTGCTGCTCGAGATGCAAGCCACCGGCGCGGGCGGCGGGTACGGGCCGGCGGAGCTCGTGAACTCGATCCGCATCGTGTGCAAACTCGGCGTGGATGCGGGTGTGGTGGTCGTGGGGGCCGCGGGCAATGGCGACCAGAACCTCGATGGCCCGGCCTACGCGAGCTACATGGCCGCGGGCGATTCGGGAGCGATCCTGGTGGGCGCTGGCTCGGCGAACGGCGGCCACCACAAACTCGGGTTCAGCACCTACGGCAGCCGCGTGGACGTGCAGGGGTGGGGCGAGTCGGTGTTCACGCTGGGCTACGGCGACTACGCGGCCTACGGCGGCGACAAGAAGCAGCGCTACACGGCGGGTTTCAGCGGAACGAGCAGCGGCTCGGCCGTGGTCGCGGGCGCGGCGGTACTGCTGCAGTCGGCGGCGATCGACCGACTCGGCGCGCCGCTCGACCCACTCGTCCTGCGGGACATTCTGGTGAACACCGGTACTCCCCAAGGCAGCGGTGGCGCGATCGGTCCGTTGCCCAACCTACAGGCGGCGCTCGACTTCATCGACAACCTCGCCCCGGCAACGGTGTGGCAGGATCTCGGGTTCGCGCTGCCCGGCACCTCGGGAGCGCCGGTGCTCGCGGGCAGCGGCAACCTCGCCGCGGGCGGCACGTTGTCGTTGGCTCTCAGCGGCGCGCCCGTGCTGGCTCCGTGCGCGCTCTTCGCGGGCGCGAGCGACCTGTCGTTGCCCTTCGCGGGCGGCACGTTCGTGCCGAGCCCCGACGTGTACCTGCCGTTCCCAACGACGACCCTGCAGGGAACGCTTCCGTACCAAGTGCAACTGCCGCAGGGTGTGCCCCCGGGCGCGACGCTGTGGTTCCAGTACTGGGTCCTCGACCCGTTCGCGCCGAGTGGCCTCAGCGCGTCGAACGCGGTGAGCGCGACGGCGCCGTGATTTCGAAGACGCCGTGATTTCGAAGGCGCCGTGATTTCGAAGACGCCGTGAGCGAGGCTCAGCCGCGCAACACGCGCGGGAAAAGCACCTGATTCTCGACGGCGATGCTGTCGAGCATCGTCCTCTCGAGGGCCTCGAGGCCCTCGTAGAGCGCGCGCCACATGCCGCACGCCTGCGCCGGGGCGACGAAGTCCGCGCACAGGGCCCGGGTGCGTTCGAGGGCTTCGCGGTGCTCGCGGTGCTCCTCCCGCAGGATGTGGACGGGCATGTGCGCGCGCGAGCCGTAGCCCGAGCGCAAGAGCGGGAAGAGCACCTGCTGCTCCTTCTCGATGTGGGAGCGCAGCGACTCGAACAGCGTCTCGAGGTGGGCGTGCAGGCCGTGCGGCGCGTCGGCACAGGTGGCGTGCAGTCGCTCCACCTTGTGCGCCATCGCCATGAGCCGCGGCAACTCGCGCTGGATCTCGCCGTGCACGTTGTTCTCGATGTGCTCGAGAAGCGGTGGCAGCGGGCCAAGGGGTCGCCCGAGAGCCTGGCCGGGGGCATGGCGGTGGGCGTCGGAGTGCGGGGTCGGGGCCGCGGCTGCGGGAAGGGTGGGTGTCATGGCAGGTCCTCGAACGGAAATCGAAGGTCCGGGCCCAAGCACGAAGCGTGCCGCGCCCGGGAGACCTACCGCGGGCCTACCGAGGGCCCGGCGAAAGCCCCGCCGGACCCCGGCGACGTGCGTTTGGCGAAATCTCCGCCGCGATCCTTCCGACCCGCCAACCCGAACGCATTCAGCCGTAGATACCGCCCGGGTCCCGCGGGGGGCGCGGCGGGGGGCGGGGGGCGGGCCCGCGGGGCTCGAAGGCCTGGCAGGGGGCGCCGGAGCTGCGCTGGACTTCGTGGCTCGGCAGGGCGCGGGAACGAAAATCGAACGCGCGGCAGCCGTAGGGCCAGGCCGGGTCGTGCCGCACCTCGAAGTGCCGGCAGCGGAAGCAGTTGGGTGTGCCCGGAGGCTGTCCCGACGGTCCACCGTTTTCCACGCCTCCCATGGAAACGCCCCGGGGGGGCCCGGGTAAAGCCTCGAGCCCCCCCGGGGACGTCCCCCAGGAACCGTTCCGACCCCCCATCCGTCTCCCAGCGCGTATTCTGGAAGTCGCAAAGTAGCGTCCTACGTGACCGGACCCCGCCGAGGGGCCCGACGCATCCCCCTAGCCCCACTCCCACACATGGCCCTCCCCCCCCTGCCGCAGCTCGCCGCGGCCGCCCTCGCCATCGGCCTCGGAGCCCCCGCGTTCGCCCAGTCGAACGTGATCCCGGGCACCGACGTCTCCCTCGGCATCCTCAACAACTTCAGCTACCTGAACCGCCAAGGCACCTTCCCGAACGGGACCAACGCGCTGGCGATGGCGACCACGTCGTGCAACCTGGGCTCGGTCAACGTGCCCTGGTTCGAGCCGATGAACGAAAACCACCCGCTGATCGCCTTCCTGGTGGCGCGGGAGGACGACAACGGGGCCCGGATGGTGCAGATCTCCGACCGCTCCCACGTCAAACACGGGTTCTTCGCCCTGTCCAACAGCCAGTGCACCCCCTGCCAGGTGCCGAGCAACGGGACCTTCCTCGGGATCGGCTGCTCCGACACGTACGCGGTCAGCAACAACGCGAACAACTTCTACCTGGCCCCCGCGGACGAGATCGATCCGTGGCTGGGCACGTGGACCGCGACCTGCTCCTTCTTCGACGCGGGGACTGCGCCCCAGCCGTCGACCCAGTGCGACGGCATCCGCAGCTTCAGCTTTGCCCAGTCGAACAACCTGGGCCCGGTCGGGAACCGCGTGCGCGTCCGCGACGAGGACCTCATCCCGTCGCCGTCCCAGCGCTTCTTCTACGCCAGCCAGTACGTGATCCGCGGTGAGCCGGAGATCGCGCGCCGCAACAACCTGGGCTCGCGCCAGTTCGTGCCCAACTGGACTGGCTCCCTGTGGACCGTTCCCACGACCGGCCTGTACCTCGCGGGGTCGGTGCTGGAGCGCTGGACCGGTGCGGAGGTCAGCTCCGGGATCAACGGTCTCGACGACGGCCGCGTCTACGTGGCGGTCAAGGTCACCGGACCCGTCGACGGCCTCTACCACTACGAATACGCCCTGCACAACCGCGACAACCACCGCGGCGTCAGCGAGCTGCGCCTCCCGCTTTGCAACACAGCCGGCGTCGTGAACATCGGCTTCCGCGACGTCGACCTCGACGCGGGCAACGACTGGAGCGCGGTCACCGAACCGGGCGCGCTGGTGTTCTCGACGACGAACAACCCCCTGCGCTGGAACACGATCTACAACTTCTGGTTCGACTCCACCGCGGCGCCGGTCGACGGCCTGGCCACCCTGGGCGCATTTGCTCCGGGCGCCGGTGCGGACTCCTTCGACGCTCCGATCCAAGTCCCCGGTGTGGCCTACGCGACGAAGATCGGCCCGGGCTGTGACAGCGGCGCGCCGGCCAGCCTGGTCCCGAACGGCCTTCCGGCGCTCGGCAACGGCGCGTTCTCGCTGGTTTCGAGCGGCAACGCGCCCGCCGCGGGCGTTCTGCTGTACGGCAGCACCCTCCAGGGTTCCCTGCCGCTCGACGGCTGCACGGGTTACCTCGGCGGCAGCTTGGGAGCCGAGATCGTCCTGCTCAACACGACCGTCGCGGACGGCGCGGGCACCGCTGGGCTGCCCCTGCCGATCCCCCTGGCTCCCGGCCTCGAGGGACTCGCGTTCCACCTGCAAGGTGTCACGCTCTCCGGCAGCGGCCCGCTCCTCGGCATCGGCGGCCTGACCGATGGCCTGCGCATCGTGCTGGGCGGTGCGACCGCGAGCTGCGAGTGACCGGCGCCCGGTAGGTTTCGATCGGCCGATGGAGCCCGGTCCACCGCGAGGTGGGCCGGGCTTCTTTCGTTTCAGGGCGCGCCGAGTCGCGCGAGCCGCTCCGCGATGCGCGTGTCGCCCGGGTGGCGCTGCTGCAACGAGCGCAGGTTCTGCACGGCGGTCTCCCGGTCGCCCGCGGCGGCCTGCAGGCGCGCGAACAGCAGCGTCGGCTCGGCGGCCTCGGGGGCGCGGCGCACCAACTCCACCACTTCCGGCGCCAGTTGCATCGCGCGTTCCGGCGAGAGCGGGGCACCGCCGCGCTCCTCCGCGTCCAGGGCCGCGTCGTAGGCGGCTGCGGCCTTGGCGAAACTCTCGGTGGCCACGTGGGCCCGGTACAGCTCCAGCCACACGAACGGATCGTCGGGCGCGCGCTCGGCCGCACGCGCGAAGTGCACCGCGGCAGCCGCGCCGTCGCCGAGGCGGAAGTGGGCCGCGCCGAGACGCCGTTCCAGTTCGAGCGGCACCACGAGACCGTGGTCGCGGGCCATGGTCAGCCCGCGGGTGCCGCGTTCCAAGAGCTCGGCGCGCCGCACCGCGTCGGGCTCGGCACTGGCCTCCTCGATCGCCGCGAGGCCCGTGCGCAGGTGCCATTGCACGAAGGTCGAGTGCAACGTGAAACCCGCGAAGAGCACCATGCCAAGTCCGGCGAAACCGCCTGTCCCCGTGACCTTGCCGGCGCGCCGCAGCACACCGTGTTGGAGCCGGAAGTCGCGACGCCGCACGAACCGGACGAACGACACCGTCAGGAACGCGAACAGCACGGCGAGGGTGACGGCCAGAAGGAACGGCACGGCGCCGTAGAGCCCGCGGAAGGCGTAGAGGCCGACGACGAACAGCCCGGCGAGCGCCAGCTCCTCCTGCCAATCGAAGTCGAAGCGCCGAACGGAAGCCGCGCGTTTGGCGCCCGTCTTCGGCAGTGGGCCGAATCCGAAGGACAGCGCGCCCTTTGGGCATGCACTGACGCAGTCCATGCACTTCATGCAGCCCGGATCGACGACCATGCCGTGCTCGCGCACTTCCTTGTGCACCACCACGTTGCTGGTGCAGACGGCGGTGCAGTGGCCGCAGCCCTCGCAGGCCTCGCTCACCCGGATCCGCCCGCGCGCGAACCGATCGGCCACGCCGAAGAGCGCTCCGTACGGGCAGCCATAGGTGCAAAAGCCCTTTTGGCCGAGGAACCACACGGCGAAGAAGCCGACGGCCAGGAATGTCAGGATCGCCATCCACGGCCCTGGAAAGCGCGCCCAGAGGTCCGTGGTGGTGAGCTGCCACGAAAGCTCCGGCATGCCTTCGCCGCGCAGCCAACGCACCAGACCGGGAGCCAGGAAGATCTCGAACGCGGCCAGGAACGGGACCAACACCAAGAGGCGCGAGCGCACCGGTTTCGGTCGCACCTTGAGCTTGCCGAGGAGCCACGCGCTGGCGTCCTGCAGCGCGACCACGTGGCACGCCCAGCCGCAAAAGAAGCGCCCGAAGATCAGGGTCGAAACGACGAGCAGCACCAGGAACACGAGGCCCGCGTTGACGGCGCCGTCGGTCCAGATCAGGCCGGCTTCGGAGGGCTCGAGCGGCGCCAAGGTACGGCGCCCCGCGAGCCACAGCCCGATGTGCACGGCGATGGCCGCGTGCACGAGCAGCAGCACCAGCGCGCGCCATCGGCCGCGGCGGGAGCGCGGCTCCGCCGGCGTTTGCGTCGTGCCGCCGCATCCCCCGCGCGGGGTCTGCAGGATCGCCAGTTCGGCCGAGGCTGCGTCGATCGTCTCGCGGATTCCCACCGGCGCGCCAGACTAATCGAGAAGCGCCCCGGCGCGCGAGCCGCTACGGACCCGCGGGCGCGGACTCGGCCACGTACACGTCCACACGCTGGCCAGGGGCCACCGGAAGCGCCGACGCATCCAGCGCGTAAAGCACCTCCATCACGCGGGTGTCGACACGCTCCGACGCGCCGCCCGACAGGGTGCGTTTGGGCCGGAGCCGCGGCACGGTGCGCAGGTAGGTCAGCTCCGCGCGCCGCTCCGGTGCACCCCGCAGGGACACGAAGGCCCGCGCTCCGGGCGAAAAGCGCGGCGCGTCCTCCTCGGCGAACTCGGCGCGCACTTCGAGCCGCTTCGAGCCGAGCACCACGGGCGCGTCCCCCGGACCGCCCGCGCTGGCGTACTCGCCGGTCCGCAGGTCCACGGCGAGGACGTCCCCATCGCTCGGGGCGCGCACGGTCAAGAGTTCGAGCTCCACCTCCGCCGCGGCGAGCGCGGCGCGGGCCTGGGCCACGTCGGCCCGGGCCGCGGCGAGGCGGGCTCCCGGCGGCGACCCTTCGCTCACCAGGGCCAACTCGCTCCGTGCCTCGGCAGTGCGGGCCTCCAACTCGGCAAGGCTCGCCGCGGCGATCTCCACGGCCCGGCTGCGGCGTTCCTTCTCCTCGGTGCTCAGCGCGCGCGCGTCGGCCAGCGCCACGGCGCGGCGGTCCTCGGACCGCGCCAACTCGAGGGTCGCACGCGCCGAACGCACACGCGCTTCGCTCGCGGACACGAGCGCCGCGAGCGGCCCCACTCGCGCAGCGAGTTCCGCCTCGCGGGCCTCGGCCGCTTGCAACGCCGCGCGCGCGAGGGCCACCTCCGCTTCGCGCGCCCTCGGATCCACGACGAACAACACGTCGCCGGCCAACACCGATTGCCCCTCGACGACACGCACCTCCGTCACGACGCCGGAGCGGTGCACACCGACCTGGCGCTCTTCGCCCGCGGGTTCGACCAAACCGACGGCGCCCAGCCAAGTGCCCTGCAACCCCGTGAACGACGGCGAACGCGCCGGCGGAAAGAGCGGTTCGGTCGCGCGCTCCGCAGGAGTCGACGCCGCGATGGAGTCGATCGACCAGACGAGGGCCGCCGATGCGCTGACGGCCAACAGGAACGGAAACACGAGTCGGCGGGCATTCATGGTTGTGCCTGTTGAGGGGCGAGGGATCGCGCTTCGACACGTTCGATGCGCCCATCGGCCATGTGGGCGATGGAGTCGGCGAAGTGGAAGATCCGGTTGTCGTGAGTGACCACGACGGCGGTGACCCCGCTTTCGCGGGTGAGGTCTGCGAAGAGCTCCATGACCTCGCGTCCGGTGGTCGCATCCAAGGACGCGGTGGGCTCGTCGCACACGAGCAGCCGCGGCCGGTGCACGAGTGCGCGTGCGATCGCAACACGCTGCTGTTGGCCGCCGGAGAGCGAGCGCGGGTACTTCGCGCGGTGCGCGCCCATGCCGAGGCGTTCGAGCAACTCGGCGGCGCGGTGGTGGGCCTCGCGCGCGGGCACACCCTGGACGAGCAGCGGCACGGCGGCGTTCTCCGTCGCGTCGAGGGCCGAGATCAAGTGGAACTGCTGGAAGACGAATCCCAGGTTGTCGGCGCGCAGCTTCACTCGCTGCGCCGGACGCAAACTTTCCAGTGCCGTGCCCAGCAGTTCGACCGAGCCCCCGTCCGTGCCGAGCAGCCCCGTCAGGATCGAAATCAACGTCGTTTTGCCACAACCGGAAGGCCCCACCAAAAACGTCGTGCGCCCGGCTTCGATGTCGAGGTCGATACCGCGCAACACTTCTTGGCGCGCCGATCCGGTGCCAAATCCCTTGACGATGCCGCGCGCTCGCAGCGCGATGTGGTCCGAGGTTCCCATCGCATCACCCCCGGAACACCGTCGCGGGATCGACGAACAGCACACGCCGCAGGCCCAGCGCCGTCGAGGCCACCATGATCATGGCCGTCAAGCCCGCAACCGCCGCCGCCACTTGCCACGGCAGGCGAAAACCGCGCAGCGGCACACTCTTGCCACCCAGTTCGAAGAAGAGCGAAGCGAGTAGCAGTCCGAATGCGTAACCGACCGCGCCAACGATCAATGACTGCAACAGCACCATGCCGACGAGCCGCAAGTTGCCGACGCCGATCGCCTTCAGTGCGGCGAACTGTTGGATGTGCTCCAGCACGAATGTGTTGAAGAGCAGTCCCACCACGGCGATCCCCACGACGATGCCAAGCACCACCACCGTGCCGAAGTTCACCGGGATGCCGGTGTTCGCAAGGTAGTAGCGCACGGTCTGCCAGTGGAACTGGTTCTGGGTGCGCGCCTGCAGCCCGGTGGTTTTGTGCACGCGCAGCGCGAGTTGTTCCGCCGCGACGCCGGGTTCCGCTCCGACCAACACGTAGGACAGCGCGTTGCGGCCATTGTTCGTGAAGCGCAGCGCGTTCGAATAGCGCGTGTGCACAAGCGGGTTCGTGGTGAAGGGCGCCGCCGCGTCGGTGATCGCGACCAAGACCGCGCGCCGGTCGTTGATCTCGAGGACCCGCCCGAGGCGCAACTCCTCCCCCGGCCACAGCAGGAGGTAGCCCGCGCGGTCGACGGCCACTGCGTCGGGAAAACGCAGGTCCGCGAGCGATCCAAGCGCGACGTCCTCCGGCAGTCCTGCCAGGGAACTGTCGTCGACTCCAACGACGATCGCGCCCTGCAACTCGCCCCCGGGGGAGCCGGACTCCCCCACCGTACGTACGGGCGCGTTGGCCCGGAAGAACGGGACCGCCCAGGCCACACCGCGCACACCGCGCACACGCAGCAGGTCCGTTTCGCGCAGGGCAAAGACAGTGTCGAGGTACTCGACCGACGGGTCCATGACCCACAGATCGGCCTCGGCCGCGTCGACGATCGTGCTCCCGGTCCGGGTCATCAGGCCGATGAAGACGCTGGCCTGCTGGGTGATCAGGAGGGCCGCAAATGCCACCCCGAAGACGAGCCCTAGGAACTTCACCCGGTCGCCGAGCAACATCTTGAGGGCCACGGAGTTCATACTGCGAGCGCTGCCGAGTCGTGGATGGAAATCGACCGCCGGTGGACCAATACTGAACCGTCCAGTTCAGCTACTCAAGCCCCAGCCGTGCCGCAACGACGCAAACGCAACTCCGCCAAGGACTTGGCTCCGGCCATGGGGTCGCGAACCGGGCCGGAGACCGCGGGCGGCCGCCCGAAGGACCCGGACAAACACGCCGCGATCCTGGCAGCGGCCCGCGACCTGTTCCTGGGCGGCGGTTTCGAGGGGGCCAGCATGGACCGCATCGCGCGGGACGCGGGTGTGTCCAAGGCGACCCTCTACAGCCACTTCGCGGACAAGGAGGCGCTGTTCTCCGCCTGCATCCTGGGGGAGGTGGCGCGCTCCCAACTGCCGATGCCGCAGCCGCCATCGGACCCACGGACGGCGGACCCGCGACCCCTGGCAAAACGGCTGGACGAGTTCGGCCGCGCGCTCCTCGGCCTGCTGTCCCGGCCGGACATCCACCAGTTCGGCCGGCTGCTGGCCGCCCAATCCCTGCGCCACCCCCGCCTCGCGCAGTTGTTCTACGACGCGGGGCCGAAGTCGGTCTGCGATGCGCTCGCGGGGATGCTGGACGACGCGCACCGCCGCGGCGAAGTCATCTGCCCCGACCCCGCGGCGGCGGCGGACCACCTCGTGTGCATGTGGAAGGGCATGCACCACATGCGCCAGGAGTTGGGCCTCGAGGGCCCGCGCAGCCCCCGCCAGATCGCAGCGCACGTGGCGCGCTGCACCGAGCTCTTCCTGCGCGCCCACCGTTCGTAGTCGCCCCCCCCGGCGTTACCGCGGTCGCACGCGCATTGGCTCGTTGGGATGGAGCGGGCCTTCAGCCCTTGGGATGTTCTACCGTCGAACCTGGGGCGTTGCCCCAGGCTAGTATGCGGCGCGCCGTTGGCGCTTAGGACCGCCGTTGGCGCAAGGGGGCGACAGTGCGACGTGTCAGGTCGCGGCCTGCGTCCGCGGTTCGCCGATGACACTTCGGATAAACGTAGGGACGCGTCCGATCGCCGATGACGCTTCGGAGCGCGGTGGGCACGCGCGGATCACCGTTGGCACGCGTCGGATCGCCGATGGTGCATCGTCGGAACCTCGTTGACGCATGTCGTCGCGACGCGCAACGCGTCGCCCACGTTGCGCTTGGCCGCAAACGCACGCCCGTCCGAAAGGGGCAACGCCCCGTCCGATAGTAGCCTGGGGCAGAGCCCCAGGTATTGCGGCGGAACCGGCCCGGGCTGAAGGCCCGGCCCATGCCGTTGGCACGTTGCGATGGGGCGGGCCTTCAGCCCTTGCACTCGTCTACCAACCAACCTGGGGCGTTGCCCCAGGCTACTATGGGGCGCGCCGTTGGCGCGCGGTGGCGTTGTTGGCGCGCTGGGGCGTTGTTGGCGCGCTGCGGTGTCGTTGGCGCGCTGTGAGGTCAGGGTGCGCGGAAGATCGTGCCGCGCAGGTCCTGGTCCGCCAGCAGTTGGCCGCGTTTCACTAGGTGCGCAACGAGCGGCACCAACTTGGCCGCGGGCATGCGGGTGCGCACGACGATCTCGTCGATTCGCATGCCACCGCTCGAGCGCAGCAGATCCGTCAACGGCCCGCGGATCGCGGCGGCGTCGCGCGCGGCGCGGCTCGGCAACCGCCGTTTGGGAAGAGGTGCCGCTTCGCCAACGGCTCCATTCGCATGCGCCGATTGAGCGCCGGGCTCGATCGCGCTGCGCACGGCTTCCAATGCCGCCGCACGGTACACACTCTCGATCTCGCGGACAAAAGCCTCGATCCGCGCGCGGATCGCCACGTCGTAAGTAGCAGTCGTCATAGGCAACGCGTTTGTTGGAGGGGGGATCGGTGTCGCTCACGGGCGCCACGCTGCGGGGCCACGCGCGGGGCCCCTGCAATGGAAATCGACAATCAAGACTATAGATTCCGCGGTGCGGAAAGCACACTGGGTTGCGCAAATCCGCGTGCTCGCAGACCCGACGGTCGCGAAGTGTTCACGATGCGTGATCGAGCCGAAGAGCCACGGTTAAGCACTCGCGATGCCTTGAACTGCCAAGGCGGAACTGCTCCAAAGCGCTCCCCGAACCGTTCGCCGCCGCCATGCAAACCGATCCCGCGCGCCGCCGCATCGTGCCCGAATGGAGCGGCCTCGTCTGGTTGACCCGGTTGGCACGACCCTATTGGGGTCGACTCCTGGTGGCCCTCGTCTGCATGACAATTACCGGGGGCGCCACGCTGGTCGTGCCGCGCATCGCCGGGGGCGCCCTCGATTCGGTGTTGCTCGAACAGAGCCTCGCGGGACTGCGGCAGCAAATCGCCCTCTTGGTCGGTGTTTTTGCCGTTGTGGCGGCCCTGGATTTTGCGGAGGGGTACATCCTGCGCGCGACGGCGGCGCGCCTACTGCGGGGCCTGCGCGCGCGCCTGCACGGCCACCTGGTCCGGCTCTCGCCCGCCTTCCACGAACGCGAGCGTGTCGGAGATCTGCTGTCGCGGCTCAACAACGACATCGGCTCCATCGGCGAGGTGCTGACCGGCAGCCTCGCCGGGGCCGCGCAACAACTGCTGGTCCTCTTGGGCGCGTTGGCGCTGATGTTCTGGATCCATCCCGCCCTGACGCTGTTGATGCTGGTCGCCGTGCCGCCGGTCGCGGTGGCCGCGGTGCTTTTTGGCGTCCGCGTGCGCAAGATGTCGAAGGAGCGCCAGGCCAAACTCGCCGAGGCGAACGTGGCCGCGGAGGAGGCCTTGGCCGGCATCCGCACGGTGCAGGCCTTTGGACGCGAGAGCTTCGAGGATCGCCGCTACGGCAAGGCCGTGGACGGAGTGCTCGCCGTCGCGCTGCGCCTCGCGCTCGTCTTTGGCGCGCTCCACGCCACGGTGCAGTTCCTGGGCTTCGCGGCGGTGACCGCGGTGATCGGCTACGGCGCGTCGCTGCTGCTCGCCGGCGAACTCACCCCCGGCGAGTTGCTGTCGTTCCTGATGTACACCTTGACCGCGGGCGCGGCGATCGCGTCGGTCACGCAGGTGTGGACCGGTTTGGAGAGCGCCGCGGGCGCGACCGCGCGCGTGCGGGACCTCTTGGCCACGGAATCCACGGTGGTCGACCCGGCGCAGCCCGTGCCGTTGGGACACGTCCGCGGGGACCTCGTCTTCGAAGGGGTCTCGTTTTCGTATCCCAACCAGGGCGAGATCCGGGCCCTTTCCGACATCGACATCGCCGTGGCTCCCGGCGAATCGGTGGCCCTGGTCGGCCCCAGCGGCGCCGGCAAGACCACCCTGGCGAGCCTCGTGCTGCGCTTTCGCGACCCGGACATGGGGGTCGTGCGGCTGGATGGAGTCGATCTGCGCCAGTCGAGCCTCCGCGAGGTGCGCGGCGCCGTCGGCTACGTCAGCCAGGAGGTATTCCTTTTTGGCGGGACGGTCGAGGAAAACCTGCGTTACGGCCGACCCGAAGCTTCGCTCGACGAGCTGCGCCGCGCCGCTCGCGACGCGCAAGCGCTCGACTTCATCGAGGCGCTGCCGCAGGGTTTCGACACACTCTTGGGCGAACGCGGCGTGCGCCTCTCCGCGGGCGAGCGGCAGCGTTTGGCCATCGCGCGGGTGTTCCTCGCCGATCCGCCGATCGTGGTCCTCGACGAGGCGACGAGCGCGTTGGACGCGCGCTCGGAGGCGGCCGTGCAACTGGCGTTCGAGCGGCTGCTGGAGGGTCGCACGACGCTGGTGATCGCGCATCGCCTGGCAACGGTGCGGCGAGTGGACCGTGTGGTGGTGCTCGAAGGCGGCCGCATCACCGAAGCGGGCACGCACGCCGAACTGCTCGAGAAGGGCGGGCTCTACGCGCGCCTCTGCGAACTCCAGCAGCTCGCCTAACGCGCTGCTGGACCGGGGTAGTCGAGCACACGCCAGGCCGGGAACTCGACGCCGGGTCCGGGTTCCTCCAACCATCCGCAGGCGACCAGACCATCGTCGCTGCCGGCCTCGCAGAGATACACCGCGATCGCGCCGTATTGGTTGTCGGTGCGCACCACCCGCCAGCCCTCGGGCAGCGCGCGCTGGTGTTCCTCGTAAGTCGCCTCGAGGTGCGTCGAGGTTTTCGATTCGAGGATGCCGCGGCCCTCGGCAGCGACCGGTTTGGCCACCGTCGCGATCTCCACGCGGTAGGTCCCCGGCAGCGCCGGCTCCGGCGTCAGCCCATGTCCCAACAGGCGCGCCGCGATCGGTTCCGGGACCGCGTAGGCGATCGGCCGACGCACCGTGGCCTCGGGCACGAAGTGGGCGAGGTGCGGCACCTGGACCTCGATCGGTGCCCCTTCGAGTGTGTAGGGCTCGCGCGTGAGCACCGTCACCGTGCGGCCGGGAATCGGCTCGAGGCGGTACCGCACGGCGATCTCGTCGAGGGGATCGCTGCAGCGCGCGAGCAGTTGCACGATCCGCTCCGCCTGACCCGCAACGAAGCGAAGCGTCTCGCGCAGGAACGCGTAGGTCGTCGTCACACGCTCTTCGAACGGCAGGTAGGCGTAGGTCTCGAGCAACAGGTCGAGGCGGTTCGTCAAGCCCCGGTAGTTGCCGCCGAAGCGCGGATGGTGGGTGTACGTGATCCAACCGGTCCCCTCGCCGCCTTCGTCGCGCAGGAAGTTGCCGTAGTAGAACGTGTCGAGGCCCGCGCTCTCTTTCACCGCGCGCGTCACGGCGGGCAGCAGCTCGTCCCGCATGTAGGCGATGGGCTCGGGGCGGCCGCTGGCAGCGGTGTGCGGAATGTCGTACGTGAGTGCAAAGCGGTGGATCGAGCCGTTGGTGGCGTGGCAATCGACCACCAAATGCGCGTTCCATGGCAGGGCCACCTTTTGCATCAGGAGCTGCATCTCCAGCGCGTCCTGACGCAGGTAGTCCCGGTTCAAGTTGATGCCGGCCGCGTTGGTGCGCGTGCCGACACCGGTCGTGGGTCCGAGCTGACCCGACAAGTGCGCGATGTCGAGCGCGCGGTGTTTCGGATCGATGCGGTCGTTGCCGTCGGGATTGAAGAGTGGCACCACCACGAGCGTCATGTGGGACAAGAGGTCCCCGTGCCGTCCGTCGAGGATGTCGCGCACCAGCATCAAGCTGGCTTCCTTGCCTTCGACCTCCCCCGCGTGGATGCCATTGATGACGAGCACCACCGGCAGACCGCTGCCGTGCGCCTCCTCCGGCGTGAAGTGCTCGTGCTCGGACAGCACGAGCAGCGGCAAGCTGCGCCCCTCGGGCGAAACTCCGAACTCTCCGATGTGGAGCCGCCGGTCGCCGCGGGCGCGCAGGGCTTCGACGAACTCGAGCACGTCCCGGTGGAGCGACGTGTACTCGAACTGACTGCTTTCCGCCCGGGTTAGGGGCGCAGGGAGGGAGTCTTGCATGGTCGTGGGCGCTCGGGATCCAAAGGCCGCGGCTCGATTCCCCTCGCGCGGGGCTAGCCCCTACCGTGGGACGGCAGCGTGCCGGACGCAA
This sequence comes from Planctomycetaceae bacterium, assembly GCA_016125265.1. GTDB lineage: Bacteria > Planctomycetota > UBA1135 > UBA1135 > RI-242. The sequence continues at coordinate 26,166 of WGMC01000015.1, forward strand.
CCGGTATCCTACCGACTGGTCCCGAGCGAGCCCTGCGGCCGCCGCCACGACAACCCCGAGCACCGCCCCAGCCCATCGAGATGGACATCACAACGACCCACAGCATCGAAGGCCGCCCGATCGTCCGCTACCTGGGCATCGTGACCGGAGAGGCCATCCTCGGCGCCAACCTCTTCAAGGACCTCTTCGCCGGCATCCGCGACGTCGTCGGTGGGCGCTCGGGGACGTACGAGCGCGAGTTGCAAAAGGCCCGCGAGATTGCCCTGTCGGAGTTGTCCGAACGCGCCGCCGCGCTCGGAGCGAATGCCATCGTCGGTGTCGACCTCGACTACGAAGTGCTGGGCCAGAACAACGGCATGCTGATGGTGTCCGCCAGCGGCACCGCCGTCGTGGTTTCCTAGGCGTTGTGTCGTCGCCGCGCCTCGACGCTGGCGGCCGCGTTCAGTCGAAGCTGCCCGTGACCACCGGCGTCGAAGCCAACTCGAGCACCGTGGTGCCCGTCGGTCCATCGATGGCGCGCACCAAACCCACACCGCGCACGTACCAGCGGCGCGCGACGAGCGTGTTGTCGAGCACCACACGCGTTTCGACCAGCGCCGCTGCGGGGAACGTACCCGCGGTGACTTGGATCGGCTCCAGCGCCACGAAGGTGCTCTCGAGGGGGCCTTCGAAGCGCGGATCCGACGGAGCGGGCCAGGTCGTGCCGACGACCAGCTTGGCCGGCAACACGTTGACGGTGCTGCCCGCGCTGGTGACCGAGAATCCCTCGCCGATGTGGGTCGTGAGCGGGCCGTCGACCGGGACCCCGCCGGCGGGCGTCAACAGGTACCGCGGGTGCAGGAACCCGGTGGTCGGCCCAATGAACGCCTGGGAGATCGGCTGCACCAACAGCCCCACGTCGGAGCCCAGATCGTCGCGGTAGGTCGCGGTCGTGCCGGGGATCAACGGCACGTGGAAACCGCCCTTGGCCAAATCGACGCCGGCGGAGAACTGGGTCTTGTGGGCGGAGCTCTTGGCCGCGCCCTGCTGCACGGTGAAGTCCAGGCTGTACGTGCCCTCCTGCAGCGGCGTGTCGTAGATCACCGTGTAGATGCTCTGCACCTGCTTGCCGACCTCCTCGAACAGGCCCGTCACCTGGTCGAAGGTGGACCCCACGAGCACGCCACCTGTGGACGCGACTTCCGCCAACTCGGTGGGATCCACGCTGCCGATACCCACCGCGAAGGCCAAGCGGGGGCGTTCGGCGAGCTCGGCGAGCGCGGCCGCCTTCGATCCGGGTTTGCTGCCCTCCTCCTTGCCGTCCGTGAAGAGCACGAACAGGTCGTTGGCATCCGGATCGTCCTCCAGGGCGAGCTGCACACACTGGAACAGGGCCGTGCCCTTGTCCGCGAGCGCGTCCGGGTTGATCGAAGCTGCGATGTCCTGCTGGGGCGTCTTGCCCGTGGTGCCGGAGGGCAACCAAGCGCCGCCGGCCGACACGTACGTGCCGATGCGCTCGGTCTTCGAAGCCACCGAGAAGCGGTAGAGATTGAGCCTCTTGGCGCTGCTCGCCACGCCGGTCACGAAATCGATGGCGCCCGAGCGCAGGAGGTCGACGTTTTGCGGCGTGGGGGTGCCGTTGGGCGCAAAGGCGATGCTGGCGGAGTTGTCGAGCAACAGCGACAGTTCGATTTTCGAAAGCTCCTCCGTGGGAACCACCGCATTTTCGATCGACGAGACATCGCCGTCCCGCACGAAGAGGAAGTTGTCCGGACCGAGGCCGAGCACCGGTCCGCCGCCCGACTTGAAGTTGGCCCGGAAGCGCAACAAGTGGTTGGTCCGAACGTCGGCGAACGGCTTGGTGAGGAAGGTGAACTCCTCCAGCACCTGCACCTGGATCGCACCGCCCTGGGTGCCACCCGGATTCACGCCATCGTCGTCGAGCAGCGTGTCGCCGCCTCCGCCCAATCCACAGGAGCTGAGGCCGAGGAGCACTGCCGCGGCGGGAATCGCGAAAGAGAGGGAACGACGCGTTATCGAATGGTGGACAGACACGGATCCTAGGCTAGACCCCGGAATGCGCGCATCCCAAGGGTCCCACGGACCCTGGGACCAACCCTGGGAGCGCCCCCTTCAGGGCTTCGCGCGCGGCGCCACCGCGCGGTACTGGGGCGGCACGAAGTGTCCTGTGTGGCCCGCTTCGATCGCCGCGCGCAAGGTTAGGTGGGGGTCGGCGAGGTGCGGGCGCGCGAGAGCGCACAGGTCCGCCCGGCCAGCCGCCAGGACCGTGTCGATCTGGTCGGCGTCTTGGATCGCTCCGACCGCGATCACCGGAATGCCCACTTCCGCGCGGATGCGGGCCGCGAGCGGCACCTGGTACATCCGACCGTAGTCGGGCTTCGATTCGGGTGTGTTGCCCGCGCTGGACACGTCGATCATGTCGCAGTGGCGCGCCTTCAGTTCCTTGGCGAACTGCACCGCCTCATCCAAGGTAAAGCCCGCGCCAGGGCGATCCTCGAGCCAATCGGTGGCGGAAAGGCGCACCCAGAGGGGTTTTTCCTCCGGCCAAACCGCGCGCACCGCGTCGAACACCTCCAGCGGGTAGCGCATGCGGTTCTCCAGACTGCCGCCGTACGCGTCCTGGCGCTGGTTCGACGCCGGCGACAGGAAGCTCGACAGCAAGTAGCCGTGTGCCATATGCAACTCGATGCCGTCGAAACCCGCGTCGAGGGCCCGGCGCGTCGAAGCGACGAACTCGTCGCGGACACGTTCGAGGTCCGCCTTGTCCATGGCGCGTGGCGCGGGCCAATGGGAAGCGAACGGCAGAGCGCTCGGGCCGAGCGCGGTCCAAGCCTCGGCACCGACGAGGGGGCGATCGCCCTCCCACGGCCGCGAGCACGAAGCCTTGCGGCCCGCGTGCGCCAACTGCAGCGCAAAGAACGCCCGGCTGTGCTCGTGCACGAACGCGACGATGCGACGCCAAGCCTCGGTATGCGCATCCGTGTAGAGCCCCGCGCAACCGGGACTGATGCGGCCCTCGGCGCTGACGTTGGTCATCTCGCTGACAACGAGCCCGGCGCCACCGACGGCGCGCGACCCGAGGTGCATCAGGTGCCAGTCGCCCACGGTACCGTCGGTCGCCGAGTACTGGCACATCGGCGAGAGCACGACGCGGTTCTCGAGCCGGTGGGACCGCAGCGCGAAGGGCGCAAACATCGGGCGCGGTGCCGACTGGGACGGGGCGACCTCGAGGCCCTGCTGCGCCGCGAAACCGCGCGCCACGCGCTCCACCAGCGCCGGATCGCGCTTGGCGAGGTTGTCGAAGGTGATGCGCTTCGAGCGGGTCATCAAGTTGAAGGTGAACTGAAGCGGATCCTGGGGCAGGTAGCGGCGCGCATTCTCGAACCACTCCAGGCTGGTCTGTGCTGCGCGTTGCAGCTTCAGCGTGTCGATGTAGTGGTCCTCCTGGTACGCCGCGAGCACCTGCTCCACGCGCCGCGCCGGTTCTGCGCCGCCGTGGAGTTCGAAGGCGCGCGCGAGCGCGATCGCGTCCTCCATGGCGAGTTTGGTGCCCGAGCCAATCGAAAAGTGGGCCGTGTGCGCGGCGTCGCCCAGCAGCACGACCTTGCCGTCGTGCCACCGCCGGTTGCGCACGGTGGGGAACCGGCGCCAGATCGAGCGATTCGGCAAGAGGCGGTGGCCATCCAAGAACGGCGCGAAGAGCCGCTCGCAGTAGGCGACGGTGCCCGCTTCGTCCGCGCGATCGAGCCCCGCGCGTTTCCACGTGTCCGGGTGGGTCTCGACGATCCACGTGCCGACACCCGCGCCTGGTTCGGCCGCGTGCGGCCGGCGGAAGGGGTAGGCGTGCACCATGAAGAGGCCGTGTTCGTTCTCGAGGAAGATGAACGTGAACGCCTCGAGCGGCTTCGTGGTGCCGAGCCACGTGAAGTGGCATTGGCGCCAATCCAGGCTGGGACCGAAGGCGTTTGCGCGACTCTCGCGCACGGCGCTGTTGATGCCGTCCGACGCGATCACGAGGTCCGCGTCGCGTTCGACCTCGGCCAAGGACACCTCCTTTTGGTGCGTCACGTGGACACCCAGCTCTTGGGCGCGGTCCGTGAGGATGCCGAGTAGACGGACGCGCGCGAGACCGCTGAAACCGTGCCCACTCGAGCGCACCCACTCGCCCCGATGCCAAGTGTCGATGTCGGTCCAGTGGATGAACTCCTCGGTGATGCGGTCGAAACTCTCTTCGTCCGCCACCTGGAACTTGGAGAGTGTCTCGTCCGAGAACACCACCCCCCAGCCGAACGTGTCTCCCTCGGCGTTGCGCTCGTAGACCCGCACGTCGCCGTCGGGACGCTGTTTTTTGAGCAGAATCGCCGAGTACAGCCCCGCCGGTCCACCGCCGATGCACACGATCCTCATCCTGAAATTCCTCGGGCTCCCATGGGTTGCAACCTCCCTTCCGGGCGCTTGCGGAGCGGGATTCTACGGGCCGCCGACGCCGGCCGGGCGGTAGGCTTTGGGCCGTCCCAGCGCCCAGGGCCAACGCCGCGTGTCCGAATCCTCGAATCCTCCGGCCCCCAAGCGGCGCCCGCCGACTGCCCTGCAGCGGGAACTCCACGACGCCGCGGTGCGCGCCGGGCGCCCCGGTTATCCGGACCCCCGCACGGGCCTCACCGTGTTGACCGGCCCGTTCCTCTTGGCCCAGGGCCGTTGCTGCGGGCGGACGTGCAGGCACTGCCCCTACGAACCCGCCCGTTGACGGCTTCTTGATCCGAGCGCGGCTCCGGTGGCGCTCCGGGTGGGAGCCGGGCTTCCGAGGCGCTGCGCGGCCCTCGCACCGGTCGTTGCCCCCTTGCGCGAAGGAGCATTCCGCGGGCGAAACACGAGCTCCGCTCGCCGGAACCGCCGGCCGGAATCCGCCGCGACTTGCCGGATTTTGCGCATCCGCACGCCGGACTCGCCGCGAAGGCGCGGGGGCAACGGAGCACGTGCCGCTCCGCCTCACACGAAGTTGGCGGATCCGCCGCCCGCACACCACATCTTCCCCATCGATCCCATGAAACGCAGAGTCCTCTCCTTCGCCACGGCTGTCTTTGGTGCCACTGCCCTGTCGGCGTCGGTGCACGCGCAGTCCACTCTCGACGTCGTCGACACACTCGTCGGCGACCCGAACTTCTCGACCCTCGTCACCGCCATCCAGACCGTCGATGCAGCCGGTGTCGTGCCCGGTGGCATCGTCAACACGTTGAAGGGGCCCGGTCCGTTCACCGTCTTCGCTCCCGACAACGCGGCATTCGCGGCGCTGCCCGACGGCGTGTTGCCGTCACTGTTGGCGGATCCCGACGCGCTGGCAAATGTCCTTCTCTACCACGTGCTTCCCGGGCAGTTCGCTTCGACCGAAGTGCTGCTGGGTGGGAAGGAGGCGACCCTGCAAGGGGGCAAGGTCGCGTTCTCGACGAACCGGGGCAACGCGTTCGTCAACAGCTCCAAGATCCTGGCCGTCGACAACTTCGCATCGAACGGGGTCGTTCACACCATCGCGTCGGTGTTGAGCCCCGCTGATGCACCGAACACCATCGTCGACGCCCTGGATGGCAATCCCAGTTTCTCCATCCTGAGCGCGGCCATCGACATCGCCGGTCTGCGCGCGACGCTGGACGGGCCCGGTCCGTTCACGCTGCTCGCGCCCACGAACAGCGCGTTCCTGGCCCTTCCGCAGGGTGTGCTGCGCTCCCTGGTCAACGATCCCGCGGCACTTGCCAATGTGCTGACCTACCACGTCATTCCCGGCGCCGTTCCGGCGTCGACGGTGGTCACTCTTGCGAGCGCGGCCACGGTACAGGGCAACTCCATCTTCATCAACCCGACACCGTTCGGCCTCTACCTCGACCAGGCCTCGGTCCTGCAGACGGATGTGCTCGTCGACAACGGCGTGATCCACGTGATCGACGGTGTGCTCGACCCGAAACCCACTACGCTGGTCGACTTCGTCGCCGCAAATCCCTCCTTCACCACGCTGACGACCGCGGTGGGCGTTGCCGGCCTCGGCAACACGTTGGCGGGCGCGGGTCCCTTCACGCTCTTCGCCCCGACCAACCGCGCCTTCGATCGCCTGCCCGCCGGTGTGCTCGACGGCCTCATCAATGACCCTGCGGCCCTTTCCGATGTGCTGCTGTACCACGTGGTCGCGGGCAAACTGCTCGCTTCGGACGTGCTGGCGCTGCCCGGCTCGGCCACGGTGCTCGGCCCCGCTATCAGCTTCAGCCAAAGTGGCAATGCCGTGCTCATCAACCAGTCGACCCTCTTGGCCTTCGACATCGAGCTGGCCAACGGCGTGCTGCACGTGATCGACGGCGTGTTGGTGCCGCCGGGCTCCTGAGCCCCAATCGGCTGCCCGCCCTCGGGGGGCCGTCTCGCCGCAGCAGCGGCGGGGCGGCCCCCGCCGCACGTGTGCGCCGATCGGTACACTCTTTCGATGTCCCTCCCCGAGCAACTGGTGCGGCGCGCCCGGGCCCTGTCGAAGGAACTGGCACAACTCGCGTTCGCGCCCCCGGTGGCGTGCGTCTACAACCCGCTCGAGTACGCGCGCGCGCCGTTCGAGACGTACCTCACCCGCTACGCGAAGCTCGGCACCGATGCACTCCTCCTGGGCATGAACCCGGGTCCGTTCGGGATGGTGCAAACCGGCGTGCCGTTCGGCGAGGTCGCGGCCGTGCGCGGTTTCCTTGGCATCGAGGGACCCGTGCGGCGACCGCCGCTCGAACACCCCAAGCGGCCGGTGGAGGGATTCGCCTGCCGGCGCGCCGAGGTCAGCGGCAAGCGCCTGTGGGGGTGGGCAGCCGAGCGTTATCTCGACGCGGACAGCTTCTTTGCGCAGTTTTTCGTGTGGAACTGGTGCCCGCTGGCGTTCCTGGGGGCCTCCGGCGCGAACCTCACGCCGGACAAACTTCCGGCGGCCGAGCGCCAGCCCTTGGAAGAGGCCTGCGACGGCGCGCTGGCGGATGTGATTCGCGCCTTGGGGCCCCGCCAGTTGGTCGGTGTGGGGGCCTTCGCGCGAACCCGGCTGGAGCGTGTCGCGCGGCTACACAGCTTCCCCCAAACAGTGGGCTCGATCCCCCACCCCTCGCCCGCGTCCCCCACCGCCAATCGGGGTTGGGCCCCCCAGGCGGAGGCGGCCCTCGCGGCCCTCGGCCTCGCCCCGCGAACGGGCTCCCGTGGGTAGACTCTTCGGCCGTCCACCCGAAGGCTCCCCCCCATGAAAGGCATCCTCCTCGCGGGAGGCGCTGGCACGCGCCTCTATCCGCTCACCAAGTGCATCTCGAAGCAACTGCTGCCGGTCTACGACAAACCGACGATCTACTATCCGTTGTCGGTGCTGATGCTGGCGGGCATCCGCGAGGTGCTGATCATCTCGACGCCCCGGGACCTACCGCGCATCCGCGACCTCCTGGAAGACGGTAGCCAACTCGGAATGCGCTTCGAGTACCGCGAACAGGCGGAGCCGAACGGCATCGCCCAGGCATTCGTGATCGGCGACACCTTCTGCGAAGGCTCGCCGGTGTGTTTGATCCTGGGCGACAACGTCTTCTATGGCCATGACCTGACGCGCATGCTGCAGGAATCCGCGGCGCTGCAGCACGGGGCCAACGTGTTTGCGTACCAAGTGATCGACCCGGAGCGCTACGGCGTGGTCGAGTTCGACCGGAACTACAAGGCGCTGTCGATCGAAGAGAAGCCGAAGGCACCCAAGTCCAACTGGGCGGTGACGGGGCTCTACTTCTACGACCAACAGGTGGTGGAGATCGCCAAGGCACTCAAACCCTCGGCGCGCGGCGAGTACGAGATCACCGACGTGAACCGCGAATACCTGCGACGCGGCCAACTCAGTGTGCAGACGATGAGCCGCGGCATCGCGTGGCTCGACACCGGGACCTACGACAGCCTCGTTTCCTCGTCCCTCTTCGTGCAGACCCTGGAGCACCGACAGGGTCTGAAGGTGGCTTGCATCGAGGAGATCGCGTTCGAGCAGAACTTCATCGATGCGGCTGGCCTCGAGCGCCTGGCCGCCCAGGCGGGCAAGAGCGATTACGCCAACTACCTGCGACGTGTGTTGGCCGAGGCGCGCGGCTGATGCGGGCGCGCGGCCCGCGCAGGTCCATCCCGCGACGCGGGCGCGAACTCGTCAGGCCTTCCACGGGGTCGGCCAGGCCCGCGCCAAGTTGAGGATGCGCTGCAAGAGGTCGGGGTACCCCAACCCGACCGCTTCGGCGCCCTCGGCGAAGTCCTCGCCGTAACACAGGTCGGGGTTGGGGTTGGCTTCGAGCACGTAGATCTCGCCCGCCTCCGTGCGGCGCATATCGATGCGCGCGTAACCCGAAAGGCCCAGCACCCGGTAGATGCGCTTGGCGAGCGCCTGGATGCGCTGGGCCTCCGCCGGATCGAGGTCGCTGGCGGCCTTCGAGACCAGGCCCACCTTCTTCTGGTACGCGTGGTCCCACTTGACCCTCGACGTGGCGATCGGCGCCGCGCGGTCGGGCAGGTTCTCGAAGGAGAGCTCCCACACGGGAAACGCGGTCAGACGCTGGTTGCCGAGCACACCGACCGTCAGCTCGCGGCCTTCGATGTACTCCTCCGCGATCGCGTCGGGACCGACGTTGCGGTGCACGAAGTCCACACGTTCGAGCAGCGCGGCCTCGTCGCGGACGATCGATGCCTGCGCGATCCCAAGGCTGGCGTGTTCGTTCTGGCTCTTGACGATCAGCGGGTACCGCGTCGAGCGGGGCACACGCCGCGATCCGCCCTGGCGGAAGGTCAGGAACTTCGGCACGCGGATGCGGTGGAACGCCAGCAGCTTCTTCGAGAGTGCCTTGTCGTGGCTCAGCAGGAGGCCGCGCGGATTCACACCAGTCACGGGTGTGCGCAGGAGCTGCAGGTAGCTGACGACATGGGCGTCGTAGATGCCCACTCCCCAAAAGTGCAGGAGCAGATTGAATGCCACGTGGGGACGGAAGCGTTCGATGGCTTCACGGATCGGTTTCAGCTCGTCCCCCACACCGAGCACCTCGACGCGGTGCCCCAGTTCGCGCAGCACTACACTGACGTCGTACTCCGCCTTCCACGGCCCCATCTCGGCGTCCGTCAGCCCTTCGATCGAATCGGGTGGGACGAGGCCCTCGTGGACCAGGACGAGCACACGCAGCGGCTTCATCGGGTGAACCGCGGCCTCCCACCGCTGGTGAACTGCATCGTGCGCGCGGTCAAAAGGCTGACCACGTCCAGGTGCGTCTCACGTTCGGAGCGCACCAGGCGCAGAGCCAGCTCCTTGCACAACTGGATCGATTCCAAGAGCGCCTGGTCCACGTTGTAACGGTGCTGGCCCGTGAACGTGCTGACGCGGCGCACGAGCGGCACACGCAGGCGCGTCAGGAAGGCGGCGGCGCTCTCACGCCGGCGGTAGCGCTGCTCATCGGAGAAGAGCTGCCGCAGGGCCAAACCGTGCAGCGCGCCGCCATCGCTGCCGTAGCGGCGTTTCTTCTGGCGGTAGTGCTCGGCGAGGGTCGTGCGCAGTTGCGCGACACTGTGCTCGCGACGGCGGGTGCGAAGACGCGGTCGCTGGCCCCGCAGCTCGGTCATCAGGCGGTCCACGTACTCGAGTTTCGCCAGGGCGGGCCAGCCCGCGTACCCACGCCGCCAGCGGGAGCCCGGCTGCAGCCAGACCGCGAAGGTCTCCGCGAAGTCCTCCAGGGGATGGCTCTGGGCGTACCAGCCGGGCAGGTTCAATACGAACCGGCGGCTGCGCGGGTCCGCGGCGTAGGTCTGGCGGTACGGCTGACTGGACGCGCCGAACACACGTCGGAACTCGGCCCGCCGGCGCAGGCCGTACGCGTTGTCGAGTGCATGCGCAGTTTCGTGGCGCAGGATGCGCAGGCACTCGGCCAAACCGCCGCCCTCGACCTCCAGCATTTGGTGGCGCTCCAGCCGCAGCAGCCTGGGATGTGCCAGGTAGAAGGGCGCCGCAAACCCCGTCAGACCGTCCGGAGTGAACCAGTCGTTGGAGAACCACACGTAGGGCCGAAAGACGAGGCCGACGGCCTCCAGTTCCGCGTGCAGCGCGGCCACACGCGCCGCCAGGGCAGTGCCGCGAAGCTCGAGCCCCAGGTCACAAAGGCGCAGGTCGAGCAGCGCCTCGTCCTCGAGCCGCTGCCAGCGCGCGCTGCGTTGCCGCCCCGCCATGGGGCCCGAACCTAGCGCCCGGGGCGCCTCCCGTCCACGGGTACGGGCGCTACGGGACCAGATCGAGTCCCACCGCGTTGCTCGTCAGCACCACGTTCTGGAACACGGGGTCGATCACCAAGTAGGCGTGGTCGAGGTGCAGCGGCAGGAGGGGCACCGCGAGGCCGGCGGGCACGCGGATGCGCGCCGTCGCCGCGCCGGCGCCGTCGAGCAGCCCGAGCGTCGAGACGAACACCGCCGAGTTGGGCTGCGCCAACATGAGCGAGAAGTACGGATCGAAGTTGAGCGGCAGCACCCTTGCATCGAGGGGCAAACCGGGTTGTGTGCCCGTCACGCTGCCGAGCATCAGGTAGATGCGCGAGGCGTGTTCGGCCCCAGCGTCCAACTCGAGCACGTGGTCGCCACCACCCGCCACACTGAGGGTCGCGGGCGCCCCGACCAGATAAGAACAATCCTCGGGTTGGCCGCAGCCGCAGTTCCCCGCCAGCACTTTGCTCGGATCCAAGGGGCACTCGTCGACACAGTCGGGAGCGCCGTCCCCATCGGAGTCCACGTCGGACGTGCCGCAGCCGCAGTCCCCGGGCACGACCTTCGTGGGATCGAAGGGGCAGGCGTCGAAACAATCCGGCACACCGTCGCCGTCGCTATCCAAGTCGGGCACACCGCAGCCGCAGGCGCCGGGCGACACCTTGAGCGGGTCGTTCGGGCACGCATCGGAACAGTTGGGCACTCCATCTCCGTCGCTGTCGACGTCGGGTGTGCCGCAGCCACAATCGCCGGCGGAAACCTTGTTGGGATCGAGCGGGCAACCGTCCGCGCAGTCGGGCACGCCGTCGCCGTCGCTGTCGAGGTCTGTCACGCCGCAGCCGCAGTCACCGGGCGACACCTTGAGCGGGTCGTTCGGGCACCCGTCCACGCAGTTCGGCACGCCGTCGCCGTCGCTGTCGAGATCCGTCACGCCGCAGCCGCAGTCCAAAGGCTCCGTCTTGTTGGGATCGAGCGGGCAGCCGTCGAAACAGTCGGGCACCCCGTCCCCATCGCTATCCACGTCGGACACGCCGCAGCCGCAGACGCCTGGCACACTCTTGTTGGGATCGAGGGGGCAGCCGTCCAGCGAGTCGGCGACTCCGTCGCCGTCCGTGTCCGGATCGAGCACCGTCAACACGAGCTCCGCGAAGGCGCGCGCACCGCTGCCTTCGACGATCGAAGCGCGCAGCACGTGGGTGCCGAGTGTGTCGCCGAGGAAAAGGAATGGTGTCCCCACACCCGACTGCACGCCGCTCGCGTCGAGCCACTGGATCGACGCGCTCAAGTCCTGACCGCCAGAACCCGTCGCCACGGCGGACACGAGCAGGCCGCTGCCCTGCTCCAGACTCTGGGGCGGTGTGAGGATGGTGATCGTGGGCGCGAGCACCTCGGGATTCCAACCGAGCTCCAATTCGGTCGCGCCGGGCACACTGGCACCGAGCAGGATCGCCGCCGCGTCGTACACGAACGCCGGCGCTCCCGGCCCGTTGCCGGGATCGAGCTGCATCTGCACACCCGCGAGTTGCGGATAGCCGTAGACGTGCAGGAACACCGGCCCGCTGATGTTGGTCAGGGTCTGGCTGAATACGAGCACGCCGGCTCCACCCGGGCCCGCACCGGTGATCACGTGCACGACGGGGTTCGCGCCGCGGTAGTCGACGGCCAGCCCGTAGGTGTCCTTCTGCGCGCCGCCGAGGCCGCCCACGAAGGCGTCGTTGTGCCAGAGCCCACCCAGCGTGTTCAAACCGAAGCCGTGGCTCGACTGACCGGGGTTGCCGACGAGCGCCACGTCGGACATCGAGATCCCGAAGCCGTAGTCCGCGGGCCCCGAGAGCCGACGGGCTTCGACGTAGCGGAAGCCCTCACCGGGCGAAAGGGAGCGGTCCGAACGCACCCCGGTGTTGCCAAAACCCGTGTGGATCGTGCCCAAGCCGTCCGGCGCGATCACCAGGTCCGGGTGCTTGTCCAGCGGGTTCAGGAAGGTCAGCGCCGGCGCACCCGGATACGAGAGCACGTCCAAGGGATCGGTGCCGGCCACGTACTCGGCCAGGTTCGAACAACTGTCGCCATCCGCGTCCAAGGCCGCGTCGTCGTTCAGCGGATCGAGCGCGAACTGCACCTCGAATCCGTCGGGCATGCCGTCGCCGTCGGAGTCGGGATTCTGGGGATCGGTTCCGAGTTGGGTTTCGACGGTATCCGTCAAACCGTCTCCGTCCGAGTCGATGTCGAGTACTTCGACCACGAACGTCGCGGTGCGCGTCTGGCCGAGGCTGTCGGTGAGCTCGGCGGTGAGCTCGAACGTGCCGAACTCGGTCGTCGTCTGCTGGTACCCCGCGCCGAAGACCACGGGTCCGCCGCGGTTGTCGCTCCACCGCACGAACGCCGCGATGTCCGCACCGTCCACGTCGGTGGCGGTGGCCGTGGCGACGATGTCCTGGCCGACCAAGATCTGCGTCTGCGCCGGCGCTGCGGCGAGTTGCGAGGGCACGTTCTGGCCGAGCCCCTTGCGGTTCGCCTCGCCCCAGCCCAGCTCCAGGGCCGAGACGTCCACACCTGCAACCTGCAACACGGCGAACGGGTCGTAGCGGAACGGTTCTTCGCCGAAGTGGATGCTGCCGGTCTTCACGGCGCCCGCCGGGTCGCCGTAGAGCATGGGCACGATGGGCGCGATGAAGTCGGTCAACTGGAGGGTCGCGGCCAACGCGTCCCCGACGATCACGTACACGGTCGGTCGGCTCGCGCGGTAATCCACCGCGAACCCGTAGACGTCGTTGGACGCGTCGTAGTTGGTCTGGAATACAAGGTTGCGCCAGACTCCGCCCAACGAGTTCAGCGACATCGAAGGCGGCGCGCCGCTCAGCGAGGTCGACACGCAGCAGTACGGGTCGATCGCGGCGAAGGGGTTGATCAGGCCCTGGCCGATGTTCGTCGGCGGAACGTGGCGGCGCGTCTCGAAGTAGCGGAACTCGCCGACCATGGCCTGGTTGGCGCGGATCGCACTCTTTTGCACCGCGGTGTAGCTGGTGCTGCGCCCGTCCGGACCGAGGACCAATCCGGCGTTGGTGCCGGCGTCCTTGACGAGCTTCACTTCGGCCACTTCGGGCGGGGTCGGGCGGCCCTGCCAACTGTGCGCGGGACCGAAGCCGGAGCCGACGAACTCTGCTCCCAGCACGCCTTTCAGGTAGAGCTCGTAGGCGGCCGCAAAGCGGAAGGCCGGCGCCTCCGGGCCGCCGTCACCCTGGATGCGCTGCACCGGCCCGAGTCCGGCCATGTCGCCCCACACGTGCACGTAGAGGGGCCCGGCAGCACCCGTGAGCGCAATAGGCCCGAGCACTTCGGGCGCTCCCGTCTCCTTGCCCACCAACACGTGGGCCACGGCCGGCGACGCGGTGGTGTCCAGCGCCACGCCGTAGAAGCGCACCATCGCCGGGTTCTGGAAGCTCGCAACGACCGCGCCGCCGTAACGCACCGCGCCACCTGAATCCACGCTCAAACTCTGCGCGCTGGTGCCACCGGCGACGGTGAGCGACTCCGCTGCCGTCGCGACGCCGAAGCCAAAACTCCCGGTGGGCAGGAGCCGCTCGCACTCCACGTAGTGCCAGCCAGTGCCCGGCATCGCCGCGATGTCGCTGCGCACACCCCGCGGACCGGCTTCGCTGTACGCCACTTGTGTACCGGCGGCACTCAAGAGCACCGAAGGATGGCGGTCGACGGCGCTCAGGGGCACGGCGCCGGAACCCGGGAACTGGCCGCCATCGCCAGGGTCCGTGCCCGCGACGGCTTCCGCTCCGTTGGTGGCTCCGTCCGCGTCGAGATCGAGGGCAGCGTCGTGAATGAGCGGCAGCAGGCCGTTTCGAACCTCGTACCCATCGCCCATGCCGTCGCCGTCCGTGTCGACGAGCACAGGATCGGTGCCGTGCACGAAGACCTCGTCCGCATCGCGCAGGCCGTCGCCGTCGCTGTCGCGGACCAGGGGATCCGTGCCCGAGAGCAGCTCCTGCGCGTAGGTCAGTCCGTCGTCGTCGCTGTCGATGGACGGACTGCTGATCGCGTGCACGACGCGACGGGACTCGGCCGGGTGGCCCTGGGAGTTCAACACGCGCGCTACCACGGTGTGGGGCCCGAGCGCGGCCGGGGCAAACGCGAAGTTGGGGCCCGTGCCGGTGAAACCACCCGGCTCGACGGTCCACTCGATCGCGCTGTCCAGGTCGCCGGCGGCGAACATCTCGGCGCTCGCCGCGAACGCGACCTGCACACCGACCGGAGTCACCCGATCGCCGCCGACAACCGCCAGGCTGGGCGGTTCGTTCCAAGTGGGCGCGAAGCCCACGTCGGCGAGCCACACACTGTTCGCGAGGGCTTGGGCCCCGTCGTATTGGAAGGGCGCTCCGAATAGGTCGTTGCCCGCGTTGATGCGCTGCTGCTCGCCCGGGACGATCGAATACCCGAACACGACGATGTGCAGCGGATCGACGACTGCGTCCAGGGTTCTGGTCAACACGACCACACCAGGACCATCCGCAACGGTGCGCGCGATCACGTGCACGATGGGGTGCTCACCGCGGTAATCCACCGCGAGGCCGTAGTGGGTGTTGAGCCCAGCCGGGAATCCGCCCACGTAGACACCGCCGGTGAAGATGCCGCCGATGGTGTTGACCGAGAGGCCCTGATCGCCTGCACCGGGCCCCTGGGTGAGGGGCACCGCGGCCGTACCCACACCGAAGCCGAAGTCGCCGGACGGGATCAGGCGCTCGCCTTCGAAGTAGCGCAGACCGCTGCCGGGCGCCAACGCCTCGACCGAGCGCACGGCCTGCATGCCGAATCCCGTGTAGCTGACCGACAGTCCGTCGGGGCTGAGCACCACGCCGGGGTGTTTGTCAGCGGGGTTCAGGCTCGTGGTGTTCTGGGCGAACGCCGTCGCCCCCCAGAACATCCATGCGAGCAGCAGGGCGAAAAAACGGGCGCCGACGGAACTTGGGCCAGGGCCGGACATGTTGAGAGGGGGATCGGCGGACGGTACCGCGGAACTGGAGCAAGACGGCCGACCGCGCAGAACGCGCGACCTCGAGCGCCGCCAACACCAAGCGTACCGATGCGCAAATGGCCCCGTCCAGGGTCCGGGCAAACCCGCACGGGGCGAGGCGCCCCTGGCCGCGTCACAGGGGGTCCCAGTTGCCGAACAGGTTGCCGAAGGTCAGGAAACCCGCGAACTCTCCCGGGGACGTGAGCCCCGCGCCGACGAAGATCGGACCCAGGATCGTGTCGGCGGCCACAAAAACGGAACCAGAGGGTCGCAGGTCGCCGAGGGAGATGTCGTCGCGGTCGAGCCAGGTCTGGCCCGCTTCGACGGATCCGCCCACGTACCAGTTCACGAGACGCCGCTCGAGTTGCCGCTCCGACAACGCGTACCAACCGACCAGTCGTCCGAGCGCCGCGTGCGCGCCGCCCACACTGTCCCGGCCGAGTCCCGAGAGCCGCAGGAAGCCGCCGAGCGGAAAGAACGCGGCAAGTCCGTCCTCGTCGTCCAGCGCCGTGCCGTACTCACCGCCGATGACCAGCGTCGTGCGGCCGAACGTGTGCGCGTGGTCGAACTCGAGACTCGCGTAACTCGCCGCATCTCCGCCGAGGAAGTCGAGCGGCACGGTGCCCAGCGCACGCGCGATGGTGCCCTCCCGGGGCAGCGCCAAGGAGTCCAACGTGTCGATGGAGAGCCGCGCTTCGCCGAACCCCTGCTCCAAACTGCCACCTTGGTTCGCAGCGGGATCGCCGATCGCCAGACTGGCCTCGGCGTAGGAGCGCACCAAACCCACCCTGAAGTCCCCAACATCGCCGAGCGTGCGACCGACGTCGACCCGGCCGCTCACCGACAGGACGTCGAAGCTGGCGATGGCGGAGTCGTCCTCCGTCAGGGTCGCGCGGAACTGGCTGTAACCGACCGCCGGCGCGACGAACCACGTGGCGCTGTCCTCGATTGGCTGCCAGAACTCGCTGAACACCAGGATGCGGCTGCCGAGTTCGATGCGGTTGCGCCACTCGGCGCCCAGGGAGTTGATGGGCCGCACGGTGAACGAACCACCGCCGACAAAACTGGCGTCCTGCCCGAACACACCCTCAAACGCGACGCCGGCACGCGGCGCCCACAGGTCGTCCGGCGATGCGTGGGCGTCGAAGACGAGGGCCTGCGTGCCCTCGCCGGCGTCTTCCAGGCTTACGTCGATGCGCTCGTGGTAGTCCAGCCCGTAGAGGCGACGCAGGTCCCTGCGCACCTCGGCGGGGTCTGCCGGCGCGCCGACGCGCGACTCGACGCGGGCGTCGAGGATGTCGCGCGAGAGGCCCGAATCGTCGCGAAACTGGATGCGCGAAAGGGGCGCAAACGGCTCCAATCGGGCGATTCGCCGGGCTTGGTGGCGCTCCCAGGCGCCTTCGTCGAGCGACAGCTCCCGGAGTGTTTCGGCGTGCGCTTCGACCGCGGCCCGTCCGGCGGCGATCCACGCTGCGGCCGCGCGGAAGTTGTCCTCCTCCAAGTCGGTCGCTTCGGGCTGGATGTGCACGTCCCGCGGACCGAGCCTCGCGAGGCCGCGCGCCCGGTGGATCTCGCCGGCCACGAGCCGCGCCTGCAGGTCCGCCGAGAGGAACGAATCGAGTCGTTCCTCGGTGTCCACGGAACTTGCGACGTCCACGAGCAGCACGATCTCGGCACCCGCGCCCTGGGCGATGTCGACGGGCAATGGCGAGAGGATCGCACCGCTCGCCAGTTGGCGCCCGTCGAGATCGACCGGGGTGTAGGCGCCGGGCGTGGCAAAACTGGCCAACATTGCCGTGGCGAGTTGGCCGCGGTCGAGCACCACGCGCCCCCCCGTCGCCAGGTCCGCCGTCACGGCGCGGAACGGGATCGGCAGGTGATCGAACTCGCTGACCCCGGCCACCCGAAACGTGGCGCTGGACAGCAACCAAGAGATCCACCGCGTGCGCGCGAAGCCCGAACGCAGACCCATGCGCTCGGGGCCCAGGGCCACCGGCAGCGCCACGAGGAAGTCGCGCTCCACCGTGCGTTGGCGCCAACTCAACGAGCGCCGCGGGACCTTGCCATCGAGGGCGCTGATCCAGGCGTCGCTCTCGATCAACTCGCGGATCTCGGCCGTGCCAAGCCCGGCTGCGTACAGACCCCCGATCAGCGCGCCGGTCTCACTGCCGACCACCAGATCGACCGGCACCCGCAGCTCCTCGAGGGCCTCGATCACACCCACGTGTGCGAGGGCCCTGGCCCCGCCGGACGACAAAACCAGCGCGACCCGGGGGCGGGGTTCCTTGGGGACATCCTGTGCTTGCGCCGGAAGCGCGAACAGCAGGAACAGCAGCACGGACAAGCGTACGAGCACGGGCCCCGAGCGTGCACGGGCCGCAGTCCCCTTGCAAGCGGCTGCCGCGACTTTCAGTCGAAGCGGCGCGCCAACGAATGGCGGCCATCGGTCTCCAACAGGAACTCGACGGCCCGGCCGTCACTGCCGAATCGGAACTCGAGGCGTACGTCCGAGCCATCCAGCGCGGTGAACACACCGCCCCCCAGGTACGCCAGTGCAATTTCTTCTCGCGGGGTTCGCAATTGCAAACGGTTGTCCATCAACAGCACCGAGAGTCGGTCGCAGCCGATCCGGTACTCGCCCGTGAGTTGTGCGCGCTCCTCCTCCGTTAGCGGTAGGTCCACGGCGTCGGCCTGGGGTAGGTCGAGCAGCACCCGCGTCAGCGCCCGCTCCCACGCAGCGGCCGAGCGTGTGCCGCCGCGCACCACGACCGCAACCTCGAGGTCGAGCGTCGGGTAGTGCGCAAGCCGCATCGAGGTGCCCTGGAAGGTCCCACCGAGGGCCCGTCCGGGCGTGCGATCCAGCCATGTGATTGCGTGGCCGTAACCGTGCCCCGTGGTTTCGCCGCTCGCGAGCCGCACGTCGTCGAGCATCCGCTGGGAGCCCTCTTCGTCGAGGATCGCACGCCGCTCGAGTGCGCCGAGCAGCCCGACCAGGTCGCGGGGCGTCAGTTCGAGCCCCACACCCGCCAGGTGCTCGGGCACGTGGGTCTCCGGGTGGACGCTCCGGCCCAAGTGCACTTCTAGCGGAGCCCAGCTCTCGGGATCCCCTCTCTCGGGATCCCCGCTCTCGTCGGCGGGCGGAGTGATGGAGAGCCGGCTCAGGAGGTGCTTGCGAGCGTACGCGCGTGCATCCATGCCGGTCGTGTCCACCAGCCACAGCTCGGCGAGCATGGGATCCGCGTTGGTCCATGCGAAACACGTGTCGGGATCCGCCAGGCGAGGTGCGTCGCGCAGCCAACCGAGCCATTCGGGATCGGCCGCTGCGGTCTCTTCGCCGCTTTCAGCCTCTTGCGCACCGTCACCCTCCTGCCCGTCCGCCGAGGCAGCCTGCGGGCGGGACGTCGGGATCTGCGCCAGCCCCGAAGTGTGCGACAACAACTGGTGCAGCGACACGTCGAGACCCTTCAAATCGCGCTTGGGCAGCAGTTCCGCGATCGGACGACGGAGATCGACCTCGGCCTTGGCCGCGGCATGCACGACGGAAGCGGCGAGCAGCAACTCCGTCGCGGCGCCCGCAGGCACGTGCACGTCTGGGCCCGCCGGCCGACCGGCGATTTCGCCGAAGCCGCGCGCCACGACGTCTTCACCCGCGATGCGCGCGACGAGCACCGCAGTCGTGACGCCGGAATCGCGCATGTTCTCGAACAGCCACTCGACGCGCCTTTCGCGATCGGGCGCCGACGCGTGGTCTTGGGGCTGCGCGTCCTGGGGAAAGGCATGTGGGGAACCCGCGCCGACCGGGGCCGCCGAAAGTCCCAAGAGAATCCAACCCATCGAGTTCCAAAGCGTATGCATGACAACCACCTCCAGCGGCGAGGGACCGCCCGCGGTGGACACATGGGCCGCGTTGGCGGCAAGCCCACGGGTGCGGAACCTCCGTGCAGATTACGTCTTGCCGGCTGTGTGCGTTGGGCTTTCCGAGTGCTGGGAACTCGCGCTCGCGCGAGCTGCCGCTTCCAATTGCCGCTCCAGCGGCCGGAGGAGCAACAAACTGGCCCCCGCGCCCACAAGATAAAAAACGACGGTACCGAGCATCAGGTGCGAATAGTCGTTGCCGTTGCGCGCGAGGAGACTGCCCCCGAGCAGAGGCCCCACGACCCAGCCCAGTCCCCAACTGGTGCTGGTGATCGCGTTCTGCACTTCGCGCAGCCCCTCCGGACACGCCTGCATGGAGAAGTTCTTCGCCAGAGGGTGCGCCGTGTTCATCAATCCTGCGCGCAGCAAGAATGCGGCGCTGGCGAGCCAGGGATGCACCGCGAAGGCGAGCACCAAGAAGAAGGGAATTGACGCGAGCTGCACCGCCGCCGCGCCGCGCACCAGCCCCAGGTAGCGCGCGATCCACGGCGATGCCAGAAAGCCCACGCTCATCAACACCTGGCTCGCGGCGTTGAGGTCGCCGACGCGCTTGGGACCAAACCCAAATCGATCGGACAGATAGAGCGCCAGGAACGGCACCGTCAGTCCCGAACCGATGCCGAGGAGGAGTTGTGGCAGCGCGAAGCGGCCCAGCAGGCCGCGGTGGGCGAGCACGCGCGGCAGGAGCGGCGCGCGCGCCGTGTCGGCGGCCGGCGCGGGCTGGATGCCGTGGTACGCCCAGGCCGCGGCCAGCGGGAGGAGGCCGCTGAGCGAAAGTGCGGCCGCCATGCCCTGCGCCGGATCGAGGAGGTGCGCTCCCAGACCCGCCGCCAAGCGTCCGGCGAGCAACGCTCCCAACACCGCCGCCAACGTGTGCACGGCCTCGGCCAAACCGAACAACATCGCGCGGTCCGCGGCTCGCGCGCGCCGGAACAAGAACGGCGCGATCGCGATGTAGTGGATCGCCCACACGAAACCCGAGGCCGCGTTCAGCGAGAAGAGCGCCCAGCGGCCCGGCATCCAGGGAAGCGCCGCGTAACAGAGGGCCGCCGCCAAGGCCGACGCTCCGAGCACCCGCGCATCTTTCAACCGGGCGAGCAGGAGCGCCGCCGGCAAGGCCGCCGCCAGCTTGCCCCACGCTTCCCCCGAAAGCACAAAACCGATCGCCGGTTTGCCGTAGCCGCCGGCGTCGAGGAACAGGCTCAGCAGGGTCCACGGAAACGCGTGGGCCGCGCCCATGAACGCCGACCCCACGAGGAACCGCCGCGCCGCCGGGTCCAGCGCCAACCAACGCCCGAGGGCCCGCGCCGCCCGCCCGCGGGGGGGCTGCGGACGGGGCAAGGGGGGGTGCGCCATGGGTCGGGAAGCTCCGGGGGGCCAAGGTGTACGCCCGGCACAGGGCTCGGCGCCAGGGTGCCCGCCCGCGCCGAGCCACCCGCGGCCCGCGGACCCGAATCGCCGCCCACCGCCTTTGGATCCGCACTTCAGACGCCCCCCCGCCGGGGCCCGATGATCCCTGGGGAAAGCCCCCCCCTTGAGCCCGCCCCCGTCCGACCCGCTGCACCCGGCGCGCCCCCGCCGTTGGAGTGCACGACGCAGCTCCCTCGTGGTGCTGCTGTTGCCGTTGCTCGCGACGCTTTGGCTGGCGCACAGCGCGCACCGGGCCGAGCAAGACCAACTGCGGGGCCGCGTCGAACGCATGAGCCACCGGGTCGCCGAACAGGTGGCGGAGCGGTTGCAACTGCCGCTCTACGCGCTCAAGGGTGTGCGCGGGACGTTTGCCGCCCATCCAGAGCTCGACCGTGACGGATTCCGCCGCCACTTGGAGGCACGGGAAGCGCGTGTCGATCTGCCCGGTGTGCGCGCCTTTGCCTTTGCGCAGCCGGTGCCCCGCGTTGGGCTGGACGAGTTCGTCGCCGAGCAGCGACGCGCGGGCGCGCCCGATTTCGAAGTGCACGGCTTGGAAGTGCACGGCTTGCAGTTGCACGGCGCGGCGGACCAGGACACTCTGTACGTGGTGCGCTTCGCCGAGCCGGAGGCAGCGAAGCAGCGGCTGCTCGGCCAGAACCTCGGTGCAACTCCGGCGATCTCCGAGGCGATCCAACGCGCGATCCAAACCGGTGAGCCGACGCTTACCCACGCGCCACCTGAGGAGGGCGACGCCCAGGGCGACATGCGGCTGCACCTGATCTTGCCGATGTACGAGCGCGGTCTTTGGACGGAGCCACCGCCGGTGAGGGGGCTGTTGGTCGCTGAACTCGAGGTCGAGACGAGCCTCGCGGCCATCCGCTCGCGCCTCGAACGCGGTCTGCACTTCGCGGTCTACGAGGGTGTGCATCCGGGTCCGCTCACACCACTGCACGGGGGAACGTCGTCGGCCCCGCGGACCACCTTGTTGCACGACGTACCCGTGACCCTGGGCGGTCTGCCTTGGACCGTGCGCACGTGGGCCACCGACGCCTACGCGAGTGCCTCCGGGGGACTCTTGCCTTGGGCGCTCCTGGGTGTTGGTGTGTTGCTGAGCGCGCTGCTGGCGCTGGTGGTGCACTCGATCGACCTGGGCCGACAGCGGGCGCTCGCAGCGGCCGCCTCGATGACCGCAGATCTCGCCGCGGCCAAGGAATCCGCCGAGCAGTCCGCCGCCGCCGTGCGCGAACACAGCGCCGAGTTGGAACTGCAGCGCGAGCGCCTGGAGCTCGCCATGGAGGGCACCGGCCTGGGCGCCTGGGACTGGGACCTGGTGCAGCGCACCGCAGTGTTCGACGAGCGTTGGGCCGCCTTGGTCGGCGAGCGCTGGGTGCCCGCACGCCTCGAGGAGTGGACACGCCGGATCCATCCCGACGATCTCGAATCGGTGCTCCACGCCGCCGCGGAGCACGCGGCCGGGCGCAGTGCGGTGTTCGAATGCGAACACCGCCTCCGCCACTCGGACGGGAGTTGGCGCTGGGTCCTGGCCCGCGGTGTGGTCGTGGCGCGCGATGCGCACGGCGCCGCCGAACGCATGGTCGGCACGAACCAAGATACGACCGAACAGCGCGCCGCCGACGACGCCGTACGTGCGGCGAACGAACTCGTGGCGCGCACGGGAGCACTTGCGCGCGTCGGCGGATGGGAGCTCGACGTGGAAAGTGGCGACCTGCGCTGGTCCGATGTCGTCGCAGAGATCTACGGCATCGACGCGCACGTGTCCGTTCAGCTCGACGATGTGCTGTCGATGCACCGCGAGGAAGCGCGCCAAAGCCTCGAGGCTGCGCTAGACACGTCCCGCGCGGGCGGTCCCGGATGGGATCTGGAACTGCCCCTCGTGCGTGCGGATGGGCGGGCGCTCTGGGTGCGTTCGCAGGGCCAACCGGTTCTGTCGGCGGGTCGTGTGGTGCGGCTCGTGGGTGCGATCCAGGACGTCACGGAATCGGTGCAAGCGCGCCGATCCGCATCGGCCGCCAACCGCGCGAAGAGCGAGTTCCTGGCCAACATGAGCCATGAGATCCGCACGCCACTCACGGCAATCCTCGGTTTTGCCGAAGTCCTCGAAGAGTCCCTCGCCGACCGCCCGGACAACGCGGACCTCTCCGAAATGGTCGAGCTGATCCGCAACGCCGGCGAGCACTTGTTGACTGTGATCAACGACATCCTGGACCTGTCGAAGATCGAGGCAGAGCGTATGGCGGTGGAAACGCGCGAAACGCCGCTCCTCGAGACGTTGACAAGCGTGCGCGACCTAGTTTGGCCGCGGGCCTCGGGCAAGGGTCTCGACGTGGTGCTCGAACTGCGGAACGCGCTTCCGGACCGCATCCACAGCGATCCCACGCGCCTGAAGCAGATCCTTCTGAACCTGGCGGGCAACGCCGTCAAGTTCACCGAACAGGGCAACGTCGTCATCGCCGCCGAGGTCGTCGACGACGCGGAGGGACTGCGCCTCCTCATCGAGGTGGAGGACAGCGGCCCGGGCATCGACCGCGACCAGGCCGGGGTGCTGTTCACACCGTTCGAGCAGGGCGACACGTCCGTGAGCCGGCGCTTCGGGGGTTCGGGCCTCGGCCTTGCCATCTGCCGCCGTTTGGCGCGGCTGATGGGCGGCGAAGTGCGGCTCCTGCGCACCACGGTCGGCCTGGGTTCGGTGTTCCAGTTGGAGCTGCCGCTGGTCCCCGCGCCCGATGCGCACTGGACGACCCACGCGGGCGCGTCCCCGCGTCGCACCCAAGGCCAGCGGTACACGCCGGTCGTGCTCTCCGGCAGTGTCCTCGTCGTCGACGACGGGCCGGACAACCGACGGCTGGTGAGCCACCACCTGCGCCGGGCCGGCGCGGAGGTGCAGGTGGCCGTCGATGGCCGCCAGGCCCTGCTCGAGTTCGCCCGAGCGGAGGCGGAGGGTCGCCCCTTCGACCTGATCCTCTCGGACATGCAGATGCCCGAACTCGACGGCTACGAACTGGCGCGAACGTTGCGCCAACTCGGGGCCCGAGTGCCGATCGTGGCCCTCACGGCCGCCGCCATGGCCGAGGACCGGGAGCGGTGCCTGAGCGCAGGTTGCGACGACTACTGCAGCAAGCCGATCGAGAAGGAGACGCTGCTCGCGGCCGTGGCGCGCTGGATGGGCCGCGCGAGCACGCGGTCGGAGCGTCCGACGGACGCAGCCTAGGCCGCCCAACACCGGCCGCAGCGCCCGTTGGGACCCCGCGGGTCGCGACGCGGAGCGCCCCGACGGGGCCGAGGCGATCGCGTCTGGAAAATCCCCCGCGCCCGGGGCCTATACTCCTTGCCGCGCGCGCCCGGGAACGGCTCTGCTCCTGCCGACCGCCGCGCCGCCGCCAGGGCCCCACGGTGGAGGGGGCGAAACGCACCGTGGGCTCCGGACCGATCCTCGAACTTCTTCCCTACTACCGTCGTTACCGGCGCGCCTACCTCCTGGGCTCGCTGTGTTTGGTGGGGACGATCGTGCTGCGGCTCTTCGTGCCGTGGCTGCTCGGCGATGCGATCGATGACCTGCGCAAACTCCTGGCCGAGGACTCAGAGGCCGACCCGGAACACACGCGCTACCGCATCGCCGTGCACGCGGGGCTCATCGCGGGCAGTGCGTTGGTCGGCGCCTACCTGCGCACGTGGAGTCGGCTGCACATCCTGGGCACGTCGCGCCGTGTGGTGCACGACCTGCGCGAGGACCTGTTCGCGAAGTTGACGCGGCTCGCGCCCAGCTACTTCCTGCGCACGAACACGGGCCAGGTCATGTCGCGGGCCGTGAACGACATGAACAACGTGCAAGGCCTGACGGGCCCCGTGTTCATGTACATCGCGGAAACCGCCCTGCTCTTCGCCATTGGCATCTCGATGATGGCGAGCCTCGACGTCTGGGTAACCGCCTGCGCCGTGCTGCCCTTCCCGCTGTTCATCTGGCGCGCGCGCGCCTTGGCCAAGACGATCCAGGAGGGCTCGCGGGCCGCCCAGGACAGTCTCGGGACCGTCAGCGACAAGGTCGCGGAGAGTCTTTCGGGCCAACTCGTCATCAAGACACTCGGGCTCGAAGCACCGGACTTCGAGCGTTTCGCAGCCCACGCGGAGGAGTACCGACGCCTCAACCTGGAGGTTACGCGCGCTCGCGCAAAACTGTCGCCCATGATGGTCTGGCTGGCGGCGCTGTCGATGCTGATCGCGCTTTCGGTGTCGGCTCCGCGCATCGAGTCGGGCGCCGTCACGCCGGGCGAGGTGGTCAGCCTGATCTTCTACCTGCAGCTCCTCGCCGCGCCCATCGGGACCCTGGGATTCGTGATCAGCTCGGTGCAGCGCGGCGCCGTCGCGCTGACGCGCATCTTCGAGGTGGTGCACGCGGAGGAGACCCTGCCCGATCGCGCCGAACACCGCCGTCTGCCCGCCGTCCGCGGCGAACTCGAGTTGCGGCACCTGACCGTCCTGCGCAAACCCGCGGTCTCCGCCGAGGGTGGCGAGGCTCCGCCGGACCGCCGTGTTCTCGACGACATCAGCTTGAAGGTCCCGGCCGGCACGACGCTGGGCATCGTCGGGCACACTGGCTCGGGCAAGAGCACGTTGGTCGCGGTCCTGGCGCGACAGTTGGAGGTGCCGGCGGGCACCGTGTTCGTCGACGGCGAGGACGTCACCGAACTCGCCCCCACGTGGCTGCGCCAGCAGATCGCGGTGGTGCCCCAGGATCCCTTCCTGTTCTCGGCCAGCCTTTCCGAGAACGTGGCCCTCGGTGTGCGCGACGCGTCGCCGGAACGCGTGGCCGAAGCGGTGCGTATCGCGCACTTGGACGTGGACCTCGCCCAGTTGCCGCAGGGGCTCGAGACGATCGTCGGCGAGCGCGGAGTCAACCTTTCCGGCGGCCAACGCCAACGCGCGGCCCTCGCCCGCGCGGTGCTGATGGCGCCGCGCATCCTCATCCTCGACGACACACTTTCCGCCGTCGACACCCACACCGCGGATCACATCCTGAACGCGCTCGAACCCCTGATGGAGGGCCGCACGACCATCGTCGTCGCCCACCGCATCTCCACCGTCGCGCACTGCGATCAAGTGGTGCTGCTGGAGGAGGGCCGCATCGCGGAACGCGGGACCCACGCGGCCCTCCTGGCGCGGGGCGGTCGTTATGCGGAGCTCTTCGAGAGCCAGGAGCGCGAACCCGAGCACCGGCCCGCGGACGAGGCCCCCCAGGAGGTCCCGCGATGAGTGCGACCACGGAAACGCCGCGCATGGCGACGGGCGCAAGCGTCTACGACCCCGAGCACAAGAGCGCTGGCGCGTTCGAGCCCGAGCTGCTGCGCCGGCTGTGGGGCTACGTGCGCCCGTACCGGCGCTACGTGGTGGCATCGCTCGCGCTCCTGCTCGTCACCCAGGCCGCCGGCCTCGGCCTCTTCTTCCTGCTGCGCCACGCGTTCGACGTCCACATCGAGCCCGCGCAGTTCGAGGGTTACACGACCGTGCTCGCCGGACTGCTCGCCATCTCCGTGGTCGAGTACCTGGCGCGCCGCCGCCAGGTCTGGCTCCTCGACCTCGCCGGTCAGAACGCGTTGCTCGACCTGCGGCGCGATCTCTTCCGCCACCTGCAACGGCTGTCGTCCTCGTTCTTCGACCGCACCCCCATCGGCAAGTTGGTCGGCCGGGTCACCAGCGACATCGAGGCCCTGCAGGAGATGTTCTCGAGCGGGGTCGTGACGATCCTCGGCGACTTCGTGCTGATCGTCGCCCTGGTCGTGTTCCTCTTGGTCCTGGACGCGGAGCTGGCGCTCGTCAGCTTCCTCATCATCCCGGGCCTGCTTGGCGCGACCATCTGGGCACGGCGTCGGGTGCGCAAGGCCTACCAGACGATGACCTCGCGGCGCAGCCGCATGAACGCATTCCTGCACGAACACGTCGCCGGCATGGCGCTCGTGCAGGCGTTCGGGCGCGAGCAGATCGCGAAGGACGAGTACGGCTCGATCAACGCCGAGATGCGCGACGCGCAGCTCGACGCGGTCACCTGGGAATCGTTCCTCTCCGCCGCCACGGACATGCTGAGCGCCTTCACCACGGCTCTCATCACCTGGTATGGGGCGCGGCTGATCCTCGGCGATGTGCTGCTCGGCGCCCGGCCGGATCTGACGCTCGGCACGCTATTCCTGTTCGTTTTCTGGATGCAGCGTTTCTTCCAACCGCTGACGGACCTGTCGCTCAAGTACACCGTCATGCAAAGTGCCATGACCGCCGCGGAGCGCATCTTCCGGCTCATGGACGTGCACGAGTTCATCTCCGAACCCACCGAAGCGGTCGAACTCCCCGCCGCCCGCGGCGAAGTGGTGTTCGACGACGTGCGTTTTGCCTATGGCCAGGGCGAACCGGTGCTGCACGGCATCTCGTTCCGCGTGCGGCCAGGTGAGAAGGTCGCCATCGTCGGCGCGACGGGCTCGGGCAAGTCGACGCTGCAAAAGCTCCTCACGCGGCTCTACGACGTGCGCTCGGGGGCCATTCGCTTGGATGGGCTCGACGCGCGCCAGTACCCGATCGCCGAGCTCCGCCGGCGCGTCGGCGTCGTGCTGCAGGACGTGTTCCTGTTCGAGGGGACCGTGCTCGACAACCTGCGCCTCGGGCACCCCGAAATCAGCGAGGCCGACGCCATCGCCGCGGCCGACAGACTGGGACTCGACCGCATCGTCAAACGCTTCGCGCGCGGCTACCGCGAACCGGTTTCCGAGCGCGGCAAGAACTTCTCGAGCGGCGAACGACAGCTCATCTCGTTCGCCCGCGCGCTTGCGGTCGCTCCCCCGGTGTTGGTGCTGGACGAGGCCACGAGCAACGTCGACACGGAGACCGAGGAGCTGCTGCAATCCGCGCTGAAGGAGCTGATTCGCGGCAGAACGGCGCTGGTCATCGCGCACCGACTCTCGACCATCCGGGACGCGGACCGCATCCTCGTGCTGGATGGGGGTCGCCTGGTGGAAGAGGGCCGCCACGAGCAGCTCTTGAAACGCGGCGGCCGCTACCGGGAGCTCTACGACCTGCAGTACCGCGACCAGGCCGACGCTGCAACGTCGTGAACGGCGCCGGGCGGCCAGCCGCCGCCCAAGACCCTTGCGCGGCCCGCCGCGGCGGCTACCCTCTTCCCGCAACCGATTTCGAAGCCGTCCCCCCACGGGCACCAGCAGCAGGCACACTCCCATGGCGATCCGCGAGTTCATCGACCACCACTACCGCCACTTCAACGCCGCCGCCCTCAAGGACGCGGCGCAGGGCTACGTCGCGCACTTGGATCGCGGCGGTCGCATGCTGGTGACCCTCGCCGGCGCCATGAGCACGGCCGAGTTGGGCCTCTCCCTGGCCGAAATGATCCGCCAGGGCAAGGTGCACGCGATCAGTTGCACTGGTGCGAATCTCGAAGAGGACGTGTTCAACCTGGTTGCGCACAAACACTACCGGCGCATCCCCAACTACCGCGACCTGACTCCGAAGGACGAGAAGGAACTCGAGGACAAGGGCCAGAACCGCGTCACCGACACCTGCATTCCCGAGGAGCAGGCGTTCCGCGCGATCGAACACCACATCCTCGACCTCTGGCAAAGGGCCGACAAGAAGGGCGAGCGCTACTTCCCGCACGAGTTCTTCTACCAACTGCTCCAGACCAAGCTGAAGAAGAAGGACTTCCAGATCGATCCGAAGAACTCGTGGTTGATGGCTGCCGCGGAGCGCAACCTGCCGCTCTTCGTGCCCGGTTGGGAGGACTCGACCCTCGGCAACATCTTCGTGGCGCACGTGCGCGCCGGTGACATCCAGAACTTCACCACCGTGCGCGCCGGCACCGAGTACATGGGCGCGCTGATCGAGTGGTACCTCGGCCAAACCGTGAACCGCAAGGCCACTGCCGCCCAGAAGAAGAAAGACCCCGGCGTGGGCTTCTTCCAAATCGGCGGCGGAATCGCCGGGGACTTCCCGATCTGCGTGGTTCCGTTGATCCACCAGGACCTGCAGGAGCCCTGCCCCTACTGGGGCTACTTCTGCCAGATCAGCGATTCGACGACGAGCTACGGCTCGTACTCGGGTGCCATCCCCAACGAGAAAATCTCGTGGGGCAAGCTCGCCATCGACACACCCAAGTTCGTGGTCGAGTCCGACGCCACGATCGTGGCGCCGCTGATCTTCGGTTACGTGCTCGGCTGGTGAACCGCTTCGGGCGGCTGCTCTGGATGCAGCCAGTCCCGCGGCACCAGGTAACGCTCGTAGAGCTTCGCCTCGGCGGTGCCAGACTCGGGCTGCCAGTCGTAGCGCCACAGGCATAGGGGCGGCATGGAAGCGAGAACCGACTCCGCGCGGCTCTTCGCCTCGAGTCCGAAACGGGTGCCGCGGTCGTAGGCCAGGTTGAACTCGGCGTAGCGGCCGCGGCGGTAGAGCTGGAAGTCGCGCTCGCGCTCGCCGTACGGCATGGTCTTGCGTCGGCTGAGGATCGGGATGTACGCCGCCAGGTACCCGTCACCAACCGCGCGCATCAACGCGAACCCGCGCTCGAAGCTGCCCAGCTCCGCCGGGCCCTGGTCGTCGTAGAAGACGCCCCCGATGCCCCGCGGTTCGCCCCGGTGCGGCAGGTGGAAGTACGTGTCGCATTGGCGTTTGAACTCGCCGTAGCGGCCCGGCGCGGCGGATTCCACCGCGTCGCGGGCGACCCGGTGCCAGTGCACACAGTCCTCGTCGAAGCCGTAGATCGGCGTCAGGTCGAACCCGCCGCCAAACCACCACACCGGATCCTCGCCCTCCTTCGTGGCGACGAATGCGCGCACGTTCGCGTGGCTGGTGGGAGCCAGGGGATTGCGCGGGTGCACGATCAGCGAGACGGACGCGGCTTCGAAGGCGCGGCCCGCCAGTTCCGGCCTGCGCGCCGTCGCCGCGCGCGGCAGGTCCACACCGCGGGTGTGGCTGAACATCACACCGGACTTCTCGATGTGCGTGCCTCCCTCGAGCACACGGGGGCGCGCCAAGCCGCCCTTCTCGCCCGGCAGTTCGTCGCGCCGGAAACGCGCCGCGCCGTCCTCGGCCTCGAGTGCCGCGCAGATCCGATCCTGCAGGCCCAAGAGATAGTCCCGCACCGCCTCCATCGACACCGCTTGCAACATGGGTTGCCAAGCGTACACCACGACCAACACCGGCCGGGAGGGGCGGCGAACGGGGAGGCCGAATCAATGGGTCGCGGATCGGGCCAGCGCGGCCGCGCGGCGCCCCGGAAGTGCCGCGGCGGGCCGCCGTTCACCGCTGGTCTCGACGTGCGCCTGGGCATCGGGGCGCAGGCGGAAGCTCCCGAGCACGGCGTTCAAATCCTTGACCTCAGATCCGAGTTCTCGGCCGCCCTCGGCAGTCCGCACCGTGAGAGCGGCGTTCTCCGCGTTGAGCGCCTCCAGCTCCTGCAAACGCGCCTGGAGTTCGCCGGTCTCCGCGGCCTGCTCCTCCACGGCCCGCGCGATGTTCACGACGAGCTCCGTCAGCTCGCCGACGCTAGAAGTGATGCGCGTGAAGATTTCGCGCGTCTCGCGCAGGCTCGCGACGCCGTCTGCGGTGCGTTTGTCGCTCGCTTCCACGAGTTCGGTGATGCCGCGGGCGGCCAATCCTGAGTCCCGCGCGAGGTCGCCAACCTCGCTCGCAACCACTTCGAAGCCGCGCCCGTGTTCGCCGGCACGCGCCGCTTCGATACGAGCATTCAAGGCCAAGAGGTGCGTCTGGTCGGCATGGGAGTTGATCACACGCACACTCTTCGAGATCTGCTGCGAAGAGGCGCCGATCACTTCCATGGCCTCCGCACAGGTATCCATCATGCTGCGGCCCTGTTCGGCGATGGCCTGGCACGCCCGCACCAGTTGGCTGGCGGAACGGCAGCGATCCGCGCTGTCCCGCGCAGCCTCGGCAACCACGTGGATCGCCTGTTGCGCCACTTCGAGGGTGCGACTCTGTTCCGAGGTCCGCATTTCGAGGTCCGCATTGCCCGCCTGGATGCGGTCGGTGGCGCTCGACACGGAACTCGTCGACGCGCGGATCTGCACGACCAGCGCCGAGAGGTTCGCAACCATGCGCGCGAACGAGCGCCCCAGTTGGTCGGAGTCGCCGCGCACCGGCAGTTCGACGGAGAGGTCCCCCGCCGCGATGCTCTCCGCCGCGTTGGCGAACTCGCGCAGGGAGTTCACCATACGCTGGAACGCGTGGCCCAGTTGGTCGCGGTCCGATTGCGGTTCGTGGTGCACACCCAGGTTGCCGTCCGCGATCGAAACGGCGGCAGCCACCACACTCTGCAGCGATGCCGTCATGTGCTCGAACGCGCGTCCGAGGCGGTCCTTCGGACCCTGGGCGCGCACTTCGACATCCAGATCGCCCGCCGCGATGCGTTCTGCGGCGCCAGCCATGGTTTCGAGCGACGTGACCATACGCGCGAACGCGTGGCCCAGTTTGTCGTTTTCGGAGCGGGGCCGCACGTCGACGCTGAGGTCACCGCGGGCGATGTGGTCCGCGGCCATGCCCATGCGGCGCAGTCCGTCGACCATGTTCTGGAACGCCAAACCCAGGCGGTCCCGTTCGGAGGCCAGTTTCACGTCGACGTCGAGTTCGCCGCTCGCGATTCGTTCCGCGGCCTGGGCCATGGCCGCGAGGCTATGAGTCATGCTGGAGAAGGCATGACCGACTTGGTCGCGATCCGAGCGCGGCTCGACGCAGCGGTCCAGCTCTCCGCGCGCGATCGCGCGGGCTCCTTCGGCCATGGAGCGCAGCGAGGCCAGCATGTTCTCGAACGCCAAACCGAGTTGGTCGTCCGGCGACTGGCGCTGCACCTCCACGTCGAGGTCACCCTCGGCGATGTGGTCCGCGGAGCGCGCCACGTTGCGCAGGAAGGCGAGCATGCGCTCGAATGCGTGGCCGAGGCGATCGCGTTCCGACTGCGGCGTTGCCTGCACCGACAGGTCGCCGCACGCGATGCGATCGGCGCAGTCCGCCATGCCCTGCAGGGAGCCGATCATGCGCACGAACGCGTGGCCAAAACGATCGTCCTTCGACGCGGGCTGCACCTCTACCTGCAGGTCCCCCTCCGCGATGCGGTGGGCGGCCTGGGACATGGTGTCGAGACGCGTCGCCATCGCGTCCAGGGAGCTGGACATGCTGCCGATCTCGTCGCGCCGCGCGATGCCCAGGCGGTGCGAGAAGTCGCCGCCGGCCATCGCTCGGAACACCTCAGCGGCGCGCGCCAAGGGGCGGCAGATCGAAGACGCCATCCAGAACGCGAGGGCCAGGGCGAGCAGCACGGCCACGAGGATCGTCGCGTACGCCCGTTGCCGCGCGACGGCGCCCGAGGCCAACTGTTCGTCCACGTGGACCTGTGCGACAGCGCTGCGCTGGTCCACCAGCGCTTTTAGGGCCTCCCGAGCCGCCTCGAACTTCGGCGTCCCACTCGCCACCGACACATCGATCGCGTCCCGTCGCGCCGCCGCGGAGTCCTCGGCGAGAATGCTGACGACTTCCTCACCGATGGTGCGCCACTCGCGCCATGCGGTTTCGAAGGTTGCGATGGCCGCCTGGAACGCGGGGTCCGTCTGTTCGCCCGTGCGGCGCAGGAACTCCGCCCACAGTTGGTCCACCGCGTCCATGCGACCCGTGTGCACCGTGCGCGCCTCTTCGGCGGCCGGGCTCGAGTAGCTCATGAACATCAGGTTGCGCTGGGCCACCATGGCCTGCTGCATCGACGAGTCGGCCTGCAGCAGCGCGGTGATCGCCGGGAAGTCCTCTTCGACGGCGAGCTCGAAGGCGCGATTCGCGTGACCCAGTGCGCGGGATCCGAGGATGCCCACGATCGCCGTGAAGGCGACGAGCACGGCGCAAGTTGCGAGCAGTCGAGTGCGAATGGACATGGAGGGACCGGGGAACCGTGGTGCGCGGACGAGTGGGGCGTAGGGTGCGTCGGCCCGCGGAAGCGAGCCGATTCGCCGCGATCAGCCCGCCGCGCGCTTGGCGCGTTCGGCGAGTTTCTCGAGGTCCACACCGACGGTCATCACGCCGATCGTCTTGCGCGGCACGTCCTCGCCTTCCCCTTCGGCCCGCGGCGCGAAGACGGGCACGGAGAACTGCAGCGAGTAGGATTGCGTCGATTCGTCGAAGTCGGGGCTGCCGCGCCAGGGTTTGCCAGTCGTGAAGGGCACGTCGAACTTGGCCGACCCCTTGTGGATGTAGCTCGAGGTTTTCTCGAGGAACGCCACCTTTTCGCCCTGGGCGGCGCTCACGAATGCCTCGACGACCACACCCTCGGTGGTCTTGACACGCTCGGCCATCAGCTTCGCGGCGTCGTTCTGTTGGAAGCCGTCGATGAGCGGCGTACGGCGGCGCTGCTCCTTCCACTTCTCCTTCGTCATGTCCGCGATCGGACCGACCTTGTTCTGGGCCACCACGGCGTCGACGACCGCCTTCTCGTCGGCCCACTTCGCGACGTCCTTCGTCATGGTGTCGAGCACCGCCGCCATTTCGGGGGTGATCTTGTCCTTGTCCTCCTGGGCCTGGACGGCAGGGCCCTTGGCGACCCAGGCGAACGCGACGGCGGAGGCAACCAGAGCGATGGGGAGAATGCGGAGCCAGTGCATGGGACGTAACCGGGGCAACGGGGACGGGGGGTTGGGGCGCGCGCCCTCAGGGCAGCGCAGTCCATTTCCCGCCGCTATCGGCGGCCAACCCCGAACCGCTCAAGGGATTTCCCGTGGGGGTGATTCCGGTGCAGCCGCTCCGTCCGGTCCCTTTCAGTCCCCTGACAACTCGGCCAAAACCTTCTCGAGGGCCGCCCGCTGGGGCGCTGTCCAAAGCAGCGAGAAGCTGGTGGTGCCCTCGGCCTTGGGCGCGGAAACGAGGACCCGCTCGAGGCCTGCCACGAGCCGGTGGGCCTGGCCCCTGCGCAGTTGCATGCTCAGCGCTTCGACCCGCAGGCGCTGCATGCCTGGGATCGACACGGGCAGTTCGAGCTCCTGGCCCGGTTTGCCCGTGGCCGCGGTTTCGAGGCCCGGCAATAGGTAGTCGAAAGGGGCGAGCACGAGGCGGAGCTCCGTGCGCGAGGGCAACCGCGGCAGATCTTTCGGCAGCGGCACCTTCAGCGAGGGCGCGGGCCGGAGCGTGGCACTGGAGTCGGGCCCTGCCCCTGGCACGAGAGCAGCCATGCGTCCCGCGCTCGCCACCAACAGGTCCACTTCGGAACGCGCGCTCGCAAACTCGATATCCACGCCACGCCGGTCGGCGACAGCCTCGGCGACCAACGCAAAGTCCGCGGGTTTTCCGCCGGCGGGCCGGGCGTAGACCAGAACACGCGCATCCGCCGCGACCCCGTCGACGCGCACCGTGCGCACTGAAAACCGATCGACGAGATCGATCGCCGCCAGGCGTTCGTCGGCCGTGACTTCACCGTCGAGCACGCCAAGTCCCTTCACTTCGAACAGCACCATCGCGTCGCGCGGCGAGCACACCGAGAAGTCGTAGGTGCCCGCTTCCAGGCCGCCGAGGCGGAACTCGCCGGTGAGCCTATCGAGCAGCCCGTCCGTCGGGGCCGAAGCCATGGGGTTGTCGCCGGCCACACGTTCCTGCCCCTGGCGCCGAATCCAAGTCTCGATCCCGCCGGATCCTCCCACGTAGGGGTCGACCGGCGCCGGGCGGGTACCCGACGGCACGAGGCGCACGTAGGGACCCCCGCGCATTTCGTCCAAGCCGGGCAGATTTGCGATGCGGCCCACCACCGTGCCCCCGGCACTGAGGGTGAGCGCGAGGTCCTGCGCCTCGGCCCGCTTGAACGGCCGGTGCACACGTTGGAACTCGCGGTGGCCCACGTCCAGGTGGAAGGTCGCGGCCCCTTGGCCGAGTGGGTCGAGCAGCACGAAGACGCCTTCGTCGTCGCTGATGGTGCGCAGGGCCGGGTCGGGCTCGTACACCTCGCCGCCCACGGTGATGAGGGTGCGCGCGGACACGACGGCGCCGACGACCGGCTGGCCGGACATGTCCAGCAGCCGTCCGCGGACCAGCTCGCCGGGGGGCGCGAGCACACAGTCGCCGAGATCGGTGGTGCCCGATCGGATGCGCCTAGCGGTGACAAAATGGAGGGGGCCATCCGGGCGCTCGGCCACGTGCAGGAGAAACTCGAGCGGCCAAACGAAGGGCGGCGGTTCGAACTCGACGGCGAAGTTTCCCGCACCGTCGGTCTTGGCGCGGAAGCGGTCGTACTTCTTGCGCCATTCGATGGTGCCCTCCTCGGTGGCCTTGGTCAGCAACGTGCCGAGGGACGTCACCACCGAGAGTTCCAAGGTCGTACCCCCGAGGGGCTGCCCTTCCGCGTCGAGGGCGCGCCCCTCCAACCGGCTGACTTCCGGAGCAGCGGGCTCGCTGGACGGGTCCCACGCGAGTTCCTGAGGCGGCGCGGCGAACAACGATGCCAGGAGGGCGAGTTTCACTCCTTTCATGGGGAGGAGCATACGCGGGCGCTCCGGCCGCGGCCCACCCCTCGCATGGACCGCGGCCGGGGGCCCTGGCAGGATGGGGGCGCCCAGAGTCCCCCACAGGTTTCACGCCTATGCAGAACAACCGCCGAATCTTGACGTTTGCCGCGCTGGCCCTCGCGACCGTGATCCCGGCCGAGGGGCCCAAGTTTGCGCCCGCAGCGGGCACCAAGCTCTCCCGTCACCTGGAGCTGAAAAGCGACCTTGCGGTCGGAGACGTTCGTCTCTTCGCGGACGGCACAGAAATGGACGGCCCTCCGGACGGGTGGACGCTGACACTGGGGAGCGCATGGAAGTTCGCCGTCGTCGACACCCTTGGTGCGCTCGAGGACGGTCGCGTCGTACGTACGGAGCGCAGCTTCACGGAACTGCAGCGCACCGAGACGGCGGGTTCCGAGGAGGAGGACCTCACCGAACGGGTCGAGTACACCTTGGCGAGTCCTCTGCAGGCG
Source organism: Planctomycetaceae bacterium (assembly GCA_016125265.1). Classification (GTDB taxonomy): domain Bacteria; phylum Planctomycetota; class UBA1135; order UBA1135; genus RI-242. The sequence continues at coordinate 61,766 of WGMC01000015.1, forward strand.
GAAACCGTCGTGTTCACCTGGAACAGCGAGTCCGAACGTTACGACGTCGCCGCGCTCGACGAGGATTCCGATCTCGACGAGGACCTCTTGGCGGGGTTGACCCAGGACCTCGATTTCGCGGCCCTTTTGCCCACTGGCGAGGTCGAGGTGGATGCGACGTGGGAAGTCGACGCGGCCGCACTGGCGCCCTACCTCTCCCCGTGCGGCGATCTGGGTTTCGAGATCGAGGACGAAGAGGAGGAAGGCGACTCGTTCCTGGCGGCGCTCGCGACCACACTCACTCCGTTTGGTGTCGCCGACGATTGCGAGGGCACCCTGCGCGCGACCCTGACGGCCGTGGACACCGAAACGCAAAGAGCCACCATCCGCCTGACCGGGCAGATGAACTGGAACGCCGACCGCAGCGAGTTGTTGCGCGAGCGCTGGGAAACTCTGGAGGGCACGGACGAAGACGGTCCCGAGAAGATGACGGCTGCGTTCCAGTGGGAAGTGGAGGGCGAACTCCACTGGGACCTCGCCCGAAACCACATGCACGCGTTGAAGCTTTCGGGCGACCAGACGCTCGAAGCAAGCATGGGCGGCACCGAAGAGGATCGGGAGGTCCGACTGGACTTCGAGTTCGCCGGTACCCTTTCGCTCGCCGTCACCCTCGAGTAGCCGTCACCCTCGAGTAACAGCGCGCCGCGGCCCCGCACCGCTGCGACCCCGCGGGGCTGGAAAGGAAGCACGGCACCGGAGGCGCGAGGTTCTGCGCGCCACCGATGCCGTGTTCCTGTTTATCGGCCCGTCACAGTCCCACGCTGATGCGCAGCGCGTTGCTCACGCGCACGGGCTCGAAGGCGCTGAGCGGGTCCACCCAGGCGCCCTGGGCGAAGAAGGTCAGGCCTTGGAACGCGTAGTTGGGGGGCAATAGCCCCAGAAAGAAGAACGCGTCGCCCTGCGGGTTGCTCGCACCCGACGACGTACCCAACACGGTCAGCAGGCCGGGGGTCGTGTCGACCAATACCTCACCCACGCCGGGCAACACGGTCCCACAGGCGGTCGATCCGAGCGGCGATAGGAACAGCAACCCGCTGGCCTGCTGACTCGGGGAGTTCTGAAGCTGCGCCAGCGCCAGTCCGCCGACTTTCAAGTTGCCGAGCAGGGTCAGCAGCGACTGCTTCGGAAAGCAGCCCGGGATCGTCAGCACCGCCGAATCGGGGCGCACCTCGAAGAGCCCCGTTTGCCCCTGGACCGTGCGAGCGCGGAAGACGATCGCATCCGCCTGTGCGGTGAAGTCGTGGGTATCGGCGGAGGTCAGCGACACGCGGTCGATCGTGTGGCCCTCGACCTGGGTTTGTCCCTCGAGCACCACGGCCTGTTTGTCGCGGAAGAGACCGCGGCGGAACACGCCTGCGCCATCCAAGTAGCCGCCTTGCCACAGGATGCGGTTGTTCGCGGAAACGCGCACGGCCGCCGAGCTCGAAATCGTGGTGAGCGGGAATCCCTGCAGGCCCAGAAAGGGGTCGATGACGAGCACGGCCAACTGTTGGTCGCGGGCGATCACCTGCAAACCGCCGAGCCCGGGTTCGTCCAGACGCGTGAGGACGTACGTGGCTCCCGAGTCCGAGAGCGCCACGGCGTTGTTCAGGGATATGTTCCAGGTCTTGCCGACCAGCGGCGATTCCGCGTCGTCTTGGAGGACGGTGCTGAGCTGGCCCGAACCGCGGTCGTACCGGAACACACCGGAACCCAGAACGGAGAACGACAGGTCGCCGAACGAGTTCGTGCTGAGCTGGTTGCGGAAACGGATGGCGCTGTCCAGAGCGACGGGCGCGGGCTGTCCGGTGGGCAGCGTTTGGCCCGCTGCGAGCACGATCCGGGTGTCCAACTGGCCGAGCGGTGTCCGCGCCACACGCACGAGTGCCCGGCGCAAGGTGCCGGACGCAGGATCGGAACTCAGCACGCAGTAGGCCGCGCCGGAGTTGTCCTCCGAGAGGTGCGCCACACGCACCGCGCCGACCGGCAGGATCGTGCCGTCCCCCACGAAGTCGATGAGTTCCCCGCGCTTGAGGAGCGTCGTCTGGTTCCACATCAAGCTCCAGTCGGTGCTGTCCGCCGGGTTGACTCCGTAGTAGCCGACGTTGCCGAAATCGTCGATTCCGAGGAAACGCGACTCGGTGGCGTAGACCGGGGTAACCGAGCCGGGGCCCGGAACGACGAGGGGTTGGCCATCGCGCACCAACACACCTTGGAACGGACCGAACAGATCCGTTGTCACGAGGGCCGCCCAGGAGCCCTGGGCGTTCAGTGCGAAGTCGCCGACGGCGAGGATGTTGCCCGCGCCCGGTAGGGCATCGCCCGGCATCAGGAGGGCCCTGTTTTGGCCCTGGACCGTTGCCGCGAGGAGGGCAACCAAGAAGGGGGTCAGAAGATGCGAAGTCTTCATGGGGAGTGGTACCGCTTGGAAGGGGAAGGGCGGGGGGCAGGGCTCTCCAGGGACGGAGGGCCCACGGTCACCGGCAAACTCTGTGCCCGGCTCCGGGGTGGGCGGCGGCCCTGTCGATTCACGCCTGCGGCAAAGTCGCGGCGCCGCTCGGAACGCGACAAAAAGCTCGGCGCCGGACCCGCCATGGGCCACCCCCGGTCCGGCGGATTCGGGTCAACCCGGGCCGTCGCGGCGCCAGGTGTTGGCCAGGGAGTCGGCGTACTCGTTCCACCGATGGCCGGCGTGGGCGCGGATCCACCGCAGTTCGACCTTGGGGCGCGCGAGGGACAGGTCGTACAGCTCGCGCACCAGGTCCAGGTTGGCGATCGGCCCCTCCTTGCGCTTCCAGCCGCGGGCCGCCCAGCCCTTCGCCCAGGTGGTGACGGTCTGCACACAGAGGTTCGAGTCCGAGTGCACGACCACGGCCGCGTCCAAAGGCAACATGCGGTAGGCCTCGATCAGTGCGCGCAGCTCCATGCGGTTGTTGGTGGTGTCGGCCTCGTAGCCGTGCCGCGCATCGCGCACGCGGCCGCCTTCGACCCACACAACTCCCCAACCGCCGGGGCCCGGGTTGGGGTGGCAACTTCCGTCCGTGAACAGGCCGTCCTGGCCGGGGTCCTGGAACTTCGCGAGCACCGCGTCGGGCGCGAGCATGCCTTCGCTCGCGAGGCCCGCCGGACGGGACTTCGACTTCGCCTGTTTGGGGCTGTGCTCGCGGCAGAAACGCGGCTTCCAGCCGGGGTACTTGGCGAGAGTTTTTGCGGGCACCTCGAACGCGGTGCCGCAGGTCTGGCAGGCAAACGAACTCATGGGCCCGGCGAGCCTACCGCGCGCCCGCGTCCGACGTGTCCGACAACGTGTAGCGCCCGTCCTCCAGACGGTGCACCAGCCCGCGGCGCACGAGTCCGGCGAGCGCCATCTCCAGCCGCTCCCGCACACGTTTGCCGAGCGCCTGGAAGCCGAAGATGCGGCGCAATTCCGCTAGCAGCGGCTCCTCGGGGCACGCGCCGGACAGCTCGAGCAGCTCGAGCGCCGCGGATTGGATCTCGACGAGCGGCAGGTGCTCCGCGTCGCGGCGGTCCTCATCGCCGTCGCCCGGCACACGGTACAGCGGGTGCGCGGAGGGATCCGCGTCCTTCGGCCAGTAGAGCGGCGCGCCGCCGGGTTCGCCGCCGTCCGGGGAAACCGGCGCCGTGAGGCGCGGGAGGGCATGGCGGACGCGTTCGACGGCCTTCGGGGTCACGCGCCCGAATCCGCACGCACGCGCCACACGTTGGGCCAGGAGATCGAACAGGATCGGGCCCTCGGCCTCGACCACTTCGCCCAGGGTCTTGCCGAGCACCGCGTCCGCCCACGCGTCGTAGAAGCGGTCGCGCGGTACGGGCGCCCGCTTGGGCCGCCAGGCCCGGTAGAGCGGCGCGCCGTCACCCGGTCGTTCGGGGGAAGGGGCCGGGGACGGCTGCTGGACCGCCGGGGACGACGCGTAGGAGCTGGAGCCACCCGTCGGCTCGGCATCGTCGACGGACTCGGAGACGGCGTTGTCGGCGGGTGCCGCGGGCACCGGAATTTCGGCGGCCAATGCCTGCGCGCGTTGTTCGGCATCCAGCGCGCGAGCGGTGCGGGCGTGTTCCAGCGCCTTGGCGATGTCCGCCTCCAACCGCGAGAGCACGGCGTCGCGCTGTTCCAGGTACTCGGGCGACCACACCCGCGCCAGCTTCCAACCCAATCCGCGCAACACTTCGGCGCGCAGTCGGTCGCGGTCGCGCGCGCTGGTCGCGGATGCGTAGTGACGACCATCGCACTCGATGCCAAGCAGGTAGCGGCCAGGTTCGTCGGGATCGCGCACACCCAGGTCGATGCGGTAACTGCCGGCGCCGACGTCGAGATCCACGGCGTGGCCGCGCTGCGCAAGCCGCGCGGCGATGTCCTGTTCGAGGGGTCCGGGTCGCTGGGGCGCGGAGCCGGCGCGCTCTTCCGCCTCGAGCACCGCGGGTCCACGTTCGGCGTACTCGAGGAACGACTTCAGATCTGCGACGCCACGCGCGCGGGTGCGCGCCAGATCGATCGCCTCGCCGCCCAGACTCGCGAACACGACCACTTGGCGGCGGGCGCGTGTGATGGCGACGTTGAGCCGCCGCTCGCCGCCCGATTGGTTGAGCGGCCCGAAGTTCATGGCCACGCGCCCGTCCGCGTCCGGGCCGTAGCCGATCGAGAAGAGGATCGTGTCGCGCTCGTCGCCCTGCACGTTCTCGAGGTTCTTGACGAAGAGTGCTTCGGGCTGCTCCTCCCCGCTGTGGAAGAAGCGTTCGAGTTCCGGCCGACGCCCTCGCAGTTCATCGAGCAGGTCCTCGACGAGTGCCGCTTGCGGCGACGAGAAGGTGACGATGCCGATCGTGAACCGCGAAAGCTGCGGATCGCCGAGGCGGCGCTCAACCTCGCGCACGACGGCCTGGGCTTCGATGCGATTCGTGCGTGTGCCCGCGCGGTCGTAGACGCCGGGTACACGCACCAGCGACACTCCCAGGCCGTCCACCTGGTGCGCCGCCGAGGGGAACGTCGACAGGCGCCCCTCGTAGTAACGGCGGTTCGAGAAATGGATCAGGCTCTCGTGGCGGCTGCGGTAGTGCCAGGAGAGCACCAAACGCGGCAGGCCACCGGCGCGGGCCTCGTCGAGCACACTTTCGAGCTCGTCGGGCAGATCGTCTTCGCCCTCGCTGTCCCCTTCGTCGTCCGACGCCGCGCGCTCGAAGAACGTCGTGGGCGGCAGTTGTTTCGAGTCCCCCACCACGACCGCCTGGCGTCCGCGCGCGATCGCGCCGATGGCGTCCCAGGTCGGGATCTGCGATGCCTCGTCGAAGACCACGACGTCGAAGTCCAGGCCGCCGGGCGGCAAGTACTGGGCAACGGACGCTGGGCTCATCAGGAAACAGGGTTTGAGGCGCTGGACCTGCGAGCGCGCCTGTTCGAGCAACCGACGCACGGCCAGGTGCCGGGTCTTCTTCTCCGCTTCGCGGCGCAGCACGCCCAGTTCGCTGCCCTCCACCGCGCCGGCTCCGCGCGGCGAGCGCGCCGAAAGTGCCGCGCGCACACGTTCGCGATTGCCGCGGGCCACCGCGTCGTCCAGCGCGGCAAAACGCGCCAGATGGTCCTCGTGCTCGGGCCGCAGGAAGTCCGCGAGCACGGGATGTGCGCAGCGCTGGTGCGCGAGCGCGGCGCGGGCGAGAAGTCGTTCGAACGCGCGCGGCACGTCGACGGCGCCGACCTCGCCGCGCTCCAACGCACCGACCAACGGCCCGAGGCCCCGCTCCACGGCGTCGCGCCGCCGCCGGCGCCAGAGGGCCCACACACGCAGGGAGCCGAGCGCCCCGGCGATGTTGCGGGCCCGCGCGGCGAACTCGCCGAGGTATCCCGCGCGGTCCGGAGCACGCCACGAGTGCGAGGCGTCGAGGGCCAACGTCTCGACGAGCGCCGCGCGCCGCCCCTCGAAGTGACGCGCGCTGGCCAGGGCGGGCAACAGCGGATCGCGGTCGAGCGCCACGGGCCACGGACCGACGAGGTGCTCGGCCAAGGGGCGCAGTTGCGCCGCGTCGTACGCGAGGCGCAACTTCACCCATTCGACGAGGCGCTCGGCGCGCGACCAATCCACACGCCCGCCGCGCCACAGTTCGCCGAGGCGCGCCTCGCCGTGCGCGGAGGCCTCGCCAAGCGTCCGGTTGCACGTGCGTCGCTCGGCTTCGTTGGCGAGTGCCAGAGCGAGGTGCGCGAGGTCCAACGCCTGGTCCGCCGCGGCTGCGGGTGCGAGCACGGCGCGCAGCACCCTGCGGGGCGCGCGTGCGCGCCACCAACGCACGGGGCCCCACGCGGCCTGCGCCGAGGCAATGCTCGCCGCCAGTGGCGCGAGGTCGAGCTCCGCGAGACCCGGTCCGAACACCGGATCGAGCTCGGCGTCCAACGCATCGCGCCGACGACCGACCGCGCACCAACCCCCGACAGCCGCGGCGACCGCATCGCCGCCCTCCTGCAACGCGGCGCGCAGCAACGCACCAGCACCGGCGCGGTCCTCAGGCGGGAGCGCGTCGAATGCGACGAGCAGCGCGAGGCCTTCGGCGACACGCGCGCGCGGGGCACCGCCCAAATCGACGTGCAGCGCGCGGAACGCATCGGTCGCTTCGCGCAGGAAGTCCTGCGCCGCGGTCGCAGCCTCGAGCAGCCGGTTGCGCAGCTCGTCCGCGTCGACCTTCCCGGCGTCTTCCATGCCCACACCTTCGAGCGCGTGACCCACGGGCGAACCCACCGCATCGGCGCCGTGAACGACTGCGACTAGCGACTCGCGCGCGCCGTCCAAGACGTCGGGTGTCGCCGCGGCGAGATCCAGGGCTTCCGGGAAGCCCTGGGGCGATTCCCAGCGCGGGAGCGCGCCGTCCCCGTCCGCCGCGAGTTCGCCGAGGGCCCGGCGCGCGCTCCAACCGCACGGCGCCGCGCCGTGCAGGGCCCGCACGTAGTCGTTGAGTGCGGCGCGTTCGGCTTCGAGGTTGCGCGCATCGCGTTCGAAACTCGCCGGCGGCGGCGCGGCATCGCGTTCGAGCGCCCGGCCAAAGGCGCGTGCGACATCGGCCTTGCGCGTCTTGTCGGAGTGCAGTTCGAGGCAGAAATCCGCGAGGCCCAAACCCTCGAGCCGCCGGTGCACCACCGAAAGCGCGGCGATCTTCTCCGCGACAAAAAGCACCGTGCGCCCCGCGAACAAAAGATGCGCGATCAAGTTGGCGATCGTCTGGCTCTTGCCCGTGCCCGGCGGGCCTTCCAGCACGAAGCTCTTGCCCTCGGAAGCCGCCGCGATCGCGCCCAGTTGGGACGCATCGGCGGAAAGCGGGCAGGCCAAGGTCTCCACGCCGAGGCGCGCGTCCAAGTCCGTGAGTCCGCGCTCGAACTCGACGAAGCCCGGGTCGAAGTCGGCGCCGGCGCGTTCGACGAGGTGCGCCGCGACGGGGCTCGTCGCGAGGTTGGAGGCGAGCGCCTCCAGGTCCTTCCACATCAGGAACTTCGCAAAGGTGAAAAAACCCACCGCCGCGTCTTCGACGACCCGCCAGCGCGGCACGTCGACGATCGCCGCGCGCACCGTCTGCAGCACACGCTCCACATCGATACCGGAGTTGTCCTCCGGCAGGGGATCGAGCCCTTGCAGCTCGATGCCGCGTTCTGCGGCGAGCCATTCCGTCAACGTGGCGTTGAACCGCGTGTCCTCGGCCGCGCGGCGCAGCCGGAACCGACTTGCGGCGCCGGAGCGCACCAACTCCACGGGCAGCAGGAGGAGCGGCGCGCGGAAGTGGCGCTCGGAGCGTTCGCTCTCGGTCCACTCCAAGAATCCCAATGCCAGGTAGAGACCGCTCGTGCCGCCCTCCTCCACCGCGGTTCGCGCGCGACGCCACGTTTCGACGAGACGCGGGGACAGCTCGGCCGCCCCGAGCGGCGTGGCGAGCCGGCTGCGCGTCAGCTCCCCCGCCAGGAGCGCGTCGCGCGCGGCCGCATCCAGCCCACGTGCACCATCGGCGGTCAGCTCCGCCGGCACCGGCACCAGTTCCACCTCCGCGCCGTCCGCCAAGCTGTCCTCGAGCCGCGCGAGCGACGGCGCGAGCAACGGCAGCGTCTGGCGCGAGGGCCGCAGGTTGAGCAAACGGTTGCGCAGGGACAGGTCGAGCAAACGACGACGCCAACGGTCGAGCCGCCCCTTCGCGGTGGTGTGTTCCTCGGCGACGGGGACCGCCGCGGGCAACGCCGTGCCGAGGTCGCGCACCACGTCGCGCGGCGAAGCGGGCTCTTCGACGACCAAACCGACGGCCCGCAGGGGCAGGGGCCGCACGCCGCCCTCGCGCGCCCGTTTCACGTCCACGATCGCGTGCAAGTGCCCGGGCGTCGTGCGCTCGCGCACGAGATGCCCATCGGCGGCGGCGCGCGCGTCCTTGAAACTGGCCCCGGTTCGGGTGGCGAGGGTCGGATCGAAAAGCAGAACTTCGCCGAGTGCCACACGCTTCTCGAGCGCGGCAGCGTCCTCGACGAGCGCGTTGGGGAACGTGCGTTCGACCAACCACACACCCGCGAAGGCGTGGTGCTCTACAAACACGATGAGCGGGTGTAGCCCACACTGTTCGAGCAGCGCCGCGGACGCCACCGCCAGGTCGAGGCACGTCGCGAGCCGCTCTTCCGCGATGCGGTCCGGAGTGCGGACCTTCTGCCCGGCGTGTTCGAAGCTCGCGGGCGGATTGGCGTAGAGGATCCCAGCCGCGGCCAGCGCCGCAAACGCCGCCTCGGCCTGCTCGGCCACGGCCTCGCGGGACTTCGATTGGTACCCGTCGAGCACCCGGCCGCGGCCCGCCAAACGCTCCGCCGCCTGGTGCTGCCATACACGCACCTCTGGATGGTTGGGCAACACCAGCGCCGCCAGCAGTTCGCCGAGGTTGCCGATGCCGTTCCAGTGGTCGTAGGGCTGAAGCGCGACGGGTGTGCGGCTTTGCGCGAGCACTTCCTCGCCGCGTTTCACGGTCACGCACCAGTGGGCCTCCTGGCGTTCCGCGAGGGCCACCAACACCGCGGGCAGGAGCCGCGGCGAGGGATCCACGAAGCGCGCATCCTGCCCCGGCTCGAGCCGCGCGATCTCGCCGCGCCAAGGTTCGCTGAACACGGGGTCGCCCGTGACCTCCACGACGAGACCGTCCAGGCCCTCCGCGCCGCGGTTCACCACCGCCAGCAGCAAGAGCGGCGCGGCGCCGTTCTGCTGTGCGGCGTACCCGAGCGCCGGGCGGGAAACGAGCTCGATCTCGAGCCCGCCCCGACTCGGCCCCGCCGACGGCTCCCCACCGGAATCCTGCTCGACCTGCATGCGTCGCGGATGCTATCGCGAAACGACCCCGGCCCGAGGTCCGCTCCCCGGCATTCAGGCACGGCCCGCGTTCCGGTTCGCGGCGACTCCCCGCGCTCGACCCCCTGCCCAACTCGGCGGGGCGGGGGTAGGATCCCACGCCATGGCACCGGCCCTGCGCATCGCCACCTGCTCGCCGCTGCCCGAGCCGGATCCCGACGAGGATCTGCTCCTCGCCGCGCTGCATCGCGCAGGGATCGACGCGCGCATGGCCGCCTGGCGCGATCCGCGGGAGGATTGGGACGCGCCGGTTGCGACGCTGGTGCGCTCCACGTGGGACTACATCCACATGGTTTCCGCGTTCGTCGGTTGGACCGAGCGTGTGGAACGCGTGGCGCCGCTCTTCAATCCGGGCGACACGATGCGCAACAACGTGCACAAGCGCTACCTCGTCGACCTGGCGCGGCGCGGCGTGCCCGCGGTGCCGACGCGCCTTCTGCCGCAGGGGCAGGGCCGTTTCGCGGCCGATTGGATCGAGGGTTGCCGCTTCGGCGATCTCGTGATCAAACCGGCCGTTGGCGCGGCGTCGTTCGGCACACGTCGATTCACGGCGGCGGAGCTCGACGCCGCCGCGGACCACGCGCGCCAACTGGCCAGTTCGTGCGACGTGCTGGCGCAGCCCTACCAGGAAGAGGTCGAGGGCCGCGGCGAACGCGCCCTCGTCTGGATCGACGGTCAGTTCACACACGCGGTGCGCAAATCTCCGCGCTTCGAGGGCGGCGACGAGTCCGTCAGCGAGGCGGTGCCCATCGAAACCGAGGAACGGCGTGTGGCCGAGGCCGCGCTGACCGGCCTCGACGGGCTCTTGTACGCGCGTGTCGACCTGGTCGCCGCGGCGGACGGCTCGCCGCGCGTCATGGAGCTGGAGCTCGTCGAACCGTCGCTGTTCCTGCTGCAGCACCCACCGGCACTGCAGCGCCTGGTGACGGCCCTCGTGCGTCGCCTTGGGGCCTAAAAAATCCAGGACGGTAGGGGGCCCGCACCAAGGTGGGCCGGGAGGCCCGCGCACCCGGCTCTCTGCGCACCCGGACCACGCCCCCCGCTCCACGCAGCTTGCGACGGAAGGCCAGAAGCGCCACCCTGGGGCGATGGATGGCACGGAACCGGCTCTGGGCGAGGTGGAGTGGACGCGGCTCGATCGGCTGCGCGCGAAGTTTCTGGTCGGGGGTCCGGGCGAGGATTACTGGAGCGACGGGGACCTGGTGCGGGCCTACGACCGCACCTTCGGCGCGCGCATCCGCTGGAAGTGGCGCGAGGTGCTTGCCGAAGCCAAGCGGCGCGGGTTCCAGGGCGGCACGCGGGTACTCGACTACGGCTGCGGCAGCGGGGTCGCCGGACGAGAGTTCTTCCGTCAGTTCGAGGCCGGGCCGGGGGCCGAGTTGGTTCTGTGGGACCGGTCTCTAGTGGCCCGGCGCACGGCGGCGGAGCTGGCCGAAGCCGAGTTCGCCAGCCAGGGGAGCCCGACGATCACCGCGCGCCACGCCCCGCCCACCGAGGCGCTCGATGCGGACGTCGTGCTGATCAGCCACGTGCTCGCCGAGATCGACGGCGGCGACCTGGCCATGCTCTTGCAAACCGTTGCGCGGGCACGCGCCGTCCTGTGGGTGGAGCCCGGCACACGCGAAGTGGCCCGCCGGCTGGTCGACCTGCGCGAGCAACTCGCGACCGATTTCACACCCATCGCGCCGTGCCCCCACCGCGGCGCGTGCCCCCTCGCGCGGCCGGAACGTTCCGCGGATTGGTGCCACCTCTTCGCCACCCCCGATCCCGAGTCGTTCACGAGCTCCCACTGGCGGCGCTTCTCGGACAACCTCGGCGTGGACCTGCGCAGTCTGCCGATGAGCTACATGGTGCTCGTGCGCCCGACCGATGCGGGCGCCGAACCTGCGGGTGAGCTCGGGCGCCCGCTGGGCCGCCCCAAGTTGGAAAAGGGCCGCGCGCTGCTCGACCTGTGTGTGCCCGGCGATGTGCGGCGTGTGCGCTGGCTCGAGCGCACGGACCGCCGCCTGTTCCGTTCCCTGCGCGGTCGCCGTGCGTTCCATCCGCTCCTCCGCGTGGAGCTCGACGGCGACCATCTCGTGCGCATGGAACCGGTGGACGATTTCCACGGCGAGGACTGAACGCCGCACGCCCGACTGCGACCATCGTGGAAGCGTTCAAGCACAGACTTGGGCCCAAGGAGGTGCGCGCGGCGGCCGCGCATCTCGGGCGGGTGCACCGCGGTTTCGACGCGCCAGCGTTCGAGCGCGCGGCGATGCGCGGGCTTGGCGATCTCGAGTTCAAGGCCCGCGCCCAGCATGTGTGTGCGGCGCTCGAGGCCCACTTGCCCCGCGACTTCAAGAGGGCCGCCGACGTGTTGGAGCGCGCGCTGGCGGATGCGAGCGAGGGCGACGACTTGAGCCAGCTCGAGACCAACACGACCGGTCTGGCGGGATGGATCGTGTGGCCGTGCACGGAGTTCGTGGCCCGCCGCGGCCTCGACCACCCGGAACGCGCGCTCGATTGTCTCCACGCCCTGACGCAGCGATTCACGGCCGAATGGGCCCTCCGGCCGTTCTTGGAGCAGCATCGAAGCCTCACGCTGGCGCGACTCGAAACCTGGTGCGCCGACCCCAGCCCCCACGTGCGCCGTCTGGTCAGCGAGGGTTCCCGTCCGCGACTGCCGTGGGGTCGCCCCTTGCGCTTCTTGATCGAGGACCCCACACCGACCCTGCCGCTGCTGGCTCGGCTGCTCGACGACCCGTCGGCGTACGTGCGCCGCAGCGTCGCGAACCACCTGAACGACATCGCGAAGGACCACGGCCAGCGGGTTGTCGATTGGCTGCAAACTCAGGGCGCGGATCATTCCCCCGAGCGCACGGCACTCGCGCGCCACGCCTGCCGCACGCTGATCAAGGCCGGACATCCAGGTGCATTGGCGCTGTTCGGTTTGGGGCGCAGATTGGCGGGGACTGCGCAGTTGACGCTGCGCCCGAAACGAGTGGCGCTCGGTGAGTCGCTGCGCATCGCCGTCCATATCGAGTCCACCGGGCGTGCGGCGCAGACGCTCGAGATCGACTACACCGTGCACCACGTGAAGGCCAACGGCACCACGTCGCCCAAGGTGTTCAAAGGGTGGCGCAGGGTGCTGGAGCCTGGGCAGTCCCTCACCATCGAAAAGGAGCACAAACTGCGCCGGATCACGACACGCCGCTACCACGGCGGAGTGCACCCGGTGGAGCTCGTGATCAACGGCAAGTGCGAGGCAAAAGACCAGTTCCGCCTGGTGGTCGACCCGTAAGGACGCGCAGCACGTGTAGAACCACGTGCCCATGAGCCGGGCCTTCAGCCCGGACCGGTTGTGCCGCGATACCTGGGGCGTTGCCCCAGGCTACGATCGGACGGGGCGTTGCCCCGTTCGGACGGGCGTCGGTTTCCTGCAGAACCCAACGGCATCGCAGATTGCGCGTCGCGAAGCCGCGTGGCGTCGCGGCTTGCGCGTCGCCAACCGCCGTGGCGTCGCGGATTGCGCGTCGCCAAACCGCGTGGCGTCGCAGATTGCGCGTCGCGAAGCCGCGTGGCGTCGCAGATTGCACGTCGCGAAGCCCCGTGGCGTCGCGGCTTGCGCGTCGCGAAGCCGTGTGGCGTCGCGGATTGCGCGTCGCCAACCGCCGTGGCATTGCGAGTCGCGCGTCGCAACGCCTTCTGGAGCGCCAACGGCGCGACCGACGGTGCGCGCGCGCTGCTGCGCGTCGGTTCGGCACGTCGCGAGTCGCAGGGTCCTCCGGAGCGCCAACGGCGCGACCGATAGTAGCCTGGGGCAACGCCCCAGGTTCGACGGGAGAGCGGTGCAAGGGCTGAAGGCCCGCTCCATCGCAACGCGCCAACGGCATGGGCCGGGCCTTCAGCCCGGGACGGTTCTGCCGCAATACCTGGGGCGTTGCCCCAGGCTACGATCGGACGGGGCGTTGCCCCGTTCGGACGGGCGTGGGTTTCCTGCAGAACGCGACGGCGTCGCAGATCGCGCGTCGCGAAACCGCATGGCGTCGCAGATTGCGTGTCGCGAAACCGCGTGGCGTCGCAGATCGCGCGTCGCAACGCCGCATGACGTCGCGGATTGCGCGTCGCGAAACCGCGTGGCGTCGCGGACTGCGCGTCGCCAACCGCCGTGGCATTGCGAGTCGCGCGTCGCGAAGCCCCGTGGCATTGCGAGACCGCGGCGATGCCGTCGGCGAAGTGAGCCGAGTTCGGGAGCGCGCGGGTACTCTTCAGTAGGGCCAGTTCGGTCCCAGTGCCTCGCTCCGCAGCGCTAGCAGTTCCTGGTACAGCGTGGGCATCGTCGTGACCGAGATCGGCGACTGTTCGAATGGGTCGGTGTTCAGGTCGAACAACTGGTGGCTCGTCGACTGTTGGACCAGCTCCGTGCCGCCGTACTTGAGCAACTTCCAACCGTCGCTGCGCACGACGGCCCAGTCGTGCAGCGACAGGCTCCCCGCGGGACCCCCGTCCGGCGAGAAGCGGTGCACGAACGCATAGGCTCGCGCGCTTGCGCCGCCTTGCAGCGCCGGCGCGAACGAAATCGAGTTCTCGAAACCCACCTGCGGTCGCACGCCGGTCAGGTCGAGGACGGTGCGCGGCAAGTCCACCACCTGCACCAAGTTGCTGTCCACGCCCGGCACCACGGTGGGCCCGAAGACGAACAGCGGCACGCGGATGCCGCCCTCGTGCGGCGACAGCTTGTACGCCGGGTACTGCCCCCCCGGCGGGGGCACTTGGTGCGGTGTGCCGTTGTCCGGGAACACGAACACGTAGGTATTCGAGAAGTCGACGTAGCGCACGAGATCACCTAGCAGCGTGTCGAGCGCCACCAGCGACTTCTCGTAGTTGCCGCGCGCGGTGTTGGGCGCCGTGAACGTGCCGAGCAACTCCGGAGGCGGCGGGTCGAAGGGCTCGTGAGGTGCGAAGAACGCGCACACGGCAAACTTCGGCTCGGGTGTGTTCGTCCACCAGTTCTCGAGGGCCGCTTCGACCGCAATGCTCGAATAGAGCGGCTCGATCGACTCCACCGAATCGTCGTAGCGCTTCCAGTTGTAGTGACCGCCGGACGCCGCCAGGAGGTTGTCGGGCCAGCCGGCGCGCCACGCTTCGAAGCCGTGCACCCGCGCCATCTCCCAGCGCTTCACCATGACACCGGTATTGAGGTGCCACTTGCCAAAGAACCCTGTGCGGTACCCGGCCGTGTGCAGTACCTCAGCCACGCTGACATCGGCCAACGGGGCGCCCTTCTTCGTGGGCAGCGTCGTATCGATGGCCTTGCCGATCCACGCGTGGTGCGGATAGCGCCCGAACAGCATCTGGTACCGCGACGGACTGCACACCGGGGACGTGTAGAAGCGGTCGAAACGCCGGCCCAAGGGCTCGAGCCCATGCAGGTTCGAGAGCGGCAGATCGCGCAGGTCCTCGCTGCCCGCGTCGTCCCACACCACGAACAGCACGTTCGGCCGCGGGGATGGCAGCGCTGGCCCGGGGGTCACGGCGGACTGGGGCGCGGGAAGGACGGCACACAGAAGCAGAGCGATCGAGCTCCACATGTTTGGCAACCGAACCTGACGAAGGGCTTGTGTAGGACCCACACAAACCTACACCACCCCCGGGTTTTCTGGCGGCCGGGGGTTTCGACACCCCAAAAAAGCGGGCCGGTCAGGGCGCAGCCAGCGCCAGCAGGCGGTCGAGGGCCGCCAGCACCTCCCCGGGGTGCGAGTACGGCAGTTGGTGGCCACCGCCCTCGACCCAAACCAACTCGGCCCCCGGGATCGCGCCTGCCAGGGCCTCGGCGTGGACGCGGGGGCTGACGATGATGTCCCCGGTGCCCTGCACGACCACCACCGGCAGCTCCAGGCCGCGGTAACCGGGGGCCTGCGCGGCGAGGGCCCCGCGGAGGTGGCGCATGTCCTCGGTGTTGCTTCGCAGGCGCGGGGGCGAAAGCGCTAGGCCGAGCGGCGACGCGCGGAAACTCTCCGGCGCGCCCCCCGGGGCAAAGCTGCGCCCGCTGGAGATCGGCGCCACGAGATGGGCCAGCGGCGTAAGCCACGTGCGCGACAGCAGCGGCCCCAGAACTGGCGCCCCCGCGATGCGGTAGCCGATGTCGACCGAGCCCGGCCATGGGTGGCTGGCGGGCGCGACGAGCAACAGGCCGGCGATCTCCCCCGGCCGTTCGAGTGCCAGCGCCAGCGCGACGGCCGCCCCGTAGGAAAAGCCCACGACGATGGGCGGTTCGAGGCCGAGGGAATCAACGGCCAGCCAAAGGCGCCGCGCCTGCTCCTTCGGCGTGTTGCGGGCGAGCGGCTCGCCGGCGCTGTAGCCGTGGCCCGGGCGATCGAAGGCAAGCGCATAGCCGCGCTCGCCCACCCGGTCGAGCACCGTGGCGGCCCAATCCTCGGCGCCCCCGAACGCGCCGTGGAGCAGCAGAATGGGGCGGGCCTGCTCCCCCGTCGGGAGCGTCTGGGCGAGCAGGGCGCGCATCTCGCCCTCGGCCGTCGGCACGAAAAGCGCCCGCCGCTCGGCGGGTTCCCGCGGCCAGCGCTCCTCGGCGCGGCGACGCAGCGCTTCGCTTCCGACCGCGGCGACGAGCGTGGCCGCCGCGAAGAGTCCCAACGCGACCCCGAGGCGCCGGCGCCACGGTCGTGCCTTGGGGCTCGCGGAAACCTCTTCCCCCATACCCACCGTCGATCGGGCCGCCAACTAACGGGACCCGAACGGGTCGGGGATCACCGGACCGACGTAGCTCCAGCGCCGCCCTTGGCCGTCGAGGCGCTCGGCACCCTCGACCGCAGCCGGGTTCGTGCCCGGGCCCGACGGCAAGCCCGCCTCGAGGGGAGGCGCCCCCGCCGGTCCGCGCCACAGCCCGGTGCGGTCTTCGTGCACCCACACGTGGCCCTGTTCGTCCTGCAGGAAGACGCGGGTCTCCTCGGGAACACGTTCATCGGGCCAAGCGTGCACGACGTAGCCGTCCTCGCTGGCATCAGGGTCGGCGGCGCGTTCCGCGCCCTGGGTGAAGCCGCCGCCCGCGGCGGCAAGGGCGAGCCGGAACCGGTACCCACTCTGCCCGACGCTGGTCCCGCGAGGCGCGTTGGACGCCCAGTCGAGCAACACCGGCCACGGGGCAGGAGCGCCGCGCAGGGCGCGTCGGCCACCCAACTCGGACAGGAATCCCGCCTCGCCAATGCCGTCGCCGTCCAGATCGATCCGGGCCTGCGAGCGGAACGTGTCTTGGGCCCGGCGCACTTCGGCGAAGAGCGCCGGCACCCGGTCGCCCGCGGGCGCGTTCGGGTGTTCCGGCTCCAGCAGCACGAGCCCGATGGGGAGGGCCACCAGCGGCGCGAGCACCAGGCCCCCGCCGACGAGGAGACGCTTCACCGAAAACACCATGACCCATCATCGGCCAGGGAGGGCCCCGGCCCCAGGGGCCTTGACCCGAGGAACGCGGCCGACGTCGGCGAGGGGAATCCCCGATCCCGGCCCATGCGGCCGAGTCCGGGCTTCAGGACTGCCTCAGGGCGCGATGGTCGCGCGCAGGCCGGTCGAGAGCTCGACCGGCAGGCCCGGCTCGGCGACGCCCACGTGCACGGTTTGGAACACGAGCGTCAGGCCCGCGAGAACAGGGTCCGCGGGCAGGCCCAGCGAAAGGCCGCCCGACCCCGCTACGGTGAAGCCGTTGCCCAGGGGGATCTCGCCGGGGACGAGCGCCAGCAGGAGTTCGCCGATCCCCGGAAGCAGCAGTCCACACCCGCCCCCCGACGTGCCGTCGAAGCCGGCCAGGAAGAGCGCGAGCCCGCTGTTCCACTGGCCGCCCGACAACCGCAGGCCGAAACTCTGGCCCACCGCGAACGCCGCGGTGGTCGGGAAGAGCTCCGCCGTGTTGGCGAAGCAGCCGGGCACTGCTTCGAAGTCCGACGCCGGGGTTTCGAAAGCGCCCGCGTCGACGATCGGCGCGGTGCCGAGGCCGCCGTCGAGGGAACTCGGCTCGTCCACGAGCCGCGGAGCGCCGACGAGGTCCACGAGCACGGTCACCGGCACCGCCGCGTTGTTGCCGCCGTCGATCGCCGGCGAGCCGTAACGCAAGCTGTAGTCGCCGCCGCTGGCGTCCGTGAACAGGGGATCCTCGCCGGAGTTGGTCGCCCCCACGTAGCCGCCCTGCACCAAACTGTAGGCCACGTTCAGGCCGGCGTTGATTTGGTTGCCGGAAGCCACTGCTCCGCCGGGGCCGACGTTGCCCCAGAGGATGCAGTTGATCACCGCGGCGTTGGTGGCGCCCTGGTTGCGCACTCCCGCCACCGCATTGGCCGTCGCCGAGTTGCCGGCGATCGTGCAGTTCACGAGGCGCGGATTGCCGCCATTCCCGAACCACACCGCTCCGCCGCCGCCCGTGCCCGTGGACTGGTTGCCGACGAACAGGCTGTTCGTGACGAGCACTCCGGTCGTCGCGAATACCTCGAGGGCGCCGGCCCGCGCCGCGCGGTTGTTGAGGAAGCGGCAGCGCTCGAATCGCACCGCGCCGCCGGAGGCGATGTCGAACGCGCCGCCGAAGCTGCCGCCCACGCCGTCCTCGAAGGTGCAATCGGTGAAGCTCGGCGCCGCGCCGTTGTTGATGTACCCCGCGGCGCCGCCGAACGTGCAGCGGTTGGCGAGGAAGTGGCAGTTGCGGATCGTGGGGCTGACCGCCCCCACGCACAGGATGCCGCCGCCGCGGTCCTGGTTCGCGCCGCCGAGGTTGGCGTTGCCGCGCGCGACGACGAAGCCGTCGAGCACCGCGGTGCTGTTCGTGCCCGCGGTCGTGACGAGGTGCACGCTGTTGTCGGTGAAGACGCCCGAGCCGTCGTTGCCGGCGAGGTCGCCCTCGAGCACGCTGGGCGCCGTGCCGAACGGCGGCCGCTCCGCGGGTGTGGCTTCGCCGCCGAGGAAGGAGCCGTAGAGCTCCACGCCGTTCTTGAGCGCGAAGGAGGCCGTGCGCACGCCCGTTTCGCTGGGCCGGTACGTGCCGTCGGCGACGAAGATCTGGTCGCCTGCCTGGGCCGCCGCGAGGGCCAACTGCAGGCCGGCGGAACCCTGGAACGCATTGCTCCAGCTCGTGCCGTCGTTGGCGCCGGTCGCGAGGCCCGCGTCGACGTAGCGGATCTCGGCCAGGGCGGCGGGCGCGGCCGCGGCGACGAGCGCGAGGGCGCCGAGGGTGTGCCGGGAGCGGCCGAGGGATCGGACGAGGCTGCGAAGGGTCGGTCTGTGCACGGAGAGTCCTTTGGGGAGGGGCGTGGGGTCGGCGCGGACGACCAGTGGCGCGGCTATCGGCGCGGCTGGGGAGCGCTGGCGGCGGAGCTAGGGAGAGGGCGCGGGGCCCAGGGGATGGATTCTAGGCGGGTGGGAGGGGTTTGGGGACGATTGCAACTTCGAACGGGGAGGTTTGTGGGGGGCTGGATGGCCGGACCGCGGGACGGCGAGGCCCGGGTGGGCGCGCGACCTCTCGGCCCACCATCCCCCGCCCAGCCACCCTAGACCGGCCTCGCTCGGCGCGGTTGCGGGCCTACCATGGGGCGGTGGGGCGCGAGGGCGACACGGCCGGGTCGGGACACGGACTTGGGTCCGCGGCGGATTCCGGCTCCGGACCGGGCTCCGAATCCGTTTCTGGACCGGGTGCCGCGGCGGTTCTGGCGGCGATCCGCGCCCGGTTGGGAGCGGTCGGCGCGGAATGGCGCGAGGTCCTCCACGCCCCCACGCGCACCTCGGCCGAATCCGCGGCCGCGCGGGGCGAGCCCCTCGAAATCGGGGCCAAGGCCCTCGTCCTCAAGGTCGACGAGCGGTTCTTGCTCCTCGTGCTCTCGGCGGCGCGTCAGCTCGACTCGGGGGCCCTTCGGCGTGCCCTCGGGGCCAAGAAGTCGCGCTTTGCCACCGCGCAGGAGCTGCTCGACCTCACCGGACTGGTCCCGGGAAGCGTGCCGCCGTTCGGTCCACCGGTCCTCGACCTGCCGCTCTTCGCGGATCGGTCCCTCGCGGGACTCGAGCGGGTCGCGTTCAACGCCGGCTCCCTGACCCATTCGATGGTCCTCGCGCGGACCGACTGGCAACGCGCCGCGGAACCGCTGGTCTGGATCGACGCTTCCGTCTAGCGCGGACACCCCAATCCCCTGCAAACCATGCTGCGCACCCTGTTCGCCCTCCTCTTGCTGCTGCCCGCCGGCCCCCCTGCGCCCGTGGTGGAGGTCCCGGATGCGCCGCTCACTCGCCTGCTGGCAGCGCCCGTCGACGTGGTCGGCCACGTGGTCGACGTGGTGCGCACGCACGAGCGCGGCGGCGACCGCAACTTCTGGAGCTTCACACTGGAAATCGAACGCGTCGTGCGGGGCGAGGGCCTCGAACCGGGCCAGCGCGTCGCACTGACGGCTTGGACGCGGGCGCCGCGGGGTCGGGCCGAGAGCCTGGGCCATCACGCAGCTTTCGGCGGCACCAACGGCTTGCCGCGCAACGGAGACCGCGTCCGTGTGCATGCCGCGCCCGCGGGCGAAACGCAGGGCACCTTCGAAGTGGTGCTCCCGAACGGTTTCCAGCCCGCGGAGCCGCTGGTCGTGTTCGTCGCCGCGGACGACGAATACCGCTCGGAGATCAGCCTGCCCATGCTGGCGGAGCTGCTCGCGAAGGACGCGGGTGTTCGCACGGAACTCGTGCTGGCCGCGGACCCACGGACACGCGCGCCGGACGTCGCTTCGAAAACCGCGAACACGGGGCTCGTGCCCCTGCAACAGGCACACCTCGCGGTGCTCTTCCTGCGCTACTCCCGCGACGTCGAACTCGCCAAGGCCCTGGACGCGTTCGCGCGCGACGGTCGCCCGGTCGTGGCGCTGCGCACCGCGACCCACGCCTTTGCCTTCGGCCCCGATTCGCCGCTCGGCGACCTCGACGACGGCTTCGGCGAGCGTGTGATCGGCGCACCCTGGCGCTGGCACCACGGCCACGGCAGCGGCACGTTCCTGTTGGCACCCGAGGACGCCGCCGCGTCCCATCCGATCCTGCGCGGCGTCGGCGCAGCGCTCGCCGAGCGGCCGCTCGTGCCGTCGTGGCTGTACGTGGTCGAACCGCTCCCGGAGGACTGCGAGGTGCTGCTGTGGGGCGAAACCGCTGACCCGGCGGCCGCGGAGCACCCGGAGCGCCGCCAGCCGATCCTCTGGGTGCGCGAGTCGAAGGCCGAGGGTTCGCCGCGGCGCATGGCGTACACCAGCCTGGGGCACCCGGGCGACTTCGAGCACCCGGCAGTGCGCCGGCTCGTGCTGCAGATGGCGCTCTGGGCCCTCGGGGAGGAGGACTCGATTCCGGAGAGCGGCCTGCCGGCGCGGCCCGCCGCCCCCTACGCGGCGCCGCCGACCCGCTGAGCGGCGTCGGCACGAGAATGCCGTAGGCCGCCGGACCCCGTAACGACACTCATGGACATTGGTCGCTGCGCGCCCTTCCGCGCCGGCGCCGTCGCGCCGTCCGCACCGCCCCACGAGGGGCGTTCGTCCGAGCGATTCCCGGGCCCATCCCCCGCCCCCCTCCCACACCGTGCACGCAATTCCGAACAGGAGTCCGGCCCCCAGGTGGCAACATCCCCGCGGCCCGAAGCTAGGGTTCGGCGGGCGTGTGGCCGCGCGCGATTCCTTCCACGACGCTTCGCCCCACCTCCGCTTCCCGATGCCGTCCCCGCAGCACCACGGTGAGGACCTCGAACTGGCACGCGCCGCGTTGGCAGGGGAAGAGTCGGCGCGCGGCCTACTGTTCGAGCGGCTGCGCTGCGTGCCGCGCTATGTGCGCGCCATGAACCAGCGGCTCGGTCGTCCGCTCGATGAGGGTGCGCTCGAGGACCTGGCGCAAAACGCCCTGCTGCTGCTCTGGAACAAACTGCCCGAGTACCAGGGCCTCGCGCGCCTCGAGACGTGGGCGTTTCGCTTCTGCTCGTACGAAACGCTCAACGCGATGCGGCAGAGCCGCCGCCGGCGCGCCCGGGGTGGCGACACGGCGCAACTGCACCGCGTCGAAGAACCCGGTGTGCACGTGCCGGTCGACAGCGGCTTGATCCAAGAGGAACTGGAGGCCATGTTGGCCCACCTCTCGCCGCGGGAAAGTCAGGTCGTCGAACTGCGCCACTTCGAGGGCCTAGAACTTGGCGAGGTCGCCCAGCGGCTCTCGATTTCCGCTTCCAGCGTCAAGACGCACTACTACCGCGCGCTCGAAAAGCTGCGCCAGTGGTTGTCCCGCGGCGAGCGAGAACTGCGATGAGCGGGCCTGACGGGGACGTTTCGGACGAAGATCTATTGGCCGAGCTGCTTTGGCTCGCGCCCGTGGATCCGCGCCGCGTGGAAATCCTGCGCCGCCGACCGGACTTGGCGCCGAGGCTCGCGGATCTGGAAGCCGCGGGTGTGAACCTCGAGCGGCGCTTCGGCGTGTCGTCGAGCGACGCGTCGGCGGACGACGAAGCCGGCGGCGAGCGTTGGGGCGACGAGGACCTCGATCGCGGCACCCGCGAGTTCGAGGATGCGGCGCTCGGCCGCTTCGCGCGGACCCTGCGCGACCGCGAATCCGCGTCGCCGGCGTCGTCCCCGCCCGGCCCCGCCCTGACCCCGGCGCCCGGCGCCCCCGCGGCCCCGGCCCACCCGCCGTCCCCGGGCACCTACCCCTGGCGCCTTGGCCCCGTGCTGGCGACCCTTGCGACGGCTGCGGCCCTCGCGGCGATGGTCTGGTTCGCGGGTGGCGGTCGACCCGACGCCGAGCCGCGCCCACCCGTCTGGCTCGCGGGGAGCCACCCGGAAGTGCAGGCGGAACCGGCCGGCCCCACGGCGGACGTGCGGTTCTTCGCGTGGGATGCGCCGCCGGGCCCCGGCTCGGCCCAACGTGTGGAAGTTTGGTTGGGCCGGGAAATGGAAGGGGCCGCGGACATCGTCAGCGAGGACCTCCTGGCGCCGAGGTGGGAGCCCGGTCAGGATGTGCTCGGGCAGTTGCTCGGCGAGTTCCGATGGCGTGTGGTGGAAGAGAGTCTGATCACCGAGACCCGACCGCGGGTGCTCTTCGATCGCCATCGCGTGCCACTTTCCCGGCGTCCCTGATCCTGCTCGTTGCCCTCGTTTCCGCGGCCCGCGCGCAGGAGACGCCGGCGCCGTCGAATGACCTTCCCGAACTGGTCGCGGCGTGGCGCGAGGGGGCGCTCTCCCAGGACGAGTTGGCGCGTTTCGCCCACCTCGTCGCCGCCGAATGGAGCGGCGACCGGGACTTCCGCGCCTTTGGCGGTTCGGCCCTCGACGCGTTGCTGGCCGGGGAAAGTGCCGCTGCCGCAGCGGAGAGTTGGGAGCTGGCCCTCTACCTGGCGGGCGAGCGCGGCCAGGCCCTGCTCGACGGCGGCCGGTTTGCGGAGGCCCAGCGGGCCGTGGAAGACGCCCTCGCGCGGGGTGTCGGCGAGCGGTCGCGGCTTCCGACCCTGCACTTGATCGCGGCGTACGCGGCGCAGGCCCTCGGGCAGACGGCGCGCGCGGACGAAGCGCTTCGGCGCTGCGAGGAGGTGCTCGCCGAGCTCGGGTCCCAGTGGGACTACGCGGTGCCGATGGCGCTGACGCTGTTGACCGCGCAGGCGCGCGTCGCGCGCGAGTTGGGTCGGCCGGACGACGCCGCCGCGCGGCTCACACGCGCGCTCGAACTCGCCGTCGGACAGGGCGATCCGGACGCTGTGCAAAGCCTCGACCTCGAGTTCGCGAACCTGTGGCTCTTGACGCAGCGACTTGGCAACCTGGAACGGCACGTGGCCGCGGCGCGCGGGCGCAGCAAGTCCGCGCGCGGACGGGCAGCGTTGGAGCTCTGCTTGGCGACGGGTTACCTATTGGAGGGCCGCGCCGATGCCGCGTACGACGCGCGGGCGCGGGAGCTGCTGGAACGGCTGCGTGCGGACGGCGAACTCGCGCCCGGCGATCTTGCACTCGTGCACCTGCGCCTCGCCGAGTTGGAACTCCGCGCGCGAAACCTCGCCGCGGCGCGCCTCGAACTCGACCGCGCCACGCAACAGTTGCCGGATCCCTTGGGTTTCGAGCGTGTGCTCGCGCGGATGTTGCACCTGCGCCACGGCAGGCTCGCCGCACTGTCACTCCCCGAAGCTGCCAGCCACGGAGCGCTCGCCGAAGTCCTCGTTCAGGCGCGCGAAGCCTTCCGCGAATGGCTCGCCGCATCGCGAGACGATCCCCTGCGCGAGGACGGCACCGGGCTCCTGCACGTCGGCGAACGCCGCGGACTGGCCGCCGAGTACCTGTCGCTTCTCGTGCACGTGGAGGGCCCCGCCGCCGCGGCCGCCGCGTTGGCCGAGTTGCAGGCCCTGGCCAGTTTCCACCGCCGCGCGGATCGCACCGCGCCCGCGGCGATCGACGCAAGGACGCTCGGGCTCGGCGACCTCGATGGTGTTCTGTGTTACTTCCCGTCCATCGGCGAAACCCACCTGTTTGCCATCGACAAACGTGGCGTCGCGCACTTCGAGTTGCCTCCCGTGGGCGCGCTGGCGCCCCTGCGGGCGCCGTTCGTCGTAGCCCTGGATCCGCGCGCACCGGATGCGGCGGGTCTGCGCACGAGTGGGCCGGCCCTGCGCGCGGCCCTCCTGCCGGACCGTGTGCTCGCGCACATCGCGGAGTGGAAAGCCGTTTCGATCACGGGGCTCGACCTCCTGCGTTACGTCCCGTTCGAAGCGCTGCCGCTCGCGGACGGGCGCACCTTCGGGTCGCGCTTCGCGACGGCCTACCTGCCCGATTTGGTGACTGCGGCGTGGCTCACGTCGCGCGCGATTCCGCCGCGCCCCGCAGCCGCGCCGGAAGTGGCGTGGATTGGCGCGTCGATCGCTTCGGGAAACGAGGGCGCCATCGCGCTCGTCGACGAGGATCGCCGGCGACTCGGTGCCGGCGCCGGGCGCGTACTCGCGTTCGAGGGCGAGACCGCCACGCCGCAGAACCTGGCGCTGGCGGCGAATAGCGGCGCATCCGTGCTGCACGTGGTCGCCCACGGCGTGCCGCTCGAGGACGGCCGCATCGGCACGGGTTTGCTGCTGGCGGACGGCGCTGGCGGTCGTGCGGTGCTTGGACCCGAGTTCTTCCGCGGCCTCGAGCGTGTGCCACCGCTCGTGATCCTCAGCGCGTGCCGCGCGGGTCGCGGCGCGGGACGTCTGGGCGAAGCGGGCCTCGACGGCCTGGTCGGCGCGTTCCTCGAGCGGGGCGCATCCTGCGTCGTGTTGGCGTTCGAGGACGTCGAACTCAGCGCCGCGCTCGAACTTCTCGCGCCCATGCAAGCGGCGGCGCTCTCCAAGGACATGGCTCCGCGCGAAGTGTTGCGGCTCTTGCACCGCTCTTCAGCCAGCGAGGTGGCCCACGAAGCGCGCGCCACCCTACACGCCATCGGCCGCATGCCTGCGCTGCGTTAGCGCGCATCCATGACGGCGCGCAAACGGCTGGGAGGCCGTGCGCGCGCGAGCTGGCGGCTGCTCGGCGGCGTTCGTCGCCGCGTGCCGCAGTTCACTTCAGGCCGGTGCAGGTGTAACCGCCGTCCTTGTCCTGGGTGCATCCCGTCGCCGTCATGGGCGTGCCGTTCGCCGGGATGGGAGTCGGGAACTGGGACTCGAGCATGCGGACGGGCACGCCATCGAGCGAGAAGTAGATGTAACCGTCTGCCATGCCGTGCAAGTAGAACTTGCCCGAGATCGTGGACTTGTCCTGGTCGTCGTCTTGCAGGCAAGCGAAGCCCGAGAGGCCCGCTTCCAGGGTGACCGCCGGCGCGGTGTCGAGTTGGGTCGCGGCGTGGGACTCGAAGGGAGTTGCGCTGCAGAGGGTGACGGCGAGGGCGAGGGCGGCTGCAGAGGTGGTGAAAAGGTGCTTCATGGTTGCGAGGTAGATGTCCGCGCGAGCGGAGGTTGGTGGGAAGGATTCGGGGTGCTGGCGGCATGGATCTTCAGGCGATCCACGGCTTGCATCGCTGCACCCAACAACATTCGGCGAAGGTCCAGCGCGCATCCGCCGCGATTTCTCCGCGAATCCCCGCGCTGTCTGGGGGCCATGGGAAGCCGCAGCAGTCCCGCGGAACCTCGCTGCGGCCCGTCGGTTGCATACTTCGCGCTGGCACGACCCCGCCGGGGGGGGTGCCGCGCGGCTTGGACCGGCTCGAACTCCGCCCACCGATGCAACGCACCGCCGCACTGCTGCTCTCCCTGCTCGTCTCCACCGCCGCGTTCGCGCTCGCGCCGCGGCGCGGCGTTGCGTCCGCGGAACCCCGCGCCGCAGTGCCCACGCTGAGCCTCGAGTTCGTCGCGGTCGGCGGCGAGTTGCGCTGGTACCGAGTCTTCGTCCCCTCAGGTTTACCCGAGGGAACCGTGGTGCCGGTGGTGGTCTGCTTCCACGGCGGCGGCGGCAACGCGGTCCAAGCGTTCGAGGCCTACGGCGTCGCTGAAGAGGCAGCCAAACGCGGTTGGATGGCGGTTTTCCCCGAGGGCTCCGGAAACTTGGGCGGACCGCCGCTCTTCGCCCTGCAGACTTGGAACGCGGGCGACTGCTGTGCGTTTGCTGCGGAGAACCAAGTGGACGACGTCGGCTTCTTCGAGCACATGGTCGAGGACCTGGCCTCCAAGTTCCCCGTCGACAGACAGCGTGTGTTCCTGACGGGCATGTCGAACGGCGACATGATGAGCTACCGCATCGCATCGGAGCGGCCGGACCTCATCGCCGGACTGGCGCCGGTGGCGGGCGCACTGGAAGTCGGGCCTCCCACCGGTGCCGTTCCGCTGCTCGCGATCCACGGCCTCCACGACACCAGCGTGCCCTTCGGTGGCGGTTACGGCAGCGGCGTCTCGGGCGCCGAGTTCACGAGCCAACTCGACAGCGTGTTGCCCTTCTGGGCGAAGAACGGCGCCGGAGCGATCTACGGTCCGCTCGTCGACGGAGCCGCGCACATCTTCGTGGCGCCGGCTCCGCCGGGCGGCGCCGACACCTGGTACTTCCTGGCCCTCGACGGTGGCCACAGTTGGCCAGGCGCCCCGGGCAAACCGTTCGGCGTCGGCGTGCCGGTGCACCAGGACGTCGCCGCGACGCCGCTGATGTTCGACTTCTTCGCACTGCAGCCGAGCCGGCCGTAGCCCGGGCTCACGCTCTACTTCCGGCCGCGCACGACCACCGTCACGATCACAGCGACCACGATGGCTACGCCTACCGCGGCGGCGATGAGGAACAGGGGACCGATTTGGAATCCCGAGGACATGGGTGGAATCCTACCCGTCGCCTGACCAAGTCGACAAGCGGAGGTATGCTCCGCCCCATGGGCGAAGTCGTGATTGCGGTGTACCGGCCCAAGGAAGGGCGCGGCGGGGAGCTTTTGGACCTGATCCGGCGCCACGTGCCGACGCTGCGCGAGGAGGGCCTCGCCACCGACCGACCGGTGCTTCTGCTGCGCCATCCGGGCGATGGAAGTTTGCTGGAGATCTTCGAATGGGTCGGCGCGCACTCCGCCGACGCGGCCCACAAGAACCCGCGTGTGCAGGCCATCTGGGAAGCCATGGGCCGCATCGCCGAGTTCGGCACACTGGCCGGCCTGCCGGGTGCCAACCAACCCTTCGGGCATTTCGAGCCGCTCGACGGAATCGTCGCCTGACGGACCACCTGCCTCCGCGCGCACGCGAGGCGAATCAGTTCTCTTCCGAAGCGGCAGCGCGACGGGGCTCCGCTCGCCGCGCTTCGGTCGGCGACGGGTGCTCGACGAGCACGTAGACGGTCTCCCCCAACACGGGTGCGCCGTCCAGCGCGCGCACCAACGGGCGCAGCGCGTACCCGGGGTGGGCTGGCGGTAGATCCGCGTCCACGCGAAACGTGCCGTTCGCCCCCACTCGCTCCGCGGGGATCACCGAGCGGTGCGCGAGCGACTCGACCACCAAAGATGCCTCGAGGGCACCCTCTGCTTCGAACTCCGCGCGCAGTCGCCCGCCCGTCCACGAGGCGACCAGCGCGCGCGGACGGCCAACCAAGTCCACATCGACCATGACATCGGCCGTCAAACCGCACGAACGGGAGCTGGCCGTCACGCGCGCGCGCCCGTTGGCGATTCCGCGCGCGAAACCCTCCGTGTCGACCGTCAGTACGGCCGGATCCGAGCTGTGCCACGAGACGTCGAGCGGCGGCGGAACGACCCACCCATCCGCATCGAAGGCCCGCAGTTCGAGCCAAGTGCGTGGCTCCAACCAGGAGAGTCCCGGCGCGCCCCACTTCTGGATGCGAAGCACCACCGGCGCTGCACCGCCCGGCCGCGATTCGGCCAACAAGCCCCCTCCGGACAGTACGAACCGAGTGCGCGCAACCTCGTCGACGCGCTCGAGGCACGTCGACGCGCCTTCGGGTGTCGGGGACCAGGAACCGCGCTTCGGACGGAACAAGGACGGCTCGTCGGGATGGTGGCGTCGCGCGCAAAACCGCCCGGGAACTTCGGCAAACCACTGGGAACCCAGCTTGCCGGCGACATGGGCCACGAAAAAACCGTCGCCGTCGCGGGCGACGTATCCGCCCGGACCAAGTGTGTGCACCTCGCCCTCGACCTCCACCACCGAAGGCACCTCGGAAGTGTTGACGAAGAGCTCGAGGCCGTCGCGGAAACGCGTGGGCTCACCGGCCGACGTCGAAGCGTCGAAGAACTCCTCGCCAAGTGCCCGTGCGTGCGCCAGACGAGCGACGAGGGGCGTCACGAAGCTGGCGAGTTCGACTATGGCGCGTTCGAGCGTGTCTTCTTCCGCGCTCCCCTCCACGAGTACCGCGGGTAGATCGCCGCCCAGGATTCCGGCCAGGTCCGTCGGCCCCCAGAGTAGCCCCCCATCGGCGTCCAGTTGGGCCCGTACCAGGGTCCGCGGCGGCCGATCGGCAGGCAGGCTCCCTGCGCCACTCTGCGCGATCCACAGCGCGTCCGCACGATCTGCACCCGCGCGCAGCAATGCACTGTCGAGCGGTCCGGCCAACACCGCGAAACGTGCGACGGCACTCGCCGCCAAACGGCGGCTCAACGCTGGCAGTTCCGCGAGTGGTGTTCCGTCGAGCACGGCCACACACTCGGCCTGATGCGGATCGTGGCTGTCGTCATCGGACGTCGTGAGCACGACCCAGGGAATGTGCCGTTCCAAGGTGGCGAGACTCGGCGGCGGATCGCCGGCTAGGACCAGAGGCACGCGGGCGGCCAGGGCGAGGGCCGTCGACGAAGTCGCGGTGGGCGGCGGCAAGCACATTTCGCGCTCTGCGTGTGCCGTCAACCAGAGGTGGGCTTGCACCGGGACGCGCTCCGGATCGGAAGCACCGCCAGCGGATCGAAAGTGCGGCGCACGAAGAGGCCTGCCGTCGATCGAACGGTGGTCGAGCGCGCTGGATCGCGCCAAGTCCTCCAGCACCGACACCCAACCCGAGGGTGTCGGTGCGAGCACACCGTGGGCGGGGCCGCGGGAAACGCCGCGGGCGGACGAACCCAGGAACTGCACGTCCCACAACCACGACTGGCCGAACCCAGCCACGTCGCCGGCCAGCTCGAGCGACACACTCGCCCCCGCGGCGCGCATTCGCAGGACAAGGTCGACGTCGGGAGATTGGCCCACCAGGTGGACGTCGAAGCCCCCTGAAAACTCACGCAGCGCCGTCGCGGAAAGCGACGCGGGACGAAGATGCGCGCCGTCCGTCGGACGGTGCATCCAGCGGGCGACGAGCAGCGGCTCCCTGGCGCCGCCGCCGCCCGTGAAGCTCGCAAAGACCCTGAGGACGCCCGTTTCCGCGAGGTGCTTCAGGTCCACTTCCACCGCGGTGCCTCCCTCTGGCCCAAGCGGAAAATGCGCAGTTCCGTGCGACCACTGCAGTTGCGAACCGCTGGGCGCCAACGCCTTCGCACCTTGGGGAGCGTGTGCCGCGGGCCTACCGGGCGGAACAGGTAACGAGAAATCACGATCCGGGATCCAACCGCTGATGAGCACGTGCGCGGCATGGCGGTGGGAGTAGGTCGGCTGGCCCAGTCCGCCCAGCTCGTCGACCACGCGTGCCGTCAGCAGGCCCAGCGCCTGTGCCGCCACCGTATCGAAGGGGATGGGTGCGATGCGCCGGAGCTCGGGCGAGCGCTCGCGCCACGACGGAAACTCCTCGTGCACTTCGGCGAGGCTCGGGTCGACGCCATGCACCGCCTGGGACCTGAGATCGGCGTACGCGCGCCACGAGCCCCCCGCAAGCAGGCCGAGGGCCGGGAGCAGCGCGACCCAGGCCACTCGAGGACGGCGATGCAACAACACGGCGCCACTCGCGAACAGGGCCGGAAACAGCAACGCGGCGGGCGCCAGATGGAAACGATCGTCGGGATAGAAGTAGAGCGAGTAGAGCAACGTGTGCCCGCCAAACCACAGCGCCAAAGCGGCGACGAGCCAGCCGATTAGCGAGTGGCGCCCGGGATAGGCCCTCCAGATCTCGACCACACACCACGTTGCACCGGCGAGGGCGACCAACTGCCACAGCCAACCGATGCCGTGGCGCTCCACGAGGGGCAAACCGAGGTAGATGGCTGCCGCGATTTCGCCGTGCCCCGCGACGCCAGAGCCCAACCAACGGGAGACCGGCCAATCCGGATTCCCCGCGACGGCGAAGGCCGGGTGGAACGAACGGCCCGTGTCGCCGTACACCTCGGGCACCCAGAGTTCGTAGCCCGTCCAGGCCAGTGCACCCCACCCCGAGCGCCACATCAGCCAGCAAGTGGCCAGAACCGGAATCGCGCTGCCGAGGGCGAGCGAGAGCGCGGCTCGCAGCGCACGCCGAGGCCCCGCGTCCAACCAGTGACCGATCCCGAGGGCGGCAAGGCAGGGTGCGAGCAGCACCGCAGTCACGGGCCGCACCGCGGCCACGGAACCACACGCCAGCCCCGCTGCCAACAGACACCAAGTCGCGCGTCCCGGGTGCGCCCTGACGACGGCAGTCAGGACGAGAAACAAGGCCAACGTGGCCAACAGTGCGGCGAGCAAATCCGAATCCACAAAGGTGCGCTCGAGCACCAACCCGGACGTGCCAAATGCAACGCCGGCGCCCCAAGCCGCGCCGTCGGCGAGCCAGCGACCCGCGTGGCTCTGCTCCAAACCCAACCGGCCGGCGATCCGGCGGGTTCCGACGAACAAAAGCACCGCGAGGCCAGCCGCGAGCGCCGCGTTGACGCGGTGGGCCGCGGTGGGAGGGAGACCCGCCTTGAAGAGCGCGCCGTGGAGCGCGGATGTTCCAGGCGGGTACCGCGGCTGCACCTCGAGGTCCCCGACCTGGAGGTAGTAGCGCCCGGTCTGCGCGATCGCCTGGGCGCCCGCGGCGTACTCGTGGCTGTCGGGCCACGGACCGAAGTTGTGGCCGCCCCGGTGCGGCGCCACGCTCGCGTGCGCGAGCCAGGTCACTACGACCACGAGCGCAGCTCCCCCCCAAGCACGGAGGCGCCCCCGGACACGTGTGTTCGAGCTCACGTCGGGTCATCCTTGCGAGCAGGCGCGCGCGGAGTTGCAGGAGGTGCGGAGAGCGACATAGCGAGCAGCACCGCCGTGGATGCTACTTCGCATCCGGCGGGACCGCTACCTGGAGCGGGCACGACGGGGCCGGGCCCTGCGCCCCTGGACGTTCGAACCGCGGACATGGTTCGATGCGTCGAGGTACGGCCGCTGCGTGACCGCGAGCGGACCCTGGGATAGTCTCTCACTGTCAACCTGCGGAGACACAACCACCATGGAGACGGGAACCAGTCGCGTTTGGCTCTTGGGCACGCTGCTCGCCGCCTGGTGGTGCGCCGCCCTGCCGGCGCTTTCGCGTGCACAAGTCTTCGGCGCTGCCACCGCGGAGGGAGGGAGCTTTCTGCGGGCGAAGGGCGACATGGGCACGAATCGGTCGGGACGGAGCTTCACGATCGACGGAGACATCGTCCGGCTGCGCGAGCCCGCCGACCTCCACCGGCTCGCTGTCGTTTGGTTCGAGGAGAAGCTCGAAGGCGGTGGCAGTGCGGTCTGGTACGTCGAACTCGCCGACCTGACGACGGAAGTGAGCGTTCGCTCCGTCGACGGGGTCGTGCGACTCGACATCCCGCGCGCGGCCTTCACGCGCTCCGCGTCCGCGGTTGTGCCGCTCGCCCTGCCCGATCGGGCTCACGATGTGTCGCTCAACGTCGCCGGTGGCACACAACTGCCGCACAGGTGGATGCCCGGCTCCCAAGAGGTCGTGAGTGCGTTCGCGGACCTCGCCAGCCAGTTCCAGGTGTTTGTCACCGACCCGGACGTGCTTCCGCTGCAAATCGCGAGGGGCGCACCCGACGAACTCGCGCGGCCGCTGCCATCGCCCCAACATCTCAGCTTCGCTCTTGCGTGGGAGGACCGCATTCCCACGTGGGAAGGGTGCAGGCTCGCCTTCGTGCGCCAAGGGGAGCGTTTCTTCCGACTGTGGCAAGACAGTCCGTTGGACAGGCACGTGAGTCTGATCGACGGCATCCTGCCCCTCGCTGGTTCGATCCAGGGCGGCGCGCCCGCAACCCTCATCGTGGCCGAACCGGGGCTGGAACGTTTCGGGCGCGAACTCGCGGAGGTCAGCAACCCGCCCCAGGCCGACACGGATGCGGACGACTGGGAAGCGGACCTCGTTCCGATCGACGAGAGGTACCTGTGGACGCGCATTGCGCTCCGCGAGCCCAAGCCGAAGCCCGAGGCGCCGTCAGGGTGGTTTCGCATCGTCGTCGACGGACAGGGAAGCTCCCCGTGGCGCCACTTCTCTCCTCCGGAGGAGTGGACGGTGCGCATGAAGCTGGAGCAGGCCCGCGTGGAGCTGCTGCTCGAGAATCAGCACTACGGCACGGCCCCCTTTGGTGCGGCGTCCATCGAAGTAGAAATGCAGCAACCGCGCCCGTTTGTCTTGGAGGCGGGGCCCGATCTCGATCTTTCGATCTCGGGGTACCGGGTGCAGTTGGCGAGGGGCGCGCGCCCGATGGATCCGTGGCCCACCGTGCTCGACGGCAAGTGGCCCGAGAGCCGCGTCGTTTCGCTGCAACTGCCGCGCGCGCCCGGACTGGAGCTCGTGCTGTGCCTGAGCGACGGCGAAACCTGTCGCTTCAAAACCGTGCCCATCCCGGACACGCTCGAGCAGCACACGGCATCGTTCGGCCGCTGAAGCCGCTGACCGGTGTTTCCCGCGCTACGGCCGGCCCGATTTGAGGTAGGCTCGGGCATGCGGAAGGGCTTCGTTGCAGCCGCGCTCGCGGCGGCGATGGTGGCGGTCCTTTGGATCGTGTTCCCGCGCAGCACCGCCGTGGTGCCCGCGGGTCCCGAGCGTCGCGCGGAACTGGCAGCTGCGGAGCCCGCAGCTGGGCAAACGGTGCACACGGATCGCGCTGCGGCAACCACGACTCCGCGGTCAGGCGTAGTGCCCACCGATGGCGCGGCGGAACGCAGCTCGGCCCCATCCGCTGCGAACTTCCTGCGCCTGGTCGACCAAAACGGACGGCCCGTCGCGGGCGGGCGCATGGCCGCGATTGAGCAACCACGGTGGGACGCCGAGGTGGCACTCGATCCCGACCTGGTGTGGACGGCAGACGCAGACGGATGGCTCCCCACCCCTGCTCCCGAGCTTGTGCGCCACCGGCGACTGGTGGTGGGCGCGCCGGGGTTCCTGGCGGACCGGGTTGTCCGACTGCCGCTGGATCGCGAGCTTCGACTCGAACCGTCCCAGCCATTTGCAGGGGTTACGCTGGCGCACGGCGACGATCGTCCGTTGTCTGGGGTTGTGCTCGAGGTCTACGAGCAGATCCTCACCTCCGATCGTTTTGTGCCGATGCAGCGCTCCGTGTCGGGGACCGACGGCAGCATTGCCTTTTGCGCGGGGCCCCGGGGGCGGCTTGTCGACATCTTCTGCGTCCAAGGAGCACAGGGAGACCTGGATTTGTCGCTGCAGCTCATCGCGGACCGGGAATCGGGTTACCAGATTTACCTGCCACCGCCGATGCAAGTGCGACTTCGCCCCGTCGATGGGCTCAGCGGTGCGTCGCTACCCCATCTCGCCGTCGACATCGAAGGTGCGGGCGAGCTGCGCACGAACGGGCGTGGCGAGATCGAGTTCCCGCTGTTTCCCGACGCACCCCATCAAGGACGCACACGCACGACGAGCCTCAGCGTTTCGGCCGACGAATACCTGTCGACCGATGTCACCTTGACTGGCGGCGGCAGCACACACGATGTCCCGCTGTACCGCGGTGTTCGACTGGAGATCCTGGTCCTCGGCGCGGACGGGCGGCCAGTTGCAGGTGGTCGGCTAGATCGCGACGGCGCCTCGTTCACGCACAACGAGGGCGACCCCATACCCAATACGCCGCTCGCAGACTTCTATGGGCCTTTGCGGCGCGCCCCCGAACCCGGACTGTGGACCATGGCCGTGCGCCCCCTCGGCGAGTACCGCTTCGGCTTCGCCGACGAACAACACGCGCCGATGCGCTTCCAACTCACGATCCCGGCTGCGGTTTCGATCCATCGAGCGGAGTTTCGACTCGAACCTGGCGCGTCGCTCCACGGGAAGCTTGTCGGAGCCAGACACCTGCGCGGTGCGCGAGTTGCTATTCAGAGCGTATCTCCGCAGTGGAGCTCCACTCCGTGGGTCGCGTTCGCAGACGACGACGGCCACTTCTTCGTCTCGGGTCTGCCGGCGGATGAAGTCACGCTGACGGCAAGTCACGTGGGCCCGGACGGAACACGCTACACCCTGGTCGGGGATCAAGTGTGGAAGACATTGGTCGCGGGGGAACAAAGCGTCGAGATGTCTCTCTTAGCACAACCGGCACTTCGGAAGTTGCGTGGAACGGTACTCGATGCGACGGGCGCTCCCGCGCACGACGTCCGGGTGCGACTCTTCGCAGCTGGCCGCGAGCCACCTAGGAATGACGCGGGCCGTGGTTGGCCTGCCACGTCCACGAACAGGAATGGCGACTTCTGGTTGGAGGGCCTGGAGGCGATCGAACCGCCGTTTTCGGTTCGTGCCTGGACGAGTTGGTCGCAGGTCGTCGTCAATTTCGATACGTGGCCCGACGAGGTGGTGCTGCGGCTGCCGAGCGCGGCCCGACTGCGCACTGTGGCGCGCGACGCGACGAGCGCCGTGGCCATCGGCAACGCGGCGCTTTTCTACCGCGAACCCGGAGACGCGCACTTCCGCGCGGCACGGGACGGTCAGGCCCTCGCGGGCGGTGAGATGGAATGGGACTTGCCGGCGGGGCCCTTCGAAGTGCGTCTGGGCGCGCTCGACCACGCCCTCGGCCCCATCGAGTCCGTGCAACTGCTATCGGGGCAGCATACGAGCTTGTCGCAGCTCCTCGAGCCGGGCACGCCGTTGACGATCCAGTTCGACGGGTTCGTCGAAGAGGAGTACGGAGCCGAACTCGACGTGCAACTGATTCTCGTCGAGGAAGTTGGCGGTTGGGACGTCGGTTGTTCGGCTTCGGAGTTCGCGGTGGGCCAACTCACCGAGCCGCTCGGCGCAGCGGGCTTCGTGCGTTTCGCCGCGGTGCCGCCGGGCCGCTATCGCGTGACGTGGGACGGCGCAGGCGCGCTGGTTCCCGACCAGCTCGAGATTCCCCGCGGCGTGCGCGAAGTGCTGAAGGTGCGCGTCGGTTCCTGAACCAGCGCGCACCCTGATCCGGGACGTGTGTCAGTTGCCACCCGGTTGGGAGATCTGCGGGGGCGGAGGCGGCGGGGGCAAGCGCGGGATACGCGGTGCGTGGCCGGTGGTTCCGAAGGTCCCGTTCCCGTTCTGGTTGGGACTTGGGCCGTTCCAGAGCTCGCCCCCGGGCGCGCAGGCGAGTTCCAGCGCGATCATGTCCAGAAGGTCCGGCGCGATCGCGAAGGCGGCCGTCGGGAAACGAACATCGACGCCGACCTGGGGCGTTGCGACCAGCTCGAGTTCCACGTACCAGATCGAGTCGGCGCCCGATGCGGCGGTCAACTGGCCCTGGGGCAGCACCGTCGACCAGGGGATCGAGACCGGCCAGGTGAGGTTCGTGATCGTGCCCGTGTGGGCCGGCTCCGCCCCGCGCTCCAACGGGTCGAGGGTGGCGTCCGCGTACACCCGGTACTCGATGCGGTTGGCCGTCGCCAGGGTGGGATGCGTCGTCCAAGCTGCGGGTTGCAACAGCACCGTCACGGGCACGGCGTGGGGAGTGCCCGAAACGAACGTGGACGACGAGACGTTGGGCCCCCCCGACGTGATGTCCACGGTCGGCACGAGCTCCCCGTCGTCGACCTCGTCGAGGCGCGCCAACTGCAGGACCGTGTCGGTGACCGCCGCGTAATCCAGGTCCCCATCGCGATCCAAGTCGGCGAACAGTCCCCCGCGCAGCAAACCCTCGGCCTCGTCCTTTTCCGTGGCCGCGGCCACCTCGAGGAACTCCGGCGCCGTTGCGTCGTAGCGCGGGGTCGTCGTTTTGGCCCGGTAGAGGCGCGGATCTTCCGACCCGTCGCCGACCAGCACCAGGTCCGCCAGCGCACTGCCGCTCAACTCCGCGGCGAAGAGCCGCGCACCGCTGCCCAGGTCGGGCAAGAGGACCGTCTGCGTGCTGCTCGAGGACGACACGAGCCGCAACTCCGCGTCCGATCCGGCCCCGTGCATCCACCCGAGCAATTCGGCGCCACTCGCATCGCGGATGCGCACCAGACAGTCGGCGGAGGGGTCCGGCTGGATTGTCGCCCGCAGCGACTGGACCAACACGTTGCCGGCGGTGTCGAGAACCGCGCAACCGGACGGCACGGTCACGGCCAGCTCACACAGGTGGTCGCCGTCGTAGTCGACCAGCTCCACCGGGCCGAGGGGTGCGGTGATCTCGAGATGCGGTCCCGCAAGCAGAAGGGCGCCGGTAGCCCGATCGAAGAGCAGCGCTTGCACCCAGTCGTCCTGGGTCGAAACGCGCCAGCCGAGGGACCAGATGTGAGCACCTCGGTTGTCGTAGAGGACACGGCCGCCCACTTCCTCGTCCAGCCGCTCGTAACCCCAGACCCAGCGGCCGTCCTCATCGACGGTGACGGTGCCCTGCCACAGCCCGTTGTCCGTTTCGACCAGGATCCGGTCGGCCCCCGCGCACCCCTGCACGGCCAGGTGCAAGGCGGTTCCCGGCGTGTCTTCGTCCTCCTCCGGCGGCTCCGTCTCGAGGATGCGGTGGTGCTGCCGCTCGGCGACCGCCGACATCGCGACCAGGCGCCCGTCGCTGGTGGTAGCCGCCAGATCCATGCGCCCATCGCCATTGAGGTCGCCGTGGGTGAGCCCCGTGAACGTCTCGCCTTCGTCGAGCAGCCAGCCGAACCGCGTGAGGGGATCAGGCACCAGTTCCGGATCGTTTGCGAGGGCCGGCGGAGCAAGAGCGAGCAGCAGCGTGAGGAGGGATGCGTGCGGCATGGGTGCGGCTTGGGGGTTGGGCCGCGGACGATCTCGCGGCAACGGCGCGGACAGCGGAGGCGGCCCGCTGCCGCTCCCAGCATCTCGCTGGGGGTTGGTGTGCGCCCGACTCGCCCGGGACGACGGACGACCCGAAAAAACAGCCGCCTCGCCGCCCCGCGGTGCGAGGGCGGCGAGGCGGGCCGTGCCGACGTCTTTCCCAGTCTCTCAGGTGCGCGAGGCTTCGAAGATGCTCGCGATCGCCTCGTCGAGCGCCGCGTTGAACTCCGCGTCGCTCTGCGTGGCGGAGAGGCCCTCGGACAGGGCGCGGCTGAAGCTCGCGATCATGCCCTCGTTGCGGGCGAGGCGCGCGTTCGCCTTGTGGCGGCTGTAACCGCCGGACAGCGCCACGACACGCACCACGCAGGGGTGCTCGATCAGGCGTGTGTAGAGGTTGTCGACCTCGGGCAGTGTCAGTTTCAGCATCACCACCTGCTCGGGCGAGAGCTCATCGAGGTGGGAGAGCAGCGCGGTCTCGAGCAGGTCCTCGGCCTCGGCTTTGTCGGGGCATTCGATGTCGACTTCGGGCTCGATGATCGGCACCAGGCCGCCCTCGAGGATCTGCATGCCGACTTCAAACTGCTGGGCGACGACCGCCGCGATGCCGCTGGGGCTCGCCTGCTTGATCACGGAGCGCATCTTCGTGCCGAACACACCCTGCTTCGAGGCGCGCTCCAGCAACTTGCCGAGGTCCGGCATGGGCTTCATCATCTGCACGCCGTCCGCTTCGTTGGCGAGGCCCTTGTCCACCTTGAGGAACGGCACGACCCGCTTTTGCTCCCACAGGTACTGGGCCGAACCCTTGCCCTGGATCTGGCGGTCCATCGTGTTCTCGAACAGGATCGCGCCGAGGATGCGGTCGCCGTTGAACGCCGGCGACGTGATGATGCGCGTGCGCATCTCGTGCACCTTCGTGTACATGGCCTCTTCGCCCGAGTACTCGGTCTCCTGGATGCCGTAGAGCCGCAGGGCCTTCGGCGTGCTGCCGCCGCTTTGGTCGAGGGCGGCGAGGAATCCGTCTTGCGTGAGAACTTTTCGGAGCTGCTGTTCGAAGGACATGGGTTCCAAGGGGGGCTTGACCGATCGGGATGGGACGTGGGGAGTTTCCCCGATGGGCCCCAAACGTTCAACTGCGCCTCCTGCTGGCCGAGGACGGGCCCGCGCCCGGGCACCCCGCCGCGGGGAATCCGGCGTGCCCCTGGCCCCCCAGAGCGCCGAGGGCAGAGAGACTCCGGAGCTCCGCAGCCGTAGGCTCCCCCATCCCCGCCGGCCGCCGTTTCGCGGCCCGCTGCCGACATGCCGATGCACCGACTCCCCCAACTGCGCCCCATCGCGCCCTCGGACGATCCCCAGATGGCGGCCATCATTCGCGCGGTGATGCCGGAGTTCGGCGCCGGGGGCCCGGGCTTCGCGATCCACGACCCCGAGGTGGATTTCATGAGCCGCGCCTACGCCGCGCCCCGCTGCCACTACCTGGTGCTCGACCTGGACGGGCGCGTTCTGGGCGGCGGCGGAGTTGCCCCGCTCGAGGGCGGCGACGGCGAGACGGCGGAGCTGCGCAAGATGTACTTCTTGCCGGAGGCCCGCGGCCACGGGCTCGGCGAACTCGTGGCGCGCGCGGTGCTCGACAAGGCGCGCGAGTTCGGCTTCCGGCGTTGTTACCTCGAAACGCTCACCGGCATGGACGCGGCGCAGCGGCTCTACGCGCGCCTGGGATTCGTCCGGCGCAAATCCGCGCTCGGCAACACCGGCCACGGCGGCTGCGACCGCTGGTACGAGCTGGACCTCGCGACCTGGAGCACCACGAAGCCGTGAGCAACACGTCGCGAGCATGAACATCCCTCGCCCGTTCGACACGCTCATCGTCGGCGCCGGACTGGCGGGCCTCGCAGCGGCCCGCGAACTGGGCGCGCGGGGAAGATCCGTGCTGTTGCTCGACAAGGGCCGCACAGCGGGCGGGCGCGCCAGCACGAGGCGCGTGGAGCACCCCGCATTGGGAGCTCTTTCGTTCGACCACGGCGCCCAGTTCGCGACGGCGCGGGGCGAGGCGTTTCGCGCGCTGTGCGAAGAGTTGCGCGTCGCCGGGGAAGTTGTTCCCTGGAGCCCGCGGTGGGCCTGGCTCGGCACGCCCTCTGCCGAACCAGAGGGCCGCGGCATTCGCTGGATCGCCATGCCGGGTTGCAGCCAGTGGGGACGCGGCCTGGCGTCGCGCCTTGGGGAGCGCGCCGAGCTGCGCACGAGTGTCACGGTGTCGGAGTTGGTGCGGGCGGGCGAGCTGTGGTGGGCCGTCGACACGAGCGGCGAGCGCCACGGCCCCGCGCGGTCGGTGCTTGTCACGGCACCCGCGCCGCAGTCGCGAGCCCTGCTCGCGCCGCACGACGCGGAGATGGCCGAAGCCCTCGCCGCGGTGAGCTACGCCCCGTGCATCGCCGCTATGGCCGCGTGGCTCGCACCCCTCGACCTGCCGTTCGACCTGGCCGAGGGCTCCTCCCACTTGGGCCTCGTCGTTCGCGAAGCCAGCAAACCCGGCCGCCCCGCCGCCGAGGCCCTGGTGCTGCACGGCGCCCCCGACTGGTCCGCGGCACACCTCGACGACGACCCGCGCGCGTCGGCGCGCGCGCTGCTCGACGAACTTTCACGTGCGCTAGGCCGCGGCCTGCCCGAGCCCGCGCACCTGGACGCACACCGCTGGCGCTACGCCGCCGTCCTACGCGCCATCGGCAAACTCCACCTGGCCGCACACGATCTGCCGCTCTTCGCCGCCGGCGACAGCTGCCTGGGCCCACGCCTTGAGTTCGCCTTCGAGAGCGGCCTGAGCGCGGCGCGCGCCATCGTGGCCCTTTGACCACTTGGTCGCTCGCGTGATGACGCGGGAGAGGCATTGCTCATGAGCAACAACTTTGGGGCGGGCCTTCAGCCCTTGCCGTTTCTCACAACCAACCTGGGGCGTTGCCCCAGGCTACTATCGGGCGCGCCTTCGGCGCTCTGGACAAATGCCGCCGATGGGCTCTTGAGCAACGTCTCTGGGGCGGGCCTTCAGCCCTTGCCTCTCTCACGTTCCACCTGGGGCGTTGCCCCAGGCTACTGTCGGGCGCGCCTTCGGCGCTTCGGAGCGCCGTTGGCGCATGTTGGCGATTGGGAGCGCCGTTGACGCGTGTTTCCGTGCGCCAACGGCGAAGTGCACATCGATGCGTTCAGATGTGTGCTCCGTGCGGCGAAGTGCACATCGATGCGTGCAGATGCGTGCTGCTTGCGCAGCAGAGCTTGCGCGTCCGCGGCGATCGATCGCAACAGTGCGCGGCGCTCCGCAAAGCAACGCACGGCGAGAGCGTTGCGTTTGGCAGGGAACGTGCGCGTGTCCGAGCGGGGCAACGCCCCGCCCCATAGTAGCCTGGGGCAACGCCCCAGGAATTGCGATAGGGCCAACCCGGGCTGAAGGCCCGGCCCATCGCTCTTCGCCGCCGGCGACGGCTGCCTCTTAAGGATCGCAATCGACGCCGAGCGCGCGAGCGTGGGCATCGAGTTCCTTCACCACCGCGACCCTCTCCGCGATCGGGAAATCCGCTTCTGAAAACGGTGCCGCGGCAATCTGCGCGTAGTCAGAACAAAAAAATAGGCGAGCAAAACCCACGGCGACTCGCGCACGTGCCACGCGGCGAACGTCGCAGCCGACAAATACAGTTCGCGTTGCGAAGTTTCGCCGCGAGGATAGCCCTAGCCGACGGCGAGGCTGTCAGCGGTCCGCGCCGAACAGGCGTTGGGCCGCGAACATGCCGGCCAGCATCGCGCCGACGAACGCGAGGATGGGTAGTTCCAGGTGGGCCAGGTTGGTGATCGCGGGGCCGGGGCAGAGGCCCGCTCGGCCCCAGCCGATGCCGAAGAGGGCGGAGCCGAGCAGCAGTCGACGGTCGGGGGAACCTGAGGGCGGCGGGGGAAAGCTGCCTCCCAAGAAGGGC
This sequence comes from Planctomycetaceae bacterium, assembly GCA_016125265.1. Lineage (GTDB taxonomy): Bacteria > Planctomycetota > UBA1135 > UBA1135 > RI-242. Next base: position 102,581 of record WGMC01000015.1, read on the forward strand.
GCAGTACGTCCTCGCAGCAGCCGCGTCAAGAACCAGAAGGACGCCATCGCGCCCACCATCACGAACGCGAGGCTCGGATCCCAGGCTCCTGCAAGGTCCAAGAATCCCACGACCTTCGCCGGGTCGACCATACCCGACACCGCAAGACCGGCGCCGAAGAGTGCCCCCGGCAACACGAAGAGCGTGGCTCGCATCACACCTCGCCCCCGATCAGATGCCGCAACACGAACACCGTCGCGAAGCCGAAGGCCATGAACGTCAGCGTGGCAACGAAGGAACGCGTCGAGCCCCGCGGAATCCCGCAAACTCCATGGCCACTCGTGCACCCCCCGCCGAGTCTTGTGCCGAGGCCCACGAGCAGGCCCGCGCCGACCAGGCCCCACCAACCGGTCTGCATCTCGTGCACGGCGAGCGCCGGGCGCAGGTGGAAAAGCAGCGCTCCCCCACCGACCATGCCGACCAGGAACATGGCGCGCCACGCCGTGTCCCCCGGAACGCTCCGCAGCAACCGGGCCGCGATGCCGCTGATGCCCGCGATGCGCCCGTTCATGGCATACACGAGAGCCGCGGCAGTTCCGATCATCAGCCCGCCCACCAGCGCCGGCACCGGGGTGAAGTTGTGGAGCTCCATCGACGTTCCCAGACCCTAGGAAAATGGCAACCCGTGGACGAGCGCCCAGCGCGGGCCCACGCCGTGGTTCGGGACGGCGCGCCGGGGTGTGGGGCCCTCGCTGTCCGTAGTCACGCGGCGCTCACCGCGCCCCTGGTTCCGATGGGGCCAGTTCCTCCCAGGTGAACCAACGCTCCCGCGAAGTGCTGCCGGTGTGGTTGTTGGCACCGATGTAGGAGAGCCCGAGCTGTTGCGTGCGCGCTCCCAAACGCGAGAGGATCAACACACGCGGGTGGTGCGTGCCGACGAACGTGCGCTTCGCGGGCCGTCCGCGGTCGAGGGTCGGATCGAACGGGACCCAACCCCGGCCGGGCAACCAGACCTCGACCCAGCGATGCTGACCGCGATCCTGGAACGGGGCCGCGGATCGGACCGGAAAGATTGAGGCGCCGACAAAACGCGTGGGCAGTCCCGTCGCGCGGCAGAGTGCGGCGAAGAGGTAGCTGAACTCGCTGCACGAGCCGCTCTTGCGCTGGAGCACTTCGGGCGCCGTGTCCCAACCGCCCGAACCGTCGTAACGGAGCGTCGACGCAACGAAGTCGTGGATCGCGATGGCCCGCTCGGTCGGGTCGGCGTGGCGTTTGGCGAAGCGCGATGCTTCGGCCCGGATCGCGGGATCCTGGAGCCCGAAGACGGGGTCGTCGCCGAGGTACTCGTTGCGGATCTCGTCGGGGATCGGCGCGGTCGGCACGGGTTGTGCGAGATCCACCGCGGGCACGTCGCGGAGTTCCAAGTCGACCGCGAATCCGACGTCGAAGCGCTGGCCCGGTGCGAGGGGAGGCAGGGCTACACGCTTGATTTTGAGCCCAAAACGCGCGCTGCGGTTCGAGATGTGCACGGGCGCGTCACGCAGAACCGCAAAGCTGCGGATCTCTTGGTAGGTATCGCTGACCGGTACGGGGAGGTAGACCACCACACCTTCTAGGACCGCGGACGTGCGGTTGGTGATCGCGTGGTGGTAGGTGACGCGGTAGCGCGGGCCGCCGTCTGCGGCTGGGTCCTGCGCGGCGGAGTGGCTGCCAAGCAACAGCCCGGCGATGGCCACCAAGAAGCGGAGCCGACCGCGCGCGCCTACCCAGCGCCGACGCCGGGGTGCGCCGGCCGCCGGAAGCAACCCGCCTGCGTCAACACTGTCCAACCGTGCTGCTCTAGGCCCCATACCTACCTTGTATCCCACGGGTCGGTGTGGGCCGCAAGACCCCAATCGGTCGGCCCCCGATGGCGGGGACCATTTGCCACCGGGGCAAGGCTGGCCAAAGCACCGTGCCGCGGCCGATGGGAGTCGACGTCGGAAATGGAGCGAGCCAAGGTACCGGGAAGTCCCCGCGCGCAGCGCGCACGGTCCGCAACACCACGCGGAAGCGGTGGCTTGCTCAGCCGCCCCGGTTGTCCTCACGTGCCGGGGTCAGCGGCAGCGGCTCGAGCCACACATTCGCGATGGGCGGAACGCGCTCGCCCCGCGGCGTCACCACGGCCTGCAGCCACAGCGGCTGGCGCAGGTTTTGGGTCCACTCGGGGGGCACGGGGAACGTCGTGTGGCCGGTACTGTCCGTTTGCCAGCGCCAGCCGGGGTCCACGTGCGTCGTCGGGTCGAGCCAGAAGGACGAGCCGGGTAGGTCTGGGGATGGGAGGGCCACCAGCTCCGCCGCGATGTGTGGGCGGGCCGTGTCGCCGGGGCGGCTCTGGAAGTGGAAGGTCCAGCGCTCGCCGTCGGGTGTTGGGGTGCGTTCGAACCAGACAGCGGGGTCCTCGAGTGTCACGGCGCTCGGCAACCACACCACACCTTCGGCGGAGCTGACGACGATGTCGGCCGCGCCCGCGCGGTTGCGGGCGAGCTCGCCCTCGAAAACACCGTCACCGAGGTGTCGCAGGTCGTGCAGCGGGTTGTGGCCCACGGTGACCGCGGGCAGCGGGGTTTCCGCGCTCCAACCGCGCACACGCAGCCTCAGGGTTTGGTCGCCGAGCGAACTGTAGATCGATTTGCCGAGCACTTCCGCGGATAGGCCATGCGAACGCTCGGGCAGCGAGCGCTGGCCGAGCGGCGCGGCCAGGGCCTCGGCGGCGGCGCGCGCGAGCAGTTCGAACCCGACGCGGTTCGGGTGGACCGTGTCGACGAAGTGCGCGTCGAACGGCCGGTCGTTGGCCGCGAACAGCGACTCGCTGTCGATGGTCGTGAGTCCGCGTTCGCGCGCGAGCCGCTCGACCGTCGCTCGATCCCGCCCCAGCGCCGGTTGGCTCGGCAACACGGATTCGCGGTGGGCCGGCAACACGACGACCACGGGTCGGCCGCCGGCCATGGCGAGGTCCAAGATCGCCGACACTTCGCCGGGCAGATCGGCCTCGGGCACGCGGCGGCCGTAGAGCGGTTCGCCCTTGGCCCAGCTCGCTTCGACCCCGGCGCGGTCCACAGTGGGTGCCGCGTCCGCGGCGGGCGGGCTCGCGGCCGCGCCCTTCCACCAGCGCACGGTCGCGCTGCGCTCCAACGGGCCCAGGCGCGGCACCCGCCGCGCGCGGGCGCGCAGTTCGATGTCGTTCGCCCCCATCGCCGGCCCGTTGTCGTTCCACGCGGCCAGGTACAGCACCACGGCGACGGGGTCGTAGTGCGCGAGCACCTCGCGCTCGAGCAACTCGCGGATCTGCACGGTCGAGTAACCGGGCACGCCGTAACCGACGACCAGGGCCTGGGACGGCGCGATGCCAGCCGAACGGACGAGTTCGGTCTGCAACTGAGCCGGCAGGGTGTCCGCGGCGCTGACCCCGACCCCGAACACGCAGCTATCCCCCAGCACGGCGATGCGCGCCATGGCCGGGGGCGCGGGTTCGGCCGGTTGGCCGCGGAACGGCCAGGGGCCGAGGGCGTAGAGCCCCAGATGGTCGGCGCACCAGGCGAACGGCGCGGCCAGGGTGTAGAAGCGGCGGTCGTGGCGCACGAACTGACCTTCGGCGTCCGGAGCGGTGGACGCGGCGCCCTCGAACTCGAAGGACTCAGGGTGCGGGGGCGAGAGCCAGAGGCGCAACCCCAGCTCGAGCGCGCCCAGAAGCACCACCACGAGCGCTCCCCCGAAAGCCAGGCCCCGCACGGGGCCGAGCCGGCGGGACGGGCCGGGAGCGGTGCCCGGGGGCGGGGTCGTCTGGGGCAAGGGCATCTGGGGCGGCGGGGCCGGGTCGGGCAACAGGATCGCCGAGGGGGAGCCAACGACCAGGTCGGGGGCTCGGAGAGGCCCTCGATGGATAGATATCCAGATGCTCTCCACAACCGCTCAATATTTGGTTCCGACACCCCTTGACGGGCCGGGAAGGGCCATCTAGGCTCGTTTTCGCCCACCCGGAACCACCCCGTTCCACGAGTTTTCCACAACGGTTATCTGGATACTCGTCGGGCCCGACCCACCCCCATGGCCACCCTCGCCCCCAGCCTCGGCCGCATCTTCGCGGAGCGCCGCCGGTCCCTCCGCCTGACCCAGGCCCGGGTGGCGGGTCTGATCGGGACGAGCCAGGGGGCGGTTTCGGGCTTCGAAAACGGCAACCCCCACGCCCTGGCGGACGGCAAGGTACGCGAACTGGCCCGGGTGCTCGAGCTGGACCTCGACTCCCTGGGCAGCGAGACCCCGACCGGCGCGGCGGGTGCCCTCAGCTTCTGCGCCAACGGCCTCTGCCCCACGAACGACCCCTACCTGGTGGCCGGCGGCCTGAAGCTCAAACCGACCTTCGCCGTGGATCCCGGCCCGTTCTGCGGCTGCTGCGGCGAACCGCGCGCGAAGGAATGCCAGAACCCGATGTGCGGCGCGCCGCTGCGCGAGGGCCTGTGCTGCTACCGCTGCGGGCAGGCCTACGTCGAAGCGCCGGACCCCGCGCGTCTCGTGCCGGACCCGCTCGAGCGCGAGCTCGAAGTGCGCCGCGCGCTGAACCGCGAACTGCGCGGCACGAGCTGACGCGCGCGGGGCGCCCCTCGCTGCGCCCGGATCCGAACAGCACTGGCGGCCCCACGTGGACCCGCCTACCCTCGGCGGCGGATTCGAGATGACCGATCCGAGGCGCGCGCGGGACGATGGGTATGGGTTCACGAACGAAGCGGGTCGGCCCGCTGGTGCTCGGAGTGGTGGCCTTGCTCGCCGCAGTTCTGGCGTTGGTGCTGACGGCCCTGGTGCCGACGGATAGCGGCGAAGAAACGACGGAAGCGAACCCGACGTTCGAAGCGCCCGAGGCGGCGCCGGGTCTCGTCGGGCTCGGGCCAGCAGCCCCGCCGACTGTGGGCCGCAGCGCCGAGGCGACGTCGATCCCGCCACGAGGTACGTCGGTGTCGGAAGCCGCGCGCGGGACCACCTTGGTCGTGCTGGACGAGAGCGGTGCGCGGGTGGCGGCGGATGTGGTTGTGCGCGCGTTTGACCTCGAGCAGTGCTTCTCCGTGGAGGCGAGCGCGGAGCCGGCGGCGCTCTCGCTGGATCGATTCCCAGTGCGCATCGAAGCGCGGAATGCGGCGGCAGCGGGGGAACTGGTGCTGCTCGGGAAGCCGGCGAATCCGGCGCTTGCGCTCACGGTACGGCCCTTGGGTGAGTGGACGGGAGTCGTCGTCGATGCCACCGGGCAACCGGTGAACGCGGGTGTGCGGGTCGCGGTTCTCGATCGAAGGTACTCCGCCGAAAGCGAGCCCGTGGCAGTCGGCTGGACAGACGACGACGGGAGGTTTGTGGTGCAGGGTCTCCCTCCCGACGCGCCCGTGTTGGCGTATGTCGGGGGCGCGGGTTACATTGGCCGACTGGACGGAGATCCGGTGACGCTCGGCGGCGAAGGGGCGCGGATTGAGGTCGAGTACCTATTCGGCGTCGCCATCGACGGCAGTTCGTACTCCAGCGGTGGTGGCGCCTGCTCGATCTCCAAGAGACTAGGGCTGGTCATGCCCGGCACCGCGCCAGGGCTCGACCCGGTGCCCGCGGCACATCCGGGGATCGCCCACATGGCCGAGGCGTGGAACCTCTTCGATCCCAGTCCCTTCCGTCAGGTTTTTTTGATCAGCCAGGAACGGGCCTATCCACTTCCCTCCGTGCGCGTCGGCGTGCAGTGGCGCGGACGGAGTTGGGACCTCGAAGAAGCGCCGATGCAGCGCGCCCTCGAGCAAATCGTTTCGGTGCGCCTGAACCCGCCCGCTCGGGAGGACGAAGAGGCTCCGCGGAACGCGTCCCTCGAACTGCAGTTTGCCCCGCCCGCGGGCATCGAACGCCTCACGTCCAATCGCATCGTCGGCGAGGTGGTGTTCCTCTACGAGGAACTAGGTTTGGAGTCGTTCCCTCTGCGACGCGACGACCTATTGCAGCGCCTGGTGCTCACCTGCCTGCCCGAGGGGCCCGCGCGTTTCTCCGTCAACCTCGCTGGAGGAGCCGCGCCGCAAACTCCGGAGGGAACAAGCACGCACCGCGTGGTACTTTCGAACCAGCGGACCATCCAACTCGTGGACCTGTCGCACCTCAGAACCCTGGAAATCGAAGCAGTCGACCCCGAGTTCGGCCCGGTGCTCGGGACCCTGTCCCTCGCGATGGGACGCGGCGAGGTCTCGAGCACCCAGATCGCGCGCAGCGAATCCTCCATCCGCGAGAGGTTCGCGGGCCCGCCCTACTTGGTTTTCGGACTGAGCGCGGGTGGCTACTGGATCACTGTGAAGAGCCCCGAAGGTCAATCGCGCCCCATCGACCTCCAGATTCCCTCCGGGGGCGGAACGAGCAGCGTCGTTGTCGAACTCATCGCGAAGCAATAGGCGGAGTAGTCAAGACGGCGCGACTGGCTAGAGATGGGATGGGCGAGCGCAAAACACGCGGAGTGAGTCCGTGGGTGTGGGCGATGCTTGCCGCGCTCCTCGGGATCGCGGCGCTGGCGCTGCTCGATCCGCGCGGGTCTTCGGACGGCGCGGAACCGTTTGGGGCGCACCTTGGCGCCGACGCCGTGGAGCCGCTGTTGCAGCCCGCCCGCAACGCGGGTGTTGGGCGAAGCACGCCGAGCATGGAGGGCAATGCAGTCGATGCGACGCCGAGTGAGCCCGCGTCCACTTCGCTTCCCCTATCGCACACGTTGATCGTCGTGGACGAGTCCGGCGCGCGGGTGACCGCCGATGTGACGGTGCTCGGGTTCGACTTCGAAGAGCGCTTCTCGGTCGACGCGCGCGCGGATCCCGTGGCGGTCGCGTGGGAGCGCTTGCCGGTGCGCATCGAAGCGCGGACGGCGCACGCGTCGGGCGAACTCGCGCTTCTCGCCATGCCACCAGAACCCGTGATCGCGGTAATGGTGCGGCCCTTTGCGCAATTTGCGGGTGTGGTGGTGGATCCCGCGGGCCAAGCGGTCGGCTCCGGCGTCCGCGTCGCCCTCTACGATCGAAGGTACGCCACCAACGTCCAACCACTGGGTGAGGCCAGCACCGGGAGCGACGGTCGATTCGTCGTCCGCGGTCTGCCCGCGGATGTGCCGATGGTCGCCCACGTCGGCGGCGGAGGATTCGTGGGCGCGAGCGGCGGTTACTCGGTTGCCCTCAACGGTAAGGATGCACGGCTGGTGGCTCAGTACCTGTTTGGCATCGCGATCGACGGCAGTTCCCACGAACGCGGACTGGAAGACTGTTCGGTGAACCAGGGTCTCATCTGGACCGGTAACGGACGGGAGTTTCGGCAGCTAGCCGAGGGGCATCCCGGCTTCCGGCATTTGTCGGCGTCGTGGACGTACGTCGAGTCCACGCCGTACAGCCGTGTCCTCCTGTTCGCGGGAGACAAAGCCGAAACGCCGCCGGTTCTGCGTGTCGGAGCTCAGCGGAGCGGACGCAAACACGAGATGCACGAGGTCACGCTGCAGCGGGTCTTCGACAAGGTAGAAACGTTCCGCTTAGACGCCGCCACGGAAGTCGCGGGAGCCGCGCCGCGCGACGCGTCCATTGCCCTTTTGTTCTCCGCGCCCCCTGGCATCGAACGACTCACATCCAACGATCTCGTCGGCCAGATTGGGTTCCAGTACGCGGATGGCGGGTCCGAGATCTACGGGCTGAGGCGCGACGATCTGTTGCGCGGGATGGTGATCACCTGCATGCCCAGGGGTGAGGCGCGCGTGGAGGTAGGTTTCGAGATCGGAGTTGCGCACGATCCCTCCATGGGCCAAACGCTGCCCGCTGTTTCGCTTTCGCGCGACCGAGCGACCGTCTTTGTCGACCTGTCGCACCTCTCCACCCTGGAGGTCGAGGCTTTCGACGCGCACGCGGGCCCCGTGCGCGGCAAGCTAACCGTATACATGGCGCGGAGCGATCTGCCGCGAGACGCCCGAGGCCGGCGGGATTGGTCCGTGCAGCGGCACTTTTCGGAGCCGCCCTACCTCGTGCTTGGCCTTGCGCCGGCTGAGTACTTCATCGACTGCCGGAGCCCCCAGGCGAGTCCAGACCGCCCCGCGTCCGTGAAGATCCCACACGGCGGCGGATTGGTGAAAGCGTTGCTCAATCTGAGCAGTGGTGCGAAGTAGCCGTCGGCGCCTCAGTCGGCAGCCGGGACCAAAGAGTGGTGTCCTGACACCGCTTTTTACCGCCCCGTCGGGCGCTCGTAATCCGGCAGATCGAGCAGGCGCGGGTTGATCGATGCGAGCTTTTGCAGCGCGGCTTCGAGCTGCGCGCGCAACTCCGCGTGTTCGTCGCCGCGCAGGCGCGGGCGCAGCATGCGAGCGACGTCCATCGGGCTCATGTTGTTGCCGTCGGGACTGGCGGCGGCTGTGGGGCAGCGCTCGAAGCTCTGCACGAGCAGCGCTAGGCAACCGGCCAGGTCGCGGCGCTCCAGGGCGAGGCGGGCCTGGCCAGCGATGGCAAGGGCCGCGAAGTGGTCGGCACTGAAGGCCATTTCCGGTTCGAGTTCGATGGCGCGATCGAAGTGCACGACGGAGCGCTCGTACGCCTGGCGGGCCGCGTCTTGGCCCCGGCGGCGGCGGTGTTCCTCGGCGGCGAGCAGGGACGCGTAGCCGCGGAACCACTCGCCGCGTTTCCACTCAGGGCGCTGTTCCGCCATGCTCGCGTAGGTGCTTTCGAGGGTCTCGAGACGGCCCTCCGCGAGCATCCGTTGGATGTGGCGTGTGTGCAGATCCAAACTGTCGGGGAAACGCTCGAGACCCGCGGCCAGCACCCGATCGGCTTCGCCCAGCGCACCCAGACGGCGCAGGAAATCGTGGTGGTTGACCGCATGGTCGGGCAGACCGAGGGGATGGCGGACGAGCAAATCGTAGGCCGCATGCACGTCCGCGAGCCACTCCTTGGGCCATTCGCGTTTGGCTTCGAGCGCCTTGGCGATGGCCTGTTCGCGGCCATGCGCAAAGAGGGCCAGCACCACCATCGACGTGCGGTCCGCGGCCACTTCGGGCAAACTCGCCATGGCGAGCTCGGCCTGTTCGAACGCTGCACCGCCGTTGCCGCGCAGGTGCTCGAGGCGCGCCATCAACGCGTGCAGACGCCAACCGGATGCGCCCAGTTGGCGGGCTTCGACGGCGGCGTTGTGGGCGTCTTCCCGCAACAACGCGGCGTAGGCGCCCGTCGTCAGGGAATCCTCCGAAAGGTCGAGCGCGGCTTCGGCGGCTTCCAGGCGCGCCGTCCCGTCGGCGGCGGAGTCCGCGCGGGTCAAACCCGAAAGCCGCACGGCAACCTCTTGACGATCGGGCTCGACCGCCGTTTGGCCGGACAACTTCGCCTGCCACGCCTCCACATCCATGGAGTACTCCGCTTGGGCCAAACCGCGCTGCACCGAAGCCACGGTGCGCGCGCGCAGGGAGTTCGCGCCGAGGCGTTCGAGCGCCGAAACCAGTTGTTCGCGTTCACCTTGTGCGAGCGGCGCGCGCAACACCTCGGTGATGAGGTGCACCGCGTCCTCGGACTGCGCCGCCGTCAAGGCATCGCGCGCAATGGCCTGCTGGTCCGCGTCGAAGCTGTAGAGGCCCTGGCGCAGCAGTTCGAGCGGCGCATCGGACCCCAAGGAGCGGGCCTTCTCGAGCAGCGCCCGGCGCAGTTCGGCGTCGCCACTTTCGAAGGCGGCCTCGACCGCCAAACGATCGGCGATGTCGCGACTCTCGACCCGCTCGATGATGGAACGGTCGCCGCGCACGGTGCGCGGTTCGGGCGCAGGCCGGTCCGCGATGCCCTTTTGGATGCGGTCGAAGACCGATTGGGTATCGAACGCGTAGAAGACGTCAAACACTTCCGATCCGTCGAGCTCCACCATCACGTGCCGCGGCGCGACCCGTTGGCCGTCGAAAAACGTCTCGAACAAAAACGGCTCGATCGAGATGTGCTCGCTGCACGTGACGCTGCCAAACCGCGGGCAGAGCACCCGCCGCCCCTCTTCGTCGTGATCGCGCGGCGTGTGGCGGTACACGGACGCGATCACACACACGTAGGGTTCGTACAGCTTCGCGATGTCGGGCTGGCGGTAACGAATGCCCGCGTAGTGCTCCGACGCGATTTCGCCGTCCATGTTCGTGCACACGAGGATCGGGCGGCCGGTCTCCTTCGACACGGCCACGGCGTCCTCCCACGTGCGCTGGAAGGTGATCAGCACGGGCTTCGCCCAGTCCTCCACGGAGGGCGCGGGCCACATGGCTTCGCGCTGCCCGGTGGTCATGCCGCCGGCGCCCGGTCGCTCCGTGGATCCGGGGTCCTGGGCGAGGGCCGGGAGCAGAACGGGCAATATGAGGGGAAGGCCCAAAAGGGCGCGGGCGAACTTGGCTTGCATGGTGGCCTCCTTGGAGATGCCCCCACAGTAGTCCCGAATCGCCCTTGGAGTTGCGAGTAGTCGCGCGGAACCCGTCGGATCCGGCCGGGGATGCCCCGAGAACACAACGCCTTCGGCAAACCGCGTTCCGGCGGCGCAACGCGAGGGCCGGCCCAAGTTTTGGACGCGTTCCGGGCGCACGTGGGCCCTGGCCCGGCCCTCCGGCGCGTCGTACGCTCCACCCGTGAACACACAGCACCCGACGCCCGACTCGCCGTCCCAGGGCACACACATCGCCGAAGGGGGCGCCTTCCTCGCCCGCGTAGTCGACGAAGTCGAGCGTGTGCTCGTCGGCCAACGGCCGCTCATCGACAGCCTCTTGATCGGCCTCTTGACCGGAGGGCACGTGTTGCTGGAGGGCCTGCCGGGACTCGCCAAGACGTTGGCTGTGGAGAGCCTTGCCAAGGCGCTGGGCGGCGAGTTCCGCCGCATCCAATTCACTCCCGACCTCCTGCCCGCGGATCTTCTCGGCGGCGAGGTGTTCGACGGGCGCACCGGCACGTGGACCCTGCGCGAGGGCCCCGTGTTCGCGAACTTCGTGCTGGCGGACGAGATCAACCGGGCGCCTGCGAAGGTGCAATCGGCGCTTCTCGAAGCCATGCAGGAACGGCATGTGAGCCTCGCCGGAACCACGCGGCCCCTGCCGGAGCCGTTTTTGGTTCTCGCCACCCAAAATCCGATCGAACAGGAGGGCACGTACCCACTGCCCGAAGCGCAAGTGGATCGGTTCCTGTTGAAGGTTTTGGTCCACTACCCGGGCCGCGCGCAGGAACGCGAGATCCTCTCCCGCATCGCGCTGGCGCCCGAGGTACACGTGGTGCGCGCGGTGGCGGGTCCTAAGGATGTGCTCGCCGCGCGCAAGTTGCTGGACGCGGTGTACGTGGATCCCAAGGTGACCGAGTACGTGCTCGACTTGGTCGCTGCCACGCGCGATCCCGCAAGTTGCGGTTTGGCCGAGCTGACGCCCTACGTGCTCTACGGCGCTTCGCCGCGCGGCTCCATCGGGCTCGTGCGCGCCGCGCGGGCGAAGGCGCTGCTCGACGGCCGAGCCTTCACGACACCACAGGACGTGAAGAGCGTGGCGCCCGAAGTGTTGCGGCACCGGGTCGTCGCGACGTGGGAGGCGGAGGCCGAGGGGGTCAGCGCGGAAACCATCGTGGCGCAGGTGCTCGACGCGGTGCGTGTGCCCTAGATAGAGGAGCATGGACGCGCCCCAACGATCGGACCTCGCCACGCTGCTCGCCGAAGTGCGGCGCATCGAGGTGCAGGCGGCGCGTTTTGCGCGGGACGCGTTGTCGGGCGGCAAACACGCGCTGTTCCGCGGCGCGGGTGTCGAGTTCGCGGACGTGCGCGAGTACGCCGCTGGCGACGACCGCCGCAGTGTGGATTGGAACGTGACCGCGCGCATGGGGCGCCCGTTCGTGCGGCGTTTTGTGGACGAACGCGAGTTGCGCATCCTCTTCCTCGTGGACGTATCCGCCACGATGGACGGTGGTTTCGGAGCCCTCGGCCTGCGCGGCGCCGCGGCGCGTGTGGTCGCGAGTTTGGCGCTCTCCGCGATCGAAAGCGGCGATCGTGTGGGATTGTTGGCCTTCGACGAGGGTGTGCGCCGCTACGTGCGGCCGGAAAAGGGACGGCGCCACGCGTTGGGAGTGGTGCGCGAGGCCCTCGCGTTGCCCACGGGGCAGGGAGCCGCCGACATCGGCGGTGCCATGGAAGTGGCGCTGCGCCTGCTGCGCCGCCGCTCGATCGTCGTGCTGGTTTCCGACTTTGCCAACTTCGCGCCAAGCGGGGCACTCTCCGCCCTGGCCCGAAGGCACGACCTGGTGGCGGTCCGGCTGCTTCCGCCGGAGCTGTTCGCCCTTCCGCCAATGGCACTTCTCCTGCGCGATCCGGTCAGCGGCAACCTGCGCACCGTGGACGGCGCCTCGGCTCGGGTACAGGCGCAGTACCAAACGGACGTCGCCGACTGGCGCGAACGTGTCGACGGGGCGTTGGCACACGCGCGTGTGGACTGCGTCGACGTGACACTCCCACTCGATCCGTTGGACGGCGAAGACGCCGACGTGCGCGCCATGTTGGCGCCCCTGGCACGCTACTTCCGGGGCGGCGCCGCGAGGCGTCCGGGGGCCTGATGGGCTCGAGTCTGTCGCTTCTGGCGCTGTTGCTCGCTGCCGCGTCGGCGCAGGACTTCGAACTGGACCTGCCCACGGACACCGTGCCCTTCGGCGCGGCCTTCGACTTGACCGTGCGCCGTCAGGTGCCCCTCGGCGAGGTGTTTGGCGAGTTCGACACTTCGCGCCTCGCGCCGCTTGCACTGGAGCTCGTCGACGTGCGCCGCGACGAACACGACGGCTTGCGCCGCGAGAGTTTGCGTTTCTCCGCGCGCGCCTTTGCGCTCGGTGACGTGCGGATTGGTCCCGAGCCCGCGGCTGTGCTGCACGTCACCAGTTCGTTGGGACAGGACGACGACGGGCGCATGGAACTCGCGCTGCAACCCATCGGCCCACCGAAGGGCCGCTGGCGCGAGGCTCTGTTCGGTTTGGGCGCGCTGCTCGCCCTCGCGCTCTTCTTCTGGCAGCGGCACCGCTCGGCCGCGGCACCCGAGCCGCAGATGCACACCGAGGAGCCACCGACGCCCGATCCGTGCGAGGAGGCGCTCGCGGCCCTGGCGCAACTCGGCCGCGCGGAGGACGAGGCGGGGCGCCGACGCGAGGTGGCCACGGCCGCGGACTGCGTGCGGCGGGCCGTAGGCGCGATCTGGAGCGTGCCCGCGGAGCCAAGCACCAGCGCGGAGTTGCTCGCGCACCTCGGGCGGGCGCGCGCTCCACAAACTTGGCGAAAGTCCCTGCGCGCGCTCCTCGGCGACGCCGACCGCGTCAAGTTCGCACGCGCGGGTGCAGACGTGGCCGCACGCGATGCCTACTTGAAGGCGGCGCGGCAGGTGTTGGAACAGACCGTCGGGCCGGGGGGCGACGCGTTGTGAGCGCGGCCCTCGAAAATTTGCTCGGGCTCGAGTTCCAGGCGCCGCTTTGGCTCTGGGTCGCTCTGCTCGTGCCACTCGCCGCGCTGCTGCGAACTCTGGGTCCGCGGGCGGCGCTTCCGTTCGCGCCGTTCGCGCGGCTCACCAGAACACGGCCCACCGCGCGCCTGCACCTCGCGCCGCTGCCCACCGCCCTCTCGGCGGCGGGCCTATTGGTGCTCTGCGTCGCACTCGCACGACCGGTGGAACGCGCACTGCTGCCGCGCACCAGCTTGGGACTCGACGTGCTGGTGGCGCTCGACGTGTCGTCGTCCATGGGCGAAACGGATCTGGCCCCGGACCGAACGCGACTGCACGTGGCGCGCGAAGCGATGGTCCAGTTCGCGGCTCGCCGCGGCGACGATCGCATCGGTCTTTTGACCTTCGCGCGTTACCCCGACCTCGCCGTGCCCCTGACGCGCGACCACGACGCATGGACGCAAAGCCTCGCCGCGCTCCAACCCCTCGCACCCGAGCACGGGGAGGACGCCACGGCCTTGGGACTCGCTATCGCGGAGGGCGCGGCGGTGCTCGCGCGTTCGGCCCTGCCCGAGGTTCCCCGCGGCAGGGTCTTGGTCCTCGTTTCCGACGGCGAAGAGAACGTGCACTACCCCGGCGCCAGCCGCGAGATTGCGCCGAACGACGGGGCCCAGGTGGCTGCCGCCCTCGGTGTGCGTGTGCACACCATCGCCGTGGGGCAGAACGCGCGCGACAGCGCCGGCAATGCGGTGCCGCTCGACACCTCGGCGCTGCGCGGCGCCGCCGCGGCGAGCGGCGGCACGTTCGCGCGGGCGGGCGACGAGGGGGCCCTCGAACGCAGCTTGCGCGCCATCGACGAACTGGAGCCGAGTCCCCTCGCGGAACCCCAGGTGAAGCTCGTGCCGCGGCACCTCGCGTTCCTCGTGGCCGGCGCGGCGCTCCTGGTGTTGGCCCGCTGCCTGCGTGTCCTCGGGCTGGAGGTGTTGCCGTGAGCGACGGCATTGCCCTCTTGCACCTCGCCTTTGCGCCGGTGCTGTTGGTGGTGCCGCTCGTCTTGTGGTGGTGGCGCGCGCGCGAGCGAGCGCAGGTGGCGCGTTTGGCCGCAGCAGTTGGGCGAAGGCTTGGGCCCCTCGTCGGCGCGCCTGCGGAAGACGCGCAGGCGCTGCCGTTCGCGCGATGGCGCGCGGTTCTGCGCGCCGGCGCGGCCACGGCCTTGGCGTTGGCGGTTCTCGCGGCGCTCGGGCCCCAATGGGGCAACAAGGCCGAACACGATCGCCCGCCCGCGCTCGATCTGGTCGTTTGTCTCGACGTGTCACGCTCCATGTTGGCGCGGGACGAATCACCCCATCGCCTCGCGGCCGCGAAGAGTGCCGTGCAGGGTGTGCTCGAGCAGTTGCCCGAGGGCCGCGTGGCGCTCGTGCTGTTCGCTGGCGAGGCCCATCTCGCGACACCTTTGACGCGGGACCGCGACGCCCTGCTCGCCGTGCTCGCCGCGGCGGATCCCCTCGCCGTCGAGCTGGGTGGCAGCGATGTGGGTTCGGCCCTGGACGCGGCGCGCGGCGCACTGCTCGACGCGGGTCGCGGACGCGGGACCGTACTGTTGCTCGGCGACGGCGAGGACCTGGCGGGCAAGGGCGATGCGGCGGCGCGCGCGGTCGCGGACACGGGACACGCGCTCTTCACCTTCGCCGTGGGTTCGAGCCGCGGCGCGAGAATCCCCGTCGGCCTCGACGGCGGCGGCGAGGCGTTCCTGGCGGACGACGCGGGTCAGCCAGTGTTGACACGCGCGGATCCCGCAGCCCTCGAGCGATGGGCCCGACTCGGCGGAGGCGCGGCGGGAACGGGCGATGCGCAGGACTTCGCGCGAAGCCATCTATTGCCGCGCGCCGAGGAAGCGGATCTCGCCACGCAGGATGCGCGCCGATCGGACCGCTACACCTGGCCGCTGGCTGTCGCTTGGTTGTTGTGGCTGTTCGAGCTCGCGCTCGGGACGCGGACTGGCTTTCGGAGTTCCGCGACGCGACGACGCACGGCACAACCTGGCGCCAAACTGGCCGTGGGCGCCGTGGGTTTCCTGGGCGTGGCCGGCCTCGCCGGAACCTGGGCCGATGCGTTGGAGCGGCACCGGTCGGCGGACTCCCGCGGGGCCGCGGCAGAACTGGCGGCGCTCGTGGAAAGCCAGGGCGACGAGGCCCCTCCTGCGCTCCTCCACGACGCGGCGCTCGTCGCGCTTCTCGGCGGGCAACCGGAGTTGGCCGCGGGCGCGGCGCTGGCGCTCGAGAAGCGCGCCGAGCCGGACTTCGCGGCGCGGGCGGCCCTCTTGCTCGGGGCGGCGGAGTACGGCGCGGCGCAGAACCTGGCGGCCCTCGCGCGCGAACCCTCGAGTCCGCCCAACTTCACGGCCCGCGCGCTGGAGCGTGCGCGGGCCGCGCGCCTGCACTTCGAACGGGCGGTCGCACACGGCGAAGACAACGACGCCAACCGGCGCAATGCCGAACGCGCCCTGCGGCTGGTGCTCGAGTTGGAGGCGTTGGATCGCGAGCGCGCGGGCGATCCTCCCCTTGAGGAAACGGAGGCGGAGTCTCCGCCCGAGCCGCCGCCGCCCCCGGACGAAGAAGCACCTGCCGAACTTCCTCCGCCACCGCTCGACGAACGAACCTTGACCCAGGCAGAGTTGGAACGGCTTTTCGAGCGGCTGGCGGACAAGCGCGAGGAAAAACAGGACACTCGTGTGGCGGCCCGCGGGCTGCGCTCGCAAAACGTGGACAAGGATTGGTGATCGCGATGGTTGCTGGGGCGTTCGCTTGGTTGCTGGTTTTGGGTGTTGGATCCGGCGCGGATCCCGCGCAGCACGTGGAAGCGTCCCTGCGCGCGGAGCCTGCGGTGGTTGTCGTGGAGCAGCCCTTCGAGTTGGTGCTCGATCTGTGGATCGCGGACGACGCGCTGCGTTCGCATTTGGTGCAACTCTCCGCGGCGCAACTGGATGTGCCCGTGGACGTGCGCTTGCCGTGGCTCGATGGTCTGGACGCCGTCGAGCTGCTCGCCGACGCGCCCAGCGTCACTTCGTCGGCCACCGCCGCCCTCAACGGCGCGCGCGGGCGACTCGAATCCCTCGGGTCCGTCGAGCGCGGCGGCCGACCGCACCAGCACTACATCCTGCGGCGGCGCTTCGTGTCGCCGCGTGGACAAACAGTGCGATTCGACGCCGAGGTGCGCTACGCGTCGACCAGCGGCTTCGAGCCGCGGCTCTTCGGCGATCCCGTGCCGCTCGACCGCACGGCGCACAACCTGGCGCTCGATCCCGTGGAACTCGTGGTCCAGCCCTGGCCCGAAGCCGGGCGCCCCGCGGACTTCGCCGGGGCTGTGGGCCGCTTCGAACTCGCAACGGGACTGCTCGGTGACGATGCGAGCGCAAGGCTGCTCGGTGACGATGCGAGCGCAAGGCTGCTCGGCAACGATGCGAGCGCGGGGGTGCTCTCCCTGTGGCTCGAAGTGCGGGGCACGGGCAATCTCGCGCGCCTCGAAGCACCGCTGATCGCACCGCCAGGTTTCCACGTGCTCGGCTGGCTCGAACCGCCAACGACGGAGCCCGCGGAGACGTTGCGCCGCTTCCACTACGAGCTGTCGCCGCTCGATGGCGCCCCCAACCGCATCACCGGCCTCGAACTCGCGTATCTCGACCCCGGCCCGCCCCCGACCTACCGCCGCGCGAGCGCCCCCCCCATCGAACTCGGCGGCGCGCCGCGCGACTCCACCGAGTCCCCCGCCGCGCAAGCGCCGCCTCGGGAACCCAGCTCACCGCCTCTTGTCCTGGGCGTCGCTCTTGGCGCCGTGCTCGGAGCGGCCGCGTTCTGGCTGTGGCGCCACCGCAGAAAAAGCGCCCGAGCCTGAACGCCGCGCCCACGGAAGGGGTACGCGCCACGGAGCCCGCCTGGCCTTGCCAGCGGCGGGGGCCGCGGCGCGCCCCGCGTTCGGACTAGTCGTACTCGACGATCAAACCCTGCTGGCCCAGCACGAACCCGTGGTCGACCGCGTCGAAACTGAGGTCGTAGATGTGCCCGCTGGTCATGCTTTTCGGTGCCGTCCAGTTCGACGGGTTCAGGGCATCGGCGAAGTTCGTTCCCTCGAACTCCAGGACGACTCCGTCGTTGCCAGCGACGACGACGCGCGCGCCGCCTCCCAGCACGGTTACGGAGTTCAACTGCGTGGCCCCCACCAGGCCACTGACGTCCACGACCTCAAAGCGCGCTCCGTTGCGGACCAAGAGCAGCCCCGCATTGCCGACGGCCACGGCTTTGTTGGCCCCGTCGAAGGCGGCAATGGCGCGCAGAGCTTGGGTGGCGCTCGGCGGGTTCGAGATCCCGACGGCCGTCCACAGATCGCCACCGTCCGTCGTGCGCCAGATCTGCATGCCCGACGTCACCGCATAGCCCGTAGTGGCGCTCGTGAACGACAGCCCAGTCACCTCGTATTCGGTCTCGGGCAACAGCTTCAAGCTCCAGGTCAGGTCGCCTCCGGTGAGCACGGAGACATCGGTGCTGTAGATGTTTCCACCCGAGGCACCGACGTACGCCACGTCGCTTCCAGCGCCGAACGCCAGGCAACGGGCCACGATGTGCGGCGTGTTTACCGACGTCCAGGTGTCCCCCTGGTCATCGGTGCGCACGATCAGGCCCGCCGCGCCCGCGGCAAGGCCCAACAGGCTCGCACTCTTGCGCGAGAGTGCAACCACCACCATGTCGTATTCGTTCGAGGTCCCCTGGTACACCTCGTCGAAGGTGGCGGCCCCGTCTTCGGTCTTGTAGATGCGGTGCCCCTGGCCGACGACGATCCCCGTGGTCGCGTCGAGGAAGTCCATGTCGCGGAAGCGATTTTTGGTCACAGTCCCTCGCTCTTCCCAGCCAGCGGGGGAGGGAATCCAGCGCTGGATGGATCCGAACTGGCCCACCACCCAGCGTTCGTCCACATCCAGCGCGAAAATCGAGTTGAGCGGCGGACTGCCGGGGTCCAATCCAGGCCCCGACCAGGTCAGCGGGGTTTTGTGGATCAGGCTGGGATTGCTGGTCGGCGCCATAGGGTCCGTGAACGCACAGCGGTCGATCGCATCCATGCTCTGCGAGCCCGATCCGCTGTACTCGTAGATGCGCCCCGCGTATCCGGAAACAACCGCCGATCCGTTGCCCAACGCCGCGACGCCGTAGAAGGTTGGCCAGCCGCCGTCGTTCTCAGGGGATGGCGAGGTCAGCACCGCTGCGACCGCGCTATCCACGGGGACCATGTAACGCACCTGTGCCCACGCCGCGCCTCCGTTTGTGGTGTGGAACGCGTGGGCGTTGTTGAAGCCGTTGCCACCGGCGAGCCAGCCCTCATTACCGTCGAAGGACATGGACCAAAGTTCCAGGTCACCGGTCGCCTCATAGCCGCAGTATCCTGAGAACCTGCTGAGGCTCCACGTGTCACCCCCGTTTTGGGTCTTCAGGATGCGGCCATGGTCCGCGCTAAGGATGCCGTTGTTCGCATCGAACCAGTGGATCTGGTACAGGTCGCCCGGCTCGCTCTTGATGGGATCGGAGCTCGATGCGTCGTAGAAGTCGAGCGGAAGATTGAGCGACGCCCACATCGCACCGCCATTCGACGTGGATGCGAAGGTGCCGTCCTCGCCAACGCAAATGCCGTCGAGCCCGTTCGGGAACATCCAGATGTCGTAGAGCGACGCGGGCTGGCCGTTGCGATTCAGCACCGGCGCTGTCGGGTTCAGGTGGGTCCAACCCTCACCTCGATTCCCCGACTTGAGCACGACGCCGCCGCTCCCGACGGTCCAGATGTTTTCGTCGTCGATCACGAAGATGTTGCGCAACTGCTTGCGCACCGCGAGCGGAACGAGGGCCTCGATCCAGGTGTCGCCGCCGTCGATGGAGTAGAGCGCCCCACCGCCGTCCCGGGTAACGATGCCCTGGTCGGAGTCGAGGAACGAGACGGCGTAGTTGTTGCCGCCTTGGCGGTATCGGTACCGTTCCGTCTGGCCCTGGGCCGGATCGGCCGCGAGCAGGAGTAGCGAGCTGTTGGCGAGGGCTGCGAGGGCCACGCGCCGGGGAAGAGAATTCATGACTGGCTCCGGGGAATGGGGTCGGGGCAGGGCTCCCTTGGCCGCGAACCGCGCCGCGGCCCCGCAAGGCGCCCAACAAAAGACTTGCGGACCTTGCCCCCCCCCTTACACGGGCCTTGCAAGGACAAACTAGGATCGTCTCGCCCGCGTTTCCCATACAGGAGCCCCCATGGATCCCCTTGTCATTTCCTTTAAGTTGGTGCTCGTCGCCCTCGCCCATGTGGGTACCCCAACGGAATTCCAGCGCGAGCTGTCGTCGATGCCCCAACTCCATACCCCGCGAGTTGGCTTCGTCGAGAACCGCGGGCAGTGGCCGGAGGAAGTGCGCTTCTTCGCGCGCGGAGCGGCGGCGGAAATCACACTGCTCGACGACGCGCTGGTGTTCCGCGGCGCCGAGGGTGTGCTCACCCTTCGGCTGCCGCAACCAGCGGAGGAGCTGCGCGGGCAGTCGCCAGAGCGCGCGACCCGCTCGTACTTCCGGGGCACCTCGACCGTCACTGGAGTGCAGAGCTTTGGAACCGTGGTCTACCGTGAGGTGGCGGCAGGTGTGAACTTGCTGGTGCGCCCCGATGGGCCTTCTTTTGCGTATGACCTTTTGCTTGCGCCTCACGCGGATCTCGACGAGGTGATCATCGAAGCAGAGGGGGCACTTGCGGTGGAATTGACCAGTCCGGTTCAGATGCAGATATTGCTCAAGGCTGGCCCCATCACTCAAGCGATCGGAGCATGCTGGCAGATAGACCCCGCAACCGGAGCTCAAACGCCGATCGACGTGTACTACCGGATCGACGGCAGGAACGGCACGCACTCCTTCGCCTTCGATGCCCCCGGCCGCAGCGTAGAAAGGCCCCTGGTCATCGATCCGACGCTGCTTTACTGCACGTACCTGGGTTCGGCCGATCCAGAGGATCCGCGCGATATCGCGGTCGACGAGGCAGGGAACGTGTACGTGCTGGCACAGGTCTCGTCTGTCATGCCCACCACGCCCGGAGCGTTCCAGACGCACGCAGAGGCCCTCCCGACCGTGTGGGTTGGCAAGTTGTCACATGACGGCGGCGAGCTGGAGTGGGCGACGTTTCTCGATGGCAGCGATATCGATCTGCCGGTCGCACTTGCGGTAGACGGCCTGGGTGTGGTGGTAACTGGTCAGTCGTGGTCCCTAGACTTTCCTACCACGGCTGGGACGGTTCAGTCGGCCCACAACCCGATTCCGAACCGCAGCGATGTGTTTGTCGCTCGGCTCGACTCGACGAACGGCCACATGACACATGGGACGTTCTTCGGAAGTGACCTCAGCGAGGTCGTTTCTGCCTTGGCGGTCGCTCCCGATGGCGACGTGGTCCTCGCGGTGAAACCTTCGCCACTGCCGCCCTTTTCGTTCGAAGCAACATCCGACGCCTTCGACACCGTGCAGGATCCGCCGGACAAGTTGATCGTGCGCTTCTCCGCGGATCTTTCCGAGTTGGTGTTCGCCACTTGGTTCCCCATCGCGCGCGTCAACGCGCTCGCGACGGATGCGGACGGCAACGTCTACTTCGCGGGCGACTCGAGCACGGCCACGGGGCCCATCCCGGTCACTCCGGGGGCGTTCCAGACCGTCCCAGGCGACACCAAGGACGGCGTCGTCGGCAAGCTCGATCCCACGGGCTCTGAGTTGCTCTGGTGCACCTACCTCGGCAGTGCCAAGGCCGACACCGCCTGGGATCTTGCGGTCGACG
Organism: Planctomycetaceae bacterium; assembly: GCA_016125265.1. Lineage (GTDB taxonomy): Bacteria > Planctomycetota > UBA1135 > UBA1135 > RI-242. The sequence continues at coordinate 123,843 of WGMC01000015.1, forward strand.
AAACCAGGTCCGTCTACGTGGTCGGCTCGACTTCCTGGACCGCGAGCGATTTCCCGACCACTCCCGGTGCTTTCTCCAACGTCCCCGTGCCTTCGGGCAGCGCGAGCTTCGCGACCAAGCTGCTTCCCGACGGTTCGGGCCTCGTCTGGTCCACCTACATCGGCGGTTTGGGGGCGGGCTCCCTGGCCGCGTGCACGGTGGATGCCGCGGGCAACCTCACGGCCGTGGGGAGCCAGAACCAATCCGGTTGGCCCACGACCGCCGACGCCTTGTTCCCCACCTACGCTTCGTCTGGAGGCTTCGGGGCCCTGGTCCTGACGAAGTTCGATGCCACTGGATCCAACCTCTTGTACTCGACGTTTTTCGGCGGCGACTCCACCGACTACCAACCCCAGGCCGCCATCGACGGCCAGGGGCGAGTCCACGTGGCGTTCTACACGTTGTCCACAGATCTGCCGGTGACGCCCGGGGCGTACCAACCCGACTATCTGGGTCAGGCCGAGATCGGCCTCGCCGCCTTCGATTTGCCGGTGATGCCGTGGCGGCTTTCGGACAGTGCGTCGAAGGATGCGCCGTACATCCCGAACCTCGTGGGCCTGGGCAGCTTAGAGCCCGGCTCCAACACGCGCTTGAGTGTGCGCGGTGGCAAGCCCTTTGGGCTCGCGTGGCTCGTGCTCGGGCTCGCCGAGTGGTCCTTGCCCCTGCCGCTCTACGGCAGCGTGCTGTACCCCTCGCCCGACTTCCTGCTGCCGTTCCAGTTGGGGCCGAGCGGCGAACTGGAACTCACTTTCCCCGCACCCCCCGGCCCCGGCGACCTCCACTTCCAACTGATCGGCTTCGAACCGACCGCCCCCGGCATGCTCTACGCCAGCAACGGCCTGCGCACCGCCAAGCAGTGACGCCGGTCAGCGCCAGCGGAAGCAGGTCAGGGCCACGACGAACGCGGCGGCGGCCCAGGCGGCCAGGATCGCGAGTTCGGGCAGGAGGGTCGTCAGGCTCGCGCCTTCCAGCATCGTCGCGCGCAGCGCGTCGTTCAGGGCGGAAAGTGGAATGAGTTTGAGGAATGGGTGCAGGAACTCGGGGAAACGCTCGTAGGAGAAGAACACTCCCGAGAGCAGCCACATCGGGAGCATGGCGAAGTTCAAGAGGCCCGAGGCGCCCTGCAGCGTCTGCGCGCGGGACGTGACCGCCAGGCCCAGGCCGGCGAAAGTGAAGGCCGCCAGCAGGGTCAGCACCAGGAACTCGACGTAGCCGGCGCGGAACGGCACGTCCAGCACAAGCGCGCCGAACAGCACCAGCGCGGCAACTTCCATCACCAGGAAGACGAGGCGCGCCAGGAGGAACGACAGCAGGAACGAACTGCGCCGCATCGGTGTGACGAGCAGGCGCTTCAACACCTTGCGCTGGCGCAGGTCGGCCACGGCAAAGCCGATCACCCACATGCCCGTGCTCATCAGGTTGAGGCCCAGCAGTCCGGGCAGGAGGAAGTCGACGTAGCGCGAGCCGCGTTCCTGCATGGGCGCGAGTGTCGCTTCCGCGAGCGGCGCGCCCGGTGCCGTGCGCGCGAGGGCCAGCTCGACCGCGGTGCGCGCGGCGGCGCCCTCGGGGCGCTGGCCGTCGAAGACCAACTCCAGATCGTCGCCCGGCAGCAGCAACACGTCGATGCGGCCACTGGTGATGGCGCGGCGCAGTTCGGGTTCCTCCGCCACAGGGGCGATCTCGAGCTCCAGCGGAACCCCCGGCGCCCCGGACAAGCGCTCCACCAGCGCCGACGCCCCATCGCCGTCGAGCACCCGCACCCGGGCCGTCGGCGCTTCGCCGCCCTGGAACGCAAAGCCGAGCGCCGCCGCCATCAGCACGGGGAAGATGAACACCCAGAAGAGGGCTTCGGGTTCCCGCAGGAACAGCAGCACGCGCACACGCACGAGCTCGAAAAGGGCGCTGTGGTTAGCCATCGCGGAGTTGTTTGCCGGTCAGGGCCACGAAGACGTCCTCGAGCGTGGGGCGGTGGGTCGACAGGTCCTCGAGCTGGATCCCGCGTGCCTCGAACAACCCCAACAGCGACACGACGGCCGCCTGGGTGTCGTGCACGATCAGTTCGCGGCTGTCGTTGCCGACACGCAGGGAGCGCACACCCGGCAGCGCTAGAAATTCGGCTTCGGAAATCGCCGCCGCGGCCGCCTCGTGACCCGCGCGGGGCGCGTACCGCACGACACCCGTTGCGCCGAGGGACGCGATCAGTTCCATCGGAGTGCCGCGCGCCACCACATGGCCTCGGTCCACCACCACCAGATCGTCGGCGAGTCGCTCGGCCTCTTCCATGTAGTGGGTCGTAAGCAGCGCCGTGCCGCCCGCACGCTTGAACTCCTCCACGATCTCCCACACGCGCCGCCGCGCCTGGGGATCGAGGCCGGTGGTCGGCTCGTCCAGGAACAGGAGTTCCGGCCGGTTCACGAGCGCGCAGCCGAGTGTCAAACGCTGGCGTTGTCCGCCGGAGAGGTCGTCCACACGCGCGCGCCGTTTTTCGGTCAATCCAACGAGCTCGAGGATCTCGCCGAGATCGCGCTTCTCCCTGTAGAAGCTCTGGAACATGCGCAGGGTTTCGATCACCGTCAGCTTGCGCTGCAGATCGGTCTCCTGCAGTTGCACGCCGATGCGCTCGCGGATGCCCTGGGGGTCCTTCGACCAGGTGCGCCCCAGGACCTCGACCTCGCCCGCGTCCGGGTCGCGCAATCCCTCCAGCACCTCGATGGTGGTGGTCTTGCCCGCGCCGTTGGGCCCGAGGATGCCCATGCACGTACCGGCCCGGACCTCGAGGTCGAGCCCGTCCACTGCCGTGAGCGCGCCGTAGCGCACGACCAGCCCCCGCACGCGCACGGCGGCGCCCTTGTGTGTCTCCCCCACCACGCGGCGCAAACGGTACCGCCGGGAGCGGTCCATTTCGAGCGCTCCGGCGCGGCGCCGCTTTTGCCACGCGGCGCACTGGCCTACTGGCGGCCCGGTGGGAGCGACTCTGCGCTAGCGGCGATGGAGCGCAATACCGAGACCCAGATACCGAGACCGGACCGTTTCCGCCGGTCTAGGTACCTAGGCCTCGGCGTCCATGCCGACGGTGAACTCGGCGATGGCATCGGCGGCCCCCCGCGCGTCCCATAGCCAGGCGCGGGGGTCATGCGGCATAGACGAGCTCGCGGTGGCGGTCGATGTCGGCGCGCAGGTAGGGGTTGCGGAGCGCGGCGGGGGCGACGAGGTCGACGGGGCGGCCGCGGAGGTCGGCGAGCCCCGCGCGCAAGGCAAAGAAGCCGGCGAGATCGGGGGCGCGGCCAGGGCTGAACTCCACCAGGAAGTCGAAGTCGCTGCGGGCGGGATCGAAGCCGTTGCCGCGGGCGGCCGAACCGAACAGCTCCAGGCTCCGGACGTGGTGCCGGCGGCACAGCTCGGCGATCTGGCCGCGGCGGGCGACGATCTCGGTCAGCATGGGGCCTCTGGTTGCCTAAAAATCCTAGCGCACGAGCGCGGCGGAGTGGATGGTCGTCAGCTCGTCACAAACGCCTGACCACCTCGGGGTCTAGGAATCCCTGGACCTAACTTGGGGGCTGCCTCAGCTACTTCGTCTCCCCAGATCGCCGATCCGGCCGTCATCCCCGGACCCTCCCTGATTGACCCAGGGGCTACCTGGACCGCCGGAGGGGGTCACGTTTGGTGACCAGTAACACCCCAGCGCAGCCAGCCCTGGTGACCCCGTCAGCGGGCCATGCCCAACCCTCGGTACGCGGATTCTTGGGAACGCTCTCGCCGCCGCGGTCGATCGGGGGCTTAACGGTTTGAGTAAGGGGGGGGGTAGCGTGGACACCCGCCCAGACTTGGTCCATCTCCTTCCATTGCTCGGGCTCGCAAGGGCCCTCACGGATCTCTACCCATGAAACTCGCCGGCACCACTTGTGTCTCCCTCCTTCTGCTCTTCCTCCTGGTCGAGCCGTTTGGGGATTCGGCGCTGGCAGCGCAGGGCGGAACGTCGACTTGCAACGACATGTCGCGCCACTTGACGACGAGCGCTGGCGTCACGGACACCGGCACGCAAGCTTGCCCGAGCTTCACTTTCACGGTTCAAATCCAGCACCCGAGCGGCGGACCTGCCTTGGAAGTGGGGTTCCAGTTCCCAAGCGTGTGTGCGATCGGTCGGCGCGAGCAGGACAAGGACTGCTTTGACTGCGGCCCGGCCGCCGTGGGCAACCACTGCATCGCTCAGGGTTTCGCGGCAAAGGTCAAGATCTACAGCATCGGTGGGGGCAATCCCTGCCCGACGATCCCCGACTCGCTGCCCACTACGCTCCGCGAAGCGGGTGATCTCGTTCATTGCAAGGAGCTGCCTCTGCTCCACACCGAAAGCGTGTGGTGTGCCCGTGTGATCCGGTGCGGCGACGGCGAACTTGTGCCCGCGTACGAACACGGAGAGTTGCTCGTCGATTCGTACGGTCACCAGGTGAGGATCTGGCTCGCGGAACCGGACGAGCTTCTCGCCGCCCCGCAAGCGGATCCGATGCAAGAGTTCCTCGAGGACGTTCAGGCACTTCCTGGCCCGACGCTGCCAGCGGTGCTTGCCACATCGATCGACGCCCACCGAGCAGTCCCGGGGATCGGAGATCTTCACGCGACGGTCCAGCTCGCGTTCACCGGCGGGGGAGATCAGCCCCCCATCACCAATGTGTACGAGCTCTACGGGCAGATCGCGGCCGACGGCCGCTACGCGATCGACAGCCTGCTTCCGTCCGTGTCGCCCGAAGGCGCTCCCGAGATTGCGATCGAGCAGGTCGCGTTCGACGGGGCCAGTCTGTTCTACGGAACCCGTGGAAGTCCCTTCTACACGGCCTATTCGGCCACGAGTGTCCTCCAACCGGGCGCAAGGGCGGTCCATGACGCGTATCTCGAGCCTCTGTACGCCTGGGCCTCGGACCCGTACCGCGTCTTGAGGTTCCCCGGCACCCAGTACCTGCCCGAATCGATAGGCAACGAACTGCGGATCACCGAAACGTATCCCGCCGTGTTTGCTCCGGGCGGGACCGGTCGGACGATCTATACGATCGAAACCAACGGTGCCGTTCCCCACATCGTGCGGATGGACGTCCGAAACGATGACGACCAACTCGTTTGGCGACGCGACTTCGGTGCCTTCCGCACCTTGGCAGAGGGCGTGTGGCGCCCCTACCGGACGGCCGATCGCTTCTACGAACCGGGCTCCACCGATCCGTGGTTGGTGAAGACCCTGACCGTCCATGAAGCGCGGATGCTTGCCGAGGGCGAGTTCGACGAGACTTGGCAACGGCCCGCGAGCGAACAAGGCTGGTGGTACGTGCGACCGTAAACCGCGTCCATCCGGAGTACCGAGACCGGACAGTTTCCGCCGGTCGTCCGATTCGGCCTCTGCGGAATCGGACGACCGGCGGAAACTGTCCGGTCTCGGTACCGGGCGCCCGCCCGCTTTTGCTGCGGGGGTCCCTGACCTACAACGTGCGCATGGACCTGCAACAGGCACTGGCGGCGGAACTCCCGAGCAGCGACGGCACAGCGATCCAGTTGATCGACCTGGTCAAGGACGGGCCGCTGTTCGTTTACGGCATCAAGAACGGCTGCCCCGTGAACCACGAGGCCCAGCGCCACTTCGACGCCCTCGCGCGGGCGTACGGCGACAAGGTGCGCTTCCTTGGGATCTCGAACCACGGCGCGGACACCTTCGCCGACTGGGCGGCCACCTACCGGCCGGGCTACCGGGTGGCCTTCGACCCCAGTCGGGAGGTGATCCGCGCCCTCGGCATCGCCAGCTCGCCGTGGCTGATACAGGTCGAGGCGGACGAGCGTGTGTCGGCCTCCTGGCCGGGTTTCGGGCGCCCGGCCCTCGAGTCCGCCAACACGGCCCTGGCGATGGCCGCGGGGCAGACGCCCGCGCCGCTTCCCTTCGAGGGGGCCCCGGAGAAAAACCGCTACGGCTGAGCGTTCTGAGCCTGGCCCGCCGGTCGGCGGGTCGAAAACACACTCCCACGTGGGGGCCGGGGGGCGCCGCGCCGCGCGACGGACCCGCCAGGGGGTCCTCGATCCGCAGAGATCTGGGATCCGGTGGGGACAGAAGGGCCCCGCCGTCGTAGGAAGGGGGTCGGGGATACTCCGTCCCCGGGGTCCGTCCGTGCCAACCATGCGCGGTCATGACCTTTCCTACACCTCAATCACACCCATGAAAACCCTTCACCACTTCGCGTGGGTCGGGGCGCTCGGCGCGGCGGTCCTCCTGACCGCCGCCTGCAGCTCCACCGAACCGGTCGCGGCCGGCGCGGCGGCGCCCAAGTTCTCGCTCGCCGCCAGCGACGGGAAGACCCACACCCTGGAGAGCCTGACGGCCAGCGGGCCGGTCTTCTTCTACGGCATCAAGGACGGCTGTCCGGTCAATGCCAAGGCCGAAGACTTCTACGACCAACTGGCCAAGGCCTACGCGGGCAAAGCCACCTTCGTCGGTGTCTCCAACCTCTCGGCCGAGACCTTCCCCAAGTGGAAGGACAAGTTCGGCCCCAGCTACACCGTGATCTTCGACGCGGACAAGGAGCTGATCAACGGCCTCGGCATGAAGCGCTCGCCCTGGTTGGTGCAAGTCAACAAGGACGGCAGCGTCGCCAAGTCTTGGCCCGGGTACAGCAGCTTGGACCTCGAGGACATGAGCGAAGCGATGGCCGCGGCCGCGGGCGTTGCTCCGGCGACGTTGGACTTCGACGCCGCACCGGCGAAGACCTCCTACGGCTGACCTTTCTGACACCACCGTCCGCCGGTCGGCGGACATGACCGCAACGCCCTCGCCTCCCTGATCGGGAGCCGAGGGCGTTGCCATTTAGGACGCCCCATCGGGCTGCTGCGGCGTGGTGGGCGCGGCGGGAGCAGGCGGAACCTGGCCGCCATCGTCCTCCCAACGTTCCAAGTCTTCCTCTGCCGGTGGGGCGACGATCGGCGACGCGGATGCCGCAAAACCGCGCACCCAAAACAACGGCAGCGCCCCAGGAAAGGGCGCTGCCAAACAATGGACGGGGCGGTCGGGCTTCGTCGGAGTCCAGGATCCGTCGGCCGCTACGTTGGTCACGCGCGAGCCGAGCGCGATCTTGCGACTCCCGACAAAGCAAACGCGCCGCGTCATCGGACCGGCATCACTTCGAACGGTCGAAGCCTTTGTTGCCGGTGTTCTTGTCGCCCGCCGCGCCCTTGGCCGAAGCGGAGCCGCCTTCGCGCTCCCCGCCCTTCTGCCCCTTGCCGGGGTTGGACATGCCTTCGGAGCCGCGCTGGCCCATGCCCGCCTGCGGGGTCGCGCCGCCTTGGCTGCGTCCCTGCTCGCCGGTCTTCAGGCCGGGGCGATCGAACTCGTTGTCGGGCATGCGGTCGCCGCGCGAGCCGCTCTCGGACGAATCGCGTTTCGGATCGTTCGGCTCCTTCTGGCGTTCCTGCTGACCCTGTTGGGGTTTGCCGGAACCGCCGGAGGACGACTTGCCAGGTTGGGGTTGTTGTGTCGAACCTTGTTGTTTTGCGTTGGGATCTCGCTGAACCATTGCATTCACCTTGGATGTGGTACGGGTCGTACGGTACGGACGAAGCGGTGCAAGCTCCGTGCCATGCACGCCGGTGCAAGCGCCGTGCCATGCACGCGCGCCCGCCCCCAAACAAGTGCCAGTGGCTTTGCCGAGGGCCCCAGAGGCCCCGCGGCCCATTCTGGAGACCACCTGGAGACCACTGGGAGACCACCGCCGCGCGGAGTTTTGTAGCTCCGACACGGCGTCTCCGGGCCCTGCGCGAGCGGAGGTCGCGATCAGTCCGCGGCGTCCAGCGCCCGTGCGGTGCGCACCGCCGCGTTCACGACCCCGCGGGCTGCCTTGGCATTGCCCGGGTCCTTCAGCGCTCCCGAATCGTCGAACGCTTCGTGGGCGCGGCCGAGCGCAAACTGTTCGGGCACCACGTGCACCATCAGGTTGCCCAGGATCGCGCGCAGGTGCACCAGTCCGCGCAGGCCCCCGAGCGCACCGGGCGATGCGGACAAAAGACCCGCCACCTTGCCGCGGAAGGCCAGCAGCGGCTTCTCGTCCGAGGACTCGGTGCGGCTCGCCCAGTCGATGGCGTTCTTGAGCACACCGCTGACGGAACTGTTGTACTCGGGCGAGGCGATCAAGAAGCCGTGGTGGGAAACCATCAGGGCCTTGAAGCGCCGGGCAGCGTCGGGCATGCCCGAGCTCGATTCCAAGTCGCCGTCGAAGAGCGGCATGGGGAACTCCGCCAAGTTCACCAGCGTGACCTCGGCCCCCGCGTCGCGCGCGACCGCAGCGGCCACCGCGGCCAACTTGGTGTTGTAGGAGTCCCGCCGCAGGCTGCCCGAGAACGCGAGGAGTTGGATCTTGCTCATGGTGATGGGTGCGGTGCGGCTCCAAGGGGGAGCGCGGGTTCGGAGTCGTAGGTCCAGACCAGCATAGGAACAGCGGGGACTCGCGAGCGCCGACGTTGCGGCGGGCGGACCGGGGAACGCAGAATGCGGGCCGCGCTCCGCGAGATCCCATGGCCCAAGTTTCCGCCCTACGCGACGCGCCGGTCCTCGTGACCAACCTGCACCGGCGCTACGCGGGTGTCTCGGCCACGGTGCGGGCTCTCGTGCCCCTGCAGCAGCGCTACCAGCCCACCGCCGTGCTGGACCGGGGCGGACTCGGCCTTCCCGGGACCGTGGGGCTCTGGGATCTGCTGCGCCACGGCTGGCGCCCGCCGTCGGGCGACACCGCGCGCATCTGGCACGCGCGGCGCTCGGGCGAACTCGCCCTGGGCCTCGCGCTACGCCACGTGCTCCGCCAGCCGTGGAAGTTCGTCTACACGTCGCCGTCGCCGCGCCGCCACGGCTGGCTCTGGCGCGCGATCGTCAACCGGTCCGACGCAATCATCGCCGTCACCGAACGCGCGGCCTCGTTCCTGGACTGGCACACCACGGTCGTGCCCCACGGCGTCGATACCGAGGTGTTCGCACCGCCGCCGGACAAACGCGCGGCCTGGCGCGAGGGCGGCCTGCCCGGCGAGTACGGCATCGGCATCTTCGGCCGCATCCGGCGCTCGAAGGGCACGGATCTGTTCGTCGACGCGATGTGCGAGGTGCTGCCGAGGCATCCGCGATTCACGGCGGTGATCACGGGCCTCTGCCAGCGCGAAGACGAGGCGTTCCGCGACGGATTGCTCGAGCGGGTGCGCGCGGCGGGGCTCGGCTCGCGGGTGCACTTCCTCGGCGACCTCTCCACCGAGGAGATCCGCGTCTGGTACCGGCGTGTGGCCCTGTGCGTGGCGCCGCCGCGTTCGGAGGGGTTCGGACTCACGCCCCTCGAGGCGATGGCGAGCGGCGCCGCGGCCGTCACCTCCCGGGAAGGGTTCTTTCCGTCCCTGATCGTTCCTGGCACCAATGGCCAGATCGTGGACACGGGCGACGGACCCGCGTTGGCCCGGGCCGTGGACGACCTGATCGGCGACCCCGAGCGGCTCTTGGCCCTGGGCAGGAGCGCCCGCGAACACGTGGTGGCGCGGCACTCCATCCAAGTCGAGGTCGAGGGCATCCAGGCGGTCTACCGGGAGTTGGCGCGGAGTGGTGCGGGAGGCGTTGGAGCGCCCCCCCCAAGGCGTTAACCTCCTCGCGCCCCCATCCGCGGTCCTCCCCCCAACTGCCCAGCGCCTCCCGTGAGTCTCAATCGAGTGGAAGTGGTCGAGCGCCAGCTCGACGCGTATCTGGAGCGCGCGCAGCCGAGCCAAACGCCCCTGGCCGCGGACGCACCGCTTTCGACCAGCGGGAGCCTCGACGTGCAACGCGCGGTGGCGCTGTTCGAGGACCAGGTGCTGTCGCGGGCCGTCGATGTGATGGCGCGCGAACTGAAGCGGCAGAACCAGGGCTACTACACGATCTCGAGCGCCGGCCACGAGCAGAACGCGGTGGTCGGTGCGCTCCTCGCGGCGACGGATCCGTGCTTTTTGCACTACCGCTCGGGCGCCTTCATGATGAGCCGCCTGCGCCAACTGGGCGGCTCGACACCGGCGTTCGATACGCTGCTCGGCATGGTCGCGGCGGTCGACGATCCGACCAGCGGCGGTCGGCACAAGGTTTGGGGCAGCCGCGCTGCATGGGTGCCGCCGCAGACGAGCACCATCGCCAGCCACCTGCCCAAGGCCGTCGGGACGGCATTTGCGCTGTCGCGCGCGCGCCGCCTCCACTTGCCGACGAACCTGCCGCAGGGCGCCATCGTCGCGTGCAGCTTCGGCGACGCATCCGCCAACCACGCGACGGCGCTCGCAGGCATCAACGCCGCGCGGTATTCGGCGCGCAAGGGCAACCCCACGCCGGTGCTTTTCGTCTGCGAGGACAACGGCATCGGCATCTCGGTCGACACACCGAAGGGCTGGATCCAGGACACCTACGGCACCCTGCGGCACCTGCACTACTTCGACGCGCGCGGTGATCTGGCGGAGGTGTGGGAAACGGTGCGCCTCGCGGTGATCACGTGCCGCACGGCCCACGCGCCGGTGTTCCTGCGCCTCGAAACCGTGCGCCTCTGGGGTCACGCGGGCACCGACCTGGAAACGGGGTACCGCAGTTTGGAGGAGATCGAAGCGGTGGAAGCGCGGGACCCGATCCTCGCCAACGCGCGCTTCTTGGTCGAACGCGGCGCGGCCCACCCCGCGGCACTGCGCGCGTTGGTGCAGTCGGCCCGCGAGCGGGTGCAGGCAATGGCCGAGGAGGTGGTGAAGCGGCCCAAGTTGCGGAGCCGCCAACACGTCGTCGCGCCGCTCGCGCCCCACGACCCCGAGACCGTGCGTCGGGAAGCCGCTCGCAGGGTGTCGGACGAGGTGCGGCGCGCCAGCTTCGGCGCCAACCTGCCCGAGGCGATGAAGAAGCGCACCTTCGCGGCCCAGCTCAACGCCGCGCTCTGGGATGCGCTGCTCGCGCGGCCCAACGTGCTGCTGTTCGGCGAGGACGTGGGCAAGAAGGGCGGCGTGTACGGACTGACGATGGGCCTCGCGAAGCGTTTTGGCGCCGCGCGGGTCTTCGACACGTTGCTCGACGAAACCACGATCCTCGGTGTGGCGCAGGGCGCGGGGCACCTCGGGCTGTTGCCCGTGCCCGAGATCCAGTACCTCGCGTACATCCACAACGCGCTCGATCAGTTGCGCGGCGAAGCCTGTTCGCTCTCGTTCTTCTCGAACGGGCAGTTCCAAAACCCCATGGTCGTGCGCATCGCGGGGCTCGCCTACCAGAAGGGTTTTGGCGGGCACTTCCACAACGACGATTCGGTTGGCGCGCTGCGCGACATCCCGGGATTGGCGCTGTGTGTCGGAAGCCGCGGGGACCGCGCGGTGAAGCTGTTCCGCGCAGCCCTTGCCATGGCCCAGGCCCATGGCCGTGTGGTGGCGTTCTTGGAGCCGATCGCGCTGTACCACGAGAAAGACCTGCACTCTGCCGGCGACAACGGCTGGCTGAGCGAATACCCGCCCGCGGACGAGATCCTGATGCCCGGCGATGTGTGCGTGGACCATCCCGACGCGTCGGACCTCTTGATCGTGTCGTACGCGAACGGACTGCGGCTTGCGCTGCGCGCGGCCAAGCGACTCGAGGCGGAAACCGGCGCGCGCGCCCGGGTGCTGGACCTGTGTTGGCTGAACCCGCTGCCGAGCGAAGCCATCGCGCAACACGCCGCCGCATGTGGCCGGGTGTTGGTCGTCGACGAGTGCCGCGCCACGGCCGGCGGCGTGGCGGATGCGATCGTGGCCGAGTTGGCCGAACGCGGTCCGGCCGGACTGCTGCTCTCGTCGGTGCGCGCCGCCGACAGTTACGTGCCGCTCGGCCCCGCGGCGGATCTCGTGCTGGTGCAAGAGGAACAGATCCTCGAAGCCGCCAAGGGACTTCTCGCGCGCACCCAATCGGCCGTGGTGAACCTGTGAAACGCATCGCCATCGTCTGCCCCGGGCGCGGTTCCTACACGGAGAAGAGCCTGCGCTCGCTGCCGCCGGATCACCCGTGGGTGCGACGCGCCGACGAATTGCGCGCGGAGCTCGGGCTGGGCTCCGTCCTGGAACTGGACCGCGCGGAGCGATTCAGCGCGGCGCACCACCTGCGTCCCGCGAACGCAGCCGCGCTCATCTACTTGGTGTCGATGCTCGACGTCACCCAGGCCGCGGCGGGCCAGCGGCTGGTCGCCGTCGCGGGCAACTCCATGGGGTGGTACACGGCCCTCGCAGTTGCCGGCGCGCTCTCGTTCGAGGACGGATTCCGCCTCGTGCAGGAGATGGCGCTGATCCAGGAGGAACACGAACACGGCGGCCAGATCCTGTACCCCTTGGTCGACGAGGAGTGGCGCCGCGACCCCGCCCGCGTCGCGGCCGTGGAGGCCGCGCTGCAGTCCTCCGGCGGGGAGGCCCTTCATTCGATCCACTTGGGCGGGTACGCGGTGCTCGCGGGAACGCAGGCGGGCATCGCCCATCTGCTGGGCGCGCTGCCGCAGGTGCGCCTCGGCGGCACCGTCTATCCCTTCCGCCTGCTGCGCCATGGCCCGTACCACACACCGTGGGTCGCGGAAGTCTCGGCCGAAGCCGAGCGACGCCTCGTGGGTCTCGACTTCCAGCGGCCCCTCGCGACGCTGATCGACGGGCACGGCCGCCAACACAGCCCCTGGTCGGCGGACGTGCGCGAGTTGCGGCGCTACACCCTCGGGCCCCAGGTCACGGAACCCTACGACTTGGGCGCTAGCCTGCGGGTGCTGCTGCGCGAGCACGCCCCGGGGCGCATCGTGCTGCCGGGTCCGGGCAACACGCTGGGCGGTGTTCTCGGCCAGGTCATGATCGAAGAGGGCTGGTCGGGCATCGTGTCGAAGGCCGCGTTCCAAGCGGCACAAGGCGAGCCCGAGCCCCTCGTCGTTTCCATGCGCCGTTGACCGGAGGCGCGCGAACGCCCCCGCAGTCCCGTCGCCGCCCCGAATCACCAAGGCCATGGACCAACTGCCGCTCGTCATCGCGCTGCTCGGCGCCCTGTCGGCGGCGAGTCTGCTCGCGCCGCGCCTGCGGGTGCCGCAGCCGGTGCTGCTCGCGCTGGCGGGGGCCGGCGTTTCGATGGTTCCCGGGGTGCCCGACGAACCCCTCGATCCGGCGCTGATCCTGGCCTTCTTCCTGCCGCCGCTGCTGTACGCGGACGCGTTCCAGACGTCGTGGAGCGACTTCAAACGCTGGCTGCGGCCCATCGTGATGCTCGCGGTGGGGCTCGTCGCGTTCACGGTGCTGGTCGTGGGGCTCGTGGCGCGCTGGATGCTGCCCGAACTGCCGTGGGCGGCCTGCTTCCTGCTCGGCGCGATCGTGTCCCCCACCGATACCGTCGCCGTGCAGGCCGTGCTGTCGCGCCTGCGCATCCCGCGCCGCATCACCGCGATCCTGGGCGGGGAAAGTCTGGTGAACGACGCCACCGGTCTCGTCGGTGTGCAGTTGTGTGTGACGGTCTTGATGTTCGGCGCGTTCGACGCGGGGCGGGTGGCCCTCGACTTCGCGACGGTGGCCGGAGGTGGGCTCGTGGTCGGCGTGGCCGTGGGTGTGCTCTTCGCGGCCTTCAACCGCGTGGTGAAGGAGCGCACGGTCCTCCTCGTGTTGTCCCTCCTGGCGCCCTACCTGGCGATGCACATCTCCAACGCGCTGGGTCTGTCGGGTGTGTTGGCGGTGGTGGTCGCCGGATTCCTGGTCGCGTGGCGTATCCACACCGTGCCGCCGGACGCGCGGATCGAGCTGTTCACGACGTGGGACATGCTGGTGTTCGTGTTGAACGGCATGTGCTTTTTGTACGTGGGGCTCGAGGCGCCCAAGGTGCTGTTCGAATCCCGGCTGTTCGAGGTCGAGGAACTGGTCGTCGCGGGCCTCGGCGTGAGCGCCGCGGTGGTGCTGTCGCGCATCGTCTGGACGTTTCCAGGCGCCTACCTGCCGCTGTTCTTCTCGCCCGCTTTGCGCCGTCGGGAAGGTGGGTACCCGCCGCCGCGCAACGTGGCCCTCGTGTCCTGGTGCGGGGTGCGCGGGGCCGTCTCGCTGGCCGCCGCCCTATCGGTGCCCATGGAACTGCCCGACGGCAGCCCGTTCCCCGGCCGCACGGCGATCGTGGCGTGCACGCTGGTCGTGATCCTCGTAACCCTGATCGCCCAGGGGGTTTCGCTGTCACCGCTGATCCGCGCCTTGGGTCTGCGCGAGGACGCCGACGGCGCTGCGGAGATCCGCGCGGCGCGCGAGCAGCTCCTCGCCGCGGGCATCGCGCGGTTGGATGCGTTCTGCAGCGAGCGAAGCTGCCCGATCTCGGTGCACCACTTTCGCGAGGCGATGGCGGATGAACTCTCGTCCCTGCGCGAGTTGGACGAGCAGACACGCACGCTGGCGCGCACGCGACAGGCGGTTTCCGACGCGGTGCACAACGAGGTCCTCGCCGCCCAGTCGGCGGAGCTGCTGCGGCTGCGCGACGCGGGCTCCATCAACGACCAGACCTACCTCGGGCTGTTGCTCGACCTGGATCGCCGCCGGGCCGCGGGACCGAGCTGACACCCGCGAGCGGCCGTCGGTTGACAGGTCCGGGCGCCGGGGATGCGATGGCGCGATGAAAATCGCACCGCTCTGGATCGGTCCGCTGCTGCTTCCCTTGGGTTGCGCGGGTATCCCCCATCGGGAACTGGACGGCAGGGCGGTGATCCCCGAGTCGGAGCGCCTCGTGGTGCTCGACCTGCCCGGACTGTCCGTCGAGATGCAGGCCCCGGACGTGCTCGCAGGTCCCCGAGTGCGCAGCGCCTTCGTGGCCCGGAGTGTGGATGGGGGCACGGAACTCGAACGATTCCTGGTGGAAGTCTGGTCCGACGACGACGGCGACGGCATGCGCGGCGAAGCCGAGGCCTGGACCCGAGTGGACGTGTGTTGGCCTGGCGGAAGGGACTGGCTCGCGGCGCATGTTCAGGCTTGGTACGCGGACAGCACGCCTTTGCGTTTTGCGGTCGAGGTCCGGGACGTCGCCGGTGCGCGCCACACCGCGGCGGGCGTCTTTGCATTCGGGCCCCCTCCGGTGGGAACGCGGCCCTAGCCCCCTCCCCAGAATCGCGCCGAGGGGGGACACTACGGGGGTCGTCTGCCGCGTGCCCCCCCCGCCGCGGTCTGTCCCTCGTCCCGATCCCGAAAAGGTACCCACGTGCTGTCGATCCACCTTCGCCGCGCGCTCTACGGAGCCGGCTTCGCCTGCGCCCTGGCTCCCGCAGCCACCGCGCAGTTCAACCAACAATGGGTGAAGTTCCAACTGGAGCCGTCCAAGTTGGTCACGCAGTTCCCGCTCACCGACGCCACTACCGAAACCGACGTCCACTGGGGCGACCTGGACCAGGACGGTTGGACCGACGTGGCGGTGATGCGCAAGGAGCACTTCACCAGCGTCGGTAAGCGGCCGAACGTGCTGCTGATGAACGAGAACGGCGTGCTGACCGACCGTTCGGCGCTCTACGCCTCCGCCGCCATCGGCACGCCCGTAGCCGACCAGGGTTTCCTGACCCCGACCAACGACCGCGACGTCGTCATCGCCGACCTGAACGCGGACGGCTGGCTCGACCTCGTCACCGCGACGACACGCTCGGACAGCGACCCCAAACACATCGGGCACCCCCGTGTGTACATGAACTTGGGCGACGACGGCTCGGGCAACTGGCTCGGGCTGCGCTACGAGAACGCGCGTTTCCCCCAGCTCTTCGACTTCACCAACGGCATGCCGCGCAACCCGGCCTTCTGCTCGGTCGACGCCGGTGACGTGACGAACAACGGCTTGGCGGACCTGTACTTCGGCGACTACGGCTCGTCGATGGCCGACTTGAACGACCGCCTGATCGTCAACGACGGGGGCGCGTTCTACGCCGACCAATCGCAGACGCGCATGACCGCCACGATGCTCGAAAGCGCGTTCGGCGCCGCCGTGAACGTGGCCGACATGAACGGCGACGGTCACAAGGACATCGTCAAGCAGACGGCGCTCTTCGCGCCCCAGTACGTGTCGATTTCCTACAACAACCCGAACAACCCGGGGATGTTCAACATCTTCCACGACTTCCACGTGGGCTTCGCGCCCTACCACGTGAACGTGGGCGATCTGAACCAGGACAACCGGTTGGACACGATCTTCTCGGACGACGGCGCGGACCGCTTCCGCCTCAACCAGGGTGTGGACGTGTTTGGCCGCGCGATCTGGGGCCCGGCCAAGACCTACCAGTTCCTGTCCGGCGGCGACCAGGGTTTCGGCAGCAACAACCTCGCTGCGGACCTCGACATGGACGGCTTCAAGGACGTCCTGATCTGCAACGTCGACGTGGACATCAACAACTACGGCGGCCGCCTGAACATCTACCGCAACCTGGGCACGGTCCCCGGCGGCGACATCGAGATGCGTGAAGAGCGCGAGATGGCCAGCGACGCCGGCTGGGTCGGCGTGGTGGGCATGACGGCGCCCCTGATGACGAACGCCCACGACGTGGCCGTGTTCGACTTGGACAACGACGGGGACAACGACATCTTCCTGTCCCGTCGCGAGGGCAACGAAGTGTGGGTCAACCAGAAGAACCCGCAGTTCTGCCAGACGGACCTCGGTTTCGGCGGACCGGGCACCTCGACCTTGAGCGCGTGCGGCCAGCCCCTGTGGTTCGGCAACACCTCGGTGATCTCCGTGAACAACGCCCCGGCGCTGGCGCCGGTGCTGTTCGTGCTGGGCGCCGGTGAAGGCGCTCTTCCGCTCCTCGGCGGCACGCTGGTCCCCTCGCCGTTCCTCGCTCTCGTCGGGGGCTTCGGGACGGACGCCGCCGGTCGCCTGCGCTTGCCGCTGACCAGCACGGGCAAGTCGCCCGACTTGGTCATCCAGGGCCTCGTGTTCGATGCGGCGCAGCCCGAGCTGTTCCAGATCACCAACGCGGTGCGCATCGTCTTCAACTGATCCAGCGGGCCGTACGGCCCATCGGTCCCAGGGCCCCCGGTGCCACACGGCACCGGGGGCCCTTTTTGTTGGGGCTCCTCGACGCAGAGGTTGCGCCCGCCCCGGGGGAACTTCGCGCGCCCGGCCCCAGTCCAAGCGCGCACCCCACGGTCCGCTCCACACTTCCGAAGGCACCATGTACAGCGCGTTCCTCCTCACGCTCCTTCTCCCCGTCCAATCGCCCCAGCCCGCGCCTTTCCCGCTGGTCCCGACCGGCGGTGCTGGGGAACCGGCCGGCCTGGTCGCACTGGCGAACAGCGATGTGTTGGTTGCGTTGCGCGGCGCGGACAACCGGCGCCTCGCGGCTCCGGCTGGTCTCGGCCTCGACGGCCGTGTGCTGGTGCTGGAGCGCGCCCCGGACGTCGCGCGCGGCCGGTTGTTCGTGGACGGTGCACCCGCCGGAGAACTGGGCCAGGGACTCGAGTTCTCCGCCTGGCGGGGCCACGTCGAGGGCGAGCCGGAAAGCGACGTGTTCCTCGCGTTCTCGCGCGCGGGTTCGCGCGGTTGGATCCGCTCCGGCGGGCGGTTGTCGCACTTGGTGAGCGAGCGCGACGAAGTCGGGCGGGGCCCGCGGAGCCGTTGGATGGACCAAGCCGAGCTGAGCCCCGTCGAACCGTTCCAGTGCGAAACCCGTCCGACGTCGGCGTCGGGCGCGGCGCAGCACGGCAGCACGCCGTCCGTTCCTCCGGGAGCGCAGGCCGCTCTGGCGAACCAGCCGCTGTTCCGCTGCCGCGTCGCGGTCGAAACCGACACCCAGTTCTTCCAGCTCTTCGGGAACCCCGCCGCCGCGGAGTCCTACGTGCTGGCGCTGTTCGCCGCCGTCGCGAGCACCTACCGGGACGAGATCGGCACCGTAATCGAGCTCCCGTACATCGGCCTGCACACGGGCGCGAACGACCCGTGGATCTCCCAGGACGTGGGCGGAGGGGCCGGGGATCTGTTGGGTGAGTTCCAGGGCGCCTGGGGCAACGGTGCGCCGGTCCCGGCCGACCTCAACCACTTCGTATCCGGCGCTGGGCTCGGCGGAGGCGTGGCGTGGCTGGAGGCCCTGTGCTCGCCCTACTACGGGTTCGCCGTCAGCGGCAACATCGGCGGCAATACGCCGTTTCCGCTGGTGCAAGGGCCGCTCAACTGGGACTACGTCGTGGTCTCACACGAGATGGGGCACAACTTCGCGTCGCCCCACACCCACGACTTCTGCCCGCCCCTCGACCAGTGCGCGCCGGACGGCTATTGGGGCGGCTGCCAGACAGCCACGGTGTGCCAGCAGGGCACGATCATGAGCTACTGCCATCTCTGCGACGGTGGCATCGCGAACATCGCGCCGACCTTCCACCCAACCGTGCGCGAGCGCATGCGCCAGGGTGTGTTGGCGAGTTGCCTCCTGCCGTACACCCAACTGGCGGCGACGAATCTCGGACAGGGCCACAGCCATACGGCCGAGCCCCTGACGTTGGGAGCGGTCGTGGACGGCGCTGCGCAAACCCTCTCGCTGCCCTATGCGGGTGCGCCGTCGCCGACCGCGGGTGTGCTCGTGGTGGGCGCGGCTGCCAGCCCGCTGCCGCTCGCGCTCGGCACGCTCGTGCCCAGCGCCGACGTCTTGCTCAACGTGGGGGCACCGGCGAGCGCCGGCAGCTTCGGACCCTACACGCTGGTGGCAGGCTACCCGGCCGGCATCGGCTTCGTGTGCCAGGCGTGGTTGGTGGACCTCGCCGCGCCGGACTTCCTGCGCTCGAGCAACGCGTTGGAAGTGGAGGTGTTCGTGCCCGCGCCGTCCACGCCGCTGAACTGGATCGCCCACCCCACGAACGGCCTCGAGTACGCCATCGTCGGGCCGGGGACCTGGTTCCAGTGCGAGAAGGCCGCGGCGGCCCACGGCGCGGTGCTGGCGGCCCTCGATTCGGCCGCGCTCCAGACGTTTGCGTTCAACGCGTTCCTCGCCAGCGGCTTGACCGCCGGACCACTGCACATCGGCTACACGGACCGCTACTCCGAGGGCACCTTCCAGTGGGTGTCGGGCGCCACGGGCAGCTACACCAACTGGGCCGCCGGCGAGCCCAACAACTGGAGCGGCACCGAGGACTTCGCCCAATGGCCGTGGAACGGCAGCCAGTGGAACGACGCAAGCGGGTACGAGACGCTGCCCGCGCTCGTGCAGCGCAGCCGCTAAGCGCGGCTTTCGGGCGGGGGGCTCGACTCCCCGCGCTCGTCCAGTGTGTCCAGTCCGCGGCCCTCCAGCAGGGCGCGGGCCTTCACCAGCGCTTCGTGGGCGCCGGCCAACACGATCAGGTCGCCGCCTTCGAGGCGCAGCCCCGCGTCGGGTGTGTGGAGGACCTCGCCGCCGCGCAAGGCGGAGAGCACGAGCGCACCCGTGCGCCTCGGCAGGTCCAACTCGCGCAGCAGCAAACCTGAAACCGGGGAGTCCTGGTGCAGGTAGACCTCGTCGACGCCGGTTTGCGCGAGGACCTCGCGCAGCGTTTCGAGCGACGCGCTGGACGTGTCGCCGCCGCGCAGGAACTGGTACCCCTCGCGGCGGATCAGCTCGCTCTGCACCAAGATGTTGCCGCGCGGCACATCGAGCCACTCGAGCACCCGCGTGAAGATCGCGACGGAGGTCTCGAACTCCTCGGGCACCACCTGGTCCGCGCCCAAGGAACGCAGCTCGGCCACGTCCGACATGAAACGCGCGCGCACGACGATGTGCAGGTGCGGCGCCATGCGACGCGCCAGGTTGAGCGCCCGTTTCGTCGCCGCCTGGTCGGGGATGGCGAGCACCAGCACGCGCGCCGTGGCCACACCGGCCCGCTCGAGCGCCTCGGGCCGGTTCGCGTCGCCGAACTGGATCGGCACACCCTGTTTGCGCGCGCTCTTGACCGTATCCGCGTTCAGTTCGAGCACGCTGAACGGGACCCCCGTGGCGCGCAGCACCCGCACCAGGTGCCGCCCCGTGGGACCGTAACCGACGATGACCACCTGCGGCGGGCGTTCGCCGTCGAGTTCCGGCTGGGTGCCGGGCCCGCGTTCGCGCTCCCAACCCAAGGTGTCCACGAGCCGCGGCAGACCCTGCACGACGAAGGGCGTCAGCAGCAGCGACATCACCGCGATGTTGAGGAAGAGCTGCATGTTCTCCCCCGTCAACACGCCGGCCTTTTCGGCCTCACGGGCGATCACGAACGAAAACTCTCCGGTCTGGAACAGCCCCACGGCGACCAGCAGCGCGACCCGCCGGGAATGCGTGAGCCAGGACATCAAGGGGTAGAGCACGCCGGCTTTGATGACGAGCAACCCGAGCAAACCACCGAGCACCCACTCGGGCCTCTCCAACGTCGTGCGCACGTCGACCAACATGCCGATCGACAGGAAGAAGAGCGCGCTGAACACGTCGCGGAACGGCAGGATCTCGCTGACCGTTTGGTGCGAGTACTCCGATTCCGAGATGAAGAGCCCGGCCACGAACGCGCCGAGGGCCAAGGACAGCCCCATGCTGGAGGTCGCGAGCGCCGCTCCCAGGGCCACGAGCACGATGAACAGCACGAACAGTTCGCGGCCGCCGAGGCGCACGACGATGCGCGCCAGCCGGGGAAAACCGTACCGCGCAAACACCAGCACCACCGCGACACCGCCCACGGCCTGGGCGATCGCGAGCAGCACACTTTCCTCGCCGCTGCCCGACCGGGTGCCGAGGATCCACGGCAGGGCCAGCATGATCGGGATCACACACAGGTCCTGGAACAGCAAGATGCCGAGCGACAACTGCCCGTGGCGTGTGTTCGTCTGGCGCGTGTCCGCGAGCGAGCGCAATACGAACGCCGTGGCGCTGGTGACCGCCAGGAATCCCACCAGGAGCGCTCCCGTCCACGTGGCGCCAAACACCAGCGCCACCACCGCGACCACGGCCACGGTGCCGAGCACTTGACCCAGGCCGCCGATCGTCAGCTCGCGCCGCATCGCAAAGAGCTTGGGCACCGAGAACTCGAGCCCGATCGTGAACAAGAGCAGCACCACGCCGAGTTCCGCGAGGGTGCCGACCTGCTCGACGTTGGCGACTCCGCCCAGACCGTAGGGCCCGAGCAACATGCCGATCACCAGGAAGCCAGCGAGGCTCGGCAGACGCAGGCTGCGGAAGAGCAGCACCCCGGGCACGGCCACGGCGAGCAAAAGCACCAGATCGGGAAGCAGCGGAATCGCGGACGCGGCGCTTTGGGGCATGGCGGCCCCATGATGCGCGAACACGCCCCCGGGGCCAACCCGCGGGCCGCTCGCCCGGTCTATTCCAGCGCCACCACGTCGCAGCGCGCGTCGTTGTAACAGGCCCCGCCGCCCACGTCCGACAGGTGGTCGGGGACCAGTGCGTTGGCCGTCCGGCCGTTGTGCGTGTGGCGCGCCCACAGTCCCTTCGGCAGGCAAGCCACACCCGGTCGCAGGTTGCTGTCCAGCGTGAGGCGCGCGTGCACCTCGCCCAAGTCATTGAACGCGCGCACCAACTGGCCCTCCACCAGGCCGCGTTGGGTCGCGTCGCTGGGATGCAACGCCAGCGGGACCGGTCCCCGGACACGCTGGCCGAAGGTGGAACTCGTCGTGCGCGAGGTCGCCGGTGAGATCAACGCGAGCGGCCCGCCGCCACCGGGGGTTCGTTCCTGCCAGTGCCAAGGACCGCCGGGCGCGGTTTCGAACTCCGCGGGCCAGAGGTTCACGCGGCCGTCGGCGGTCCCGGGGAAGATGTCGACAAAAGCGACGGGCCGAAAGCCCGCGTCCGGCGCGACGAGGCCATCGTTCCGCAACAGGTCGAGGCGTTCGGGTCGCGGGGCGAGCGCAGCCTCGACGAAGCGCGCTTCGTCCGTGCGTTCGCCGGGCCGCAACAGACCGAGGCGCTGCACGAGTTCGACGAACACCTGGTGGTTCGAGCGGGACTCGCCGACCGGCGCGATGGCGGGTGTCGACAGTTGCAGCGCGAAGGCGCCGTAACTGCGCTGGAGTTCCGCGTGCTCGAAGAACGTCGTCGCCGGCAGCACCACGTCCGCGTACAGGGCGGTGTCCGTCAGCACCGCGTCGTGCACGACGGTGAACAGGTCTTCGCGAAGGAGGCCGCGGCGAATGCGCTCCTGGTTCGGGAAGGTGGCGAGCGGATTGGCGTTGTAGACGTGCACGGCGAACACTGCGGCACCCGGGCCGCCGTCGAGCGCTTCGCCCAGTCGGGAGAGGTTGACGGCGGGACCTTCGACCCCGGGTTCGTCGCAGGCATCGGCCAACTGGCCCCGCCACGCGCCCGATCCGGCGCTCATCGCAAAACCCGCGCCTCGGCGGCCGAAGTGGCCCGCGATGGCGGGGAGCGCCAGGATCGCCGCCGTGCCCATGCCGCCCGATCGGCTGCGCTCCACACCCCAACCGCAGCGAATGGCGGCCGGCGAAAGGGTGCCGTAGAGCTCCGCAAACTGCTCGATCTGCTCCCGGGGCACTCCGGTCGCCTTGGCGGCGCGCTCGGGCGACCATGCAGCACATGCCGCGCGGAAACGATCGACTCCACGGGCGTGGCGCTCGAGGAACGCAGAATCCGCGCGGCCCGTTTGGAAGAGCAAGTTGGCGATCGCAAGTGCGAGCGGCAGATCGGAACCGGGTTCCAGTTGCAGGTGCAGGTGCGCGCGGCGCGCGAAGGACGTCGCGCGGGGATCCACCACCACCAGCGTCGCACCGCGCTCGAGTGCGCGCTCCACGACGGGCACGAGGTGGATGCCACTGACGTGCGGATTCACCCCCCACAACACAACCAACTGGCTGTGCTCCATGTCCACGAGGGACATGCCGGGCATCTTGCCGTAGAGCGCGCCCTGCGCCGACGACGACGGTGCGGCGCACAGCGTGCGATCGACGGGCGACGCACCGAAACGGCGAAAGAACAGCGCGTCCGCCGCATCCTGGGTCAACAGTCCGTTCGAACCTCCGTAGCTGACGGGAAGCAGGGCGCGGGGACCGTGTCGGTGCGCGACGTCGGCGTAGCGTTCGGCGATGCGTTCGAGGGCCGCGTCCCACGTGCACGACTCGAACTCGCCCGCGCCCTTCTGACCCCGGCGCAGCAGCGGCGTCTGGAGGCGTTCGTCGCCGTGAACGTGTTCGGCCATCCGCCGCACCTTGCCGCAGATGACACCGCCTTGGAGCGGGTGCAGCGCCCCGTCCGTCGCGCTGTCGATGCGCCGGATGCGCCCGCGCTCCACTTCGACCGCGAGGGTGCAGGAATCGGGGCAATCCAGGGGACAGGCGACGCGGTGGACGTGGGACATGGTGGCCTCGGTGGTCCCCATCGTACCGCTCGGCGGCGGGACGGGGTCTCCGCGATCGCGGGCTGGGTTCGAGGGCTCCGGGGGCCTATGCTCCCCCCTTCGAAGGAGCCAAACCCATGAAAGCTGAACTCTATACCTGGTCCAGTTGCCCGTTCTGTGTCGGAGCCAAGAAGCTGCTCGAGCGCCGCGGCATCCCCTACGTCGAACACGTGATGGACGGGAAGGACGCGGAGCTGAACGAGCAGAAGCGCAAGTACAACCACCGCACGGTGCCGATCATCCTGATCGACGGTCAGTTCATCGGCGGTGCCAGCGACCTGGAGGCGATGGACGCGCAGGGCAAGCTCAAGTAGCGCGGCTCATCCGGTCTGCGCGAGCAACGCGTCCACCAGCGCCGCGACCGCATCTTCGGCCGGCCCGCCGGACTCGATGCGCACGTGGTGCCGCGGCGGCAACTCGTCCGGCGGTTCGTACTGCTCGGCGAGCCGCAGGTACACGTTCCAGTCGGCCTCCGACGGCTCGCGCGGGTCGAGGGCCCGCCGCTCCAGGCGCTCTTTGGCCACCTCGGGAGTCGTGAAGGGCTCGAACAGCACGTACGGCACACCGAACTCGCCGGCGAGGTCCGCAAACGGCCGACGCCAGCGCGCCTGCACAAAACTGCCGTCGACGATGCACGTGCGGCCCTCGCCCAGGTCCCGGCGCGCGTCGGCGAGCAGCGCGTCGTAGGTGCGCTGCTTTGCGTCCGGCGCGTAGCGGCCCTGGTCGTAGGCGCCCCGGTGGCGGCCCTCGGGAAGCTTGCCGTCCTCGCCCGCGATGCGGCGCCGCAACACGTCGCTGCGGTGCAATGCGGCGCCGAGAATGCGCGCCGTGCGTTCCGCGAGCCAACTTTTGCCGCTGGCGGGCAGCCCGCACATCAAGACCAACGCGGGCGGCAGATCGTAGGACGCCGCAAGCAGCGCGTGGGCGCTGCCTTCGATGCGCGCCGCGCGCCGTGCCTCGGGATCCGATTCGCCCTTCGCGCGCAGGCCGCCCACCTTGGCGCGCACCAGCGCGCGGTAAACCTTGAAACCGCCGAGAACGGCGTCCAGATCGCGATCCTCGGCCAAATTGGCGTACTCCCGAGCCAACCAACTGGCCGCGGCGCGATGGCCCGCGCGGTCCAAGTCCATCAGGAGGAAGGCCAAGTCGAGGCCGCCGTCGCCGCGGCGCAGGTCCGCGTTGAACTCGAGGGCGTCGTAGATCGCAAGCTCCTGCCCGCGCACCCAGACGTTGCCCGCGTGCAAGTCCCCGTGGCCGTCGACGGCGCGCCCCGCGGCGATGCGCGCGCGGAGCTTGGGCGATCGGTCGCGGAAGAAATCTTCCGTCTTGCGGCGCAGGAAATCGACGAGCTCCGGCGACGCCAGGGCACCCAGCTCCGCGGCCTCGGATGCGTCGTTCCACACATCGAGCGCGTCGACGTTGTCGAGCGCCAATCGCTCGAGCCTCGACGGATCCGCGGCGCGGTCGGCTTCGGGACCGCGCTCGGCCTCGCGATGGAAACGGGCCAGACGCTCGGCGAGCACCGCCAGCAGTTCGTGGTCCACCTCGCCGCGCTCGAGCCGCTTGTCCAAGAGGTCGTGGGCCGTGAGCCGCACCATGTGCACCGCCACGGCCAACGTGTCCGTGGGCGGCTCGTCGGCCTCCAGGAACGTCTCGAAGCGCGCGCCGCCGTCGGGCGAGGGACGCAGGGCCGCGAGCCCCAGGTACACACCCGGCGCCAGGCGGCGGTTGAGGCGCAACTCCTCGCGGGCCGCGGCCAGGCGCAGCGCGGGCGTCGAGAAATCGAGGAACGGGTAACGCACCTCGCGCTTCACCTTGTACACGCGGGTCCCGACCAGGGCGACCACGCTCGCGTGGGTGTGGATCAACTCCGGTTGGCCGCCCCCATCGGGGTAACTGTTCGGGTCCGCCAGCCAGCGTTCGAGTGCAACGGCATCCATGGGGCCCGTGGAGCATAACGGCACCCCGCGCGGGCTCCCATCGGGGACGGGAGGCGCGCCGGCGCCCACCGGGGCGCTATAGTCCCGTGCGGAGCCTTCGCGCACGCCCACCCCCACGCACGCCCGGGACCACCATGGAGAGCAATCAGGCCACAGACCCCGCCCGCGACGTCTTTGGAGCCCGGGTGCCCGTGGTCGGTGTGATCATGGGCAGCAGTTCGGATTGGGAAACCCTGCGCCACGCGACGGTGGCGCTCGAAGAGCTCGACGTGCCCTACGAGCGGCGCATCGTCTCCGCGCACCGCACGCCCGAGTTGCTGTTCGAATACGCGTCCACGGCAGCGTCGCGCGGGTTGCGTGTGCTGATCGCCGGCGCCGGCGGGGCCGCCCACCTGCCGGGCATGGCCGCCTCCAAGACCACATTGCCGGTGCTGGGAGTGCCCGTTCGCTCGGCCATGTTGGCCGGTGTCGACTCGCTGCTCTCGATCGTGCAGATGCCGGCCGGTGTGCCCGTCGGCACGCTCGCCATCGGCCCCGCTGGCGCGACGAACGCGGGTCTTCTTGCGGCGTCGATCCTGGCGCTCTCCGATCCGGCCCTGGCGGAGCGCCTCGTCCGTTGGCGCGCCGAGCAGACGCGGCGAGTGCTCGAAACCACGCTCTGAAACACCCATGGGATCGCGCGAGCGAGTTGTCCTGCCCGGCGCGACCCTGGGCGTGTTGGGCGGCGGCCAATTGGGCCGCATGGAGGCCATTGCGGCGCGGCGCATGGGGTACCGGGTGGTCGTGCTCGATCCCGAAGCCGACTGCCCCGCGTCCCACGTGGCCGACGAGCACATCCAGGCCGACTACGGCGACGAGGACGCGGCGCGGCGGCTCGCCCGGGCCGTGTCCGTCGTGACCTTCGAGGTCGAGAACGTGCCCGCGGCAACGCTCGCAGCCATCGAAGCGCTCGCACCCGTGCGGCCGGGGCCGGGGGCGCTCGAAATCTGCCGGCATCGGGTGCTCGAAAAGCGCTTCCTCGCGGGTCGCGGCTTTCCGGTGGCGCCGTTCCATGTGGTGGAGAGCCTGGCGGACCTGGAAGAGGGCCTGCGCCAACTCGGTCCGCCCGCGATCCTCAAGACCGCCGAGTTCGGCTACGACGGCAAGGGCCAGCGGCGCATCCAGTCGATCGACGAGGCCGCCGCGGCGTACGCGCCGTTCGCCGGGCGCGCCGCGGTGCTCGAAGCGGTGGTGCCGTTCGACGCCGAGCTCTCCGTCATCGGCGCGCGCGGCCTCGACGGCGACTTCCGCGCGTTCCCCTTGCTGCGCAACGCTCACGCGCGGCACATCCTCGACGTGACCCGCGCACCCGCCGGTGTGCCGCTCGGCGTCGAAACGCGGGCCCGCGAACTCGCCCGCGCGATCGCCGAGGCGCTCGAGTTGGTGGGCCTCGTGACCGTGGAGCTGTTCCTGGTCGGCGACGAGCTGATCGTCAACGAACTCGCCCCGCGCACGCACAACTCGGGCCACGGCACGATCGAAGCTGCGTCCACCGACCAGTTCGAACAGCACCTGCGCGCCGTTTGCGGCCTGCCCCTAGGCGAGACCGAGTTGCTGCGCCCGTTTGCCATGGCCAACCTGCTGGGCGACATCTGGGGCCGCCAGGAACCGCACTGGGCCCGCGCCCTGTCGGAGCCCGGCGTGCGCCTGCACCTCTACGGCAAGAAGGAACCGCGCGCGGGCCGCAAGATGGGCCACCTGACGGCACTAGCGGCGAGCGCGGATGCGGCCGAAGCGCTGGTGCGCCGCGCGCGCTCGCTGCTGTAGCTTCGGACTCCGATCCGAATAACCCGCCGCAATTTGCGGTCAACTGAAGAACAGGCGGACCTGCGCAAGTCTCGACGAGCGCGAGAGGATCCGACTTCGTTTCGGCGTCTCGCTTGATCGCGCGCCCCTTCAGTGCACGGGCGGAGAGTGCATTCTCATGCTGCCATCGGGATCGCGAGACTCCCAGATGCCGGCAGGAAGGCCCTCTTGAAAGTGGCCGCGCTGCACCTCCACACCGGACGCGTCGTAGAAGCGCCAACGTCCGTGTTTTTGGCCAAACACATAGGGACCGCGGCCGACGGACCCACTCACGTAGGTGATCTCCCACTCGCCATGGGGCACGCCTTCGATGAACGTGCCCTTCGCGTCGAGCACTCTCTCGACTCCGGGCTTGGGGATATCCGCACGTGCGCGGATCTCTTCCCACAGCGCCTTCGGGACGGAGACGGTCACGTACTCCGCCGCGTCCTCGCCTTCGGTGATCGCTGCAGGCGCCGGCGCTTCCTGCGCTTGGAGTTCCTCGTCCACCGGCGTCGCATCGCGCAACGCGGGCGCGGGCGCGACGGGGAGCAGGGCCGCTGCAGGCGGCTCCGGTGCCGCGTCGATGCCGACCGGTACTCGCTCCGCGGGGTCTTCGATCGCCCTCGGCGCCTTCAGATAGAAAGCGAGCCCGAGCCCCAAGGCAACGACCGCCCCCACCAAAGCCAGCTTCGCGGCCCCCATGGGCAAAAGGTAACCCGGCCCCCTCCGTCTGAATAGGGGGCGGCGGGCCAGGTCAAGCGGGGCCAGCGGATCGCCGAAAACGCGCTTCAGAGCGCGTCCCGGCCGTCAGGACCAGCGCACCAGGTTGCGCAGGGTGAGGTCGAACGGGCTCGTTTCGGGGAAGCGGGCGCGGATCCCGTAGCCGTAGGCCCCGGAGAGTTCGACCGTGTGGCGGCCCGTGTAGGTCTGCACGCCGTCCTTGTCGTCGCCGCGGGGCTGCAGGCGCACGGCGCTCATGTTGGCGAGGCCCGCGCCGTTCGAGTGGTGGCCGAGCACCAACTCGACGAGCACCTCGTCCGGCTGCAAACCGCCGAGGTGCAGGTCCACTTCCACTTCGATCGTGTCGCCGCTCTTCAAGCGCGAGAGGTCGCCGATGCGCGCGGCGCGCAAGCTCAGGGATTCGAACGCGCGGCGCAGGCGCTCGTGGCGCGCGGCGAGGCGGCGGGCGCCGCTTTGGCGGGAGGCGCCCAGTTCGCGCCACGAGGATGCCAGGGGACCGTAAGCCCGTTCGGCGTATTCGCTGACCATGCGGTCGGTGTTGAAGAACTTGGGCAGGGTCGCCAGGTTGTTGCGCACCCGCTCCATCCAGGCGGTCGGCAGCCCGTGGCTGTCGCGCTGGAAGTAGCTCGGCACCACCTCGTCCTCGAGCAACTGCATCAGGTGCTCGTTGTCGAGTTGGTCCTGCAACTCCTGGTCCGCGTACACACGCGGCCCGCCAATGGCCCAGCCGTTCTGGCCGTCGTAACCCTCGATCCACCAACCGTCGAGCACGGACAGGTTCAATCCGCCGTTCGCGGCGACCTTCATGCCGGAGGTTCCGCTGGCTTCCAGGGGCCGGATCGGGTTGTTGAGCCACACATCGACACCCTGCACGAGTTTGCGCGCGAGGCCGATGTCGTAGTTCTCGAGGAAGATGACCTTGCCGACCAGGTTGTCGGAGCGACTGGCCTGGGCGATCTGGCGCACCAGCTCCTTGCCGTGGCCGTCGGCCGGGTGGGCCTTCCCTGAGAACAGGAAGAGCACGGGGCGCTCCTCGTTGCTGAGCAGAGCCTCGAGGCGCGCGGGGTCCTTGAACAGCAGCGTGGCCCGTTTGTACGGAGCGAACCGCCGCGCGAAGCCGATCACCAGCGCGTCCGTGCGCAAACCGTCGAGCATGCGCGCGAGGACCTTCGGACTGTCCTGACGGGCCTGGAAGCTCTGCTGCAGCGAGTGCGCCGCCGCGACGAGCAGGTCGCGCTTGGCGTGGCCGCGCTCCTCCCAGAAACGCTTCTCGTCGAGGTTCGTGGCGGCGTTTGCGAAGTGCTCCGCATTGAGCACGTCGCCCTTGACCCCGAACAACGTGGCCAGGGCCGGGCGCGTCCAACTGGCCAGGTGGATGCCGTTGGTGACGTGGGTGACGGGCAACTCGTTCTCGAGCAGGCCGGACCAATAGGGGCGCAGCAGCGCGCGGGAGACTTCTTCGTGTTTCTCGGCGACGCCGTTGACGAAGCTGGCCAAGCTCATGGCCAGGTAGGTCATGTTGAAACCCTCACCCGAACCCGGCACCTGGCCGAGACCGAGGAACGGCTCCCAAGTCAGACCGATGCGCTGGGGCACGTCCGAGAAGTAGCGCCGCAGGAGGTCCTCGGGGAACACGTCGTGGCCCGCCGGCACCGGCGTGTGGGTAGTGAACGCGGTGCTGGCGCGCACGAGTTCGCGGGCCTCGTGGAACGTGAGGTCGTTGCGCTTCATCGAGAGCGACACACGCTCAAGGGCCGCAAAGGCGGCGTGACCCTCGTTCATGTGCAGAACGGCCGGCTCGATGCCGATGGCATCGAGGGCGCGCATGCCGCCGTGGCCCAGGGCGATCTCCTGCAAGAGCCGCAGTTCCTGGCCCGCTCCGTACAGGCGGTGGGTGATGCGGCGGTTCTCCTCGCCGTTCTCCTCGAGGTCCGAGTCCAGGAGGTAGAGCGGCACACGCCCGACGTCCGCGCGCCAAAGGGCCAGAGTCAGCACGCTGTGGGGCAGTTGCACCCGCACCTTGACCTGCAACCCGTCCGCACCGAGGACCTCGTGGATCGGCAGGTGGCGGGGATCGTTGTCGAGATCCGCCGAATGCTGTTCGCCCGTCGCGCTGAGGCGCTGGTCGACGTAGCCGCGCCGGTAGAAGAGCCCCATGGCGACGAGCGGCATGTCGAGATCGCTGGCGCTCTTCAGGTGGTCGCCGGCGAGCACACCGAGGCCGCCGCTGTAAATGCGCAGGGATTCGTGGATGCCGAACTCGAAGCAGAAGTAGGCGATCGGATTCTTGCGCGTCACAACCGTGCCGCTCGCGAGCTCGACACTCGGGCGGGAGGCGGAGACGTAGCGGTCGAATCGATCGAGCACTCGCTGCAGGCGCGCGCGGTACTCCACGTCCGCGGCCTTCTCTTCGAGGTCGCGTTGGTACACACGCCGCAGGAACTGCACGGGGTTGTGCCCGGAATCGCGCCAGCCGCGCGGCGACAGCTCTTCGAACAGACCGGGCGCTTCGTTGTCCCACGACCACCACAGGTTGTTGGCGAGTCGCTCGAGCCCGACGAGTTCCTCCGGCAACGTCGCGGCCACGTCGAAGCGCAGCAGCTCGGGCATGCTGGGCGCCGTCGGAAGTTGGCGGCGCACCGGCAACTGGAACCGCGGTGTGCTGGAGGGCGACGTGGCGCGGCGCGCTGCCGCGCGCTCGAGGGCGCGCTCGAACGCCGTGTGGTAGTGCTGGATCAGGTGGTTCCAAGACGCCTTCTCGGCCGCGGCGAGGCAGGCTTTGGCCATGCCGTCGTACTCGCGCGGGTAACAGAGGTGGCGTTCGATCACACGCACGAGTTCGTCGCGCGCTTCGTCGACCGTGACCCCGAGGCGGTCGAGCACGTCGATGCCGTCCTTGGATTCGAGCCCCTGGGTCCGCGCCCAAAGGCCGAAACCCGCGCAATCCGTCGTGATGGTCGGCACACCGACGCCCAGGCTCTCCGCCGGCGTGTAGCCCCACGGTTCGTAGAACGACGGGAAACAGGAGAAATCCATCGCGCGCAGCACGGCTTCGTACTGCAGGTCGAACAGGCCGTCGTGGCCGTCCAGGTAGATCGGCACCTGCACGATCTTGACGCGCGAACCGTGGCGGTTGTCGAGGCCGAGGGCGTTGGCCTGGCACTGCACCGGATCGCTGTGCGGATCGAAGAGTTGGTGCGTGGAGAAGCCGATCGGCGGCACGGGCAACTTCGGCGGATTGTCGCGGCGGTCGCGCAGGTCGCGGCTCGGGCCGGAGTTGCCCGCCGGCACCAGCACGTACAACACCACCCGCGGGCCGTCGCGCTCGCCCAACTTGGCGAGGGCCTCCATCAGGATGTCGATGCCCTTGTTGTGGAACTCGTAGCGCCCGGAGATCGCCAGCAACTTGGCATCCGAGACGTCCTCGCCAGCGACGAGCGAGGCGAGCTGCAGCAGCCGCTTGCGCACTTCGGCACGCGGCACACCGCCCGCCAGGTCTTGCAGCAGTTCTAGATCGAGGCCATTGGGCAGGAGCGGGTCGGCGGCGCGGCGGTGCAAGAGCTCGGCCTCGTCGGCGGTGATCTGGCTGACGGTGGTGAACACGTCCGCCTGGCGCGCGGCCACACCTTCCATCGAGTGTTTCGAGCGCACGCCGATCGATTCGGCCGCCTGCTCGGGTGTGCGTTGTCCGAGGGCAGCCGCCGGCGGCAGGCCCGTCGACGACAACGAGCGCCCCAGCATGGTCGCGTGGGTGGTGAACACCGTGCCGATCTCTGGCAGGTTTCCGACCAGGTAGAGGAGGCCGGAGGCGGTCATCCACTCGTGGAACTGGGCCACGGCCTTTCCGCCCTTCGGTTCGACATAGAGGCGCCACCAGGTTTCGATGGCGATCGCGGACGCGTGGCCGAACATGGCCGGCTCCACGTAGTCCCAACTGCCGAAGAGGGAGTCGACGCCGTGGCGCTCCCACAGCCCGGAGAGGATCGCGTCCTTCTGCGAGAAGAACTGGCTGAACCCGACCAGGATCGTGCGCGGACGACCCGGAACGGACCAACGGCCGACTTTCACCGCCACACCGCGGGCGCGGCAGGCATCGACGAAGGCCTCGAAGCCGGATTCCTCCTCGAACGGCAGCGTGTGGGTGCGCTCGAGCAACCAGGGTCCAAGCGTCACATAGTCATCGCCCAGGTGTTCGCAGAGCTTGCGGGCCTTGCTGGAGACGACGGTGTAGATGCCGCCGACCTTGTTGCAGACCTCCCAACTGACTTCGAAAAGCGTGAACGACATGGGGGGAGACGGGGGAACGGCGGCCTGGGGCCGGGAGGGGTACGCGGGGCGACGGGGGGGCGGCCGAGACCGCGCTCAACGACTCGCCGCCGGCGCCGCTGGCTGGGCCAGGGCAGCGATCCGGCGGCGGAAATCGTTCACGACGTTCATGGTCGTGATGTACGCATCGTGGGGACTCGCGTACGGACTGAAGTATTTGTGCACGTCCCCGTCCGAGAAGAACTTCACACACATGTAATAGAAGTGGTCGGACGTGGTCAGGCGCCGCCAGGCGGCCACCAGGTCCGGACGGTTGGCCGCCACTTGGGCCAGCTCGCGGCCCAGGCTGTACACCTCGTCGTGCGCGGCGCGCTGCATGGCGTTGCCGAGCCACGCGGTCAAGTCCCGCTCCGCGTCGGCCCAGGAGACCGGGTGGGGGATGTCCAGGCGCGCGATCGGGTCCGTGGAGGCGGCCACCTCGGAGGGTGTTTCGAAGCGGAAGCGGGGGTTCTCGAGGATGGCCTCGGGCAGGTGTTCCATGAACTGGAACACGCCGGTATCGGCCCACTGGTGCTCGCCGAAAGTCTCGTAGTCCATGAAGAGGCCGACGAAGCGGTCCTCCTCCGGCAAGCCGTGCACCCAGGAGGCAAACTTTTCCGCCGTCAGCGGCCACTCGGACCAACCGCGGTTCGAGAAGCGGAACGCGATGTCGTCGGAGAGTTTGTACGAGCGCAGCAGCACCTTGATCGTGTCGCAGCCCTCCGGCCGGTACACCCTGTGGGGGCTGCGCCAGCCGATCAGGTGGTCGGCGCCCTCCGCCATGATCGCGGCGAAACCCAGCTCCTCGGCGAGTTTTGCCACCCGGTTCGAGACGATCAACTCCGTGTTGCGGAACGACGTGGGTCGCCGGCCGAAGAGCTGCTCGACGCGCTGGGCCTGGGCCTCCACCTGCAGGCGGAACTCGTCCTCGTCCCCGAGGAACGACAGGCTGTGGTGGCTGGTTTCGCAGAGGAACTCGACGCAACCCGTGCGCGCCAGGCGCCGGAAGCTGTTGAGTGTCTCGGGCGACCAGGCTTCCATCTGGTCGAGCGCCGTGCCGGACACCGAGAACGCGCAGCGGAACTTGCCTTGGTGTTTCTCCACCAGGCGCAACAGCACCGCGTTCATCGGCAAGTAGCACTTCTCGGCCACCCGGCGCAGGATGCGCTCATTCTCGGCGTCGTCGAAGTAGTCGTCCGACGCACCGATGTCGAAGAACGTGTAGCGACGCAGCCGGAAGGGCTGGTGCACCTGGAAGTAGAAAACCAAGGACGTCACTTGAGTATCTCCTGATAGACGTCTCGGACGAGTTCCCCGCGCAGCTCCCAACGCATGCGGCGCACCTCGTCACGGCCACTTTCGACCAAACTCGCCCGCAGGGCAGGGTACTCCAGAACCGCCAGGATCTTGTTGGCGAGCTCCTCCACATCCCAGAAATCCACTTTCAAGGCGTGGGTCAGGATTTCCGACACACCGCTCTGGCGGGAGACGATCACGGGCACGTCGAGCGCCATGGCTTCGAGCGGTGTGATGCCAAACGGTTCCGACACGGACGGCATCACGTAGAGGTCCGCCATCGAGTACATGCGCTCCACCGACTTGCCGCGCAAAAAACCCGTGAAGACCACGTTGCGCACGAGCCCGAGGCGCGCGGACCGCTCGACCATCGCCGGCAGCATGTCGCCGCTGCCGCTGACCACGAACAGCACGTCGGGGCGCAGCTTGACCACACGCGCGGCGGCCTCGAGGAAGTAGTCCGGTCCCTTCTGGAAGGTCACGCGGCCCAGGAACAGCACGATGGGGTCCGCGATGTTGCGCTCGCCGTGCCACTGGGCGCGCTGTTCTTCCTGGGTCACGGCGTTGTGCACCACACGCAGCTTCGCGGGGTCGACGCGGTAGCGACGCTTCAGGATGCTCGCCGTGTAGTGGCTGACACAGACCACGCGCGATGCGATGTCGAGCCCGAGCTGTTCGATGGCCTTGACCGACAGGTTCGGATGGTCGCCGCTGCGGTCGTACTCCGACGCGTGCACGTGGGCAACCACCTTCTTGCCGGAGATCTCGGCCGCCACGGCTGCCGCGGGAAACGTGATCCAGTCGTGGGCATGGATGACGTCGAACTGCTCGTTCGCCGCGATTTCGCCGACGGCCAGGGCATAACGCGCGACCTCGGCGTAGAGGTCGCCGCCGTAACCGCCGGCCATCTCGAGCCGCTCCTCGATCACTTCGAAGCGGCCGGACTGCCCCGCCGGGGAGGCTTCCGGCCTGCGGCTGTGCGCCAGGACGGCGTCTCGGATCGCGCGCGAGAGCACACGCCAACCGGCCGCGTCCGTGGGCACCTTCTGCAGCGCCCGTTCGCCGAGTTGCAAGACGGTGGACCCGCCGTCCGAGAACCACTGCGCAAGGCGGTTGCGCACGTCCGCGGGCAAGTCCTGTGGTTGGCCCGGATCGTCGTAGGGCGACGACGCGGTGCGCGCACCGGTGAACGAGGCCTCCGCGTTCGAGCCCGCCATCAGCCGCTCCAGGGCGAGGTAACGGACCTCAGCCGAGCCGGCCTCCAGGCGCTCGAGGTCGTCGGCCAGCCCTCGGCGCAGGGTGGCGGCTGTGCCGTCGCCTCCGCCAACACCGTCTCCCCCGCCACTGGCCACCGCCCCACCCGCATCGGAGCCGGGCACGAACACACGCCGCAGAAAGCGCACTTGGTTGGCGCCGAGCAGACGCATGTGTTCGGCGGACTCGTCGCCGTACGCGCGCGGCACGACGAACAGGACTTCCACACCCGCGTGGGCCAACCCGACGGTCAATCCGTGGCACGCGGTGCCGAGACCTCCCGAGATGTGAGGGGGGAACTCCCAACCCAGCATCAGCACCTTCACTTCAGTGCTTCCTCTAGGAGGCGCAGCGCGCGCAGTACCTCGCCCACGCTCCAGGCCTGTGCGATCGTGCCTCCGGGGCGGTGGGGCGGGTCCCCATCGAACACCTCGGAGAGTTGGTTGAGCCCCTGCCGATCGAGGTTCTCGTGGAAACGCTCGAGTGCGTCGCGCAATCCGCGCAGGCGGCGCCGGCGCGCTCCGTGCACCCGCACGAACGCCTCCGCGTAGGGTCCGATCAACCACGGCCAGACGGTGCCCTGGTGGTACGCGCCGTCCCGCTGGGTCTGGCTGCCGCCGTACCGGCCCTCGAAACGCGGGTCGTTGGGCGCGAGGGTGCGCAGCCCAAACGGCGTCAGGAGTTCGATCTCGGCCCAGTGCAACACATCGGCGCGTTTGGCCTGGGAGAGTGGGCTGAACTCGAGCGATGCGGCGATGACCTGGTTGGGCCGGAGCGAGCGATCGGCGCCGTGGTCGCAATGCCAGAGGTCCGCGAGGTAACGCTCGTCGTCGAGCCAAAGGCGGCGCAGGAAACTCTTGCCCGCGAGCCGTCGGCGCACGGCCCAGTCGCGCTCGCCGTCCGCGTCGCCCTTCGCGCGCGAATGTTGTTCGAGCAGGGCCAACAACTGGTACCAGAGGCCCTCGATCTCCACCGGACAACCATCCCGCGGCGTCACGGGGCCTTCCGGCGTGCGCGCGTCCATCCAGGTGGCGTTTTCGTTTGGCCCGCCGACGACCAGCAGGCCCGCCTGGTCCACACGCACGAGCGAGCAGCGCCCGTCGAGGTAGGCGCGCGCGATCTCGAACATCGCGGGGTAGAGCTCTTCATCGAGCCGCGTGCGATCGCCGCCAGCGCGCTCGTAGAGGCGCACGGCGCGCGTGAACCACAGCGCAGCATCCGCCGAGTTGTAGGCGCTGTCGTGCAACCCCGTGCCGAACACGTTCGGCAGAAGTCCGTTCTGCAGGAACCGCAATGCGCCGCACAGGGCATCACCCGCGGTTTCGACTTGACCCCGGGCGAGCAACAGCCCCGGCAGCGCGATGTACGTATCGCGGCCCCATTCGCCGAACCAAGGGAATCCCGCGAGCACGCCGAGGCGCGCGCGCGCATCGCGGTAGATGTAGTGCTCCGCTGCCAGAGCGAGGCGGCCCGCCAGGTCGAGCGGCCGCGCGGGATCGCCCAGCGCTGCCCGTTCCTCCGAGCGCCGCGCCGTCTCCGCGCGCCAAAGCGCGATGGGATCCCCGACGGCGCCCTCCAGCGACGCCGCGACGAGCACCTCGCCGCCGATCGGCAGATCGATCTCGAACCAGCCGGGGCTGCCCTGGTCCTCGTAGCCGTCGTAACCGCGCGCCAAGTCCTCGCGGTATTCGATGCCGCGGTACCAGACCGGATCCGCTTCGTAGCGCGCCGGCTGGCCATCCCCATCCAGGACCGAGATCGAGAGCGCCGGCAGCGCGCGGTACGGGCGGAACTCGAGCGCACCGCCCTGGCGGCGGCCAGCGGCGTCGAAACTCATGTTCTCGAACGTCAGCGCGTCGGCCTCGCGGAAGGGCAACAACGGGCGCAGCCGCAGCTTCAGGCCCGCGCGCTCGCCGTGGTTGTGGTACCGCACGAGCACCGCATGCCTACCGCGCGGCATCAGCACTTCCCGCGTGATGGCGGCCAGGCCGAGGCGGTAGTGCCAACGCGGCCACGGCACCAACTCGAACGACTCGAGTCCGAGGTGCCCCTTCGGCGCGAAACAACCCGCGTACCGCGCCAGGCTGAGCGGGAACGAGCGCTCCTGGCCAAACAGCTCGGGCCCGACCACCGTCTCCTCGAAGCGCGACAGCAACACGTGCCGCTTCGCGCTGCCCGGGATGGGCGCCACGAGCAGTCCGTGGTAGCGCCGGGTGGCCCCCATCGGCACGCTGGACGAGGCGTACCCGCCCAGACCGTCGGTCTCGAGCCACTCCCGCGTCAGGGACAGGTCGAGGCGAAGGCACTCGTCCCGCTGAAGGGAAACCAAAGCCGGGCCGCGCACGGCGTCGGATCCGGTGGCAACGGCAGGGTCATCGTGGGTTTCGGAGGCCATGTTGGGATCGCGCGGTTTCCCGCGGGACCGTTGTATCCCGCCGCCGCTGCCCGTGTCACGGTCGGCGCACGGGAGCGCCTTCGGCGGGCTCGGCCGATGCCAGGAGGGAGAGCGATCCCGACAACAACGTCGTGATCGTTCCGACCAGCGGGCGCGCGGCGACCACTTCGGTGGTGATGGCGACTTCGAGTTCGTAGTCGCCCTTCAGATCCAATCGAACGAATCGATCCTCGCCCAAGTCCCAGAGCAGCTCGCCCGTCAGCTCGAAGCGGGCGGAAAGCTCGCCGTCGCGCCGACCGCCCGATTCCGTCTCCCCTCCCCAGGTCACGCGGGCGACGGGTTCGCCGCGCACCCGCACCGCGGCCAGGCGACCCGAGGCCTCTTCGCGCAGGGAAACGAGTTCCAGCTCCAGCTCGCCCTCCAAGGACCCGAGGGCCTCGGCCCAAAGGGCGCGGTCGTCGTCGCGGTTTTGCCGCTCGCGGGTGTAGGGATCCTCGGGTTGCAACACACCCCCGGGTGCCAGCGCCTCCTCGAGGTGCTCGGCCGCGAGTGTCCAGGTCGTGCCGAGCGCGACATCCGGAGCCACGCGCCAGGGTGCCAGGGCGCCGTCCGGTCGCAGTTCGTCGAGCATCCGGTCATCGCCGCGCTCGAGAAGCACGGGTTCGAGCCTTCCCGCGGGATCCGCCACACGCCAAGCCACGAGGGCGCCCTCCATGGGGCTCGTCACGTCGATGGGCAACCCGAAGTACTCGCCCACACCCTGCCCTCGGTCGAACTCGTAGGCCGTGTGGCGGCGCACCTCCCCGACCCGCACGTACCGCCGTTCGAAGCCGCCGTCGGCGGGCCGGTCCACGAAGTGCCGCTCGCGTCGCCCCTCCGCGTCCCACAGGCTGCCGCTCAGATCCACAGTCGGCTGGTCGCGGCCGTCGAAACGCACCCGGTTGACGGAGGCGCGGTGCGACCAGGTGACGTCGAAACGGCGCGCGAGCGGGTCGGCCAGGGTCCGTTCGGCCGGGGAAGGCGCGGGCTGCGGCAGTTCCTGGGCGTGGGGGGCCCAAGAGCCGCCGACGGCCAGTGCGAGGCCGGAAACCGATGTGGCGATCGTCGAGCGGATCACAGCGTGCGATTCTACGGCACGGCTGGGCCCTCGCACGCTTGCGCCGGCCGGGGGCGGACTGCTTGAATCTCGGGCCCAAGAAGAGCACGGTAGGCCGGCGCAGCCAGATGATGGCGACGGTGCATGGGACCCGCACGCACGCCCCTCGCCCCAGCGCGAACCATGGAAACCCGCCTCGAGTTCGCGATCCTGCCCCAGCCCGACGACGAAACCTGCGGGCCGACGTGCCTGCAAGCGGTCTACGCGTACTACGGCGACCGGCGGCCGTTGCCCGAAGTCATCGGCGAAATCACGCCGCTCGAGCACGGCGGAACCCTGGCGGTCCTCCTCGCCAACCACGCGCTGCGCACCGGGCGCTACGACGCGCACATCCACACGTTCAACCTGCAGGTGTTCGACCCGAGCTGGTTCGAGTCGTCGCGCGAGCACATGCGCGCGCGCCTCGAAGCCCAGGCGACGATCACACGCAACCCGAAGAAGCGCCTCGCCTCGAAGGCCTACCTCGAGTTCTTGGACCACGGCGGTGTGGTGGAGTTCAGCGATTTGACGAGCGGGCTGCTGCGCAAGTACTTGAAGCGCGACCAGCCGATCCTGACGGGGCTCTCCGCGACGTTCTTGTACCGCTGCCAGCGTGAGCTCGGTTCGCCCATGCACTTCGACGATGTGAAGGGCGATCCCCAGGGGCACTTCGTCGTGCTCTGCGGGCACGACTCGCCCTCGCGCAAAGTGCTCGTGGCCGACCCCCTACACACCAATCCGATCTCGAAGTCGCATTTCTACGAGGTCGACATCGATCGCCTTCTGAACGCGATCCTGCTCGGCATCCTGACCTACGACGCGAACCTTCTGATCCTCACACCGAAGCGCTCCTGAATCCGATGCCGCTCCTGCTCGTCGTCAACAACCCGCAGAACTGGAAGCTCGACATACCGGGGGTCGAGGTAGTCGCCGCGCGCACCTACCTGACCGAGCCGTCCTACAGCAGCATGCGCGGGGTGAAGCTCTACAACCTGTGCCGCTCCTATGCGTACCAGAGTCTGGGGTACTACGTGTCCCTGCTGGCGGAGGCGCGCGGTCACCGGGCACAGCCCAGCGTGGCCGCGATCCAGGACCTGCGCTCCCAGGTGGCGACGGCGACCGTCTCCGAGGAGCTGGAGGAGCTGATCCAGAAGTCCTTCAACAGACTCACCTCCGACGAGCACACCCTCAGCATCTACTTCGGGCGCAGCCTGACCAAACGCGACCAACGCCTGGCCGCTGCACTCTGCAACCAGTTCCAAGCGCCGCTCCTGCGCGCCCGTTTCGAGAAGTTGGGCCGGGGTGAATGGCGTCTGGCGCACGTGGGGCCGATCCCCGCGGCAGAGATCCCGCAAAGCCACTTGCCCTTCGTGATCGAGGCCGCGACCGAGTACTTCCAGAACCGCAGTTGGTCCCAGAAGCGCGAGAAACGGCCCCGGGCGCACTTTGCGATCCTGCACGACCCCGACGAAACCGCACGCCCCTCGAACCCGCGCGCCCTGGCGAAGTTCCAGAAGGCGGCCAAGGACCTCGGCATCGCCGCGGAACTGATCACCAAGGCGGACTTCCCGCACATCGCCAGCTACGACGCGCTGTTCATCCGCGCCACGACCTACGTCAACCACTACACCTGGCGTTTCGCGCGCCGGGCGGCGGCCGAAGGGTTGGTGGTGATCGACGACCCACAGTCGATCGTGCGCTGCACGAACAAGGTCTACCTGGCGGAACTGCTGCAACACCACAAGATCCGCACACCGCGCACATTGATCGTGCACCGCGACAACCGCGATCGGGTGCAGACCGAACTGGGGCTACCGTGTGTGCTCAAACAGCCGGATAGCGCCTTCTCGATGGGTGTCAAGAAGGCGCGCACGCCCGAGGAGTTGACCGAACTGCTCGACAAGATGTTCGAGGAGTCCGATCTGGTCATCGCCCAGGAGTTCCTGCCCACCGACTACGACTGGCGGGTCGGTGTGTTCGATCGGCGGCCGCTCTACGTGTGCCGCTACTTCATGGCCGAGGGGCACTGGCAGATCGTGTCGCGGGACGGCAAGGAGACCGACTACGGCCGGATCGAGACGCTTCCCGTCGGCCAGGCCCCCAGCAACGTGGTGCGCACGGCGCTGCGCGCCGCGAACTTGATCGGCGACGGCCTGTACGGGGTCGACCTCAAACAAAGTGGCAAGGACGTGTACGTGATCGAAGTCAACGACAACCCCAACATCGACGCGGGGTTCGAAGATCGGGTGCTGGGCGACGAACTGTACGTCGCGATCATGCGTGGACTGCTGGCGAGGGTCGAGGAACGCGGATGAGCACACAGCCCCTGCATCTGTTCGAGGGCTTCGGCATCGAACTCGAATACATGATCGTCCGCGATCCGTCGCTCGAACTCGCTCCGCTCGCACCCGAACTGCTGAGCGCCGCGGCGGGCGAGGAGGGCGCGGAAGACGTGGAACGCGGCGAAGTGGCGTGGTCCAACGAACTGGTGGCCCACGTGGTCGAGCTCAAGACCAACGGCCCCGCGCCGCGCCTCGTCGGCCTGGACAGTGCGTTCCAGCGCAACGTCGAAGAGATCCAGACGCTGCTCGCCGGGATGGGCGCGCGGCTCCTGCCCGGCGGCATGCACCCGTGGATGGTGCCGACCCGCGATTCGAAACTGTTCCCGGGCGAGTACAACGAGGTCTACCGCACGTTCGACCGCATCTTCGACTGCAAGCACCACGGTTGGTCGAACCTGCAGAGCACCCACATCAATCTGCCGTTCGCGAACGACGATGAGTTCGCGCGCCTGCACGCCGCCATCCGCGTGGCGCTGCCGATCCTGCCCGCCCTGGCTGCCAGCACGCCGGTGATGGACGGGGGCACCACGGGCTTCCTCGACAACCGGATGCGTGTCTACCGCGGCAACGCGCGCCGCGTCCCCCAGGTGGCGGGCGCGGTGGTTCCCGAACCCGTGTACTCGCGCGCCGAATACGAGGGCGAGCTGCTCGCGTCGATCTACCGGGCCCTCGAACCGCACGACCCCGAGGGTGTGCTGCGCCACGAGTGGGCCAACTCCCGCGGCGCCATCGCACGCTTCGACCGCATGGCGATCGAGATCCGCATCCTCGACATCCAGGAGTGCCCGCGCGCCGACCTGGCCGTGGCCACGGGGGTCGTCGAGCTCGTCCGCGCGTTGGTCGACGAACGCCTGTGCGCGCATGAGCGTCAACGCGGGGCCGCCACGGCGGACCTGGCCGCCCTCCTGTGGCGCGTCGTCGACGAAGGCGACCAGGCTGTGATCGACGATGCGGCGTACCTCGAGATGCTCGGCCTCGGCGGCACACCGCGCTGCACGGCGGGCGAGTTGTGGGGACATCTCGTCGAGCAACTCGTGCCCGCCAGGGAGCCCGCCCGCGGGACCCTCGACCTGCTCGTGGAGCGCGGCCCCCTCGCGCGCCGCCTGATGCACGCGTGTGGGGACGCGCCCACCCGCGGGCGGCTGAACGAGGTGTGGACCGAACTGGCCGATTGCCTGAGCGGCGGCCGGCTCTTCTTGCCGTGAGCCGAGAGCCGGCCCTGCTCCTGACCTGCGAGCACGCCAGCTCCCGGGTGCCGCGGTTCCTGGCGCGCCATTTCGTCGGCCAGGCCGCCCTCCTCGCGAGCCACCGCGGCCACGACGCTGGGGCCGCCGAGCTGGCGCGGTACCTGGCCCGCCGGTTGGGTGCGCCACTCCTCGAGGGTCGGACCACGCGCCTCGCCGTGGACCTGAACCGCTCCAGCGACCACCCCCACTTGCTCGGACCGTCGCTCCGAAAACTGCCGCGGGGCGAACGGGAGGCCGCGCGGGAGCGCCTGCTGGCGGAGCACTGGGAACCGTTCCGCGCCGCCGCCGAGGCCGAAGTGCACGAGGGTGTCGAGGCGGGTGCGTTCGTGCTGCACGTGTCCGTGCACTCGATGACCCCCGTGTTGGCCGGCCGCCGGCGCGACATGGACCTGGCCGTGCTGTTCGACCCCCAACGCGAACCCGAGTGCGCCCTCGCGCGCCATTTCGCGGACAGCTTGCACCACCACACCGGCCTCAAAGTGGCGCGCAACCGCCCCTACCGCGGCACGAGCGACGGCCACACCACGTCGCTGCGCGGCCAGTTCGCGGCGCGGCGGTACGCGGGCGTGGAGTTGGAGCTGAACCAAGCCCGGTTGCGCGCCGGCCGCGTGCCGCCGACGCTGACCGCCCGCATCCTCGCCGCCCTCCGCGAGACCTTGGACCACACGAAATCCGCGCCGACCGGCAACCGCTGACGACAAGGCCGGTCTAGGGTGGCTGGGCGGGGGATGGTGGGCCGATGGGGCGGGCGGCGCGCGCCGACGTTGGCGAGAGCCAACGCGGCCGCGCCCCGCACACCGGCCCACGCACACCGGCCCCTGCGTACATTCCCCCAACGCCGCCCCGCCCGCCCCGCTCGGCGCTGCACCCGCGTTCGCCCCGGCCCCACGCCACCCCAGGCGGTAGACTTCGCCACCGATGCCCTCGCCGCGGCCCCGCCGCCGGGGCCGTCCAGGGGGCCTGTTCTCCGGAACGCGCCCGGGTGGCTCCGATGCCCCCCTCCTCCGCCATGAGCCAATACACGCTGAGCCACCTCGACCAACTCGAGGCGGAGAGCATCCACATCATCCGAGAGGTGGTCGCCGAGTTCCAAAAGCCGGTGATGCTCTTCTCGATCGGCAAGGACTCGATGGCGATGCTGCGGCTCGCAATCAAGGCATTCGCGCCGGCGAAGCTGCCCTTTCCCTTGTTGCACGTCAACACGCGCTACAAGTTCCGGGAGATGATCGAGTTCCGCGACAAGCTGGCGCGCGACTGGGACCTCGACCTCTTGGAGTGGATCAACCCCGAGGGTGTGAAGCTCGACATCAATCCCTTCACGCACGGCACACAGCGACACACCCACGTGATGAAGACCGAGGCCCTGAAGCAGGCCCTCGACAAGTGGGGTTTCGACGCGGCCTTCGGCGGTGCGCGGCGCGACGAGGAGAAGAGCCGCGCCAAGGAGCGTGTGTTCAGCTTCCGCGACCGCTTCCACCAGTGGGATCCCAAGAACCAACGCCCGGAACTGTGGAACATCTACAACGGGCGGGTCGCGAAGGGCGAATCCATCCGCGTGTTCCCGTTGTCCAACTGGACGGAACTCGACGTGTGGCTCTACACGATGAAGGAGAAGCTGCCGATCGTGCCCCTCTACTTGGCCAAGGAGCGGCCGGTGGTCAAACGCAACGGCACCTGGATCATGGTGGACGACCACCGTCTGCCGCTCGAAC
Source organism: Planctomycetaceae bacterium (assembly GCA_016125265.1). GTDB lineage: Bacteria > Planctomycetota > UBA1135 > UBA1135 > RI-242. The sequence continues at coordinate 167,395 of WGMC01000015.1, forward strand.
CCGGTGAAACGGCGGAGATGAAACGGGTGCGTTTCCGGACGCTGGGCTGCTACCCGCTGACCGGCGCCGTCGAGTCCACCGCGTCGAACATCACCGAGGTCATCGAGGAGATGCTGATCTCCACCACTTCCGAACGCCAGGGTCGTGTCATCGATTACGACGAAGCTGGATCCATGGAAGAGAAGAAGCGCGAGGGGTACTTCTAGTGTTGCACCGGGACGAACTGGCGCGCGGCGGCATCCAGGGCTGGCTCGAGGAGTACGGCAAGAAGGAGCTACTGCGCATCTTGACGTGCGGCTCGGTGGACGACGGCAAGTCCACGCTGATCGGCCGGCTGTTGCACGACGGCGCGGGTGTCTTCGAGGACCAACTGACGGCGCTCAAGAAGGACACGAGCCGCTACGGCACGACGGGCGAAGAGATCGACTTCGCGCTGTTGATGGACGGCCTGCAAGCCGAGCGCGAGCAGGGCATTACGATCGACGTGGCCTACCGCTACTTCTCGACGCCCAAACGCAAGTTCATCATCGCCGACACGCCGGGCCACGAGCAGTACACGCGCAACATGGCCACCGGCGCCTCCACGTCGGACCTGTCGATCATCCTGATCGACGCGCGCAAGGGTGTGCTCGCGCAGACGCGGCGCCACGCGTTCATCTGCTCGCTCCTCGGCATCCGCCACGTCGTAATCGCCATCAACAAGATGGACCTCGTGGACTACTCCGAGGAGGTGTTTGAGCGCATCAAGGCCGACTGCGTCGACTTCCTCGCGAAACTGCAGCTCGGCGACGTGCACTTCATCCCGATGTGCGCGCGGCGCGGCGAAAACGTGGTCGGTCCGGCCGATTCCATGCCGTGGTACAAGAGCGGCCCGCTGCTTTCGTACCTCGAGTCCGTGCACATCGCCAGCGATCGCAACCTGATCGACTTGCGTCTGCCCGTGCAGCTCGTGCTGAGGCCGAACCTCGACTTCCGCGGTTTCGCGGGGACGATTTCTTCCGGCGTGCTGCGGGTGGGCGAAGAAGTGGTCGCCCTGCCGTCGGGCAAGAAGAGCCGCGTGAAGTCCATCCTGCGCGGCGGCGAACCGGTGGAAGAGGCGTTTGCGCCCATGGCCATCACGATCACGTTGGAGGACGAGATCGACGTCAGCCGCGGCAACGTCTTCGCACGGCCGAACAACGCCCCGCACCTCTCGAACGCCGTCGAATCGATGGTCGTGTGGATGAACGAAGCCGAGCTCACGGCGGGTCGCTCCTACCTGCTCAAGACGGCCACTTCGACGACGCCGGTGACCGTGACGGACGTGAGGTACCGGATGAACATCGAGACCCTGCGGTCCGAACCGGCCAGTACCTTGGGATTGAACGAGATCGGCCGCGTGCGACTCGAGTCCGCCCGCGTGCTGGCCGTCGACGCCTACGCCAAGAACCGCCACATGGGGGCGTTCATCCTGGTCGACAGGATGAACAACGCCACGTTGGCCGCGGGGATGATCTTGGAGCGCACACCCGCCGACGAAGCCGCGACCCGAGGTCGCGTGGCCCACGACGCGGGGCAGAACCTGCGCCAACAGGTCTCCAAGGTGCCGGAGTCGGCGCGCTGGAAGCGCACGGCGCAGGAGCCCTTCACCCTGTGGATCACGGGATTGCCGCGTTCGGGCAAGAGCTCCATCGCGTTCGAGCTGGAGCGCCAGCTCTTCGAACGCGGCCACCACGCGCTGGTGCTCGACGGCGAGCAGTTGCGCCTCGGCCTCTCCTCGGACCTGGGATTCTCCGCCGCGGACCGCGAGGAGAACCTGCGGCGCGCCAGCGAGCTGGCGAGGCTGTTCAACGAACAGGGACTCATCGTGATTGCGGCCTTCGTTTCGGCCTCGCAGAGTTCGCGCGAAAGAGCCCGCCAGACCGTTGGCGCCGCGCGTTTCCTGGAAGTCCACTGCGACGCACCCCTCGACGTCGTGGAGGCCCGCGACACGTCGGGCCTCTTCGCCCGAGCCCGCGCGGGTGAAGTCGCGAACGTCACGGGCATCGACCACGCGTTCGAACCGCCGCTAACGGCGGACGTGGTGCTCGACACCACCCACACCCAGGTGGACACCAACGTCACCCGGTTGCTCGAGGCGCTCGCAGCCCGGGGCTGGATCGCGAAGGGCTGAACACGTCCGCCCCGAGCGGCCCGACGCGTCCGGCCAAACGCCGTTCGCGTCCGCCGCACATGGTCAGGAAAATGTGAGCGCCGGGACGGGTGTGGGCGGGGCTCGGACAGCGCCGGCGTAGTCTTTCCGGGAGCCGCCGGACGCGCGCTGCCCCCCCTGGAAGGCGCCTCCGGTGGCGGCGGCCAGCACGCCAGCGGTTCCGGGCGATTGAGCGCGCCGACACGGCGCCGCTGGAATAGATTGAAGTGTGCGCTCCCCCGTGCGGGGGGCGCAGCGGAGGGGTCGAAGGGCCCCTCCGCTCTTGTGACCTCTCTCCACCGGTTCCCGAAGCGGCGCCCGTCGGCGCCGTGCCAGGGGCCCCTGCCTCCCCCCCAGTGACCATGAGCCTGACCCGCCGCATCGCCGTTCTCCCCGGGGATGGCATCGGACCCGAGGTGACCCGCGAAGCCATCCGCGTGCTCGAAGCCGTCGCCGCCGCCCGCGGCCTGCACTTCGAGCTGCAATGGCGCAACGTCGGCGGCGCCGCCGTGGCCGAGTCGGGCGAACCCCTGCCCAAGGCGACGCTCGATTTGTGCCTCGCCAGCGATGCGGTGTTCATGGGTGCCGTGGGCCTGTCCGCCACGGACCGGGTGAAACCGGAGCAGCGGCCCGAGCGCGCGCTCTTGATCCTGCGCCGGGAGTTGCAGACCTACGCCAACCTGCGCCCGGTGCGCCACACCCCGGCCCTGGACGACGCGACGCCCCTGCGCCCCGAGATCGCCGCCGGCACGGACTTCATGATCGTGCGCGAGTTGGCGGGCGGCCTCTACTACGGCCAGCCCCGCGGCATTTCGGGCGACCCTGGCTCGCGCCGGGCCGTGGACACCCTCGAATACGGCGAGGCCGAGATCGAGCGGGTCGTGCGCTTCGCCTTCGAGATCGCAAAGACGCGCCGGGGCCACCTGACCAGCGTCGACAAGGCCAACGTGCTGCAGACTTCGGTCCTTTGGCGCGAGGTCGTCGACCGGTTGGCGCCGGAGTACCCGGACGTCCGCGTGGAGCACCTCTACGTCGACAACTGCGCCATGCGGCTCGTCACGCGGCCCAGCTCCTTCGATGTGATCGTCACCGAGAACACCTTCGGCGACATCCTGTCGGACGAGGGTTCCGTTTTGACGGGCTCCCTCGGCATGTTGCCCTCGGCGTCCATCGGCAAGGGTGTCGCGTTGTACGAGCCCGTGCACGGCTCGGCGCCCGACATCGCGGGGCGCGGCATCGCCAACCCGATTGCCTCCGTCCTGACCGTGGGCATGATGCTGCGCTACTCGTTCGGTCTGCACGAGGAGGCCGACGCCATCGACCAGGCGGTCGAGCGGGTCCTGGCCCGGGGCCTGCGCACCGCGGACCTGGCTCGCCGGGGCACCGCGAGTGTCAGCACGGTGGCCATGGGCGACGCGATCCTGGCGGAGCTCGAGCTGGTGCTCGCGGGAACCGCGACGACAGCCGGCGAACGCGTCGCGCGCTGACGGATGGGCCGGGCCTTCAGCCCGGGCCGGTTCTATCGCAATACCTGGGGCGTTGCCCCAGGCTACGATCGGGCGGGGCGTTGCCCCTTTCGGACGCGCACGCGTCCGCGGCCGAGCGCAACGCGTGCGACCCGCCACGCGATGCGGACGACATATGCGCACTAACGTGCCCCGGCGCGCGCTCTTCGCCGATGCCGCTCCGTTGCGCAACGACTCCTTTGCGCGCAACGACTCCTTTGCGCGCAACGACGCCACTGCGCGCAACGACTTCACTGCGCGCAACGACTTCACTGCGCGCAACGACTTCACTGCGCGCAACGACTTCACTGCGCGCAACGACTTCACTGCGCGCAACGACTTCACTGCGCGCAACGACGCCACTGCCCGCTACGACGCCACTGCCCGCTACGACGCTACTGCGGGCAACGACGTACCTGTCCGCAAGGACTCTCCTGTGCGCAACGACGCTCAGAAGCGCCAACGGCGCGCCCCATCGTAGCCTGGGGCAACGCCCCAGGTTCGTGGGGATAGGGGCGCAAGGGCTGAAGGCCCGCTCCATCGCGCGCGGCCCACGCGACGTGCGAACGGCCGACGCACGCGCTTCGGTTCGCGCCCCTCGTCTACTGCAGGACGGTCCAGTTGTTGGCGTCCTGCGACTCGAGGTCATCCGCCGCGTTGGCCGCCAGGCTCGCCATGTGGTCCTCGGTGTAGGCCGCCGTCGCCTCGGGGCCGCCGTCCAGTCCGTCGTACAGGGTCTCGCCCTTGTTGTTGTACTGCAGGATGTCGCCGTCCTGGTTGACGAAGAACACCCGGTTGCCGGTGATGCCGCGCTGCAGGGGCCACGCGTAACACGCCCACAGGATCTCGCAATTGGCGGGGCCCGTCGCCTCGTCCATGCCGCCGTCCTCGGCTTCGGCCACCCCAGCGGGTTCCTCGCCGGTGCCGGGCAACCACATCTGGAAGATGTAGCCCGAGCGCACCACCACACCTCCGCTGCCGCCGGCGATCAGGTTGCCAAACGCCGTCGAGAGCATGGACGGCGCCATCAGGAAGAGCGAAACCTGCGGTTCGCCGTCGCCGTCGTCCTCGCGCACCAAGTGGGTGCCCGCGAGCTCGCCGAAGTACCCGTATTCGCCGCCGCCGTCCGAATCCGTGTCGATGTAGTTCGCGGACTGGATCTGGGCCTGCGCCGAAGCGATGGTGCGCAGCGTCGATGCGGCAGCGGATTCGTTGGCACCGAGTCGGGTCGACAGGAACTTCGGGACCGCGACCGACGCGATCGTGGCGACCACGGCCACGACGATCATCAACTCGATCAGAGTGAATCCGCTACGGGCGGAGAAGAGGGCGCGGCGCGACTCGGGTCGTAGCTTCAAGGATCGTTCCAAGGTGAGGTGCGGCGAGCGGCGTCCGGCCCCCCAGGGCTGGGCAATCCGCGGAGGCTACGTCGGGTTTCGGCCACCCCACCCCCCCGACCTGAACGCGGGATGCGGATTCCTTCCAGATCCGCCCCCGCGCGCGCCGAGGACCGCGTCAGGAAAACAAGGTCTGGCCCGGCACCGCCACCGGCGCCACGGGGAGTTCGCCGAAGGCATAGGTCGGCGGCGTCAGGTCTTCCGTGGACGCGAGGGCCTCATCGAAGCCGAGGGTCTGGCCCGTATAGGCGCTCATGCGGCCGAGGATCGCCGTCATCGTGCTGAGCGCGATCTGGCGCGCCTCGTTGATCGGGGCGTTGGTCCGGATCGCGCGCACCAAGTCCACGTGCTCCTGCACGTAGGGATTGGTCTGGTCGCCCTCGAACCGCCAGGGTTTGGCGCTGCGGATCGAGCCGCTGGGATCCGCGACTCCAAGAGTACCCACGAGCCGCTCCCCCACGCGGTTCGCGCAGCCGTCGATCTGCCGGCAGTGGCTCTCGATCAGCACGCCGTTCGCGAACTCGTACTGCACCGCGAAGTGGTCGAACACGTTGCCGTAGGCCGGATCCTTGCGCACCTCGCGACCGCCCATGGCCGTTGCGCGCACAGGCACTCCGTCGAGCGCCCACAGGATCACGTCGAGGTTGTGCACGTGTTGCTCGCAGATGTGGTCGCCGCTGGCCCAGGTGAAGTACAGCCAGTTGCGCAGTTGCCACTCCATGTCGCTCCACGCTTCCTTGCGCGGGTGCATCCAAAGGCCTCCTTGGTTCCACCACGCGTTGCCGCCGACGATCTCGCCGAGCGCGCCGTCGCGGATGCGCTGCACGGTCTCCTGGTACGAGCGTTGGTGCCGGCGCTGGGTGCCCGCGACGATCGAAAGCCCCTTCGCGGCGGCCACGTCGGCGGAGTGCAGCACGGAGCGCACACCGGGCGCGTCCACCGCCACGGGTTTCTCCATGAACACGTGCAGGCCGCGCTCGACCGCGCGCGCCAACTGCCCCGGCCGAAAGTGCGGCGGCGTGGCCAAGAGGACCACATCGATGTCGCTGGCAATCACACGTTCGGCGGCATCCCAACCGGAGAACGACGTCTCCGGGGTCACGCGGAACGCGTCGGGTTTGCCGGCGCGCTCCGCCACCTCGGCGAGGGAGCGCGTCGCGCCCGCCACCCGCTCGGGAAAGAGGTCGCCGAGGGCCACCAGTTCGATGCCCTCCGCCGCCTGCAGGATGTCCTGAGCCGCACCGGTCCCGCGCCCCCCGCAGCCCACCAGCCCGACCCGCAATCGGTCCGATCCGCGTGCGGTGGCAAAACGCGAAAGGGCGAGTGCTCCGGTGGCGGCGGTGGAGGAGCGGAGCAGGCTGCGTCGGTCGAGGGGGCTCATGGTGTTTGCTTCGGTGGTGTCGCCGGTGCCGTTTCGCTCAACACACGGAATCCCACGAAGGGGGCGTTGGCGAGCCACCAGCGGCTCTTGGGGTTTTGGGGATCGGTCTCGTTCCAACTGGGCGCCTGGTGTTCGCGGCGCAGGGGTGTGCAGACCTTTGGGTCGTCGAGGAAACAGCCGCCGGCGGTGGTGTGCCCGCTCGCGACGCGCACCCACTCCGCGAGGTTTCCCGCCATGCCGCGCAGGCCGAGCGCACCCGCCGGTAGGGCGCGCAGAGCAAGGGGTCGCGGACCTTCGTAGTTGCTGAATCCGACGGCGCTGCCCAACTCGGCGGGGATGCGCCGCGGCGCCGCGACGTCGTCCTCGAGTTCGGGCGGACGCGGCTGCCCGCCGCGCGCGGCGAACTCCCACTCCTCGGCCGTGGGCAATCGCAACGAGTTGCCGGTGCGCTCGCCCAACCAGGCGCAGAACGCCTCCGCGGAGTCGGCGGTCATGCCGAGCGCCGCGAAGCCGCGCCGTCCGAAGCCGCGGTCCGGCGAACCGTACGGGCGGCTGGGCCGCGCCACGGCGTCCCATTCGGCCACACGGCGTTCGGGCGGCAGGTCGTAGCCGAACACGAACACGTCGAAGGCCTCCCACGGCACTTCGGTTTCGCTGAGCCAGTAGACGCTGCCGTCCGGTCGCTCGACGGGGCGGAAGTCGAGTGCCAACGCCGTGCCGTCGAGCGCGATCCGCGGCAACGGCGATTCGGCGACGGATGGGCCCTGCGCGCAGAGCAAACCGAGAACAACCACAAGTGCACTCACCGCGCGATGCACGCGTCCGCGGCGCGGTAGGCCTCGAGCACCTTGAGGTCCCCTTCGACACCCCCTTGGGAGTTGCCGTGTTCCATGCCGAGGATGCCCGTGAAACCGCGCCCGTGGATGTGCCGGAACACGTTGCCGTAGTGGATCTCGCCGGTGCCCGGTTCGTTGCGGCCGGGGTTGTCGCCGATCTGGAAGTAGGCGATCTCGTCCCACGCTCGATCGATGTTGGGGATCAGGTTGCCCTCGGCGATCTGCTGGTGGTAGATGTCGAAGAGGATCTTCACGGCTGGTGATCCCACCGCCTTGCAGAGCATGTGCGCCTGCGCGGCCTTGGCGAGCAACATGCCCGGGTGGTCCCGCCACGGATTGAGCGGTTCCATCACCATCACCAACCCGTGCGGTTCGAACACTTCCGCGCCGCGCTTCAGCATTTCGATGGCGCGGGAGTGTTGGAAGTCGAGCTCGACACGCGGATCCCGATCGCCCAGCACGATCGTCATCCAGGTGGCATTCACACGCTTCGCCACTTCCACGGAGTTCGCGAGGTCGCGGAGGAAACTCTCCATGTGCTCCTCGGACGCGGTCGCAAAGCTGCGTTTGCCAAAGGCCGTGCCGAAGTTGGCCACGAACACGCCCATGCGTATGCCCAAACGCTCCATGGCGCGGGCGATCTTCGTCTGCTCTTCCACGGACCGCCCGGCCATGCCGTTGTCCTCCCAGGCCGTGAAGCCGCGTTCGCGGGCCCACTCCAACTGCGCGATCGGATCGTCGCCGGCCACCTGAGCGAAGGTCCCGAAGTGCGGCGCGTAGGCCAGTTGGAAGGAGCTCGCGGCGGGCGCGGCTTCCTGCGCGCGGGCCATCGCCGCGGTGCCAAGGGCCAATCCACCGAGCAACACACTGCGTCGTTCCATTGCGTTTCAGCGGGCCTGGGATGCGGTTTCGGTCGGCACGTGCACAAAGGCCTCGCCGCGGAACGCCGCGGCCTCGGCCACGTCCGCGACAAGGGCCACGAGGTCCGCCATGGACTCCGTTGCGATCTTCTCCGCGGTGTCCGTGGGCCGGTGGTAGTCCGGGTGCCCGTCGGCGTTGGTGAAAAAGAGCGACGACACCTTGGCGTCCAAGAAGGACGCGTGGTCCGAACGGGCGGAAACACTGCGCGAGTGTTCGATCGCAAGTCCGGAGCTCGCCAGCCAGGGCTCGAGCCAAACGTCGAGCCCTTCGGCCGAGCGCGCGCCCTGCAGCGACACACGGTCGCCTTGGATGCGACCCACCATGTCCAGGTTGATCATCAGGCTGTGCGTTTCGATGGGCCGGACCGGCGCGCCCACGTAGTGCTTCGAGCCCAAGAGCCCCGATTCTTCGGCGTCGAACAGGAGGAACAGGACCGAACGACGCGGCACCGCCGGGTCGAAGTGCGCCGAGCGCGCTGAGATTTCGGCGACGAGGGCCAGAAGGCTCGCGCTGCCACTGGCGTTGTCGTCGGCACCCGGGTGCAGCGTGCCGCCATCCTGGGGCGAACCAAAACTCCCGTTGCCGACGTGGTCGAGGTGCGCACCGAGCACCACCACTTGGTCCGCCAGCGCACCTGTCCCCGGCAACAGCGCGCCGAGGTTCTGGGTCGGGACTCGTGTGCGTTCGAGCTCGAGGTCCACCTCGGCGACGGCCCCGAGCGGTTCGACCACACCCGCTTCGTCGGCGCGCGCGGCCAGGGCCACGAAGTCGTGCCCCAGCGCCTCGAGGAGGCGCTTGCCGGCGTCGGCGGTGAGGTGGAGCACGGGCACCTGGGAACCTCCGCGGCCCCCATCGCCTGGATCCATCAAACGCCGGGCGCGCGCGTCGGCAGCGCCGGGCGGGTTGACGACCAAGACGGCCGCAGCGCCGCGTTGCACACACGCGCGCACCTTGCTGAGCAGTGCCGCGCGCCGGCTCCACTCGCCGTTCTCCGTCCAGCGGCTCATGCCGCGCGCGTTGCGCGGTTCGAAGCGCAGCACCATGGCGACCTTGCCGGTCAGGTCGAGTTCCTCGGGGAAACCGCGGTACTCCTCGGGGCCCTCCTGGATCGCGTAACCGGCAAACACGAGCTCGCCCGTCACCGCGCCCGACCGGCCAAGGCCAAGGCCCGTGAACTCGCGGGCGCCAACGAGCTCCACCTCGCCCACACGCAGAGATTGGCGCGCCACACGTGTCGGCCCGGCGATGTCGAAGTCCTGGCGGAAGCTGCCCGAGAACGCAGGCTCGAGCCCCGACTGGCGCAGGAAGAACTCCGCGTATTCCTTCGCGCGCCGCGAGCCGTCGGTTCCCGGGGTCCGGCCCTCGAAGAAGGGGCTGGTCAGCACGGCAATGTGGGCGTCGAGGCTGCGCACGAGGATCGCGCGCGCCGCGACTTCGTCGGCGGAGGGACCGTCGGTCGGGCCCTCGATGGCCGGTTCCGGAGGCGCGGCCGGGGCCTGCGCCCACGCTGCGGGCCACGTCGACGTCCACAGCGGTGCCGCCGCCAGAACGGCGAGCAGGTGGGTCCAACGGAAAGGTGCGGATCGATCCCGGCGCCGGCGTTGTTGCATCGTGGGCCGAGCATACCGTCCCCCCGTCCGCCCGTCCGCGCGGGGTTGTAGCGGGAGGTGGCGTGGGGCGACCGAACGCGGTGCAACCGGGTCTTAAAGGGGGCCGCCCACGGCTTCGAGGGCGAGTTCGATGCCCTGGACGAGGTCGACGGCCCGGAGGTCGGAGAGCAGCGGGGCCCGCGCCGCGTCGGCGAGCACCGCCGCGAGGAACGGCTGCAGCGCTTCGGGGCGGAGGCCCTCGACCGGTTCCGGGCCCTTGAGGAGCCGCACGTAACTCGGCGACGCGCTCGACTCCGGCACCCATCGGTAGACCTCCAGGTCGCAACCCGGCGTGCCGAAGTCGCGGGTCTCGCCGAGGGACTCGTAGGCGCCGGCTAGAAGCGCGGCCAGCTCGGCGGCGCGGCCCTCTGCGAGCGGCACTTCGAGCGGCCTGCCGAGCCCCACACGGAGCACGTCGTCCGCGCCAACGGCGAGGAAGAGCTCGCCGCGGCGGCAAGAGCGCACTTCGATGCCGCACAGCGCCGGCACAGTGGCTTGCCAGGGTTGCGCGTGGGGAGGCAATTCGGGCGGCGTGAACTCGGCGGGCTCGACGCCCAGGGACTTCGCGGCGCGCTCGCGCAGCCGTTGCTCGAGCGCCAGGGTCGCGGCCGCATTGGTGGGGTCCGAGGGGCTGAGCTCCGGCCGATAGCCGGCCGTGTCGCCGAGGCGCGCCGTGAACTGGCGCGCCGCGTCGTAGCGGGCCGCGCGGCCGTTCTCGAACTCGAACCAGGTGTCCTCGCGCTGCAAATCGGCAAGCGGCCAGTACAGCGCGTACGCTTCGCCGAGGCCGTCGAGCGCAAAGGCCGCCGCGCGCCGCACGCGGTCGTCCTCGTCGCCGAGGCGCGCGCGCAGGAGCGGAAGGCTGGGTTCGCGGAACGGCGACGCGCCGTCAACAGTTTGGAGCGCCGAACTCGCTACGGCGGTCACGGCGGCGGCGCGCACGGCGGCCAACGTGTCGTCGAGTGCGGCCGCGAAGGCGGGGAACTCCTCCGGCTGGGGCGCATGGGCCAGTCCCCGAAGGGCCGCGGGCCGCCAGGGGAAGTCCGCGTCGTCGAGCGCGCTCCACGCGAGCGCACGCAAGCGCGCGTCGTCGAAACGGCCCAGCACCTCGACCGTTTCCTGGCCCTGCTGCGCGAGGGCCGAAAGCTTCCCGTCGAACAGCTCGACCAAACGGTCCGCCGCCACCGCGCCCAGCGGAACCAGACGCGCGGCAGCCTGGGAGCGGATCTGCACGGGCCCCTCGCGCGCGGCGCGCAAGTGGCGCTCGAACAACTCGGTCGGATCGGTGGTGGCCGTCCGTCCGCCGCCCTGCGCGAGCGCGGGCGCAACACTCAGCAGCAATACAACCAGTGGCGAAAGGAGCCGCGACAGGTCACCCACCATCAATAGAAGCGGCCCTTCAGGCGGTACAGGCTGGTCACGTAGCCGTCCTCTTCCACCTCGCCGATCTCGAGGCGACCGATGACCTCGAACTGACCGGTCTTGGGGCCGGTGCGCGCGTTCGGCCCGAGGTCGACCTCCACGAAGTGGTGCGGGAGCAGGGTCGAGGTGCACTGGCACGCCTCCGTGACCATGGGGAACTTGCGCTGGTCACCCTGCACGCTGGCGTGCATGAAACCGCGCAGCACGACGCGTTTGCCGTGCAGCCGCTTGATCTCGTCGGGCACCGGGTCGCCCGGCTCCCACGCCAAGGACGTGAGCTTGTGGAGATCGACCTCGATGATCTCCTCGGCCGCGACCCCGAAGCCCCGTTCTGCGCCGGAGCGCGCATCGACGGGGCCCGGAACCCACGCCGCCAGCAATAGCGCGGTGAGCAGCGCGGACTTGACCACACGCACCGTCACCACAGTCGCTCCACCTGGTCCGCCTTCACGCGGAAGATGCTGTAGACGTAGCCGTAGTCGTCGTAGTTCTCGCCCACGGCGAAGTTCCCGGTGACGCGGATCGTGCGCATGCCGTGGTACTCGACACCGTCGGGGTCCTGGATCTCCACGTCGATCCACTCGTCGAATCCGGGCATGCCGCCGAAGCAGCAGCCGGGCGGGTAGGGCGACAGCAGGAACTCGGTCACCTTGTCGCCCTTCCACGCGATGGGCTGCATGAACCCCTCGAAGGCGCGCACTTGGCCGTCGTGGGCCAAGATCTCCTTGGGGAAGATCTCTTCCTTCGTGTAGGTGTCCTCGGCGAAGGGAGTGGGCGGCTCGTAATCGGGCATCGCCAGGTCCTCCCACGTCAAGAGCACCGTGCCCTCGGGCAGCGGCACGTCGGAGGGCGCGATCTTGCCCACGTGTCCACCGAGACCCGCGTCGGTCAACATCGCCGGGTCGAACGTGCCGACCAGCGGATCGGGACCAAAGCCGTCCCCGCCGAAGGGGTCGGGCACCGCGAGGTCGATGGTCGCTCGCTCGGCGAGCTGTGCCCCCTCGGAGTCCTCCGACGCCACTTCCTCCGGGATCGGGTAGCTCGCTTCGAAGGTGTTCTCGGCGGCCATTTCCATGGCGGCCATCGGCTGCGCGCGGGCCTGCACGGCCACGCCGTCGATGCGCTCCGCCACCCGGACGAGCGGCTGGGTCTGGACGGCCTCGGGCGAGCTGTCGAGCACACCGCTGTTGTGGGCCAGTAGGGCGGCCACAGCGGCGCCAGCGCCGGCGAGGAGGAGGGGCAGTTTCATGGTGCTCGTGGAGGTGCGGATTCCCGGGAGGCTGGGGGCTCCGGGGGCTGGGGGCTCCGGGGGGCCCGGGAGGCCCCTTGGTGCGGGAGGCCTGGAAACAGGCTAGTCGGCCGGGCAGCGGACGGGGAGCCGAAACCCGGGCTACAGCCGGGTCGCGCTGGTCACTTCTAGGCGGAAGAGGGACCGTACGAAACCAAAGGAGTCCATTTCCTCACCCACGGAGAGCCGTCCCTCGACCCGGATCGGTAGGTATGGGTGGAGTTCCAGCCCCCCCAGGGCTTCGGCGGAGGCTTCGATCTGCTGGTCCGGCCGCAGCATGCCCCCGAAGAGGCAACTGGGCGGGAAGGGCAGCATCGCAAAGAGCACGATCTTGCGGCCGCGGGCCTCGATCGGCTGCACAAACCCCTCGAGGGCCACCAGACGGCCATCCAGGGCGAGCACGGCAGGGGGAAAGATCGCCTCCCGGGGCGGCCGGTTGCCGTCGGGACCGCGGATTTCCGAGTCGTAGTCGGGGAGCACCAGGTCGCGGAAACGCAGGGTGACGCGCTCGTTGGGGTCGATTGCGCCGGCCCCCTCACCGGCCTTCGGCGCCGTCACCCCGTGGGCGGACCAGAAATCGGCGCCCGCGGGGCCCGTGTGGTCGACGGTGGCCTCGAGCGCCGCCAGGTCCGACCCGCCGGCGAAACCCGGGCGCTCCGCGGCGGCGGAACCGTCGATCGGGGCGGCGAAACGCACCAGCGCGGTCGCTGGCGGCGGGAAGTCGGCCTGGCCCTCGCGCCACGTGGACACGAAGGCCGAGAGCGCCGCCGCCGCGGCCAGGGCCAGGATCCAGGGCACTTGGCTGGCGCTCACTGGGGGCTCGCGGGGTGCTGGTAGTCGAGGGGCAGGTCCTTGTAGTCCGTGCCGCGGTGTTGCACGGAGCGCACCCGGGCGGCGAAGGCGCTGGCGCCTGCCAGGGCGGGGTGCTGGCCGCCGAACTCCGAAGTGTCGCCCGCGGATTCGCCCGTCAGCGCGCTGGCCACCGGGGCCAGGGAGAGCGACTCGGCGACGTCCCGCTTCGCCCCCGCGACGGTGACGGACTGGACGTCGAGCAGGATGGCGGGCTCGGCGAGGCGCACGGGGTTTTCGGCATGCGCGTCGTACGACCAGAGCGAGAGTTTGCCCGACGCGGGGTCCAGCAGGAACTCGAGGTACCCCTGGTGCGCGCCCAGTTCGAGCATCACACCCCCCCGCGGCGCCGCGTGGCTGTGCCCCCCCGAGTGGGTGTGGGATTCGTGACCGCAGCTCGAGAAAAACGGCAGCGTCAACGCGAGGAGCCAGGTTCCAACGGCGGGAGCGGATTGGGTGCGCATGGCGTTCAACTGGTGGGAACGAGGTTGGCGGCCACGTCGGTGGAGTAGGCCTTGAGGGCGGGCAGGATGCCGGCGAGCGCGCCCAGGGCGACCATGCCGAGCGGTGCAAGCACCAGCGAGGGGTGGTACGCGAGGGGGTCGAGCACCACGCCGGTTTCCTTGCGGACAACGTAGGCCGCCGCGCCGAAGATGCCACCGTAGACGAGCAGTCCCCCGAGGGCTCCGAGCAGCGCGATGGCGCTGGACTCGAGGACGATGGCGCTCGACACGGTGCGGCGTTTGGCGCCAAGGGCGCGCAGGATCGCGAACTCGCGGCGGCGTTCGTTCATCGTGTTGTAGAGGGCGGCGAGGATCGAGGAGCCTGCGACGAGCGCCACCAGGATCGCCACGGTGCCGAGCACCTGCACCATCCAGCCGAGCTTCTGGAAGATCTCGAGCAGTACCTGCGCGAGTGGGAAGGCCAACGTCGCCTCCTTGCCCTGCATGTTGATCTGCCTGTCGTATTGCTGGCCCGTCCTGGGTCCGCCGTGGAACTTGAGCAGCACCGCGCTGACTTCCTTGTGCTCGTCCGGAATGGCGACACCGGCCTCGGGTTTGTACGGCTCGCCGGCACCCTTCAGCTCGTGGCCTTCCATGCGGAAGATGCCCTCGATCGGGATGAAAATCACCCGATCGATCGGAGTGCCCGTGGGCTCGAGCACACCGACCACCTGGTACTCCTCGGGGTGGATCACTTCGCCGACCGGACTGGAGACGACGCCGTGCCGCGGCTGGAACAGCGTGCCCAGCCGCAAATCGCTGTTCTGCGCCACGACGGAGCCGATCACGGCCTCGCGCACGTTGGGATCGAATACGACGCCGCCCGGTTGCACGGCCAGTTTCTTGCCGCGGGCCACTTCGAAGCGCTCGAAGAGCTCCAGCGTCGTGCCGACGATCCGGAAGCCGCGGTAGTTGTCGCCCACCGCGTACGGCACGGCCATCGCGACACGCGGATCGAGGCGCATCTCGTCGTAGAGCGCCCAGGGGATGTTGCCCGGTGACGTCTCCAGGTGGAACACGCTGTTCAGCACGAGTTGCAACTTGCTGCCCCGCGCGCCGAGCACCGCATCGGCGCCAAAACCGTCGAGCAAAAACGCCTGGCGCGTCTGGGCGTTCAAGTGGAACACACTCATCACGAGCCCCACGGCGATGGCGGTCGAGAACACCGTCACGCTCGTGGAGAGGAGGTGCTGGCGCAGGGAGCGCCGCACGATCAAGAGGAGTCCACCGAGCGCTTTCACGGGTGAACTCCCTGTGCCGTGGCGGCGCCGCGGGCCGCCAGGTTGATCTCTTTCAGATCGACCACACGTTCGAAGGCATCCAGCACACTGCGTTCGTGCGTCACGACCAAAAGGGCCGCGCCGCGCTCCTTGCAAAGCGACGTGAGCAGCGCGATCGCTTCGCTCGCACGCTGCGGATCCAAGTTGCCGGTGGGTTCGTCCGCCAGGACCAGGCGCGGTTTGTTCGCCAACGCGCGGGCGAGGGCCACACGCTGTTGTTGGCCCACCGAAAGTTGCGACGGACGGTAGTCGAGTCGGTCACCCATGCCGAGCCGCTGCAGCAGTTCGGCGGCGTACGGCCGATCGGCGCCGGCGCCGAACACCATGCCGAGCACCACGTTCTCGAGGGCCGTGTAACCCTGCAAGAGGTTGAACGTCTGGAACACGTAGCCGATCTGGCGCGCGCGGAACGCGTCGCGGCGGCCCTCCGAGAGCCCCACCAGATCCAAACCATCGACGAGCACCGCGCCGGAATCGGGCCGCAGGATGCCGGCGATCGCGTGCAAGAGCGTGGTCTTGCCCGAGCCACTCTGGCCGATCAACGCGACCTGCTCCTCCGCCTCGAGGGCGAAGTGGGGCACGTGAAGTACGGGCTCGACCGTCCCGTCCGGGGCGCGGTAAGCCTTCTTGAGGTCGCGGATCTCGAGCAGGGGCATGGTCGGGGGAGCGGAACCCAGGATTACGGGCGGCAAGCATACCCGTTGGTGCCGCTGGCGTTCCCGAGGTTCCGCTCGAACCGGCCCGACTCCCCCGCGGCGAGCCGGCCGATCCCGCCGCGCGCCGCGCGCCGTCGGCCGCGGCGAAAGGGGCCCTAACCGAGCGCTTTTTCGTACCGCGCGACCAGGGCCCGGAGCACGGTCAACCGCGCCGATTCCTTGCACACGGCGGGCACCACCTGCCACGGCGCCCGGGGCCGGTGCGTGCGCTGCAGCATCTCGTCGGCGGCCTCGGCGTAGAGCGGCCACTTGGAACGATTGCGGTAATCGTCCTCCGTGATCTTGTAGCGCTTGAGCGAGTCGTTCTCGCGGTCGTGGAAGCGTTCGAGCTGGGTCTTCGGATCGATCTCGAGCCAGAACTTGTGCACCAGGTGGCCCGTCTCTGCGAGCTGCTCCTCGAAGTCGACCAACTCCGCGTAGGCCCGCTGCCAGTCTTCCAGTTGGGCGAAACCCTCCACGCGCTCCACCAGCACACGACCGTACCAGGAGCGATCGAAGATGCAGAGTCGGCCCGGCCGACCGAGCCGCGTCCAAAAGCGCCACAGGTAGTGGTGTGCGAGCTCCTGCGCGGTCGGCGCGCCGATTTGTGTCACCTGGTAACAGAGGGGATCGAGCCCGGCGGTCACGCGGCGGATCGCGCCGCCCTTTCCGGCCGCGTCCCAGCCCTCGAACACCACCACCGCCGAAAGGCCCTGCAACATCGCCCGACGTGTGCACTTGTCGAGTTGGGCCTGCAGTTCGCCCAGTTCTTCGCGGTAGGTCGTTTCGTCGACTGCGTCGTTCGGCACGGGATCCGGGCGCGTGGGCGCGTCGGGAACGACGGGTGCGATGACGTGCACCGGTCGGGCGGGCCGCTGGGCCAAGCGGCGCTCAAGTTCATCCGCGATCGAGCGCAAGATGACCGCGTCGCGGTTGCGCCGATTCCGGCTGTCGACCACGCGCCATGGAGCGCACTCGGTTCCCGTGCGCTCCAAGGCCAACGCGGCCAACTCGTTCGTGCGCTCGAAGTCCGTCGCGAGGCCCCAATCCATGTCGTCGAAGCGCGCGAAGCGCTGTTCGTGCGCCTCGTCCAAGCGCTGGCGCAGCTTCTTGGGTGGCAGGTCGAGCCAATACTTGAGCAACAGGGCGCCGTTCTCGACCCAGGCGCGCTCGGTGGTAGCGATGTGTTCCAACTGGGAGTCGAAGTCGGGGTGCTTGACACCCCGCGCCGTCGCGACGATCGCCTGTGCCGTCCAAGCGCCCACGAAAACCGCGAACTGGCCCTTCGCCGGCAACGTGCGCCAGAAGCGCCAGAGCGGCGGCTGTTCGCGTTCCTCCTCGGTCGCGGCGCCGAGCGCGTGCACGGCGATGTGGCGCGGGTCGAGCCAGCTCCCGAGCCGCGCGAGCAACTCGCCCGCGCCGGGCCGGTCCTCGCCGGAAATCACGACGATCAGCGGGAAATCGCTCTCCCTGTGCTCGAACTGCAGCCGCAGCAGCCGCGGTTCCAGTTCGGCAGCGATTTCGGCCCATTCGGACTTGCCGAGTTTGGCGGAGGGCGCGCGCAGGAGGCCCGGGCGCACGGGTTCGAAGTGGACGTCTTCCATGGGATCCCGCCCGGAGGATCCGCCCCGGGACCCGCGGAGGCAAGGAACTTCGCCGCGTCGCCGATCGGCCATACTGCGGTGGGTCCACGGCCGCGAGCCCAGGACCGGCCACCCGGTCGGTCTGGACCGCGGCGCGCCCCACCGCCCACCCATCCTCCGCCTCCATGATCGCACCCCTGCTCCGCGTGCTCGAAACGCCCCTCGGTCCGGCGCCCGTCGGTTTTGGTCCCACGTTGGGCCTGTTGGTGCTGCGCGTCACCCTCGGCGGTTCGATGTTGCTGTTCCACGGCCTGTCGAAGGCCGAGTCGTTCGGCACCATGAAGGCGACGTTCCCCGACCCGCTCGGCGTGGGGTCGACGGCTTCCCTGGGTCTGGTGGTCTTCGCCGAAGTGCTCTGCGCGGCCCTTTTGATCCTCGGATTCTTCACGCGGCTGGCCGCCGTGCCGCTGATGGTCACCATGGCCGTGGCCGTGTTCATCCAACACGGGAGCGACCCCTGGTCCGAACGCGAATTGCCGCTGCTCTTCCTGGCCGGCTTTGCCGCGGTGTTCTTCCTCGGCGCGGGCCGCGCGTCGTTGGACGCGGCGATCCTGACCCGCTCCCACCGCGGCTGATCCGGGCTGCGATCGATGGGCCGCGCTCCTCCTCCCAGGGAGCCCAGCCGTGTGGAGGCCGCGGGACCGCCTCGGCGACGGCGTCGGCCGGGCTGGGGCGCGGCCGCCGTCTCGCAGGAGCCCCGACGCGGCCCCGCCTGTACCCCTTCGAAGGGGTAGACTCAGGGCACTCTCGCAGCCCTTTCCCCCTCCCACCAAGCCCCCCGAGCCCCCCCAACCGTGGCCGACACGACCACCCAGGCGCCCCCCACCCGGACCCACTGCCCCAACTGCGGGCAGAAGATCCACCGGCAGGACATGTCCAACTGCCTGTACTGCGCCATGCCCTTCGACTTCGTCGAGAAGAAGGAGGGCAAGAAGCCCAGTGCCGTCCAGGCCCGCCTGGTGCGCATGCGCGAACACGCCGATTGGGAGGCCGCGATGGCGTGGAATCCGCCCGTGGAAGCCGATCTCGAGCGCGCCGCCCAGGGTGTGCGCCGCGGGGGTGTGCTGGCTGGCTTTGGTCTGCTGCTGGGCCTGTGGGGCCTTGCGGCGGGCATCGGTTGGGTCAGGCTGGTGCTTGGGCTAGTGCTGGTGGGCCTTGGCCTGTGGCTGATCGTGCCGGCACTTTCGCTGCGTCAAGCGCGGCTGCGCCTGCCGCTGCTCAAGCGCGCGGCGCTCGTCAGCGACCGCCGCAGCGAAACCAACCTGCGTTGGATGAGCGGCAGCACAAACTACTACTTCCAGCTCGAGCTCGAAGACGGCGGCAGCGGCGAGTTCCGCTACCCGGCCCGCGGCATCCAGGACGATCTGCTCGTGAAAGGAAACACCGGCGTCGCCTACACCCGCGGCGACGAGTTGGTGGCCTTCCGCAACATCAAGGTCTGACTCTGCTCCGACCGACGCACCTGTGGGTGCAGGACATGGGGCGGGCCTTCAGCCCTTGCATCCGTCGTCCGACAAACCTGGGGCGTTGCCCCAGGCTACTATGGGAAGCGCCGTTGGCGCTCCAGAAGTCCCCGCGACGCGCAACGCGTCGCGCCGACGCAGCGCACGGCCACGTTCCGTTGCGCCGTTCGTGCTCGAGAGGGTCTTGCGAAGCACAATGCCCCGCGCCGCCGCATCCTCTCACCGACGCATGACCGTCCGAAAGGGGCAGCGCCCCATCCGAGAGTCGCCGCGACTCGCAGGCGACTTGCGCACGTCCGAAAGGGGCAGCGCCCGTCCGATAGTCGCCGCGACTGGCAGGCGACTTGCGCGCGTCCGAAAGGGGCAACGCCCCGTCCGAGAGTCGCCGCGACTCGCAGGCGACTTGCGCGTGTCCGAAAGGGGCAACGCCCCGTCCGAGAGTCGCCGCGACTCGCAGGCGACTTGCGCGCGTCCGAAAGGGGCAACGCCCCGTCCGATAGTAGCCTGGGGCAACGCCCCAGGTTGGGTCAGAGGCAATCCAAGGGCTGAAAGCCCGCTCCATTCGCCGCGGACTGCAACGGAACAGTGCGTGACCTCCGCGCGAGAATCGGTCCAGACCGACTTCGCGCTCGAGCCGATCGCCCCGGCGCCTGCGTCAGCCCAGTTCCGCGGCGGCCGCGGTGTCGAGCAGGAGTTGGCAGTCCTTGTGCCCGATCAGGCACGACAGCGGGGCCATCGGGTCCTGGTTCGACGAGAGGGCGCGGTACACCGCCGCGGCGCGGCTCGCGCCGAACGCCAGGATTCGCACCCGTTTGGCCGCGCGGATCGTGCCCAGGCCCAAGCAGAGGGCACGGTTCGGCATCGGACCGAAGTTCGGGTGGGCCTCGGCCAACTCCGCCAACGTGACGGGATCCAAGTCCACCACCGCCGTGCGCGCGTTCGGATCGACACCGGGCAGGTGGAAACCGAGGCGGCCGCTCGAGCCCATCGGAATCGGCAACACGTCGATCGGATCGAGCGCCGCGAGCCTCGCCTCGAACGCCTGCATGTGCGCCGCGAGTTGGTCCTCGGGGACACTGCCGTCGAGGTACACCTGGTTCTCGGGTTTGGCCGCCCAATGGTCGTAGAGCACCTGCGTCAACCAGTGGTGCATGGACCCCGGCTCCGCGGGCGAGCGCCCCACGAACTCCGCCA
This sequence comes from Planctomycetaceae bacterium, assembly GCA_016125265.1. GTDB lineage: Bacteria > Planctomycetota > UBA1135 > UBA1135 > RI-242. The sequence goes on from WGMC01000015.1 coordinate 187,591, forward strand.
TCTCGACGGCCTTCACACCCGAAACTGCCAGGCCGCCCTTTTCCTCGACGCCGGACAGCCGCACCAGTTCCTTCGCGAGGAAATCCATCGGCGCTCCCGAGTGGAACCCGAGCACCGCATCCCCGCGCTGGTAGCGCTTCGTGCGGATCCAGTTCCCCATCTCGCGGACGACGGACAACATCGCCTCCGTGGGGTCGTCGAAGACGAAGGTCTTGACGGGCATGAACTCGATCTCGCGCTTCACGGGGGGGCTCCTTGGGCGTTGGCGGTGGGATCCCGGGGCCGGCGCGCCCTCGGGGGGCAACAGTCTAAAGGGAGGGGGGCAGGCCGAGTTCGAGCGGCCCTCGGCCCGACCCCAAGTCGGGGGCCCGGTCGATGGCCCGGTGCAGCCACGGGAGAGCGGCGGCAACGGCGGAAACCAGGGGTTCCCCCCGGGCCAGACGCGCCGCGATGGCCGCCGAGAGGGCACATCCCGACCCGTGGGTGGAGCGGGTCGCGAGGCGCGGGGCCCGCTGCCAGCGAACCGTGCCCTCTCGGTCGACGAGCAGGTCCTTCACCGTGCCACCCGTGCCGCCGCCGTCCTTGAGCAGCACCGCGTCCGCCCCCAGGTCCAAGAGTCCGCGGGCCAGGGCCAGGCGGCGCGCCTGGTCTGGGTCCTGGTCCAGGGGTTCCCCCAGCAGAGCAGCCGCCTCGGCCAGATTGGGTGTCAGGAGCCGCGCTAGGGGCACCAGGTGCTGCGCAAAGGCCCCGACCGTGCCAGGGGCCGCCAGGGGGTCCCCGTGTTTGCTGACGAGGACCGGGTCCACAACGGGTCGAAAGCCGATCTCCCCCAACCAGGCCGCGATTGCGATCGCGGTTGGTCCCGACCCGAGCGAGCCCGTCTTGATCGCGCGCGGCGGGATGTCCGCGCACGCCGCGCGCGCCTGCGCGACCACCAGCTCGGGGTCGAGCGGCTCCACCCGCTCCACACCCACGGTGTTCTGCACGGTGATCAAACTCACCGCCGCCATGCCGTACACCCCGTGGCACGCAAACACCTTGAGGTCGGCTTGCAGTCCGGCGCCACCCGACGGGTCCGAACCGCTGATGGTGAGCGCGACGGGAGTTTGCACCGCGGCGTTCACCGCTTGCGGCGCGTGGCCCGCGCGATCGCCGCCTTGGCCGCCTTCGTGGGCGGCGCGCTCACACCCGCCGCCAGCCAGCCCTTCGGCGGTTTTTCGCCCTTGATCTCGTACACGAAGCGCGAGATGTGCGACTCGGCGCGACCCCCGCCGCGCGCGCGGGTCTGGCACCAGGACAGCACGAGTTTTTCCATCGCGCGTGTGATGCCCACATAACAAAGGCGCCGCTCCTCTTCGATGGCGTTGCCACCTTCGCGCTCCTCCGCGGCGGAGCGCGCGTGCGGCAGGATGCCCTCCTCGAGGCCGACCAGGTACACACGCGGGAACTCGAGGCCTTTGGCAGCGTGCAGCGTCATCAGCGTCACACGATCCGGGCGTTGGCCGTCCTGGTTGTTGTCGTTCGAACCGTCCAGCGTCATTTCGTCGACGAACTTGGCGACGCTTGGGTTCTTGCGGCGCTTGGCGTGGCGTTCGGCCATTTCGACCAAGTCTTCGACGGCGCGCCAGCGTTTCGTGCGCTCAGTCTCGTCGCTGTAGGCGCGCTCGACTTCGGAGCGGTACCCAACCCTCTCGATCAACTCCTCGATGCGGCGCGGCAAGTCGCGACCGGCCGGCTTCTCGGCCCATTCAGCCACGGTTTGGAACAGAGCGCGTGCGGAGCGCGCGGCGGCGTCGGGCACACGGGCCGCCTCGGCGCGCTCCAAAAGCACGTCCGCCACCGGTAGGCCCTCCGCGGTGGCGTACTCGAGCGCCCTGTCGACGCTGGCCTTGCCGATGCCACGCGGTGGCCGGTCGACCACACGCAGGAACGCGGCTTCGTCCTTGGGCTCGAGCGCGAGGCGCAGGTACGCGAGCATGTCGCGCACTTCCTTGCGGTCGAAAAAACTCATGCCGCCGACGAGTGTGTACGGCACCCCGCGCGCGCGGAACTGCGACTCGAACACACGCGGCTGCGTCGCGGTGCGAAAGAGCACCGCCACGTCCTTGAACTGCAGGTGACGCGCGCCGACCAGGGTCTGGATCTCCTTCGCGATGTGGTCGGCTTCGGCCACGTCGTCCTCGGCCGCAAACGCGGTCACCGGTTCGCCGCCGGGCAGATGGGCGCGCAGGGTCTTCGCGTGCCGATTCGGATTGTTCGCGATGACCTTGTTCGCGGCGGCGAGGACCTCGGGCGTGGAGCGGTAGTTGGTTTCGAGGCGGATCACCGCGGCGCCAGGGAAGTCCTTCTGGAAGCCGAGGATCTTGCGCACGTCCGCGCCGCGCCAGCCGTAGATCGACTGGTCGTCGTCGCCCACGGCGCACAGGTTGCCCTTGGGCCCGCTGAGTTGGCGCACCAACTCGTACTGGGGCGCGTTCGTGTCCTGGTACTCGTCGACCTGCAAGTAGCGAAAGCGCCGGCGTTGTTCCGTGCGCACGTCGTCGTGCTCCTCCAGAAGGCGCAGCGCCTCGATCAAGAGGTCGTCGAAGTCGAGAGCGCGGCCGCGGCGCAGCCACTTCTGGTAACCCTCGTAGGCGCGGCCGACCAACTCGTCCTTGTCGTCGCCGGCGGTCTTGAGGAAGGCTTCTGGCGAGATCAGGCGGTTCTTGAGCAACCCGATGCGACCCGCCAAATCGCGCGGTTTGATCGTGGTTTCCGGGACCCGCAGTTCGCGCAGCACCTGGCGCAGCCCCGCCTGCTGGTCCGATTCGTCGAGCAGCGCGAACCGCTCCCCGAAGCCCATGCGCTTCGAGTGCTGGCGCAAGAGCGCGAGGCAAAAGGCGTGGAACGTGCCCACGGTGATGAGGCCCGCGGACTCCTTGCCGACGATGTCCTCGATGCGCTCCTGCATCTCCCGCGCGGCCTTGTTCGTGAAGGTCACGCAGAGCAGGTTCTCCGGCTTCACGCCCCGCGACAGCAGGTAGGCGGCTCGCACCGTCACCACGCGGGTCTTGCCACTTCCGGCCCCGGCCAGGACCAACACCGGGCCCTCGGTGGTGCCCACGGCCTCGCGCTGTTCGGGGTTCAAGCCCTCGAGCAAGAACTCGAGCCGCTCCTTCAGCAGTCGTTCCTGGAGCATGTCGGTTGGAGGCGCGGCCGGCGCTCCCCTATCCTACGTCGCGACATGACCGAACCGCTGCTCTCCACCGTCGAAGTACCCGCCCGAGGTGCCGCGCGCGCCAGTGTCCTTTGGCTGCACGGCCTGGGTGCCGACGGGCACGACTTCGAGCCGGTCGTGCCGGAGCTCGGCGTCGGGGACCTCGGCGTGCGCTTCGTCTTCCCCCACGCGCCCGTGCGCCCCGTGACACTCAACGGCGGCATGCCCATGCGCGCCTGGTACGACATCGTGGGCCTGGATCTGAAGCGGCGCGAGGACGAGGCCGGTGTGCTCGACTCCACCGCGCGTGTCGCGCGGCTCATCGCGCGGGAAGTCGAACGCGGCATCCCGCCGGAGCGCATCGCCCTGGCCGGCTTCAGCCAAGGCGGAGCCATCGCGCTGCACCTCGGCCTGCGCTACGCGGAGCGCTTGGCCGGCGTGGTAGCCCTCTCCACCTGGTTGCCGCGGACCGACACGCTTGACAAGGAAGCCGCCGAGGCCAACCGCAAGACCCCCGTGTTCGTGGCCCACGGCACCATGGACCCCATGGTGCCCGTCGAACGCGGCCGCGCGGCGCGTTTGGCCTTGGAGCAGCGCGGCTACGACGTCACGTACGCCGAGTACCCCATGCAGCACCAGGTGTGCATGGAAGAGATCCAAGCGATCGGCGCGTTCCTGCGGCGCGTGCTGGCCTGACAAGAACGCACGCGGACCGCCGCCCCGCAGTACATGCAGGGCGACGGTCCGCGAAAAACAGGGCGCGATCCGCGTCGGTTCGGTCCGCCGCTCCGGCGCCGTCAGGCGCTGGGCCAAACGGCATCGCTCAGAGCTTGCGCTCCTTGTGGTCCGTGTGGTGCCGGCAGAAGGGGCAGTACTTCTTCTTCTCCAGCTTGTACGCGGCCTTCTGACGCTTGTGCGTCGTGTAGTTGCGGTTCTTGCACTCGGTGCAGACGAGGAAGATGAAGCGCTCTTTGATCTTCACGGGATGCTCTGGCTCTGGCGTTCCGGCGGGTTGGTTGGTTGGGTCAGTCGCGACGCGGGGGCGACCGGCTCGGGATCAGGCGCTGGCCTTGGACTTGCGCACGGCCTTCACCAGGGGGAAGCGCATGACCTTGCCGCCCCGGTTCAGCTCGATGAAGCCGGTCTTGATGACCTTCGTGCAGACACGCAGGCGCTCGATCGTGCCGTCGGGCATCACCACGCGGATCTTCTGCACGTTGGGCTTGAAGGTGCGCTTCGTGTGGCCCGTGGTCTTGATACCGACGCCGCCCTTCGACTTCGCGAGACCGCGGCGGGCAATGCTGCCGCCGAAGCGGGTCTTTCTTCCGGTGACTTCGCAGACGCGGGACATGGTGGTTCGCTTCTGTCCCGCGCAGCGGGACGGTTTGGCTCACCCGGGCAAAGCCGGGCAGCAGGTCGAGGACAGGTCGGTTGTGCAGTGGAACACCCAAGAGTCCGGGAGCGCCTCGTCCCCGCGGGAGGGACCGGCTGGGCCGCGGCGGGCCCGGACACGGGAGGGGCGAAAAGGATAGCAGCGCCCGAGGAGACGTGGAAGGGGGAGCGCGCTTCGGGACCGCGGAGGCCCATTTACCGTTCTCGTGCCATCGCGGTAACCCGGGGGCGCCCTCCAAGCGGCCCGCTCCGCCCTGCGGAACGCGCCGAGCGGGTCGATTTGCCCAAGGTCGGGGCGCGCCGCCGGCGACCGCGGATCGCCGGCCGGGGGGGGTGATGGCGACGAACTCAGCTCCGGCGCCACAGTTCGTAGCGGGAGAAGTAGCCCACTCGGTCGTCGTGGGCGGCGCGCTCGGAGCGGGGGCCGTCGAGTTTCCAGTGGGAGAGCACAGCCGCGGGCGGGGGGCGGGCGACCAGGAACGAACGCAGGAAGCAGGACGCGCCGGGGCGGGCCGCGCGCGCCACGGCGGCCCAGATCGCGTCGTGGTGGTCGTCTTCGCACCAGTCGAGCACGTTGCTCAGGTTGAAGCGGTCGATGCTGCCCGGGTCCTGCGCCTCGAGGGCGTCGAGCAGGTCCGCGCAGAGCCACTCCGTCGTGTCCGGCCGCCGCGCGAGGTCGGCGCGGAACTCGCGCTCGAGGTAGGCCGGAATCGCTCCGCCTTCGCCGCCGCCGAGCCACAGCCTCTGCAAGAAGACGTTCGACGTCGGGTCGAGCTCGAGCGTGAGGTGCCGCAGCACGCGCAGGTAGTGGAGGTGGAAGCGCGGCTCGGCCATGCGCGGCCAGGCGGCGGCCGGGATGAACGCGTCCGAGATGGTCGTTTCGTTGAGGGCGGCGGCGAGGAAGTCCACCGTCGCGGGGCTCTCCAGCGCATCCCACGCGGCGCGCCGCGTCGCCGGATCGCCGTTCAGGATCAAGGCCTCGAGCGTCGCGCGTCCCACGGTCGCCGTCAGCCCGGCGCGCAGGGGTTCGAGGAACTCGGCCAGCTTGCCGCAGCCGAGGAGGCCGCGCTCGGCGACCCGCTGCGAAAGCGCCGGCCAGTGCTCCAGCTCCGGCGGCGAAAGGGCGGCGAGCAAGCCCCAACGCTGGGCCTCCGTCGCCGGCGCGATTCCGGCGAGGCGCAGGAGGTCGCCCTGGTCGAGATCGAGCATGGCAGCCCACTTCCACCGCGAGAGTGCGATCTGCGCAGGATCGATGTCGACCGCGACCACACGCGCCGCGCCCGCCCGCTGCAGGTGGAACACGTTGTCCCCCGCCGACGCGACACACAGCACGGCACGCTCCGCGCAGGGTGAGAGCGCGTCCACGATGGCGCGGTGGTCCTCCATCACCTCGGAGTAGGCGGGGATCGATTGGCTGGCCGGATTGGGATGGGCGAGGCCCGCGCGGGGCGAACCGTGGTTTTGGATGCTCATGGGAGGTTCAGGGTGCAGCGACCCGGGCGGGTGGAATCCGATCGACGGCGACCGTTGCCCGCTCGATGTCGGTGGATGTGAGCAGCGCGTCGCGCAGTTCGCCGCGCGACGCCCGTTCGAGATCGGGCCCACGCGGTGTGCCGCCCGGTTGTGACGCGTTGCCGTGCGCCATGAGCACACGCGCGCGGAGCGGCGTCGTGAACTCGACGGCCGCGACGAATGTGTCGCCGCCAACCGCGGCCAACGTCCCGTCCTGCAGCGCCGCGTACTCGAACACACGCAGCACTCCGAGCGAGCGGTCGCCGCCGCTGCAAGGCAGATCGACGGGCCCCGCGCGCAGGCGGTGGACCGCGCCCCACTCGATGTCGAGGCGGCTGTGTTCCGCCGCGACCTTCTCCGCGGCGACGTCGAGCGCCGCTCGAGCAAGGGAGAGGTCCGCGATGCCTTGGGGTGTCTCGAGGGGAGATGCCGGATCCCACGGCGTGCGGAAGGCACCGCCGCGCACGCGCCACTCCCGCGCGAACTCCGCGAACAGAACCGCGCCGCGACTGTCGCGGTCCAGCCGACGATCCCACGCGGCGAGCACATCGAGCGCAGCGGCGGTGGGTTCCCCCACATCCGCGCGCAGCGCCAACAGGTCCGGGAGGACACGCTCCGCCAGTTCGACGCCGCTGTCGCTCCAACCGCGCTCCAGGTCCGCCAGCACGAGCCGCGGCGGCGCAGCGAGGAGTGTCCGCAGGGAGCGCTGCGCCGCGAGGTGCAGGAACTGCGGAGCCACGTAAGGGGGGAACGCCGCCGGATCGAGCGGCGACGGCGCGGTGGCGCTCCAGGGCGGGTCGTTGGCGCTGTGCACCCAACCGGAAGCTGGGTCGAGGACACGCGGTAGATCGCGAAGGGGATGCACGTCGGTCCACAGGGTCTCGGCGCTCGTGCCGGGCACAACCTTGCCCCAATCCAGGTCTTGGCGCGCACGCGCCGGAGTCAGTCCGCCGAACTGGTGGAGGACGTGGCCCTCGCGGTCGGCGTACACGACGGTGAATGTCGGCAACTGTTCGAGGGCGAGCGCGGCCTCGAACTCCGCGAGGTTTTTCGCGCGGCCCATCTCCCACCACTGCCGCAGGACGTGCGGACGATCCAGCCCGACGACCCGCAACGCTATGGCGCTGTTCCCTTCGCGTGCAATCACCGGCCCGTGGACCGTCGATTCGACCGTGTGCCGCACCGCGTTCGTCCCCCACCAGCGGCCGCGCACACGGAGCTCGTGGACTTCCCGCGCGAGCGGCCACACAACGCCGTCGAAACGGTACCCGCCGGGAACGAGTTCGATCGCGAAGTGATCGGCGCCGTCGTGGGTGTTGAGGGTGTGGGTCCAGCCGAGCTCGCCGTGGAAAGCGATCGCCAGCACCGGCAGGCCCACGACCGCGGCACCGTACGCCGCGTACTCGGGGCACTCGAGGTGCGCCTCGTAGAACGTCCAAGGTTCCGTCCACGGCAGGTGCGGGTTCGCGAGCAACATGCCGACCCCGTTTTCGGAGCGCGACCCCGCGATCGCCCAGGCGTTGGAACCCCGGGCGCGCAGCGCCTGGGCCTCCCCCGTCGCGCGCGCGACGAGCCCGAAGTGCAGGAGGCGCTGTGCGTGGGCGAGCACGTCCTCGCCGCGGATCGGCAACACACGCCGCCAGCGCCCGTCGATGGTGCCCGGAAATCGCGCCGCGTAGTCGTTGATGCCTCCGGCGAAGGCGTCGATCAGGTCGCGGAACTCCGGGTCCTGCTCCTCGTACCAACGGGCGGCGCGTTCTGGGATGCCCGCGGTCCACACGTCGCGGTCGGACGCGAGGAAATCCGCCCCGAAGTGTTCGGCCGCCCGTCCGCGCGCTTCTCCGAGGATGCGCAGCAGCATCTCGCCGTGGCTCTTGGCCTGTGCCCAGCCGAAGGCGCGCATCAATCCGCGTGCGTCCTGCGCCCGTACGTGGGGTACGCCGTGCACGTCCCAGTGGACTTCTGCGACGTGCGGGCCTGCGGCTTCCACGACCGCGTCGGCGTCGGGATCGCGCCGGCCCGCAGCAAACCACACCAACGCGACCAGACCCGCGAGGGCGAGGGCCAGTTTTCCCTTCATGCTCGCGCGCGCTCTTCGCGGCGCCGCTGGACGCCGTGCAGAATGCCGCCGGTCAGCGCGAGAGACGTTTCGAGGACGTGCAGCATGCCGTCGCGTCGCTGGGGCGTGTCGCAGAACTCGGCCGCAATCCGCCGGACCTCGTCGAAGTGTTCCCGATCGATCGCCGAGTGGGCGGCGAAGAACGTCATCTGGGCGCTGGTCAGGCCGAGCCCCTGCCGCATGGCGTCGGTGAGGTCCGCGATGTGGGAGTAACAGCTCTCCGCCCAGTAGCTGTATCCGAGCCGCGCGGTGGCGTCACACTCGCGCGCCACACGCTCGAGCCAGCCGACGAACGCCTCCGTTTCCGGGCAGGGTGCGCTGGCGCGCACGCTCGCGGGGTCCACGTCCAGGCACGCCAAATCGTGGAGCACCATGAGGTCGTGGCCCGCCTCCTCGTACGCGTGGCGCAGACAAAAGCGCAGCAGCGGCAGGCGTTCGGAATCCACGCGCATGGCAGCGAGCGCCTGGTTCTGCGCGTTGTGTTTGGTGTAGTGGAAGATCTGCGACATCAGATCGACGTACGTGTCGCGATCGAGGCCCCTGGTGCGCAGGTCATGCCAGAAGGGCTGCGTGTGGATCGCCGCCCAACCGGCGGCTGCGCGGCGGTCGCACTCGGCGAGGAATCCGGACGCGTCGAGCGCCGGCGCGGGAACGGTCGAGATGGTCTTCACAGCTTGGCCCCCACGCGCGGACGTTCGCGGCCGGTGAACTGGTGGATCGTGCCCGGCGGCCGCGCCTCGAGCGAACGTGTGATCGCAACGTCCGACGATTCCATGCCGCCCTTGACCAGCCGGTAGCGCTGGCCCGCGCGGGCGGCGAGCTCCACCTCGAAGCCTGCGACTTCGACTCCTCCGTAACTGACGTAGTGCGCGGCCAGGCGCGGCACCGCGAGTGCAAACCAGCCTCGGTACCGGGTGAGCTCGAGCAGCGCGCGGCAGCCCTCGCGCAACAGCGCCTCACTCACACCCGTGCGGCGCAGGTCCTCGCGCACGACGAGGCGCGAAATCTGCAGCGACGTGTCTCGCGCCGGCAGCGCGCCGGGCGGAAGCGAAGCGAGCTGCTCGGCTTCGAATCCCCGCGGCCCGCTGGGGCACCATCGGCAAGCGGCCACCACGTCGCTCCCAAGCCACGCGGCGAAGTGGAACGCGTCGTCGTCGTGCTCGTCCTCCGCGGGATGTCTGCCGCGGCGGTTGCCGAACAAGTAGTCCGAGCGCCCGCGCCAGGCCGTCTGGCGAAACCCGAAGATCGCCGCGCGGTCGGCGGCGCTGTCGCACAGCCTCAGATCGATCGGCCCGACGGCGCGGAGCGGGTCGACCGGAGGAGGGGCGACCACGCCGGGGCCTGGCCCGGGCTCCGGGACGGCGCGCTCGACGACTCCGGCGGACACGGGATCGGGGGAAGCGGTGACGGCGTTGTTTTCCACGGCGCGCGGGGGATGTAGGAAACGCCCCCCCGGCGCATCGCACGGAGGGGTTTGGTTGGCGCACCCGACGGGACTCGAACCCGCGTCTCGCGGCTTTGAAGGCCGGCACTCTTGGATTCCAGGCGGAACAGGACGGCGCGAACGCGATCGCCGCGCGCCGCGGGGTGGACACCACCGCGATCTCCCACCGGGTCGGTGTCGGTAGGAGGCGCGGTGGAGGGCCCCGCGGATAACGGTCCGTCACGTGCGAAGTCCCGAGAAACTCCGCGCAGGCCGGTCAGCCTCCTCCCCACTCGAAAGGCGGAGGGGCAAGCCGCGAGTGACTGCGCGGATGGACGAATGCGGACATTCACCCGGGATCCCGATCGTGACGGCACCGCGTCGCGTACGTCCCTCTGCCAGGGACCTTGACCATTGAGCTACGGGTGCAGGAAAGGTTGGAAAAGTACGGGGGTAAAACCACCGCGGAACAGACGCTACGCTGGTGCGTGAAGGCGCTGCAAGGAACTCTCATTTGACGTTCAAGGCACCCACCCCCCCCCTACTGACCATGTTGCCCCCTGCACGAGTCCCCACCACCCGCGCTCTGGGAGCATTCGACCCCATAGGTCACGTCGTCTCCCTGCTCGCCAGGGAGGGCCTTCCCGCTCCCCGCGGCGCTGCCCTGCGCAGGCTCGGCACCTCGGCGGCCGACGCTCGGATGTTCCTCGCGTCCGCGCCGGAACCCGCAGCCCGCGAACTCCTCGTCGCGCGCCTCGAGGCTGACCCTGCCATCGAGAGTGTGCGCCTGCGGCGGGCGGAGCTGAGCGTGCGGTTCTCGGGGGCGCACGTGCAGGCGGTGCGCGACGGGCTCGGCGGTGGGCTCGCGGCGGTGCTCGGCCCCGGGCCGGACAGCGGACGGCGGTTCACGCTCAACTTCCTCAATCCGAACGCCACCAAGCCGCTGCACATCGGGCACCTGCGCAATGTCGCGCTCGGCCAAGCCCTCGCGGCGCACTTCGAGGGTCGCGGCGCCGCGGTGCGGCGGCAAGTCTACGTGTGCGACATCGGCCGCAACGTGTGCGAAGCTCTCGCGGGCTGGGAGGTGTTCCACACCGGCGCCACGCCCGAGTCCACGGGACTCTTGCCCGATGTGTTCGTGGGGCACTGCTATGCGGACTACGCGCGCACACGGGCCTCGGACATGGGCAACGACGACCCCGCCGCGACCGAAAGTGAGGCCGTGGGGGACCGCGCCGACGAAATCGTGCGGGGTTGGCTGCGCGGCGATGCCGAGATCCGCGCGGCGTGGCGCGAGTTGCGCGGGTGGGCGCTCGAGGGCCAGTCGCGCACCCTCGAGCGCTTGGGTGTGCGTTTCGAGCGCCAGTGGTACGAGTCGGATTCCATCGAGCGCGCCGGACGACTCGTCGAACTCGGTCTTGGACGCGGATGGCTCGTGCGCACGGACGAGGGTGGGGTCGTGTACCCCACGGGTCGCGCCGGGTACGGCCAATTGCCGCTCGTGCGCGCGGACGGTTTCCCAACGGAGCACCTGCGGGTGATCGCTCTCTTCGCCATGGAACAGGACGAGCGCCCCGCGGCGGACCGCTGGATCGTCGTGTGCGGCGATGAGTGGAGCGCGGCGGGGAGCGCCGAACTCGAACTCGTCGCCCGACTCGCTCCGGGGCCGCTCGCACCGGTCGTCGACGTCGTCGCGCATGGGATGGTCACGGTGGGAGGATCGAAGATGAAATCCCGAGACGGTCGTGCACTGACCATCGACGCACTGCTCGACGGCCTGGAGAGCGACCCGCGCATCGCACTGCTGTGCGAGCGCTCGCAACCGCGTGTCGATCCCGCGGAAGCGGCGCAGATCCTCGCGCGCGGCTACTTCCTGTGCCGCAGACCTACTCGCGCGATCGAGTACGACTGGGATGGGCTCTTCGATGCGGCGCACAACCCGGGACTTGCGCTACTGCGCGCCTGGTGCCGCCCCCCGGATGCGGACGAACCGACCGCCGCCGCGGAGAAACACGCGGACACGGAACGAACCCTTGTGCTGCAGGCCCACCAGTTGCGCGGCCTCGTGTTCGCGGAGGGCGCCGAGTTCGCGCCCACGGAGGTCGCCAAGTTCACCAACGGCGTGGCCGCCTGGTACCTCGAACAACCTGCGCCCCCCGCGGTCCAGCGAACCGCACGCGCGCTGTTGGGTGTGTGCCTCGATGCACTCGGACTGCGTGCGAGCGGTCCCGCGCGCAGCCCTGCCCAGGCGACACACGCCTGAGTTCGGCAGCCTCTAGTACTGCAGGACAACTTCGGCGAAGTCGCCGGCGCGGACACCCACTCGGACCGCCTCGGCGTAACGTTGGCGCGGATCCCGAACGCGCACGACGTGCTCACCCGCGCCGATCCTTTCGAAGTAGGCATATCCGTCCGCGTCCGAGCGCGACGGGTACGCGAGACAACCGCACCAACGGTTCTGCGGCGGTTCGAGCACGACGTCCACATCGGCCAACGGTTGGCCGTCGGGCGACCGCACCAGCACGGTCAGGGGCTCGCGCACCTGTGGATCTGCGCGCACCGCCATGCCACCCACCTCCACGCTGTCCTCCAATGCGACGAGCGCATGCTCGGCCGGGAGGAACAGGCCTTTCGGATCGCTGATCGAGAGCACGAGCGCTTCGCCGCGCGGCGCCGTGAGATCGAATCGTCCGAGGACGTCGGTGAAGGTCATGGCCAAGGGGCGTGTGTCCTCGCTGGCGCCGACGGGTCGCAGCGCCGCGAATAGGCCGGCCACCGGTTGGTCCCGCGGATCCCTCGCATTGCCGACCACACGCGCCGTGGCCGCTGGGGGTTCGGAAACTTCGATCTCGAAGTCGAAGGGACCGCTCTCGTGTCCCGCGGCGACGGCGACGGGGGCGAGGTCGACACCCTGCGCGACGAGTTCGTACGTGCCGCCCGCCAGGCCGCGGATCGCAAAACGGCCCTCGTCGTCCGAGACGGCGCGGTGCGCGCGCCACCAGCGCTCGGGGCGGTAGTCATCGAGCGCGGATCCGGCGACGACGATCTCGCGCTGGGCGCGCAACTCGATTCCCGCTCGTGGTTTCCCGCTGGCGTCGCGCAACGATCCGAACAGCCCCGCCTGTTGCTCGAGCACGACATCGCCCAGTTCGACGCGCTCCTCGTCGCCCAAGGGATCGGGCCAGAGAAAGAGCGGGGCGCGCCCCTCTGCGACGAGCACCAGGACCAATTGTCGACCAACACCTAACCCTTCGATCTCGAAGAAGCCGTCTGCGAGCGTGCGCGCCGCGAGGCGCCAGCGTTCGGGATGAGGCGAAACCCTAGCGAGCGCTTGGGCGAGTCCCGCATGGCCGCGGGGGATCAATGGGATGTGTGTCGTACGCACGTCGACGTTGCCGAGCGGGGCATGGAACTCGTCCACCGCGCGACCGGCGACGACACGACCGCGCTCACCCAGTTGGATCTCGAGCACCGCTGCACGCAACGCGTCTTCGCCGTCTGGCATCCGCACCGTGCGAGGAACCTCGGCGAGTCCCCGTGCGGACGCGAACACGGAGACGGTTTCGCGTGCGGCAAAGCGGCGGTCGGTTGCGAAGCGGCCCTGTTCGTCCGGCTCGATTTCGAGAATCTCCGATCGTCCGAGGGAGAACGCCTCCACCCGGACTCGCGCGTCGCGCAGCGGTCCCGCACCAGGCGCGGGGCTCACCGTGCCGAGCAGGGCGAATCCGGCGGAAAGCGACACCTCGACGCGGCGCTCGCGTCCCGGCACACCTGTTTCGAGGGCCGCTACCCGCGTGTGCGCACGTGTGTACTCGGGATGGCGCACGACGAGGTAGAACTCGGCCGAGCCGACCGGAGCGAGGCGCGCTTCGCCACGGGCATCCGTTTCCATCGCCGCGACGGCGGTGCCCTCCGGCGAAGCAAAGTCCGGATGGAGCGCAACGTGCGCCCGCGCAATGGGTCCACCCGCCGCGTCCACCACCCTCACGACAACAGCGGAGGCGCGTTCGAGGCGCACTTCGCAGCGATCTCCGGCCCGCAACCCACTCCTGTGGTGCACCGCGTGGCCGTCCCCATGCACGACGAGCCGCCACGTGCCCGTACCGGCGGTCAGAAAGAAGTCACCCGCAGCGTCACTCGCCGTCGCCGCACGCGGCGATGCATCGTCCGTCAAGTCCGCCGCGGCATGGATCCACGCTCCGGAATCGGCGTCGCGCCAAAGTTCGACCCGTGCGCTGGCAAACGGTTTGCCGTCACCACCGAACACCGTCCCCCCGATCCCCTCTGGCGCGGGCGCCGCTTCCCCGCGCGTTGGTGCCGCGCCGATGGCCTCGGACCTGCGCCCAGCCGTTGCCTGCGCGTTCGAGACGCTCCGCTCCGACGCGCGCCCGGCGTGCGGCGCGGAGCCCGCCGCGCGTACCGCCGTGGACCGCTGGTCCGCGGTGCTGCGGGTCCAGAGCAGGCCGCCGACGAGCAGCAAAGCGACGGTGGCGAGTACGGCGAGCACGCGGCGGTGGTTCATGGCTTCAAAACGCTTGGAGGGACAGAAAAGCGGCGCCCGACCGACGTTTGTGTGTCGCCCGGGCGCCCTTGGGACCGCTCGACCGCGGTGAGCACCGACCTCACCGCGGAAGCGCTCCGGGGCGTGCGAGAGCGGAAGTGCCGTCCACCGCAGCGCCCGCGAACGGGCACCGGGCCGACGTGGCTTCCCCAGCTCCTATCCCCGCGAGCGGGTCTCTACTTGCACTTGACTTCGACCCAGGTGGGGATTTCGCAGATCGGCAGTCATGTGGGCTCGAGGCAACCCTCGAAAGGGTCGACCTTGTCGCCTTCGTAGACGGGCTTGAGCACCCACTCGCGGTTCTCGATTCATGTCGGAACCAGAACGAGCTTGTAGCAGGGCTTGGTGTCGCCCAGCTGCAGTGCCCCCGCCATCGGAACCGCAGCGAGGCCGAGCGCAAGCGCGAACGGAACCCCGAGCAGTCCCGCTTTCTTCAGCGCGGACTTCGTCATGTTCGTCTCCAAGATTGGAAGACTGGGGATTCCCGGGCGGGTCTGCGGAGCTCCGCGACCGTGGGAGGTCGCCGCGTCACCGACACGCGAATCCCTCCCACCTGCTTTGGATGCCGCTCGCCCACATCGTCCCGGGACGAGCCCCCAGTCTGCCCATCGACGGCGCCCGTGCAAGGATTCTGCAATCCAAAGGCCCGAGTAATCCCCCCCGGCCCCCCTCACTGTCGAACCGGCGGGACCGCCCAGGGACCGAACGGTGGCGGGCGGAAGCTGCGGCGCGTTGGGGCCCAAGATCCGCTGTCGCGTCAACTCGGCACGCCCGCCTTGGGTTCCGCCCCACCCGGCGGGCTGCCCTTGTAGTAGGCCGACGCGTCGTCGCTGTGATCGGTCGCATCCAGCACATCCCGCAGGCCCGCGACTTCGGCGAGCAGCACGCCGCGAACGGAGCCCTTGAGGGTCAAGGGCGCAAGACCACAGCCTTGGCAGCCGCCGGAGAACTGCACCTTGGCTACACCCTCGACCACATCGATCAGTCGGATGCTCCCCCCGTGGGTCTTCAGCACGGGGAGCACTTTGGCCTCGATCGCCGCTTGAACCAACTGCGCCATGGAGTTCCCGGTCCACTTGGCGACGTTTGGATTCTCGAAGCGAAAGCCTGCCTCCCACATCCCTTGCACGAAGTCCATCAGCGTGCCTTGCATGTACTTTGCCGTGGTGTCGTCGAGCACGATCTTCACACCCTCGCTCACATGGACGCGATCGAGGTCGCCAAGGTCGGTTCGTCCAATGAACTCCAGCTCGTAGCGCTGCGCTTCGTCGGCGTTCGGATGGGCTCGGATGCGTACCAGCTCGTCGACCTTGTCCATCGAGTGCGCGATCTCGCGGATGTGACACGCTGCCTTCGGTGTGAGCGTGACCGGGCTCGCGTGGATCGAGCAAGAGCGCGATGACTGGGACATGACGGGTTCCGGTGGGTCGTGGTGGGACTCGGAGAGACGGTGGCTAGCGGGCGAGGTAGTGAACCTTGCCCTCCTCGAAGAGGAGCCGCAGCTTGCCAGGAGGTTCGTTGTTCGCCATCGAACGCCATTCGTCGAGCAGAGTCGTGAGCATGGTCGTGCGCGCGCCGCACGCGAAGGACGCGATCAGCTTCGCCAGTTCCGGCAATCCGGCTCGCTGCGCCGCGTCTCCCTCGGGAGTCCAGTACTTGTCGCAGAGGGGCGCAAGCACACATCGGGGACAGTTCGGCCATCCCGCCGCACCCGTGTTGGGCAGGGTTTGTGCGTCCGAGCGTTCGATGGGTCCGTCGTCTAGGGTCGGCAAGAGCTCCTCGAGGTGCGCAGCCAAACCCAAGTGGCGGTGGGCACCGGACCGGTACAGCTTGCCGTCCACATCGAGCCACAGACGCGAGTGAAGTTTGTCCCAGTGAACGAGGCCCCACCCGGCATGGACGGCGAACAGGAGCGTCTGCCTCCACGGTTCGTGCCGATGCAGCAACTCGACCTCCTGGCGGGTCAGTTCCGCAAGAGTGTCCAGCGCCGTCCGCAGCATCGGCTGGTCGACGATCGACTCCACGGGGCGCCCGTGCCACCTGGGCAACAGCAGCGGCGCGATTTCGATCCCGTATCGATCGTTGCTCGCATTCCAGGCGCGTGCCCGGTCGGGGACACCCTCCGATAGCGTCGTGAGCATCCGGACGGTGACGCCGAAGCCGCCATCGGTCAGTTCCTCCACACGAGCGCGCGCGTGCGCACGAGCCTCCGGTTCCCGGTCGATGGGCGAGATCTCGGAGCGATCTTCGTGGATGACCCGCGCGTAGGGGTTGGTGTCCAACATCGCGGCCAGATCGACACCACGTTGGCGGAAGGGGCTGACGATTTCGATTCCAAGACTCTCCTTGTCGAGCCCCAGTTTCTTGAAGCCGTTGCCCACCGCTTCGAGAACACGCGACAGATCGTCGAGCTCGGCGAGCGGCTCCTCGCCCACCAACCGCACCACGACCCGCTTCAAGTCACCGATGCGTTGGGGCAAGGAATCCACGATCGCTTCCGTTCGGGCTAGCTTTTCCTGGCACACCCGACCGAGTTCGATCTCCAACGTGAAGGTCCCGAGCGCGGCGCCCCGACCTCGCTCCATGCCCTCCTGCTCGGGGGGCTCGTAGGACAACAACACTCCCATGCGCTCTAGGCGCGCGAGGACCACCTTCTCTCGCGGATCAAAGGCCAGCTGGCCGGGTCGATCGACCGTGCCGGACAACTTCGCGAGGGCGGAGTGGAAGGCCTCCCGGTCCTCGAAAATCTGGTGCGCCGGCGGATAGCTCCACGCGTTGACCGCCAGAACCTGTCGGCCGTCATCGTCGAAGACGGCTCTTGGATTGAGATACACGCGGGTCGTGCCGTCGCGCTCGACCAATATCGAGCGCTGCTGGTTTGCCAGAACCGCGGTGGCTTCGGTCGTGTCTCGGGTATCGCCTTCATCACCATTCATCGGAGACGGCCCCTCCAAGAGCCAAGTCGAACTCGCCCACCGATCCGGACGTCACCCGGAATGCGCGCACAGGGGATCTTTCGCCTGAAGCCTTGGATGCGCGCACCTCATACGTGCCGGTCGGCAGTTCCAACGCTGGCGTCCAGCCCGCCGCGATCGGCACGAGGCGCCAACTCCTGGGACGCCGCGCCTCGGGATCGATTTGGCGCAACTCGAAAGTCGCCGCGGACTCGACGGTGCCGTCTCCGACGGCCCGTGCGCGAAAACGAACGTTTCCCGACTCCAAGTCGAAGTCCGCGTTCAAGCCGACGCGATCCCGGCGCAAGAAGCGCTGCCCCAACGGGTTCTGATTGTTCGCCCCGAAGACCTGCGTGTAGGTCACCGTCACGAAATCGCCAGGCACGTCGCGGATCTCGAACACGCCGTCCGCATCGGTGTACGCGATCCGCTCGTGGCCCCAGGGTTTCGGGTCGGGGGCGGCACCGTAGTGGGACTGCGCTGCGACCCGGATCGCCGACGCAGGATTGCCGACGAAACTCACCACTCCGACGATCGTCGATGCTTCCGGCTCGCACGTTAGGGCGATTTCGTGCGCCCTGACGCTCCTCAATTCCACATCTACCGCATGCCCGGGGAGTCTCACATCGTCCCAATAGGTCACCGCGGGATCGGGATCGCTCTCGGTCCACAGTCGGTAGTTCCCGAGCGGCAGATCGGCGAAACGAAAGCCCTCGCCGACGGGAACCCGTTGTTTCGCGACCACGGAGTTCGGACCTACGAGGTGGACCCAGAGCGAGCCACTCCGCTCGCCCACCACTCGACCCACGAGGCTCGCACCAGGCGTTGGTTGCAGGATCGCCGTGGCCTTTTCCCGCCCCTCCTCGAGTTCCAGAACTTCGGAGAAGACGGGCGCGGAGCCGGGGCTGGTCGCGCGCGCGACGTAGCGATCCGGTCGGAGGTTCCGGAACACCGCGGAGCCATTCGTGCGCGCCGTCCCGATCGGCGTGTCGAACGGCAGCACCGTCCGCTCGGCGTTTCGCCGGGCAAGGAACAGGTCGATTGCAGCCACGACTCCGTCCCCGACTCCAACGACCCGCACTTCGAGATCGATGCCCGGCCACAGTTCGACGCGGGGCGGACTCGAGTCCGCGTCGTTCCAGTTGGCCTCGGACAGCAGCATGGGAGCAAATCCCTCCGCGTGGATCAGGAGTCCGCTGCTCCAAGTCGGCCGCGGCGGAACCGTCAGCACTCCATGATCGTCGCTGGCTCCGACGCTCGACACGAACCGGGTCGCCAGCGGATTGATCGTCCTCGGGATCCGATTCGACAGGACACGCGACCAGCCGCCCTCGGCTCCCGCCACCTGGGACCCCGTTCGCCCGTCCACGATCTGGATCGCACCCGACCGCATCGCGTGGAGCTTCAGCTCGAGCTCCGGAACACGTGTCCCAGATGGGGCTACGGGCAAGGCGATCACATTCGTGCCTTCCAGAGGTTGGAGACCCTCCACCGAGACGGCGACCACGTACACGACACCAGGCGCGAGCGACCCGCATTCGAATCGGCCGTCGGTACCGCTCGGTACGCGGTGGTCGGGACCGCCGCCAAGGGGCGTGAACGAGACCCAACCCCGGAGCGGCGCCCCCGTCCTGGAGTCGCGGACGACTCCCGCTTGCAGCAGGCCGGGGAGAACTCGCAGGGTCACGCCGGAGGCCGACATCGTTCCCGTGTCCACGGACAGCCATGGACCCGATCCAGATCGGGAGCGCGCCGCGAGTTGGTAGTGACCCGGTTCGAGGGCGCACGTCCGGAACGCGCCTGCGCTGTCGGAAAGCGCCACGATCGTCCCCGGCGCGCGGTGTTCGTTGCCGATCCGGTCGAGCCGTCGAGCCAGTACCTCCGCCGCTTCGACGGGCCTATCCTCGGGGTCGAGCACTCTCCCGCCGAACCAGTGGCCACGCTGCAGAACGAGGTCGCCAAAATCGCGGGTGCCCACTCCAGCCGCGTTCGTCGAGTGCAACTCGAGAGGGAGATACCCGTCGTGTTCGATTCTCAGGACCAAACTCTCACGAGGTTCGCCGAGCTCGAGACGGAACTGGCCTTTGGCCGAGCTCGTGCATGAGACACCTCCCCAGAGCGCCCCAGAGTCTTCGCTGCTTCGGTAACTCGAGCCCTCGAATACGAACCCCGCATGGATGCTTGCGCCGCCAACAACCTGCCCGTCGATGTCGCGGATGCGACCCGTCACGGACAAACTGCGCGGGCCTTCGAGCCGTGTCGCCTCTCGTCGAGATTCCAGCACGCCTTCCGTCCGTCGCATGGATGCCGGATCCGGCCAGGCGTTCCGCGCCGTCCGGTCCGTGAGCGCGGGCACGGGTGGGGCCTCGCGTGGATCCGAGCCCGACGGCTGGCGCGTTGTCATCCAGAACACGAGCAGCGCGACGGCGGCCAACGACGCCAGCAGCGGAACGCTGCGCGCGCTGATCGAGGCGACGCTGGTGTTGGGCTTCGAAGTCACGGGAGTCCCTCGGCCGAGTTCGAGATGAAGCAGCACACCGACGACGCTCGGCGCTGACCCACGGCCGGGGCGCGTTGCGCCGACCCAGCGGGCGGCCGGGTCACGGAACGGAGCCCGGTTGCGTCCGCGGGGTCGAAACACTCGTCCGTCCGGCGGGCCTTCGTGCGCTGTCCTTCTCGAACGTACCGCGTGCCGCCCAGTTTGCTCACCCCTCTCCCACGTTCTCAGTTCTGCGAAAGATGGATGTGCGTTGACGGTTCAGAACCTGTCGCGGTAGAAGCGAGGGGTCGGGGCCGAACCCACGACACCTTTCGCGGCGGCCTCGCCCTGACGACGACCGTCGCCCCTGCGGCACCCAACACGGGTCAATCATGTCCGATCGCAGACTGGCGTCAGACGGAACCTGGACCGTTGAATCCGCGGTCCAGGAGGCACCTCCCGCAACCTCGCGAACGTTCGAAGCGCGTGGAAGGGCGACCAAATCCCGAGAAGCCGTCCCCGAGGTGCACCCGGGCTCGATCCCGCGGGCATTCGCGGTGACGAACCTCGACTTCGACGTCACCGAGAACTGCAACCTCGGTTGCCTGTATTGCTTCAAGGGGGACATGTATGCACGGCACATGTCGATCACCACGATGAAGCGCACTTTGGACTGGCTTCTGGAAGCCTCCAGCGCCGCGGACACTGTCAACTGCAACTTCATGGGGGGAGAGCCCACGATGCGCTGGAAACAGATCCAGGAGTTCGTTCCGTGGGCGCGCAGGCGCGGGCGTTCGTTCGGCAAGAACGTGACGTTCAGCATGACCACCAACCTCACGCTGTTCACGGACGAGATGCGGCAGTTCGTCGATGCGTACGGGTTCGGTCTCCTGATGTCGATCGACGGCTGCCCGGAAGTCCAGGACGCACAGCGGCCGGCGAAGAACGGCGTGGCCGTCTCGGGCATCGTGGAGAAGTGGGCAAGGTCGATGCTCGAGACGCGACCACGGTCCACGGCACGCGCGACGATCCACCCGGACTATGTCCACCGGATGCACGAAGGCTTCGTGTACCTGCATTCGATCGGGTTCAAGGACATCGCAGCGTCGGGTTGTGAATACAACAGTTGGACCGAGGAGCACTTCGCCACCTTGGACGATCAGCTCGGCCGCATCCGGGAGTTCGTCTTCGCGGCGTGGCAGCGGGGCGACACCGTCAACTTGTCCAGCTTCAAGTACTACATCAACAAGCTGATCCACTACCGCAAGTCCGGCAGGGACAGCGAGATTCAGTTCATGGTCTCACCCTGCGGGGCGGGACGCGGCTACATGATGGTCGACTACACCGGCGACATCTGGCCCTGCCATCGATTCGACGGCGCGGACACGGACGCCAACGCGGGCGGGCAGTTCCGGCTCGGGAACATCTTCAAGGACGGCTTCAACCACGACCTCCAGCGAGTGTTCCTCGATTTCGACCACTCGGTCGATCACAAGGACTCGTGCACCACCTGTCCGGCCAACCCCGTCTGCGGAGGTTACTGCCCGGCGGCCAACATCTCGGACACGAACTCTCTCTACAGTCCGCACGACACCTACTGCCGGTGGACATGGACGATCTACGCTCACGCCGAGAGGCTCTACGACCAGATCGCGGGACTTGGCAAGGACGAACTGGATCGACTAGTCGACGTCGTTTCGAATTCGCACGCCTCCGGAGAGAAGTAACAACGGGGGCAGTGGCGCGGCCTTGCCGCGGCGCAGTCCCCGCTCCACCCCGGCGGGATTGGATCCGCCAGTTCGCTACAACACCTTCCACGGTTGAGATGGCATGAAAGCTCCTCCCGAAGCGTCCCTGACTGGGACCTTCCGCCTCAACAGGGCCCCCAGCGTCCTGCGGCGCGAAGCCATCGTCGCTGCCCCTGCCGAGCCGGAATCACCACCCGCTTCCGAGTCCCCCGGGATTTCGAGACGCCGGGCCGTGCGCATCAGTCTGGGCGCCTTGATGGCGGCGGCGGCCGCATCGCTCCTCGGAGCGAGCATCGGCATCGGAACACCTGCCCGCGCCCAGGTATCGGATCCGGACATCGACCCGCATCCGGTCTGCAAGATCGACAACCCCGATACCTGCACGCCCGACAAACCCAATGTTCCCGCGTGCACGGAGGCGGCACCGAACATCCATGAGTGCTCCGCCACGGGTAGCAATAGCTGCCTCCGAAGCGAGATGAACACGTGCATGGGTGGCAAGAAGTATGGCAACTCATGCACGGGGTCGAAGTCGAACAACTGCGATGGGGCCCACGGGGCGAACACGTGCCACGACTACGCCTCGAACGTATGTAGCGGCACCGACTCCAACAACTGTTCGGGCGGCGGCATCCAGATGAACAACTGCATGGACGGCAGCCCCAACTCATGTACGGGCACCAACTCGAACAACTGTTCGGGCAGCACGTCCAACGTCTGCACCCCCGAAACGGCTAACACTTGTTCGGGCACCAATTCGAACCAGTGCACACCGGCGGGTGGGAACACGTGCAACCCGCCCACCAACAACATTTGCAGCCATCCGCACAACACCCCGCCCTAGCGGAAGCGGACGTCGTGACGTAGCCCGATCGGCGCGACGAAGTCGCGTCGATCGGGCTGCTGCGTTCGTAGCCTAGATGGCCGTCGCCCGCCTTCGCTCCAGCGGCGCCAGGCGATGGGCCCAACGGCAACGGCGAGGCAACTCGAGCAGGCCGTGCCCGTTTTCACCCAGCCTCTCCGGTGCCCGCAATCCTGTCCCGAGACGACGGCGAGTCATGGCCGCCGAGCGCGGCGAGTGTCGGTATGGCGCTACACTCCGCGAATGGCAGAGAGCAACCCGCTAGACCTCCCGAAGCGGTCGGCGAGACAATCGGATGGGTTCGTCTTCGACGCCTTCCTGAGCTACGCGTGGTCGGACAACTTCGCATCCGTGCGCGCAACGAAGGTCTTCCTCGAGTCGTTCCACACCCGAGTGCTGTGCGAGGCGCCGGTGAGGGCGCTCCATGTCTGCGTCGATGGTATCGACTTCAAACGTCCGAGATCCAAGGCGGGCGGAGGTCATGACGAACCCAGTGATTCGACTCCGCTACGACGCCTGATCGCCGAGCATCTGCGCCAATCGCACTGGCTCGTCGTGTACGGATCGAAACAGGCAGCAAAGGAGTCTGGATGGGTCGAGTGGGAAGTCGAGGAGTTCATCCGTCAGCGCGGAGGAGACTCTTCGCGGGTCCTGCTCGTGACAACCGGCGGGGCCAAACGATCGATGAGCCTCGCACAGGAGTTTCCGCGCTCGGTAACCCGGCGTTTGCTCCACGAAGGGATCCGATTCGACTTCAGCGGCCTGCTCCTCTCCTGGCCCCAGCGTCTGACCCGGGACGGTAGACAACGCTATTGCCGAGGCCTGGAGAGCCGCGCGCAGCTCGCGTCGGCGCTGCATGGAGAGAGCGCCGGCGAACTGCTGCCGGGCTGGCGGCTTGCGCAACGGCGCGCGCGCCGAAGAACAAGACTCCTGACCACAGCTACCGCCGTGCTGCTCCTAGGTACCTTCCTGTTCCTGCAGCGGCAGTTCCGGACGTACGACCTTCAAGCTAGGGCACGGGCGCTAGTAGCCAAGGTGGGTCACGAGGTCCCTGCGTCCTCAGAGGACTGGCATGCACTTGAAGAGCTGGCCTCCTCGCCGGGCGGGGTTCGGGACGCGGCCCTCGAGTGGTCGCTCTCGGAACCGAATGCGGCTCGACGTGCGCTGCGACGACCCGCGGCCTTCATGCGCGCCGTGGTGGGCCTCGACGCCAAGAGTCGTGAAACAGCCTGTGAGCGCCTAGCGGAGTTCCTGAGGAGCCCAGAGCTAGCTTCCGGCCCGTCCCTCGAGCTTGCGATTGCACTCGTCGTGGAGATCGAAGCCTCGGATGCAGCGCTGCTCGACCTGACGGCGGAAGCTTGGCGGAGCGCTGCGGCCGCCGATCCATCATCGACTTCGCTTGGAGCACTCGGAGCCCGACTCGCGGGACTGCTACCGGCTGCGGACGCCTCCGATTCGTTCTGGGCACTTCTCAGTGGGCCCCCGTCTGCGGAAGTACCTCCGGCGCACCGCGAGGCCCTCGCAAGCCTAGCGTCTCGGCTCGGCGCGGCGGATCGGGCACTCGCTGCGAACTCGTTGTTCCGCAAGTTGCAGGCGCTGGAGACCGACGGAGAAGCAGCCATGCCCTCACTCGGCTCGCTCGGAGCGGCACTCAGAATGTGTTTGCCGGCGGGCGCGGAGCGCTTGGAGTGGGTGCTTCGGCTGCGTTCCGAGCTCGAAACCTTGGAGAGTACGGGCCAGGGGCTGCTCGCCTCACAACTCGAACGTACGCTCGTCGAAGCTCTAGCCGAGCTGGATTCCGACCATGCCGCCGGAGCCGCGCTTGAGCTGCTTCCCAAGCTGAAGTCGACGACAGGTGTCCAGGCGCGCACAGCACGCGAGCTGAGCGTGACGCTGGAGCGAGTCGTCGACCCGGACGCGGCGGAGCGACTCCTCCGAGGGCTCGCGGAGAGCTGGCCCGCCCGCTGGAACAGCGAAGCTCTGACTGCGCTCGAGTTGCTTCGCACAGGACTCCCTCGGCTCGCGGATCACGTGTCCGCCGCGGCGGTCGACCCCCTGTCGACGGACATCTTGTGCCGCATGGCTAGCGTGTACGCGACCCAAGGCGACTGGGCGTACCACATCACGTCGGGGCTGCGCCCGGCGCTCGAACGGCTCGTCGCGAGGCTCACGGCCGACCGTCGTGCTCGGCTCCTGGAGGCCGCTCTCGGACTCGAGGACCCCGGAGGCGCCGCGATCGAGCCATGGCCGGAGATGGAAGCACTGCCTCCGGAGAGTCTGAAGGCGAGCTTGCAGCCTCTCCTCGGTACCCTCGTTGCGGAAGCGCCCGATTCTTGCGATCGGACGCTCTGCGCAGCGCTCACGGTCAACCCCACAGACTGGGGCGAACGCGGAAAGCTCATTGGGCGCGGCGCGCGCGCCTGGCCTCCGCAACGAGTGGGTGCTCTGCTGGAGGCCATTTTGAAGGAGCAAGTCGACGCCGACAACGCTGACTTCCGGCGGGCCCTACCCGCGCTCACGGAGCGCGCGTCCGGACACGCTCCAGCCGTACTTCTCGAGCGCATGCTTCGCTGGTTTGACACAACGGAGGTTGACCTCGTGGCCCGCGACCTCGCCGACGCGCTCGCGGTACACGCAGAACTCAGCAGTTCGGATGCAGAGAGGATCTACGAGCGGCTGCGGCGAATTCGCGCAGCGCTTCCAGCGACGTTTTCCGGCAGTCTGACTGCGTCCGCCTACTCCGACCGCATCGCTCGGATGGAGTCGAGGCTGTCCGCGGAGCGTCTGGCTCGCAGGATCGACGAGTTCGAACCCGGGGAATGGCCATCCGTGGGACTTGCGAGTGCCGTTGATTCAAGGACCGCTGAGGTCCTCTGGACTTCCTTGCTCTCCCAGCGGAGCCAGTGGACGAGCTCGCGCATTGTCGAGGGCTCGAGAACCACCTACCTGGGAGCGGGCCGGGTGGAGGCATTGGAGCGTCTCGCCGAGGGCATCGAAGCGGGGACAGTGGGCAAGCAGCTCCACGAGCTCCTCGGGTTGGTCCAGGAGATCGAGCGCGAAGGGTTGTCGCTCGAGCTGGAGCCCGTGTTGCTCAAGTTGGCCGAGCGCGTTCCATCGGGACAGGCCTCCGCACTCTGTGGGGACCTCCTGCCTGTGCTCAGGAAGCGCTGGTCCGACGAGGGACGCATGGTTTTCGGCAGGGTGCTGACCACCCTCGCCCGCAAAGCGGGGGATGCATCTATCGCGTCACTCCTGCGCAGCCCAGCTGTCGCTGGCAGCATCGAGGAGACGCTATTGGGAAGACATTAGGTGAATGCGCCGGGACACATCACCCCCGAATCCGCTTCTCGGCACCTGGCCCACCCACGGATGGGCGCCGATCAGGCCTCGAAGGCCAACAGCGCTTGCAGCGCGCCGCTCGGCGCTTCGATCTCGCCCGCTTCGATCGCCTTCGCTCGGCGCACGCCCTCGTCCTCGTCCATCGCGAGCAGGAAGCGGTCCACGGCCGGGAACTGGTCGGCGTAGTCGAACCAGCGGCGCGCCCAGCGTCCGATCGCCGTGAAGTAGGCGTCGAGGGCCGTGCGCTGGCCCAGCAGGAAGAAGTCCAGCTCCTCCAGGTGGGTGTTCACGAAGCCCAGGTGTTCGGCGACGCGCTTCTTGGCGGTTTCGGCCAGCACCGGGTGCAGGGCCTCGTCCTCCGCGAACTTCGACGCCTTGAACAGCGGGTAGTGGGCCACGTGAAAACCGGAGTCCAGGTAGCTCATCCACTGGTTCGCTATGGCGCGCTCGGGGGTTCCGGCCGGCGGCAGCAACTTCGCGTTCGGGTGGGTGTCCGCCAGGTGGGCGATCAGGGCGTTGTTCTCGTAGACCACCAGGTCCCCGAAGCGCATGACCGGCACGGTGCCGTGGGGGCTCAGGGCGCGGAAGCCGGGCAGGGCAGTCTGGGCCTTCTCCACCCGAACCGCCCGGTAGGGCTCGCCGATCCACTCGAGCAGGATCATTTCGCTGAGGGCACAGGTACCGGGACGGAAGTAGAGAGTGGGTTCCATGGGACTTGCATCCTAGACCGACCGGGCGGACCTCCCCACGGGGCGGCCCGCGATTTCGGCGGAGCCGGTCGATCGCAAGCGGGGGCGCCGCTACTGATCGAGCAGCGCGCGCACGGCGGACGCCTCGGCGCTCCCCTCGCCATGGGCGCGCGTGAGCAGGACTAGGGCGCGCTCGAGCTCCGACCTGCCCGCGTCCCGGTCCCCCAACTGGAGCAGCACCCGGCCCAGACCGGCACGGGCCTGGCCCTCGGCGGCGGGGCCATAGGCGCTGAGGGAGTGGGGCCCCGCGAGGGCGCGCTCGAATAGGGCCCGCGCCTTGGCCGGCTCGCCACGGCGCTCGTGCACGTCGGCCAGCCACTGGTCGAACTTCGAGAGCGCGGGGTGGGAGGCCGAAAAGGCCGCCGCAAAACGCTCGCGTCCCTCGGCGAGGTGCACGAGCGCCGCGTCCAAGTCGCCGGCGTCGCGGTCCAACTCGCCGAGGGCCCGCAGGGACTCGGCCAAGTCCGCGTCGCGGTCCAACTCGCGGTACCGCTCGACAGCGGGCAGCAACTCGGCACGCGCCTCGTCGAAGCGGCCGAGTTGCCGCAGGCAATCGGCGGCGCTGCGCGCGATGCGCGCCAGGGATGGGTCGCCGGCCCCCAGGTGGAACGCGAGCGCCGCTTCCGCCTCGCGGAAACGCGCCAACGCCTCTTCGTAGCGTCCCTGGTGGAAGAGCGCCGAACCGTAGCTGTTGGCCACCGCGCCGAGGTTCGCATCGCGCGGATCGCCGCGCGCGCGCAGCCCCGCCAGCGCCTCGTCGAGCGCGGCCATGGACAACTCGTGTTCGCCCCGCTCCGAACGTTGGTCGCTCACCTCGAGCAGCGCGTCGGTGCGCAGCTCGTGGCCCTCGGGCAGCGTCGCGCGCGCATGTGCGAGCGCGCGTTCGGCGGCGGCGAGCGACTGTTCCTTGAAGCCGCCCTTGAACAGGCTGTAGGCAAGGCCGTTGCCCGCGCTGGCGACCGCTTCGGCAGGAGCATCCGCGAGTGCCGCGAGCAAGTCCCAGGCGCGCTCGAAGTGGGCACGGGCATCCTTCCAGCGGGATTCGTGGTTCGCCACCACCCCGAGGGCCGCTTCCGCGCGCGCCAGCAGTACGCGCTCGCTCGGCAACGCGCGTGCCGCCGCGAGAACGGATTCCAACTCCGCCCGAGCCGCGGGGAGCTGCCCGCGTTTGCGCAACTCCGCAGCGCCGTCGATGCGCGCGCCCAGGCTCCGCACCAACTCGGCTTCCTGCTGCACCCGCGTCGACTCCGCACGCCATGCGAGCAGAGACACGGCGATCGCGCACAGCACCGCGCCTACGGCCACGGCGATTCCGGGGCGACGTCGCACGGCGCGCCAAGCGGAGAGGAACATCGACACCGGCCGCGCTTCGATCGCAAAACCCAAGAGGTGCCGCTCCACGTCCTTGGCCAATGCCGCGGCGTCGGGGTAACGCTCGCTCGGCGCCTTCGCGAGGCACTTCATGGCGATGGTGTCGAGGTCCCCCGCCAATGCGCGCCGCGCCGTGCCGCGTTTGCGCCGACTGGGAGGCAGGGGCTGGGTCTGCAAGATCGCCTGCTCGAGATCGTGCAGCGAATCGCTGTTCCCGAAGGGCCGTTCGTCACAGAGCAGTTCGTAGAGGATCACACCGAGCGCGAATGCATCGGACGCGGGTGTCACCTCTTCGCCGCGCACCTGCTCGGGGCTCGCGTACTCCGGTGTGAAGAGGCGGTGGCCGGTGCGGGTCAGGGGTCCGCCCGGCGTGGTGTCCTTCTTGGGCCGCGAAATGCCGAAGTCCAGGAGACGCGGACTGCCGTCCGAGCGCACGAGGATGTTGGACGGTTTGAGATCCCGATGGATCACGCCGCGCTCGTGGGCGTGCGCCACGGCGGCGAGCACACGCTGGAACAACTCGAGGCGATCGGCGAGATCGAGGCCGCGCTCGGACACGTGCCGGTCCAAGGGGAGCCCATCCACGTACTCCATCACCAGGTACGGTTCGCCGTCCGGTGTGGTGCCGCCGTCCAGGAGACGCGCGACGAATTCGTGGTCCAATCCGGCGAGCACTTGGCGCTCGCGCTGGAAACGGCGCAGCACCTCGTCGCCGCGGAAGTTGCAGCGCAGCAACTTGATCGCGACCTGGCGCTCGAACTCGCCGTCCACGCGCCGCGCCAGGTACACGTCGCCCATGCCGCCGCTCGCGATGCGAGCCGTGGTTTCGTAGGGCCCGAAACGGCGCGAGATCGGTTTGTGCTCCGCGCCGTCGTCGCGTTCGAGCAGCCGCTCGACCCACGCGGCCAGGTTGGCATCGTCCGCACGCAGCGCCTGCAAACTGGCGGCGCGCGCCGCTGGCTCCAACTCGACCAAGTCGAGGAAGAGTTCGCGGGCGCGCGCCCAGGATTCGGCGTCCTGTGTGGGTTCGCCCATGGCTCAGTTCGCCAGGATACCGCGGAAGCTCAATGTCCCACTCCGATCGCAAGCCCGCGGCTGTGCACGGTGTGGAAGGCCCCCACCGCGGCCGGATCGATCGCGAAGGCTTGGCAGTAGATCGGCACCCCGAAGAGGCCGGGGGCCTGGGGCACGCTCCAGGCGACACCGACCTGCCCGAAGAGCGACGCCTGGGACATCTGGATCAGCAGCGGATTGGCGACGAGGAAGTGTCCGGCGTCGAAGGGCAGCAGGTCCGGAGCGGTTCCGACCAGCAGGATCGGAGCGGCGCCCGCGGCGAGGCCGTCGACGCGCAACAGAGCGCTCTGTCCGGGCACTGCGGGTGTGACGAGTTGCAGACCGGGGGCACTGTTCGGACCGGACTTGTTGGGTCCATAACTCTGCGCCGTCGTGAGGTGTTCGCTCGGGCAGAGTCCGCCGTCCGCAGCGTTGGTGGCCGTCGAGAACAGATACGCCGCGCCGGCCTGGAACCCGACCTCGTAGTGGTACATCGAACCGACCACGACTTGTCGATCCCCGAGCGCGACGGCGCTGCCGAAGTGTTGGGCCGCCATCCCGTCCGTGGGCTCCAGCGTGCGGTCGTAGACCCAAGTGTCGCCGAAGATCGCCGGCTGGAAGAGGTGCACCTTGCCCACCTCTCCCGGTGCGGCTTCCTGCATCCGCGCACCGATGGCGATACGCTTGCCCTCGACGGCCACGGAGTAGCCGAACTGGTCGCCGACACCGGCCTCGGGCGCGTGGATCTTGGCGGCGAAGTCGGCGCTCAGGGGAAAGGTCGTCGGCCCCACGTCGTAGATGTAGGCCGCGCCGGCTCCGACGGCCTGCTCGTCGTTGCCCCGCGCGCCGACGACGAGGTGCTCGCCGTCGTAGTCGAGCGCGTAGCCGAACAGGTCGTAGAGGCCGAGGTCCGCCGGGCGCAGCACACCTCCGTAGGTGATGTCGGTGCCGCTGACGGCCACGTGCCACACGGAACCCGCATTGGTGTCGAGAGTGTCGTCCGACCAGTTCGATGCGAACACCTGAGCGTAGGAATCGCCGACGTTGCGGTGCAGGGCCACGGCCGATGCGAAGTTGTCGTCGGCCAGAAACTGGCCGAACTCGCGGAGGAGCACCGCGTTCCCGCCATAGACGCTCAGCACGTGCGCTCGCCCCGTGCCGCCATCGCCGGGCGCGCCGACGGCGATCCAGCCGCCACTCGCGTCCACGCTGTGGCCAAAACGACCGTTGACCGTCGGAGTCAGGTCGAGCACGGCTTGCAGGTGTGTCCACTGGGACGGACCGCGTTGGAACACGTGCACCGCCCCGGCGTTCTGCGCCGCCAGATCGACACCGGGCGCACCCACGAAGCAGCGCTCCCCGTCGATGGCCACGCTGTGGCCGAACTCGACGCCAAGTCCGAGGGGACTCTGCAGGGTTTGCACCAAGCTCCAGGTGCTGAAGTCGCGTTCGTAGACGAACACGCGGTCGCCGCCGGGTGCGCCGACGAGCGCCGTGTTGCCTTGGATCGCAACGGATTGGCCCATGCGCTCGAGCGCAGCCAGGCCATTCGGCTGCCAGGTGGGGAGTTGGCAGGTGCCGAGGGTGTCGATGTTCTGCGCGGCGGCGGCGACCGCGAGGGTCGGGAGCAACAGCGCGGTGGTGAGGGAGAGTTTCATGGGAGTCTCGAGGTTGCAGACGGTTTTCGAAGGGCCCCACGGGGGCCACATGGATCCGTGCGCTCGCCGCCCGCGCACCGCCACAAAAGGCTGCAAAACGACTGCAGCTTCAGCGCATTCGGCCCAAACGCACTCGGGCGCGGCGCGGAGGAAACCGCGCCGCGCCCGATGCGCGCATGGCAAGCCTTCGCAGGTGGGATCAGTAGCCCACCGAGAAGCCCAAACCGCGGCTGTGCACGGTCGCAAAGGCTCCCGCTGCGCCCGGATCGAAGCCGAAGACCTGCGCGAACAGTTCGACCCCCACCAACCCGGTCGACGCCGGCACACTCCAACCCATGCCGACCTGCCCGAACGCGCTCACCGTCGGCATCGGCAGCAGGATCGGGTTGGCGACCAGGAAGTGACCGCCGTCGAAGGGCAAGAAGTCGGGCGCCGCGCCGACCAGCAGGATCGGCGTGGTCCCCGGCAGAACACCCTTCACCGCGATCTGCGTCGATTGACCGGGCACGGGTAGCGAGTTGAAGCCGAGGGTCGGCGTGCCGCCGGGTCCGCCTTTCGACGGCCCGTAGGGAATCGCGGTTGCGAGCACGGGCGCCGGGCACAGGCCGCCGGGCAAGCTCTTGCCCGCAGTGGAGAACAGGAATGCCGCACCGGTTTGCACCGTCCCCGTCGAAGTCTGGGGCGCACCGGCGAGCACCAAATCCCCGTGGATCGCGAGCGAGTAGCTCAAGCCAAGGGCGGGTGTGGCGGCATCGGGCTCGAGGCGCCGGTCGTGCAACCAGCCATTGCCGAAGACCGCAGGTCGGAAGAGATGCACCTTGCCCCCTTGGGGACCGGGTTGTTGCTGCTGCAACGCCCCCACCGCGATGCGGTTGCCGTGCACGGCCACGGTTCTTCCGAAATAGTCGCCCGCATCTGTGTCCGGACCGAGCAGCTTGGCCGCGAAGTTGGCGACGAGCGGGCCCGGCGGCGGCACGTCGTACACGTAGGCCGCGCCCGCGCTCGGCGCGACGTCGTCGTCTCCGGAAGCGCCGACCACGAGGTGGGCTCCGTCGAAGCCGATCGAGATGCCGAACACGTCCCCCGTTTGGAGTTCGAGCGGCGCGAGCACGGAGCCATAGGCGATCTCCATCGGGTGCACGCGGAAGTAGCGGACCGCGCCGCCGTTGTTCGCGATGGTGTCGTCGAAGGGATCGCCGACGAAAAGGAACCCGTGGCTCGAACCTGCGGGCCGGTGCAGCGCGACCGTACGGCCGAACTCGCCCGACGTGGCGAAGTTGCCCATGGAGTTCACGTAGGTGGCAGCCCCCGATGCGAAGCTCCACACTTGGGCGCGCCCGGTTCCGTTGTCGCCGGGCGCTCCCACGGCCAGCCAGTCGTTGTGCGCCGACAGGGCCGCGCCGAAGCGGCCGTCGACGGTGGGGGTTTGGCTGGTCAGCCGCTGGACGTGGGCCCAGCCGCCCGGGCCCCGTTCGTAGACGTGCACCGAGCCGAGGGCGGAGCCGCCCGCGTCCGCGGACGGCGCACCTACGTAGAAGTGGGTGCCGTCGAGGGCGAGGGCGGCACCGAACGAGGTACCGGACCCATCCGGGTCGCTGAACGTCTGCAGCGGATACCACTGGGTGCCCAGGCGGGTGAGCACGACGACGATTTCGCGGGCGGTATCGCCAAGCAGCGCCGTCTGGCCGTCGAGCGCCACGGCAGAGCCGAGGTAGCCGGGCTGCGGGGCGCCCGGCGCGGTCCAGGGCGGCAGGTGGCAGAAGCCCGATTGGGCCGCGGCGGGGATGGAGACGGCGAAGGCGAGCCCGAGGGCTGCCGAGACAAGGGGGAGCTTCATGGGAGGATCCGTGGTTGGAGGTGCTTGGCAACGACCCGTTGCCACCCCCATCCGCCGGAAAACCTGCCAATCGCCGACAGGATTCTCCCAAAAATCCCGGCCGCGCCCTCGCGGCCTACGATGGTGCCGCCATGCCCACCGACGCGACGCGCCTCTTGCAGGACCTGGCCGGGGGCAACCGGGCGGCCCTCCCGGAGCTGATTGCCGCCGTGCAGGGCGAACTGCGCTCCCTGGCCGCCGCCCACTTGTCCCGGGAGCGCCGCAGCCACACGCTCCAAGCGACGGCCCTCGTCAACGAGGCCTACCTGAAGCTGATCGACCAGCGCTCCGTCGGCTTCGAATCGAAGGGTCACTTCCTCGCCATCGCCTCGACGGCCATGCGCCGCGTCCTCGCCGAACACGCGCGCGCGCGCCTCGCGGAAAAGCGCGGCGGCGGCGCCGAACGTGTGGAGCTCTTCGAAGTCGAGAGCGCCCTCGACGAAACGCCCGAGGCCCTGGTCGCGCTCGAGTCGGCGCTCGAGCGCTTCGCCGCCGTAGACCCCATGAACGCGCGCATCGTCGAGCTCCGCTGGTTCGCCGGCCTCGACGTGGAGCAGATCGCCTCCATCCTCGGCGTATCGACCCGCACGGTCGAACGCGGCTGGCGCGCCGCACGCGCCTGGCTGCGCGAGCGCGTGTCGAGCGAACTGGCCTGACGCCCATCCGCGTCGAAGCAAGAGCGGCCGCCCTCCGGAGTTCCGGGGGACGGCCGCTGATTTGCGCGCGCTCGAATCAGGGCAGAAGGCGCACGCGCAGGGCGTTCGAGAGCACGATCGCGAACGGGCTCGTGGTGTCGAAGCCGAAGAACTGGCTGTAGAGCTCGAGGCCCGCCAGGCTGGCCGTCGGGGGGATCGGCAGGGGCTGGTTGACGCTGCCGGCGCCCGGCGTTCCCGGTGCGCCGCTCGCCAGCAACGCGGCCTGGAACACGGTCGGCTCGAACGTGCCGAGCACACCGCCGGCGAAGGGCAGCGAGAGGTTCGCGAGACCGATGTGCAAGAGCACCGGCGCGCCCCCGACGAATCGATCTGCGCCCAGCGCGAAGCCGGTGTTGCCGACCTGCGCCAGCGGGCCCGACGGAACCTGACGCGGCGTCACACCGCCCGCGCCGGCGCTCGCGCCACCGAGGTCCACGTAGGGCGACGCGAAGAAGACCTCCCACGCCGAGTTGCCCGCAGTTGCCACCAGCAAACCGCCGGTCGATGCATCTAGGGCCAAGCCCGACGCGGCCACCGGTGCCTCGGGCACGGTGAACACGTCGGCGAAGTTGTTGCCGCCGTCGGTGGTCACGCGCACACGGCCGTCCGCATTGCTGAACCAGAAGAGGCCGGGAATCGTGGGGTGGAAGGCGATGTCGGAGCGCTCGTAGGCCGACTCGCCAAGCGGCGTCCAAGTCACGCCGCCGTTCACGCTGCGCAGGAGACCGACTCCCTCATCCGCGCCGTAGAAAACACCCGGTTGCACGGGATCCGCGCGCAGGAGCCACGGCTGGGCCGTGGGATTCCAACCGGGGAGTGTGGTCCAGCTCGTCCCGCCGTTCGTCGAAATGCGGATGTTGCCGGGGATCAGACCGTCGAGCACCACGATGCGCCCCGCGACGAAGGGGTCGTACGCGACGCCGACCACACCCCACGAGGTCGTGCCGGGCACGGGCGACCAGCTCGCACCCAGGTCCGTGCTGCGCGACAGGCCGGGCTGTTGGAACCCGTTCGGGAACACACCGGCCAGCATCTGCGTTTGGCCGATGGGATCGAGGGCGAGGGCACGCACCTGGCCGCCGCCGAAATACTCGAGCGGGGTCTGGATGTTCGCGCCGTTGTTCGTGGCGATGCGCACGGTCGCGTTGTCGATGAAGGCACCGACTCCACCCAGGATCCAGCGATCCGGGTTCGTGGGATCGACGAGGATCTGGTTGGTGTGGGCGCCGAAGTCGAAGACCCACGCGGTCGGTGCCATGGGAAAGAGCGGGCCGGCGGACGCGTACACACCGCGGAAGTTCGACACGAGGCGCTTGCCGCCGGGACTTGCGATGGCCGCGTCGAAAAGCGGCAGGTTCGGCAGGCCGATCAGCGTCCACGGCGGCACCCCGCCCTGGGCGCGGAAGAAGCCGTCCTCGGTCGAGAGGTACTGGTTGCCGTTGCTCGCAAACGCCAGGTCCGTGACGATGGGCTGGCTGGCGGGCAGGCCCTGGCTGGCGAAGGCCCACGAGGCGCCGAGGTTGTCGCTGGTGTAGAGGCGGTCCAGGAGGCACGCCCAGATGCGGCCGGGGACAACGCTGTCGAGCTCGAAGAACTCGACCGAAGACGACGTGCCGAGCAGCGTGTCCGTCCAGGTGGCCCCGGCGTTGGTGCTCTTCTTGATGCGGCCGGAGAGCCCGCCACCGAAGACGGTGTTCGGGTCGTTCGGCGCCACGGCCACCCCCTTCAGCCAGGTGGTGTCAGCGCCGGCGGGTGCGAAGCTCGCGCCGCCGTTCGTGCTGATGCGCAGGCCGTTGAAGCTGGCGAGGTAGGCGCGGCTGGGGTCGCTGGGCGCGAAGGTCACTTGGCCGAGCGTCAGGCCGGAGAAGGCCAAGTTCCACGAGGCCCCCGCGTCGGGGGAATGCCACACCTCGGCGCTCGAGCTGGCCAGCAGTCCGTTGCCGCCCGGTTGCACGGCGATCCAGCGCAGGTCCGACGCCGCCGGCACACCGAGATCCGTCCAGGAAAGTCCGCCGTCGAGCGAGCTGTAGGCGGTGGAGCCCAGCAGCGCGAAGAGCTGGCCTGGGTTGTTCGGGTTGCGCTCGAAACGGCGCACGAACTGGAACGGACCCACGGGCAGTCCGAGGGGCTGCAGGGGCAAGAAGCTGTTGCCCCCGTCGGTGGAGCGCAGGACGCCCTTCTCCACGTTCGAGAGCAGAAGGCTCTGAGGGTTCGCCGGGTCCACGTCCACGGACTGGAACGGACCGCCGAACGGCCCGAGGGTGATCGGGGTGCCGAGCTGCGCCGCCGCGGGCGCTGCGACGAGAGCCAGGGCGGCGAGGGTGAGGAGGCGCTTCATGGTGGGTGTGGTCTTGGGGGAGAGGGCCCGGATGCCGCCCGGGGCGGAGGCCGGCCCCGTACCAGGGCTGGTCCAAGTCTAGGGGGCTTCCGGAAGAGCGGTCGGTCGGCGAGGTGGCCCGGAGCGGACCCCAGCCGACCTCCCCAGGCTAGCCCGATCCATCTCGGAAGTTTCTAGGAAACTTCGAGACAACTCTACTGCCCGGGGATATGCCTCTCCCAGGTGGTCCCGACGCGACTACCGTCCGCCCCGCTCCCCTTGGCACACTCGAGCCCCGTGACCCCTTCCAGCCAGACCCCTTCCAGCCAGACCCCGTCCAGTCAGACCCCCGCCGCGGCCCTGGAGCAGCGCCTCGGATCGGTGGGCCGGGACCTGGAGCGCACGCTGTCCGCCCTGCTCGCCCACCTGCCCTCCGCCCAGGGGGGTCCCCAGCGCCTGGCCGCCGAGCTGGGGCTCGACAAGGTTCTGGCCAGCCGCCTCCTGAAGGCGCTGCGGTCCGGCGACCCCTATATGGTGCTGCACCAACTGCCGGGGCCGGCGCCGCTCCAGCGCCTGGTGCGGGCCGCCGCCGACCGGGGCGCCCCGGACGCCGAGGTGCTGGCCGCCAGCAACGCGGTCGAGGCGTTCGCGGAGTTGATCCGCTCCCAACTCGGCGACCGCGGCTACCTCGACGCGATCCTGGCCGCCTACGTGCCCGAGGCGCGGCGCGAGGCCGAGCTGCGCTCCAAACAGACCGCCTGGCGCGCCCTCAGCCAGATCAAGGGCGTCACGGCGGAACTCAACCTCTCCACCGTGCTGCTGCACCCCTCCGACGACGGCCAGCACGTGGACATCGTGTGGGTCTTCGGCCTGCTCGGCCTGCGCCGCCTGCGCCCTGGCGCGCCGGTGCAGTTTGCGACGCGGCGCTTCTCGAAAGAGCCCAACGCGCGCCAGCCTTCGACCCTCGACGGCACGCCGGTATCCGACCTCGAAAGCCTGCGCCTCAACCACTTCTGCAGCGCGCGCCCCGCCCAACTCGACGTGCACCACGCCGGCGACGTCGTGCACTACCGCCTGGGCGGCGACGACTTTGGGCCCGGCAGCGAAGTCGACTTCCTCCTAGCCGAAGCCAACTTCAAGGAGATCCAGCGCTACGTGCCAAAAGATCTGGGCCGCCGCGGCTACGTCTTCAGCGAGGTCTCGACCCCCGCGCGCCACCTGATCTTCGACGTGCTCGTGCACGTCGACGTGTACCCCGGGTCCGAGCCCGAACTCGCGATCTACGACACCGCCCTCAACGGCGCCGCCGACGTCAACGACCGCACGCGCGACGTGGACCGCCTCGACCTGCTCGAGACCGTCATTCCCCTAGGCACCGGCCCCGCCCGCCTGCGCGCCGCCGGCGCCCCGCGCTACGCCGATCTGCTGCGCCACGTGTTCGAACGCACCCGCTGGAACGCGAGCCGCTTTCGCGGCTACCGCGTCGAAATCGACTACCCCCTCTACGGCTCACAAGTCGCGCTCTCCTTCGACCCCCCGAGCCCGCCCACTCCGACCGCGCCCCGGTCGGGAGCCTGACGAGACCACGCGCTGCTCGTCACCCTGAAGACCAGAAGCGCGTGTCCGTCGGGACGAACCAAGCGCTACAGCCCGAGCAACACCGTCATCTTGCCGCCGACGGAACACGCAACGACGAGATCGATCTTCCCGTTGCCGTCGACGTCTCCCGCCGCGATGTCCAGGGGCCCTCGACCGACAGGGTGCTTGCCGCAGTTCGTGAACCCACCCGCGCCATCGCCACAGAGCACGGTCACCGTGTCACCATCGCGATTGGCCACGGCCAGGTCGATGTCGCCATCGCCGTCGAGGTCCGCGGCCACCACACTCTCGGGGAAACGCCCGGTTTGGTAGGCCTGGGTCATCGGAAAGTTGCCAGTGCCGTCGTTGAGCAACACGACGATCCCGTTCTGGCCCCGACCGCACACGACCAGGTCGAGGCCGTTCACGCCGTCGAAATCGGCCGCCGCCACCTCGGCGTAGCCGCCGGCGAGCACGAGCTCGTTGCTCGCGCTTCCCCCGGGCCAGTTGCTGCGCGCCAGCCCCGTACCGCCGGTCACGAAGGTCGACACGGCGCCCTGTCCGCCGACATCGGCGAAGATCATGCGCGCTTCGAAGGCGTAGGTCCCGGGCGCGTCCTCGAACGAGACATTGCCGAACGCCCCGGCGCCATTGTTGATGCCGAAGTCCAGGTACCAGCTACTGAAATCGCGGACCAGCAGCACGGAATCGGGATCCCCGTCGCCATCTACGTCGGTAAAGCCGACTGCGTGTTGACTCCCACCGAGGGTCGGCAGGAAAGAGCCGGGGCTGAAGGAGACGTCGCCGTTGCCGACGTAGAACTGCGGGCTGAACAGCGGGGAAAGCCCCACGTCCAAGTCGCCATCGCCGTCGAAGTCCTCCTGGGCGATCGCGACCGATTCCATCTCGCCGAGCTCGGCCAGGCCCGCTTGCACTTCGACCTTCAACTGCGAGCCTGTCAGCCCCACGGTCCACAAGTCGTAGACGCCGGGGAACACGTTCGACACCAGCATGATGTCGTCCGTCGGGCCGCTGTCGAGGGGACTGACCAGCACGCGCGTGGGAGTGACGTGACCCCGATCCTTGGTCCAGTCGCTATGAGAGTGGAACGGGTTGTTGGGGTTGGTCAGGTGCGGGGGTGTGCGCCCGCAGGTGGAGCGTAGCGGAGCCGGAGGGCGCACACC
>WGMC01000036.1 GCA_016125265.1 Planctomycetaceae bacterium
CTTCGGCCGCCTTTCGCCGCCTGGCGGCACTTTGGGGCCGCGGCCGTCCTCGACGACCTGTTCAAGGTCGACTGTGGATGCCACGGCCCCAAAGCACCACCAGACAGCGACTTGGGCTCGTCGGATCGGAAACCTGATGAATAACCCGGGCTATCGCCTCGAGGCGCGCGATTCAGCTTCGCCAGAAGAGCAGCGTGTCGCGCATCACGTGCCGGAAGATCTGCGGATTCTTGCGCAGGCGGCGGGTGCTGTAAGGGCGCCATTCCGGGCCGTAGGGCACGTAGACACGCACCGTGTGTCCGGCCGCGCGCCACGTGGCCCAGAGGGGCTCGCGCACGCCCAGCAGCACCTGGAACTCGTAGTCCGTCTTGCCGTAACCGCGGCGCGTCAACTCGGGCAGCACACGTTCGGCGAGCAGCTCGTCGTGGGTCGCGAGCGAGAGCTGCGCCTTGCGTTCGGCCAAGAGGCGTGCGCACTCCACGAA
Source organism: Planctomycetaceae bacterium (assembly GCA_016125265.1). Lineage (GTDB taxonomy): Bacteria > Planctomycetota > UBA1135 > UBA1135 > RI-242. The sequence continues at coordinate 485 of WGMC01000036.1, forward strand.
GGCCGCGCGGATCGGCTCGGGCTCCGTGTGCGCGATGGCGGCGGGTTCGAGGTAGATGCCCTTCACGAGACGCACGTCGAGCGGCCCGGGAGCCAGGCGGCGGATGTCGTCCAGCGTGCGGAAGAGCCGCGCCTGCAGCACGATGCCCACGTGGGCGTGGCGCGCGCGCAGCCGCTCGAACACACGCAGCGTGCCGTCGGTGGTGGGGTGGTCCTCCATCTCGACCCGCAGGCGCAGGCCGAGCGACGCGCACTCGCGCGCCAACGTGTCGTAGAGCTCGAAACACAGGTCCTCGCCCAACTTCAGACCGACGTGGGTCGGTTTGACCGACACGTAGGCGTCGAGCCTGGCCTCGGCCACGGCGCGCGCCGTCGTCACGTATTGGGCCACCACGCCGCGCGCCTGGCGTTCGTCGTGCACATCCTCGCCGAGCACGTCGACGATCCCAGGGTACCCCGCGTCGCGGAGGTTCTGCAGCCGCGCGATGGCCTCGTCGAGGCGCTCGCCCGCGATGTACCGCCCCGCCAGGCGGCGCATGACGGGCGTGGGGATGAGCGGAAGGGTGGAGAGCGCGACGCGATCGAAGATCGACATGAAGGTGCCTGGGGGACGGGGGCGAGGATGCTACCAATCCGCAAGGTTCGGCGCGCAAGGCGGGCCGGATCGGGCGCGCGCTCGCCCTGGTACCATCCGCCCATGACGCGGCCCACCTCGACGCGCCCCGAGGCGCCCCTCGACCCGCCCACGGACGGCGATGCGCCGCGGATCGTCCTGGTCACCTGCCCGGACATGGGCACGGCCGAGGGCCTGGCGCGCACGCTGGTCGACGCGCGGCTGGCCGCCTGTGTCCAGATCCAGCCCGGCCTGGTCAGCGTGTACCGCTGGCGCGGCGCGGTCGAACGGGCCGACGAGGTGGCGCTAGTCGCAAAAACCGTCGTGCACCGGGTGGCCGCCGTGGAGGCCCACATCGCGGCTTCCCATCCCTACGAGGTGCCGGAGATCCTGGTGCTCGCGCCCGCGTCGGCGGGCGCCGCCTACGCCGCCTGGTTGGCCGCCGAGTGCGCGCCGACTGCGCCCCCCGCGCCGTGACCGACGCCACCGACGCCGCGCCGCGCTCCCTCGGGCCCAGGCTGGCCCTCTGGGGAGCACCCGTCGCCGCGCTGTTCGTGCTGCTGGTTCCCGGGCTCCCGCTCGACTTCGCCCAGCGCGCGGTCCTGGCGACCACCCTCGTCACCGCCACCTGGTGGCTGACCGAAGCCGTGCCCATCGGCGCGGCGTCCCTCGTGCCCGCGGCCCTGCTGCCGCTGCTCGGGGCGCTGCCAGCCCAGCGCGCGGCGGCCGCCTACATCAACGACCTGGTGCTGCTGTTCCTGGGCGCGTTCCTGCTGGCCCTCGGACTGGAGCGCTGGAACCTGCACCGGCGCCTGGCCCTGGCGGTGGTCGCCGCCGTCGGACCACGACCCCGCAGCATCGTGCTGGGTTTCATGCTGGCTGCGGGGTTCCTCTCCATGTGGCTCAACAACACGGCCACGACGTTGATGATGTTGCCCATCGGCGTGGCGGTGGTCGCGGCGGTGGGGGAGCGCCCCCGCGGCTCCGGCGAACGGCCGAACGGTTTTGGCCCCGCGCTGTTGCTCGGCATCGCCTACTCGTCGTCGGTGGGCGGCATCGCGACACCGGTGGGCACCGCGCCCAACCAGGTCTACCTCGGTCAGTTCCAGGACGCGTTCCCCAGCGCGCCGAGTGTGCCGTTTGCGACCTGGGTGCTGGCGTTCTTGCCGATCCTGCTGCTCTACCTGCCGCTCGGTTGGCTGCTGCTGACGCGCGTGCTGCTGTCCGTGGACGCGGAGGGCACCGCCGGCGGCGAGGTGATCCGGCGGGAGCGCCGCGCCCTAGGCGCCTGGAGCGCGGCGGAGAAGCGGGTGGGCCTCGTGTTCCTGATCGCGGTCGTGCTGTGGCTGTCGCGCTCGGACCTGGATCTCGGTTTTGTCTTCGTGCCCGGTTGGGCGCCCTGGTTCGCGCCCGAGGGCACGGCCCCCGAACTGGCGGCCGAGTGGATCTCCAACGCGACGATCGCCCTGTTCCTCGGGGTGTCGTTGTTCGCGCTGCCGTCGGGGCGGGTGCAGGGGGAGCGCCTCATGGATTGGTCGACGGCGAACCGCATGCCGTGGGAGGTGCTGCTGCTGCTCGGCGGCGGTTTTGCCATCGCCGCCGGGTTCCGCGCGAGCGGATTGGACGCGGCCCTGGGCACCATGCTGGCTCCCGCCCTCATCGGATTGCCACCCGTCGCGGCGCTCTTGCTGATCGTCGTCGCCGTGACGGCGCTCACCGAGATCACCTCGAACACCGCGACCACCCAGGTGCTGTTGCCCGTGCTCGCGAGCGCGGCCCTGGCCGCGGACCTCGACCCGCGCACGGTGATGCTGCCGGCGACACTCGCGGCGTCCTGCGCGTTCATGTTGCCCGTGGCGACACCGCCCAACGCGGTGGTGTTCTCGAGCCGGCTCGTGCCGATGGCGACGATGATGCGCGTCGGCCTCTGGTTCAACCTGCTCTTGATCGCGCTGATCGCGCTCGTGTTCGAGCTGTGGTCGCGGCACCTGATCGGCATCGAGGCGTCGCTTCCCGATTGGGCGCGCGGTTGACCGCGACAACTCGCGTCAGGGCGCTTCCCGCCGCCCGAGTTCCTCCCACAGGAGCTCGCGCACGTCCCGCACCTTCCGATCGCGCGGCCCCATCGCTTCGAGCCGCGCGCGCGCCTCGGCGATCGCGCCGCGCGCGCCCTCGGGGTCACCTGCCTGGCGCGCTCGATCGAGCAGGCCCGTGACGACGGCGATCTCGAACTCGCGCCGCTGGGGGTGCTCCTTGGGCGCGGCGTCGAGCCACACCTGGGCGCGCGCGTGGCCCCGGCGGCGCTCGGCGGGGTCCGGGGAGCCGAGCTCCAGGTACACGAGTTCGAGCACCGCCGGCGGGTAGTCCACGGGCAGCGCGAGGGCCTCGAGCAGACGGGCGCGCGCAGCTTCCCGGCGGCCCTCGCTGCGCTCGAACTTCGCGAGTTCGACCCGCGCGCGCACCTCGCCCGGGTGGAGCTGCAGGGCGTCCTCGAAGGCCGCGCGGGCGTGGTCGGCACGTCCGAGGGCCATCCACGCGAGGCCCTGGTCGACGCGCGCGTGCGCGCCCTGGCGTTGGGCCAACTGCCGGCCGGCTGGCACCAGCGACAGCCCCAGCAAACACGCCGCGAGCAGCGCGGCGACCGGCCGGGGTCGGGGTCCGCCGCGGATTGCTCCCACGACCTGCGCGGCGCCCGCGCCCGCGAAGGGCATCAGTCCGAGCATCCAGACCAACCGGAAGCGCGGGTAGTGGAAGTAGAGCGCCGTCGCGACGAGTCCCGCGGCGATCCACGCCAGCAGTACCCATCGCTGCCGCACGCGGCCGACACCGAGCGCCGCCAGCGCCGCGAGCAGCCCGAAGGGCAGCGGCGCGAGCCACAGCACCGGCGCGGCGGCGCGGCTCGCGGACTGCACCACTTGCACGTCGAGCTCCTCGCTGTTGAGCGACGCGAGCAGCTTGGCGCCGAGCAATCGCGCGGCGTCGAGCGGTTCGGCCGCGATCCAATCGAGTCCGCGCCGGAACCAATAACGCGAAGCCTCGGCCTCGTCGACGGGGCGCCCGAGGGCCGCGCTCGCCTCCGCCATCGCGACGTCGCGCTGGTGGTAGATCGAACCCCACTGGGGCCCGGGCGCGTCGAAGGTCCCACTCGCGCCGGGCCGGTTCGCCAGGCCGAAGTTCACACCGCCGTTGGCGGTCGTCAGCACGAAGCGCCCCGACGCCGCGACGTTGGAGATCGGCCCGGGCGCGAGTCCCACGGCGAATCCGAGGACCAGCGCGAGCACCGCGGCGAGCCGTGCGCGCCGTCCGCCGCTCTCCCCGCGCGCGCCGACCGCCGCCGCCAGGGCCGCCATCGGCAGGGCGATCAGGAGGTTCGGGTGCGCCAGGACACTCAAGCCCCCGGCGATCCCCGCCACGGCCGCGGCCGGCCAGGCCACACGCCCGCCGAGGAGGCGCTCGCGCGCCGCGCACAGTCCGCCCAGCGCCACCAGCGCGAGCGGCAGGGCCAGATTCACGGCGAGGAGCCGGCTTTCGAGCAGCACCACCGGCCCGTACCCGAGCCAAAGGATCCCCGCCGCCAACCCCGCGCGCCGCCCGGCGAGGCGCGCGCAGAGTCGCGCGACACCCAAGGTCACGAGCACCCCGACCAGCCCTTGCACGAGGACCGCGCCGAGGGGCAGCTCCAGGCCCACACGCGCGAGGGCCGCGAGCCACCACGGGTAGAGCGGCGCAAGCCAGTGGGCCAGTCCCTCGCGCCAGGGTTCGCCGGCGGCGAGAGCCTCGGCCCAGGCGCGGAAGTACGCGGCGTCGGAGATGGGCACCCGCGTCAGGGGTTCGGACCGGGCGAGGGCCCCGAGCAGCACCGCCCGCACGACCAGCGCCGCGAGGCCGAGGACCACGAGGTCGCGGCGGCCGAGGTCCGCCGGCTCGCCGACGTCGGCGCTAGGGACGGCGCTCATTCCACGTCCAGCGCGAAGCCGCCGACGAGCGCCAGGACGATGTTCAGCAAGAACGCGAGGACCGCGCTCCAGAGCGCCCCGAGCAGGGCGCCGGCCAGGGGCAGCACCAGCAGCATTGCGAAGCCGAGGGCCGCCAGGAAGCCAACCAACCCCTGGATTTCGCCCTCGGCCTCCGCTGCCGCAACGCCGCCCAGGAGGGCAGGCGCGAGCAGGAACACGAGCGCCTGGAGCACACCTTGCACGAGTCCGAGGAGGCCTCCCACCCACGCGGCCGAGGCGAGGGAGACGCGGCGGATGCGGAGGGTCTTGCTTGTGCGGGCCATGGGCGACGAGGCTACCCGCCGGAGGGAGCCCCGGGGGCCGCTACACTGGCGCCGATGGGGTCGCGACCTTCGTTCCTTCTCGCTCTCGGCATCGCCGCGGCCGTCGGGCTCGCCGCGGGGCTCACGGGTGCCTGCTCCGATGTGCCGCGCCCCGGCACGCCGCCGCGGCACCTCCTGCTCATCACGGTGGACACGCTGCGCGCGGACCACCTCTCGAGTTGGCTCTACCCGCTGGACACCAGTTCCTACCCCCTGGACCCGGTCACGCGGGGCGGCGCGCGCGACGATTCCATCGACGGGCTGGCGCGGGCCGGAGTCTCGTTCGCGCGCGCGTACGCGCCCCGGGGCCAGACCTTTCCGTCGATCGCGACGCTGATGACGGGGCTCTCGCCCCTGGAACACGGGGCGCGCGACAACCGCGACACGCTCGCGGAGGACGTGGAGACCCTGGCGGAGGCCCTGACCGCCGCCGGTTTCACCACCGGTGCGTTCACCGCCAACCAACTGCTGGCGCCGGGCAGCGGGATCGAGCGCGGCTTCTCGCACTTCGTCTGCGACTGGCGTTCGGAGGACCGCGACCTCGCCGTGTTGCAGGCCGCCTCGCGCTGGGTCGAGGAACAATCCGCCGCCGGCGCCAAACGGCTCTTCACCTGGGTGCACCTGATGGGGCCCCACTTGCCCTACGCGCCCTTGCCGCTGCAGGGTTACGACTTCGATAGCGTCTTCGCGGATCCGACCTACGACGGGCCCGCGAATGGCAGCCGCGAGTTCCTCGATCCGGCCTACGAGCAGGGGCTTGCGCTGGGGCCGCGCGACGTCGCACGCGTGGTGGCCTCCTACGACGGCGAGATCGCGCGCATCAATCGCCTGATCGGGCTGTTTCTTTTGGGCTACGCGCAGCGCGGGCCCGACCGCGATCGGCTCGAGGACACACTGCTCGTGTTCGCCGCGGACCACGGCGAAGAGCTGCACCAACGCCACGGCTACTGGGGCCACAGCAAGTCGGTGTACTCGTCGGTGCTGCACGTGCCGCTCTTTTTTCGCCACCCCAAGAGCCTGACCGGCCGGCGCGTGGTGGGCGAGGTTGTGGAACTCGCCGACGTGGCGCCGACGATCTGCGATTGGTTCCGCGTGAAGGTGCGCGGGCGCCACGCCGGCCGTTCGCTGTTGCCGCTGGTCGACAGCCACGTGGAGCGCCCGTTCGAATCGCGGCCGGCGTTTGGTCACTGGCAGGATCGCATCTTCACCGCGGCCACGGATCGCTGGCGCCTCGTGCTCAACCCGGACGGCGTCGTGCCCGAGGAGCACCCGCCGGGCCCGTACACCGTGCCGCCGGTTGGGCTCTTCGACCTGCGCCGGGATCCGCGCGAGTTGCACGACGTGTCCGCCGAACATCCGGAGGTCGTGCGCGAACTCTCCCGCGCCATCGACAGTTGGCTGTCGGGGCTGGTGCGGCGCGAGGGCGGCGGGGGGCTTTCGCCCGAGCGCCTGGAGGCCCTGCGCGCCCTGGGTTACCTGGGCGGGGACGGGCCCGAGCCCCGTTGAGCGCCGGGGCCGAGCAACCCCGCCACGGCAGCGGGGCGGCGTCGCAGTCCACGCCGTCCGTCCGCGAACTCGGCCTGGTGCCGCTCGCGGCGACGGTCGCGCTGCTGCTCGCGCTGGGGGTGCCTTTGGCGTTGGGACTCGGGCCGCGCGGTCTGCTCGCGATGCCGGCGGCTGCGCTGCTCCTCGGCCCGGCCCTCTTTGCACCGCTCGCGTTGCTCTCGGGCACACGCCCGAGTTGGATCAAACTCGCGCTGCTCGGTTGGCTGCTCGGTCCGCCCGCGGCGCTCGTGCCGTGGTTGGCGCTGCGCGCGGGGCCGTTCGGGGGCGAAGCCGCGGGCGATGCGGCGCTCGCGGTGCTCTTCGGGTTGTTTGCGTTGCTGCACGTCGCGTTGCTCCCCGCGGCGCGCGGCCGGACCGTGCGGCTCGAGCGCCCGGGCGCGGCGACGTTGCTCGCCATCGTGCTCGCCGCGGGCATGACCGCGCTGGTGGCGGCGTTTTTGTTCCAGGGCAGCGCGCCGCGGGTTTCGTACCACGGTCTGTTGCACAGTGGCCTCTTGCTCGCGACGGAGCGCGCCCTCCCGCCGAGCAATCCGTGGATGGCGGACGCGCCCCTTGGGTACTACTGGATCTGGCACGCGCTGGGGGCGCTGGTCGCGCGCGCGTTTGCGCTGGCGCCGACGCAGGCGCTGTGTGCGCTCAACGTGTGGGCGGTGGCGGCCTTGGCGCCGACCCTGCAACTTCTCGCCGCGGTGCTGTGGCGCGGGCGCGGTCGGGAAGTGGCGGCCGTCGTCGGCGGTTTGTTCGGCCTAGGCACCGCGTCGGCCCTCGTGTGGTTGGTGCGCGGCGCCGAGATGGGGGAGCCAAGCACTGCGCTCGGCCTGTTCGCCGAGCTGGCGCGCGGTGTGCCCGACGGCGCGGATGGACTGCCGCTCTTCGACCGCCGCCTCAGCTACGGCCTCTCGAAGTTCGGCAACTCGAACTCGTACCCCGCGTCGTTGGCGCTGGTGCTCGGCGCCTGGTTCGCCGCGGCCCATGCGCTGCGGCACGGCGCGCGGCCGTGGCCACTTTTGACCGGAGCGCTGCACGGGGCGGCCGCGCTGCTGAATCCACTCGTGGGTTTGGTCGGCGCGGGACCGACGTTGTGCGCGGCCGTGTTCGCGGGCACACCGGCGGCGAGGATCCATACGGCACTTGCGACCGTGCTCGCCCTCGTGCCGGGTGCGCTCGCGACGGTGCAGGCCAGCGCGGCGTTTGGCGGCGAAAGTGTGCAACTCGTGCCCAGTGCCGGCGGTCTATGGGCCGCCGTGTTGCCCCTCCTCCTCGTATTGCCGCTCGCGCTCCTCGGTCTCGTGCAGGGTGTGCCCGGCGCCTCTGCGGACGGCAGCGGTTGGCGCGGGGGCGAACCGCGGCGCGCGGTGCTCGTCTTGCTCGCCGTGGCCGCCCTGGGCCCGCTCGTGTTGCACGGGCTCGTGATCCTGCCCTACGACAACCAGTACAAGTTGGTGCGCCTGGCGGCGATCCCCGTCGGCATGTTGGCGGGCGCGGGGTGTGTGGCGTGGTTCGCGAAGGGCGGCGCGGCGCGCGTCGCAGCGGGGCTCTGTGGTGTGTCGTTGCTCGCGCTCGCCGCCGCCAACGAGTGGCGCGGGGCGCGGGCGTACCTGGCCTTCGCGCGTGTCGAAGCGCCGCTCGTCGAGGAGCCGCTGGCGCTCTCGCCGGGCCCCGCCACGTCGGCGTCGGCGGACCTGGCCGCGGCGTACCGATACCTGCGCACCGAAACCGGGCTGCGCGGGCATCGCCCCGTCTTGCTCTTGGATGCGTTCGAGTCGACCGGCTACGGTTACGGGGACCCGCCCCGGGCCTTCGTCACGCCGGACAACTTGCAGGGCCACGAGGCGGCGGTGTTTGCGGCCATGGATCTTTACTTCGACCGTGCCAGCCAGGTGCTCGACGCCCGCACGCCCGGGCTGGCGGCGCGCCGCAACGGTGCCACGCAACTGCTGCGCGACCGCAGCCAGTGGTCGCCGGATCACCGGCGCGCCCTGTGGGAACTCGGCCGCCCGGTCGTCGTGTTGCTCGGGCCGCGCGACGTGGACCGGTTGCCCTCCATCGTGCACCGCCTGCGCAGCTCCGGTTTTGCGCAAGCGTGGGGCCAGGGCTCGGTGGCACTCTACGTCTACCCCGCGGAGCTCGCGCTCCAGGACGCGGCGGGGGAAACGCGGTGAGCCGACCGGTCCGCCCCCAGTCCCTGCGCAGCGCCGACCGTCAAACGGCGTTCGCCGTGTTCTTGCTCCTGCTCGGGATCTACACGGCCACACTCTCCGCACCGTTCGACAACCCCGACGCGGAGGTCGAGTTCCAGACCACACGCTCGCTCGCCCTCGGCAAGGGGCTCGCCCTGACGGCGGAGACGCCGGAGGGCGCGGCGCTGATGGCCGTGCGGTTCAACCTGCGCGAGGGCACGGACGGCCGGCTCTACTCGTGGTTCGGCATCGGTCAGGCGGCCGCCGGTGTGCCGCTCTATTGGGCGGGCAGACTGGCGTCGGCGGGGCTGCCAGAACTGGAGGAGCGCCACCGGAGCAGCGAGCCGCACATGGGGGTCGCGCGCAGTGAGTACCTGCCGCGGCTCCTCGTGGCGTGGCGCAATCCGCTGCTCGGAGCTGCGACCGCGGCGCTGCTCGTGTTCGCGGCGCGCCGCCTCGGTGCCACGCGGCCCGCGGCGTTTGGTGCGGCCCTTGTGTACGGCGCGGCGACGTTCGCGTGGCCCCAGGCGCGTTCCGCCCTGAGCGACGTCCAGGCGACGTTCCTGTTGGTGCTCGCGTTCGACGGGTGGCTGCGGGCGCGGGAGAGTTTCTCGCGTCTCGGCCGGCCGCGGCGGCGCGACCTGGTGCTGTTCGGCGCGGCCGCCGGCGCCGCCGGATTGACGCGCATCGCCGTGGCACCGGCGCTCGTGGTGTTGGCGCTCGCGCTGCTCGCGACCTTGGTGCGCGGGCACCGCGGGCTGCGCAGTGTGCCGCTCCTGCGGCGGCGCTCCGGACCGCGGGCCCTCGCGGCGGACCTGGCCCTCGCGTTCGCGCCCGCGGCGGCGGCGGCGGCGCTGTGGCTCGCGGCGAACCACCTGCGTTTTGGCAACGCCCTCGAATCCGGTTACGGCGCGGCCCTCGGCACGTTCTTCGGGTACCCGCCCGAACTAGGCCTCGCGGGGCTTTGGATTTCGCCCGGGCGCGGCCTCGTGTGGCTGGCGCCGCTCGTGCTGTTGGTGCCATTGGGGCTGTGGCGCATCCGCGCGGACCGGGCGGCGCTGTTGGTCGTGCTCGGCGCGAGCGCGGCGCTCTTCGCATTGGTCGCGCCGACGCAGGGGTGGCATGGTGCTTGGACGTTTGGTCCGCGGTACGCCCTGCCGGCGCTCGCGCTCCTTTGGTCCGGCGTTGCGCTGGCGCTCGATGGCTTGGCGCAGGCGCGGCTCTTGCCGTGGGTCGCGGGTCCGCTCGTGTTGTTCGGACTCGTGGCGAACCTGGGCGGTGTGCTGGTGGACCATCCGACCCACCAGGACCTGGCGCTCCGCGCCGCGGCCATCGAGTGGCCCGAGGCCGGGCCCGCCGACGGGCGCGAGGCCGATGAAGCGCGCTTTTTGAACGTGCAGTGGGACTGGCGTTTTGCCGCGCCTTGGGCCCACTGGCGCATCCTGCGCCACCGGGTCGCCGGGCTTGGGGAGGAGTTTCCCGTGCGGCGTGTTTTCGGCGTGGACGACCCTGCGCTGCTCGTGCCCAACCACGCCAGGGATCGGGGCTTTTCGCACTTCGCTTGGGTCGACCTGGCGGAACGTCTCCGCGTGGGCGCGGCCCTGGTCCTGGCACTGTGCGCGGCGGCGCTCTCGAGCGGCGCCGTTTTCGCGGTGCGCGCGCTCGATCCGACCCGGCCGTGACGGCCAGACGCCTTTGGGCGCAGGGGCGGCCGTTGCGCGCGCGATGCGGGTCCCGCGCGCGGCTTTCGAAGCGTCGGCGCGGCGCGGCGCCCTCAAGCGCCCGGGTCGGTCCGCCGATGGCCAGCGGGTGATCCCGATCGCCCGATGGCTGGCTGTGTTGGTGCTCGGCGCGGCCCCGTGGGCGCCGGGCCAGGGGGCTCCTCGAGAGGTGCCGGATGGACCGCCGCCCGTGGGCGACGACATCGCCGGCCTCCCGTTCGACGACCTCGGTCCGCCGGACCTGGTGCGCGAGGAGCTGTTCGAGCTCCGCCGGGGGCCCGCCGACGCCGGTCCGGCGGGTGGCGCCGAGGGCTGGGCGCGCCTCGTGACCAGCCGCCGGCCGGGCGAGTGGGACCAGGTCGAGCTCGAACTGGGGCTCTTCGCCGGCGAACTGGTGCTGCACCAGGTGGAGCGACGCACCAAGGATTCCCGCGAGTTGGTCTACCGCGAGCGCCGTCCCAACCACGGCCGCACGCTGCGGGTGCAGTGGCGCGGCCACGGGGATGCTGCCCAGATGGAGCGGGTGGAGTGGGCCGGGCGCGACCGGTTGCATCGCCGGGCCACGGGCCCGGTGCCCGAAACGCCGCTGTTCGCCGCCGAGTTGCCGCGGCTCGGGGCCGGGCCGCACGGCCACCGGCCGATCTACTGGCCCGCCGCGGACCGCGAGGAGCAGCTCGGCGCGCGCCACATCGGCCTTGCCGGCATCCGGCTCGTCTTCTGGCAGGACGGACGCGGAGACTTGGTGCAGTGGCGCCTGTTCGGCAGGGGCGAGCTGCTTGGATTCGGCTTCGGCCAGGGCGGACTCGTGGCGTGGCGCGCCGGGGAGGAGCGAGTGCGGGTCCTGCGCGCCCGATTTGCGCCGCAGGAGCCCCGCCGCCAGCCCTGACGACGGCGGCCAGTTGCCGCGCTCTTACAGGCAAGCCAAGAAGGTCGGACTGGGCGGGGCGTTATCCTCGACGGGCCCCGTTCCGCCGTTCCCCACCCTTGCAGGGGCGCGTCCTCGGGCCCAAGGACGTGGGTCGGTGGGTTCCCCGGGGACCCCATCGTCTCCGATCGAGGTCGCCGTAACCGCGGCGCCTCGCCCGGTCGTTCTCGCGCCCTGAGCCTGGCCCCCGCCGCGCCTCCTGTTGCCGTTGTTCCCCTCCGCACAGCCCCACTCTGCCCCCGGCCGCCCCAGCCCCGGGGTTCCCCCCGCGAACCCCGTGAAACGCCGCGCCAAACGCCCCATCCCGGTCGTCCTCGCCGCCCTCGGCGTCTTGGCACTCGCCGGCTGCCGCAGCGCCGAGCAGTACGCGGAGAACGCGGACCGCGACGCCTACGAAATCGTCGCCGCGCGCAGGGCTGCGCTGGCGGCGGACGCGGGGAACTTCTCGATCGAGCGCCCCGCGGACAACCTGCGCGCGGAACTGCTGGAGCGACCCGAGTCGGAACGCACGCTCGGGCCCTTGGACTTGGCGCGCTGCCTCGAGATCGCCGCCGAGAACGCGCGCAACTACCAGAGCCAGCGGGAGGCGCTGTTCCTGACGGCCCTCGATCTGACGCTCGAGCGGTTCCGTTTCGCGGTGCAGACGGGTGGTTCCCTGCGCGCGTTGGTTTCGGGCGACGGGGACGAGGCGACCGACGCGTCCGTCGGCGGCAGCGTCGGCTTCACCAAGCTGCTCGGCAGCGGAGCGCTCATCGTCGGCGGGCTGGGGATCGACCTGTTCCGCAGCCTGCTGTCGAGCGACGGCTGGGACGCGGTTTCCACGGCGAACTTCTCGATCACCCAGCCCCTGCTCGCCGGTTTCGGCCGCCGCATCGTCGAAGAGCCCTTGACGCAGGCGGAGCGCAACGTGGTGTACGCCGTGCGCAGCTACGAGCGTTTCCGGCGCTCGTTCGCGTTCGACGTCGCGTCGCGGGTGTACCGCATCCTGCAGCAGCACGACAACCTGGTGAACGAGCAGGCGAACTACGACAGCTTGGAGGCCCTGCGCAGGCGGAACGAGGCCCTTGCGCAATCGGGGCGCCTGTCGGAGATCCAGGTGGACCAGGCGCGGCAGGACGTGCTGCGCGCGGAGAGTCGCCTGATCGACGCGCGCCAACGCCTCGAGGGGCTCTACGACGATTTCAAACTGTTCCTCGGGCTGCCCGTCGAGACGCATTTCGAACTGGACGCCGCGGACCTCGTCGCGTTGGTCGATGCGGGCATCGAGGTGTTCGACGTGGAGGAGCACGAGGCGATTGCGCTCGCTCTCGAGCTGCGCCTCGACCACCAGTCGGTGCTCGACCGCGTCGACGACGCGGAGCGGCGTGTGTACGTCGCGAAAGATGCGCTGCGCGGGGTGCTGGACGTCGAGTTCGACGTGGGCGCGACCAGCGAAGTCGGCAAGCCGCTCGACTTCCGCGGCGACAATGTCGATTGGAGCCTCGGGCTCAACCTGGATCTGCCGTTCGAGCGTCTGCCCCAGCGCAACGCCTACCGCGAGCGGTTGATCAACCTGGAGGCGGCCCGTCGCGATGCGGAGGAATCCCGCGACGGATTGCTGTTGCAGGTGCGCGCGGCCCTGCGCGAGTTGACCAGCCGCCGCCAGACCTACGAGATCCAGCGCAATTCGACGGCTCTCGCGGAACGGCGCGTCGAGAGCACGCGCCTCAACTTCGAAGCCGGTCGCGCGGAGACGCGTGATCTCCTCGAAGCCCAGAACGCGCTCCTCGAGGCGCGCAACGCCCTGACGAGCGCGCTGGTGGACCACCGCTTGGCGGCACTGGCCCTCTACCGCGACATGGAACTCCTGCGTGTGGACGAAGGGGGGCTCGCGATCGAGCTCGAACCTCTCGTTCTGCTGCGCGAAAACGCCCTGCCCCTCGGGATCGAATCATGAAGGTCGGCATCTGGATCCTGGGCCTCGCCCTCGTCGGCGGCGGTCTGTTCTTCGCGCGCGGCACACTCTTCGGGGGCCAAGGCGCCCAAGTCGCGATCGAGGGCGCGAAGGTCCGCCGTGGTCCCCTGCGCATCAACGTGATCGAGCGCGGCAACCTGCGCGCCGCCAAGAACGTCGAGCTCGTCAGCGAACTGGAGGGCAACTCGACCATCCTCTACCTGATCCCCGAGGGGACCCGAGTGGAGAAGGGCACGCTGGTCGCCGAACTCGATGCGACCGCCCTGGTCGAGAAGCGCGTCACGCAGGAGATCTCGGTGCAAAACGCCGAGGGCGCCTTCGTGAAGGCCCGCCAGAACCTCGAGATCCAGCGCAGCCAAAACGTCAGCGACGTCGCATTGGCGGAGCGCACCCTGGACTTCGCGCGGCGCGACCAACTCAAGTACCTGGAGGGCGACTGGCCCCAGCAGCTCCAGGCGGCGGAGGACGCGATCCTCTTGGCCGAGGAGGACCTGAAGCGCGCCGAGGACCAACTCAAGTGGTCGAAGGACCTGGCTGCCCAGGGTTTCCTGACGCGCACGGAGTTGGAGGCGGACGAACTCGCCTTCAAACGCGCCGAGATCAAGGTCGAACAGACCAAGCGCGAGAAGGTGCTGGCGGCGGAGTTCGACTTCCCGCGGGAGAGCCGCCGGCTCGAGGCCGACGTCGAAGAAGCCGTGCGCGAGTTGGCGCGGGTGAACCTGCAGGCCGAAGCGCGGCTCGTCGACTACGAAGCGGACCTGCGCACCAGCAAGACGCGCCTCGACCTCGAGAACGAGAAGCTCGCCCGCTACGCCGAACAGATCGAACGGGCCAAGATCTACGCACCGGTTTCCGGGATGGTGGTGTACGCCCAGGAGCGCGGCAACCGCTGGGGCAGCAGTGAGTCCGCGATCGCCGAGGGAGTCACGGTGCGCGAGCGCCAATCGATCATCACGATCCCCGCCTCCGACGCGATGATCGCCCAGGCGTCCTTGCACGAGTCGAAGCTCGAGCAGGTGCAAGAGGGCCAGCGTGTGATCGTGCGTGTCGACGCGCTGCCCGACCGCGAGTTCCAGGGGCGCGTGGAGTCGAAGGCCGTGCTGCCCGACCAGAACTCGTGGATGGCGAACCCCAACCTGCGTGTGTACCGCTGCGACATCGAGATCCTCGACACGGACCTGCGCATGCGTCCGGGCATGAGCTGCAGCCTGGAAGTCGTCGTCGAGGACCTCGTCGACGTGCTCTACGTGCCGGTCCAGGCGGTGTTCCTCGACGCAGGGCAGCGGGTGGTCTTCGTGTCCGGTCCCACCGGCCCTGAGATGCGCCCGGTCGAGGTGGGGCGACACAACCCGGCTTGGGTCGAGATCCGCTCGGGCCTCTCCGAGGGCGAAACGGTGTTGCTCGCGCAGCCCGAGGGCTTCCGTCTGCGCTCCGCGTTGGCCGAGGAACCGGAGCCTGCGGCTGAGGAAGCGCCGCCGCTGGGCGGCGGTGCGGCGCCGGGCGAGCGCTCCGGCCGATCGATGAATGGCGCTGGAGCCGAGGGCGCGGGTCCCGGCGCGGGCGCGCGCGGCGAGCGCGGTGCGGGCCGTGGCGACGGCGCTGGCCGCAGCGAGGGCGGCGCGCCGCGCGCGGCACCAGGCGGGGCCCCGGGCGCCAGTGGCACTCCGCGCGAAGGCCGACCGGCGGGGACGCAGGGTTGAGCCGAGACTCCGCCACCCAAACCGGCGCAGACACGTCGCCGTCGCACGGCGCGGAGACTCGCCGCAGCACCCTCGAGCCCGTTGCGGTGCTCGACGGTGTGAGCCGCGTCTACAACATGGGCGGCCAGTCGCTCCGCGCGCTCGATCGGTTCTCCTTCGAGTTCCGCCGCGGCGAATACTGGTCCATCATGGGCAGCTCCGGCAGCGGCAAGTCCACTTTGCTGAACATCCTGGGTTGCATCGACCGGCCCACGGAGGGCCGCTATTTGGTGCGCGGCGAGGACACGGGGCGCCTCGACGACGACGCGCTGAGCGAACTGCGCAGCCGCCACCTGGGATTCATCTTCCAGAGTTACAACCTGATCGCGCAGCTCGACGTTCTCGAGAACATCACCGTGCCGCTGCTCTACCAGGACGATCCGCCGAAAGACGGCTGGGAGCGCGCCAAGCACCTGGCCGAGCGTGTCGGTCTGGGCTCGCGCCTGCACCACCGGCCGCGCGAGCTTTCGGGCGGCCAGCAGCAGCGGGTGGCGATTGCCCGTGCGCTGATCAACGATCCCGCGATGATCCTGGCCGACGAGGCGACAGGCAACCTGGACAGCAAGACCGCCGAGGAGATCCTAGCTCTCTTCGACGAACTCCACGGCGAGGGCAAGACCATCGTGATCGTGACCCACGAACCGGACGTGGGCGAACGCGCCCAACACCTTCTGCGGTTGAAGGACGGCTGCATCGAAGAGGTGCGCCACCAGCGCTGACACTCCCATGGACTCCGGACTCCTCCGTGTGGTGCGCCTCGGGGTGCGCAGCCTGCTGCTGCACCGCCTGCGCAGTGCTTTGACGACCCTGGGTGTGCTCTTTGGCACCAGCAGCGTGATCGCGATGCTCGCCATCGGCGAGGGCGCCAGCGAAGAGGCCCAGGAGCAGATCCGTCTGCTCGGCAGCCAGAACGTCATCCTGCGCAGCGTCAAGCCACCGGACGACCCGAACCAGGGCAACCAGCGCATGCGCGTGGTGGTGTATGGGCTGACCAACGACGATCTGCTGCGCATCCAGGAGACGTTTCCCGCGGTCAAGGAGATCGTGCCGCTGAAGGAGGTGAGCCAGGAGGTGCGTTACCTCGACCGAGTGCTCACCCCTCGGGTCATCGCCGCGCCGCCCGACTACCAGCGCACGACGGGCCGCATGTTGCTCTCGGGCCGCTTCCTGTCCGAGTCCGACGAGCGGCAGATCGCCAGCGTGGCCGTCGTGGGTTACGAAGTCGCGCGGCACCTCTTCCCCCTGGAGGACCCGCTCGGCAAGAACGTGCGAGTCGGCGGCGACTACTTCACCGTGGTGGGGGTGCTGGCCCCGCGGGTGCGCCAGTCGTCGGACCGCGGCCGGCCCGGCGCCGATACGACGTCCGAGGTGTTCGTGCCCTTCGAGACGGCGCGCAAGCGTTTTGGAGATCTCTCCGTGCGCATGCGCGCGGGCAGCCAGGACATCGAGCAGATCGAACTGCACGAGATCATCCTCGCCGTGGACTCGCCCGAGAACGTCGAGTTCGTGGCCTCGGCGTCCCGCGAGATGTTGGGGCGTTTCCACGAGCAGCAGGACTACGAGGTGGTGGTGCCCCTCGAGTTGCTCGCGCAGGCCGCCGAAACGAAGCGCATCTTCAACATCGTCTTGGGTTCGATCGCGGGAATCAGCCTCTTGGTCGGTGGCATCGGCATCATGAACGTGATGCTCGCCACGGTCACCGAGCGCACCCGCGAGATCGGCATCCGCCGGGCGCTCGGCGCCAAACGGCGCCACATCGTCACGCAGTTCCTGGTCGAGACCGTGGTGCTCTCCGTGGGCGGCGGCGCGATGGGGGTGGTGCTCGGCCTCTTCATCCCGATGGTGGTCGAACGCTACGCGGACATGCGCACGGTGGTCACGCCGCTGGCGCCGACCCTGGCGTTCAGCATCTCCGCCCTGACGGGTGTGGTGTTCGGCCTGTACCCCGCGTGGCGCGCCGCACGAATGGACCCGGTCGAAGCCCTGCGGCACGAGTGACCGCGCAAAAGGAATGGGCCGGGCCTTCAGCCCGGACCGGTTCTGCCGCAACACCTGGGGCGTTGCCCCAGGCTACGATCGGACGGGGCGTTGCCCCTTGCACCACACCGTCCGCGCACGCGCGTCGGCCGCACATGCACGACGGCCGCACATGCACGACGGCCGCACATGCACGCGGGCCGCGGATGTACGTCGGCCACGCACGCGCGTCCGCCACGCATGGACGTCGGCCGCGCGTGCACGTCGACGAACGCGATGGACGAGCGCCAACGGCGCGACCGATAGTAGCCTGGGGCATCGCCCCAGGTTTGTCGGAATAAGGATGCAAGGGCCGAAGGCCCGCTCCATCGCAACGTGCCAACCGCATGGGCCGGGCCTTCAGCCACGCACGCGCGTCCGCCACGCATGGACGTCGGCCGCGCGTGCACGTCGACGAACGCGATGGACGAGCGCCAACGGCGCGGCTCGATACTAGCCTGGGGCCACGCCCCAGGTTGGTTGTGAAAGGCCGGCGAGGGCTGAAGGCCCGCTCCATCCGCCACGCACCGATCGATGCGTTGAGCGACCCCATCACAGGAGCGGCGCTCGCAGGCTCAATGCCTCGGCCAAGTGGCGCGGGGTGGTCGCGGCGCTGCCCTCGAGGTCGGCCAACGTGCGCGCCACGCGGCGCAGGCTCTGCACGGCGCGCGCCGAGAGAGCGCGTTGGTGCGCGGCCCGGTGCAACAACTCGCGGGACGCACGGTCGAGCGGCGCCACTTGGTCGAGTCGGTCCGCTTCGAGCAGCGCATTGGGCAACGCACCCTGCCGCAGCCGCGAGCGCTCCCGCGCCGCGCCAACCGCGGCGCACAGATCCTCGCCGCCGAGCCCCGGCCCCGGCGCCGCTCCGCCCGCATCGAGCACGTCGATCGGCGGCGCGGGGAGCTCCACCACCAGATCCACGCGATCCAAGAGGGGCCCCGACAGCCGCTGCCGGTAGCGCGCGATGGCGCCCGGCGCGCAGCGGCACGTGCGCCGCGGGTGCCCGAGATACCCACACGGGCAAGGATTCATCGCCGCGACCAACTGGAACCGCGCGGGCGCGAGCAGCGCCTGACCGGCCCGCGAAATCAGTACGGAACCGCTCTCGAGCGGCTGCCGCAGGGCCTCCAGCGCCTCGCGGCGGAACTCCGGCAACTCGTCCAGAAAGAGCACACCGCCGTGCGCCAGCGTGATCTCTCCCGGCACCGGCGGATTGCCGCCGCCGACGAGTCCCGCGTAACTGACCGTGTGGTGAGGCGCACGCACGGGCCTTCGCCGCACGAGCCCACCAGGCCACGCGCCCGCCGCCGACGCGATGCGCGTGATCTCGATGCGCTCGGCCAAACTCGGGCTCGGCAAGAATCCACCGAGCGCCCGCGCCAACAGACTTTTGCCCGTGCCCGGCGGCCCCGAGAAAAGCAGCGCGTGCGCCCCCGCCGCCGCCACCACGAGCGCGCGTTTGCCGAGCTCCTGCCCGCGGATCTGATCGAGCGCCTTCCACTCCGGCTCCAACGCCGCTTCCGCCGGCGGGACCAACGGCTTCGGCCACGGCCGCCCGCCCGCGAGGAACGTCACCACCTCGCCCAAGTGCGACGCCGCCACCACCGGTGTTCCGGGCAAATGGCTCGCCTCCTCGGCCGTGCGCGGCGGCGCCACCAGCCGCACCAAACCCGCCGCGCGCGCGACCTCCGCCGCCGCCAATCCGCCCGGCACCGCGTGCAACCGCCCGTCGATGCCGACTTCGCCCACGAACAAGGAGCCCTCCAAGTCCCTCGCCGAGAGGTGCCCTCCCGCCGCCGCCGCGGCGAGCACCAGCGGCAGATCCAACCCCTCCCCGCCCTTCTTCAAGCCCGCGGGCGTGAGGTTCAAAAAGAGCCGCCCACTGCCAAGCCCCAAGCCCGTCTCCAGCAGCGCGCACAACAGGCGCCCCCGGCTCTCCCGGATCACCGGATCCGGCAAGCCACTGAGCACGATCTCGAGCTTCTGCTTGTCGACCGGCACGAACCGAGCCTCGACCGTCACCAGCTCCGCGCCCGCCCCGAACAAACTGACCCCCTTCGCCCGCGCCGTCTCCATGCCCCCCAAGGACCGGCCCCGCGCGCGGCGGTGTCGGCTATTCCCCCGAACTGGGGAACCGACTTGACACAATTCCGGGGGGGGGGGGGGGAAGGTCCGCACTTGACCGTTCGGTTCTTGCACTGCCCAAAACCCCATTCCCAAGCCGAGGGCCCATGCTTCGATTCGTTTCCATCCTCCTGGTCGCTCTCGCCTGCCTTTCGTTTCCGTCGCTCGCCCTAGCGCCCGTCGATTGCGGCACCCAATCCGCAGGCTTCGTGCCGAGCGCAGATCCGTTCGCCGGGGTGTTCTTGTGTTCAGGCCCCTGTGGCGCGGGCGAACCACAGCCGCAGTGCGCTCAGCACTGGTTTGAGACCGCTCCGGAGTCCAATGTCTTTGTGGGGTTTTGCTATTGCAACGACGGTTCCACTCCAGAACCCAGTCCTTGCTGTCATCTGAGGTACACCGCTGGTCTGAACGACCCTCCCTCGCTAAATCCATCCGTCGCGGGGGTTTGTGGAGGCGAGTGTCCCGCCGGCAATGAGTGCAGGCTTGTTTTTACCGCGCTGCAAGAATGGGATCCGGAGATCGAGGAGTGGGTCTTGAAGGGCTACGCCCACTCGACGCGTTGCCTGTGAACAAAACAATCGCGCACGGCTCCTCGACGTGTTGGCGTCGGGGGGCCAGTTGGTCCGTCGCGACACCTTCCCGACGGGGAGGAGCGCGTCTGGAGTGGGTTGTGGCGGCCGCGGTCGCGGCGCTTTGCCTTGCCACATGGCTCTTCCTTCAGCGCGCGCGCCAACCGCGGAACCCCGATTACGAATCCAGCCAGTCCAGCACTATCCGGGGATCCTCCGCGGAGACAACGCCCGAGTCCGGGCCTGCGACTAGCCTCGACCCATCGTTGGCGACAGGCCGGGCTCTGCTCGTGAGTACGGACGGTGAGCCCGAGGTTGGATTCCCCTGGACGATTCGAGCAGATGGCCCGATCGACGCGTCGGTGTCCTTGTTGGTTGCGGTGGAGGACGTCGCCGGTTGGCGAGTCCTCGGGCGTGCGAGCGGCGAAACGGGTCTCCAGGTGAGCGCCGACTCCTTCACAGCTCCGGCGGTGGTCTTTCTTGGGTCCTCGGCGGAGGAAAGCGACCCCCATGGACCTGGAGTTGCCGGTTCGAGGGAGTTTTCGGTAGTTCCCGCAGACCGGGTCTTTTCGGTTCCCGTGGAGCCATTGGGCCGCCTTTCGGGTGTGGTGAACGACGAAGGTGGGCGCCCCGTCGGTCCGGGCGTTTCGGTCGTGGCGTTGCTCGAGCACGCCTCCGCAACGGAGCTTGAGCGGACGGATCCGTTGGGCCACCGATGGCAAGTGGCAAAAACGGATGCGCTTGGGCAGTTTGCGTTTGTCGGGCTGAGCGCCGCCTTTCGTTACCGGGTGTCGGCTGCGGGCTTGGGCTTTGCGACCGAGGGCGTCACGATGAGCCCGGGCGTGTCCGCGGATCCCGTGGCGCTTACGGCATTGCCGCTCTTTGGGATCCGCTTGCTCGTGGATTCCTCCGCCGCGGGTTTCCAGATTCCGGCGAAGGACCTGCTTGCCTGGGAAGGCGCCACGACCATCGCCTATCTGCCCTATGGCTCCCTGCCGCCGAAATCTGCTGGCAGCCCAGCGTTGACCTGGTTGCGACTTGCGCAGCCAGACCCAGGGGATCCTCGCGATTGCGGCGTCATCTGGCGTACGAGTCCCATCAGCGAGCCTGAGCCCGCGGTAGAAGTCCATTGCAATGTGCCGGGTTTTGTGTCGCGACGCGATCGGTTGACCTTGCGTCGATGGGACGAGGCGCCAGCCCCGGCGGTGATCGTCCTGGAGCGGTCCGCGGATCGATTCGACGACGTTTGGGTCCACGCCCGTCTTCCATCGTATGCGCCTGAACTTCCGCCGCAGATGAATCTCGGCAAGCTGCGGTTCGTGAATGCAGACGGGAGCCATTTCCAGCGCGAGGTTGCCACCGGCGATCTGCTCGCGGGCATTTTTGTGGAGCGAGCGCCACACACAGCGACAGGTGTGAAGTTCGTGACGCGCGGAGGACGTACCCGTCCATCCGGACCCTTGCCCCAGCCATTGCGGCCCGACGGCGATCACCGGGCGGCGACTTTCGATCTCACTGGTTTGGGAGCGCTCGAGTTCTCCATTCGGCACAACGATCAGAGCTTGTTCCGCGGCCCCGTGACGGTGAACCTGATCGAGTGGAGCGACTCTTTCTTGCCGCCCGTGGGAGGCACCGGGCCGATCCGCATGGAAATCGAAGGGGACGTGGAGGTCTACACGTTTTCGCAGCCGCCGTTCCTGCTGCCCCTTCTAGAGCCCGGGAAGTACGCCGTGAGCTTCAACGACACGATGAAGATATTGAGCGGGAGACTCACTCCCGTCGATGTGTTCCCCGGGGTGATCCGATCCCAGACGATCGACTTGTCACCCCGGCGGTGACGGTTGTCGCACCCTGCCGAGCACGGTTTTCATCGAGCTCTCCGGCGCCATGTCCAGTTGGAGCGCCGAAACACTTGGGGACACGGTCCGGCCGCATGTGGCGCGGAATCGGCCTTCAGTGGCGGGGGGGCGCGCGGCCGATGCAGCCTGCATGCAGCTTGGCCGCGGGAAGATCGGGGCGCTTGTCGCCGGGGCTGGGCTCGTGGCCCTTGGGCTGATGGCGTTGCCGAAGCCGCAGAAGGCGCCGGAGCCGGGGTGGACGGTCGTCGAGAAGGTGCCGGCGCCGGAGACGACCGCCGAGGAGGCCGCGCCGGTCGCGCCGCCGGAACCGGCCCCGCAGGTCGAAGTGGAGCCGGCCGCGACCCAACTGGCCAGCCAGGTGGAGGAAGAGGCGCTCCCGGTGCAGTTGCCGGTGGAGCGGATTCCCGACTCACCGCCGGGCGCGTTGTTGCGCGCGGAGGCCGTGCACGGCGGCGAGTTGTTCGCCGTCGTGCGTTCGGTGGGCAGCCTTGGGCAGGGCGGTGAGTTCGCGGTGCGCGCGGAGCACACCCGCGAGGGCACCGCTGCGAGCCTGGCCTTGGCCGAACAGACGGGCCGCAAACTCGAAGGTTGGTTGCTCGAGCGCGTGGGCACCGCGGAACACTTGCGCGGCTGGTTCGAGTTGCCCGCGGGGGCCAGCGACGTGTCGCTGCCGTTCCTCGGGCGCTGGGTCGATGTGGAGCTCACGCCCGAGGGCGAAACCGCCGAACTCGGCATCGAATCCGGCCCGCGCACCGGTTGGCGGCCGCCCGTGCACGCCGCGCTGCAGCTCCAAGGGGGGCAGACGGCGCGCCTTTGGGTGCCGCAACAGGCCGCGGCATTGGTTGCGACCAGTGCCGACGGGCGGCGCACACGCGCGATCCTGGCGACGGGGGAAACGTCCGTGCGCCTGCGTCTGCCGTCGGCGCCGCGCTGACGGTCAGCGCGCGTCGGGTTTGGGCGCGCTGGGCTGGGAAGCGTCGGGCCCCAGAGCATCGGGCGCGCTCAACGCGGAGTTCGAGTAGCGCGGATCGCCCGTCACTTCGCGGCCCAACCAGGCGGGGCGCACGAAGGTTTCGTCCGGCGATGCGAGTTCGAGCTCCACTACGACGAGCCCCGCGTGGGGGGAGCGGAACTCGTCGATCTCGAACGTGCGGCCGCCGCCCGCGTCGATGCGCCAGCGCACCTTGTGCACGGGTTCGGGCAGGCAGAGCTCGAGCAACTGCGCCGCGTCCGCGGTTGGGATCGAGTACTCGAACTCGGGCCGCGACGCGCCCGCGCCCATTCCCTTCACGGTGAGTGTCGCCTTGGCCTCGCCGCCCTCGAGCGGCGTTTCCACGCGCACGCGTACGACCCGCGCGGGGTCGCGCGAAAGGAAACCCTGGTGGATCACCGTCGCGCGGCGGGGCTCGGCCAAAGCGCGCCAACCGTCGTCCTGGGCCAAGAACTTGCGCTCGATTTCGACACCCATCGGCCGCTCAGCCCTTCTTCCGCTCGATGGGGCGCCCGTCGTTCCACATGCCCTTGCCGAGCCAACCTCCGCCGTCGACGACGAGGCACTCGCCGTTCATGTACGCCGACGCGGGCGAAAGCATCCAGAGGCACTGCATCGCCACTTCGTCGGCGGTCGCAAAACGCCCGAGCGGCACGCTGCCTTCGATGCGCCGGCGCACCTCCTCGTCGGGCCACAGGTTCGCCGCCGCACCGCGGGATTCAAAGGGTCCCGGCGCGACTGCGTTCACACGCACACCGCGCGAGCCCCACTCGGCCGCCAACGTGCGTGTCATCGCGAGCACTCCGGCCTTCGCCGACGCCGAGTGCACCACCCCCGGCATGCCCGTCCATGCGTAGGTGGCGACGATGTTGAGCATCTGCCCCTGGCCGCGTTTCAGCATGGGCCGGCCGAACTCGCGCGAGCAGTAGAACGTGCCGTCGAGCACGATGCCGAGCACCGCACGCCAAGCGCGCTCCGACAACCGCTCCGCCGGGCACACGAAGTTGCCTGCCGCGTTGTTGACGAGGATGTCGACGGCGCCGTGGCGCTCGAGCACCGCCGCGGCGAGCGCCGTGACTTGGGCCACCTCGCGCACGTCGAAGGTTTCGGCTTCGACGTGCCAACCGCGCTCCGCCGCCTCGTCGAGCAGGGCCTTGTGGTGCTCGCCCGACCGCGACGCGATCACGACCTTCGCCCCGAGGGCGGCGAGCCCTCGGCTGACCTCCAGCCCGAGCCCGGTCCCACCCCCGGTCACCACGGCCACCTGCCCCTCGAAACTGCCCGCCCGGAAGGGCTGGGCGCAGGGAACTGCTTCGTCGTTTTGCATGCAAAGAGGGTAGCGCGGCGCTCGCGGCCGGCGGGCGGGGGCGGTAGGCTCTTGCCCCCCGAAGAGGAGACCTCCCCCCATGAAACGCATCGAAAGTTACCTCTGTGGCCGGTGGGCCTTTGGCGCCGGGAAGCCGGAAGTCGTCGTCAATCCGTTCACGGAGGAGGCGCTGGCCGAGGTCAACGCCGATGGGCTCGATCGGGCGGCGGCGGTGAAGTACGCCCGGGAGGTCGGGGGGCCGGCGCTGCGGGCGCTGACGTTTGGGCAGCGGGCGGAGCTCTTGAAGGCGCTTTCTGCGGCGTTGCACGAGCAGCGCGAGGCGCTCATCGACCTTTCGATCGCGGCCGCGGGCAGCACACGCGGCGATGCCAAGTTCGATCTCGACGGGGCCTCGGGCACGCTGGCGGCCTACGCGTCGTTCGGCAAGAAACTCGGCGACCGGCGCTTCTTGAGCGACGGCGACGGCATCCAGTTGGGCCGCACGCCGCGCTTTTGGGGCCAGCACATCCTGGTGACGCGGCCCGGGGTCGCGGTTCACATCAACGCGTTCAACTTCCCGGCCTGGGGCATGGCGGAGAAGCTCGCGTGTTCGATCCTGGCCGGTGTGCCGGCGATCGAGAAGCCGGGCACACCGACCGCGCTCGTGGCCGAGGCCGCGGCGCGTGTGTTGATCGACAGCGGGATCCTGCCCGAGGGCGCGTTGCAGTTCTTGGGCGGCTCGGCGGGGGATCTGCTCGACCACCTCGGGCCGATGGACTTGCTCGCGTTCACTGGCTCCGCCGCCACGGGCGCGAAGTTGAAGGCACATCCGAAGCTCATCGCCCACAACGTGCGTGTGAACATCGAGGCCGATTCGCTCAACTCGGCCGTGCTCGCTCCCGACGTGGACGCGTCGAGCGATGCCTACGACGAGTTCCTCTCCAACGTCGTCACGGACATGACCCAGAAGGCGGGGCAGAAGTGCACCGCAGTGCGGCGCATCTTCGTTCCGAAGGACCGGGTCGAGGACGTGGTGGGGCACCTGATCGAGGGCTTGAAGCGCCAGCGCAGCGGCGACCCCGCGGCGGCGGAGACCCGCGTCGGGACGTTGACGAGCGCGGGCCAGTTGCGCGACGTGCGCGCGGGGCTCGAGCGCCTGGCGGAGTGCGCCAACGTGCGCTGCGGTGGTGTCGACACGGTGCGCGCTAGGGGATTCGGGCTCGAGCCGACGCTCTTGGTGGCCATCAACCCCGAGGCGGACGTGTTCCACGAGCTCGAGGTCTTCGGGCCGGTTTCGACGGTGCTGCCCTACGACGGCAGCGCGAAGGAGGCCGTGCGCCTCGTCAACCGCGGCGGCGGGAGTCTGGTGGCGTCGGTGTATTCGAACGACGCGAGTTGGACGGAAGAGGTGGCGCTCGGCATTGCGCCCTGGCACGGCCGCATTTGGATCGGATCCGACCGCGTCAAGGGCCAGGCCACCGCGCCGGGTCTGGTGCTGCCGGCGACCATCCACGGCGGCCCGGGCCGCGCTGGTGGGGGCGAGGAGTTGGGCGGCCTGCGCGGGCTCGCGCCGTACCTGCAGCGCACCGCGATCCAGGGGTTCCAGGGCTTCGTGGCGAAGGCATTCGGCAGCAGCGAAGCGACCGATCTGTAGGGGCTAGGGCTCCGCCGGGTGCGCGGGCCTCCAGGCCCGCCTTGTTGCGATGTCCCGATCCCGATGTGCGGTCTGATGGGGCGCGGGGTCGGCGCCCAGGGAGCGTTGCGCGGTGGGGAACACCCTCGCGCTCCAAGGCGGGCCAGGAGGCCCGCGCACCCGGGCCGCGCCCCTACAGACCGGTGTTGGGGGATTTTTGGCGGGCTTGGTAGTTGGTCCACCAGCGCTCGCGCGCGGAGTGGCTCGAGCCCGGGTCCTCGCCGCTCAGGCGCTGCACGGCGCGTCGCAGCACCCCGAGCCGCGTGGCTGGCGTGATCGTGACCGACACCACGGCCACGTCGAGCGACACGCCTTCGATCAGCGTGTTGATGACGGGGTCGGCAACGGTTGCGTTCTGCGCCACCTCGACGTCGAAGTCCTGCACGTACGCGCGCTGGTTGCCCACGAAGATGCTGCTGCGCGGCGGGCGGTAGCCCGAGCCCGCGCCGGCTTGCATCGCGGGCACGAGGATGTACAGCACCTCCGGGCGCTCGCTGAACGACAGCGCCTCGGCGGCACGCAGGGAAAGTGCGCTGTGCTCGGAATGGAACGCGCGCTCGAGTGAGCCCCACACGCGCTCGTCGTCGCTTTGCGCCAGCGCGATCGCGCCGAACGTGCGCGCGGCCTCCGAGGGGTCCAGCAAGCTCTGGCGCACGAGCGGGCCCAGGTTGCGCTCGGGAAGCGCGCGCGCGTGCACCAGGGCGCCGAACGCGCGGCGCGCCCCATCGGTTTCGTTCAGTTCGGCGCGCGCGGCGGGCCCGAGTTGCTCGGGCCCGAGCCGCTGGCCGAGTTCGCGCGCCACCAGTTCCCGCGCGGCGGGTCCAAGGCGCGCGCCCTGACGCAGCGTCTCTCGCAGCGCGTCGGCGGGGTCCGCGCCCGAATCCAGGCACTTGCGGAGGTCGGCGAGCCCCGCGAAGCCCAGGGGCAGTTCGTCGCCGCGCTCGGCGATCAGAGCGAGGGCCTCGCGGTCGCCGGGTTCCTCGCGCAGGGCGCGGTCCAAACGCACCAACGCCTCCGGCAGAAGCCCCGCGTCCAACGCGAACCGCGCCGCGGCCGCGGCGCCGATGCTGCGCGGGCGCTCGAACGCAGCCAGTTCGCGCAAGAGTCCCGCCGCGTCCCGCGCCGAGGCCACCTGGTCCGCGGGGAAGAAGAGCGCCCCACCGCGCTGTTCCAGTTCGTAGCCGCCCGGCACGGCTCGCACCGTCGCACGGACCACACGGCCGTCGCCGAGTCGCAGCACCGTTTCGACCGCCCGCGCTTGGGCGCCCTCGACCGCGGTGGGGGCGGGGTCCTGGGTCAGCGGACTGGGCGCCAAGAACAGCGAGAGGACGAGCGCGTGGATCATGGCCGGATTCCCGAGGGTGGGGGAAAAGGGTGGTGAGTCCGAGGGGCAGGCGCCCCAAGACCTAGCCCGGGTTCTTCATCAAGTTTCCGATCCGACGAGCCCAAGTCGCTGTCTGGTGGTGCTTTGGGGCCGTGGCATCCGCAGTCGACCTTGAACAGGTCGTCGAGGACGGCCGCGGCCCCAAAGTGCCACCAGGCGGCGAAAGGCGGCGAAAGGCGGCGAAAGGCGGCCGAAGGCCGCCGGTTGGGCCGTCCGATCGGAAACGTGGTGGATACTCCGGGCTAGTGGGGCGGCGGCTCGACGGTACCAGTGTCGCCCGGGAATGTGGGGGCGGAGCGCCAAACCAGGGGCCCGTCGCGGCCCGTCCAGGCCCACGGGAGGCCCCGCCGTTCCCACTCCTCTGCAAGCGGCGGCTCCCGGTCCACACTGACCCAAAGCCGCCTGGCCCGCCCGCGGCGGAGGAGCGGCGCCGTCGCCGGCCCGAACGACCCGTGGTGGGGCGCGAGCAACAGGTCCACGCCCCCGGGAACCAATTGCCGGTCGAGCAGCGCGAACAGTCCCGGGCCGACGGCGTCCCCGAGCAACAGCACGCCCTGGTTGCCCTGCCGCACGAACAGGTGCCGCGAGCCCTCGTTGTCCTCGCGCTGCAGTCCGCGCAGCACCGACGCAACCACGGGGCCCGAGCCCTCCGCCACCAGGTCCAGTCGGCCGGGTCCCAGGTCCTCAGGGTGTGTGCCCCGCGGCAGCCGGACTCCGACGTCCGCCGGTCTGGGCCCGATCCAGCGCTCGGGTGCGAGGCGCTCCGCCACCCACGGCAACGCCTGCCAGTGGTCCCGGTCGGCATGGCTCAGCACGACCCACGTGCGCGCCGGTTCGAACCGCGCGACCCACGGCAGGAGCGCCTCGCGCACCAGGCCCGGCCGGTCGCGCGATCCCGCGTCGAACACGATGAGTGGCAGGCCCGGCGCACGCACGAGGGCCGCGGTGCCATGGCCCACGTCGAGGCACGTGACCTCGAGGCGCGCGGGACCGACCCGCCACGGCACCAACACAACCGCGCACACGAAGAGCCCCGCGGCCGCGAGCGGTCGAGCCCAACGTCGGCCGCGGAGCGCAACGGACAAGAGCAGCGCGGCGCCGGCGCCCAGCAACAGCAGCGCCGGCCGCTCCGGTGCGACCCACGGCGTCGCCGGCAAGTGGTCGACGGCGTCGAGCAGCTCCACGAGCGCGCGGGCAGCACCGTCGGCTACTTCGCCCCACGGCCCCGGCCCGAGAAGCGCCTCGCCCCAAAGTCCGCCGAGGAGCGGCAGGAGCAACGGCCCCGCGAGAGCACTCGCCGGCACGCTCCACGGGCAGAACTCGCCAAAGTGGATCCAAAGGAGCGGTGCGCTGGTCAGCGTCGCGGCGAGCGAAACCGACGCCGCGAGCCGCGTCCACCGCAGCGCCGCCGCACCCAGCAATCCCGCGGCGATGCGCGGCGCGGACCGCGTCCAACGCAGGTGCCGACCGATTTGGTCCTCCGCGCGGCCCCAGCCCGCCAGCGGCCGACTCGCCATCAAGATCGCCAGCGCCGCGCCGTACGAGAGCTGCGTCCCCACGTCGAACAACCCGAGCGGCGAACGCAAGAGCTCGACACACAGCGCCACGCCCCAAAGCGAAAGGCCGTGGACACGCCGGCCAGGAACACCGCCGCGCGCGAGGCCCGCGCCGCCCGCGGCCCAATACGGCACGACCCACGCGAGTCCTAGCACCAGCGCGGCCCGCGCGATGGGCGCCTCCAACCCGACGAGCAGCGCAAACGCGCCGAGCAGCGCGAGGCGCACGACCAGCTCGGCCGCGCGGCCGCCCAACGCCGCGGCCAGCCGCGAGAGTGGCACGAGCAACACCACCGCCACGACGGCGACGTGCATGCCGCTGAGCGCGAGCAGATGGCTCAAGCCCGTCCGGCGGAACAGCTCCGACAACTCGGGTGGAATGCCGTCGCGGTCTCCGACCAGCAGCGCGGGGCCCAGACCCGGCGCCGACGGCAGCGACTGCGCCACGGCGGCGCCGAGGTAGCGGCGCAACCTGCCGACGCCATCCGCGAGCGGACCCTCCTGCAGTGGACCGCCGGCGGGTGAATCGAGTACCACCACCTGGTCCGCGAGCAGCGGCAACTCACCCAGGAACCGACCCTCCCGTCGGGCTGGCCCGGGGACGGGCCCGGCGGCGAACGGGCGCGGGTCGAGCGGCCCGAGCAGGCGCACACGGGCGCCATCGGCTGGTATTGGCCCCTCGAGCACCAAACGCCACGGCAGCACCCCATTCGCGGTCGCGAGGCGCCCCACGCCGGGGCGGCGACCGGGCCCCGCCCAGAACGTGCCCTCCAAGGGGCCCTCCCGGGCGACCTGCGCCGCCGGCGCCGGGGCGAGCGCCGCGGCCGCGAGGCTTGCGCGCAGCCCCGCCACGAGCGCCGCCACCCCGAGCAGGCACAAAACGGCGCCCCGCCGGCGGCACCCGCGGCGGGCCACCAGCCACACCGGGGCCGCCGCCAGGCCCAACCCCAGGACGACCTCGACCCAGGGCACCTCGCCAAGGGCCACACCCAGCGCCTGGCCCGCGGCCAGGACCGCGGCCCCGAGGGGCGCTGGCCAAATCGGTACGGGATGCGCGGTGGACACGGGGCCCCAAGGACCGCCCCGCACTTCGCGGGGTGGCACTTTCTTCCAGAACTTTCGCCCGTAGACTCCACCCCCGATGCCCCCCACGCGCGCTCCCGGCGGTAGCCACGCCCTGTTCCCTGGCACGTTCGATCCTCCGACCCTCGGCCACCTGGACCTGGTGCGGCGCGCGCTCGAACTGTTCGAGCGAGTGACCGTCGCGGTCGCGGTGCACCCGACGAAGCAGGCGCTCTTCGACGTGGAGGAGCGCCTCGAGCTGCTGCGCGCCGTGACGAAGGGCCTTGGGCAGGTGCAGGTGGCGCGCATCGATGGCCTGCTGGTCGAGGGCGCCCGCGCGATCGGCGCCAACGTGATCGTGCGCGGTGTGCGCAGCGGCACGGACTTCGACTACGAGGTGACGATGGCGCGCGCCAACCGCGTCCTATTGCCGACCGTCGACACGGTGCTGCTCGTGCCCGACACACGCTTGACCCACATCACGGGCACCCTCACGCGCCAGGTGGCTTCCATGGGCGGCGACGTCACAGAGTTCGTGCCGCCCGAAGTCGCCGAAGCCCTGCGCCGGCGGTTCCCGAAGTCCAAACCGTGAGGCGCACGCGTCGCCGGTTCCTCGTTTTCGCCGCGAGTGGGGGCCTCTTGGCCATGGCCTGTCGCGGCAAGCTTCGCTCCCCAAGAACCCAACACCCCGCAAGTCCGATGACCGACAAACTGACCGCCGTCTCCACCAAGCGCGCCCCCGCGGCCATCGGCCCCTACAGCCAGGCCACGAAGAGCGCCGGCGTGCTGTACTGCTCGGGCCAGATCGCCCTGCACCCCGAAACCGGCGAGCTGGTGGGCACGAGCGCCGCGGAACAGGCCGAGCGCGTGCTCGAAAACCTCTCCGCGGTCGTCAAGGCCGGCGGGTCCACCATGGCCAACGTCCTGCGCTGCACGGTCTACCTGGTGGACATGACCGACTTCGCCGCGGTGAACGAGGTGTACGCGCGCTACTTCACGGGCCCCGTGCCCCCGGCCCGCGCGACGGTCGCCGTCGCCGCCCTGCCGCGCGGCGCCCGCGTCGAAATCGACTGCATCGCGCGCATCGAC
Organism: Planctomycetaceae bacterium; assembly: GCA_016125265.1. Classification (GTDB taxonomy): domain Bacteria; phylum Planctomycetota; class UBA1135; order UBA1135; genus RI-242. The sequence continues at coordinate 31,149 of WGMC01000036.1, forward strand.
GAGGCGTAGGGTCGCGGCGCTGTCCGCGCCTTGTAGGGGCGCGGCCCTGTCCGCGCTCAAGGGGCGAGCCGATGCGGGGAACAGCCACGCACTCCAAGGCGGGCCAGGAGGCCCGCGCACCCGGACCGCGCGCCCAACACCGCGCGCCCAACGCCGCGCACCCAACGCCGCGCACCCCGCTCCAGCACCCCATGTGTTTCCCCTTGGGCGCGGACGGGGCCGCGCCCCTACACTGGCGCCCCCAAAGTCCGAAGACGCCCTCTGTCACCCCTCCCATGAGCCTCGCCGCCGGCATCGTGGGCTTGCCCAACGTGGGCAAGTCCACCCTCTTCAACGCGATCACCGCCGCGGGCGCACAAAGCGCCAACTACCCGTTCTGCACGATCGAGCCCAACGTGGGTGTCGTCGACGTGCCGGACGAGCGCCTCGAGACGATCCAGAGTTTCATCAAGACGAAGGCGGTGATCCCCGCGTCGGTGAAGATCGTCGACATCGCGGGGCTGGTGGCGGGCGCGTCGAAGGGGGAGGGCCTCGGCAACAAGTTCCTCGCGAACATCAAGGAGACCGACGCGATCCTGCACGTCGTGCGCTGTTTCGACGGCGGCGACATCGTGCACGTCAGCGGCAAGGTCGATCCGGTGGCCGACATGGAGGTCATCGAGATCGAGCTGGCCCTCGCGGACCTCGAAACCGTGCAGCGTTCGCTCGAACGTGTTGGCAAGAAGGCGCGCGCCGGCGACAAGGAAGCGCTGCTCGAGCAGAGCACGTTCGAGCGCGCCAAGGCGGCGCTCGAGAGTGGCAAACCCCTGCGCGGCCTCGGTTGGAGCGACCCCGAGCGCGCGGCCCTCGGACCGCTTTGCCTGATGACCATGAAGCCAGTGCTGTTCGTCGCCAACGTGGCCGCGGACGACCTGGCGGGCAAGTCGCCTCTGGTCGCTGCCGTGGAGGCCCACGCGAAGGCAACTGGCGCGGGCTGCATCGCGCTCTGCGCGGACATCGAGGGCGAACTCTCCGGCATGGAACCCGCCGACCGCCGCGCGTTCCTCGCCGATCTCGGCCTGCCCGAGTCGGGTCTCGAACGTCTGATCCGCGCCACCTACGATCTGCTCGGCCTGCAGACCTACTTCACCGCCGGCGAGAAGGAAGTGCGCGCCTGGACGATCCACAAGGGCGACCGCGCGCCGGTGGCCGCCGGAGTGATCCACACGGACTTCGAGAAGCTTTTCATCCGCGCCGAGGTGTACTCGGTGGACGACCTCGTCGCGCACAAGACCGAGGCCGCGATCAAGGCCGCCGGCAAGCTGCGTGTGGAAGGTAGGGACTACGTGATGCGCGAGAGCGACGTGGTGCACTTCCTGATCGGCAAGTGAGCCGCGCCGCTCAACTGCTCACCAGCGACAGGACGGCGTTTCGGTCCGCCAGTGCACCCAAGGCAGCCAAGTCCGCCACTTCGTAGCGCGGGCGCAGTTGCGACTTGCGCCGCGCACTCCAGGGCTCGACGGCCCGTTGGCGCAGGGTGGAATAGGCGTCCCAAGGGATCGGGCGCCCGTGGTCGGGTCCGTAGACGGACACGAAGATCTCCTGGGCGCGAAGGAAAGCCGGGGCCAACGCCAGCCAGCGGCCCGGTTCGATTCCGGTCTCCGCCGCCGCCAACGCGAACTCCCCGAAACAGAAGATGTTGGCCCCATTGGGCTGACCGTGGGTCACGGGCAGGCCGGGTAGCGCCAGTTCGCCGTTCGCGAAGCACTCGTACGCAAGACCCACCCGGTACGCGCGCGCGGCAAGCGACGCGGCGCCGCGCAGGAACCCCGCGCGGTCGATCAGCCCGAGCAACAGGTCCGAGATGCACTGGAACTGGCAGCGCTCGGCGCTTCCTGGGTCCGGGTCGAGTGGTGTGGGGCGACCGCCGCGGGCCCGCGCCAGGACCCGTTCGCGCAGGAAAGGCTCGAGCGCCACGATGGCGGAGCTTCGCAGGCTGCGCTCCACCTCGTTCACGTGCGGCCAATCCGCGGCGAGTGCGACGTGGGCGGCGAAATCGAGTTCTAGGAAGTAGCGGCCAAAGTCCGCAAGGGGCGGCGCCACATGGGCCAGGAGTTCCCCCCGCAGGCGGAACTGCTCGCGCAGATCCTCGACGCCGACGCGGGCTTCGTTTTTCGGAGCTTGCGACTCCTTTGGGACCATGGGGCGCTCACGCCAGGGCGATGCTGATCTCGTAGTTGGGTGCCTGTGCACCCGCGCCACCGGGATACGGCACGAGATCGCGCAGCAGCGTGAACGACGCGCCGGGCACCCACCGCCAGGCCATCAACTCCGGGATGTAGATGCTCTGGTGGCTGGTCGGCACGGCGGACCACATGCCGACGGGCTCGACCGCTTCCAGTGCGGGGTTCAAGACCGCGCCAATCTCGGCCGCGGTAGCAGTGGTCGGCAGGCCCGTCAGGTCGAGCCCAACGAGGGCCGCCATGACTTCCATCGGCAGCGGCAGCAGTTGTTCGTTGTTCGCCGCCGGCATCTGGGGCGGGACAACCAGGATCGCGTCCACGCGGCTGAAGGCAAGGGGACTGGGGTTCATAGGGTGGCTACACCTCGGTCTGCGGAGATAGCGGGGGCACGTGGCCCCACTCTTGCAACTACAAGAACCTGGCGGCGCTGCATGGGGATCACGCGGAAGCGCACCTAACCGTCCGCGTAGACGCTGCGCGCGCAGCGGAAACCGCGGTCGTTCCACACACCACGCGGGTCGTCCAGCACGGTGCCGAAAGCCGGGAAGTCGGACGGAAGTGCCTGCCAGGATCCCCCCGCGTGGTAACGCTGGTTGGGAAACGTCTCCCACTGCCCATCCCTGCGCGTGCGCTGAAAGGTCTCGGTCACCTCGCTCGCGTTCCCGAACATGTGGAACAACCCCTCGGGTGTGGCTGCGAGCGGAGCAGAATCCACGGGACGCGCGTGGGCCACGTATTGGCTCGCGTAGTCGCGGGCGCTTTCCACTGGCTGCAACACCGCGCCGTACACCGCACCCACCTCCGCAGGCGCGGCGGCGGTGCGCCAGGGCCATGCGGCGTTGTTCGGACCGCGCGCCGCGAGAGTCCACTCGAAGATCGTGGGTAGGCGTTTGCCGGCCCACAGGGCGTAACTCTCCATGTCGTCGAGCGCGATGCTCGCCACGGGCAGGCGGTCCCAATCGGGCGGCCGCTGGTCGGGCGGCAAGAGCGTCCAGAGTCGCGGTTCCGGGTGACCCGTCGCCTCGAGGAAACGGCGGTACGCGCCGTTCGAGACCTCCGTGGCGTCCAGGTAGAAGGACTCGACGCTGAGCGTCGCGAGGTGCGCCGGATGCTGCTCCTCCCCGGCGAGATCGGGTGTGAATGTCGCGCCTTCGATCAGGACCATGCCGCGCACCACTTCCTCCACGGGCGGCGGGTAGGGATATTCGACGTCGACCTGTTCGCCGAAACCGATCCAGCGGGTCAGTTCGACGTTGCGCCCGTTCCCAAACTCCGCGCGGATGCGGTACGCGCCGGGCTGCAAGGTGGCGTCCTCGAGAACGGCAAGCGAGGGACCCGGTAGGGGGGTCAAGCGGCCGCTGTCCTCGTGCACGCGGGCCAAGTGGATGCGCGCGCGCAGGTTGCGCGGCACGCTGGGGCCGGGGCGCACGACGAGGGCCGTCACCGACATCGGGGCAGCGCGCGTTTCGGTGGGGAAGAGGCGCAGTGTGCGACCGTAGACGCGTTCGGAGCGCACGGCCCACCAGCCGCGTGTGCCGACGTCCCCCGGTTGCGCAGCGGCGCGGCGCGCCGCCGCCCCGACCTGGACCAGGTCCTCGCGCACCTGGTCGACACGCCCCTGCCAGAACCTGCGTTCGGCGGCGCTCGGCTCGTCGCCCTCGAGGCGCGCCAAGAGGGAGAGCAGTTCGATGGCGTCGCGCTCGGGCTCCTGGGAGTCGAAGTTTCCCGCCAGGCCCGGCCAGTCGATGCTGCCGCCCACACGTTCCAGCTCGGCGCGCCACACTTCCCGTTGGCGTTCGCGGGCATTGCGATCGGCCCAAGCGAGGGCAACGAGTGCGACGACCGCCAGCGCGAGCGCCGCGAGCAGCGGCACCCTGCGTCGTCTGACCCAGGCCGCTGCGCGTTGGGGCACTCCCGGCAGGGTGGCGCGCACACCTTCGTGGGAGAGGAAACGCTGGAGGTCGTCCCGCAGTGTCGCCGCGTTTGGGTAGCGGCCCTCCGGATCCTTGGCCATCGCGACGAGGCACACAGCCTCAAGGTCCCGCGGCACGCGCGGCTCGAGCTTGCGCGGCGACGGCGGATCGTCGGTGACGATGCGGCGCAGGACGTCGAACTCGCTGGCGCCGTGGAAGGGGCGCTTCAGGGTCAAGAGCTCGTACAGCACGACACCCAGCGAGTACACGTCCGTGCGATGGTCGACCGTGTGCGAGCTCGAGCGGACCTGCTCAGGGCTCATGTAGTGCACGGTGCCGAGGAGCGTGCCCGGGCGACTGGCTCCTTTGCCGTGGCCGACGTCGCGGCCCAGGGCGCCCTCGCGCGCCAGGCCGAAGTCCACGAGCACGGCGGCGTTCCGGGGCCCAAGAAGGATGTTCCCTGGTTTGACGTCCCTGTGCACGATGCGGGCGCCGTGGGCGTGGGCGAGCGCGTCCGCGATCGCCGCCGTGATGCGCGCCACCGCGGCGAAGTACTCGCCCGTCCCATGGGCCGCCAACATGGGCCGCGGCGGCGCCGTGTCGCCGCGGCCGCGCCCGGCCTGCGCGTCGATCTCGTGACCCAGGTCGTGGCCCTCGACCAAGTCCATGACGATGTAGGGCACCCCGTCGAGGGAACCGACCCGGTGCACCGAGACGATGGACGGATGGCGCAACTGCGCCATGCGCCGGGCTTCCCGCGCGAATCGACCCGCGGTATCGGCGTCGAGGGCCAAGGCCTTGGGCAGGACCTTCAGCGCAACATCCCGGTCCAGATCCAAGTCGCGCGCACGGTAGACCGTCCCCATGGCGCCGCGACCCAGTTCGGCGAGCACTTGCAGTCGATCGAAGCTTCGGCCGCCGCCCGGACTCGGACCGTCCGTCGCGGAATCGGCGCCGAGCAGGGCCTTGGGCGGGAGCAGGAACGATTCCGCGCCCTCGTCGCCCTCCAGCATCCCGAGCACCTCGCGCACCAGCTCCGGATCGCCGCTGCCCTGGATGCGGACGAAGTCCGCGCGTTCCGCGAGCGGCAGTTCCGCCGCCCGATGGAAGAGGCGTTTGGCCGCCTCCCAACGCTCGGAGTTTCCGCCGCTCATGCGAAGCGCCCTGTCATGGAATCCATCAGCTCAACTGCCTCCGCAGCCACGCGCGGGCGGCACGCCATTCGCGCTCGGCCGTGCGGGTGGACATGCCCACCTGTTCGGCCGCCTGTTCCGTGCTGAGACCCACGAAGTAGCGCAGGGTCACGAAGTGGGCCAAGTTCGGATCCCTTTCCTCCAGACGATCCAAGGCCTCGCCCAGAGCCACCACGTCGACGGCGCTTTGGGCGATTTCGTCGAGCACGTCGTCGATGAGCAGGCGCTGTCCCGGCGGACTGCGTTTGTCGCGGGCGCGGGCGCGGGCGTGATCGATCAGCACCTGGCGCATGGCGCGACTGGCCACGTACAGGAGTTGTTGGCGGGACTCGGGCCACCGCTCGCGCTCACCCTGCAGCAGCTTGAGCACGGCCTCGTGCACGAGGGCCGTCACCTGCAGCGAGTGCGCCTTCTTCTGGTCGCGCATCAACCGCTGGGCGGTGGTGCGCAGGTCCTTGTAGAGCACCCCGAACAGCGTGTCCGCCGCGCCCGCATCGCCGCTCTTGGCCCGATCGAATAGTTCGTCGGCGGGGGGGTCGGGGAACGTTTGCACGGGTTGAGGACGTGGGGAACTCGAGTGGCCTGGGGGCACGCCGCCGGACAGAGCAGGGGCTCGGTGGGGTCGTTCCCATCGAATCTCCCAGGGGAAAACGACCCGCGGGACCACCCGCCGCCAGGATTTTGCCGGAAGCTCGGGGCCTGGGCGGGGTTTTGCGGTGGGGGGTCGGTTTTTCGGTGGGTCTGTCTGCCTCTGGGGCCTTGGGAATGGCCCGCGCCAGCGGGACCCACGGCGCGGCGATCCGGGCTAGGCTGCGGCGGGGTCGCCGGTTGGCCCCAGGAGTTTCCCGACATGGCGCAGCGCAGCGATGGATCCACGGCCCTCCCCGTCCACCCTCGCCGTGCACGACCCCGCGGGGTGGTCAGCGCGGTGTTCCACGCGGTGCCGAGAGCGGCGCTCCGCCCCGCCCTTCGCGGTGCGCTCGTGTCGGCCGGTCTGTGGGCCTTCGCGCCGGGCGCGGTCCTCGCGCAAACCGTCTGGCAGGTGGGCAAACCTGGCATGCCGGGCATGGACTTCTACGACATGCAGTCCGCGGTGGACGTCGCCGCGGACGGCGACGTGATCGTGTTGCGCACCGGCGGCGGGCCGGACCTTCCGGGGTTCGAAGTGCGCGGCAAGTCGCTGACGCTGATCGGCCAACCGGCGCCGATCGATCCGGCCGGTCAGGTGATCCTGTTCCCGGGCATCCAGGGACGGGTCGAGATCTCCGACATCGGGCCCGACCAGTTCGTCTCCATCCGCGGCATGCGGGTGGTCACCGTGGACTCCCTCGGACCCGTGCTGACCTTCCGCAACTGCCGCGGTCCGGTCCTGCTCGAGAGCATCGAGGTGGAGGGGTACTCGTTCGGCGACGCGTCGGAACCCGAGCAGCCCCAGTTGCTGCTCGACAACTGCTCCGCCGTGCACGTGGTGGGAGCGCGCGTCGGCCCCGGCGGCAACCAAGGTGTGGGGCAGCCCTCGTTCCGCGGCGCGGAATTCCGCGACTCCAACGTGTTCTGGACCGGCGGCTGGATCCACGGCGGGCAGGCGGTCGAGGGTTTCTACGTCGGCGAGTTCGTCGTCGAAGCGGAGGACGGAGCCGACGGCTTGCGCGTCTCGGGCGGAACCGCGTTGCTCTCCGGCGTCGACGTGCGCGGCGGCAAGGGCGGCACGGGGTTCATCGATCCCACGGGGCTGTGTTACCCGAGCGGTTCCGGTGGGACGGCGCTGCGCGCGGCCAACCAGGCCACGCTGCGCCTCGAGTCCACCACGCCCCAGGGCGGGGCAGGGGCGCTGGCGCCCGCGGCTGCCTGCGAGGCGGGCAGTGAGGGCGCGTCGATCCTGCTGCTCGACGCGACGCTGTCGCAGAACGCCGATGGTCCCCGCGCCACACGGGTGACCTCCCCGGGCCCCTTCGGCGCGCCCTACACGGTGCGCCTCGCGGGCGAACCCTTCGACCACTTCCTGGTGCTCGTGTCGTCCAAGCTCGACGGCTACAGCCTCGCACCGCTGGTGGGAGCCGTCGCCCTCGAGGCTCCCCTGGTACTCGGCTTGGCATCCATCGGCGCGGACGGGCACGGCAGCCTGGTGGGAGGCGCCGCGTTGGTGCCCCCGGCCGGCGCCGAGGGCCTCGTCCTCTACCTGCAATCCCTGGTGTGGAGCGGCGAAGGCCAGGGCCCCCGCCTCTCCGCACCCGGCTCGTTAGTTCTGCTGGGGCGCTGACGGGACGGCGTCGGCTCCGAGGAGCTGCCGCCGCAGGAACCGGTCGCGCAGCGCGGGCCAGTGCGCCGAGCGCACGCCGTGCCGCGACGACGGGTAGACCATCAGGTCGAAATCGCCGTGCCCGGCCTCTTGCATGGCCAGCACGAGCTGGAACGCGTTCTGCACGTGCACGTTGTCGTCCATCGCGCCGTGCACGATCAGCAGCGGACGGTCGAGAGTCTTCGCGGCGGCGATCACGGACGAGCGGCGATAGCCCTCCGCGTTGTCCGAAAGCAGCCCCATGTACCGCTCCGTGTAGATCGTGTCGTAGAGCGTCCAGTCGTACACACCGGCGCCCGCGACGGCACAAGAGAAGACGCGGCTGTTCGCCAGGGAGTAGGCGGCGAGGAACCCGCCGTAGCTCCAGCCGCTGACAGCGACACGGTCCTTGTCGGCGAAGGGGAAGGTGGCGAGGCACCACGCCACGGCGTCCTCCAGGTCCTTCAGTTCCTGGGCGCCGAAGTTGCGGTAACAGGTGGCGGTGTACTTCATGCCGCGACCGCTGGCGCTGCGCACGTTCACGTCCAGGTCGATGTACCAGGAGCCCTCGGCGGGGCCGCGGTACTGGTCGCGGATCGACGGCGAATCGGGGCCGCCGTAGGTGTCGAGCCAGATGGGGTAGGAGCGACCCTCCTGCAGGTCCTTGGGCAGCGTTACCACGACGTCGATCCACTCGCCGTCGCGGGTCGTGATCTGGTGCCACTGGCGCTGGGCGCTGGGGTCCGGCGCGGGGCGACTGTCCAGTTGTCGCAGCCGTTCGCCCGTGGCGTCGAGCAACCAGACCTCGCCCGGATTCTCCATGTGCTGCATGCGCGCGATGGCCAGGCTGCCGTCGCCGTTCCAATCGAGGTCCCAGTGGCCGCGGCCGGAGGTCAGACGCACGACGGCGCTGCCGTCCAGCCGGGCGCGCCACGCCGTGTCGCCGATGGCGTATTCGGGCGCGGAACCCGTGAGCGCGATCCATCCGCGTTCCTCATCCACGCGCACAACTTCGCGCACGCGCCAGTCCCCGTGGGTCACCGCGGCCAGCAGATTGCCATCGCGGTCGTAGCGGTAGAGGTGCTCGAAGCCCGTGCGCGCGCTCTGCACCAGGAAACTGCCGTCCTTCAGCCAAAGCGGTTCCGGCGCGCGATCGACCCACGCGTTCTCGAGGCTGTCGCGGAACACTCGGCTGGTGGCGCCGGTCGCCGGATCCACGAACAGGAGGTCGGCCCAGGTCTGCGCGCGGTCCTGCACGTAGGCGTAGCAGCGCTCGCCCTCCGGCGTCCAACCGACGCGGGTGACGAGGAGCCCCACTTCGGGCCCGTAGGCCGAGAGGTCCGCGGGCACATGTTTGCCGTCCGCGGCGCGGGCGATGTGCAGACTTGCGCGCGGGTTCACGGCGCCGACCTTCGGGTACTTGAGCGTCTCGACCACCTGCTGCTGGCTGCGGTAGTCGAGCACCGTGAACGTGTCGACGCCGCTTTCGTCGATGCTGAGGAAGGCGAGGTGCCGGGAGTCGGGCGACCACCACGCGCCCTGGAAGTCGAAGCGGCCATAGAGTTCCTCCTGGTACACCCAATCCAGTTCCCCGTGGAACTGGTTCTCGCCGCCGTCGTCGGTCAACGGCAAGCGCTTGCCGTCCTTCGTGTGCGCGATGACGAGGTCGTAGCCGTCGATGTACGAGACGGCGGATCCGTCGGGAGACATGCGGAAGTGCCGCACGCCGTCGAGCCCGCCTTCGCCGACGGGCGCCGCTCCCGTGTCCGCGCGCCACACCCAAAGGCGCCCGTCGAGCACGAGTGCCGCGGCCGATTCATCCTCGGAGAAGCTCAGACCCGTCGCCGATTCGGGCGCGCGCGGCAGGGTCGAGCGCGGCCGATCTCCGCGCAAGAGGCGCGGCTCCACCTTCGCGCCGCGGGCCTTCTCCAGGTCCTCGGCGGCGCGTGTGCGGGCGGAGGGCACCGGCGTGGGCACCACGACCGGGTCGCGGTGGGAGAACTCGCCCGTGCGCGCGTCTAGGGGCACACCATCCTCGAGGAGATGCACACCGTCCTCGGCCCAGCGGATCTCCTTGGGGGCGGTCTTCGTGGGCGCCTGCGTTTCCTGGGGCGCGGGGACGGACAGCAGCAGCGACGCCGCGAGGTAGAGGATCGTTTGCATGGTGGGCTGGGGCTTGGGACGGCGGGAATCCTACCGGGCTGGCGCCGGACCGAGGCGCTGCTCCGCCGCGCGGGCGTGGGCCTCCAGCCCCTCGAGCCGCGCCAGGGCCGCGGCGTCGCGGACCACGGTGTCCAGGTTGCTGCCCCGCTCGACCTCCACGAAGGGGCGCAGACGCAGGAAACTGAGCGCCGACAGCCCGCCCGAGTGCCGCGCGCTGCCACCGGTGGGCAGGACGTGGTTGGGGCCGATGCCGTAGTCGCCGAGGACCTCGGCCGAGGCCGCGCCGAGGAAGAGTGTGCCGTAACGCGTGAGTCGGGGGGCCAGAGCCTCGGCGCGGGGACCGACGAGTTCGAGGTGCTCGGGCGCGAAACTCTCCGCGGCCGCCGCGGCGACATTTTCGTCCGCCGCGACCCACGCGCCGTTGGCGAGGGCGGCGCGGGCCAGCGCCGCGGTGGGCAGCGTCGAGAGCTGGTCGTCGAGGGCGCGGTTGACGGCGGCCGCAAAGGTCGCCGCGCCCCGCTCGTCGCCGAGAACCACCAGCGCCGGCCAGGCATCGGGATCGTGCTCGGCCTGGGCCAGGAGATCGAGCGCCACGGCCACGGGATCCGCCGCGCCCGCATCCGCGATCACCAGCAGCTCGCTCGGACCCGCGACCAGATCCACCGCGACGTCCTCGGCGAGCAGGGCCTTCGCCGCCGTCACGTAGCGGTTGCCCGGCCCACACAGGATGTCGCACGCCGGAGCTCCACCGAGGCCGAGGGCGAGGGCGCCGAGGGCCTGGGCGCCCCCGACGGCGAGCAGGCCGGATGCGCCCGCCACGTGGGCCGCGGCGAGCATGGGCGGACCAGGCCGAGGCGATGCGAGCCACACGTCCCGCACACCGGCGGCCCGCGCCGTGACGGCCGTCATGAGCGCCGACGACAGCAGCGGGTACCGCCCGCCCGGCGCGTAGCAACCGGCGCTCGCGAGCGGCACCACCCGGTGCCCCGCGCGGCCTCCGGGGATGGGAATGTCGAGTTCGGCAAGGCAGGCGGCCTGGGCGCTCGCAAAACGTTCGATGCGCAGGGCGGTACGCTCCAGGAGACCGCGTGTTTCCCCGTCGAGCGCCGCAAACGCCGCGGCGAAGTCCGTGGGGCCATAGCGCCACTTGGTGTCCGCATTCGGAAGGTCGCCCAGTTCGACGGCCCATCGCAAGAGCGCCTCCTCTCGGTGTTCCCCGAGGTCCTCGAGGATGCGCGCGGCGATCGCGCGCGCCTCGGGCTCGACCGCGCGCCGTGCGCCGGGGCGGACCAGTTCGGCGTCCGCCCGGCGCAGGATTTCGCCGCTCGTCATCGCACACCCTCCGCGGTCTTGGCGTCGCCGGGGCGGCGCGTGGTGCGGAGCGACCGTTGGTCGAGCAGCGACTCGAGCTGCGCAAGCGATCCGCCTTCGGACACGAGCCGCGCGAGTGCGAAGAAGACCACGTCCGCCGTTTCCGCGAGCACGGCTTCGGCGCCCTTCGCGACTGCGAGTTCGGCCGCCTCCTCGCGCAGCTTGTCGGCGAGCAGCGCGGGTTCGGCGAAGAGGCGCGCGGCGTAACTTCCGCGGGGCGCGGCCACCTTGCGGCGCTGCAAGGTGCGCTCGAGCCGCGCGAGGCCGCGCTCCGCGCCAAAACACGTGAAACGCTCGAGGTGGCAGAATCCAGGCTCCCGCTGGCGCACCCGCACGAGCAGCGCATCGCGGTCGCAGTCGGGGCGCACGTCGACCACCTCCTCGGTCGCGCCGGACGTTGCGCCCTTGCGCCACAGGCCGCGGCGGCGCGATGCGTACACACCGACACCCTCTTCGAGCATCGCGTGCAGGGATTCTAGGCTCGAGTAGACGAGTCCAAGTGCGCGCCCGCCATCGTCCGCGACGATCGTCGGCACCAGACCGTCCGCGCGGTCGCTGGCCAAACACGCCCACACGGCCTCGCCCAGCGAAACTCGGCCGGTATAGAGCGCCATGCCGACCTGCGCATCGATGCCAAGGCGGTCGAGCTCGCCGACGTGCCGCGCGCTCGCCACACCGCCCGCGAGTGTCACGGGCACACCCTTCGCCGCGGCGGCGATGGCGCGAGCGCGCTCCAGATCCACGCCGACAAGTTGCCCTTCGCGTTCGACCAACGTGACCAGGAACCCACCTACGTGGGGCGCCAGTTCGGACAGCGTGGACGTCAACGAACGGCCGGTGCGTTTCCGCCAACCCTCGACGACCACCTCGCCGTCGCGCGCGTCGACCGCGGCGATCACACGCTCGGCCGGCAACTGTTCGAGCACCTCCACGCGCGCCGCCGTGCCGAGGATGACTTTGGCCGCACCCGCGTCGAGCCACGAACGCGCGAGGGCCGCGTCGCGGATGCCGCCGCCGACACGCAGTGGCGCGAGTGGCAGCAGGGCTTCGATCAGGGCCCGGTTCGAACCGGTGCCGCGGGCGGCGTCCAAATCGATTGCGGCGACCTCGCCCACACGGCCAAACCGCCGGGCCAGGGGCCTCGGATCGCCCGCGTCGATGGCCAGCGTTTCGCCGCCGACGAGCTGCACCGTGCGCCCGCCCAGGATGTCGATGGAGGGGATGATCACGGTCGTTCTCCTTGCTTGTCGAGGGGGCGAAGCGAAACGCCGCGGCGCGCCAGGGCCGTCTTGAGCCCCGACACGGTTTGGCGGCCAAAGTGGAAGAGGCTCGCGGCGAGCAGGGCGTCTGCCCCGGCCTTCGCTGCGGCGACGAAGTCCGACGTGCTACGGCCGCCGCCCGAGGCGATCAGGGGCACACGCAGGGCCGCCCGCAGAGCGGCCAGCAGTTCGAGTTCGAAACCCGCGCCCGTGCCGTCCCTGTCGACACTCGTCGCGATGACCTCGCCCACGCCGCGTCGCTCGGCCTCCGCAGCGAAATCCACGGCGTCGCGCGCCGTGTCCTCGGAGCCAGAGCGCGCCACGTGTTCGAAACCACTCCCCGTGCGAGGGCTGCGGCGAGCATCGAGGGCGAGCACCACACTCTGGCAGCCGTAGCGCGCCGCCAGTGCATCGATGAGGCCCGGGTTCACGACCGCCGCCGAGTTGAGCGCAACCTTGTCCGCGCCTGCGTCGAAGAGTGCGCGGGCTTGGGTTTGGCTCCGCACGCCGCCGCCCACGAGGAGTGGGACGTTGAGCACCGTCCGCACGCGGCTCACGAGCGCCGTATCGGGTTCGCGCCCGCGGAGCGTGGCAGAGATGTCGAGCAAACACAGCTCGTCCGCGCCATCCGCCGCGTAGCGCGCAGCCAGCTCCACGGGATCGCCCGCGTCCACGAGTTCCCGGAAACGCACACCCTTGACCACACGTCCGTCGCGCACGTCCAGACACGGCACGATGCGAACGGTGGGGCGGAGCCCGGCCGAAGGGCTCATCGCACACCTCCGGCGGCACGAACGACCGCACCTTGTTTCGGACACGTCGGGGAGACGGAGCGAGCCGCCCGCTCCAGCCAACGCGCGAGGAGCCGCGCACCCAGGTCACCCGAGAGTTCCGGGTGGAACTGGCAAGCCAGCACCGCACCGCGCTCCAGCGCAGCTATGAAACGCTCGCCGCGTTCGCACCACGCCGCGGTCCAACCGACGGGGGCCTCGGTCAAGCGGTAGGAGTGTGCGAACGCGGCCCAGCCGGAATCCAGCAGTTCGCAGTTCGGTTCGGCTCGGATTGGACTCCAGCCGAGGTGAGGGGTGCGTACACCACTGGAGAAGCGCTCGGCGCGCAGGTCGAAGGCTCCGATGCCCCGCGCGCCCCTGCTCTCGGCGCTGGCGCGTCCGAGCAGTTGCAGGCCGAGGCAAACGGCGAGTGTCGGCGCATCCCGCTCGATGCGCCGGCGCAGCACGTCGTCGAGGCCCGAGCGCTGCAGTTGCGCCGCCGCGGGCCCGAACGCGCCGACGCCGGGCAGCACCACGGCGCGTGCATCCTTCGCCCGTTCGGCATCGAGCCCCACGGTCGGCCGCGCGTCGGCGCGCCGCAGCGCGGCGACCATGGAAGCCAAGTTCGCGGCTCCTGTGTCCAGAACGTAGACGTCGACACTCATCCGAGCACCCCCTTGGTGCTCGGCACCTCGTCGGCGGGGACGTTCGCATCGCGGCGCACCGCGGCGCGAAGCGCCAGTCCAAGCGCCTTGAACGCCGCCTCGCTGCGGTGGTGGTCGTTGGCTCCCGTCAACTCCTCGAGGTGCAACGTGAGCGCCGCCGAAGTGGCGAGGGATTGGAAGAAGTGCACCAGGTTCTCCGTGGCCACCGCGCCCAGATTGGGTCGCACGAAGTCCAGCTTCACCCGCGCGAACGGACGCCCCGAGATATCCACCACGGCGCGCACCAGCGCCTCGTCGAGCGGCGCGTAGGCGTGCCCGAAACGCGCGATGCCGCACCGCTCGCCGAGTGCCTTGTTGATGCCCGCGCCCAGCACCAGGGCGACGTCCTCCACGGTGTGGTGGTCGTCGACCGCGAGGTCGCCGCGGGCTTCGAGCTCGAGGTCGAAACGCGCGAATCGCACGCACGTCGCGAGCATGTGGTCCAAGAACGCGAGGCCCGTTGCGACCTCGGCACGGCCCGTGCCATCGAGGCAAAGGCGCGCGCGGATCTGTGTTTCCTTGGTCTCCCGCTGCACGCTGGCCTCGCGGAGCACGAGCCCCTGGGCGCTCATCGTGCCACCTCCGCGAGCGCTGCGCCGAGCGCGCGTCCCAGGCGTTCCAACCGTTGCCGGTCGCCCGGGCACGTGATGCGCAGCCATGGCGCCAGCAGTTGGTCGCCCGCGAAACTGCGCACGGCAACCCCCTCGGATCGCAGCGCACGGGCGAGCGCCAGCGCGTCCACCGGCGGCCGCGTGAGCACGAAGTTGGCCGAGCTGGCGAGGCAACGCGCGCCGTAGCTCTCGAGCAGTGCGGCGAGTTGGTCGCGCTCCACCGCCACACAATCGATGTGCGCCCGATCCGGACCGAGTGCAAGTGCGGCCTCGGCCAACTCGAGCGCCACGCCGGCCACCGGATAGGGGCCCGCCGCGGCCTCCATCGCCGCGATCACTTCCCGCGGGCCGACCGCGTAGCCGACCCGCAGCCCGGCCAAACCGTAGGCCTTCGAGAACGTGCCGAACAGCAGCGTGTTGTCGCGGGCGGCCAACTCCAGGGCGAACTCCTGCGCTCCCGGATCGGCGTACTCCCCGTAGGCGAGGTCCACGCCGACGAGCTGCCTACCGGCGCGGTCGAGCAGTTCCCGCAGCGTCCGTTCCTCGACGCAGCGCCCCGTGGGGTTGTTGGGCCGCACCAGCAGCGCAAACGGCGCGGCGACGCCGTTCTCGGGGAACATGCGCTCCGCGAAGGCAGCCTTGGGGAACGGACCCTCGAGCCAGGTCACACCCTCGACCCTCGCGCCCGCGGCTTCCGCGGTCGTGCGGATCAGGCCAAACGTCGGTTCGTGCAGCAGCACACCTTGCCCCGGCGGGAGCACCGCGCGGCTCCACCGAAGGAACGCATCGTCGCCGCCGGCCGTGACCAGCACACGGTCCGCGTCGACGCAAAAGCGGCGCGCTAGGGCCGATTGCAGCGCCGTGCGCGAGGGATACCGGCGCAGGGACTCGCCATCGAGTTGCAAGAGGCGTCGCATCAGCTCCGGACGAAGCGGCGGACCCTCGTTCTTGTCGAGCCAGAGTGTGTCCGCGGCGATGGTGGGGGTGGGAGTCACGGCAGCACACGCTCCAACTTGCTGACGAGGATGTCCGTGGCGCCGCGCGCGACGAGCAGCGGCAACAGGTCCACCAAGTCCGCGCGTGGCACGGCCGCCTTCACCGCAAACCCGCGCCCGCCCGCCAGATCCGCCACCGTGGGCCCCTTCATCGAGGGCAACGCGTCGACGACCTCGGCGAGGCGCTCCGTCGCCACGTTCAACTCGACCAGCACACGGCCGCGGGCGGCGAGCACCGATCCTAGGAGCAGCGCGAATCGCTGGGCCGCCTCCAACCCGATTCCGTCGAGCCCCGCGTTGGCGAAGAGCCGCGTGGTACTTCGCATCAAGGTGTCGATTTCGACCAGTCCGTTGGCCGCGAGTGTCGCGCCGCTTTGCACCACGTCGACGATCAGGTCCGCGTCCTCCGGCGGGAAGACCTCGGTTGCGCCGCGGGTGCACACGAGGACGGGTTCGATGCCCATCGACGCGGCCCAGCCCCTGGCCAGGGTCGGGTACTCCGTCGCAATCCGCAGCCGTCGTCCGGCGAGGCTGCCGCTCGCCAGCAGCGCCGCGGGGGCCGCTGCCACCAGCCGCACGGGATCGAGCCCGGTGTCGAGCAAGCAGGGCAGTTCGAGCCCCGCCTCCGCGACCCGGTCGGCCCCCGCAAAGCCGAGGTCGCGGGTGCCCTGCCGCAGCAGCTCGACGACATCGGCGGGTTTGAGCTCCTTGACCTCGAACCCGTCTAGGCAGAGGTCGGGCCGCAGCGCGCGCCCGCGGGTCCGGAGCGGGATGCCTGCCTCCTCGAACAGTTGCGCGAGGCCCGCGGCCATCCGGCCCCGCGGCAGGGCGAGGCGCACTCCGGGGAGTTGCGCGGCGCCGGGCGCAAGGGCCCGCCGGGAAGCGTTTTCGCTGCCCGCGTCGTCGTCGCGGGACGTGGGGAATCGGGTGGGGGCAGGGATCATGGGTACTCCTCCGTCGGGGACCGGTTCTGGCCGGCCGTCGGAGCGAGCACACTGCCCACAACGCACGACGCCGGCTCGGGGGCCGGCGTCGTGGTCTTCGTCGCGAAGCGTTTGGGCCGTCAGCCCAACGCTCGTCGGTTGCACATCCTGTGCACCACAACACCGCCCCACACGGGCAGATGCCCATGGAGATGGTTGTGGTGCCGATGGGAGAGCCCCACCGGAAGTCCGGACGCGCGTTGCATGGCGCGAAGCTTGGCACCGCCCTTGCGGGGCTTCAAGGGCCGGCCTGTGCTTTTCGTTGGCTGGAACGGTGGCCGAGCGTGGGGCGCCGCGCCGCGAACCACGTGCTGCCGGGGTTCGGTACGATTTGTCCAGGTTGACCCGGTGGTAGGGCTCCAATGCCGATCTCCCAAGCAAGGACGGCAGGTTCTCCTCTGAGGCGCTGCAGCCTCGTTGTGTGCGCGGTGGCGGCCGGCCGCCACGTGGTGTGGAGCGTCGCAGCGATGGTCGCGGGATCGTTGGTGTGGCTCGTCGGCATCGAGTGGCCGTTCGGCCTGCAGAGCTGACGGGGCCGCAGGGGGCGCGAGTTGGAGCCGCGCGTCGTCGCGCGCGTCGTCGCGCGGTTCGGAGCCGGGTGCGCGGGCCTCCAGGCCCGCCTTGGAGCGTGGGGTGTTCCTCGCGGTGCGATTCCCCTTGGGCGCGGACAGGGCCGCGCCCCTACAGACCGCACCGCGGGGCAGGGAGCAAGGCGGGCCAGGAGGCCCGCGCACCCGGCGGTCAATCGCCGCGCGGCATTCCGCCGCGCGACTGGGCACCGCATCTCGGCCGCGCACTTGGGCCGCGCACTTGGGCCGCGCACTTGGGCCGCGCGAAGCAACCGCGCGCCGGCCGTCCGATTCAGCGGGGCAGGCCCGTCGACTCGAAATCCAGCTTGATCCACCGATCCCACGGCGGTGCGGCGACCGGGTCGATCAGTTGGTCGTATTCGGCGGCCAGCACCTCGGCCAAGTTCGGCGCGATCTCCAGCACCAACCGGTCGCGCGCTTGCAGCACGACCCGTCGACCGTCGGCGAGGGGCGCGAGCAGCGCCATTTCCACCGGCGGGGATCCGTCCACGGGATACACCGTGATGCGCGCTTCGGGTTGTTTGGCGAGTTCGGGGTCCACGTCGGAGCCCTCGAGCAACCCGTCGAAACTCGCGCGGAAGAGGAACGCCACGTAGAGCTGCGCGAGCCCTTCTTCCGCGTCGCGGATGCCGCTGGATTCGAAGCGTTCGAGGCGCCAGCGCCACTCGCCCTCCCCGCCGGCCGCGCCCACCGCGGAGACGGATTCGCGCACGAGGGCGATGCCGCGACCACCGGGACGCTCGACAACCACCTGGTTCACACCCACCGTCCGCCCGCTCCAATCCGACGGCAGGAGCCACCGTTCGAGCAGCGGCGGCTGCCCCGGCTCCGACGCCAGCCGTTCCACGAGATCGAGTTCGAGCGCAAAGATGCCGTCCTGCCCCGGCATGCGCACGAAACTGGTGCCGAGTCCTTGGATGTGATGGCCCACGTCCAGCGTGAACAGCACGTCCCGATCGGGATTCGAGAGCACACCTGGCCCGTGCAACTCGAGCCGCAGGGCCGGCACGCCGTCGAGTCCGTAGGTGGCGGCATCCGCGCTCGCGCCGCGCGGGCTCATCTGCCCGTCGAGCAAGGCCTGGAGCAGCGATTCCATCGCACCCCCGGCCACCAGCGCCTTCGCGTGGCTCAGGCAGCGCCATTGGCCTCCCTGGCGGCCGTACAAAAACGGCCGCTCGCCGCGGCGCGCCACGGTGAGCGCAGCCACGCTCCACCCCTTCGAACGCTCCTCGGGCACCAGCCGTCGCACGGCGTGTTCCTTGCCCGCACCCGGCGTTTCCGGTCGCGGCACGAAGGCCAACACCAAGACCACGAGCGCCAGGGCGACCAGCGCCCCCATCAGCCGACGGGACGAGCTCACGGCTGCATCCTCCCCGTCGCAAGACGCCGGCGCGCAAAGCGCAGCACGAGCGCCAGCAGCGCCACCATCGGTCCGCCGGCGAGCACGGCCGCGCGCCATTGGATGCGCGTGTCGTCCTCCACCAGGCCGAGGGCCGGCGGCACCGAACGCCGCCCGGCGAGGGCCGCGAGATCCGGCGGCAACGCCAGGTGTGCGGCAGCATTGACGAGCAGACGGTCGGCGCGGAATCGCGGGTCGAGGAGGCGTGTGTTCTTGAACAGCTCCGAACCGCCGATCAGAAGCAGTTCGCCGGGAGCGGGGCTGGGCGCCGGCGGCGTGGTCTCCCCCTCGACACGTTCGAACAGGGGTTCGACGGGCATCGGAAACGTGCCCGTCACGGCGAGGGCGAGGGGCCGCGGCCCGTCGAACTGCGGCGCACCGCTCTCGTCGCGCGGCGGCGATTCGAGCAGCTCCTCGGGCAGGAAACCGCCGTTCCACGCGTAGCTCCACGTGCGTTCGCTCGTCGTCAGCAGCGGTTCCGCGCGCAGGCCCGCGTCGAGCAGCCGCTGCGCGTCGAGTGCCCACGCGTTGGCAAACGGCAGCACCTGTTCGCCGATGCCGCGCAGCAGCGCGCGCGATTCCCGCGGCGCGGGACCGGTGCGCACCACGAACGGCAGCGCACTGGTCTGTTCGTCGTAGTCCTTGTTCGCGGGGTCGCTGCCGATCTTGGATACGAGCGGCACGTCCGCGGAGCGTTCGTCGAAGAGCACTTCGCGCACGAGTGTGAGCCCGAGGTCCGGCAGGTACGTGTTCTCGAGGTCCGGCACCTGCGGCTGGGGCCAGTAGACCTTGCGGAACGCGCTGCCCTCGTGCTGCTGCGGTTGCACCACGAAGTGCTGGGCAGCGACCATTGCGCGCCCACCGCCGTGCAGGTGGCGAACGAGCGCTTCCATCATGCGGCCGATCGAACGCCGCGGTTGGAGCCAGATCAGCGCGTCGGGATCGTCGGGCATCTGCGGCGCGGCCGGCGACACGTGCACCACTTCGAAATCGGCGCGTTCGAGCGCGCCGCGCGCCAGGCTGTAGACGTCGGTGCCACTCGGCGCAAATCGCTGGCGCGATTGGTACTCCGCCTGGGCCTCGGCGGGGGAGAGGCGCGGTGCGTCCGTGGCGAGGGCGATGCGCGCGCTGCGGCCCTCGACGAGGCGCCAGAACGCGTGGGCCAGGCGGAACTCCGTGTCCTCGAACGACAGCGCGTCCGGGAACGCCAGGTCCTCGTGACGTTCCTCGTGCGACACACGCAGGGTCGCGTGCACGGCGCGGACGACGGAGCGCTCGCCGTCCTGGCTGCGCACCTGGAAGGGTGTGATGCCAGTGCGTTCGAACTCGAGCGTGTCGGCGACGCCCAAACTGGCGGGATCGATCCGCCGGAACGTCGCGCCGGACTCCCTGGCAAACCGCTCGAACAGCGCCAGTGCGCGCCGCGCCCCCGCGCGCTGCTCCGGCGCTAGATCCGCGAGCGGCGATCCGTACCACACCAACTCGAGGGGGCCGCGTTCGCCAAGCGACCGACCCAGGTCTATCGTCGTCGGCGACAGTTGGTTGAGCGCGCCTTCGCTGAGATCGCCATCCCAACCGATGCGCTCGCCGATGGCGGCGAGTCCGCCGCCGGAAGCGACCAGCGCCAGAAGCGCCGCGAGCCCCAGTCCCGCGCGTTTGGCTAGGAGCGGCACGTTCCCGAGGAAACGCGCCTCACCTCGCCCGAACGCGAGGGCGAGGAGCAGCCCGGGCAGCGCCAGCAGCACGGCGAGGCGCAGTGCCAGCCGCGCGCCCGCGTCGAGGGGTGCGAGCCGCGTGGGGCGCGGCAGTTCGGTGCGGCGCGCCACGAGGCGCGCGTTCGACAGAAGCTCGATCGCGACGATTTGCGCGAAGCGGCTGTGCGCGTAGAGCGGATCCTCCAAGTTCGCATCGTGCAGCGCGCTGGCGGAACCCATCGCCACCAGCGCACCCTGCCACGTGTCGTCCGGCTCGACGAACACGGCGAGGGGTTGTTTCGCCAAGGGGCGCGCTCCCGGCGCATCGCGGCGCAGGTCGGCGAGCGGGAACTCGGCCGGCTCGGCCTCGGTGCCGGGCACCAGGTCGCGGGTCACGGTCAGATCGGACGTCGTGGCGAGCACCCGCGCCGAAAGGCGCCGCTTCGCCAACGCCTCGCCATCCAGTTGCAGCGCCGTCGGCGCGGCGAAGAGCAACGAACCCGCGGGTTGGTCGACAAAACCGCGGAAGTCCTGGTTCTGCCCGATGGAGCGCACCAGGAACGGCAAGTCGTAATCGCCGTCGGCGAGTGTCACACGCTGGGCGCGCTCGTCGAGCACGACCCTTCCCAACGGCCGCAAGCCAAAGGGCGCCCACAGGGCCGCCGCGTCGAGCCCCCTTGGCGCAAGTCGCAGGGCGGGCTGCCCGCTCGTGTCGAGGGCCACCTCCGCGCGGTACTCGGAACCCGCGATCCACAGGGAGCCGCCGTCCTCGCGGAAGGCCTCCAGTTCGAGCAGCAGCTCGCGGTTCGTATTGCGCGGCTCGATCCACACCACGAGGTCCGCGTCGGCCGGAGGGCGCTCGCCCGCGTCCAAGTCGATGCGTGCGACGCGCGCAACCTGTTCGAACATCGCCGCCAACCCGTCGAACCCGGGCGGCGCATCGAATGCCACCACGGGCTGGGGCGGATCGAGCAGGCACTCGAGGTGCGCGAGCACCAGCGCGCGCAGGTGCGGCAGCTGGTCGGGCCCGAGCGAGCGCAAGAGAACCGGGGCGCGCGCGCCCGCGGCGATCTCGAGTGTCGACCACACCGTCGTTTCGCGGAACTGGTCCGCGACGACCGAACGCCGCTGGAAGGGCGCGGCACCGCGGGCCGCCGCAAATCGTTCGAGAGCGGCATCGCCGTCGGGGTGCAGGATGCGCAGCTCCAGGCGCCCCTCCGAAGCGTCGACCAGCGCGCCCAGCACCTCGCCCGCGCGGCGCGCCATGGACCGCATCTCGCTGGGCATCCGCTCCGGCTCGCTGACGTAGTACGTCAGCGTCACGTCCTCGGGGAAGTCGCGCAGGAAGCGCGCCTCCTCCTCGGAGACCTTCGTGGGGCGGCCGCGACCCAGTTCGGCGAATAGAGCCAATCCGCGGGCCCCGTCCGCCGCGAGCAGGGCCGCGGCGCACGCGAGAACGGCCGCGAGGGCGAGGGCCAGGTAGGAAGCGGGGCGCATGGGCGGCGGTCAGCCTCGGTTGCGCTCGAGGAGCAGCACGTTGAGCCAGAGGAACGCCGCCGACAGGCCCGTGAAGTAGAGGATGCCCGACAGCGAGACGACACCGCGCGCGAAGGCCTCGTACTGCGGCACGACCGAGATGTGGTCGTAGACGAAACTGCCTGCGGCGAGCCCCGGCGCCAATCCGTCGAGCACGGCCACCACACGCTCGTCGCCAGTCAGGACCAGGAGGAACGCAAGCAACGCGCTCGACACGAACGCCGTGATCTGGTCCGCGGACACGGCCGACAGGAAGAGGCCGAACGACAGGAACAGGAGGCCGAGCAGTCCGAGGCCCAGGTACCCGCCGACCAGCCGCCCGAGGTCCGGGTCACCGAGGGTCATCAACATCGCCACGATGGGCAGCGACGACAGCGCGAACACTCCGAAAAGACCCAGTGCCGCCAGCAGCTTGCCGAGGACCGCCTGCAGCGGCCGGATCGGCAGCGTCAGCAGCAGTTCGATCGTGCGCTGGCGTTTCTCCTCGGCCCAGGACCGCATGGTGACCGCCGGCAGGAACACGGCGAGGAGCAGCGGCATGGAGTCGAACCAGGGCGCCATCTCCACTTGCCCCGCGAGGAAGAACTCGTTCATGAAGATCGAGTTCGCGAGCAGCGCGAACGCGATCGTGTAGACGTAGGCCACGCCCGATTCGAAGCTGGCGCCGAGTTCGCGGCCCGCGACGAGTGTTGCACCGCGCAGGAACGAGGGGCGGAGCGACGCGCCGCGTTGGGTCGGCGCGGCGCGGGGGGCGCTGGCGGTGGGTTCGGCCACGGCGGTGGCGGGGGAGCGCGCGGCGCTCAACGGGCCACCTCGACGCGGTTCGTGGACTGTGCGCCCTTGCGCACGATGTCGAGCACCACCCGCTCGAGATCCTGGCCCTCGGCTTTGGCGCGCGCTTCCAGGGTTTCGACGCGTGTGTCCGTCAGGAGGCGACCACCTTGGATGATGAGCACCCGCTCGCAGATCGCCGCCACTTCGCTGAGGATGTGGCTCGAGAACAGGATCGCGCGGTCCTTCGACAGGCTGCGCAGGAAGTCGCGGAACGCGACGACCTGCAACGGGTCCAGACCGTGGGTCGGTTCGTCGAGCAGGATCACCTCGGGGTCGTGCACGAGGGACGCCGCGAGGCCGATGCGCTGGCGGAAGCCCTTGGAGCACTCCTGGACACGTTTGTGCTGCACGGGGACCAGGTTGCACGCGTCGATCACCCAATCGAGGCGCGTGCGCGCCAGCGCGCCGCTGAGGCCCCGGGCGCGCGCCATGAAGCGCAGGAAGTCGAGCACACGCATGCCGTCGTAGAGCGCGTTGTGCTCCGGCAGGTAGCCGAGGGCCGCGCGCACGCCCATGGGGTCGCGCGCGACGTCGCAACCAGCGACCACGGCCCGGCCCGAGGTGGGCGGCAACCAGGTCGAGAGCATCTTCAGGACCGTGCTCTTGCCCGCGCCGTTGGGCCCGAGGAAACCGACGATTTGGTTGCGTTCGACCGCAAAGCTCACGTCGTCGACCGCCAGGGTCGCGCCGTAGCGTTTCACGAGATGCTCGGCCCGGATCATGGGGCGGAGGATACGGCCCCGGGGCCCGGGCCGTGAGCGCCGAGACCCCCGCGGGCCGGCGGTTCGTGCGGGAGGTGGCAGGCTCGGGAGGCGGGACCGCGGCCGGGGTCGGCGAGCGGAAGGAGGAGGGGGCGCTCCCGCGCGCAGCGCCCGTCCGGCACACGGGCCACATCGGGGCAGCGGGGGTGGAACGCGCAGCCCGTCGGCGGGTGCATGGGGGAGGGCACATCGCCCCCGAGGACGATGCGCTGGCGGGTGCGTTCGAGGTGCGGATCGGGCTCCGGCACGGCCGACAGCAGGGCCCGTGTGTAGGGGTGTTGGGGCGACGAGAACAGCGTCTCGCGGTCCGCGATTTCGACGACGCGCCCGAGATACATGACGGCGACCCGTTGGCACAGGTGGCGCACCACGGCCAGGTCGTGGGCGATGAAGAGGTAACTCTGGCCGTAGCGCGCCTGCAGGTCGATCAAGAGGTTCAGGACCTGGGCCTGGATCGACACGTCGAGGGCCGAGACCGGCTCGTCCAGGAGGATGACGTCGGGCTCGAGGGCGAGGGCCCGCGCGATCCCGATGCGCTGGCGTTGGCCGCCCGAGAACTCGTGGGGATATCGCGACAGGTGTTTGGGGGAGAGGCCCACGTCCTCGAGCAGCTCGAGGGCTCGCAGGCGCCGGTCCCTCGGCCGGCCGATGCGGTGGATCGTCAGCGGCTCGGTCAGGATCGACTCCACACTCTGGCGCGGATCCAGGGACGCGTAGGGGTCCTGGAACACCATCTGCATGCGCCGGCGGTGGGGCAGCATTTGGCGGCGCGACAGGCCGACGAGCTCCGCGCCGCCGAGGCGCACGGAACCCGACGTCGGCTGCAAAAGCCCCGCGATCGCGCGCGCGGTGGTGGATTTGCCGCAACCCGATTCGCCCACGAGGCCGAGGCTCTGGCTGGGCTGCAGGTCGAAGCTGACCCCGGCGACCGCTTCCACGAACTGGCGCGGCGCGCCGAAGATGCCGCTGCGCCCCACGGGGAAGCGTTTGACGAGGTCCCGCACGGCCAGGATCGGTTCGCTCACGCCTTCACCCCCGATCGCAGGAGCAGGGCTTCCGCCTCGAGGCACGCGCTGCGCCGACCGGCGAGTACGGGAACCAGCGGCGGGGGCGACTTGGTGCAGGCGTCCGTGCGCAAGCCGCAGCGCGCCGCAAAACTGCAGCCGGCGGGCAGCGCGGCGAGGTCCGGCGGAGAACCGTCGATGGCATCGAGCCGCGCCCCGAGGGGCCCGCGGATGCGCGGCACGGAACGCAGCAGCCCCTGCGTGTACGGATGCAGCGGCGACGTCAGCACGTCCGCCGCCGGCCCCGCTTCGACCACCCTCCCCGCGTACATCACGTGCAGGCGATCGGCCATTCCCGCGACCACGCCGAGGTCGTGGGTGATGAGTAGCAGCGCCGTGCCGTGGCGCCGCTGCAGGTCCTTGAGCAGCTCCAGCACCTGTGCCTGGATGGTCACGTCGAGGGCCGTGGTCGGCTCGTCCGCCACCAGCACCTTGGGGTTGCAGAGCAGCGCCATCGCGATCATCACCCGCTGGCGCATGCCACCCGAAAGCTGGTGCGGGTAGCTGTCGAGGCGCGTTTCGGGGGCCGGAATGCCCACGTCGGAAAGCGCCGCGGCCGCGCGTTTGCGGGCTTCGCGGCGCGTCAGCCCCTCGTGGCGCTCCAGCACCTCGGTCAACTGGCGCTCCACGGTCAACAGCGGGTTGAGCGACGTCATCGGGTCCTGGAAGATCATCGCGATCTCCTTCCCGCGCAGTTGCTGCAGACCGCGGCGGTCCAGCCCGAGCAAGTCCTGGCCCGCAACCTTCAGGCGCTTGGCTTCGACCACACCCGGTGGATTCGGCACCAGCCCCAAGAGTGCCAAACTCGCCACGGATTTGCCGGATCCGGACTCGCCCACCACACCGAGGGTCTCCCCTGGTTGGAGCGACATCGACAGCCCGTTCACCGCGCGCACGGTGCCCTGGTGGGTCTCGAAACGCACCACCAGGTCTTCGACTTCGAGTACGGCCGCCATCAGTCCTTCCCCCGCAGGTTGGGATCCAAGGCGTCGCGCAGGCCGTCGCCCAGAACGTTCAGGGCCAAGAGCACGGAACCCATGGCGAGCGAGGGGAACACCACCGCCCACCAATAGATCACCACCGCACTGATCGAATCGGTCGCGTCGACGGCGAGCAGCCCCCAGGAGACACGCGGCGGTTCGACACCGAGCCCGAGGAACGAAAGGAACGCCTCGAACAACATCACCGCCGGCACGGTCAGCGTCAGGTAGACGATGACCACCGACAGGACGTTGGGCACGAGGTGCGCCAGAAGGATGCGCGGCGTCGACGCGCCGATCATGCGTGCCGCCTCGACGAACTCCTGGTTCTTGAGCGACAGCACCTGCCCGCGCACGACACGCGCCATGGTCAGCCAGTAGATCGCGCCGATGACGACGTAGAACACGGTCATGTAGCCGATGCCGCGGTCGGCCAGCTCGACGCGGTACTCGTTCAAAAGGGTGATCAGGAAGATCACCACGAAGATGAACGGCACCGAATAGAGCACGTCGACGATGCGCATCATCAGGTTGTCGATGCGCCCGCCCATCAGGCCCGCGAAAGCGCCCCAGGTCACACCGATGGCCAGACTGCAGAGCGTGGCGACCAGCGACACTTGGATCGAGATGCGGCTGCCCCACACGATGCGCGCGAGGAGGTCGCGGCCCTTCGCGTCGGTGCCGAGCAACGGCCCCGTCTGCCAGAGTCCGAAGATGCGGGTGCGCAGGTGCAGAAGGCCCGCGTCGAGGGCAGAGAGCTCCCAGATGCCGTCCGTGTGCTCGAGGCCCACCACTCGGCCGATGTCTGTGAGGCGCCGGTCGATCCGACTGCCCAGGTCGTCGTGGACCACCGCGCGCAGTTCGGGGACCACACGGGCGCGCGTTTCGAGGGCCACCCGCTCGCCAGCAGTGTCGACCAACTTCACGGACTCGAGGTCGGCGCTGAGCTGGATGCTCCGGCCTGCGATTTCGAGCGCGAGTCGGGCCTCGCCCAATTCGTCCGGCATCGCGGGCCATTGGCCCGCTGCGTCGCGTTCCGCCTCCGCGGGCAACCGCACGCCGTCCAACTGCAGTCCGACGACCCGCGCGCCGGCCGCAGCGCGCCACGGCATCGGGTAACGGCGCGTTTCTCGGCCCGTTTCGCCCTCGACGACGAGCTCGACCTCGACGCCCTCCACGGCCGTGCGCGCCTTCGCGGCGAGCACGGTGGGGCCGCCTGGGGCCCTTTGCAACGCGAGCTTCAGGTAGAGGCCATCCACACCCCGCACCAAGGTGCCCTCGACGGCGCCGCGTTCCCCGCTCGGCTGCCAGTCGATGCGCGCCCGGTCGGAGTCCCACTGGGGCAAGGCGTGGCGCTGCACGAAGGTGCCGGGCCGGTCGCCGGCGCGCAGGTACACCGTGGCCTTGCGCTCGGCCGTTTGCGTCACGAGCGCCCGCACCATCGGGTTCTCTGTCGGCTCGAGCTGGCCGAGCGGCGTTTCGAGCTCGACATCGACGTACGTGCGGTGCGCCCATCCGTCGTCCGCCAGCGCGCCGACGGAAAGGGTTGGCGCGGCCCCGAACGGCGGCCGTTCGCCGGCGAGCGAGCGGCGCGGATTGACCGTCAGCGGCCACGCGGGGGGCTGGGGTTCGACCGCCAGATCCAGCGCCATGGGCGAGGCCAACGGCAGGAGCGGCGCGAGCCAACTGACGGCGAGGAACAGGCCCAGGAACACCAGCGCGTAGAAGGCGCCGCGGTTGCGCCGCAGGCGGCGCCAGGCGTCGCGACCCAGGCTCGTTCCGCGTTGGGCGCGGGCCTCGCGCAGCAGCGCCTGCAGCTCCGCGGGGCTGCGCTTGGATTGGCGGGCTGTTGTTGCCACGTCAGCTTTCCTCCAGCTCGATGCGCGGATCCAGCAGCGTGTAGACGAGGTCCACCAGGGTGTTGAGCGAGTACACGAGCACCGTGTAGAGGATCGTCACACCCATGCTGAGCGTGTAGTCGCGGTTGAGCGCGCTGTTGACGAAGTGCGAGCCCGTTCCGGGGATGCCGAAGAGCCGCTCGATCACGAGGCTGCCCGTCAAGATTCCGGCGGTGGCGGGTCCCAAGTAGCTGACCACGGGCAGAAGGCCGCCCTTCAGCGCGTGGCGCACGAGAATCAGCCATTCGGAGAGGCCCTTGGCGCGGGCCGTGCGGATGTGGTCCTTCGACAGGACTTCGAGCAGACCCGTGCGCGCGAGGCGCGCGATGTACGCGGCAAACGGCGCTCCGAGCGCAAACCCAGGCAACACCATGTGCCGCGGACTACCCCAGCCGGCCACGGGCAGGAGCGGCATCAGGAACGCGAACAGGATGATGAGGAAGCCCGCGATCACGAAGTTCGGCAGTGCGATGCCCGCCGTCGCCGCAAGGCGCAGCGACAAGTCGATGTTGGTGCCGCGCCACAGGGCACTGCCGATGCCGGCGACCAAACCGAGTGTCAGCGCAAAGAGCAGCGCCACACTGCCCAGCGCCACCGAGATCGGCAGCGACTGTCCGATGATGTCGTTGACCGTGAAGTCGCGGTACTTGAACGACGGACCGAGATCGCCGGTCAGGACACCTCCGAGCGGTGTGGGTCCCAGCTCTCCGGTCCAGGTGACCACCGACGACCCGACGCGGAAGGTGCGACCTTCCACACGATCCGCAGGGAGGCGCTGCAGTGCGTCGGTGTCCGCCTCCACGTGGAGGAGCGCGCCGATGCCCTGGTCGCTCCAGTCGAAGGGTCCCAAGTACTGCAGGTACTGCCGCCAGAGCGGCCAATCCAAGTGGTAGCGCGCGGCCAGGTTCGCTTCGATGGCCGGGTGCAGGCGCCGCTCCCCGTCGAAGGGACCGCCGCGCACGGCGCGCATCAGGAAGAACGAGATCGTCACCACGCCCAGCAGCGTGATCGCGAACCACAGCAGGCGGCGGGCCAGGAACCGGATCATTCCCCGCGTCCCCCGGCCGCCCGCCGGCGCATCTCTGCGGGAGAGTAGAGGCCCTCTTTCGGACCCGGGGCGGCCGCGCGCTCCTGGTCGTCACCTCGCGCGGCGCGGCGCTCGGCCAACTCCTCGTCGTCCATCCAATACCAGAAGCGCGGGAACTGTTCGTCGAGGAGATTGCCGGGGAAGCCGCCCAAACGCGGATTCACGATGTTCTGCGTGACGTACGAGTAGATCGGCAGGATGGGCAGTTCGTCCATCAGGATGCGCTCGGCCTCCTCCAACTGGGCGCGCCGGACGGCCGGGTCGACCTCGTACTTCGACTTCTCGATCAACTCGTCGTACCGGGCGTCGCCCCAGCCGGTTTTGTTGTTCTCGCCGCCCGTCACGAACAGGTCGAGGAACGTGTTGGGGTCGATGTAGTCGCCTATCCACGCCGAGCGCGACACGTCGAAGTTGAGGTTGCTCTGGGTGTCGAGGTACACCTTCCATTCCTGGTTCAGCAGCTTGGCATCCACGCCCAAGACCCGCTTCCACGTGTCCGCAACGACCTCGGCGATGTCCCGGTGGGTCTCGCTGGTGTTGTAGTGCAGCTCGATGGTGGGGAAGTCGCGCCCTCCACTGCCATAACCCAACTCGGCGAAGATGCGTTTCGCCTCCTCCTGGTCCTGCGTTAGGGCGGCGGCGTAGTCGAGCGCGCCGTCCTTGCCCGCGTGGTCGAGTTCCTGCGGTGTGTAACCCTCCATGCCGAATGGCACGAGGGAGTACCAGGGGCGCTGCCCGGACTTGACGATTTTGTCGGTGATGGCGCGCCGGTCGATGGCCAGGGCCAGGGCGCGGCGGATGCGTTTGTCCGCGAGGTGGGGGCGTGTGGTGTTGATGCGGAAGAAGTAGCTGCCGAAGTAGGGTGTGGGGTCGAAGTCTTCGCGCGGCAACAGACGCGGCACGAGGGACGCGGGCACCAGGTTGATCCAATCCACTTCGCCGGAGAGGTACAGGTTGAGCCCCGTCATGTACGACTCGATCGCGAGCGCGTCGATCGTGCGCAGGGCCACCTCGTCCGCGGCCCAGTAGTCCTCGTTCTTGACCAAGCGGATGCGGTCGTTGACACGCCGTTCGGCGACGCGGAACGGGCCGTTCGTGACCAGGCGCTCGGGCCGCAGCCACTCGAACTGCCAGGTGTCCGGGAACTGCGCCTTGGCCTCCTCGAGGTTGCGCCGGTTCACCGGATAGAGCGGGTAGAAGGCCGTCAGTTGCAAGAAGAAGGGGGTGGGCGCGGCGAGCTTCACCTCCAAGATCTGTTCGTCCAGGGCCCGGATGCCGACCGTGTCGAACGAACGGCGCGGCGCGCCGTCCTGGCCGACGTCCGTGCTGTAGGCCTCGGCGCCCTCCACGTACCAAAGTTGGTAGGCGTACTCGGCGGCCGTGCGCGGGTCCAGGAAACGCTGCCACGAGTACACGAAGTCGTGGGCGGTCACCGGATCGCCATTGGTCCAGCGGGCCCCGCGTCGGATGTGGAAGGTGTAGGTGAGGCCATCCGGGCTGACCTCCCAGCGCTCGGCCATGCCCGGCAGGGCCTCGAGCGTCTCCGGGTGCTTGATGGTCAAACCCTCGAAGATCGCCCGCAGGATGCGGCCCTCCGGCACCCCCGTCACCGTCGCCGGGTCGAGGGTGGAGATCTCGGTCGAGTTGTTGAACACCATGTCCGCCCGCTCGATGCGCGCCGCGGACAGGGCCCGCAGCACCACCACGAGGAGGCCGCCGACCAAAACCAGGGCGATGCCTTGGCGCCACCACAGTCCCCATCTCCCTCGCCCCATCGGCGGCATCGTACGCACCGGGGTGCCGCCGTCCCCGGCCTTCGCCTTTCCATACCGGGACGTTGCAAGCGCTGGGTTGCGCGCGACGAGATCGCCCGGAGTTCGCCCGCCGGGACCCGGGAATGTGTCCCCCGGGGCGGGGGGCGTGGCTATCCTGGGCCGACTGGTCCCGCGGCACCGTCCCTGGCGGTCCGCGGTCGCCCTCGCTCCCTTCTACCCACCCCCGCAGCGAACCCATGACCCACGTGCAAGGGCTCCGTTCCACCGTCGCCTGGTCCTCCTTGGCCGCGCTTCTGCTCGCCGGGACGTCCTGCTCGACCGAGAACTGGACGGCGCCCCAGGCCGCGCCGCAGACCGCGGCCCCCGCACGGCGCGCCGTGGACACGGACACGGTGGCCCGGCTGACCGAGGCCCTCACGCTGGTGATGGAGGAGCGCGACCTTTGGGTGCTCGAGGTCGAGGACGAGGAAGCGGGCCTGCGGCTCTCCCTGGACCGCCGCGGCAGCGCCGCCCCGGCCATGGTCATGGCGCCCGCCGGCACGGGATCGGCGGCAAGCGGGCCGGCGGCAACCGGGCCGTCGGCAAGCGGGCCCGCGGCGGGGACGTCGGCTGGACCGGCGACGGCTTCTGGTCCGAAGGCTGCTGCTCCGGCGAAACCCCGTGCCAGCACCGAAAGCCCGACCGCCGCGGCCAAAGGGGGCGACATGGCCGCCGGCCCGAAAGCGGCCATCGCGGACGAGTTCCACCCGGACAACGTCCTGCGCGCGGACGGCACACGCGCCGAGGCACCGGCGCCCGTCTACGGCGGGCGCGTGATCGTGCACCTGTCGTCGCTGCCGAAACACATGAACTACGTGACCGAGAACTCGGCGGTCACGCGGCGCATGCTGTACGAAACCCACGAGACCCTGCTGCACCAGGACTGGGAGTTCCACGACCTGCGGCCGCGGGTCGCCGAGGGGTACACGGTTGAGGACATCCTGGTCCTGCAGCCGGGCGTCGAGGAGTCGTACCCACAGGCAAAGGCCCTGAAGGTGCGCCCGCTCGACTTCACCGCGCCCTTCGACGGGTTCGTGTTGTTCGGCCAGGTCGAGAAGACGGGCGGTGGTTGGCGCGTCCAGCCCCAATCGGAGGGCGGCAGCGCCTTGAGCGGGCCCGTGGTGGTGCCGGAGGCGGACACGCTGGCCGTCGAGCTAGGCGCCGTCGTGACGATGCAACTGCGCGAGGGTGTGCGCTGGCAACCCGCGAAGGGTGACGCCGACGGACGCGCGTACGACATCCGCGATCAGTTCGTGGACGCCCGCGACGTGTACTTCTCGTGGTTGCTCTACCAGAACCCGGAAGTCAACTGCGACGAGAAGCGCTTCCAGTTCGTCAAGTTCCCCGACTGCGAAGTGCTGGGTCCGCTCGAACTGCGGTTCTTCTGCCAGGAACAGTACTTCCAGTCGCTGACGACCCTGGGCACGTCGCTGACGATCCTGCCCTCGCACCTCTACGACTTGTCGGACCCCGACAACCCCTGGCACAACCCCAACGCGGACTCCTCGGAACAGGCGCTCCACATCAACGAGAATCCGCACAACCAGCTCTGGATCGGTGTGGGGCCGTACCAGGTCACGGAGTGGAGCCAGCAGTACGTGGAGGCCAAGCGCTACCCGGGCTACTTCAATCCCGACGACGGCGGCTACGTCGACGTGATCCGTTGGCGCTACATCGCGGACGACAACACGGCGTTCTCCGCGGTGCTGAACCGCGAACTCGACTTCTTCGAACGTGTCAAGACGTCGGACTACTTCGGCGCAGGGACCGAGCGCAAAGAGTTCACGGACCACTACTACAAGGGTTACAAGTACCTCGGCACCTACGGTTACACGGGCTGGAACACCCACCGGGACTACCTTTCGGACAAACGTGTGCGCCAGGCCCTGGCCCACGCGTTCCCGTTCGACGAGTACCTGCGCACCGCGTACCAGAACCTGGCGCGGCAGGTGACGGGGCCGTTCCCGTACGCGTCAGAGGCGTACGACCACAGCGTCGAAGCCTTCCCACTCGACTACGACCGCGCGCGTGAGCTGCTCGAAGAAGCCGGCTTCTTCGACACGGACGGCAACGGCATCGTCGACCGGGACGGGTGGGACCTCGTGATCGAGTTCATGATGCCGTCGGGCAACGACGCGTCCCGCTCCCTGGGCCTCACCATGCAGGAGAACTTCGGACGCATCGGCGTCAAGGTGGAGTTCGCCGCGATGGAGTGGGCGACGTTCCTCGATCGGATGAAAAAGCGCGAGTTCGACGGCGTCAACCTGGCCTGGGTGCCGCCGCTCGAAAGCGATCCCGAGCAGATCTGGCACAGCCGCTGGGGCCAGCCCGACGTGGAGAGCTCCAACAACTCCGGCCTGCGGGATCCGGTCGTCGACGAAATGATCCTGCGCGGCACACGCGAGTTGGACCACAAAAAACGCCAGGCGATCTGGCGCGAGATGCACGCGTATCTGTACGAGCTGCAGCCCTACCTCTTCGGCTACAACGTGCCGCAGAAGTTCGCGATGTCGAAACGCATCCGCGGCTTCCAGACCTTCGCCATCGACCCGGGGTACGAAATCCGCCGCTGGCACTTCACCAGCCTCGACGAGCCTGGCACACGACCCACGCGCTGAAGGAGCGCCTTTGCGCTCCACCCACTCGTCCCGCACCCCCTCGTACCCCGGCCCAAGGCATCCCCGTTGCTCTCGTTCCTTCTGCGCCGCTTGGCCCTGATGGTCCCGACCACCCTCGGGGTGACGCTGGTCGTTTTCTCGATCTACCACGCGGCACCGGGTGATCCCGCCACCGTGATGATGGGCATCGGGTCCGGCGGAGCGATGTCGGAGGGCTCCGACACCGCCGCCCGCGCGGACGCGTTCCGCCGCGAGTTCGGCCTCGATCGCAACTTGGCGATCCAGTACCTCAACTACGTCGGGCCCTTCAACCTCTTGCGGGACGGGCACCCCTGGTTTAGCACGCCCTACACCGAACGCAAGGTGGACGTGCGCAAGGTCGGCGACGAGGAGGTGATGGTCGGTGTGCCCCTCGAGATTGCCGACCTGCCCGGCACTAGCCTCGAGTCCGTGGCCGGTTGGGAGGCGGATCTCGAGCTGTGGCTCGCGGATGGCCCCGAGGCGAACGCGGCCAAGGAGCGCCTCGTTGCCGCGGGCCGTCCGGCGCTGCCTGTGGTGCTGCGCGCGCTCTTCCGCACGTCCCAGGCGCGCGGCGCGGTGGCCGACCGTCAGTTGCAGCGCACGTGGTTGCTGCTCGAGTCGCTCGGCGGGCCGCGGCCCGCGCTGCCCGCGACCGCGAGCGACGACCAGCGCCGCGAGCTCGCCAGCGGGCAATGGTTCCACTGGTACTACACCGAAGCGGGTGGTGACCGTGTGCAGAACACCGGCGCGCGCAAGTGGGGAGGGCTGCTCGTCGGCGATCTCGGCAAGGAGATGCAGACGAAGCGCCCGGTGGTGGAAGAGTTGAGAAAGCGCCTCAAGGTCACCGTGCCGCTGTCGTTGTTGGCGGTGATGATCTCCTACTTGCTGGCCCTCCCGCTCGGAATCTGGAGCGCGGTGAAGAAGGGCACCAAACTGGACGCCACGCTCACGATCGCGCTCTTCGTGCTCTACGCCATCCCGACGTTCTGGGCGGGCCTGATGTTGATCCTCCTGTTCGGAGCCACGGGAATGGACCTGCTCCCGGTGATCGGGTTGCAGGACAAGGATGCGGCAACCTTCACCCCCTGGGGGCAGTTCAAGGACCTGGTGGCGCACTCGGTCCTGCCGATCGCCTGCCTCTCCTACGGCGGCCTGGCCTACCTGTCTCGGCACATGCGCGGGGGCCTCTTGGAAGTGATCCGCCAGGACTTCATTCGCACGGCACGCGCCAAGGGACTCTCGGAGCGTGTGGTGATCTACAAACACGCGGTGCGCAACGCGATGATCCCGGTGATCACGCTGCTGGCGTCGATCCTGCCCGTGCTGATCGGCGGTTCGATCATCGTCGAGGCGGTGTTCGACGTCCCCGGCATGGGGCGCTACGCCTTCGAGGGCCTCCTGCGGCGCGACTTCTACATCGTGATGGCCACCACCGTGTTCGTGGGCATCATGACCCAGATCGGAATCCTCCTCTCCGACCTCACGTACTCCCTCGTGGATCCGCGCATCCGCCACACCTGAGCCCCGCGTCCGCACTTGGTTTCGACCCTACCGCATTCCGCAGCGCCGGCCGCCAGTCGTCCCGCCTCCCCCGAGGTGGAGGCGCGGATCTATTCCAAGGACTACTGGGACCTGGTGCTGGAGCAACTCGGCCGGCGCAAGTTGTTCCGCCTGGGCCTCGGAGTGCTCGCGGTCCTCTACGGGCTCGCCATCTTCGCGCCGCTGATCGGCAACGACCGACCCTACAAGTTGGTGGCCATCGACTACGGTGGTTACGCGCAGGCCGTGCGGGCCCTGGGCGGGTTGGGTTCGCGCGCGGCGCTCGGCGTAGTGGCGTCGGGCGAGGAGGGCGGACCCTCCGCGACGCCCGACAGCGAACGCGTGGCGCAGAACCGCCGACAGGTTGATGCGGTGGCGGTGCGCCTGGACCTGATGCGCCAGTATCTGCCGGACGGGGAGGACGCGGCGCTGACGGAGTACCAGGACGACTTGGAGTCCCTGCAGGCCCGCGCCGAGCGCGGCGAGGCGGTCGACGTGGCGCAGGCCAACGCGCTCGCGGAGCGGGCGCAGCTCCTGTCCGAGGAGTTCGCCGCCGCCCGGGACGGCTCCCCCGGCAAGACACTCGTGCCGCACACGAGCTACCCGCTCGCCGAGAGTCTGGGTTGGGGCTCGATCTTTTTCATGGTCCTGTGG
Organism: Planctomycetaceae bacterium; assembly: GCA_016125265.1. Taxonomy (GTDB): domain Bacteria; phylum Planctomycetota; class UBA1135; order UBA1135; genus RI-242. The sequence continues at coordinate 66,100 of WGMC01000036.1, forward strand.
GTGCTGCTCGTGCTGTTCCCGCTCTGGAACGGCCTTTGGAACCGGCGCCTCTTGGCTGGGGACCGCGAGCGCATCCGGCGCACGCGGCGCGCGAAGTTCGCGGTGCTTCTCGGTGTGCCCGCGGCGGCGGCCCTCGCGTGGGCGATGTTCGTCGGCGGTGGCTCGCCGCCCTTCGACGTGGCGCCGTACAAACGCGGCCTGACCGAGGGCACATTGGTGGCCGTGGAGCCGCCCCTCGTGGCGCCGGTGCCCCTGGGGTACGCGGAGCTGCACAAGGAAGAGGGTTACCGTCCGCCCACCTGGCTCCCCAGCAGCCGGTTGAACTCCGATGGGCGCTACATCACGGGCCCGCGGGTGCTGCGCCCCGATGCGGTCACGGGTTTCCTGCCGCCGCCCACACCCGTGGAGGTGCGTTTTGCGGAGGCGCTGCCGAACGCGCCGCATCGCCACTTGATGGGGACGGATGAACTGGGCCGCGACTTCTTCGTGCGGCTTCTCTGGGGCGGCCGCGTGAGCCTCGCGGTGGGCATCCTGTCGGCCAGCCTGCTGACGGTCGTCGGAGTGCTGATCGGCTCCATGGCCGGTTACTTCGGCGGATGGGTCGACACCGCGATCATGCGTGTCATCGAGATCCTGCAGTCGATCCCGGCGTTCTTCCTGATCCTCGCGGCCCTGGCGTTCTTCGACCCCAAGGTGCTCGACGTGCCGCCGATCTTCATCATCGTGCTGGCGATCGGCTTCGTGAGCTGGACGGGCACGGCGCGCCTCGTCCGCGGTGAGTTCCTGCGCCTGCGCAACCAGGAGTTCGTGCTGGCGGCCCAGGCGCTCGGCTTCTCGAACCTCCGCACGATCTTCCGCCACGTCCTGCCGAACGCCATGAGCCCCGTGCTGGTCAGCGCCGCGTTCGCGGTGGCCAGCGGCATCCTGATGGAGTCCGCGGTCAGCTTCTTGGGATTTGGCGTCCGCCACCCCGAGGCGTCGTGGGGCTCTTTGGTCAGCGAGTCGCGCAGCCCCGACCACTGGTGGATCCAGGTGTTTCCAGGCGTGTTCATCTTCATCACGGTGACCTGTTACAACCTCGTGGGCGACGCCGTGCGCGACGCCCTGGACCCCAAGATGAAGGTCTGACCGCCGTGCAGTCGAAACCCAGCACTTCCGCACGCGGCGGCCTCGTCACTGCGCCCTTGCTGCGCGTGGTGGACCTCCAGACGCACTTCTTCTCGGACGAAGGTGTCGCCCGGGCCGTGGACGGTGTCTCCTTCGCGCTGGAGCCGGGCAAGACGCTCGGTGTGGTGGGGGAGTCGGGTTGCGGCAAGAGCGTGACTTCCCTTTCGATCATGCGCCTCGTGCCCAACCCGCCGGGGCGCATCGTCGGCGGACAGATTCTTTTCGGCGATGAGGACCTGGTGCAGGCCAGCGAAGCGCGCATGCGCCAGATCCGCGGCAACCAGATCGCGATGGTGTTCCAGGAGCCGATGATGGCCCTGAATCCCGTCTACACCGTGGGCAACCAGCTCATGGAAACCGTGCGCCTGCATCGGGGCTACGACAAAAAGCAGGCCCGGGAGCACGCCATCGAGATGCTGACCAAGGTTGGCATTCCGAGCCCCGAGTCGCGGGTGGACTCCTACCCCCACGAGATGTCCGGGGGCATGAAGCAGCGGGTCATGATCGCGATGGCGATGAGCTGCGATCCCAAACTCCTGGTCGCCGACGAGCCGACGACGGCCCTCGACGTCACGATCCAGGCGCAGATCCTCGACCTGATCCGCGAGCTGCAGGACAGCGCCGGCATGGGTGTGCTGCTCATCACGCACGACCTCGGTGTGGTGGCGGAAACCGCGCACCACGTGGCCGTGATGTACGCCGGCAAGGTCGTCGAATACGCGCCCGTCGTGGACCTCTTCGAACGGCCGCGGCATCCCTACACCATCGGCCTGTTCCGGTCCCTGCCCGACCTCGCGAAACCCGGCGAGCGGCTCGCCACGATCCCAGGCATCGTTCCGCCCGCGAACCGGTTCCCCTCCGGCTGCCGCTTCCGCACGCGCTGCCCGATTGCGACGGCCCAGTGCGCCGAGTTGGAACCGCCGTTGCTGGTGCCCAAGGGCGCGTCGAACGGACACACGGTGGCCTGCCATCGCTTGGAGGAGGCCCTGGCCCTGTGAGCACCAAGGTTCAAACGAGCACCGCTTCGGCGGCCAAACCGCTCCTCGAGGTGCGGGATTTGAAGACGTACTTCCCCGTGCGGCGCGGCCTGTTGCAGCGCCACGTGGGGGACGTGAAGGCGGTGGACGGCGTCAGTTTCGACGTGGGCCGCCAGCAGACGTTGAGCCTGGTCGGCGAGTCGGGCTGCGGCAAAACCACCGTGGGGCGTTCGATCCTGCGGCTCGTGCCGCCGACCTCGGGCAGCGCCGTTCTCTACCCCGAAGCCCAGGGACCCGCGGTCGATCTGTTCCAGCTCGGCTCCTCGGAGCTGCGGCGCCAGCGCCGGGACTTGCAGATCATCTTTCAGGACCCCTTCGCGTCGCTCAACCCGCGCATCACGGTCGGCAGCGCCATCGGCGAGGCCCTCGCGGTGCATGGCATCGCGAAGGGCGACGCGGCCCAGGACCTGGTCGCCGCGCTGCTCGAGCGGGTGGGCTTGCGCGCCGCAGCCGCGAACCGCTACCCCCACGAGTTCTCCGGGGGCCAGCGCCAGCGCATCGGCATCGCGCGTGCCCTCGCGCTGCGGCCCAAGTTCATCGTCTGCGACGAGGCGGTCTCGGCGCTCGACGTTTCGATCCAGGCCCAGGTGGTGAACCTCCTGAAGGACCTACAGGGCGAGTTCGGGCTCTCCTACCTGTTCATCGCCCACGACATCAGCGTCGTGAAGTACATCTCGGACCGCATCGCGGTGATGTACCTGGGGCGCATCGTCGAGACGGCCAGCACGATCGAGCTGTTCGAGCGACCGGCGCACCCCTACACCCAGGCGTTGCTGTCGGCGGTCCCGCACCCCGACCCCAAACTGCGCAAGAAGCGCATCCTGCTGCAAGGGGACGTGCCTTCGCCGATCTCGCCGCCGACGGGGTGCCACTTCCACACCCGCTGCCCCGTGGCCGTCGCCCGCTGCCGCACCGAGTACCCCGCGCCCACGTCCCTCTCACCCAGCCACCAGGCGGCCTGCCATCTGGTGGAGGAGCGAGGCGGGCCCGCGATTCTGTGACGCGGTTGCGCGGTTTTCAGCGGGCGCGGATCGGCACGCCGTAGGTGTCGCGCAGGATCGCGGCCAGCTCGTCGAAGTTGTCGACCGTGTGGTCCGCGCGGATGCCCTCGGGCAGGCTCGCCGTGCGCGCGGCCCGCCGCGACCAAGCGGTGCGCATCCCCAAGCTAGCTGGCGGCGCGATGTCGTGGCTGGGGTTGTCGCCCACGTACATCACCTTGGCGGCTGGCAGGGCCAAGTCCGTCAGCGCCACCTGGTAGAGCTTCGGGTTGGGTTTGGCGATCCCGATCTGGTCGGAGATGAACACCGCGTCGAGATCGAGGTGCGGCAAGAGTCCGAGTCGCACCAACTTCTCCGCCTGCTTGACCGTCCAGCCGTGGGTCACGATGCCCGTGCGCAGCCCGGCTTGACGCAGGTCGCCGAGCAGTGGCACCACGTCCGCGAAGGGGTGCAACTCGCGGAACTTCGTGTCGTGGTAGCCCGCCACACCGGCGGCGACGATCAGCGCCGGGTTGATGCGCATCAGGGACGGCGGGCGCAGTCGTTCGAGCAGTTTGTCGAAGTGGTGGTCGTAGTTGGAGCTGAACTCCGCGATGACCTCGTCGAGTTCGCGCCGCACGACGTCCATCGGCAGTCCAAGCCCCGCATCGACCATCGCCCGCACCGCGTTGTCTCGGGCCCGCGAGGCGAACTCCGTCGTCGAGAAGAGGGTGTCGTCGATGTCGAAGAGGACTGCGGAGAGGGCGCCCATGGGGAGTAGCAGAGTGGGGCCGGGGCGGATCGCGGTCAAGGGATGGCCCAGGGATCGGACTGGGTGGCGCCACCCTCGTCGCCAATGCGAGGGCCCCGCGGGTGTTTCCACCCGCGGGGCCCTCTTGGATCCACAGACCGACTCCGGAGGGAGCCGCGGGGCCCTAGATGCGGATCAGCGGCGGTTTTCGAGGCGCGCCACTTCGTCCTTCACGTCCGTGATCTGCGCGCGGATCATGATCATGAGGCTCGACTTCTCGTCGTTGTAACCCTCGGTCTTGAAGAAGAAACCGACGAGGGGGATGCTCGCCAACCAGGGCACTTCCGCGCGGCGTTCGACGTTGCGGATGCGGCTGAGGCCGCCGAGCAGCACCGTGCCGCCGTCCGGCACGGTCACCGCGGTCGACACACTCTGCACCTCGAGCTCGGGCAGCTCGATCAACACCGGCGAGCCGCCGGGGTTGCCGAGGAACGTGACGAAGTTGCGCAGTTCGACGACGCTGGCCACGGTGGGCTGGAGGTCGAGGCGGATGTGCTTGCGGTCCTGTTGGATCGTGGGGCGGACACCCAGGGCCACACCCTCGGTCAGCACGTTGATCACCGGGTCGGCGATCTGCTGGAACTGGGCCACTTCCACGTCGTAGTCCTGGATGTAGGCCCGCTGGTTGATCACCGAGACGGTGGCGTTCTGGGCGTTCGAGACGCTCAGGGTCTGGTTGTTGACCAGTTCCACCTCTTGGCTCTTCTCGATGGCGCGCAGGATCAGCGACACGTTCGCGTCGTCGAGGAACGTGAGCTGGGTCGTCATGCCCCCGAAGGTGCTGAGCGTGTTGCCGAGGGCCGTGCCGAAGATGTTGGCGGTGGCGGCCTTGAAGTCGCCGTCCTGGCCGTCGTCGTAGAAGAAACCGGCGGAGGGCGGGCCGGCGTCGTTGCCGTTGTTGACACCGGCGCCGAAGTTGTCGAGGCCCAAGGAGGCGTTGTCCTCGAGGCCGTTGGTGACGTCGTCGAGGTCGGTGAAGGGCACACCCGGGTTGTCCAGGCCGCGCCATTCCACGCCGATCTCCTGGATGAAGTTGTCGGCGACCCGCATGAACTTCGAGTCGATCGTCACGATCGACGAGTTGAAGCGGCGCAGGTCGGCAAGGAAGAGCTGGACCTGGCGCTGGGTCTCGACCGTGTGTCGCACGATCATGTTGCCGGCTTCCAGCACCGTGAGCTGCACACCCTCGTCGTTGTCCCAGGAGGCGGAGGCGACGTTGGCGCGCACCAGCTCGGCGAGGTCGTCGGGCTGCAACTCGGTCACGGTTTCGCCGCGGCCACCAAAGGGACCGCCGCCGTCATCGTCTTCCAGTTCGTCGATCAACCGGATTCGATCGAGGCGCTCGGGCAGGAAGTTGGTCTGGGGGAACAGGAGGTCCTGCACGTCGTGGCTGTACAGCACGAGGTTGCCGCGGGCCTTCTGCGTCGTCGTGATCAGGATGGCGTTGAGGCGCACGGTCCAGGTCACTTCCGGGCCGGCGGCCTCGGTGATCAGGTTGAGGGCCCGATCGACGGTCAGGGGGTTCGGCAGGTCGAAGCTGAAGACCGCACCCGCGTCGAAGGCCGCTTGGGTGGCCAGGGGATCGACCACGAAGGGCAGGCCGGTGATCGTGTAGAGCGTGGCGATCACCGCGCCCAGGTCCTCTTCGTCCTCGACGATGAGCGACGGGACGCGGGTGCGGCGCAGTTGGGCTTCCAACTCGGCGTCCGCGGGGTCGACCTCGGTCTCGAGGGCGAGGCCCTTGCGACCGGCGCGCAGCGCCGTGAGCGCCTTCCAGGCGTCCTCGTCCGGCAGCGTGACGACTTCGGTGTTCGGGATGCGCATGCCCTGGATGGACTGCTTCCAGCGCTGGAAGCGCTCGCGCTTTTGCATCACGTAGTCCGAGCGGACCTTCTCGCGGCCGGCGCGGAACGCCGTGTCGCGGATCTCGAGGGCCTGCTCGTTGCGGGGGTCCTCGCGCAGCGCGCGGTCCGCCAGCTCCATGGCCTGGTCGTAGGCCTGGGCGTCGAACGCGGCGATGGCTTCCTCCAGCAGTTGAAGGAGGCGCGCATCCCGGCGCTGGCGTTGGGCCTGTTCCTCGGCGCGCAGGGCGTCGAGCGCAGCGCGCTCGGAGGCCTCGCGTCGGGCGACTTCGGCACCTTCGCGCTCGGACTCGGCCTTCGCGAGCAGCGCCGAGGCGCGTTCGTCGACGCCGTTCCAGTCGAGGCTGACGGGCGCCCAGCGCACGTGGTCGAGGGCGAGGCGCGCCTCGGCGATCGCACCGGCGTGGTCGCCGCGGGCCAGGAGACGCTCGCCTCGGCGCACGTTCTCTTCCGCTTCGGCGCGCAGTTGCTGGACACGCACCTCGTAGCTCTGTTGCGCGTCGGACAACACCGCGGCGGTTTCGCCGGCCGGCGCGCCGCGCAGGGCGCGCACGTCCGCCAGGCGTGTGCGCACGGCGGCGGAGTCGGGCTCGATCTCGCGGGCGCGCAGCAGTTCGCGCTCCGCGTCGTCGAAGCGCAGGGACTCGATGGCCGCTTCGGCCGCGAGCAGGTGTTGCTCGAGAAGCAGCGCCTTCTTCTGCTCCTCGAGGGTGAGGCGGCGCACTTCCTGGGCGATGGCGTCGTCCGCCGTGAGCGCCACTTCCTCGGTTCGCTCCGAGGTGGTGACTTCGTCCTGGGTCGTGGGGGGCTGCTCGTCCGGGTTTTGCCCGCTCTCGGTGGTCGTGGGCGCCTTGCAGGACGCGCCGACGAGGACTCCGAAGGAGAGTGCGTAACCGAGGTACTGGATCCTTCCTCGCATGTCGTGGGGGGGAGCGGTGGGACCGGCTCGAAGGGGACGGAAGTGCAGGGACAGTGGGGGGAACCGAGGCCAGCCGAAGAGGCAGCGGGCGCGGGGGCGACGATGGACTTCGGGTTGGGGCAAGCCTTGCTGTGCCCTGGGGGGGGCGAGCGCATCCCGGGACACGAGCTGCGCGCGCGGCGCGGCCGGGGCCTCGGGAGGCGCAAACGATACCAGTCGGGGAGCGGGGTGGAAAGCCTGGGACGGCGCGATCGGGAGAGCTTGCGCCGACCGCGTCGAGGAGTTGTCCGGCGTGCGCGACGGTCCGGGGGAGCTGGCCGGCTCACTCGGCCCACGCGCGAGCGCTGGGCCGGATGACTGCGGGTTCCCGGCTCCTTGTACACACCCGGGGGCGCGGGGTTTCGGACAGAGGCCGAGCGAAGCGGACCGCCCCTGGTGCCGGCGTTCGGCACCAGGGGCGGTGGCGCCCGCGCGGGGCGGGCGGTCCCGTGGGACGTGGTCTTTGGGGCGGTTTGCCGCCGCCGCGTGGGTTCACGCGGCGGACGTGCTCACCCGGCAAAAGGGTTCACTTGCCCGCGCCGCCGCCGGCGCCCTTGAACGTGACCTCGGTGAAGTTGGCGGCGAGGGCCGCGTCCAACACGGCGATCACCTCGATGTTGACGATGCCCGTCTTCGGCTCGAGGGTCACCGGCGTTTCGATGCCCTCGGGCATCGAATTGGCGAGGTCGACGAGCTTGCGCCGCACCTCCTCGGGCGTCTGCAGCACCGAGGGGCCGATCGAGTACTGGATGCGGCGGTCGGAGCTAAGCACGAAGCGCCCGGTGCCGCTGTAGGGCTTCGAGCGGTCCTTCGGGTCGACCTTGGTGCCCTCGTTGATGACCTGGAGCACCACGTCGATCTTGTCCCGCGGCTCGGCGGGCTGGGGGTTCACACCGACGTCCTTAGGCAGGTACGCGGCGAGCTTGCCCTCCAGCACTTTGAACTTGATCGTGCACATGAAGAAGATCAGCAGCAGGAACGTGACGTCGATCATCGGCGTCATCTGCAGCTCGTACTTCTCCTTGGCGATCTGCTCGAGCGCCATGTTCTTGCGTTTTGCCATTGTGTTCCTCCGGTGGGAGCGCTGGGCGCGCGTTCAGTTCTTCTCTTCGGGGGTCTTGGCCGCGAGTTGGATCTTCCAGATCTGGATGCCGGTCAGGCCGCAGACCTCCATGATCTTCTGCACCTCGCGGAAGCGCGTGTACTCGTCGGCGCGCACCAAGAGGGGATCGTCGGGGACCAGGGGGGAGCCGGGAACTTCCTCGTTGATCGGGGCCATATCCATCTGCCGCACCTTGTCGACCAGGTAGGCCTTCAGCGCGTCGTAGTTGGCCCGCGCGGGGTTCTCCGGGTCGTAGAGCTCGTCCCCGCGCACGATGATGCGCCCGTCCTGCATCACGTTGACGATCGGGCGCACTTCGTCCGGGTTCGGCTTGTCCTCGACCGCGTTCATGGCCATGGGGAGCTCCAGGTCCTCGAGCTCCTTCTGGGTCATGTCCGTGATGATCATGAAGAAAATGATCAGGAGGAACACGACGTCGATCATCGGCGTCATGTTCATCTCCATCTCTGTTTCGGCGTCGTGCTTCTGCATCTTCATGGCGGAACCTCAGGGGAGTCTGGAGCCGGCGGACAGGGAGGCGAGGGAGACCTTGCGGGCGCAGCAGAGCGTGCGGGCTGGCGGGGCTTACTGGGCCAGCCTGGTTGGATGGATTGACCGGGTTGGCTGAGCAGCGGGCACGGCCGCGGGGCCACCCCTAGGGAATGGCTCTAGGCAATCGAGTACCCGACTTCCAGGTGCTGGTTACGGGACGGCGGGCCCGGCGCCGCTCGCGCCGGGCCGTGTAGGCCGGAGAAGGGCGGGGGATCGGCGGGGGATGGCGTCGATCCCCGCCGATGGGAACTTGGCTTGTGCCGGGCGCGGCGGCGCCGGTATCGATCGCGGCGGAGCCGGTATCGATCGCGGCGGAGCCGGTATCGATCGCGGCGGAGCCGGTGCCGGGCGGGGCACGGCGGCGCCCGCCGCCCTCCGCCGCCCGCCGGGCCCGTTCAGCGGGCGGCCTGTTGGGGCCGGAAGCGCTCGAACAGGTCCTCGATGATGGCGCCCACTTCGATCACCGAGCGCACCAGGTTGTTGCGCAGGTAGGCGAAGACGCCGGTCACCGGGATGGCGACGATCAGACCGAAGAGGGTCGTCAGAAGCGCCACCGAGATACCGGCTGCCAGGTCGGCCGGCGAGGCCTGACCGCCCGAGGCCGCGATCACGTTGAACGCCGCAACCATGCCCGACACCGTTCCGAGCAGACCCATCATGGGGGCCACGTTGGCGATCAGCGCGAGCCAGCCGATCTTCTGGTGCAGGCGGATGGATTCTTCGTCGCCCATCTCCTCGATGGCCTTCTCCATCACGTCGTAACCGTGGCCGATCTTCGCGATGCCGGCGCCGCAGATGCGGGTGAAGAAGGTGGGCTCGTTCTCGCAGAGCTCCATGGCCTCCTGGTACTGGCCCTCGTCGAACAGGGCTTGGACCTCGTCGATCAGCTCCGGCGGGGCGAGCTTTTCGCGCTTCAGGCTGAAGAAGGCCTCGAGGGAGAGCGCCAGGGCGACCACCGAGAGCACGATGATCAACCAGCCGATCACGCCCGAGTCGGCGATCAGCTTGCCCACGGACATGGGCGGGGCCTCGACCGTCTGCACCGCAAGGGCGGTGGGCGCGAGGTACATCACGGTGACCGCGGCCGCGGCGACGCGGGCAGCCAGGCTGAGGCCGTGGATTTGGATCGAACGACGAAGGTGCATCCTCGAAGGCTCCTTGGAAGGTGCCGGGGGGCTAGGGACGTGGGCGGATCAGGGGGGTGAAGATCGCTCCCGGCGCGGCGGGGGGGCTGCGTACCGAGAGGGGGGACGGTTTGGCTTGGGACGAATGTGGTCGGCGCGGCGCTACAGGGAGCGCAGCAGGTCCTGGGCCTTCTGGGAGGCGACGCTCGGTCGGGCCGATTCGACGATGGCGGTCAACCACGCGCGGGCCTGGTCGCGGCCTTCGGTGTCGCCGAGGCCGAGCGCGGCCTCGGCGGCACCCAGAAGGGCGCGGGCGTGTCCTTCGGGATCGTCGATGCCGACGGCGGCGTAGCGCGCGAACTCCAGCTGCGCAGCGCGCAGCTCGTTCGTGGCGAAGAGCGCGAGGCCCAAGCCGAGGCCCGCGCGGTGGCGCATCGTGTCCGAGTCACCGGCGGACGAGTGTTGCCCGCGGAAGAACGCGAGCGCCTGGGGCGCGCGGCCCTCGGACAGGAGAATGTACCCCTCGCCGAGTTGGGTCGACACCTGGAGCGACGTCAGGTCCCGGGCCAGTTCCGAGCCCGTTTCCGCGGTCGCGAGCGCGCCGGTGAGCTGCCGCTCGAGCGCACCGAAGAGCTCGCGCGCGGCGGCCACGTCGGAGGCCTCGAGCGCGGCGTGGGCGCCCTCCAATCCTGCTGTGTAGACGAGCACGGGGTCGTAACCCGCGGCGATCGTCGAGCCGTTGGCCTCGCCGTGCAGCGAGCGGAACAGTTCGAGCGCGCCCTTGGCATCGCCACCGAGGCGCTTCGCGCGCGCCTCGAGCAGCCGACCTTCCGGCACCTCGCGGTTTTGCGGGTAATCGTCCAAGAAGCGCCGCGCGCCGTCGGCCGCTTCGCCGAAGCGGCCCGCGTCCTTCGCTCCCGCGGCGAACAGCGCTTCGGCGGCGCGCAGCCGCGCGGAGGCGCGCACCACATCCGACGCGGAGGAGTCCGACGCCGCCTGGGCGAAACCGCGTGCCGCGTCGACGGACTCACCGCGGGCGAGCATGGCCGCGGCTTCCGCGTAGGTAGCGGGCACACGCCCGAGCACCACACGCACGACGCGCGAAGTTTCGAACTCGCGCTCGCGGCCGCCCTGCTCGATCACGACCTTGTCGATGTCGTTGCGCAGCAGCTTGCCGCTGACGGGGGCGACGTTGCCGCGCGTCGACACGTAGACCTGGTCCGGCCGCGACTGCGCCGCGGCGGGGGGAGCAGCGAGGAGTGCGGCCCCCAAGATCCCGAGTCCGAACACCACGGCCGCGTGGAGCCTGCTGCGGAGCGGACGCTTACCGAGCGGGCGGCCGATTGCCGCCACCCGGTCGACCTGCAGGTCCACGGGGCGACGGGGGTCAGCGGCCTGGTGCGGGGCGAGCGCGGCGGCGCTCGAGTCGGCCGGGCGGGCGGTGCGGAGTCTCAGTTGGGCCATCGGGGATCGGAGCATGATAGCGGGGTGCTGGGCGGCCTCAAGCGGGCTCCATCGCCGACCGGGACTCTGGTCGGGATTCGGGTCGGCATTCCCGTGGGATCTCCGGACGGGGCGGAGCCGGGGGCGCCGAGCGCTCGGGGGCTTGTCGTGTGCGTGCGGCTGCTGCGGCGGTCGGTCGGTTGGGATCGGGGAGCGGTGCGCCTTTCGGCCTGCGCGGGCCGCTTTGGGGGGTGCCGTGGGGTTGCCGTGGGGTTGCCGTGGGGTTGCCGTGGGGGTTGCCGTGGAGCGGGACGATCAGCGCGCCTGGGTGCGCAGCCAAAGCAGCAAACGTTGGACGCGCGCATCGCCGTCGCAGCGCTCGCGCACCATGTTGAAGTCCTGGCCCGCCTGGGCGGACAGACTGGTCAGGGCCTTGGAAGCCGCCTGCATGCGGGCGCTGTCGACCTGGCCCATCTGGACCAGGATCCAGATCGCGTCGACCTCCGCCTCGAACCACGCGCAGGTCCACTTGCCGGCGGAGTTGGCTACCGAAGCGGAGATCTTTGCCTGCCACTGGCGCGCCTCTTCCAGGCGTTCCAGGCCGCCGATGCCGGGCACGATGACCGTCTCGGCGCCGTCGCCCTCAATCCAGCCGGCGATCGATCGCACGTAGGTCTGCGCGGTTTCGATGGCCGGCGGCGTCGCTTCTTTGTCGGTGGCCTTGGGCACCAGGTCCGCGAGCACGTCGTAGGCCTCCTGGGCCTCGCGCTGCGCCAAGTGGGCGCGGCCCAGGGCGGGCAACACGTTGGTGCGGATGGCCACGGCGTAACGCTCGTCGTCTCCGTACAGGCTGAGGCAGCGCTTCAGCGCGGCTTCGGCGTTGACGGGCTCGCCGCCTTCCAACCAGAAGAGGCCCTCGTCGCGCAGGGCGCCGTAGGTGGGCGGGTCGTAGACCCGGTTGGAGACGGCGAGGAGCTGCACCATCTGGCGCTTCAAGAGGAAGGCGCGTTCGGTGTCGCCCTTGGCCTTCGCCGCCTCGTGGAGGTCGAGCACCGCCTTGTAGAGGCGCGTCGCCACGTTGCCCGTGCGCGGGTGGCCTTTGTGGTCCTGTTCGAGGCGTTCCAGGAAGCCCCGCGCGGCGTCGAGGTTGCCGAGTTCGAGTTCCGCGGTGGCCGAGATGTCCAGGGCTGCCGCAGTCAGGTCGGTCTGGCCGGGGAAGTCCGCGCCGAAGTTGCGCAGGCGCTTGAGCGCGTCCTCCCACCGCTTCTGGTCCGCGGCGATCAAGCCGAGGTGGTACGCGGCGTCCGCTCGGGCCACTGCCCGGCGCTCGATCCGCGCGCCGTCCTGGGGGCCGAGGCGGTTGAGCGGGTCTTCGACGAACACTTCGAGGTACTGGACGAGCTCGTCGCGGGCGCGGTCCAACTCGCCGGAGCCGTAGAGGGCCACCGCGGCCTTGACCATGGCGGGTTCGCGCAAACGGGAGTCGGGCGGCACTTCGAGGAAGCGCGCGCGCGCGGTCGCGAAGTCGCCCTCCGCCAACGCGCGGTCGCCCTGGCGGAAGAGGATGTCTCCCGTGTCGGAGCTGCCCGTGTCGGCGGCGATCGTCTCCGCCTCGAGCCACAGCGCTTCGATCGTCTTGTCGCCGGGGGCCTTGCGCCGCACGGCTTGCATGGCGCGGTAGAACTCCTTCGCGTTGTTCGCGGCGGCTTCCTCGTCGCTGCGGTAGCGCCGCGCGCCCTCCTCGAAGGCCATGGCCGCTTCGAGCATGCGCCCCTGGCGGGCGCGCGCGAGGCCGATGTTGTAGTAGACCTTGCCGCCCCAGACCAACTGCGAGGTGCTGTCGGCCGACGCGAGCACACGCTTGAAAGCGTCCACCGCGGCGTCGAAGTTGCCGCTGTTGAGCTCGCCCTCGGCCGCCTGGAACAGCGTCTCCGGCGACACGCTTACGCCGGGCATGGAGATCGCTTCGGCGACCACCTTTTGGGCTTGGGTCTGCAGGAACGAACGCGGGTTGTCGTTGCCGACGGTGCGGGCCAAGGAGAGGGCCTGGTCGGCGGCGCTGCGGATGTTGCGCGCGTTGTGACCCGCCGCTTGGGCCGCTTCGGAACTCTCGTACCACTCCAAGGTGCCGGCCGAGGGCGAACCTCCCAGCACCCCGCCGCGCTCGAGCAGCGCGCGCGCCACGTCGAGTTGCGCCAGGTAGCCGCGCGGCGAGATCGTGAATCCCTCGCGCATCCACGTGTTGTAGAAGTGCAGCGCGAACTGCGTGCGGGTGTCTTCCTGTTCGAGGCGCACGGCGCAGCGCAGGGCGAGGGGCAGCGCCACCTCGAGGAAACTCCAGCGCACGTCCTTGTCAGCCTGGGTCAACTGGTACTCGGCGATCAGGGCATTCCACTCGTCGCGCGAGCGGGGGATCGCCCTGTCGATGACGTACTCGGCAAACGTGAGCGCCGTCTCGGGGTCGTCCTGGGCGAGGTGCACCTCGGCCATCAGGATGTACGCGTTCATGCCCCAGCCCGAGTCGTCGCCCATCAGGTAGATGAGGTTCTCGAGGGTCGTCAGGGCGCTGGTCAGGTAGAAATCGCCGCTCTCGCCCGAGAGGCGCCCGAGTTGCAGCAGCAGTTGCCCGCGGGAGAGCTGCAGTTGCGCCAGGTTGCGACGCTGGGCCTCGTCCAGGTCGCCCGGCTCCGGGTAGCGGCCGATGGCGTCGCCGGTGTACCCCGCGATCGCGGTCAGGCGGTCCACGGCCTCGTTGCGCAGCCTGTCGGCGCGCTCGCCGGAGAGCTCCTCGAGCTCCTGTTCCGCGAGCAAACCGTAGGTGGCGCCGACTTCCACGTAGGCGCGTTCGGCCTCGGGGCGGTTGGGTGAGAGGGGATGCGCGGCCAGGAACGACTCGTAGGCCTCGAGCGACTGGTTGAAGAGCGCGCGGCGGCGCTCGGGATCGTTCTGGAAGCGCCCGGCTTCGCCGAAGATCTGGGCGCGGGCGAGCGCCAGTTGTTCCTGCTCTTCCGCGTCGAGACGCTGGCCTTCGACGCTGGCGATCACCGCTTCGGCGAGGTCGAGGAATTGGAAGCGCGTCGCCAACCCGCGCGCGTAGCGCAACTCTTCCGACAGCTTGGAACCGCCCTGCACCGACGCCGCGCTGGTTGCACCCGCGCCGACGGGCGGCGCGGGATTGCGGGCTTCCGCGGCACCAGTGCACAGCCAGAGCGCAGCGAGCGGCGCGGCGAGGGCTGCGGTCAGCGTGAACCGTCCCCGTTGGGCGGCGTTGGCTGCAGATGTGGTGGCTACGGATGTGGTGGCAGCGGTGGGCATCGTGGGCGCGCGGGGAAGGACTTCGGAAGGGGCGAACGGGAAGGCGCGGGGTGCGGAGGTTTGCTCGAGGCGAGGTTCGGTGGCCCGCATGGGCCCCGCGGGCGGCAGCGTGGGGGGATGCGGCCGCGTCGCGTTGCTGGGGCGAAAGGGGAGGCACTGCACACACAAGCGAGTGCAGAGGACCCATGAAGGGCCCCTAGGTTACCCGAAAGACCCCCACTGGTTTCGATTCTGGACCGGCTTCCCGTGTGCGAGTTCGCGCAACGCGCCGCGTTGTCGCCGCGTTGCAGGAAGGTCGCGACGGGACGCGTACGGCCGGACCACCGCGAAGTGCGACGTCAAACGAACGGCCGCGGGGCGGCGCCCCGGTCCTTGGGAGCGCCGCCCCGCGGCGGAAGGACTTCGGTCGGCGCCGCGGCCCCGACCCGTCCCGGTATCAGTTCGAGCTGCCCCGGTAGGCGTCCATCTGGGCCTGGGTCGGCTCCTGCTCGGAGGGGATCACGATCTTGGCTTCGATCAGGATCAAGAGCTTGCGGTTCGAGATGTACGTGCCCTTGCGCTCGAAGAAGAAGTTGATGATCGGGATCTTGTTCAGGATCGGCACGCCAGCCTCCTGACGCTGCTCGTTGTGCACCTTCAAACCGCCGAGCATCACGGTGCCGCCGTCGGGGAGCGGCACGGTGGTGCGGGCGCGTTGGATCTCCACCTCGGGCAACTGCAGGGTGACGGAGCCCTGGTTGGCCAGGGTCACGGTCAGTTCGCGGAGGGGACGGTCGAGTTCGGCCACGGTGGGGCGAAGCTCGAGGGTGATGAACCGGCGGTCCGCCGACACGACGGGGCGCACGTCGAGCACCACGCCGTCCTGGATCACCTGGATGATCGGGTCCGCGATGGCGGCGCCCTGGGCGATCTGCACGTCGTAGTCCTGGATGTACGCGACTTGGTTCAACACACTCAGGTTGGCCCGGGCGGTGTTGGCCACCAGGACGCGCGGGGCGGTGACGAGCTCCACACGTTCCTTCTTCGAGACGGCGCGCAGCACCATCTCGAGCTGCAGGTCGTTCAGGTAGGCCCACTGGAACGAAAGGCCGCCGGCGTTGGACAGGCCGCCTTCTTCGCCGAGCGTCGTGTCGTAGAGGTTCTCGATGCGGCTCGCGACGCTGCCGTCGAAGCGGTCGTAGAACACACCGACGTCGGCGTCCTGGCCGATGCCACCCTGCAGGTCGCCGATGACCGAGGGATCGCCGAAGTCGTTGAAGAAGGCGTTGCTGCCGAGGCCGGGCGCGCCCAGGCCGCGGAAGTCCACGCCGATGTCTTCGAGGAAGTTGTCCGCGACGCTGAGGAAGCGCGCGTTGATGTCCACCATGATGCCGGTGGCCTCGCGCAGGTCGGCGAGCAGCGCCGCGATCTCCGCGTGCACCTCGGGCGTCTGGGTGACGACCAGCGTGCCCGAGTCGGTGATGCGCAGGGTGTTGGCCGGATCGGCGTCCCAGGACTCGGGCGAGACGTTCTCGCGGATCAGGCCCTCGAGTTCGTCGGTCGTGATGACCAGCGCTTCCTTCTCGCTGAGTTCCTCCTCGGCGTACTCGATGCCGCCCGAGGGCAGCACGTTGACCTCGAGGCCGGGGAAGTCGGGCACGCGGCTGATCAGGTCGGTGACCGAGTACATCTGCAGCGCTTGGCCGCCGACCAGGTCCGCGGCGCTCACGAACTTCACGACGCCGTCCTGGATCCGCCAGCGCAGGCTCTCCGAGGTCGACGCGATCAGCTCGAGCACGTTGAGCACGCTGCGCTCGGGCAGGTTGAGGCTGACGGCCGTCTCTTCTTCGTCGAGGTCGGCCACGCTGGCCGCGATCACGAAGTTGATGTTGGTGACCTGCTGGAGGAAGCGGGCGACTTCGGTGAGGGGCGCGCCCTCGCCGTCGAGCCCGAAGCTGACCGGGATGCGCACTTCGCTCAGGCGGCGCAGGATCTCGTCGCGCTCCGCGTCCGTCCCGCCTGCGGCCTGGGTGAAGCCGTGCGGCTTGCGCTCTTGCACCTTGGTCCAGCGGACCAGGTCGTCGTACACGAGGGGATCGGTCTGCGGCACCGCGAGGGTGTCGAGGTCGTCGAACGTGCGCAGCCACTGCTCGCGGTAGGTGCGGCGCAGCACTTCGTCGGTCTTCTGGTGGCGTGCGGACTGGGCGATGTCGCGCATTTCCGTGGCCTGCGGGTTGCCCGGATCGAGGAGCAGGACCTGGGCCGCCAGGGCCTCGGCCTGGGCGTAGTTCTCGCTGAGGAACGCGGTGTGCGCCTCGGCGTAGAGC
The DNA here is from genome assembly GCA_016125265.1 of Planctomycetaceae bacterium. GTDB lineage: Bacteria > Planctomycetota > UBA1135 > UBA1135 > RI-242. The sequence goes on from WGMC01000036.1 coordinate 82,754, forward strand.
GTGCTGAGTTTGTTCGCGCGGTAGTTGCGCTGCTCCTCTTCCTCGCGGAGGCGCGCGGCCTCGGCGTCGCGGCGGCTCGTCTCCTCGGCCAGGAGGCGCGCGGCCTCGCGTTCTTCGATCGCGGACTCGAGCTTGCGGCGCACGACGAGCGCGTCGAGCGAACCGTCGGCGATCAGGGGGTGGTAGCCGATGATCAGTTCGGCCTCGCGGTAGCTGTCGACCGCCTTTTGGAAGTCGCCGGCGACCCGGGCGTTGTCGCCGTCGATCATCGCCTGTTGGGCGGCGAGGCGGGCCTGGGAGCGGCGCACGACTTCGCGCTGGGTCGCGTCGTCGAGCAGCGTGCCGGCGGTCGCGTACGAATCGCCCATCAGCGCCTCGACCTGACGCATCTTGGTGCGCGCGGCCTCGCTGGACGGCAGGAGGTCGAGCGCCTTCGCGTACTGGGTCAGCGCCTCCTCGAGGTCCGCTTCCGCGAGCGCCGCGTCTCCCAGGCTCAGGAACTGGTTCGCCAGCACTTCGGCGCGATCGCGCAGCACGCGCAAGCGCGACTGCTCGGCCGAGAGCACCTGCTCAGCGCTGCCGCCCTGCGTGGGCGCGGCGGCTTCGATGGCGCTCGCTTGGCCTTCTTCGGCGTCGGCAACCTCAGCGGGCCCCGCCGCAGGCTCGACCTGCGAAGACTCCGCGGCGACCGTTTCCGCGGCCGCCGGCTCCTCCTCGGGCGTGGAGCGGCAGGCGACCAGGGGGACGAGCAGAAGGGACGGAATCAGAAGGGGGCGAAAGCGCATCGGATTGTTTGGCCTTCCGGGGGGGGGCCGACCTGCCCCACGGGACCTCGCCGCAGTGTGCGACGGGGGTTCGTGACGCTGGGCCGTGTGGTTGCTTGGGGGGAGCCGTGCGATGGCGTGCCCCGCCCGGGACGCGCCGCGGGGAGGGCAGAGGAGTTGGGGTGGCGGGGGGCCGCCGTCGGTTTCTGCCGGTGGAACACCGGATGGGATTCAGCCGGTGGAACACCGGTTGGCCGTCGGCGGCGAAGGGCGGGGGCCCGTCGTCTGCCGTGAGCCAGAAATCCGGTGAGCTTGGAAAAGAGGCGGAGGCGCAGTCGTTCGCGGGAACCCACGCGGGGTCCCCGGCGAGGGGGCGGAGGATAGCGGTGCCCCGCGAGGGGGTCAACACGGCCTGCGTTGTGGATCCCGAGGGCTGCTCCGAACGGCGCGGGCCCCGGGCGCCGCAGGCGGGCCCTCCGGTGCACTTAGCCGCGCGGCGGCGCCCGGCTACCGGAAGCCCGCGCGGCGCCCGTGTGGGGGACCTTCCCTGGGAAGGGTCGCGCAGCGCGCGCCGTCAGCTCCCGCCGCGGGGCGCGCTCGGCGGCTGGAGGCCGAGCTCGGCCATTGCCAGCCGGATGTCCGCCCAGGTCTCGCGTTTGGCCGCCGGCGTGCGCAGGAGGTACGCAGGATGGAACGTGGGCACGACGGCGCGGTGCGCCACGCGGTGCACCCTGCCGCGCAGTTGGCCGATGGGCGCGTCGGTCCCCAGCACCACCTGGGCAGCATGCCGGCCGAGCGGCACGATCACGGCGGGGTCGACCAGTTCGATCTGGCGCCAGAGGTACGGGGCGCAGAGTTCGCGCTCCTCGGGGGAAGGGTCCCGGTTGTCCGGCGGACGGCACTTTAGGACGTTGGCGATGTAGACGTCGCGGGAGCGCTCCAAACCCATGCCCTTCGCGATGATGTCGCTGAGGAGGGCGCCCGCGCGGCCGACGAACGGCACACCTTCGCGGTCCTCGTCGGCGCCGGGCGCCTCGCCGACGAACAGGACACGCGCCCGCGGGCCTCCGTCCGCGAACACCGTCTGTGTGCGCGTTTGGCACAGCCCGCAGGCTGTGCACCCCGCGACCGCCTGGGCCAGTGCGCCGAGGTCCGCGGCGCCACGGGCAATGGCGGCCGTCGGGGGCGGTGGAGCGACCGGCGCGCGCGGTGAGGCCGCCGAGGCCGTCGGCACGGCAACCGTTTGGGCCCGCGGCGCTGCGGCCTCCGCGGCGTCCGCGGCCTCCGCGGCGTCCGCGGCGTCCGCGGCCTCTGCGGCCTCTGCGGCCCGAGTGGCCCGTGCGGCGGTCCCAGCGGAACTGGCTTCGCGCGGGCGCCCGAGGTGCACTCGCCGCGACAGTTCGGCGCCGAGGGCGGCCGCCAAGGCCGCCAGTTCGGCCGCCGCGTCGTCCGGGTGCAGCGGGAGCGCGGCGGGTTCTGCCGGTTCCGCGGGTTCGATGGGGGATTGCACGGCGCAAGGGGCGCCTCGGGCGCCGCGCGGGATCTTAGCCCGCCGCCCGCGCGCTCCGCTCGCGCGCGCCGCCGCGCCCGTGAGTTCCCGCTTTCGTGAGTTCCCGCATTGGTGAGCTCCCGCATTGGTGAGCTCCCGGCGGCGCGGCGCGCTTGTTCCGCTGGGCTGCGGCGGCTCGAATGGTTTCCATGTTCCGCCGCCCCCGCGCCGTGCTGCCGTTGTTCGCGACCGCCGCTCTCCTGCTGCCTTCCGGCTGCGGCCCGGATGCGGCCTCGACCGCGCCCTCGAATGCGGCTGGGTCTGCAACCGCGTCCGCGGCGGCCCAGGGCGCGTTTGGCTACAGCACCGATCCGCGCGCGCGGGAGCTGCGCGCGCTCCTCGAAGTCGGTGCGGTCGACGGTGCGGCGGCGCTTCTCGCGCAGATCGGGCCGTCCCTCGGCAACGAACAGCCGGTGCTCGCGGCGCGCCTCGCCGCGGCGCGGGGCGACGCGCTCTCGGCCCTGACGGAAGTCGAGCGCGCGCGCCAGGCCGACCCGCGGGACCCGCGCCCGTACGCGACGGCCGCCGAGATCTACGCGGGCCTCGGCCGCCTCGACGCGGCCAAGCGCGAGTACGAACGGGGCCTCGCGCTGCTGGGGCCCTCGCCCGAGCTGACCCGCGCCCTCGGTGTGATCGGAATCTCGACACCCGGCGGGGTCACGAGCGGTCTGGTGCAGTTGGAACAGGCGCAGCGGGAGGCGCCGGAGCTCCCGTTCCTGCGCGCGCCGCTCGCGGAGGCCAACTTGTTGGTCGGCCGGGTCGCGCTCCTGCAGAACGATCCCGCCACCGCGCAGACCCACGCCGAAGCCGGTTTGGCCCTTTTGCCCGGAGATGGCGAGATTCGCCGGCTATTGGGCGAATCGTTGGCGGCCCAGGGCGAGTTCGCGGCCGCCGCCGAACGCTTCGAGGAGTTGCTCGCCGAGGGCCAGCCCCTCGCCGAGGAACTGGCTCGGCTCCACCACGGGGCTGCGACCACGGCGCTGAAGGACCGGGACCGGGCCCGCGCCATCGAGCATTACCTGCGGGCCCGCGAGCTTGGTTACGACCGGGAGGCCCTGGGTTTTGGCGCCTCGGTGCTCGACGGAGAGGCGGACAAATGTCTGGCCGACGCGCGGGAGGCCTACGGCCGGGCCGAGCTCCTGCGGGCCGGCTCGGGCGGACTGGACGCGCTCGACGGCGAGCGCGCGGCCCTCGCCGCCGAGTTGGAAGCCGAGCGCCTGGGCGAGCTCGGGACCGCTCAGGGGGCCCTGGAACGGGCCCTGACCCTGGATCCGGAGCGCTTGGAGGCCCTGGACCTCCTCGGCAGTGTGCACCTGCGGGCGGGGCGGGCCCGGGAGGCGGCGCTCGCCTGGGAGGCGGTGTGGGCCCGGCTGGACGCGCAGGGGGACCCGCCGCCCTACCCGGTGCACCTCAACGCGGCCCGGGCCTGGGAGATGGCGGAGCGGGTCGACCTGGCCGCGGAACTCTTGCGCCGGGAGTTGGCGCGGGACCCGAAATCCGAGTGGGCCGAGACCACCCGGGTCCGGCTCGCGGAGCTCGCGGCCGCCGGCCCGCGTTGACCCAGGAGGGGTCCTCCCCGTACCCTTTGCGGTTCGTCCCCGACGCGGAGCATCCGCGCAGGGCCCTGGCCGCGCGCCGAGGCCCGGCGCCAGGCCCGGCGCCGAGGCCCAGTGCAGCGGTTGTTGCCCGGAACGCCGGAGTCGAGGAGGCCGTCGTGGCCAGAAAGAACCTACTCGAAGCCTTTCAAAAGGTCGCAGAGACCCGAGACGAAGCGCAGCGCCGCGAGGCCGCGCACGGCTCGGGGTCGGTTCCGAAAGCCGCGGGTTCCAGCGTCGCCGCCAAGGACGCCGGCGCGCCTTTGCCGAGTGCCGCGGCAGCGACCGATACGAGTGCGTCGCAAGCTGCGCAAAAAGCAGCCGCGGCGGGCAGTCCGACGAGCGCGGGCAGTCCGACAAACACTGCGCCGTCGGCGTCCGGCGAGTGGCTCGCGCGCGCCGCGGCCCTCGCTGCGCCGTTGCGCCCCGCTCCGGTCCTTGCCGCGCTCGTGGCCGTCTTCGTGCTCGGTTTTGTGCTGGGCCGTTCGGGCGGCGGAGCCGAGGTGCGCGCCGATGGCGCGGCGAGCCCCAACGCGGGGGACGACGCAGGGGATCGATCCGGCGCACCGGGTACGTCGGACGCGCCGCGCACACAGCGCGGTCCCTCGCCGAGCGAAACGCCCCTGACGGCGGGTGGGCCCACCGGGAATCGGGGCACCGCTCCGGAAGGCCAAAGTGGTGCGGTCCAGCCGCGCGAAACCGCGTACTCCACGCCCGAGGGTCTGGCACTCGAAGCGCGCCTGCGCGACCCCGCCAACGCCTACACGCTCGTCGCGATCACCTACAACGACACCGCAGCCAATCTCGAGTTGGCCGCGGAACTCAGCCAGCATTTGCGCAGCGAGGGTTTCGAGGCCAGCGATCCCATTCGCTACGGCACCACCCGCAAGTACGTGGTCGTCGTCGGTGCCGCGCCGACCGCGGACCAACTCCGCAGCACCACCGAGCGCCTGCGCGCCACGCGGGACCCGAGCGGTCGCGCCGGCTCGTTCGCCGACGCCTTCGCGGTGTCCATCTCGAGCATCCTCGTGCGCTGACAACCACCGGTGCGCGCCGCTCCTCGCAGCGTGTGTCCGGCTCACCCAAGTATCGAAAGCCACCGGCACCCAGAACGGGAGTCGGAATCCCAGAAAGAGTCCGGCGACTCCCAGCGAACCCCGCCCCAGCCCCCAACTCCCATGTCGATCCACCGCAGCCTCCGCGGCGTGAACACCCTGACCGGCGAACGCAGCGTGCTGTCTCGCTTCGAGCGCGTGCAGAAGATGCTGCGCGACGGCAAACTCGAGGCCAAGTCCTCCTCGCCCTACGGGCTGCCGAAGATGCGCACGCGCTTCAAGGTCGTGTCCGGCAAGCGCGCGAAGGAAGTTGCCGAGGCCGCCACCACAGCGAAGGACGCCAAAGCACCGGCCAAGGGTGCCCCCGCGGCGAAGCCCGCCGCCGCCGCAGCCGCCAAGCCCGCCGCGAAGAAGTGATCTCGGGTTAGGAAGCGCGCCGGCGTCGTCGCGAAGAGAGGCGGCCGACGCGCGCTACCCCGCGCCCGATTGGCGTTGGCTCCGCGTCGGACCAGTCCCCATCCCGCCCCCCGTGGGCGGCGGGAGCGCTCCGCCCGGGGCCAACTTCGTTCCATGAACACCGACGTCGAGCTTCCGCCAACCCACGGTTCCTCAGGGGCTCCTTCCGGAGCTCCTTCCGGAGTCCGCGGTGACCGCGCGTCACCGTCCCGGGGTGAAACGGCACCCCTGATCGAGGTTTTTGCCTCCATCCAGGGCGAGGGCCTGTACGTGGGCGAGCCGCAGGTTTTTGTGCGCCTGGCGGGTTGCCCGCTGCGCTGCCGGTACTGCGACACGCCGCATTCTTGGGCGATCCACGCGGAAGCGCGTGTCCCCGGGGCGACGGCCGAGGCTTCGCCGCAACGTGTTCCCGCCTGGCACGACGTCAAGGCGTTGCTCGAGCGTGTGCGCGCGGCGGAATCCGGAGCGCGGCGCACGGTCAGCCTGACGGGTGGCGAGCCGCTGCTCTGGCCGCGGTTCGCGGCGGAGCTGGCACGTGCCCTTGCGCCCCGGCGTGTGCACCTCGAGACGGCCGGAGCGCATCCGCAAGCCCTCGAGACGCTGCTCGCGCACGTGGCGCACGTCAGCCTCGACCTGAAGCTCGCCGCGGACCTCCAAGCGCCCGTCGAAGGCGTGGACCTGCCCGAACGCGAGCCGGAACCGCGGGATGCCGCGGGCTGGCGCGCAGTGCGCCGGCATGTACTGCCGCTCTTGGTGGACCGCGACGCCTGCGCCAAACTGGTCGTCACCGAACACACGGACGTCGCCGAGGCGCTGGTTGCGCTCGACGACCTCCGCGAGTTGGCGCCGCGTGTGCCCGTTTTCCTGCAGCCCGCGACCCCGCGGCCCCGCGCGGCCGCACCCGAACCGGCGCGCGTCGACGCCCTCGTGCAGGGGGCGCTCGAACGGGGCCTTTCCGTGCGCTCCTTGCCCCAGATCCACCCCCTCCTCGGACTGCCCTGATGGCTCCCCAATCCCCGCCGCGCATCGCCATCGTCGGCCGCCCGAACGTCGGCAAATCCACCCTGCTGAACCGCCTGTGCGGCAGTTTGGTCAGCATCGTCGAGCCCACCGAAGGTGTGACGCGGGACCGCATCGGTGTGCCCGTCGAACTCTCCGGTTCCCGCCGCAAGGCCGTCGTCGAGATCATGGACACGGGCGGCATCGGCATCGTCGACCGCCAGGATCTCGGCTCCCACGTGGAAGAGCAGGTGCGCGCGGCCGTGTTGACCGCCGACCTGATCCTGTTCCTGGTCGACGTGCGCACGGGAATCACACCCCTCGACCAGGAAGTGGCGCGGCGCCTGCGGCCCCTCGAAGTGCCGATCCTCTTGGTGGCCAACAAGTCCGAAGGCGACAAGTTGCAGTGGGACGTGGACGGTTTCCGCCGCCTGGGCATGGCCGGGGATCCCATTGCCATCAGCGCGCAGAACGGCGAGCGCATCGACGAGCTGGTCGACGCGATCCTCGAGCGCCTTCCCGAGGGCAGTCTCGACGCGGCGCGGCCGAATCCGGCGCTCAAACTCGCGGTCGTCGGGCGGCGCAACGCCGGCAAGTCGACGTTCGTCAACTCCCTCGCGCGCGAGGAGCGCATGATCGTTTCGGAGGTGCCCGGCACGACCCGCGACGCGGTGGACGTCGTGCTCGAACGCGACGGGGAGACCGTCGTGGTGATCGACACCGCCGGTGTGCGCAAGAAATCCAGCTTCGAGGACGCGATCGACTTCTTCTCCGATTCGCGCTCCTACCGCGCCGTGCGCCGCGCGGACGTCGTGCTGCTGCTGTTCGACGCGTCGGTGCCGCTGTCGGGGCTCGAGAAGCGCCTGGCGCGATACGCGGTCGACCACCACAAACCACTGATCCTGGGGGCCAACAAGTGGGACCTCTGCGAGGGCAAGATGTCGCTCGCGCAGCTCGAGGCCTACGTCAACGCGCAGTTGCCCGGCATTTCCTACGCGCCGATGATCGCGTTGAGCGCGGGCAACCGCTGGCAGGTGGAGGAGGCCTTCCAATTGGCCCGCGACCTCTTCCTCCAAGCGGCGCTGCGTGTCGGCACGGGCGAGCTGAACCGCGTGCTGCGCCGGGCCCTCGAGGCGCGTGCGCCGACCGCGCAGGGTCACCGCGTCAAGATCCATTACGCCACGCAGGCCGAGCGCATCCCGCCGACGTTCGTGGTGTTCGTCAACGAGAAGCGGCTGATCAGCAAGGACTACCTGCGCTACCTCGAGAACCGCATGCGCGACGAGCTGCCCTTCAAGGAAGTGCCGCTCCACATCGTGCTCCGCGAGCGCAACCGGGGCGACGCAGAGGTGCCGACGGAACCTTCCGCCCGCGACGCCGCGCGCCCGGCGCGGGGCGAGTCCCGCAGCGCCCGCGCGGCGCCGGCCGACGAGTTCGCCGACGCGCCGCCCTCCGACGAGGACATCGACGTCGAGTTCGACGAGGATCTGGCCGCGGAGTTCGACGAGGATCTCGGCGAGCCGGCCAACTGGGTGGAGGACGATCTTTGAACATGACGCGGACGTGGATACTCGGGTGGTTGCTGGTGCCGGTCCTTTGCCTCTGCCTCTTGGGGTGCAGCTCGTCGGAGGAGGGCCCGGACGGCGAGTGGCTGAAGGCCGAGGTGTCCGTCGGCAGCGAGAATTTTCTGCTGCTGATCTGCCGCAACGCGCTCAACGATCAGGGCTTCCCCGTGGGTGCGGGCCTGGACGCGGACGCGCTGACGATCGTCAGCGGTTGGCGCACCCAACTCGCCCCGTTCCGCGGGCAGGGGATGCGGCACCGGGCCCACTTGCGCTGCACCGAACTCGAGGGCGACCGCTGGGCCGTGGAGGTGCGTGTGCAGTCGCAGGTCAACATGGACATCGTGCGGCCGACGGACCTGACCTACGCCGAGTGGGAGTGGCGCCCGGACGACCAGACGCAGGCCCGGGTGCTTCTGGCCCAGGTTCGCTCCCTGCTGGGGGAGCCGCTCGAGTTGCGTACTGGCGGCGTCAAGGCCAACTAGCCCGCCGGGCCGACCGGGACGCGATCGATCGCGGGGGCCCCCGGACGGGCGCGACTTCGAGGGGGCCGCGCTCGGCGCGCCCGGTCCCTGGGGTACCCTAGTCGCCCCCGAGACCGCGGCGGCGCCCATCCGCCCCCGTGCCCGGCCCCGGCCTCAAGCCGCGGCCCGGTCGCCGGTCGATGGCACCCCCGCGGTCGTGTTCGCCGCGATCGCTCCGTTCGTCCGTCCTGCGGCACTCCCCCCGGCACCGGCCACCGCCCCCTCCCCCGACTCCGTTCCCTCGACCCGTCCCCTCCCGGTCGCCATGTCCCAGCCCAGAGCGCCTATACCCGCCCACGACACACCAGTGCCCGCAGCCGCGGCGGACCTGGGCGGACGCCACGTCCCCGGGCCCTGGGTCGGTTCCGACGCGCCCAGCATCTGGACGCTGATCGCGCGAGTGCCCGCCTTCCCGAGGAAGGTGCTGAACCACCGCGACCTGGTGCTCTCCAGCATCATCCGCGAGCTGCGTGCGCGCTTCCAGGGCACGTTGCTCGGTTGGATGTGGCCGCTCGTCTACCCGATCTTCATGTTCGCGGTCTACTACTTCATCTTCGCCGAGCTGCTGCAGATGAAGATGCCCGGCATCACGGACGACCAGAAGCCCGCCATGGGCATCTTCATGTTCGTGGGAGTGCTGATCTGGACCGGGTTCGCCGAAGGCATGCTGCGCGCCGGCAACGTGATCGTCGAGAACGGCAACCTGATCAAGAAGCTGGCGTTTCCCACCGAGCTGTTGCCGTTCAACGTGACGGTGGTGGGGCTCACGACCATGTTGTTCGGCGTGGGCATCTACCTCGCCGTGCTGTGGGGCAGCGTGGGCCTCCATGCGGTGGGGCTGATCGAAACACCACTTTGGCCCGATGCGCCGGGGTTGGGCCTCCTCTGGATGCCGGTGTTGCTGCTCGTGCAGTTGATGTTCACCGTCGGCATCGGACTCCTCTTGGCGACGATGCAAGTGTTCCTGCGCGACACGATGCAGCTCGCGTCGATCCTCACGCTGACCTGGATGTTCGTGACGCCGGTGTTCTGGGTGGCGAGTCCCCAAGTGATCGGGGGCATCGAGCCGTACATGGACACCCTGGCCCTGAACCCGGCGCTGCACCTTCTGAACTGCTGGCGCTGGGTGCTCATGGTCGGGCAACCCGCGGTCGTCTTCGACGGCCAGCCCGCGTTCCTCGAGTCCCTCGGCACCATTTCGATCTGGGCCGTCTGCCTGTTCGTCGTCGGCTACCTGTTCTTCCTGCGGTCCCAACGGCGCTTTGCCGACGAGGTCTGACGCCATGGGCGCAATCACGTACGGCGTCGAAGCCGAGAAGCTTGGGAAGGCCTACCGCCTGTACCGCAGCCCGTTCCACCGGGTGCTGGAATCGGTCAGCTTCGGCAAGGTCAACGGCCACTCGCAGTTCTGGGCGCTGCGGGACATCGACTTCAAACTGCGCCGCGGGGCCTCCATGGGCCTTTGCGGCGCCAACGGAGCCGGCAAGTCGACCCTGCTGAAGGTGCTTTCGGGCATCACGGCGCCGACCGAGGGACGCCTGCGGCTCAACGGCCGGGTCGCCAGCTTGCTCGAGCTGGGCGCCGGCTTCCACCTCGACTTCTCCGGGCGCTCGAACATCATGCTGAACGGCGTGATGATGGGCTTCACGCGCCGCGAGATGATGGCGCGCATGGACGAGATCATCGACTTCGCCGAGCTCGGCAAGTACATCGATGAACCCGTGCGCACCTACTCGTCGGGCATGGGCCTGCGCCTCGGATTCGCCATCGCTATCGCGGTGGACCCGGAGATCCTCATCATCGACGAGGTCTTCGCGGTGGGGGACATGTACTTCCAGAAGAAGTGCGTGGATCGCATCTTCGACTTCAAGCGCCGCGGCAAGACGATCCTCTTCTGCAGCCACAGCCTCTACGACATTCGCCAGTTGTGCGACGAGGCGATCTGGGTGCGCGACGGCCGCAGCGCGGCGCAGGGCGACGCCCTCTACGTCACCAACGAATACACCTCCTACCAGCGTCAGCACATCGACGACGCCAGCCGGGCCCTCGAGGGTCTGATCCCGGCGAACACGGTGCGCGAGGACGGGCTGCCGGCCCAGTTGCCCAAGGTGCGCGAGGCGCGTGTCTACAAGCTGGGCACCGACGAGGAGTGTTACGAGGTTCACTGCGGTGACGGCATCGAGATCCGCGTGTGGTGGGAGAACCCCGATCCCGAGGGCATCCCGATCCACCTCGGGATCGGACTTCTGCGGCAGGACACCACGGTGGCGGCGGGGATCGGCACGCAGTTGGACGGGCTCAGCCTGAAGGGCAGCGAGGGCTGCGCGGTCCTACGCATCCCGAACCTGCCGCTGCTCGCGGGCCAGTTCCTCTTGCCCGTCGTTCTGTTCGACGAGGGCGGCATCCACCGCTACCACGAGTACCTGGTGCCCGAGAACCTGTTCGTGCGCGCGTTCACCAAGGAGGTGGGCCTGGTGCGCATTCCCCACGAGTGGGACCTGGAATCCGGGCGACCGGTCCCTGACCACCCCACACGTCCGCGGAAAAGCGCCGCGGCCCCCGGCCGGTGAGCCCGGGCCCCACACGACCCCGCCGGCGCCTGTCGGCCATGGTCGTCAACTACAACACGGGAGCCTTCGCCGAGGTGGCGATCGCGTCCCTGCGCGTGGAGTGGCGGCGCGAGGGCCGACACATGGACGATCTCGAGATCGTCCTCGTGGACAACAACTCGCCCCAGGACCAATCCGAGTTCCTGGAGCGCATCGAAGCCAGCGGCGTGACGGTCCTGCGCAGCAAGGACAACCTGGGGTACGCCGGCGGCATGAACCTGGCGTTCGAGCACACGTGCGGCGAGCCCACGGACATCGTCGCGCTGCTCAATCCGGACCTCTACTTCCTGCCCGGTTCGATCGCCGCGCTGATGGACTACGTGGCGGAGAACCCGGATGTGGGCGCCGCGGATCCGCGCACGTATTTCGATCCAGGCAAGCGGCTGCAGTTGCCGCGCAACCTCCTGCCGACGCTGTTCGAGCACGCCTTCGAACTTCTCGCTGCGCTTTGCGCCGGTGCTGCGCGCGTACTCGCGCCGCCGCCAGCGTTTGGCGGCCGAGTGGTGGACTTCGGCCGAGCCAATCGACGCGGACATGCTCTCGGGTTGCTGCGTGTTCCTTAGGCGCGAGGTGATCACGCGGCTGGGTTTCCTGATGGACAACCGTTTCCCGCTCTACTTCGAGGACACGGACCTGTTCCGGCGCATCGCGGCGCTGGGCCTGCGGGTCGTGCACCAAGTGCGCGCGGAGGTCCTGCACCACTGGTCCCGCTCCAGCGGCATCGGCGCGGCCTTCGAGGGCGAACCGCGCCGGCGCCAACTGATCGCGGAGGCCGAGTACTTCCAGAAGTACTACGGCAAGCTCGGCGCGCGGCTCGCCGCCTGGATCACGAAGAAGGGCGCGGAGTGGGGCGCCAGCGGCGGCAAGCGCCTGCACGTGTGCCGCGAACTCGGTCCCCTGGCGGCGCCGCCGCGCCTCGAGTTCGGCCGCGACTGCCGCTTCGTGATCGAGGTTGGCCTGGCGCCCAGTTGGCTCCTGTCCGCGGGGCTCGTCGGCGAAGGCTCGGAATGGACCTGTCCGCTCGACACCTGGGAATGGTGGTTCGAGGGCCGCTACTTCCTGCGCGCCATCGACCTCGAGACCCGCGAAGTCCTCGGCGCCTGGTCCTTCTTGAAGTGTGTGGCCGGACGCAACGACCCGCTGCCCCATCCGGAGTTGGTTGCGCCCGCCCACGCGGAGGGTCCGCGGTGAAGGGGGCCGAGGCGGAGCGCAGCCCCCTACCGCGCGTGCTGCTCGCGCCCGAACCCGGGCCCGTGCTCGCGTTCGCGCCGCACCCGGACGACGACGTGCTCGGCGCCGGGCTGACCCTTCGGCTGCACCGGCTCCAGGGCGACCCGGTGCGCATGATCGTCGTGTACGACGGGGCACTCGGGCGTCTGGGCGGGACACGCGCGGAGGGCGAGGAGCGCGAAGCGCTCGTGCGCCTGCGGCGCGAGGAGTCCCTCGCCGGCGGTCGGATCCTGGGTGTCCTCGACTACGAATTTTGGAACTACCCCGAGGGCCATCTGCCCGGACCCGCGGACCTGACCGCCGCCGCCGAGCGAGTGGCCGAGGTGGTGCGGCGCGACGCGCCGGCCACGGTCTACGCGCCGTGGGTGGGGGAGCAGCACGTGGACCACCACGCCCTCGGCCGCGCGGTGCGGCTCGGGCTCGCCCTGGCGGGGTTTCGCGGCACGGCCCTCGGCTACGAGGTGTGGAGTCCGCTGCAGCCCACGCTGGTGGTGGACGTGAGCGCGGCGTACGAGGAGAAGGCCCGCGCCCTCGCCGCCCACCGCTCCCAGACGGTGGACACGGACCTCGTGCACATGGTGCGCGGACTGAACGCGCACCGGAGTTTGTACTTGCCGAAGGGTTCGCGGTACGGCGAGGCGTTCGCGCCCCTGGGAGCGCCGCACCCCGACGACGCGGCCCTGATCGCGGGGCGCGCGCCGGCCGGCGGGTAGGATCCGCCCCCATTCCGCCATGAAGGCCCTCTTCCCCCCGTTGCTCGACTTCGCCAGCTTGCCCCGGCGTGTGCTCGTGGTCGCGCCCCATGCGGACGACGAAGTCTTCGGTTGTGGCGGCATGTTGGCCCTGCACGGCCGGAGGGGCGACACGGTGCGTGTGGTCATCCTGACGGACGGCGCCGCGGGCGATCCGGGCGGCCACGAGGCGGACCTCGCGCAGGTGCGCCGCGCGGAGTCCCTGGCTGCGGGCGCGGTCCTTTGCGCCGCGGAACACCGGTTCCTGGGGTTGCCCGACGGCGGGCTCTCGCAGGCCGCGGAGTTGGAGCAGCGGCTCGCGGCGGAACTGGCCGACTTCGCGCCGGAACTGGTGTATGGACCCTCGCCGCAGGAACAGCATCCCGACCATCGGGCGGCGAGTCGGGCGCTGCTCGCGGCCCTCGCCGCGGGGCCCGAACGGCGAGTGTTGCTGTACGGGGTCAACGCGCAGGTGACGGCGGGTGCACTCTTCGACACGAGCTCCGTGTGGGAGACCAAACTCGACGCGATCCGCTGCTTCGCGAGCCAACTGCGCTACCACGACTTCGTGACCAAAGCCGAGGCGGTCGACCGCTCGCGCACCGTCAACATCGAGGACCAGGCGGTGCGCACGGTCGAGGGGTTCGCGGATCTCTCCAGTTCGGGTGTGCTGGCGTACGAGCGCGCCGTCGCGGCCCTACTGGACGCCGTGGCCGGACCGGGCCACGGATTGCAACCCGCGGTGGACGTGCTTCCTTCCGGGCCAGCAAGAACCGCTCGGTCCAGCGCGGCCGACCGCGGTCTGCCCGGCACCACGGCGGTGATCTCCACCTGGAACAAGGCCGGCGACGTGCTCGCCAACCTGGACGCCATCGAGGCCCAGAGCCTGCCCTTCGACGAGATCGTGGTCGTCGACAACGCGAGCAGCGACGACACCGTGCGCCGCATCACCGCGGCCCATCCGCGTGTGCGCCTGATCGTGATGCCGCACGACCGCTACGGCGCCTGCGAGACCTTCAACATCGGCTTCGCGTCGGTGCGCACGCCGCTGACGGCGATCCTCGACGACGACGTGGTGCTCCCGCCGGAATGGCTCGAGAAGACCACGCTGCGGTTGCTCGCGGAGCCCAAGAGCACTGCCATCGTCTCGACGAAGGTGGTCGAGCCGGGGATGCCAGAGAGTTACCGCCTGTCGCCCGAGGTGAACGAAGAGCGCTACATGAGCACCTTCCGCGGGTGCTCCAGCCTGGCGCGCAGCGACGCCCTGCGCGAGGCTGGCTACTACGACGAGCGCCTTTTCATCTACGGCAACGAGCGCGACCTGACCTGCCGGCTCTTGAACCTCGGCTACCGGGTGCTGTCCTACCCCGAGGTGGAGACGTTCCACCGCACGCCGTTCGGGATCAAGATGGGCAAACGCAGCCTCTACTACCACGCGCGCAACGCCTTCTTGGGCATGCTCAAGTACGCGCCGCTGCCGGACCTCGTGGCGCTGCCTTTCCTGGCGTTCTCGAAGGTGTTGCTGCGCTCCTCGAAGGACGAGGAGAGCGGCACCGTTGCGGTGGCCGTCGGCACCATCGGCATCGGCCGCAGCGTGCGCGAGACCAAGGGCGCCTGGTGGGTGCTGGTCAAGGCCGGCGCCAGTGTGCTCTGGAACGTGCCCTACTGCCTGCGCCGCCGCCAGCCGGTGCGCTCGCCCGACTTCGAGCTGCCGCTCCATTGACCGTCTCATTACAGCCCCGGCCCGCGCGCGTGGCCGCGATCAGCGCCGTGGTGTGCAACTACAACGGCGAGGCGTACTTGACTGCCTGCTTGGACGCGCTGCTCGCCGAGGGCCCCGCGCTCGCGGAGATCGTCGTCGTCGACAACGGGTCCACCGACGGCAGCCTGGAGCTGGTGCGGACGCGCTACCCGGGTGTGCGGCTCGTCGAGATGGGCCACAACGCAGGGCCCGGGGCCGCGCGCAACGCCGGGATGCGCGCCGCGACGCAGCGCTTCGTGCTGGCGGTCGACAACGACGCGGAGCTCGTGCCGGGAGCCCTCGCGCGCCTCGTGCAGGCGCTGGAGGACACACCCGAGGCGGTTTTGGTCCAGCCGCGCAGTGTGCTGGCGCACGAGCCCCAAACCGTGCACTACGACGGGGCCGCGTTCCACTACGTGGGGCTCTTCAGCCTGCGCAACTTCTACCGCCCGCTCCGCGAGGCCGAAGGTGAAGGGGTCGTGCCCGTCGACGGTTTTGTGTCCATCTGCGGCCTGATGGACCGCGACGCCGTGCTGGACGCGGGCGGCTACGACGAGAGTTTTTTCATCCTGTTCGAGGACTACGACCTGTCCCTGCGGCTGCGGCTGATGGGCTACCGCATCGTGTCCGCCGAACACGCGCTCTGCCTGCACCGCGGCGGCACCCCCGGCATCAGCTTCCGCGCATCCAACTACCCCTCGCGCCGGGCGTACTTCCACAGCCGCAATCGCTGGCTGCTCCTCGTCAAGAACCACCGCTGGCGCACCCTGCTGCTGTCGGCGCCGGGAATCCTCGTGTACGAGTGTTTCTGGCTGGCGTTCGCGGTCTCGCGCGGTCATACCCTGGTGCACCTGCGCGGCAAACTGGCGTTCCTGCGCCGGTTGCCACAGGCCCTGCGCCTGCGCCGGGCGATCCAAAGCCGCCGCCGGGTCGAGGACCACGCGCTGCTCGTCGGCGGTCCCCTGACCCTGTCGCCGCAGCTCGTCGCGCGGCCCTTCGCCCGCTCGGTGGCGGGGGCGCTCTCCACCTGCCTCGAACACTGGTGGCGCCTCGTGCGTCCGTTGGTGCCCTGAACCATGCGTGTCCTCCTCGTCAGCCACGACTTCCTGCCCCTGCATCCCGCGGGCACGGAGATCTACACCTGGCAGTTGGGCCGGCGCCTGCAGCGGCTCGGCCATGAGGTGCACGTCTTCACGACCGAGAAGGACATCTCTCGGCCCAATCTGTCGTTGCACCGGCGCGAGTGGGGCGGCCTCGCCGTTCACGAGCTGACGAACAACCTCTTCTACACGAGCTTCCGCGAGACCTGGGACTACCCGCCCGCGGCGGAGGTGTTCGGACGCTTCCTCGATGAGCTCCGACCCGACGTGGTGCACTTCATGCACCTCATGTACTTGTCCGTGGGCTGCGTCGAAGAGAGCGCCGCGCGCAACCTGCCGGTCTTCTTCACGCTGCACGACTACTGGCTGCAGTGCCCGCGTTTCGGTCAGCGCGTGCACGCGGACCGCTCCATTTGCCACGCCATCGACTTCGGCCGCTGCGGTTCGTGCCTGTCGAGCTTCAAGTTCGCCCAGACGCGTGTGGAGCGCGGCCTCGCCAAGGTGGTCGAGCGTGTGCGCGGTTGGACCGGCGTCGACCTCGGCCCCTTGGCGCGCGGTGCGCGCGGCCGCTGGGCCCGGCGTCGCTCCCAGGCGATCGCCGCCTCGCGCGCCCAGCGCCTGCACACGGCGCCACCCAAGCTTCGCACCGGCCAAGGCGCGCCCGCGCCCGCCAGCGCGTCGTTCGGACCGGAGGCCGCGGCCCTCGCGCACGGTGTGGCGGAGCGCGACGCCGCCCTGCGGCAACGGCTCGTGCCGATCGTCGACCAGTTCATCGCGCCCAGCCGTTTCCTGCGCCAGAGTTTCATCGCCTGGGGCCTGCCGGAAGAACGGGTGCTCTCCATGCGCACCGGCATCGATCTCGAGGCCTTCGCGCGCATCGAGCGCAAACCCTCCGAGCGGCTTCGTGTGGCGTTCATCGGCACCGTGGTCGAACACAAGGGTGTGCACGTGTTGTTGCGCGCGTGGCGGCTCCTGCCCGCGGAACTGCGCAAACGCGCGGAGCTCGTCGTGCACGGCCCCCTGCAACACCAGCCGGACTACCAGAGTCTGGTCCGCGCCCTCGCCGAGTCGGCGGGAGCGAGGCTCCTCGGTCCGCTCGACCGCGGCGACGTGCCCCAGGCCCTGGCGGAGACGGACCTCCTCGTGGTGCCCAGCGTGTGGTACGAGAACTCGCCGCTCATCATCCTCGAGGCCCTGGCTACTCGCACGCCGCTGCTCGTGTCGAACCTCGGCGGCATGGCGGAGCTGGTCGAGGACGGCGTGACTGGTTATCACTTCCGGGTCGGCAGCGAGGAGGATCTGGCGCGCCAACTGCAGTTCCTGCTCGCGAACCCCGAGGGGCTCGCGTCCCTCTACCCCGAGGGTCGAACGGTGCGCGACGTGGGGGAGGACGCCCAGGATCTGGCGCACCTGTACACTCTGGCCATCGAGCGCCG
Organism: Planctomycetaceae bacterium; assembly: GCA_016125265.1. GTDB lineage: Bacteria > Planctomycetota > UBA1135 > UBA1135 > RI-242. Next base: position 100,105 of record WGMC01000036.1, read on the forward strand.
CACGCGGCCCACACCATGAGGATCCTGATCGTCGCCCACGGTTACCCCCCCGAACTGGTGGGGGGCACGGAGAACGCCGCCGCTGCCCTGGCCAGGGCCCTGGCGGCGCGCGGTCACGAGGTCGGTGTGTTCGCGGGCACGTTGGAGCTGCGTTCGCCCCCGGAACTCTCGCGCGCGGATGACGTCGATCCGCTGACGGGCGCGCGCTTTCCCGTGTGGCGCGCGCACCGCGGAGACCTCTACTTCGACCACTGGCAGAAGTCGAACAGCGCCCACGTGCGCGCCCTGTTCCGCGAAGTGCTCGCGGACTTCCTGCCCGACGTCGTGCACGTGCACCACTGGATCCGGTTGACGCGGGACCTGGTCGCGACCGCCGCGCGTGCGGGTGTGCCCGCCGTCGCCACCTTGCACGACCTCTGGAGCACCTGCCTGATCGCGTTCCGCGTGCGGCCAGACACCAAGGAGTTCTGCGAGGCACCGCTCGCGCCCGACCCGTGCATCGACTGCGCGAACCACATCCCGCCGCGCACGCCGTGGGTGCCGCGGGAGCAACTCGTGATGGAGCTCTACCAGCGCCGCGCGGACCTGGTGCGCGAGCTGTCCCTGGCGCGCGCCGTCCTCGCGCCCAGCGTGGCCCACGCGCGCACCGTCGACCTGTTCCTCGGCCGCAATCCGGAGGACATGCCGCTGGTCGTCGTGCCGCCGGGGCGCGAACTTCCGCTGCGCCGGCCCGAGCCGCTCGCGGCGCCCGGCGAGATGCAGCCCCTGGTGCTCGCCGCGTGGGGGCACCTGGCGCCGCTCAAGGGCTACGACCTGTTGCTCGAGGCGCTCGAGATCCTGGGCGCCGGCGACCGTGTGCAGTTGGAGATCGCGGGCGGCGAGGTGGATGCGGAACACGCGGCCTCGCTCCACGCGCGCGCCGACCGGCGGCCGGGCGGCAGCGAAGTGCGTTTCCACGGGCCGTTCGACGCGGCCAAGTTGGATCGCGAGCCGGTGTCGCAGGCCCACCTCATGGTCAGCGGGACGCGCGCGCACGAGTCCTGGGGCATGGTGGTGGACGAGGCGCTGACCCTCGGGCTGCCGTGTGTGTTGCCGCGTTCCGGCGCATTCGTGGAGCGCGCCGCGGAGGCGGCAGCGCGCCACGCGCCGGGCTGGGCGCTGCTCTACGAACGCGGCGACGCGCACTCCCTCGCGGCTGCCCTGCGGCGTGTGCTCGACGAACCGGAGTTGCTCGGCGCGCTGCGCGGCGCCCTGCCGCCCGCGGAACTCGCGGCGCCGAGTTTGATGGCCCACGTGGACGCCACGCTGAAGGCCTACCACGTGGCACTCGAACGGGGCGCGCCGGTGCTGCCCGCGGTGCCTTGGTTCCAAGAGCGGATGGAAGCGGCCGCCGAGCGCGACTGGGACCGACGCTTGGCCCAGTCCTCGGGCGAGGCGCTGGGTCTTGTGCCCGAATCGAAGGGAGGTGCCTAGTTGAAGATCTTCGTTGTCGTGCACGACTACTTGCCCGAGCACATCGGCGGCACTGAGCTGCACGCGCACCAGATGGCCATCGAGATGGGCCGGCGCGGGCACGACGTCACGGCGCTCTTCACCGAGCGGGACACCTCCCGGGCCGAGGGCGACGTGCGTGTGGGCGAGTTGGACGGCGTGCGCACGGTCGAACTCGTGCACCAGCGCGAGTTCGAGGACCTGCGCGGCAGCTTCGAGCACCCGCGCGCCGAAGCGCTGCTCGGCAAACTGCTCGCCGAGGAGAAACCCGACCTCGTGCACTTCCAGCACCTCGCGTTCTGGGGGCCCAACTGCGTTTCGATGGCGCGGCGTTCCGGCGCGGCGGTGGTGTACACGGCCCACGACTACGGTTCGCTTTGCGCAGGCGGCACCCTGCTGACACGCGCGGGCGACCTGTGCGCCGCGAGCCGCGGCGGAAACTGCCACGACTGCATCGCGCACCTGCCGCTCGTTCCCGAAGCGTGGCGCGGCAGTCTGGGTTCCCATCGGCCGGCCCCGGACCGCGACACGCTGCTGGCCGTGGCCGCCCAAACGCGCCGTTTCCAGTACCGCCAGGGTGTGCAGTACGCGCAGAAGGTCGTGTGCCCGTCCCACTTCCTCGGGGACCTGCTCGTCGAGAACGGCGTGCTGCGCCGCGATCAAGTCGTCGTGATGAAGGCCGGTTACCCGGGCCCGACGCTGCCTCCGCGCCCGCGCCGGGACGGCACGCTGCGCATCGGCTACGTGGGTGGGCTCTATCCCTCGAAGGGTGTGCACGTGCTGTGCGACGCCTACGCGCGCATTCCCGAAACCCGCGTCGGCGAGAAGGGGCCCGAGCTGCATCTCTTCGGAGTGCTCGAGTGGTTCCCCGACTACGTGCGCGAACTGCGCGGCCTGGTGGAGGGCCGCAAGGCCACCTTCCACGGGCGGTTCGACCCCGCGGACGTCGATGCGGTGTTCGCCGAGGTCGACTTGATCGTCGTGCCGAGCATTTGGTTCGAGAACCAGCCGATCACGATCCAAGAGGCGTTCCGCCTCGGGCTGCCCGTGTTGGCAACGGATCTCGGCGGCATGGCCGAAGCGGTGCGCCACGGTGTCGACGGCCTTTTGTTCGAGCGCGGCTCCGCTGCCCAACTCGCGGGGCGTTTGACACAACTGGACGGGGACCGCGAGCTGCTGCAGCAGTTGGGCGCGGGGCGTCCGAAGGTGCCCACCCTGGGCGAGATCGCCGATGAACTCGAAACCCTCTACCAGGGCTGCCTCGCCGACTTGCGGCGCGCGCCGACGGACGCCGCGCGGAGCTAGAACCATGGCCAACTCCCGCATTCGCCCGCTGCTCCTGGGCCTCCTACTTTGCGCCGGTTGCGCCACGTCGGACCCCACGCCGAAGCCCGCGCCGCTCGTCAAGTTCTCCAGTGTGGACGCGACCTACGCGGACCTGCTCGTCGCCTACGGCAAGGGCGGTGAGGTTTGGGAGGAAGCGCGCGCGGGGGCCATCGCCGCGCGCGAGGCCGGCGATCCGCGCCAGGAGCGGTTTCTGATCGACAATCTGCTCCTCGAGATGGTGCGCGCCTACCAGTCGGGTGCACTCGACACGGCGCTCCACCGCGAGGGCCCCTTCGAACGCGCGCAGATGGAGTTGGCGCGTTTTGGGCCCAGCGCGGTGCCGTTCCTGGTCGAGATGGTGGCGTCGAAGGACGGTGTGCTCGCATTCCTCGGCGACCACACCCTGCGGCTGATGGGACCCGACGCGGCGCTGCCCAGCCTGCCGCTCCTCGACAACAGCCGCCACGGCGTGCGCCTGCGCGGCGCCGAGCTACTGGGCGCCTTGCCCACGGGATCGGAGGGCGACGAGGAGATCCAGCGCCGACTCGAAACCACCGCGGAAAGCGACAGCAACTGGATGGTGCGCGCGCAGGCGACGCGAGCCTATGCCCGTCGGGCGGCCGCGTTCGAGCCCAAGTCGCCGGAGCGCGAGCGGGCCCGGTTGCACCTGGAACGCGCCCTCGACGACGCGGATCCCGCCGTGTCGAAGGAGGCCATCGACGGATTGGCGCTGCTCGGCGATCGGCGCTCGGTGGTCCCGCTGCTCGGCCTCTGGGCCCGTCTCGAGCGGAACCACAGCCAGGATCCGGTGCAGTCGCACCGCGACTACCTGGCGCGCCGAGCGGCCATCGAGGCGGCCCTCGCGTCCATCACCGGCGAGCCCCGCCGGCAACCGCTCGACGAGTGGCGCAGACGGCTGTAGGCGCCCTCGCGCGCGCGAAATGGCGCGGCTCGGCGGTATGCTCAGGGCCGCAATGAGTGTCTGGAAACTCGGTCGGCGCCAGGGCGCCTGTGTCCGCTGCGAACGCGCGTTCGAAGAGGGCGAAGCCCACTACTCCCACCTGTTCGTGGAGGGCGCCGAATTGGGCCGACGCGACATCTGCGCGGCCTGTTGGCCCGGTGTCGAACTGGGTCCGGAGCAGCCCTGGTGGCGCGCGCGCCGCAAGGAACGACGCACGGGCGGAGTCCAGGTGGACCTGGGCCTCTTGGAGCAGCTTTTCCTGCTCTCCGCCGGCGCCGAGGTCGAGCGGCTGCTCGAACTGCGCTACCTGATCGCCCTTTTGCTGCTGCGCAAGCGCCGCCTGCTGCTCGGACGGGTGCGCCGGGGTGACGACGGCGCGGAGTGGCTGCTGCTGCGCCGGCCGCGCCACCAGGAGGAACTCGCCGTGCGGGTCTTCGACTTCGAACCCGACCGCATGGAGGGCCTGCGCCGCGACCTGGAGCGCCTGCTCGAGGTCGGCAGCCTCGACGAGGAGCTCGACCGGGCCGAGCAGGGGGAGGACGACACCGAGACGGGCGCCGCGGCCCAGCCCCAATCCGAGCCGGTGGAGCCGCAGTCCGGGCCGTCCGAATCGGGCGACGAGGCTCAGGCAACGGCGCCCGGTGGCCCGACCCAGGGCACCGGCAACCCCGCTTGACCGAGCTCTGGGACGCCTTGATCCCGTCCGTGGGAACGCTGCCGCCGCTGTGGTGCGCGGCGAGGGTGGCAGGTAGAGTCAGTCAGGTGGCACCAGGTGGCAGGAACGGCCTGCCCCGGACCACCCGCGCACGACCCGCGCTCCCCCGTCCCCCCGAGGTCCAGCCAGTCCCCCCGTGTTTGGCGGCGAGTCGATCCACGCCCTGGATGCCAAGTGGCGGGTTTTCCTGCCCCAGCGCATCGCAGCCCTGCTTCCCCGGGACGGGGAGGGCAGGCCCTTCGCGGTGCTCACCCGCGGGCTGGATCGCTGCATCAACCTGTTCACGAAGGACGGGTACGACGCGGAGGTGGCGCGCCTCGCGCGAACCGCATTCCTGGGCCCCGAGGGCCGCGCGGCCCAGCGGCTCTTCTTCGCGAGTGTGTTCCACCAGAGCCTCGACAGCTCGGGCCGCCTGCTGATCCCCGAGAAGTTGCGCCAACTGGCGGGCCTCGTCGAGCGCGAGGAGCTCGCCCTCCTCGGCCACGACTCGCGCGTCGAGATCTGGCGCGCCGAGAACTGGCGCCGCTACGAGTCGGACAACGACGCGACGTGGGACGAGCGAATGGTCGCCGCAGCGGGCCCCGCGGCGACGTCCCCGGCACCCAACCACGGGGGAGGCTGAGCCATGGGGCCCAGCCTATTGGCCGCGATGGAGCGCAGAGGACGAGCCGAGGGGAGCGGGGGCCGCCCGACCCACGTGCCGGTGCTGCTCGAGGAGCTGCTCGACGCGGTGGCGCGTTACCTCGGCCCTGCGCCCGTGGGCCTCGCGGTCGACTGCACCCTGGGCGCCGGCGGTCACGCCAGCGCGCTGCTCGCGCGGTATGCGGGTCTCGAGCTGCTCGGGCTCGATTGGGATCCCGATTCGCTCGTGCACGGGCGCGCGGCGCTCGTGCCCTTCGGCTCGCGAGCGCGGGCCGTGCGCGCGCACATGGCGAGCCTCGAGACCACACTGGCCGCGGAGTTCGGCGCCGCTGTGCAGCCGCAGCTCGTCTACGCGGACCTCGGCGTTTGCTCGCTGCACTTCGATCGGCCCGAGCGCGGCTTCTCGCTGCAGGCCGATGGCCCGCTCGACATGCGCATGGACCCCGACCAGCCGTTGACGGCGGCGGACGTGGTCAACGGTTGGAGCGAAGAACAACTCGCCGATCTCTTCTTCCACGAGGGCGGCGAACGGCGTGCGCGTCAGGTCGCGCGGGCCCTCTGCGAAGCGCGCCGCCGCGCGCCGTTCCTGCGCACGCTCGCGCTCGCGAGTCTGGTGGAGCGCGAACTGGGCCCCGGCGGGCGACTGCACTCCGCGACCCGTGTGTTCCAGGCGCTGCGCATCGCCGTGAACGGCGAGATGCGCGAGCTCGACGCGTTCCTCAGCCAGGCAGAGCAATGCCTCGCGCCCGGCGGCCTGCTCGCAGTGATTGCGTTCCACGGGGGCGAGGAATCGGCCGTGAAGCGGCACTTCGAAGCCGCCCAAGCGCGCGGCACACTCGAGGTGCTGACCAAAAAACCGCTGCAGGCGGGCCGCGCTGAAGTCCGTGCGAACGCGCGTTCGCGCTCGGCGCACCTGCGCCTTGCGCGCCGCGTTGGTCGGGCCGGCCACGTGGGTGGTGGGGGTGCGCGGTGAGGAACACGTTGTTCGCACTGGTGTGCCTTTGCATCCTCGGCCTCGGCCTCGCGACCGCCGTCGTCGCGAACGGCAACCACGCGTTGGCTGAGCGTGTGCTGCGCCTCGAGCGCGCCAACCAGGACCTCGTGGTGGCGATCGAGGAGCTCGACGCGCGGATCTGGCAGCGCGGCCTCGAACTCGACGCCGCGGAGCTGGCGGCCGAAGCCGAGTCGCGGCGCATCGCGGAGGACGTGCAATGAGCCCGCGCCTGCCCGATCTGCCCACACGCTCACGGGCCGGATTGCGGCCGGTGGGCGCGTTCTTCGTGCTGGGCTGTGTGCTGGCGGCGGTGGCGACGCGCCTCGTGCATTTGGCCGCGCCGAACCCCGCACCGGCCCGCGCGTTGCTCGCCGGGGACCCGGAACCCAAGTCCCTGCCGCGGTACGGCCTGACCGACAGGCACGGGGCGCCGCTCGCCATTTCCCACGCCAGTTTCGCGCTGGAGGCGAGCCCGCAGAACGTGTGGCTCTCGCACACACCCGAGATCTTGCGCCAGCGCCTCGGCGATGCGCTGGATCTCGAACCAGAGGAGTTCGAAGAGCTCTTCCGCAGGTTGCTCGGCCTCGGCGAAACAGACAGCCTCGCGGTCACGCGTTGGCCGCTCAACGTGCACGAAGCACTCGCGCTTTCCGACTGGCTCGCCGCCGGCGGGCCCGCCGCCAAACGCACCGACGCGGCCCACCTCGCGCAGTTGGGCCCGCTGCACGGCATGTGGCTCGATCCGCTGCCGGCGGACGCGCCGGAGCGCAAACTCGTCGAAGGCGAGCCCGGGCCCTACTTCCGAATCGCGTGGGCGCCCGAAGTGCTGCTGAGCCGCGCAGAGCGCGAGGCGTGTCTGCCGCAACTGGTGGGGGCGAAAAACGCCGCCGCGGCTTGGGTGCGTGCCCTCGGCACCGACCTGCACCCCTTGCTCGCGCCGGCGATGGCGCGGGAAGCGGAGCACGCCGACGTGTGCCTCCTGCGCGGCGGCGATCCGCGCCGCGCCCACCGCAACCACGAGTGTGTCTTCGCCGGCCTGCAGCCGCGCCGCTTTGCGCCGCTGCTCGATCCGGTGCCGTCGGCGGCCGTGCCCGCGCTGCGCGGCATCTTCGAAGAGGAACGCATCGGACCCTTCGCGCTGTGGCTGCGCGGATCGAGCACACGGACCTACCCGGCGGGCGAACTTTCGGCGCTTGGGCGCTGGGGTTGGAGCGGCGCGGAAGGAGAATCCGAGCCGGTGCCGCTTCCCGGACTCGAGCGCCTCGCCAACGGCGAACTCGCGCACCTCGAGGAGCTCTCCGGCGTGCGTCTGCGCGAGGGCGCGGCGCCCGATCTGGCGCGCCGCATGTTGCTCGCGCGCCGCCCCGGTCTGCAGCGCGGATACTACTTGGAGCACACCGAGCCCGAAGCGCCGGCGACCGTCGAGACGACGTTGGACCTCGAGCTCTCGCGCTTCGTCGGCCAACGCCTCGAGCGTGTGCTCGAGGAGAGCGAAGCGGCCTCGGCCATGGCCGTGGTGCTCGATCTCGAGACCCGCGAGGTCCTCGCGCTCGAATGGCGCGACGCGTACCGCACCACACTCTGGTCGCCGCTGCAGCGGCTCTACACACCCGGCAGCACGTGGAAACTCGTGACCATGGGCATCGCCCTCGAGCACGGGCACGTGCACCCGGGCGAGGTGTTCGACGTCGGCGAGGGCCACTACCGCCTGCGCAACGAAGAGGGGCGTGTGGTGCGCGTGATCGGTGAGGCCGAGGGGTTCAAGACCGGGCGCCTGACCGCGGCCGAGTGTGTGGCGCACTCGAGCAACGCCGGCATGGTGCAGATCGGCACGCGCATTCCGCCCGAGGTGTGGAAACGCAAGACCAAGGAGCTGGGGTACGGGCTGCCGGCGGCGACGGAACTGGTCGGCGACTTCTACAACCCGCCGGGCCAGGTCGGTGAACCCGAGGGCCGCGGCGGTCGGGCCTGGGCGCTCGGCCGCAGCCTGGCTTCGGTGAGTTTCGGCGATTCGATCTCGCTCAACCTGCTGCAACACGCGGCTGGCCTCGCGGCGCTCTTGGGCGGCGGCGAATGGCGTCCCCTGGTCTTCACCCGCGCGGTGCAGGCCGGCGGCGCGCGCCACCTCCTGCCCCGGCAACCTGGCCGGCGCGTCGTTTCGGAGCGCACCAGCGCGACCCTGGTGAAGATGGCCCAACTGGGCGCCGAAGAGGGCACCGGCAAGAACCTCGAACGCCCCGTTGCAGCGCACCTCGGCACCAAGACGGGCACCACCGAGAAACTGCCCAACGACGTGTGTTCGCACGTCTGGGGCAAGGCCTACGAGGACGCACTCGAATCGGGCAAGTCCTGGGACGACCAGGCCGAGTACCGCCGCTATCGCGGCAAGTGGGGCGCGGGGCGCGCCTCCTGCTACGTGTCGTCGATCGCGGCCTTTGCGTCGTCGCCCGACGGCTCGAAGCGCTACTTGACGCTGGTGGTGGTCGACGATCCCCACGTGAAGGGGCGGCCCTTCGGATCGCGCCACGCGGGTCCAGCGGCGAGCGACATCCTCTGCGAGGCGCTCGGTTACACCGTCGGCGGCGGCGCGCCGCTCGCAACCTTGGCGGACGGCCTTTGGCCGCTCTCCGTGCCCACCCTCAACCCGGCGCTCCTGCCCTGGCTGGAGTCCGCGGAGCTGAGTTACGCGCGCTTCGCCGACGCGCCGGCGCCGCACCAGAACACGGGGGGTGGCTGACGTGGCACCCCGGACGATCGCACTCGGCAGGCTCGTCGAGGAGCTGGGCGGTCGCCTCGAGCGCGGCCCGGGGCCGCTGCTAGGCGGCATCGAGCGCGGCGCGGGGCCGCTGCTAGGCGGCATCGAACTCGACAGCCGCCGGGTGGCCCCGGGCGTGCTGTTCGCGGCCCTCTCGGGCACCCGCGACGACGGCGCGCGGCACGTGGGGGAGGCGCTCTCCCGGGGCGCCGCCGCGGTGCTTGCGCGTGCGCCGCTCGACGTGCCGGTGCCCGGTTGGTGGCACCCGGAAGCGCGCCGCGTGACCGGCGAAGCGGCGGCGATGTTCGCGGGACATCCCTCGCGCCACCTGACCGTGTTGGCCGTGACGGGAACGAACGGCAAGAGCACCGTCGCGCACCTTGCGGAGCATCTCCTGCGCGCGGCGGGTCGGCGGCCGGCATTCCTCGGAACCACGGGCTACCGCCTGCACGGCGAGTCCCTGCCCGCCACCCACACGACCCCCGACGCGGTCCAGTTGCAGCGTCTGCTTGCGCGCCATTTGGAACTCGGGGGCGATTCGGTCGCGATGGAGGCCAGCAGCCACGCGCTCGACCAAGAGCGATTGGCGGGAATGGAACTCGACGTCGCCGTGTTCACGAATCTCACGCGCGATCACCTCGACTACCATCGCGACATGGAGAGTTATGCCGCGGCGAAGGAACAACTGTTCCATCGGCTCTCCGTTGGCTCGACGGCCGTTCTGCCCGCAGGCGATCCACACACCCCCCGCTTCGCCGCCGTCGCAAAGACGAAGGGCGCGCGGGTGGTCACGTACGGCATCGGGTCACGCGCTGACCTGAGTGCGACTCGGCTTTCCGTGGTGCCCGGGGGCATCCACCTGGCTCTTGAAGGGATGGGGATCTCGACGAGCCTTTTTCTGCCCCTGGTAGGGCGCCACAACGCCGAGAACGCCCTCGCGGCATTGGCCGCGGTGCTGGTGACGGGGGCGAGCCCTAGCGCGCTGCGCGACGGGCTCGCCGCCGCCTCTCTCCCTCCGGGGCGGCTCGAAGCCGTCCCGGGGGAGGGAGCCCCCTTCCGTGTGTACGTCGACTACGCCCACACACCCCACGCCCTCGAAACGGCCCTCGGCGCGCTGCGGGCCGAGCTGGAAGCGGCGGGCCGCGGCCGGCTCCTGTGTGTGTTCGGTTGTGGCGGGGATCGCGATCCGGGCAAACGGCCCCAGATGGGCGCCGTCGTGGCGCGCCTCGCGGACGTCGCGTTCGTGACCAGCGACAACCCGCGCAGCGAGGACCCTGCGGCCATCGTGGCCGCGATCGTCGCCGGCATGGCGGGTGGAGCGGAACATCGGGTGGACGTGGACCGCCGCGCCGCGATCCACGCGGCCCTGCGCGAAGCCAGAGCCGGCGACGTGGTGCTGGTCGCCGGCAAGGGCCACGAGTGCGAACAGATCATCGGCACCTCACGCCTTCCCTTCGACGACCGCCTCGTGGCGGCGGAGGTCCTCGAGCAATGGAACTGACCTTTGGTGAGTTGCTTCTGGCCACGGGGGCACGCGCCCTCTCGGGCGAGCGCGCCCTCCGCCTTCGCGGTGTGGGGACGGACTCCCGCCGCGCCTCCGCAGGGGAGTTGTTCGCGGCCCTGAGTGGACCGCGGTTCGAGGGCCATCGGTACGCCGCGGACGCCGTCGAGCGCGGCGCGCGCGCCGTGCTCCTCCCCGAATCCGCGGCCGACGCCGCCCGAGAACTGGCCCAACGTGCCGCGGTCGCACTCGTGCCGGACGTGCTCGACGGCCTTTGGGACCTCGCCCGTTGGCACCGCTCGCGGCTGACGGCCACCGTCGTCGGCATCACCGGCAGCTCGGGCAAGACCACCACGAAGGGCATCACCGCGCGACTCCTCGCCGAGCGGCGGCGCGTCGCTGCGAGCCCGCTCTCCTACAACAACCAGGTCGGTGTGCCGCTGACCTTGTTCCTCGCCGACGAGGCGACCGAAGCCCTCGTCGTCGAACTCGGCACCAGCGGTCCCGGGGAGATCGAACGCCTGTCGCAGTTGGCGGCGCCCCACGTCGGTGTGCTGACGAACATCGGGCCCGCGCACCTGGAGGGCCTTGGCTCCATGGAAGGTGTGGCCCGCGAGAAAACCGCCCTGGGCGCCGCGCTGCGCCCGGATGGTGTGTTGGTGCACGACGCCAACTGCCGGTTCGCGCCCTACGTGCGCGCCCGGACCGGCGCGCGCCTCGTCGACTTCGCGGTGGACGGGGACGCGGCCTTCCAGGCCCGCGACCTCTACTTCCACGACGGCGGGACGAGCTTCCGCCTGATCGTCGCACCCGAGTGGGCCGGTGCGGGCCCCCAAGAGCTCGACGTGGCGTCGCCACTGCTCGGCACGCACAACGTGCAGAACCTGCTGGCTGCCCTGGCCGCGTGCCGTGCCGCCGGACTGGAACTCGAGGAGGTGCTGCCCGCCGTGCGCGATCTGGAGGGCGGCCGCCAGCGCATGGAGCGCCACGAGTTCGACGGGCTCACCGTGTTCGACGACGCCTACAACGCGAACCCGGCGTCGGCCGCGGCCGCGGTGCGCGTGCTCGGCGGATTGCACGGCTTCCGGCGGCGTGTGCTCGTGCTGGGCGAGATGCTCGAACTGGGCAGCAGTTCGGACGAGTTGCACCGCGAGGTCGGTCGGCTGGTGGCGCGCTCCGCCGTGGACCTCTTCGTGGCGGTCGGGCCGAGGGCCCAGCCAGCCGCGGAGGGCGCGCGGGAAGCGGGCCTCTCGGCCGATCAGGTGCGCACCCTTGCGAGCGCCGAGCTGGCGCTCTGCGAAGTGCCCGAGTGGGTCGAGAAGGGCGACGTGGTGCTGGTGAAGGCGAGCCGCGCGCTCGCGCTCGAGCGACTCGTCGACCGCCTCGCGCAGCGCTTCGGGCGCGGCGGCGGCCGTCGTGTGGGGGCGGCCATCGGCGCGGCGCCCGTCCCCGCGATCGCTCCCCGCCGCGCCGGTACGCCGTCCTGGCCCCAAGCGGAGGCCCGTTAGGTGTTGGCGGACCTCTTGCGCGACCTCTTCGGGGTGGCGCTCTTCGACTACCTGTCGTTCCGCGCCGCCATGGCGGCCCTGACGGCCTTTGCCCTGTGCCTTGCCGTGGGCCCGAAGGCGATTCGCTGGCTGAAGAGCCTGCGGGTGCGCGACAACGTCGAGACCAGCGGTTCCGAGGACCTGGCCAAACGATCGCGCGCCGACGGCAAACACGATACACCCACCATGGGTGGCAGTTTCCTGATCGCGTCGCTGCTCCTCGCGGTGCTCCTGTGGGCCGATGTGCGTTCGGTGCCGGTGGCACTGGCGGTGCTGCTGACCGCGGGCCTCGCGGCGGTGGGGTTCGTCGACGACTACCGCAAGTTGACGCGGCCCAAGTCCCGGGGCATGACCCCGCGGGCCAAGATGCTGGGCCTTTCGGCCGCTGCGTTGGGCGCGCTCGGCGCGCTGACCCTGTTCGCCCTGTGGACCGACCGCCAGGTCTTGCTGTCGCTCTACCCGCCCTTCTTCAAGGACGCGGTGATCCCGCTCGGGACCTTCGGGATCCTGGGTGTGCTGGCGTTCCTCGCCATCCAATGGCTCGTGGTGGTGGGCACGGCCAACGCCGCCAACATCGTCGACGGCCTCGACGGGCTGGCGGCTGGATGCCTTTTGATCTCCGGTCTCGCCCTGACGATCTTCTGCTACGTCACCGGTCGGGTCGACTGGACCGGGTACCTGAACCTGCCGTACGTGCCCGCCGCGGCGGACATGGCGGTGGTCGGCGGCGCCCTGGTGGGGGCGTGCCTCGGGTTCCTCTGGTTCAACGCATTCCCCGCGAAGGTGTTCATGGGGGACTCGGGCTCCCTGCCGCTCGGCGGTCTGCTCGGCTGGATGGCCGTGGTTTCGAAGCAGGAACTGGTGCTGCCCCTGATCGCCTTCGTGCTGGTGGTGGACCTCGGTTCGAGCTGGCTGCAGACCTTCTGGTACCGCAAGAGCGGCGGCAAACGCATCTTCACCTGCGCGCCGATCCACCACGGGTTGCAGCTCTACGGGGGCATCTTCTCGAAGGGCAACGCGGCGATGCACGAGGTCACCGTCGTGACACGTTTTTGGATCGTGGCGGCCGTGACGGCCCTGGCGAGCCTCGCGCTCCTGAAGGTCCGCTGATGAGCCCCCCCCGTCCGATCCGCGATCCGGCCGAATCGAGTGGCCTGCGCCAACTGACCCTCGGAACGTGGTTCGAGGACTTCGCCGCGCCCGGCGCCGAGGAATCGCTGCGCCACGCCGGGCGCCTGTTCGCGGTGGTGTTGTGCCTGATGGGGCTGGGTTTCCTGCTCCAGGTCAGCCACGGCTCGACGACCCTCTCGCCGGAGGCCTTCCGGTCGGAGCTCGTGGTCGAGATCGGCGTGCGCGCCGTGGGCCTCGGCGTGTTGTTCGTGGCCTGGTGGCTCGGCCCCGATCGCCTGCGGCCGTTCCTGGCGCCGCTGCTCGTCGGCGCGCTGCTCTTGCTGCTGCTCGTGTGGATGCCGGGTGTGGGCCGTTCGGTGAACGGCGCGAGCCGCTGGATCCACGTGGGGCTCTCGGTGCAGCCGTCCGAACTCGCCCGCATCGCGCTGGTGCTCTGGATCGCGGACCGCTGCGTGCGCGCGGGTCCGAAGTTGTCGAGCTTCACGCGCGGTGTGCTGCCGATCCTCGGCGTGTCGGTGGGCTTCTTCTTATGCGTGGTACTGCAGCCCGATCTCGGCGCGGCGGTCTTGCTCCTCGTCGGTGCACTCGCCACCATGTGGATCGGCGGAGTGGCGTTCAGTTCGGTGGGTCTCCCGCTGGTGCTGGGCGTCGGCACTGCGGTCGCCCTGGCCGCGCGTTTCTTGCCCTACGTGAAGAGCCGCCTCGACATGTGGATGGGCGAGGCGCACAACGAACAGGTCTCCGACAGCATCGCTGCGCTCGCGAACTCGGGTGACCTCGGCCTGGGTTTCGCGGGCGGCGAACTGCGCAATCGCGGCTTCAACTACATGGACTCGGACTTCGTATTTGCCCTGGTGGGGGAGGAATTCGGCCTGGCCGGCATGCTCCTCGTCCTGGGCCTCTACGCCGCGTTCCTGTGGCACGCCCTGCGGCTCGTCCTGGCACTGCCCCAGCGCTTCGGCGCGGTGGCGGCCTTCGGTCTTTGTGTGACGGTGGCCTTCCAGGCCCTGGTGCACGTGCAAGTCGCCTCCGGCATGGCCCCTCCCAAGGGCATGACACTGCCCTTCCTCTCCGCCGGCGGAACCTCCTTCGTCGTCTCCTCCCTCGCCATCGGTCTCGCCCTCGGGGCGGCGCGGATCGCTGGCCAATCGAGCTCTGAACCATGCAGCCGATCGAACGCTACGGGCTGATCGCCCTGCTCTTCCTCGTCGTCACCGTCGTCGCCGTGGTCCTTTGGGATCGGGGGGAACGACGGGCCGACGGGGCCCTCGTGGCCGCAGCCGGTGCGGAGGCCGCGAACCGCGCCCAGGCGGGCGAGCGCACCGACGCCCGCGCCGCGCGCGCCCAGCCCCGCAGCACGGTGGCGCAGCCGCCCGTCACGAAGCAGGCCCACGCGCAGAACGCGGGCGCGAACGCACCCCGCGGCGGCGCCGGCCTCGCCGCGCTGCCGACCGAAAACCTGCCCGCGCCTGGGCTCGACGCACAGCCCGAGGGTGGTGCCCTCACCGCGCGCAACACCGCCGGCCCGAATGCCGCCGGTCGTGCTAGCGAACTGCAGGCGCAGCGCGCCGCGCTCGACTGGATCCTCGCCATGTCCGACCCCGCGGAACAGGACCGCACGCTGGCGGAGCTCCAGTCCCGCTTGCCCGAGAACGCCGCCGCCCTCGCCGAGGCCGTGCGAGCCCACCGCGCGCTCGCGGCCGGCGACGCCTCTTCGAACGTGTCGACTCGCAGCAGCGCCGTCGTCGCGGCGGACACCAACTCGCCGTCGCCGCTCCTCGAAGTGGAGGACCCGCGCCAGCGACGGCCCCAGGACCCCGCGAACCGCGCCGCCCCGGGCATGGGCCTCGCGCCGATGGAAGTGGGCGCCGCGAACGTCGCCAAGGTCGAGGGCAGCACCTACACCGTGCAGCGCGGCGACACCCTGAGCGAGATCAGCCAGCGCATCCTCGGCACTTCGAAGCGCATCGACGACATCGTCGCGCTCAACCCGGGCCTCAACCCCAACAACGTGCCCGCGGGCCGTGTGCTGCGCATGCCGGCGCCCCAGTCGACCGCCGCGCCGACCGCGGCCGTGGCGCGGAATGCGCCCGCCGCCTCCCCCTCGAGCGGCACCGCGACCCAAACCCCCGGGACGTACGTGGTCCAATCGGGCGACAGCCTGTTCCGCATCGCCGCGAAGCACCTTGGGGACGGCAAGCGCCACGGCGAAATCGCCGCCCTCAACCCGAAGCTGGACCCGAACCGCCTGCAGCCCGGCCAACGCCTCGTGATGCCCGCCGTCGCGCGTGCCGCCGTCGCGGCGACGGCTCCCGCACCGGCTTCCGCGCCCAAACCCGCGACGGCCGCCCAGCCCAAACCGTCCAGCGCCGTCGCCAGCGCCCAGAAACCCGCCCCGGTCTCCCGCTCCAGCAGCGTGCAGTGAAGGGAGTCAGCCCCATGAGCAAGTCCGTCAGCTACCTCCTGTTTGCCGCCTGCTTGGCGATCTGCACCCTTTCGTCCGGCTCCGCGTGGCGCACCCTCAGCGGCGCCTGGCAGGGGCCCTGGAGTTTGACCGCGCCGATGGCGCTCTCCGTCGCCGCCGCGAACGTGGAGGCGGATCCCAGTGCGGCGATTCCCGTGCCGCTGCACGTCGCGGCACGCGAGAGCCTTGCCACCGCGACGGTTGTCGCCTCGCGCGAGGCTACCGTCCCCGCGGCGACGGCGGAGCCGCGCGCGCCGGCGGTGCTCTCCGCCGCAGTCGTGCCGTCGGGCGCGGACGTGCGTGCCTCCGGCGCGCGACTCGCCCTGACCTTCGAGTGAGCCCAGCCTGCTGGTGAGCCCTGCCGGTGGGTGAGCCGTCTCCGCCCGGCGTGTGTCGGAGCGGCACCCGGACCCGGCGAGAAACTCCCCAAGATTGCGCATTCCGCGCCATTTCTGACAGGATCGCGCCGATGGATCACGGTCCGGGACAACCGAGGGAGCTGGGCAGCGGGCGCACACGCGGCGCCGCGGTCGGCGCACCCCTGCGTTTGGCGCTGGCCGGCGGCGGCACCGGTGGGCACGTCGTGCCCGGATTGGCGGTGCTCGAGCACCTCACCGCCTCCGGAATCCTCGACCACGCACTGTGGATCGGCTCCGGTCGCTCGGCGGAACGGCGCGCGTTGGAGGGCCTCGAAGCCGCGGCCGGACCTGCGTCGGTCGAGCGTGTCGTGTTGCCGCTCGAACGTGCGAATGGGGGTGCTCCGTCCCGCATCGGAACGCTGGCGCGATTGCCGCGGGCCGTGGCGCTGGCGCGTCGGGCCCTCGTCCAAAGTGGCAGCGAAGTGCTGCTCGGTCTGGGCGGTTTTGCGAGTGTGTCCGCGGTGCTGGCGGCGCGCTCCCTCGGTTTGCCCGTGGTGCTGCTCGAAGTGAACGCGGCGCCCGGTTTGGCGACGCGGCTCCTCGGGCCCCTGGTGCAGCGGGTGTTGCACTCCGCCGCGCCGTCGTTGCCGCGTGGCCGCGAGTCCCGCCGCCACCGGGTCGTCGGCCCGACCCTTGGGCCGCGCTACGCGGCTCCGATGCCGAGCGAGCCGGAGCGTGCCGCCCGGCGCGCCCAACTCGGCTTCGAACCGACGCGGCCGCTGTTGGCCGTGCTCGGCGGAAGCCAGGGCGCGGGTGCGTTCAACCGCTTCGTGGGTGCGCACGTGGATCGTTTGGTGTCGAGCGGAATCTCGGTGCTGCACCAGGTGGGTCCGGGCAGGCTCGCTGAATCTGCGGGCGGGCGACCGCACTACAAGGCGCTCGAGTATGTGTCGCCGGTGCTGCCGGCGCTCGATGGGGCGACCGTGGTCCTCGTGCGCGCGGGTGCGTCCACCCTGGCCGAAGTGGTCGCGCGCCGCACCGCCGCGATTGTCGTGCCGTACCCCCATGCTGCCGGCGATCACCAGCGCCACAACGCGCTGCAACTGGGCGACGGAGTTTGGCTCGTGCCCGAAAGTGGACTCGACGGGGCCCTCGTGGAGCGCATCCTGCAGCTCGCGGGCCCCGGCGGCGCACAAGAGCGCAAGCGCATGGCTGAAACGCTGGCGACCCGCCCCCAGCCGCGCGGCGCCTCCCAGGTGATCGAAGAACTGCTTGACGCCCGCGCCAAGAGCCGGGCACCGTCATGGAACCCCGCGCCGAAACTGGCCGGCGGACACGGACGATGAACGCCCCCTCGAATCCGCGCGACGGAACGGTCGCGGCCGGTGTGTGCGAACCGGGCGCGGGTGCACTGCTCGCTGGCCCCGCCACCTCCGGTGACGTTCCCCTCGGCGCCGCGTTGCCCGCCGGGCTTCCGCGGCGTGTGCACCTGCTCGGCATCGGCGGAGCGGGAGTTTCCGGCGCGGCGCGGCTGCTCGCGGCGCGCGGGCACCGGCTTTCCGGTCACGACCTCTCCCCATCCCCGTTGGCGCAAGGGCTCGCCGAACTGGGTGTGGCGTTGCAGTTCGGCGCGTCCCAGGCGGAGGCTTTGCCGGCCGATGCGGAGTTGGTGGTGCGCTCCGCGGCGGTGCCGCTCGACGATCCGCAGGTCGTCACCGCCCTGGCGCGCGGTGTGACCGTGCTCAAGTACGCGGAATTGCTGGGCCGCCTGGCGCCCGCGGGCCGCACGCTGGCGGTGGCGGGCACCCACGGCAAGACCACGACGAGTTGGATGCTGTACCGCGCCCTGGCCGCGCTCGCGAGCCGCGGCGAAGAGGTTCCGCTCTACGACGAACGCGCGCGTCGCGGGTTGCGCGCCGGGGCCCTCGTGGGTGGCTTGGAGCGCGAACTCGGCACCAACGCCGTGCCGCCGGGCATCGACGGTTGGTTTGCGCTCGAAGCCTGCGAATACGACCGCAGTTTCCTCTCCCTGTCGCCGTTTGCCGCCGCGATCACCAACGTCGACGCGGACCACCTCGATTGTTTTGGCGATTTGGCCGGTGTCGAGCGCGCCTTTGCGGAGTTCGCGGCGCGCATCGATCCCGCCGGGCTCCTGGTGCTCGGCCGCGACGTGCCCGCGATGGTCGAAGCCAACGCGCGCTGCCGTGTGTGGCGCGTGGGCCGTGAACTGCTCGTGGACGACCAGGGGCTCGTGAGTGGCCGCGCGGTGTTCTCGCTGGTTGGGCCGCCTGGCTTGAACGTGGCGCCCGGCAGCCCCGGTTGGCGTGTGGAGCGGGTCGAACTCTCCGTGCCCGGCCGATTCAACGGCGACAACGCCGCCGTGGCCCTGGGTTTGGCTCTTGGCGCCGCCGGCGACGGCAGTTCGGGCGAGGCGATGGCCGCCGCCCAGGCCGTTTCGCGCTATCCCGGCGCCGCGCGGCGTTTCGAACCGTGGGGCGAGGTGCACGGCGTGCGCCTCGTGCACGACTACGCACACCACCCGACGGAGGTGCGCGCGACGCTCGAGGCCGCGCGGGCGACCGCCCCCGGCTCGCCGCTCGCCGTGCTCTTCCAACCGCACCAGGGCAGCCGCACGGCGCGTTTCCTCGAGGAGTTCGCTGCGGCGCTGTCGCTCGCGGACCAGGTCGTCGTGGCGGACGTCTACGGCGCGCGCCGCGCGGCCGCCGGCGAGCTTCTGGCGGGCGCGCCCGAGTTGGTGGCCGCGCTCGAACGCCTCGGAACCCGCGCCGTCCACGGCGGCAACTTGCAAACCGCCGCGCGCCGCTTTGCGGAAGTCGTGCCCGTGGGCGCCCTCGCCCTCGTCATCGGGGCTGGCGACATCGATCGAATCCAGGAGCAACTCTGTGACCACTTGGCCCTGCGCAGCCGTCCCGAAGGCGCCTCTCGCCGCTAGGACCACGCTGCGGGTGGGGGGCACGGCCGAGTGGCTGCTCGAACCCGCGTCGTCCTCCGAACTGGCCGCCGCGGTGCAGGCGGTGCGCGAGCGCGGCATGGACCTTTGGTTGCTCGGTGGCGGCGCGAACCTCGTGATCGCCGATGGCGAGTTGCCCGGAGCCGTGATCGCCACCGATCGCCTGAAACGCGTGTGGCGCTGGCACGGGGAGGGCGATCCTTTCGCCGTGGAGATCCCGCCCGAGCACTTCCCCGAACGCGAAATCGGCGCGTCCGCCTGGCTCGTGGCGTGGGCCGGTGAATCGATGCCGGGCCTCGTCAACCGCTCCAAAGCCTTGGGTTGGACGGGCATCGAGGGCCTCGCCGGTGTGCCCGGCAGCCTGGGCGGCGGTGTCGCCATGAACGCCGGCGGGAGTTGGGGCGAGCTGTGGGACAACGTGGAGCGTGTGCGCATCCTCGAACCCGATGGCACGATCCAAGACCACGGCCGCGAATTCTTCACACCCAGCTACCGCAACGCGCACCTCGGCCCGCGCATCGTGCTGGGTGCTGTGCTGCGCCTCGAGCAGTCGCACAAGATCGCGGTCGAAAACAAGGTGCGCGAGTACCTCGAACACAAACGCCGTGTGCAACCCGTGACCGAATGGTCCGCCGGCTGCATCTTCAAGAACCCGCCGAAGGAGCAAACCGGCGGCAAGGGCGCCGGCCAATTGATCGACGAGGCGGGCCTGAAGGGTCGCTCGATCGGCGACGCTCAAATCAGCCCCCTGCACGGCAACTTCCTCGTGAACCGCGGCAACGCCACCGGCGAAGACGTGATGTCCCTGATCGATGAAGTGACCGCGCGCGTGGCCGACCGCACCGGCATCCACCTGGAGCGCGAAGTCAAACTCTGGCCCGCTGGCGGCCCCCTACAGGCGGGCTCCTGACCCCCTTCCCGAGCCCCTTTCCCACCGCCGGGCAGGAAGTGGGGCGAATGGGGGAGCCCGCCCTCAGGGAATCCCGAGTTCGGTCGACAACCTGAACTGGCGGCCGGGGCTTTCCCGGCGAGTCGAGCCCTCCCCACCCTCCCCCTGTCCCCGGATCGTCCCCCAACGATCCTCTCGACTGGCCCTTCGGGAAGCTCCCGGCCGCCCCCTTCACCCCCCGGCCCGTTGCACGGGCGATGTGGGCGCAGCGCGCTGCTCGCGCTAGTCTCGCCGCCGTGATGCGAGGGAAGGCGCGGTGAGGCGGACAGTTTGGGGGCGTCTGTTCGCAGCTTTGCTAGTGCTCGTTGCGCTGCTGCTGTTGCTCGCGCGCCTCGACCGTGTGGCGGTGGAGCCGGCCGCGATGGCACCAGCGGCGCTGGATGCACGTGTCCCGCTCTCAGAACCCCTCGTGGCCGAGCGGCTGGCCGGACCATCCGAGATCGATGCGGAGTCGGGTGGGGGAGACACACGCGCAAGCGTGGAGGCGACTCTCCGGGTGCGCGCTGAGTTCGTGGGCGGCTCCGCCGCGGAGCGCGCGCGCGTGGAGGTCTGGGTGCAGGAGATGCCACAGCCCGACGACGCGCCCCCCGCGGATGGACTCAGCGATGCGGAACGGGCGGCCCTGGGAGTGCCCTTGGAGCCGAGGCCGAAGGAGGACAGCGTGACCAAGTGGGTCCCGCTCCGCCGCGCGGAACTCGGCGACAACTTCTCGGTGCACGTGGGCAACCAGTCGGAGCTAGGCGAGCCGCCGTTGGTGATCCAGGCATACCTCAAGGATGGGGGGTTCCGCGCGGTCAGCGGCCTTGTGCATCTGGGTTCCTGGCCAAGTGACCCGCAGCCGCTTCGCTGCGAGTTCTCGAGCGGAGTTCGGGTGAGGGCATTGCATCCCGAAGGCGGCTCAGGTCCCGTGGAGATCCTCGCGTTCCCTGTGGGCCACCTGCCCACGGCCCACGAAATCGAGGCGGCACGGGCTGGTGAGCAGGGTCTGCTCCTGCACCGCGTAACTTCCGTAGGGGAGTGGACCGAGCTGCCCCTGCCCACCGGCACTTCGTGGCGTTTGGTCGCCGGACGTACAGGACTGCTGGCGTTCGATGCGGACGCTGTGTTGGTGGCGGCGCCGGGTGCGAACCGCGAACTTCCGTTGCAGCCAGTCCATGCCGCGTCGTACGTCCTCGTCGACGAACAGGGCACGCGGATTCGACTGGGTCACGCGGGGGATGGCGCTGCCGTTGGTGAGGTGCGACTCGGGCACCTGGGTGGCGAGGTGCCCTTATCTCTCGGGCTCTTGGCCGGATTGCGGCGGGACCTCGCTCAACCCAAGGCTCGGGAACGTTCGACCGTGGTGGCCAGGAACATCTACGTCGGGGCATCGGGACCCAAGTGGAGCGTGGCGGCGAAGCTGATGGGGTACGAACAGGAGGTTTTTTCCGTGCCCTTCGTTTCCCCGCACCTCTGCGGGCCAACCGAACTCACTCTGCGCCCGCTCGAGGGACCGCTCGGTGAAGTTCGCCTCGCGGTCCACGGCAGCGACGCACTGCGACGGGTGTCGGAACCCATGGCGCTTTGGATGGTCCGCGCGGACGGAACGGAGCGCATCGGTCCCATTCCGTTGCCCTGGCCGTGGCAGGGGGAACTGGCGATGCCGTGGGCAGAGAGCGGCGCTTTCTTGCCTGAGTTGCACTGGCGCGGTTTGCGTACGGCGCCGGGCCGCGCCGTCGAGTTCATGCCCGGTCGCTCGGCCGCCGTCGAGTTCGACCTGCGCGAGTCGGTGGCAACACTCGAGCTTGTGCTCCCACCTGAGTTTCTGCGCATCGGGCAGACCGTGGTGCTGGAACTCCAGCCCCTCGGCACAACGTCTGGAGGCAGCGAGTTCCTCGCGGCCTACGCGGTACCCGGGGAGAGTCCGGTCCTCGGCCCCTTCGCGCCCGGGGAGTACGAGGCAAGGCTCTTTGAGCCAGTGGGGCTGGTCCCGACGGACATGCGGCCGGCTCCCGCGCCACCCTTCGCGCCAGGGGAACCGCCGTCCTGGCGCTTCCATGCGACGGGCGGCGCGCACCTCGTGTTTGCGCTGCATTGAGCGAGGGCCGACCCTCCTTGGACGGGCGCGCGGGGCGCCCTATGCTTGGGGCCATTCCCCTGTCCCCACGGGGCGGGATGGGGGGGCGGGGTGTCCCAGGTGGGGGCGCTCGCTGAAGCTCGTCCCGCGGGGTTTTTCCGTGAACCATTCCTCTTCGGGCTCCGGCGCCAGCGCCGACGAAGCCCTCGCGCCCGCCGTGGGCGGCGCCGTGGCCGAAGGGCCGTTCCCCTTGAGCACCCTGCGGCACTCCGTGTCGCACTTGATGGCCTCCGCCGTGGCCAAACTGTGGCCGGAGGCGAAGTTCGGCTTCGGGCCGTCCATCGAGCACGGGTTCTACTACGACCTGGACCTGCCGGTCGCGCTCGACGAGAGCGATCTGAAGCGCATCGAGAAGGAGATGCGCCGCATCGCCAAGGCGTCGCCCGAGTTGACCTGCACGGAGATGCCGCGGGACGAAGCGCGCGCGCGCCTCGAGGCGTTGGGCCAGACCTACAAGGTCGAAGCCGTCGACCTGATCCCCGAAGGCGAGACCATCACCTTCTACAGCCACGGCGACTGGTTCGACCTCTGCGAAGGACCGCACGTGGATCGTTTGGATCGGCCCTTTGCGTTCAAGCTGCAGAGTTTGGCCGGTGCCTATTGGCGCGGCGACGAGAAACGTCCGATGCTGCAGCGCATCTACGGCACCGCGTTCTGGAGCGAGGAAGATCTCGAGCGCCACCTGGCGTGGCTCGAGGAGGTCAAAACCCGCGACCACCGGCGCCTCGGTACGGAACTCGACCTCTTCAGTGTGCACGCGGAAGCGGGCGCGGGGTTTGTGTTCTGGCACCCGCGCCTCGGCATCGTGCGCCACGAGATCGAGGACTTCTGGTGGCGCGAGCACATCAACCGCGGGTACCAGCCGGTCTACAGTCCGCACGTGTCGCGCGAACAGCTTTTTGCCGTCTCGGGGCACCTCGAGAACTACGGCGAGATGATGTACGCGGCCATGGATCTGGACGACATGCCGTACCGCGTGAAGCCCATGAACTGCCCGGGGCACTCGTTGATCTACAAGACCCGCGGGCGCAGCTATCGCGAACTGCCGCTGCGCTGGGCGGAGCTCGGCACCGTCTACCGCTACGAGAAGTCCGGTGTGGTGCACGGCATGCTGCGGGTGCGCGGTTTCACCCAGGACGACGCGCACATCTTCTGCACGCCTGAGCAACTGCCGGACGAGATCGCCGGTGTGCTCGATTTGATCCACCACGTGTTGACGACCTTTGGGTTCCAGTACACCGCGTACCTCGCCACCCGCCCGGCGGAGAAATCCATCGGCGAAGCGGACATCTGGGAGCGCGCGACCAAGGCGCTCGCCGATGGCGCCGCGAAGGTCGGCATGGACCTGCAACTGGACGAGGGCGGCGGCGCGTTCTACGGCCCGAAGATCGACTTCAAGGTGCGCGACGCCTTGGGGCGCGAGTGGCAGAACTCGACCGTGCAGTGCGACTTCAACTTGCCCCAGCGCTTCGACCTCGAATACACCGATTCGAGCGGCAACCGCGTGCGGCCGATCATGGTGCACCGCGCGGTGCTGGGCAGTTTGGAGCGTTTCGTCGGCGGCCTGATCGAACACTTCGGCGGCCGTTTCCCGTTCTGGCTCGCGCCCGAACAGGTTGCGGTGATCCCGATCCGCGAGGAGCACGGCGAGTACGCGCGCTCCGTGACCAAGGCGCTGCGCGCCGAGCAGTTCCGCGTGCGCTGCATGGACGAGCCCAGCCACATGAACAAACGCATCAAGGCCGCCCAGCACGATCGCGTGCCCTTCCTGACGATCGTGGGGGCGAAGGAGGCCGAGGACGGCACCGTGGCGATCCGGCCGCGGGGCGAGCGCGGCCAGCGCACGATGAGTCTGCAGGAGTTTGCAGAACTTGCACGGGGTTTGCGCTCCAGCCGCAGCTTGGATCTGCCCAACTGGGCGGAACCGGCGCCGTAGTTGGGCTAGGAGACTCCGACGGGCGAGTTCGCGCCCGAGAGTGGGTACCGCGCATCGGGCGCGGTACCCCGCATCTGTCCCACCCACCTCCCGGGAGACCTCTTATGGAACCCACATCCAATATGCCCGCCCTCGGCCGCCGCCAACTCATGACGGGAGCCGCGGCCCTCGCCGCTGCCGCGGGCCTCGGGCAGCGGGCATCAGCGCGTCCCGCGTTCGTACGACACACGCAGGAGGCCGTCCCCGCGACGACGCAAGCGAGCGGAGCGCTTGCGCTGATGGATCTGCCGTACGAGTCCAACGCGCTCGAACCCGTGGTTTCGGCGAATACGATCTCGTTCCACCACGACAAACACCATCGCGCCTATGTGAACAACACCAACGCGGCGGTGGCGGGCAGTGCGCTGGAGGGCAAGCCCCTCGAGGACATCGTGCGCGCGGCGTTCGACGGCTCGGACGCGAAGTCGCGCAGTTTGTTCAACAACGCGGCGCAGGTGTGGAACCACGACTTCTATTGGCGCTCCATGGATCCGGACGGGGGCGGGAAACCGGAGGGCGATTTGCTTGCGGCGATCGAGCGCGACTTCGGCAGCTTCGAGCTAATGGCGGAGTCCTTCGCCAAGGTCGCCGGCGGTCATTTCGCGTCTGGATGGGGTTGGCTGGTCGCGGACGAAGAGGGCAAGTTGTCCGTGATGAGCACGGGCAATGCGGACTTGCCGCTCGTGCACGGCAAACGCGCGCTCTTGACGATCGACGTGTGGGAGCACGCGTACTACTTGGACCACCAGAACCGCCGGGCCGACTACATCCGCCAGTGGATGGAACAGCTCGCCAACTGGCGTTTCGCCGCGTCGAACCTGGCCGGTTGATGGGCCGCGCAACCTAAGGGCCATGGGGCGGGCCTTCAGCCCTTGGATCCCCCCTCACCCAACCTGGGGCGTTGCCCCAGGCTACTATCGATCGGGGCGTTGCCCCTTTCGGACGAGTGCCCGTCACTGTGACGCGCATCTCGCCGTGACGTGCATCTCGCCGTGACGCCCTCCGGAGCGCCAACGGCGCGACCGATAGTAGCCTGGGGCAACGCCCCAGGTCCCGTGGGTGTGCGGTCCAAGGGCCGAAGGCCCGCTCCACCGCAACGTGCCAACGGCATGGGCCGGGCCTTCAGCCCGGGCCGGTCTTGCCGCAATACCTGGGGCGTTGCCCCAGGCTACGATCGATCGGGGCGTTGCCCCTTTCGGACGAGTGCCCGTCGACGCGACGCCCACGTCGCCGTGACGCCCACCTCGCCGTGACGCCCACCTCGCCGTGACGCCCACGTCGCCGTGACGCCCACGTCGCCGTGACGCCCACGTCGCCGTGACGCCCACGTCGCCGTGACGCCCATGTCGTCGTGACGTGTGTGTCGCCGCGACTGCGTGTCGCTTGGCGCCAACGGCGCTCCGGAGCGCCAACGGCGCGACCGATAGTAGCCTGGGGCAACGCCCCAGGTCCCTGGGTGGGGGGATGCAAGGGCTGAAGGCCCGCTCCATCGCGATCGCGAACTGCCCGCGCGGCGTTGGAACCGGCTAGTTGCGCGTCCGCGCGGCGAGATCGGCGATCGTGCGCTGCGTGGCTTCGGCGAGTCCCACACGTTCCTCGTAACCCAGATCCCGCCGCGCGGGGCCCAGGTCGTAGGTGTGGCTCAGGCTGAGCTGCTGCGCCACGAATCGTGTCATGGGCGGTTCACCGCCGAGCGGCAGCAACTTCCAAAGGCCCTCCAAGAACGCACCCGCCACGTACGCGGTTTGCGCCGAGAGCCTGCGTTTCGGCCGCGGCACACCGACTGCATCGAAGATCGAAAAGAGCCAAGGCCAAAGCTCCACCGGTTCGGCTTGGTTGACGAAGTACGCCTTGCCCGCGGCGCGGTCCGAGCGCAGCAAACTCTTCGCCGCGGCGACGTGCGCGAGGGCCCCATTGTCCACGTAGGTCATGGACACGCGGTTCGTGCCCTTGCCGATGACCGGCAGGCGTGCGGCGCGGGCGCGCTCGATCACACGCGGCAAGAGGTGCGGATCGCCCGGCCCAAACACCAGATGGGGGCGCAGGGCCACGGTGCGGAGTTCGCCGCTCGCCGTCTCCAAGCCGTTGGCGGCGAGCACACGCCGCTCCGCCTCGGCCTTGCTCGCCGGGTAGTACGCCAAGTGCCGCGCCGGGTACGCCAACTCAGGTCCCGCGTCCACGTGGTCCTTGCCGTCGAAGATCGCGCTGGGAGAACTCGTGTACACAAAACGCGCCACCCCCGCGTCGAGCGCCGCGTCGAGCAGCACCTGGGTGCCGCGCACGTTGGTGTTCCAGAACAGCTCGCGCGGCCCCCACACGCCGGTGAGCGCCGCGACGTGGAACACGGTATCGTGGCCGCCGACCAGGTCGCGCACCACGGGAAGCGACGCGCTGGCGAGGTCGATCTCGACTTGCCGCACGCCGATGCGCTCGAGCGCCGGATAGCGTCCGCGGCTGGCACTGGTGACGGAGTACCCCTGCTCGCGCAGGCGCCGCACCAACGCCCCCCCCAAGAACCCACCCCCGCCAGTCACCAGGCAGGGCCCCAAGTCGTCGTAGACCGCCACGTGCGGGATCCTACCCCGGGGCGCGCCTACCCGTTCCGGGGCCGGCTCACTCGCGCTCGAAGCGCTCCAACTCGCCGAGTTGGTCCCGCACCCGTGCCAACGCGCGGCTGCCCGCGGACTCGTCGAGCCAGCGCCCGAACCTTTCGCGACCCGGCCGGCGGCTCCACGCGCGCATGGCCAGCACCAGGGCCACGGCGCCACCGCCCAGGGCGAGGTTGAGCACGAGCCATGTGGGGTTCTCGACGCCAGAGCCGGGCAGGCAGATCCACACGGCGATCCACAGCACGAACCAGGGCAGGCCGACGGCGAAGCCGAAGTAGAGGTACCAACGTTCGAGCGCAATCAGTCGGCGCTGGATCTCGAGCACCGGTGCGGTGAGGTCCACACCCAGCACCTTGCTCAAGGTGACGCCGGCGCCGGCCATGGTCAGCACACCGTAGACGTGCAGGACCAGACCCGCGCCGATCACCAAGGCGTCGCGACGCTCGCCATTCCAGGCGCTCACGCCCAACACGATCATCCCGAAGCCAAAGGCCATCAACGCGACTTGGCCGAGCACCAGCGGAAGCAAGGTGCGCCGCGCGGCGGACGTCTTGCGCTCGCGCAGTAGCTCCATCTGCAGCCGGTGGCTCTGCTCGAGCCGCCGGTCGAGGGATTGCCAGGCGCTCTTCATTTGTTGCAGTTCGATGCTCATGTCCATTGGGCTCTCCGGATTGTTGTGCTCTCGGTCCATGGTCCTTCTTCGCGCCGTCAACGCCGCGCCGCCCGTGCGCGAAGCCGCACTTTCAGCCGCGACAACTTCGTCGCCACGTTGGTTTCGGAAAGCCCGAGGACCTCGGAGATCTGGCGGTAACTTTGGTCGTCGAGCCAGAGCACGACGAGCGCGCGATCCAAGGGTTCGAGTTCCGCCAGCAAGACCTGCAGGCGTTCGATGCCTTCGCGCTCCTCGGCCAGCTCGTCGGCGCCGATGCGCGGGTCCACGAGGACGGCTTCGCCGGCGTCTTGGATATCGACGGTGCGCTCGCCCGCCCGCGCACGCCTGCGCAGATGCGAGATCGCCACGTTGAGCGCGATGCGGTACATCCACGTGCCGAAGGACCGCGTCGGCTCGTAGTTGCCGAAGGAGCGCCACAGTTGCAGCGCGATCTCCTGCATCAAGTCGCCGCGGTCGGCGGCCCCTCGCCCGTAGGCTCCGGCTACCCGCCGCACGATGCCCGCGTGGGCTTCGAGCAGCGCCGCGAACCGCTCCTGCGCAGAGGCCGACGGGGGCGGGGAAACCACGCCGTCCAGAGGCGCCGCTCCCAACGTGCCACTCGGACCCTGCCATTCGGCGCTGTTCCCCATCGCCAACAAGTTCGCGCAGGTCGCCGCGGAATCACAGAAGTCTCGGGAATCGTGCTCCCGAAGGGGGCATCCGGCCGGGCCGCGGCGACTCGGTTGCCGGACGGCGCGGCGCGTGGTGGGATGGATGGCCCTTTCCCCGACCGACCCCTGGCCCCCCCAATCCCCATGAGCGCATCCCAAGGCCCCTGGACCGGCCACTTCGTGTGGCACGACCTGATGACCAAGGACGGGGCGGCGGCCCAGGCCTTCTACTCCGAACTCCTCGGCTGGAAGGGCGAGGCCCACGACATGGGTGGCTTCGTCTACCGGCGCATCCTCGTCGGCGGGGCACCCATCGGCGGCATCGTGGAGGAGCCGGGCATTCCCCGCGCCCACTGGATGCCGTACCTGGCGGTCGAGGACGTCGACCGGGCCGCGAAGCGTGTCGCCGAGCTGGGCGGCACCGTGTGTGTGCCGCCGACGGACATCCCGCGAACCGGGCGGTTCGCCGTGGTGGGGGAGCCAACGGGCGGGACCTTCTCGCTCTACACCGGCCTTCCCGGATGCCACGGGGCAAATCCCACGGACACGATGCCGGGCCGCGCCTGTTGGAACGAGCTCTACAGCCTGGACTTGGCGAAGTCCCAGGCGTTCTTCACCGCCCTCGCGGGTTGGCAAATCGACGTCAAGGACATGGGCCCGGCGGGCTCGTACCACGTACAGAAGCTGGGCGACAAGCAGACGGGCGGCATGATGGGCCAACCGATGGCCGGCGAACCATCCACGTGGCTCGTCTACTTCCACGTCGCGAACTTGGCCGAATCCACCGCGCGCGCCAAGGGGCTGGGCGCCGCGGCGGTGATGGAATCCATGCCGATCCCCGAAGTAGGCGCGTTCTCGATGCTGAACGACCCGACCGGCGCGCTGTTCGCGCTGTTCGAACCGCTCGCCAGCGCAAAGTCGTGCTGAGCCGCCGCGGCGCGCCCGTCAGCGGGCCGCGACGTGCAGTTGCCAAGTGATGCCGAAACGGTCGGCGACCCAGGCAAACCGCGGCGCGAAACCGTAGTCGCCCGGAGGCATCAACGCGGCGCCCCCTTCCACAAGGGCGTCGTACATGCGGTCCAACTCCGCGGTTCCCGCGCACTCCACCCAGAACGAGATCGACGGCGTGAAGCCGAATCCGTGGGACACGTAGCTGTCGCTCACGAGGATGCGCTGGCCGCCGATCTCGATTTCGCCGCGGAACACGGTGCCCTCGGGGCCGGGGCCGTCGGCTCCGTAGCGCTCCATCGACAGCTCGCGGAACGTCGGGAACACCTCGCGGTAGAGATCGAGCGCGGCCGAAGCCTCGCCGCCCTGGAACATCCAGAACGGACGCACCTCCGGCACCGGTTGCGCGGATCTGGCCGTGCCCTCCGGTGACGTCGCGCGCGGTCCCGCGCAGGCCAGGATCAGGCCGAACAAAATGGCGGCCGAGGCGGCACTCGATAGGGGAGAACGAAGTCGCATGGTGGGAGTTCTAGCGCAGGGGACGTGCCTTTGGGGCGTGGGCCGCGGCCCAGCGCGCGAGGGTCAGGCGGTGGATCTTCGCGTTGTGGCGTGGGTCCACCGGAAAGCTCGGGTGGAACAGCACGTGGGTCGGTTGGGCGAGGTGCGGGGCGAGCTTTGCCAGTTGCGCCAGGATCGCCGCGGCGCGCTCGGCGGCGGCCTTGCCTTTTGGGAGGGTCCCGGTCGGCTCCACGACGAGGCAGAGTCGTTGTTCGCCCATTGGTCCCAGCCCCACGAGTGCCGTGCGGTGGATGCCGGGGAGCGTGTCGGCGATCGTTTCCAGCGGTGTGGTGGCGACGAGGCCCGCGCTGGTGCGCAGGGCCTCGGCGTGGCGGCCCTGGAACCACAGGCGGCCCTCCTTGTCGCGGCGCGCCAGGTCACCCATCCGGTGCCAGTGCGCGGGGCTGCCGGGCGCGGGCGCGGGGGCGATCTTCGCGCGCGACGTGGCAGCGTCGTCGAATAGGTAGAGGGGGCTCGCCTGGGGGGCGCGCACCACGACTTCGCCCAGCTCGCCGCGCGGCACGTCCTCGAGGTCCGCTTCCCGCGCGATGGGACCGTCGGTGGGGCGGACGAGTCGAACCTCGGCACCCGGCGCCTCGCGGCCGACGCAGGTGCCCCAGCCCGATTCGGCCTGGGCCCGTGTGGCGAGGAGTTCCGCGCCGTCCACGGAGCTGACGGGCAAGCACTCGGTGGCGCCGTACGGAGTGTGGACGTCGCCGCCTTCCTCGAGCAGCGGGCGAAGTTGTGCGACGAGCGCCGGCGGCACGGGCGCTCCGGCGATCAGGATGCGCGTGAGCGGCTTCAGGTCCTGGCGGTGGGTTTGGCACCAGGGTGCGATGCGCCGCCAGATGGCGGGGGAGCCAAACGCCAGCGTGGCGCCGCCGCGCTCGATGGCCGCCACGACCTTTCGCGGGTCGCAGCGCGCGGGTCGCGTGGGGTCGATCTCGGGGAAGAGGCTGGTCATCCCCAACGCGGTGTCGAACAGCGCAAACAGGGGAAAGCACGCCAGATTGACCTCGCCGGAGCGCAGGTCATAGAGGCGGCGAAGGGTTTCGAGCTGGGCCGCCAGGTTGCCGTGGGTCGCCAGCACACCCTTCGGCGGTCCCGTGCTGCCGCTCGTGAAGAGCACGGCGGCCGGCTCGTCCGCGCGGCACGGCCTGGGCGGTTGCGGATTGCGTACGCCCTGTGCCTCGAGCTCCTGCAGCGCAAGCGCGCCGAGCCGCGGCCCCCGGCCCACGTGCACCGCGAACCGCAACGAACGGAACGACTTGGCAAAGAGCCGCCGCGCTACGTGAGCGCGGCTCACGCCGACCATCGCGGCGGGCGCCATGCGCTCGATCGAAGCGAGCAGCTTCTTGCGCCCCATGCCAGGATCGATCAACACGGGCACGGCGCCCAGGTGCAACAGCGCGTAGGTGACCGCGATCAGGTCGAGGCCCGGCCGCACGAACAGCGCGACACGGTCGCCGGCCGCCAATCCGCGGGGTCCGAGGTTGGCTTGGCCGAGACCCGCCGCGATCGCCGCCGCGCGGGCCGCGAGTGCGCCGTACGTGATCTCGTCGAAGTGGCGCGCCCGATCCCGAGCAACCCGCACCGCCGCGCGCTCCGGGTGCTCCCGCGCCCGCGCGTCAAGGGCCTCCGCAAACGTGCGCACGGGCCCGCTGCTCATCGCGTGCGGAGCAAGAACTCCAGAATGGCTTCGGTGCCCTCCCGCGGCGCGTCCTCGGGCCACCAGTGGCCCGCGGATTCGAGGCGCACGACTTCGGCCCGCGGCAGGCGCGCTTCGAACGTGCGGCGGAACCCCGGGTGGAAACACCAGTCGCGTTCGCCCCACAGGAGGAGCACGGGGCGCTCGCCGATCTGGGGCAAGGCCGCTTCGATCGCGGAGATCTCCGCGTGCGAGCGGTCCGCGGCGGAGAAGGGGATGTCTTCGACGAACGCGCGGATCGAGCGGCGGCGGTTGGGTTCCGTGTGCGGCAGCAGGTACGCCGCTCGACGGGCCGCGTCGAGGGGTTGGGCGGTGCAGCGACGCACCGCGACGCCGAGGAACGCGTTCCAGTTCTCGAGGAGCAGCGGGCCGAGGCCGGGCAGGCGGCACATGCGGATGCTCCACGGCAACTTCAGGCCTGTGAAACCCGCGGTGTTGGAGAGCACGAGCGCTTGCACACGCTCGGTGTGCCGCCGCGTCACACCGAGGGAGATGGCGCCGCCCCAGTCGTGCCCAACCAGCGCGAAGTTGTCGACACCGAGTTCTTCGAGCGCCACTTCGACGTCCTCGATGCGCTCGGTCAGTGTGTACGCGGTGCTCGGCAGATCGCCGGAGAGGCCCGCGCCCAGGTGGTCGAGCGCGATCACGCGGTGGTCCTTCGAAAGCGCGCGGATGGGTTCGCGCCAAAGGTACGACCAGGAGGGATTGCCGTGCAGGAACACCACGGCGGGGGCGTCGCGCGGACCCTCGTCCACGGCGTGCAGGAAACCGCGGGGGCCGCGCACGAAGCGACCCACGAAGGGGTACTCGGGAGCGAGTTCCGCTCGCGCG
This sequence comes from Planctomycetaceae bacterium, assembly GCA_016125265.1. Lineage (GTDB taxonomy): Bacteria > Planctomycetota > UBA1135 > UBA1135 > RI-242. The sequence continues at coordinate 131,979 of WGMC01000036.1, forward strand.
CGGTCGGCACGTTGGAGGAGTTCCTGCGGGGGCGCATCGCTCGCCGACGAAGTCGTCGAGCGCGCGGCGGCAACCTGGGGAGCGGTGGTCCTGTTCACGTGGACTCCGGGCGGGTGGTGCGTTCCACGATCGTGCGGTCGAAGAAGTTCCACTCCATGCCCGCGTCGACCACCAGACCCTGGCCGTTGATGCCGCTGGAGCGGGGCGACAGCAGGAACAGCGCCACGTCCGCCGCTTCGCGCGTTTCGAGGCCCCGTTTGCGCGGGATCGCAGTTTCGGCGAAGAGGTAACTCTCGAGGTAACCGGGGATGCCCGCGGACGACGCCGTCTTCAAGAGCCCGGCTCTCACTGCGTTGACGCGCACCTCACCGCGGGCGGCAAGGCTCTTCGCCAGGAACACGACGGCGGAATCCAGGGCGGCCTTGATCGGCGCCATGTAACCGTAGTTCTCGGCGGCCATCTTGGTCGTGGAAATCGAAATCGCGACGAGGCTGGCATCGCGTTCGAGGTGCGGTTCGAGCGCGCCGACGAGGCGCACGAAGCTGAAGCAGCTCGTGTCGACCGCGGCCAGGAAGTCGGCCTTCACGGTGCGTTGGAACGGCTGCAACCCCTGGGAGTAGTTGGCGTGTGCGATGGAATGCACGGCGCCGTGCAGGGTGCCGAACTGTTCGCGCACGTCGCCCGCGAGCCGCTCGATCGCCGCCTCGTCGGTCACGTCGCACACGAAGACTGGGCCCTTGCCGGGCAGTTTGCCGGCGAGTTGCTCGCGTCGCGCTTCGCTGTGCACGGACCAGGCCACGTGCGCTCCCTCGGCCACCAGGCGTTCGCCGATGTGCCAGCCGACGCTCTTCCTGTTGGACACACCGGCGATCAGGAACCGGCGGTCCGCCACTTCGAAGCCGCTCACGGGTGGACCTCGCCGCCGGTGGCACGCGCCAGCGCGCCGGCCGCGGTCAGGATGCAGAGGAGCTCCGCCACCCGCGCGCCTCCGCAGCGCACCTTGGCCGAAAGGCGAAAGGCCGGGCCGATGCGTTCCGCCAGTTGCACGCGGGTTTCGAGGGTCTCGCCGGGTTTGACGATTCGCCGGAAGCGCGCATCCTCGAGCCGGGTCACCACGGGCACACCGTCGGCCGCGGAGAAGCCGCCGAGGAGCAGCGCGACCAAAACGGCCGCCCCTTGCAGTCCGTGTTCCGAGATCAACACGCCGGGCAACACGGGCTGGCCCGGGTAGTGTCCCCGGAACCAGTCCGCATCCGCGGGCACTGTCCAGCGGCACACGAGTTCGGCGTCGCCGGTCCGCTCGAACGCGTCGAGGAACAAAAACGGGTCCCGATGGGGCAGGAGCGCTTCGATCGCGCCGCGGTCGCCCCGCACAGGAGGGCTTGAGTTGGGGGATGTCATAAGGGGCTCTTCAAGTGCGGGTCTTCGGCGGCCTGCACCAGGCTGTGCAGCAGGGCGTCCGCGCGGTTGGCGACGATCGCGCCGTAATTCGCGGCCCCGAGCCAGCCCGACATGATGATGCCGACGCTGCCCGCGTGGAAGAGGCCGGCGATTTGTTCCGGCAGGCGCTGGCTGACGTCCAGGCCCTCGAACTTCGTGCCGAAGGACGTACCCGAGGGGTGTCCCGTGTAGAAGGCGAAAGTGCGCGGCGTGGCGACTTCGACGTGCTCGACGCGCGCACGGGCGTCGGGCAAGTGCCGTTCGAGCGCGGCGAGCGTGTGTTCGGCCAACTGGGCCTTCTTGGCCTCGTAACTCGGTTGGTCGAGCGGGGCCCAATCTTCGTAACGCGCGTTGAGCGACGCCACGATCGCGTGGCGCGCCGGGCCCTCCGGCCGCACGGAGGGGTAGTAGAACGAGAACGTGCGGCTGTGCCCAGGGAACTCGCGCAGGGCCTCGGATGCGAAGGTGGGGGCCGTCGAATCCATGAGCAGATCCGTGATCCAGGGCAGTCCCTGGGAAGCCCGCATCCCGAAGTACACCTGACAACTCGCCGTGTTCAAGCGCACGGCGCGGGTCTGGCGCACGAAGTCGACGTCGAAGTGTTCCTCGCCCACGAGGCGCTGCACGGTGGAGAGGACGTTGGCGTTCGAGATCACGACATTGGCGCGCACTTCGCGGCCTCCGACGAGCACTCCGGTGACGCGCGGCTCCCGTGTGTGCACGAGGATGCGCTCGACCGGCGCGTCGTGGAACAGCTCGACGCCGTGGCGCAGCAGCTCCGCGCGCATGGAGCGCACGAGCCAGTCCGTCCCACCCCGGAAGGTGAAGATGCCCTGGCTCATGAAGTTGGTGAAGACGATGGCGTACGCGATGGCGGGATCGCCGAGCGACGAGCCGTTGGCGTAGCTGATCGCCTCGAGCAGGAGCCGGTGCACGTCGTTGCGACCGGGGAAGTGCTCTTCGAAGAGGTCGCCGATCGTGGCGTTGGGCGGGTCGAAGAAGTCCATCTGCGCCAGGGTGTCGTAGAACCCCGTGACCCGCGCCGATTCGAGCCCGAAGTGCTCGACCAGGAGGCGCGTGAAGTCGGCGCGGGTGAAGTCCGTTTCGAGGTCGAACTGGGGGTTCGAGAAGCGCACCCCCTCGAGCCGATGGATCGCCCCTGCGATTTCGGGAGTCCAGTACTTCCTGCAGGTCTTTTTCATGCCCACCGGGAAGCCGTGCAGCGAGATGTCGAACAGGTGCCCCTGGCCGCGGCCCGTCTCCGTGCGTTCGCCCGGGCGTTTGAACCACGTGGCGAGACCGCCCAAGTTGTAGTGCTGCTCGAAGAGTGCCACGCGGTGGCCGTTGCGCGCCAATACGTTCGCGGCCGTCAATCCGCCGAGACCGCTGCCGACCACCACCACGTCGTAGTGGGACTGGACCTTGGCCACGGGATCGCCTGCAAGGGGCCTGCGCCCGTCGCTGCTGCCGCGGTAGTACTTCGGCGACCGCATCACGCGACCTCGGAGTTGAGCACGTGGAGGTTGACGATGGTGGCGCCGGAGAGCCCCGCTCCCACGATGCCCGCCATGCCCTGGTCCGCGCCGATCAGATAAAGGCCCGCGAATGGCGTGGCTCCGCCGCGGTGTTTGGTTGGGCTGCCGTAGATCGCGCCGCGGTCGTGGCCGGTGTACTTGGTGATCGTGCGCGGTGTGAAGACGTCCCGGTAGACCTCGTACGGGCGGGGGTCGCCGTAGAGTCGCGCGACCAGGTCGAGCGCGCGTTCGCTCCAGCGCTGCTTCTCGTCGCCGTAGCGCTCCGGAGGCAGCGTGTGCCACGCCTCGGGATGGGCCATCAACGTCGCGCGCAGGGTGGGCTCCGCGGTTGGTCCGCTCGCGGGCGCGGCGAAGTTGCTGGGCACCGAGAGCACGCCGTGGGTGGCGCTGCAGAGGTCCTTTGGCGCGCCGTACGCAAAGCGCTGTTCGTCGGCGAAGAACACCGTCGCAGCCGCGAGTGGATTGGGACCCGGGATGTCCTTGGGCGGCCGGTCGAGCACGCTGATGGTCTCGAGGATCGTCATCGTCGCGCGGTCCTCCGGCCGCAGGTGGGCCGCGCCCAACTCGGGGCCCAGCAATCCCATGGTCTCGACCCAGCCCGCGCTCGACAGCACGTGCTCGGCCTCGATCTCTTCACCGTCCTCGAGTCGCACGCCGTACACACGGCCATCGCGCACGAGCAGCCGCTCGACCCCGGCCTTGCGGCGCAGCTCACCGCCGCATTCCGCCAGCCGGTTGAGGAACAGTTGCAAGAGGGGCCGCACGCCGCCCTCCGGCTGCGCGAGGCCGTCGTGGAAGATGGCCCGGTAGAGCATCACGAACTGGTCCCAGTCGATGTCGCCCTCCCGCGCACTGCCGTAGAAGGTGGGGGCCATCAGCACCACGTCCGCGAGCTCGGGATCGCCGAGTTGCGCCTCGACCTTGGCGCGCGCCGACGCCGCGGGGTCCTCGATGCGGTCGATGTCGAGCGAGCCGACGGTGCGGTGCAGCTCCAGAAAACGATCCGCCTGCTTGCGGAAAGCGCGGGTCACGTTCTCCAGCCAGAGTTCGGGGTCGTTCGAGAAGCGCAGGCACAGGTCGGCGAGGCGCAGCTCGGAGTAACCCTGCGGCAGGAGCTGCAGTTGGTCGGGATGGATGCGCAACTGGCGCAGCAGGCGTCCAAGCGGCGTGCCCTTCGCGCCGCGCAGACCGCAGTTGGTCAGCGCGTGCAGTCCGGTGTCGAACAGCCGCCCCTTGCGCTTGTAGAACGAGTTGAGGCCGCCCCACAGGTAGTGGCGCTCGAGCACCAGGACCCGCCGGCCAAACATGGCCGCGCGGATCCCGGCGGCGAGGCCGCTGAATCCGGCCCCGATCACCAGCGTGTCGTAGCGCATGGGGAGGCCGGGCCTGGAATCAGGCGTTCGACGCGCAGTGCAGTTCCTTGTCGGCGAGGTGCGCTTCCAAGTAGTTCGCGCAGCCTTCGAGCGTCGCCAACTCCTTGTAGTCGGCCTCGGGCACCTGGACGCCGTAGAGCTTGCGCAGCTCCATGACGATGTCGAGGAAGTCCATGGAGTCGAGCTCGATCTGGTCGCGGAGGCGCACCTTGGGATCCAAGTTGCCCAGGTCCTCGTCCGGGGCGATCTGGGAAATGATGTCCTTGATGGCGATGGCGATTTCGTCGCGGGTCATGGCGCAGGGGGTGGCTATTGGGGGTCGGGACGCGGAAGGGAAGTGGGGTCACTCCGCCGGCCGTTCGACGATCACGGCGGAGTTGATGCCGAGCATGCCGAAGGACATGTTCAGGATGTGGTGTTGGTCCGGGACGGACTTGGGTGCGTCGAGCACCAGCCCGTTCAGCTCGCACTCGGGATCGAGTTCCTCGACGCCGATCGTGGGATGCACGTAGCCGTCGCGGAACCCGGTTAAGTTGCCGGCCAGTTCGAGCGCACCGGCTGCGCCCATGGCGTGCCCGATGAAGCTCTTGGTGTTGTTGACGTGCACACGGCGCGAGTCGCCGAACACCGCGCGCACGGCCTTGCATTCGACGATGTCGCCCGACGGCGTCGACGTCGCGTGGGTGTTGACGACATCGATCTCGCCGGCGTCGAGGCCCGCGTGTGCGAGCGCCATCCGCATGCAGCGCTCCTGCCCCAAACTGTCGGGCAGCACGAAGTCCGACGCGTCGGAGTTGACCGCGTAGCCGCGCACGATGGCCAGCACGTCGGCGCCGCGCCGCTGGGCGTCCTCGAGCCTCTCGAGCGTGAAGAGGCAGCCGCCCTCGCTGACCACGATGCCGTTGCGGGCGCGGTCGAAGGGCCGCGACACGCGCGTGGGATCGGGATGGCTGCCGAGGGCGCCCTGGGCGTGGAACGACGCGAAGATCCCGAAGGCGCGGGGGCTCTCGGAAACGCCGCCGGCGATCGCCAGATCGACGATGCCGAGCTGCAGCATCTGCACCCCTTGGATCAGGCCCAAGTTGCCCGCGGCGCAGGCGCCGCCCAGGCAGTACGCGGGACCCGTGATGCCGAGGGAGAGTGTGACCTCTCCGGCCGGGTTGTTGGCAACGGTGCGCGGGTTGTGGTGGTGGGACCAGTAGCGCACGTCGTTCTGGTACTGCGCGAGGTTCAACACCTCGGTCTCCGTCTCCACGTTGCCGTGTTCGGTCGTGCCGATGTAGATGCCTACGCGGCTCCGATCGCGGGCCTCGAGGGAAAGCCCCGCGTGGGCCAGCGCCTCGTGGGCGCACCACACGGAGATCGAGCCCGCGCGTGTGCCGCGGCGCAGCTCCTTCTTCGACTGGTGGCGCAAGGGATCGAAGTCGCAGATGCCCGCCACGGTCTCGCCAAAGACCGGAATGGTCCACGGGCGGACGCCGCTCTTCCCCGACAGGAGGGCCGCGCGGTACTCCGCCAGCGAACTGCCGTTGGGGCTGGCGAGCCCCACGCCAGTGATGGCCACGGTGGGCAGTTGGCTCACTTCGTGGCCTCGTCGTCGGACTCGGGTGCCTGAGGATCGCCGTCCTCTTGGTCCGCGTGTTTGGCGCGCTTCGTGCCGCCCGGGTCCGCGGGGCCCTGGAAGAGTGTGCGCGGCGCCCCGAGCCCCACCGTGAGGGCCGCTTGGATCGCCCGCGACAAGATCGACTGGCTGTCCCCCAAGGCGTTTGCGACGGCGCTCACGAGCAACTTCATCAGCGCGTCGGCGATCTCGCAGGCCGAGATGATCGAGCGCAGCGTCAAGACACGCGGATCGCGCTCGCCGTAGCGCTTTTGGATGTAGGAGAGCGCCCGATCCGCGGTCTGGCGGAACTGCTGGAACGCGACCTGTTCGCGGCGGCGCAGGATCGTGGCCGCGATGCTCAGCGCGTTGCCGACGGGCGCGTGCAAGTGGCAGCGGCGTTGGCTGTCGAAGTGGCTCGTGATCGCGCCCCATTCGAGAAGCTCGCTCAGCGTCGTGCTGGTGGCCCCTTGGCTGATCTCGAGGGTGCCGGAGATCTCGCGGCTCGACAGCGGGCGCTCGGACAGCACGAGCAGGCCCCAGATGCGTCCCTGGATGCGCTTGAAGCCAAACGTCTTGAAGAACTGCTCGAAGGTGGGCAGTTCGGCGGCGAGGGCGGGGTCCAGGGGGTGGAGTTCGCCCTCGGCGGATTCGACGGGGGTGGGTAGGGAGGGCGCCATGGCGGGTTCAGCGAAACCAGAGATATCAGAGATTTCAGATATCTTAGGGCGGGCGCCCTTCATGCCACAGGGGGGCAGGCCTTGTCCAGGGTCCCCGCGGGAAACCGGGGCGAGGACCCATGGCGGGGTCCCGGCGCGGCGGCCGGGCGCTCTCCGAGGGCTCGGCCGGGGCTCGGCGCCTGGAACGAGCGCGGGCGGGCCGGCGATGCCGACCCGCCCGCGCGGTGCGGGCCCCGGGGGCCCGAAGGGACGCTCAGATCACTGGATCGTGATCGTGCCGTCGATCTCCTCGGTCAGGGACAGGCCCGTGTCGAAACGCTGCACACGCAGGTTCGTGGCCGAGCCGAAGATCGGGAAGAAGTTCGGCAGGCCGCCCGAGTCCGCCATCACGTAGTCCGCCGTCTGTACGAACTGCGCGGGGGTGTAGGTCAAGGGGTGCCACATGTTGAGGTTGATGTACCCCGTGAGCGGGTTGATCATGAACCAGCCGTTCGGCGGGATGATGAAACCGAACTCGAGGATCAGGTCCGTCGAGTTGTTGATGATCGTCAACAGGCCGTTGTTCCACTGGGTGCGGATCACCGGCTTGGTGAAGTCGAAGCCGCCGGCCTTCAGCTTGTCGTCCAAGCTGCCCCAGGGGGAGCCGAACGCGCCGGCGCGGTAGGAGATGGTCGCGGACGTCGCCGCGTTCATCTCGTCGTGCAAGCCGCGCATGGTGTAGTACTCCTTGATCTGCTGGGCCCAGGTCAGGAAGTCGTCGCCGTTCGCCTGCTTCGACACGGTCATCATGTAGCCGTTGTGGCCGTAGCTCATCTGGGCGGCGCGCAGCTCGTCCAGGGCCTCGTCGGAGATGGGGAAGCCCACCGCGACCGGGTCCTGGGCGAAGAAGCGGGTGTACTGACCCATGCCGAAAAGACCCGGCATCTTGGGGCGCACGACGTTGATCTCGAAGTCCGGGATGATCGCGGCGTTGGAGCCGGCGAACTGGGGGTCGGTGGGCGGGCCGCCGGTCGCGAGGGTGCGCCAGATGCCGTCCACGTAGCCCATGTAGAAGGTGTCGAAGCGCAGCTTCGGATCGAAGAAGCTGCCCTCGGCGACGATCGGGCCGTCGACGATCTCCGAAGCCCGGCGGAACAGGTTCTTGTAGCTGTTCACGGCCTCGCCGATCGTGTTGTCGTTGACCGAACGCGCGTCCAGGGAGATGTTCCCCTGGTTCTGGTTGCCGGCCGTGTTGACCAGGTCGGGCGCGGCGATGGTCATCACGTCGAAGTAGTTCGCGTTGACCAGGTAGCGGTTGACCATTTCCTCGCCTTCGCGCTCGAAGTGCAGGATGGAGCGCTTCGGCGACAGGAGGCGGGTGTTGTAGAGACCGCCGTCCGGGTTGTCGAAGTCGATCAAAATGCCGAAGCCGAGGCGGTAGCTGCCGTTGGCCAGCTTGACCGCGTCGCCGAAGTTCTTCTCGTTGCCGGGGGTCTCAGAGTAGTTCGGGTTGTCGTCGAAACCCTGGGCCTGGTCGAGGCTGTAGAAGTCCGTGTAGAGCGCGACGCGCCAACCGGCGAGCACCATGTTGCGGCACATCAGGAAGAACTGCTGGTCCGTGCCGCCCTTGGGGCTGGCGGGCACGTGCGTGGTGGCCCGGCGGTTCTGGCCGAAGTTCATCCACTGCACCTTCCAGGCCAGAACGTCGTCGAAGCCCCAGCCCTTCATGCGCGCGCGGTTGGCGTCGTCGCGCACGTAGGCGTCGATCGTGTTGGTCTCACCGGAGAAGGCGATGCCGATCAGGTCCTTGAAGGCGTCCGCCTGCGGCGAGCGTCCCGCGGAGGTGTCGACGAAGCAGTCGCGAATCGTCGGGCTCAGCGTCACCCAGCCCGTTTCGTTGACCGGGATCGTCGTGCCGTCGCTGAGGGCCGACTTGCGCATGATCTCGGTGTACTGGTACTGGGTCGAGCTCGACGGGTTGAAGTTGGCCGGCGAGTGGGTCTGCGAGTGCGAGCGGAACAGGTCGATGAAGGTCGACACGAACCACTGGCCGTTCAGCAGCGTGACGCCGACCTGGTCCATGTAGGGGATGCGCAGGGGCTCGCGGGTGACCGCCGTGGGGGTCTGCACCACGCCCAGCACGAAGCCGCCGTAGGTATTGTCCGCGGTTTCGGTTGCCTGCAGGCTGCGGCCGTGCACCTCGAGGGAGCGCCCTTGCAGGCGGAACTCGTGCCGGCGGCGCAGGGTCACGTTGCCACCGGTTTGCACCGGAACGACGTCCTGGAACTCCATCCACACCGTGCCGCTGTCGATGCCGTGCCCGGTCAGCGTGTGGGTGCCGAGGTTTTGGAACACCGAGGGGCCGAGGAGGGAGGGGTTCCCGCCCTGCTTGTAGAGGAAGCCGCCCTGGCGCACCGGGTAGTAGCCGGTCTGCGTCTCGCGGATCTCGATCGTGCCGCGCTGCACGGCCAGGCTCGAGAGGGAGATCTCGTACTCGGTGATGTCCGGGCCGCTCTGGTGGCGGAACAGGTAGCGGTTCGTCGGCACGTCGAAGAAGGTCGACGTGGTGCCCGGCGCCTGGGCGCCGAGGGGGAACAGGAAGTCGTCGTACGTGACCGGCGGTTGCAGGAAACGCAGCCGGATCAGGTCTGAGCTGGTGATCGGGAAGCTGGGGTCGAGGAGGTCCACCGTGAACACCTGCGTCGGCAGGGTGACCGCGGGGGCCGTGGCGGCGGGAAGCGGATACGCACCCGCGATCTTCAACGTCGACGGGACCGCCAGCGTCGCGACGGAGCCCGGATCGAGCCACAAGCTCAAGGACGGTGACAGGGGGATCGGCGCCGGCAGGGACGTCGCCGCGAAGGCGAAGATCACGAACTGGGTGCCGGCGAGGGGCAAACTCTGCTGGTGGGTCAGACCGGGCAGGGAGAACTCGAGGGTGAACGGCTTGCCGAAGTAGGTTTCGTAGAGATTGGCTGCAGGCCCGTCCGGGGTGTTCGAGGGCACGGGTTCAACACCCTGGGCCCAGGCGGTGGCGGGAACGGCGGCGACTGCGGCCGTCACGGCCAACGCTTTGGCGAAGCGGGCAAGGACGGATCGGTCGGGGCGTACGTTGGGTAGCGGCATGGTGGGCGTGGGGACTGGAGGCGCGCGCGGCGCCGAGCAAAGGGCACGACCCGACCGCCGGTCCCTGGGGAGGGCTTGGAGGGGGTCGGGGCGGCCCGCATGGGGACAGGCGGGGATCCGTGAATACGATAGAGCATTCCCGGAGACCGTGCGGGCTGGGACGGGCCGCAGCGCCAAAGGTTCCCCGAACCCGAGCCGCCGGGACCGCGCGTGGGGCCGAAGAGGCTGCCCCCGAGCTGCGCGGGCGCGGCTGGGCCCTGCCCGGGGACCCCAGGGGCCGCTTGTCCCAGGAAGGGGCCCCGCGCGATCAGATTCGGGGCCGCTCCACTCCCAGCATCAGGCACGAGAGCCCGCTCCCGATGCCGAGCGCCCCCACACGTTGCCCCGGCGCCACGTGGCCGGATTCGAGGGCCTGCGCCAGGGTCAGGGGGAGCGAGACGGACCCCATGTTGCCGAGGTGCTCGACGGTCGGGTAGTCCCGCGCGGGGTCGACACCGAGGGCCTCCAGCAGGGCGCGACGGTGCGCCACACCGACCTGGTGCGTGACGATGCGCTCGGGCGGGGAGCCTTCCCAGCCGAGCTCTCGGAGGAAAAGCGGCCAGGTGCGGCGCGCCAGGTCGATGCCGGCGACGAGCAGCGCCTCGGAGTCCGTTTCCATGAGGGGCCCGCCCCCACCTTCCGGCCGGTCGCCGTGGCACAGCACGTGGTGCTCGGTGGCGGCTTGCACCTTGCCGCCGAGGAGCCGCGGCGCGTGGGGAGCCCGCGATCCGGGCACGAGGACCGCCGCCGCCGCGCCCGAGCCGATCGTCAGGGACGCAAACGCGCGTTTGAGCTCTTCCTTGCCGATGCGGGGGTCCGCCAGGAGGGCGGCGATGGTCTCCTCCACGAGGGGCCGCCCGTCCTCGCACGCCACCACTAGCGCGCATTGGATCTGCCCCGCGTCGATCTGTGCCGCCGCCACGAGCAGCCCGTTCGCAAAACCCAGGCAGGCGTTCGAGAGGTCGAAAAGGAGCGCGTCCGCCGACAGCCCCAGCCCGTGGTGGACCACCGACGCCGTCGCGGGTTCGAGGAAGTCGCGGCACACGCTGGCGTGCACCAGGAGCTCGACCTCGCCCGGCGCGACATGGGCGCGTTCGAGTGCCAGCCGACCCGCGTCGGTCGCCGGGCCCGACGGACGTGTGCCGGCGGGCCAGAAGCGCCGCTCGCGGATGCCGCTCATCAGCTCCAGCCGGCCGCGGCGCAGGCGCAGGCGGTCGTAGAGCGGGGTGAGCCGTTCTTCGAGCCCGTCCGAGGGGACCCGTTCCTCGGGGAGCAGCCAGGAGAGGCCCGCGAGGCGCACGTCGGCGAAGCGCATGGGGCGGGGAGTCTACCCGGAGCGGGGGGGCGTAGACTCTTCCGTGCGGTGAGCGCCCCCGGACCCTCGATCCTGCATGTGGACATGGACGCCTTCTATGCGTCCGTGGAGCTGCGCGAGCGGCCCGAGCTCGCTGGCCGACCGGTGTGTGTGGGGGGAGCCGCCGCGGGCCGCGGGGTGATCGCCGCCGCGTCGTACGCCGCGCGTGCCTTCGGGGTGCGTTCGGCGATGCCGACCGCGCGCGCCCAGGCCCTGTGTCCGGACTTGGTGCTGTTGCCGCCCAACTTCGATCTCTACACGGCGGTCAGCCGCGAGATCATGGCGATCTTTCGGCGTTACACACCGCTCGTGGAGCCCCTGTCGCTCGACGAGGCGTTCTTGGACGTGCGCGGCACCGAGCGCCTCTTCGGAGACGCCGTCGCCGTCGGGCGCGCGATCAAGTCGGACGTGTTGCGCGAGACGGGGCTCGTCGCGTCGGTCGGCGTGGCGCCCTCGAAGTTCCTCGCGAAACTCGCGTCCGACCTCGACAAACCCGACGGCTTCCGCGTGGTGTTCGCCGAGGAGGTGCGCGCGCTGCTCGACCCGCTGCCCGTGTCGAAGATCTTCGGAGTGGGCGAGCGCACCGCGAAACGACTCGAATCGCTGGGTGTGCACACGATCGGACAGCTCGCGAGCCTGTCGCGCGCCGACGTGCAGCGGCGCTTCGGCGCCTCGGGGCTTTGGATCCACGATCTGGCCCATGGGATCGACGAGCGTCGTGTCAGCACCAATCGCGTCGAGAAGAGCCACGGCAAGGAGCGCACCTTCGAACAGGACGTCGTCGATCGCGAGGACCTGCGGAGGCGTCTCTACGGTTTCGCCGAGGAGGTCGCGTTCGAACTGCGCGACCGCGGGCTGCGGGGCCGCACGGTGACGCTGAAGGCCAGGTACCCCGACTTCCACACGATCACACGCTCGCGCACGCTGGACCACGCCACCAACCTCGGGCCGCGCATCTTCGCGGTCGCGCGCGAGCTCTTCGAGCGCATTCCCTTCGGTCCGCTGCGCCTCCTCGGGATCTCGGTCAGCCATCTCGAGGACGTGCGCGGTCCCGCCCAGGGCCAGCTCTTCGAAGGTGCCGCCGCGCCGGCACCGGTGGCCGATGGAAGGCTGGAGCGGGCCCAGGCGGGGCTCGACCGCTTGCGCAAGAAGTACGGCGGGCCCCAAGTGCAAATGGGCACGTCCCTCTCCACACCCGAGCGGCGGTAACACGAACCGCCAGAGCCCCCGCAATGCCCCCGACCGAACCCGCGCTGCTCGAGGCCACGTTCGACCGACGGCTCGTCTCCTACTACATGCTGCAGACGCTGCTCGTGCTGCTCGTCAGCGTGATCGGCATCCCGCTCATCCCGATCTGGTTGGTCGTCGGCTGGGGCTTGCACCTCAAGCAGTGGCAGAATCTGGGTGCACAGTTGACGCGCCGCACGCTCAACGTCCGCCGCGGCGTGCTCGTCAAGGTGCAGCAGAGCATCCCCCTCGACAAGATCACGGACCTCGCGCTGTACGAGGGCCCCTTGCTGCGTGCGTTCGGCCTCTGCAGCCTGCGCATCGAGACGGCCGGCGGCGGTCAAGCCAGCGCCACGGGGCAGGCGCTGTTGCCCGCGGTGGTGGGTGCGGAGGCCTTCCGCGACGCGGTGTTGGCCCAGCGCGACCGGCTGGTGCTCGAGGGCGGCGGCCATGGGCCCGCGATGGACGACGGGGCGCGCGCGGCGTCGGAGCCGGTGCTCGTCGAGATCCGCGACGCGCTGCTCCGCGTGGAGAGCCTGCTCCAAGGAAAGGGCTGACCGGCAAATGGACGCGCCGGCAGCCTGTGCCTTGACATCCACTACAAGTGTAGTAGGATCGGCCCCCATGGCGGTGCGGTGGAGCGAAGCGGAGTGGCGGCTGATGCGCGCCGTGTGGCGGGCCGCGGCGGGGCGGGGCCACGCCACGGCCCGGGACGTGCTGGACGCGCTCGGCCCTGGGAAGTTGTGGGCCTACACCACGGCGAAGACCATGCTCGACCGTCTGGTGGCGAAGGGCGCCCTGGCCCGCGTGCCGCGCGCGAAGCCGGTGGCCTATCGTCCCCGGATCCAGCCGGACGAGGCCGAGCGCCGCGAGGTCGACCAACTGAAGAGCGGTGTGTTCGGCGGCGAAGTGGCGCCCCTCGTGCGCCACCTGATGGCGGACGAACGCGTTTCGCGCCGCGAGCGCGAATGGATCGCGGAGTTGCTGGGCCGACTCGAACGCGAGGGGGGCGACACGCGGTGAACAGCGGGTCGCTGGTGGCGCTCGGCGAAGCGCTGCTGCGCCATGCACCAGGGGCGTTGCTGTCGAGTGCGGCGCTTGTGCTGCTGGCTGCCGGCTGGGAGCGTCTGCCCGGCGTGCGCGCCGTGGCACGCCCGCGCGAATTGCTGTGGTGGATGACGTTGTTGCCCTTGTTCGTGCCGCCCACCGTGCGCGTGGAACTCGCGGGGCTCGCTGCGCCCCTCGCGGAGCTGGCTGCGTACTCGGCTCCGCCGCCGAATGCCGCCGGTTGGTTGCTGGGGGTGTGGGGGCTCGGTTCGCTCGTGCGCGCCGGTTGGCTCGTGCGGCATCGGCATTGCCTTCGGCGCGAGCTTCGCGCGGCATCGCGCCCAGCGGGGGCCCTCGACCGCGCGTTGCTCGTGCGCGCCGCGCGGCGCGTGGGCCTCGCGCGCGCACCACAGCTTCGGATCTTCGACGGTCCCGCACCGGCCCTGGTCGTCGGGTGGTGGCGGCCGACGGTGTACGTCCGGCGCGGTCTGGCGCCGGATGCTCGCGAGGCCGCGCTGTGGCACGAATGCGCGCACATCGCGCGCCGGGACGGCTGGGCCGACGCGGCGCTGGAGTTGCTGCACTGCGTGTGGTGGTTGCAACCGGCGCTGCCGCTCGTCAAACGTCGATTGCGTGCGGCGGCGGAGCTCGGGGCCGACGCGCTCGCCCTTCGCGGTGTCGGACGGGACGTTGCCGGAGCGGCAGATGGCGGAGCTCGCTACCGGGCGCTGCTCGTGGCCGAGGCGCGCGAACTGCTCGCGCGTACGCCGGCCGGTGCGCGCGCTTGGTTGGGTGCACCGTCGCTAGCCCGCGAACGGCTGCAAGCGTTGCTCGCGCCGCGGCCCGAGGGGCCTAGGACGTGGGCGCTGCCGGGAGTGTATGCCGCTTTGGGATTGCCGCTCGTGCTGTGTGGTCTCGCGCCCGCCGCAACGCCGTGGTGGGACGATCCCCGAGCCGTCGCTGCACAACTCGCCCAACACCTCGAGCGCCGGCCCGGAGAGGGCTGCGCCGAAGGCCGTTTGCTCGCCCTGCGCGCGTTCGCTCTCGGGCGCGCGGCGAACCCCGCACCCTTGGTTTCGGACCAACCGACTTTCCCCACACTCCGATGAAAAGCACCTTCGCAGCGCTCCTGTGCGCGGCCTCTCTCGCGGCCGGCGTGTCCCTCGAACCCGTCGCCAACCCGACATCGTCCGCGGCCGCGGCGACGCCCGTTGCGCCCGCGCCGCAAGCGAACCAACTGCCCCCGGAGGTCTTGGCGCGCATCACGCCGGGCCCGGAGCACGCCCAGATGGCGCGTTACCTCGGCAAGTGGGACGTGGAGCTGCGTATGACGATGAAGGGCATGGAGGGCATGCCCGTCGAGAAGGCCACGTGCACGTACGAGTGGTTGATCGAGGGGCGCTGGATGCTCTCGCGCATGAAGGGCTCGATGATGGGCACCCCCGCCGAGTGGGCGCACGTGCACGGCTACAACAACATGACCAAGAGCTTCGAAACCGTGGGTTTCGACAGCATGTCGACGGACACCAAGATCTCGTACGGCAACGCCGTCACACCCGACGGCAAGACCATGGGCTTCCAGGGGTTCATGAACGAGTGGTTGACGGGTCAGATCCAAAAGCCGTTCCGGACCGTGCAGAAGCCGGGCGAGGGCGAGGGGTTCCACCTCGAGATCTGGGACCCCGAGATCGGCCCCGAGGGGATGGAAGTGATGCGCATGACGTTCACGCGCGCTCGGTAGGGGCGCGGGGCGGAGCCGGGTGCGCGGGCCTCCCGGCCCGCCTTGTTCCGGACCCTGTGGTGCGGTCTGTAGGGGCTAGGGCTCCGTCCGCGCCCAAGGGGTGTTGCACCGCGGGGAACTGCCCCGCGCTCCAAGGCGGGCCAGGAGGCCCGCGCACCCGGCTCTTCGCGCACCCGGCTCTTCGCGCACCCGGCTCTTCGCGCACCCGGGCCACGCGCACCCGGGCCACGCGCACCCGGGCCACGCGCACCCGGGCCACGCATCGTTCCCCTTGGGCGCGGCCAGGGCCGCGCCCCTACAGACCGGGGTCCTGGTCAATGCGCGGCCAGCCAGTCGGGGCCGTGGCCGGCGTCGACGTTGAGCGGTACGAGCAGCTCCCAGGCCGACTCCATCTCCTCGACCACGAGCGCGCGGGTTTCGTCCAATTCCGCGAGCGGCAGCTCGAACAGGAGTTCGTCGTGCACCTGCAGCAGCATGCGACCCGCGAGCTTCGAGTTGCCGAGCCGTTCCTCCACACGCAGCATCGCCTTCTTGATGATGTCCGCGGCGCTGCCCTGCACGGGTGTGTTGATCGCGGCGTTCTCCGCGAAGACCCGCGCGCGTTGGTCACCCGACGCGATCTCGGGGATGCGCCGCCGGCGGCCCGCCAGCGTCTCCACGTACCCCTTGTCGCGGGCGGTCGCGAGCAGGCGCTCCATCCAACCCTTCACACTCGGGAAGTTCTCGAAGTAGCGCTCGATGAACTCCTTGGCCTCCGCCTGGCTCATGCCCGTTTCGCGGGCCACACGTTGGGCGCCCATGCCGTAGAGCAATCCGAAGTTGATCACCTTGGCGCGGCTGCGCATGGTGCGGTCCACATCCTTCGGCGCGACCCCAAAGAGACGCGATGCCGTGGCGGCATGGATGTCTGCGCCGCTCTCGAATGCCTCGACCAACACCTTGTCGCCCGAAAGGTGGGCGAGCACACGTAGCTCGATCTGGCTGTAGTCGCAGGCCAGGAACGTCCATTCGCCGCTGTCGTCCGGTAGGCGCGGCACGAAGGCCCGGCGCAGGCGTTTGCCGCGCTCCGTGCGCACGGGAATGTTCTGCAAGTTGGGATCCGACGACGCGAGGCGCCCGGTTGCGGCCGCGACTTGGCTGAACGAGCAGTGCACCCGTCCCGTGCGCGGGTTGACGTACTTCGGCAGCGAATCCACGTAGGTCGAGCGCAGTTTGGCCAGTTCGCGGTACTCGAGCACCTTCTGCACGATCGGCACGTGGCCGTACTGCTCCTGGAGCGTGGCCGCGTCCGTCGAGTACCCGGTTTTGGTGCGCCGCACACGCTTCACCCCGGCCTCCTCCTGGATGCCTAGCTTCTCGAAGAGGATCGCACCCAGCACCTTCGTGCTCGCGAGGTTGAACACCTCGCCGGCCAGGTTGTGCACCTCGTCCTCGAGTCGCTCCTGCTCGCGGCGCAGTTCGTCGCCCTGTTCGGCGAGCATCTCCGTGTCGATGCGGATGCCGCGTTCCTCCATGGCGGCGAGCACCGGCACGAGCGGTAGCTCCAGCTCTTCGAAGAGCTGCGCGGCGCCGTGCTCCTCGAGTTCGGCGGTGAGAGGCTCCACGAGGCGCCAAGTCGTTTCGGCGTCCTCACACGCGTACTCTGCCACCCGCGCGACCTCGACCTCCTTCATGGAGATCTGCTTCGCGCCGCTGCCGATCAGGTCCTTCGTGGGGATCTTCTCGAGCCCGAAGAAGTGCAGGGCCAAGGCGTCGAGGCCGTGGCCGCGCGCGGGTCCAACCGCGCAGAAACTGGCGACCATGGTGTCGAAGGCCGGCGGCGGCATGCGCACACCCCGCGGGACCTGGGATCCCAGCACCAGCCAGTCGTACTTCGTGTTCTGACCGACCCGTTCGAGCTTCGGATCCTCGAGCAGGGGACGCAGCCTCTCCAAGAGCGCGGCCGGCCCCTCGGGGTGCACCGGCGGAAAGGCGTTGAACGGCACGTACCAGGCCACGCCGACCGACGCGCTGAAGCTGATCCCCACCAACTCCGCCTCCAGCGGGAACAGGCTGGTCGTCTCCGTGTCGATGGCGAACCGGCCGGCGCCGCGCAGCTCTTCCTCCATGCGGGCGAGTCCGTCGAGGTCCTCGACCAAACGGTAGTCGCGGGAGCCGGCCTCGGCCTTCTGCGCGAGGTCGCCTTGCACCTTGTCCAACAGGCTGCGGAACTCGAGCGAGCGGAAGAGCTGCGCCAGGCGTTTGGCGTCGGGCGCGGCGGGCCCCAGGGAATCCGCGCCGCGTTCGAGCGGTACATCCGTCTGGATCGTCACCAGTTCGCGCGACAGCAGCAGCAGCTCGCGGCTCGCCTCCACCTTCTCGCGCTGTTTGGGCTTGAGCTCCCCGAGGTGCTCGAGCACGCCGTCGACGGATCCGTAGGTCTGGATCAGCTCGATGGCGCCCTTCTCGCCGATGCCCTTGACTCCCGGCACGTTGTCCGAGCTGTCGCCCATGATGGCGAGCACGTCGACCACGTGGTCCGGCGTCGTGCCGAACTTCTCGGCGACTTCGGCGATGCCCTGGATCAGCGTCGCCTCGCCGCTCTTGAACACGTTGTACATGCGCACGCGATCGGACACGAGTTGCATGAAGTCCTTGTCGCCGGTGACGAGGAACACCTCGTCGCCCGCCGCCTCGGCCTGCTTCGCGAGGGTGCCGATCACGTCGTCGGCCTCGACGCCGGCCACCTCGAAGAGCGCGACGCCGTGGGCCTCGACGACCTCGCGCATCCACGGCAACTGGCGGCTCAAGTCCTCCGGCGCCTTCTGGCGCGTGGCCTTGTATTCGGAGTAGCGGGTGTGCCGGAACGTCGGGTCCTTGTGGTCGAAAGCCACCGCGATGCGCTCGGGCGCTTCGCTCTCGAGGAGTTGGCGCAGCACCATCGTGAAGCCGTAGGTGGCCCCGGTGGCGCGGCCATCCGCCGTGGCGAGGCCCGAGCGGGCAAAGGCGAAGTGGGAGCGGAAGGCCAGTGCCGTGCCATCGAGCAGGAAAACGCGCGCCATGGGCGCCACGGTAGCGGTCCACGGGGCGCCGGTCAGCCCGCGGGGCAAAATCGAAGCGCCGCTACCCGACCCGTTTCAGCGCACGTGGCGGAAGTCCATGCCCGCGCGCCGGGCCGCCTCGCCGTCCGCGTCGGGACGGTCGCCGAGGACCAAACACTCGGCCGCTTGAACCCCGAGCCGACCGGCGGCCAGGAGGTAGCCGTCCGGGGCCGGCTTGAGCCGGGCCGGCCCGCCGGGTTCGCCGTTGGCGACGACCTCGTCGAAAAGGTTGTGGGCGCCCAGCGCTTCGAGCTTCGCCCGCGCCGGGTAGTCGCTGACGAGCGCCGTCCGACCGCCGCGGGCGCGGAAGGCGGCGATCTCGCCGAGCAGGGCCTTGCGTCGAGCCAGGCGCAGGAACGGGCCCGGCCGGTGCAACATCCACGTGCGCACGCAGGCTTCGAGCTTCGGAACCGTCGTGCCGAGTTCCGCGGCGGTGCGCTCCAGTTGCACGTGCCACGGGAATGGCGCGTGGGCGGCCCCTTCCGCGCGGAGCCGTTCGTGCTGGCGCCGGAAGGCGCGCAGGGCCACCCACTGGTGGGGCGCTCGGGCCAGCACCGTGATCCCCATGGCCACTTGCACCGGGAAAAGCCGGTACAGCGTGCCGTCGAGGTCCACGAGCCAAGCCCGGTGGGGGGACCGGTTCGACATGTTTGGGTTGCGAGGGGGGCCCGTGGGGGAACCAACGGCATGGTCGCCCGGCAGGAAAAGCATGTTGGCACATGGGGGGCTCGGGCGCGATGCTGGCGCGCGGGGGGGAGTGCCACATGGAGAACGTTCACGGGGGGCAGGGCGGCAACGGGGGCGAGGCGGGGGTGCCGGCGCACCCCGGTTGGTCGACGGTTCTCGAGTCCCACGACCGGCGGGCCGCGGCGCACGGGGCCCTCGTCCTGGCCGCGCGGGAACTGGACTGGGACCTGGTGCCCGTCGGCGACGGCCGCTGGTTCGTCCTGGTGCCCGACGGCCAACTGCCCGCGGCGCGCGCCGAACTCGCCGACTACCTGGCGGAGAACCGGCGGCGGGTTCTGCCGCTGCCCCAACCGCTGCCGGGGGCGGCGCTCGGGGCGCTGGTCTACGGCCTGGTCCTCGTCGCCTTCGGGCTGCTCGTCGAAACGGGCCAACTCGGTCCCGACGCCGAACTGCTGGGGCGCGTCGAGGCGTCCGCCATCCGCGAGGGCGAGTGGTGGCGCGCGGTTACGGCCCTGACCCTGCACGGCGGGCCGACACACCTGGTGGCGAACCTGATCTTCGGAGCGCTCTTCGGCTGGCTCGTTGCGGAGGTGGCCGGAGCGGGCCTGGCGTGGGCGGCAATCCTCGTGTCGGGGGCGCTCGGCAACCTGGCCAACGTCTACCTGCGCGTCGGCGAGCACCTTTCGATCGGCGCGTCGACGGCGATCTTCGGCGCCCTCGGACTCCTGGGCGGATTCGAGGGCCTGCGCCGGCGCACCTTCGGCATGTCGCGGCGGCGTCGTTGGGCGCCCCTGATCGGCGCGCTCGCCCTCTTCGCACTCTTCGGTACGGGCGGCGACGGCGAGGTGCTGCCGGGACAGGCCAAGACGGACGTGGCGGCCCACCTCTTCGGCTTCCTCGCGGGGATCGCGCTGTCGCCGGCCCTCGTGTTCGTCGCGCGGCGCTGGGCCGCGGACGTCGGCGGCGGCGGCGGCGGCCGGGGCGGCGACGGGCGCTGGCGGCGCTTGCAATGGGGCGCGGCGGCCTTTGCGCTCGGCGTACTCGGCGTCGCGTGGGCGGTCGCCCTAGGGACGCGATAGGCGCGGCACGAGCGCCGCGAAGAGCGCCTCGGCCGCGCGGCGGTGGCCTGCGATCGAGAGGTGCAAGTCACTGGGCCAGTAGTTGTCGCCGGGCTCCGCCGCGAGGGACGGCGTCAGATCGATCGCGGTGATGCCGAGCTCCGAGAGCCGCGCGAAGAGCGCGCGCTGGAGGCGCTCTTCGACCTCGAGCGCCGCCGCCGGAACCTGGGCCAATCCGAGGCACTCCTCGACGAGGGCCGCGCTTGCCGCCGGCTCCACCCGACGCGCGGGCGGCAGGTAGACCGCGGCAAAACGCGCGCCCATGGACTCGCACTCCCGCTGGGTGGCCCAGAGCAACTCGAACGCCGCCTCGACGGCCAGGGACTCGTCGCCGGGATTGGCCTGGAAGTGCACGGCCTGGAACAACTCCTGCGACACGAAACCGCTGCGCGCGCGGGCGCCGGGCAGCGGCGAGTCGAGCACCCGCCGCAGCACCTGGCGTGTGTCCGTGGGTTCGTCCATGCCGCGCACGTAGCGCTCGAAACGCGCCTGGTCCAAGAAGTCGTTGCCGCCGTAGACAACGACCAGCACCCAAGCGGGTTCGAGGTCCGCGAAGCGGCGCAGGGCCCCGAGGTGGTTGACGAAGGTCGTGCCGCCGACGGCGCCATTCAGCACGGTGTGCGCGCGGCCCGCTTCGCGCAGTTGCCGCTCGAGCAGCGCGCACAGGTTGTCCGGGTTGTCGAGGACACCGTCCACGTGGCTGTCGCCGAGCACCAGGATCCTCGGTGTTCCGGCGGGGATGGGCCCGTCGCGGCGCAGGCCGCGCGCGTCGGTGACCACGTGGAAACCTCCGCCGGGATGGTCCGCGAACGGAAAGGGGAGGCGCAGGTCGGGCGTGCGCGCCACGTAACCCTCGGGGTGCGGCTGCATGCCGAGCAGCTCCACACCGGGGAAGAAAAGCCGCAGTTCGGCCGGGTCCAAGGGCGGGTGGAGCGCCTCGAAGCTGCGGGGGCCGTCGCGGTCCAGGTCGAGCGGCGGGCGGGACGAGTTCCGGGCGCCGCTTTGCTCCCGCGCGAAGAGTTCTTGGCGGTCCGGGGACTCGAGCAGCGCCACGGTGGGGGGCTCGGGGCGCCTCGGCAGCCACGGCAACAGCACCCACACCAGTCCGATGGCCAGGGCGGCGGAGCCGACGGCCAGCGCGAGCCTCGGGGCCCGGCGGCGCGCGCTCGGCGCCTCCGGCGGAACCATGCGGCTCGAGTTTCCCATGCCAACGCAGTCTACGGCCCGAGGGAGCAGCGCGCCGCCTCGGCCTTCCCTATGCTCTTCGCCCCCATGGCCCATTGGCGACAGGAATGCGGAGCCCAACTTCGCCTGGCGGGACCGGTGGTCTTGGCCCAGTTGGGCATGATGGCCATGGGCCTCGTGGACACGATCTTCGTCGGCCACATGGCGCCGGGCGAGGCCCCCGTCGCGCTTTCGGCCGTCGCCCTCGGCAACACCCTTTTCTTTCTCGTGGGCGCGTTCTGTTTCGGGGCCATGTCGGCCCTCGATCCGGTGCTGTCCCAGGCCCGCGGCGCCGGCGACGAGCGCGGATTCCAGCTCGGTATGCAGCGCGGACTCGTGCTCGCGCTGGCTCTGTCCGCGGTGTTCTCCGTGCCGCTTTGGTTCGCGCCGACCTGGCTGCGCGAGATGGGCCAGCAGCCCGAGGTGATTCCGTACGCGGCGGCGTACGCCCGCATCGCGATCCCGAGTTTGCCCGCGCTGCTCCTGTTCTTCCTGCTGCGCCAGGCGCTCCAGGTGCTCGGGAACCTGCGGCCGGTGCTCGTGATCGTGTTCGCCGCGAACCTCTTGAACGCGGCCCTCGACTGGATGTGGGTGCACGGCAACTTCGGATTCTCAGGGCACGGGGTCGTCGGTGCGTCGTGGGCGTCCACGGCGTCGCGGTGGTTCCTTTGCCTCGGGCTCGCGTGGCTGGCGCGCGGGCAGTTGTCGACGCGGATTGGTGTGTTGACGCGGGAAGCGCTGCGGCTCGCGCCCCTTCGCCGTTTGCTCCGTTTGGGAGTGCCGATCGGGTTGCAGAGCGAGCTCGAGTTCGCTGCGTTCGCCGTCGTCGCCGTCATGATGGGCTGGATCGGCGTGGTGGAGCAGAGCTCGCACATGCTCGCGATCCAGGTCGCGTCGTTGACGTTCATGGTGCCCCTCGGCGTGGGCGTGGCCGCCGGTGTGCGTGTCGGCTTGCACGTGGGTGCGGGGCGTGGTGCGGACGTGCGGCGTTCGGCCGCCGTGGCGCTGGGGCTCGGCTGCGCGTTCATGGGGACGTCGGGGCTCGTGCTGTGGTCCCTGGCCGAGCCGATCGCGCGGCTCTTGACGGCCGATCCCGACCTGGTGCGCTTCACAGCCAGCCTGTTGCCCCTGGCCGCGGCGTTCCAACTCTTCGACGGTGTGCAGGTGGTGGCCCTCGGCATCCTGCGGGGTGTCGGCGACACGCTCGTGCCGATGGCGATCAACCTGGTGGGCTACTGGGCGGTTGGGTTCCCGATCGGGTACTGGTTGGCCTTTGGGCAGGACCTCGGCGCCCACGGACTGTGGTGGGGGCTGGTGGTGGGGCTCGGTTCGGTCGGCGGGCTGCTCGCGTTGCGTGTGCGGCTGCGGCTCGCCCGCGACATCGTGCGCATCGACCTCGACCGCGGGCGGGGCGGCGCCGCCGGCGCGCAGCCCGAGCCTGGGCCTGGTCCGCGCTGAATGCGCTTCGCCGGGGACGCGCGGCGGGTAGGCTCCTCTGCCGATGGAACCGTTGGAACCGCCCGTGGCCCACCGTCCGGCCCGCTCCGGCGCCGGCGCGCTCGCCTACCTGGCCGTACTGGCCACGGTGGGGGTCCTGTGGGTCGCGCGGGACCTGCTGATCCCATTCGCGGTCGCGCTGATGGTGTGGGTGCTGCTACGCGCCCTCGCCGACGCGATCGGCCGCCTGCGCTGGCGCGGGGTGGCGTTGCCGGGCTGGAGCCGCCTCGGCGCCGCGATGGCCGTCGTCGGCTTGGGCGGTTGGTTCCTGGTGCGCATCGTCGCGCGCAACGCGGTGCGTGTGCAGGAGCAGGCGCCGGCCTACCAGGCGAACCTGACGGCACGGCTCGACCGCCTCGCCGAGGATGCCGGGTTCGACTACAAGACCCAGGTGGAGAGCCTCTTGGGCGGCGGCGACTTCAACTTCATGGGCTGGGTCGGGACGATCGCGGGTGAGCTGAGCTCCCTGGCAGGCTCCCTGGGGTTGGTGTTGATCTACCTGCTCTTCCTGTTGGTGGAGCAGCGCTACTTCCCCGTGAAGCTGGCGTCGCTCGTCCCCGATGGCGCGCGGCGCCTCGAAGTTGCGCACCTGATCGCGCGGGCCCGCGGCCAGATCGAGAGTTACGTGGTGATCAAGTTCGGCGCGAGTGCGCTGACAGGTGCCCTCTCGTGGGGCATCCTGGCGTACTTGAACGTGGACTTCGCGGCCTTCTGGGGCCTCGTGATCTTCCTTCTGAACTTCATTCCGACCATTGGTTCGATCGTCGGCGTGTTGCTGCCGCTCGCGCTGATCCTGGTGCAGTTCCCCGAGCCGCTCACCCCGTTCGTGATCGCCTTCGTCGGTTTGGGCGCGGTGCAGTTCCTGATCGGCAACGTGCTCGAACCGCGTTGGACCAGCGGAAGCCTGGACCTCTCGCCGCTCGCGCTGCTGCTCTCCCTGGCCGTTTGGGGCCAGATCTGGGGCATCGTCGGCATGTTCCTCTCCGTGCCGCTGACCGTGATCCTCGCCATCGGCTGTTCCCAGTTCCCGCGCACTCGGTGGATCACGGTGCTGCTCTCGGAGCGCGGGGCGCCCGCGCGCTCGACACCGCCTCCCGCGGTACCCAAGGTTCCCCCCACCCCATGAGCATCCAATCGCAAGTCGACGCCGCGCCCCGCATCCACGATCCCGTGCCGCCCCCGGCCTGGCGCGTGGTGCTGGGCGGGCTGTTGATGGGCCTCGCCAACCTGGTGCCCGGCATCAGCGGCGGCACGATGATCCTTGCACTCGGCCTCTACGACCGGTTCATCGGCACTCTGGCGGACCTGTCGCGGCTGCGGCTGCGGCTGCCGAGTTTGGTCTTCATGGGCCTGCTCGCGATCGGCGTCGCCGCGGCGTTCCTGTTCGCCTCGAAGGGCGTCGTGTACCTCGTGACCCACCACCGCTGGGCGATGTACAGCCTGTTCATCGGGCTGACGCTCGGCGGAGCGCCCGAGTTGTGGCGCCTGGCCGGGCGCATGCGGCCGGCGGTGCTGGTGTCGATCGCCGCCGGTTTCGGCGGCATGTGGCTTTTCGCCCAAAGTGGTCAGAGCGCGATCCAGGAGAACTGGCTGACCCTTGGGCTGATCGGCATGGCCGCCGCGGCGAGCATGATCCTGCCGGGCATCTCGGGCGCCTACGTGCTTTTGATCTTCGGGGTGTACGAGACGGTGATCGGTTCGCTCTCCGCCACCAGCTTGCGCGAGGACCTCGGCGCGAGCCTCGCGGTGCTCGTGCCTGTCGGGGTGGGCGCCGTGCTCGGCATCGGGCTGCTGTCGAACGCGCTCAAGTGGCTGCTGCGCGTGGCGTCGGGACCGACGCACGGCGTGTTGCTCGGGCTGCTCTTCGGCTCGGTGCTCGGCCTCTGGCCCTTCCAGCGGCCGGTGCACCCGGACCTCGCGCACCCGGTGAAACGCAAGGCCGTCGAAGCGGTCGTGCTTCGCGGTGAGAACTTCGCGGAGGCCCGCGAGCGCACCGGTGTCGAGTGGGACGACGCCGCGTTCGCGCGCTCGGTAGAACCCTACCGCGGGCGCAGCAAGGGCGAGATCAAGCGGCTCTCGGGCCAACTGGAGCGCACCGAGGTCGATCCGACCGAGGGTGCGATGGCGCTCGGGCTGCTCGTCGTGGGATTCGGCGCGACGGCCCTGCTGGCGCGCGGTGGACGGAAGAAGGACTAGCCCGGATTATCCACCACGTTTGCGATCGGACGGCCCAACCGGCGGCCTTCGGCCGCCTTTCGCCGCCTGGTGGCACTTTGGGGCCGCGGCCGTCCTCGACGACCTGTTCAAGGTCGACTGCGGATGCCACGGCCCCAAAGCACCACCAGACA
>WGMC01000002.1 GCA_016125265.1 Planctomycetaceae bacterium
CTTCGGCCGCCTTTCGCCGCCTGGCGGCACTTTGGGGCCGCGGCCGTCCTCGACGACCTGTTCAAGGTCGACTGTGGATGCCACGGCCCCAAAGCACCACCAGACAGCGACTTGGGCTCGTCGGATCGGAAACCTGATGAACAACCCGGGCTAGGACACGAGCCGCCTCCGCCCAAACGGTCTCAGCAGGCGACTTCCATCGCCGCGGCGGCCTGGTCGCGGCGATCCCTGCGGTCGCGTTTCTCGGCGCGGCGTTTGACGATCGACATCAACCGCGGCGCGCCGGACCACACGAGGAAGCGGTCGGTGGCGCGCTCGGCCAGGCGGCGCGCGCCGCCCGGCAGGCGCTCGAGTCGCTTGTAGTGCTTGACCAGCGACTTGAAGTGCTCCTGGAACATCAACACTTGGTCGCGCGTGATGCTGGCCTGCTCGAGCGCCGTGTCGCGGAAGTAGTCCGTGACGACACGATCCTTCGCCCACAGACCCTCTTTCGTCACCAAGTCGTAGAGCGGTGTGCCCTCGTAGGGATAGAAAATCGAGTGCTGGATGAAGTCCGGGTCGATCTCGGCGTTGAGCTTGATGGTGTCGAGCACCGCGGCCGGCGTCTCGTGCGGCGAACCGACGATGTTGTAGGACATCACCTGGATGCCCTTGCGCTTGAACTTGAGGAACGACTCGACCAGCTTTTCGTTCGAGAGGCGCCGGTTCAGGATCGCGTTGCGGATCTCCTCGTTGCCCGCTTCGATCGCCATGTGCACACGCACACAACCCGCCGCGGCCAGCGTGTCGACCATCCAGTCGTCCACCAGGTTGGGACGCATGTTGCAGCCAAACGGCTTGCCCACACGCTCCTTGTAGAGCGGCGCGAACTCCTTCAACCAGCGTTTCGACACGCCGAAGATGTCGTCTTCGAAGAAGAACCCTTGGATCTGCGGGTGGCACGCCTGGTACTCGAGGATCTCGTCGATGAACCGCGGCACGTCCTTGAAGCGCACGAACTTGCCCTGGTCCTTCGACGTCTCGATCAGCGCGATGTTGCAGCAGTAGGCACAGTCGTAGGGGCAACCGCGGCTGCCCATCAGGATGCCCACCTGCTCGCGGATCACCATCAGTCGCGAGAAGTGGTGGTAGATCTCCCAGTCCGGCCGCGGCTGTTCGTTGAGGTTCGCGAGCGGCGCCGGAGGCCCCTTTTGCACTTCGCCCGTGCTGTCGCGCCACCAGATGCCGGGGACGTCCTTTGGCGTCCGGCCCTCGTCGAGCGCGGTCGCCAGAAGCGCCAGGGGCACCTCGCCGTCGCCCTTGCAGATCATGTCGATGCCCGGGGTCGCGATCGCGTCCTCGGCCGACAGCGTCGGGTGCATGCCCCCCACCAGGGTCGGGAAGTCGAAGTGCTGTTTGAGCGCCGGCGCCCAGCGGCGCACGTAGGGGTACTGGTTCGTCGTCGCGGAGAACGCGATCAGGGTCTTCCCCGTCTCCGCTTGGTTCACGCGGATCCAGGAGACGATGTCCTCCTCCGGCAGGTCGTGGTGGACGTGCAGGAGTTCGCAATCGTGCCCCGCGGCCTTGGCGGCCGCCGACAGGGTCGCGATGCCCTCGTAGTAGTAGCCCGACCAGGAGGGGTCCGGGCTGACCATGTCGGGGTAGATGAAGAGGATCTTCAAGGTCGTTCGCTCGGGAAAATACGGCGGGGCCGCGGACTGTATGCCGGGCGCGCCAGCCAGTATGCCGGGCGCGCCAGCCAGTGTGCCGGGCGCGCCAGCCAGTGTGCCGGGCACGCCAGCCGGTGGGCCGGGCGCACCAGCCGGAAGGGCGGTCCGCTCGTGTATCGGCCAGAAGATACCACCTACCGTGCACGTAAGGATTGGCCCCGGGGACCGAACCGGGGGTCAACGGGGGTCCGATCGTCCCCTTCTCGCCACCTGGGCCGCTTCCCGCCACCAGGGTTCTGGGTCCCCACGGTGTGCCGGGGCCTGTTCCCGCCCCCCACCTCGGCCCATCATGCCCCCATGCACACCCAAGAGGACCCCACGGCCTGGTTGGCCTCGGCCCTGGTCGGCCGCGAGGACGGTTTCGTCGAGCTGCGCCTGCACAGGAAGCGCCAGCGCTCCGTCGCCGTCGAGAAGGGCCGTGTGGACGCGGCCATGAGCACCGAACACTCCGGAGTGGGTGTCCGCGTGCTCGAGGGTGGCACCTTTGGTTTCGCCAGCACCGGGAGCCTCGAGATCGAAGCCATCCGCCGGGCGATCGACGACGCCCGGTCGGCGGCGCGCGCGTCGGCTGGCCTGCGCCGGGCGCGGATCGAGAACCTCGCGCCCGCGCAGCTCGCGCGGGGGCGCTTCGAAGTGCCCGGGTACGACGAGCTCGAGGGCCGCTCCCTCGAGGAGTTGTTGCAGCTCGTGCTCAGCACCGAGGCTCGCGCTCGCGCCAGCTCCGGTTCGGTGGACAGCGCGAGCTGCGCGTACACGGAAGTGCTCGAGGAGAAGGCGATCGTGACCACCGATGGCGCGCGCGCCTGGCTCCGCCACGTGCGTCCCGAGCTGCGTGTCGGTGCCATCGCGCGGGACGGGGCGCAGCTCCAGCGCGGCTCCCGATCCGTGGGAGCCACGGGAGGTTGGGAGTGCCTGTTCCGCGCCGCCGGTGCGGACCAACTCGCCGACGAGGCCGCCCGCATCGCCGTGGACCGCCTCGGTGCCGGGTATCCCGAAGGCGGACGCAAACGTGTGTTGCTCTCTCCCGCGCTCGTCGGCCTATTGACCCACGAGGCGATCGGGCACACGGTCGAAGCGGACTTCGTGCAGAGCGGGAGCTGCGCCGCGGGCAAGTTGGGCCAGCGCGTCGCGAGCGAACTCGTGACTCTGTGCGATTCCGGCGCCAGTGAATACACCGACGGCGCGGGCGGCACGCTGCCCGTCGACGATGAGGGTGTGTTCGCCGGTCGCACGGCGATCATCGAACAGGGTGTGCTCAAGAACTACCTGCACAACCGCGAGTCGGCGGCGCACTTCGGGGTTGCTCCCACCGGCAACGGCCGCGCGTGGGAGTACCAGAACGAGCCCTTGATCCGCATGCGCAACACCTACATCGAGCCCGGGACGAGCACCTTCGAACAACTGCTCGAGGGCATCGAGGACGGCTACCTGCTCGACGGCCCCGCCAACGGCCAAGCGGACGCGAACGGCGAGTTCATGTTCGGCACGCAGGAGGCGTACCACGTGAAGAACGGCGTCGTCGGGCCGCTGCTGCGCGGCGTGAACCTCTCGGGCCGAGCCTTCGACGTGCTCGCCAGCGTCGACGGGGTCGGGCGCGACTTCCGCTGGGATCTGGGCTCGGGCCACTGCGGCAAGGGGCAACCCGCCAAGGTCGACGCCGGCGGGCCGTGGGTGCGCTGCGAAGTGCTGCTCGGGGGGCGCGGTTGATGGGCACGAGAACGCAGGTCGTGGACGAACGCGGCGCCGCGCTCGAGCGCGCGGATCTTCTGGAGCGCTGCGACGCCGCCGTCGCGCACGCGCTCGCGTCCGGGGCCGACGAGGCCGAGGCCTTTGCGTCGAGCCACGGCGGCACTTCGGTGCAGCTCGAGAAGGGCGATTTGCAACTGGCGCGGGTTTCGATGGGCGAAGCGCTGGGCCTGCGTGTGTTCGTCGGCGGGCGCCTCGGGTTCGCCTCGACGAACCAGGCGGCGAGCCCCGCGGCGCTCGCGGACCTCGCCGCTTCCGCGGTCGCGCTCGCGAAGCTCTCGCCCGTCGACCCCGCTGCGGGATTGCTCGCGGCGCGCGAACTCTTCGGGGGTCCATTGCCGAGCGAACCCGCGCTCTGGGCCCTCGCGCCCGCGTCCGTCGTGGCGCTCGCCGGCAAGCTGATGGAGGTCTGCCGCGGCTTCGACAAACGGGTGTCCGTCGACCAGGGTGCGATCCGTTTCTCGCGCGGGTCATCGGCGGTGGTTTCGTCGCGCGGCGCGCGCGCGGCGGAGTCCGACGCGGGGCTCTCGGCCAGCCTCTTCGGCATGGCCGTCGACGGCGCGGACGTCGGTGGTTTCGACGCGCTGTCGGAGTGGACCCGCGGCGCGGATTCGTTCGAACCGGCGCTCGAGCGCATGGGACGGCGCTTCGCGCGCACCGTGCTCGACAACCTCGGCGCGGGAAAGGCGACGAGTTACCGAGGTCCAGTGCTGTTTGCGCCCGACGCGTTTGCGGAGCTCTTCCTCGGCCCGCTCGTCGGCGCGCTCTCGGCGCTCGCCGTGCAGCGCGGACGCAGCGCCTTGGCCGGCAAGCTCGGCACCGCCGTCGCCGCGGCGCACTTCACCCTGCGCGATGCGCCCGGCGACGCGGAACTCGCCGGCGCGTGCCTCGTGGACCGCGAGGGCAGCGCGACGGCGGACCGCGCGCTGGTCGAGCGGGGTGTGCTGGGGACGTACCTCTCCAATGCGCGCGCCGCGCGCCTCGAGGGACTTGCGGAGAGCACCGGCCACGCCCAGGGCAGCGCCCGGGGTGTGCCCGGGATCGGCGCCCACAACCTCGTCGTCGACGCAGGGGATGGCGGCGACGCCAAGGAGATGGCCGCACGGCTCGGCCGGGGCCTCCTGGTCGGGCGATTCAGCGGCACGGTCGACGGCACCAGCGGCGACTTCTCAGGCGTGGCGAAGAGCGCGCGTTGGGTGGAAGGGGGCGAAATCGTGCGCTCCCTGGGCGAGACCCTGATCGCGGGCAACGCCTTCGAGGCCCTGGGGCAGCTCGGCGCGCTCTCGACGGAGCGGGAGACCCTCGGCGGCTCGGCGAGGGTGCCCTGGGCGATCGCGGACGGATTGAACGTGACGGCCGGCTGACTGCCGGCGCCGCTTTTTGGGCGCCACACACCGACTGGCCGTTGACCGGCGCCCCCGCGCCCCGTATCGTTCGCGCCCTCGCAACTCGGCCCGGGTGGCGGAATCGGCAGACGCGCATGGTTCAGGTCCATGTTCCCGCAAGGGAGTGGGGGTTCGACTCCCCCCTCGGGCACCACCTTCCCGGCACTCGGTTCACCGCCCGCCGGGACGCGATTCACCGCCCGCCGGCACTCGGTTCACCGCCCGCCGGCACTCGGTTCACCGCCCGCCGGGACTGCGGTAGACGAGTAGGGCCCGCTGGCCCATCCCGCCGGGAAGCTCGTGCTCCCACACCGTGTCGAGGCGGAATCCCAGGCGCTCCGCTTCGCGCTCGGCCGCGCGCACTTCGCGCGACCAGGACGGCCCCTTGAACATCACCAGATCGGTGAACTGGTGGCGCACCTTGCGCAGCATGCGCACGTTTTCGCGCACGGACGACAGCGCCCGCACGAACACGACGTCGTAGGGGTTGCGCGCGAGGTGCTCCTCGCCGCGCGCCCACACGGCGGTCGCGTTCGGGAGGCCCATGTGGTCGATGGATTCCTGCACGAAGTCGACGCGCTTCTTGCGGCTGTCGAGCAACACCACACGCGCCTGCGCTTCGCACAGGGCGGTCGGCATGCCCGGGAAACCGCCGCCGGTGCCCAGGTCGAGCACCGTGCGCCCCATCAGCGGCAGGAGGCGCGTGGCGCGGAAGCAGTCGAGGTAGTGCTTCACGGCGATCTCCTTGGGATCGACGATCGCCGTCAGGTTGAGGCGGCGGTTGCCCTCGAGCACGAAGCGCGCGTGTTTGGCGTAGCTCTCGAGCACGCCGGGTGCGACACCCTCCGCTGCGAAGGCCTCTTCGAGGGCCGCGAGCAGCGCCGCTTCGGTCGGGAGCGGCCCATCGGCGAGCGAGGGATTCGGGCGGTCTTCGAGTTCCAACTCGTCCGCATCCGGCTCCGCATCCGAGGCGGCGCGCCCGTCCGCGCCGCCGTCGCCGCCGGCGGTCGGCCCCTCCCGTTCGGACCGATCCCCGGGAAGCGGACCGGAGGACGGACCGGGGAGGGGATCGGCGGGGGGAGTGCTCATCGGTGGGTCTAGGAGTGCGGTCCAGACCGCCTGGAAAGGTCAGGCTCCGCGGCAAGATCGCGGGGAGGCGCCGTCGGGGCCCGATGGACGCGGTCCTTCCGGCGGAGCCTTGCGCTGCCTCCGGACGGGTGCGGCGGGCGTCCGAACGGGCACTGGCTTTTGGTGGCAGAGCCCCCGGGGGGGCGCTGGCAGGGCAGCGAGGATTCGAACCTCGAACCTACTGATTTGGAATCAGTCGCTCTAACCGTTAGGAGCTACTGCCCTCGGGGAGCAACGAGAATAGTGCCGCGAGCGGGGCGGAGCAAGCGGCCCCCGAGGGAACGGAACCGGCGGGCAGCGTGTAGGCTGAGCAGCCCTCTCGCGTGTCTCCCACGCCAAGGGTGCCCGCGCGCCCGCCCCACCGGGCGTCGGCGCCCGTGAAACCTGGGCCGGTTCGGTGCGCGAACCACCGCCACCGCCCTCGGATGGCGGTGGCGTGTCGCCCCGTTTCCCGTGGAGTCGTCTCCCGAGGAGCTGGGACGACGGGGCGGCCTCCCTGCGGTGGCCGCGTTTCGGTCGCGAGCCGGTTCCGTCGCGAACCCGTTCGGCCCTTGGCCAACGGTTCGACCCCGCGGACCGCGCTCACCCCGGGCGAAGCACACGCAGCCGGACACAACCCGACGGCGCGGCGGACGCGGACTTGCTCCGCGCCGCGCGGCTCCTTCTCTTTTTCCTGGATCTCCTCTCCACCGCCACGTGCAGCCCAACGCCCACGGCCCTGTTCCCGTTCCGATCGGAAGCCCCCGCACCGACACGCCGGGCTCCACGCCGGCACCAACCGCGAACCAACCTCCCGTGCCCGAGCCCGAAAGCGAAGCCCAACGCCTGCCCGGCGCGCGCCGCAAACTGCGCAGCCGGCACGACCCGGCCTACGGACCGACTCCTGTTTCCGCACCCGCGCCCCTGCCGCAGGACGCACCGCCGCGTCGTCGCGAACCCGCCGTCGAGCGCAGCGAGGGCGGCGCGCCGTCCAACGCCCGCGCGAGCGAGCGGGTCGACGGGGACCGCGGCGACGCGGGCTCCGCGCCGGCCCGCCGTTCCGCGCGCGTAGGTGGGTCGCGCGTCGAGGGAACCCGCCGCGACCGGCGTCGGCGGCGCCGCGAAGAGGAGTACGAGAACCTCGGCGAGGTCGATCTGCCGCCCGGCTTCGACGAGGACCGCCCCCTCAGCCCTCCCCCGCCCTCCGGGGACCCGCGGACGGTTTCCGCCGAGGCGATCCAGCGCGAAAGAGTCGATGCCGACGCCATGCGTGTGACCGTGCGCCTGGCGCGTCGCGGATTCGAGGCCTACCTGGTCGGCGGATGTGTGCGCGACCTCTTGCTCGGCGTGCGGCCGAAGGACTTCGACGTGGCGACCGCCGCCCACCCGCGGCAGATCAAACGTGTGTTCCGCAACGGGCGCATCATCGGGCGGCGCTTCAAGTTGGTGCACGTGGTCTACGGCGACAAGGTCGTGGAGACCAGCACGTTCCGCGCCGAACCCCGGCAGGTCAAAGGCGACGAGGATCTGCTGATCGTCGACGACAACGAGTTCGGCACCGCCGAGCAGGACGCACGCCGGCGCGACTTCACGATCAACGCGCTGTTCCTCGACCCGCTCGAGTGGCGGATCCTCGACTACGTCGGCGGTCTCGAGGACCTGGACGCGCGTGTGTTGCGCACGATCGGCGAACCCCAGGTGCGCCTCGGCGAGGACCCCGTGCGCATCCTGCGCGCGATCAAGTTCGCGACGCGGCTCGACTTCCGCATCGACAAGGGCACGTGGGACGCCATGTGCCGCTGGGCGCCGGAGCTCGAGCGCTCCGCCCCCCCCAGGGTGGCCGAGGAAGTGCTGCGCCTCCTGCGTTCCGGTCACAGCGAACCGGCGTTCCGCCTGTTGCACCAATGCGGCGCCCTGCGTGTGGTGCTGCCGGCGGTCGGCGAACACGTGCAGGACCCCCAGCGGGCCGAGCGCTTCTGGCCGCTGCTCGCCGCCCTCGACCGGGAGGCGCGGGCCGGACGCGAAACGGACCCGGCCCTGGCCCTCGCGTTGCTCTACCTGCGACCCGTGGTCGAGCGCCTCGGCCGCGAGCTCGACCAACCGCCCTTCGCCGAGGGCGAGATCCTCGACGTGGCCGGGGAACTCCTGGAGCCGATGATCGCGGCCACACGCCTCTCGCGGCGGGACGTGGGCCTCGCCAGGCGCCTCCTGGCCAACCAGCGACGGTTCACGCAGACCCCCAGCAAACGCTTCCGGCCGCTCCTGTTCCTGCACAGCCCCGAGTTCGTCCCGTCGCTCGAACTGCTGCGGTTGGTCTCGGAGGCGAGCGGCACGGGCGCCGAACTGGTCGAAACCTGGCGCGCGCGCCACGCCGAGGCCCGCGAGGTGGAGCCCGAGCAGGTCGAGCACCTGCGCGCCAAACGCCGCCGCCGTCGGCGCCGGAAGTGAGCCGACCGCCCGAGGCGCGGGCGGCCTCCTCTCTACACGGCCATTACCCGTCCCGCAAGGGACTGCCGCCGCCCGCGGTCATCGCCCGCCCGCCCAGAGCGGGGTAGGCTCATCCAGTGGCAGCGGACGTCCCGAGGGCGTCCGGCACAACGCCCCCTCGGCCCATCCGGGTCGGATCCGGCGGCGCGCAGTTCCTGCGCCCGTGTCAGGGCCCCCAACGCGGGGAAGGGTCGAGGGAGCGCGCCCCTTTCACCGGCGGTTGGCGCACGGGCTGGATCGGCCGCCCGTGGGCGTAGACTCAGGCGTTCTCGCCATGGAACTTCGCTCGCCAACGCGCGCCGCCCACCGGCGGAGCCCTTCGCGCCGTACGCACCGCCGCGGACGCGCCATCTTCCTCCTCGTCGTCGCGTGTGCCGCGCTCGCGTCGACCGGGCGGGCGAGCGGAGGTCCCGTCCCGCCGAAGGTCGGGTTCCCGCAAGGGGACAGCGCCGCGAAGATCGACCACGCCGCTCTGCGCCGCAAGGTCGCCGCTTGGCCCCAGGCCGAACAGCGGCGCCTCTTGGAGCGCTGGCGATTCGAAGTGAACGAAGCCTGTCCGCGCACCGCGGAACTGGTGCGCCGCGCGCGCGGGCTCTTGGGCGTCGACCCCGGTCACCTCAAGGAGCAGCGGCCGCCGCGTTGGTTCGATCCCAAGGAACATGCGCCTGCGCAGCCCATCCCGCGGAAGGTCGCAACGTCCTCGGACAGCGCGATGCGCGCCCTCGAGAAGCGCATCGAAGTGCGCCGTCCACAGCGGCCCGAGCGCGTGCGGTTCCACTACGACTTCGGGGTCGGCGAGGTGCGCCGCGCGCCCGAGAAGGACGACGAGCAGTGGATGCGGCTCTTCGACAACGCGCTGCTCGGCCGGCACCCGGATTGGGATCTCGCCGAAGCCGCGGTCGCGGCCAGCTTGGACGATGGTTCGCAGCGCGCCGCGCTCGAGGCGTTTGGGCACTGCTACACCACCCGCGATGGCAAGGTGTACGCCGGAGTGACGCTGCTCGACGCCTGGTCCAGCGGGCGCGAGATCGAAATGCCCGACGTCGATGTGCTGGGCATCGTGCACACGGTGCTCGGGGACCGCACCACGTGGGTCGCGCCGATCAAGGACACGCAGCACAAGGCGCTCTACGCGCGCATCGGCGAGCTCTTCCTGCCCGCGCGACGCCTCGCGTCCGCGGTGACCAACCTGTCGCGCGCGCACGCCGCCGCCGAGCCCGTGTTCGTGGACGGCTACCAGTCCCACCAGGCGCTCGTGTTCCACGCGCTGTGGGCCGCCGCCGGCGACGATCCCGGGGAAGCGCGCCGCCTGCTGCCGCCCTTCGACGATCCGGAGTTCGAGACGTTTGCCGGCCAATGGCAGCGCCGCATGGGCGCCGAACCGGAGTTGCTCGAAGCGGCGCGCGCGCGTCAGGAAGAACTCGCGCGCGAGGCCGCGTGGATGCGCGACCATCTGGCGGCCCTCGTCGCCGAGCACGAGCCCAAGGACAAGAAGCCCTAACCCGCGCGCGACGCCGCGAGGGCCGCCGCGGCCACCTCGCCCATCGCGAACGCGGCCTGGAAGTTGAGGCCGCCGATCGGGCCCTGCAGGTCGAGCAACTCCCCCACCGCGTAGAGCCCCGGGTGCGACTTCACACGCGCCGAGCCGGGATCCACCTCGTCGAGCGCCAGACCGCCCGCGGTGACCTCGGCGTTGTCGTATCCGGTCGTGCCGCTGACGGGCACCACCAAGCCCTTGAGCGCGCGCACCAATCCCTGCCGCTGCGGTTTCGAGAGCTGCGCCAGCACCAGGTCGTCCCGGTGCACTGCCGCCTGGGCCAGCACCGCCGCCAAGAGCCGCCGCGGCAGGGGTTCGGCGAGGTGCTCTTCCAGCGCGCGCACGACGCGCACCTGGCCGCCCTTCGACGCGCGCTCGACGAGGGCGCGCTCCAACTCCGCCGCCGCGATGTCCGGCAGGAAATCGAGCAGGAGTTCGCGAGTGCGGCCGTCGAGGGCCGCGCGCGCCACCGGTTCGGCCAGGTCCATGGCGCCGGGTCCGGAGAGGCCCGCGTGCGAGAACACCACGGGGCGACGGCGCGACGCGAGCGGCACGTCCCGCCCGTCGCCGTGGCGCACCTCGACCTCCTGCGCGGCGATGCCGGCGAGCGAGCGCACCCAATCCGCCGGGCTCACGAGCGGCACCAGGGCGGGAACCGGCGTCGCGACGGAGAGCCCCAGCTCCGCGAGCCAGCGGTAGCCATCGCCCGTAGTGCCCGTGCGCGCGTAACTCTGCCCGCCGACGGCGAGCACGAGTCGCCGCGCCAAGACACTGTCCGCCCCGTCGAGCCACACGCGCCAACCCGCGCCCTCGGGATGCAGCTTCGCGACACCCGCGCCCAGCCGGAACTGCGCGCCCGCCGTGCGTCCCGCCGACTCGAGCGCGTCGCGCACGTCCCGAGCGCGCTGGCTCTTCGGAAAGATCTTCTCGAGCGGCGCTTCGACCGTCGGCACACCGAGGCCGTCGAACGCCTCACGCACGGCCGTCGGCGGCAGCACGCGCATCGCGTGGCGCAGGAATCGCTCGCCCCTGCTCCCAAACAGCCGCGCTGCGCCGCGCCCGTCGAGCGTCGTCGTCAAGTTGCAGCGGGTGCCGCCGCTCGCGAGGATCTTGGTGCCCGTGCGCGCGGTTTTTTCGAGCACCAAAACGCTGCACCCAAGGGCCGCGGCGCGCCACGCGCACCACAGACCGGCGGCGCCCGCGCCCACGACCACCACGTCCCAGAAGCCGTCCCGGTCCGTGCCCGTCAACCGCCGGAAAGGGCCTCTTCCCAGGCCTCGAGTTCGTCCGCGCCGTGCACGGAGCGCGGCGGCCGGTCGTCGTCCAGGTCGTCCAGATACCCCTCGGGCAGACTGACCCGCTGGCACTGGGAGCCCTTCGCCCGGTGGGCGCGCAGGGCCGCGGCCGGAAACGGCTCGTTGGGATCCAGTCGCGTCAGGAGTTGCCGCAGCGCGGCGATGTCGTCGAGCGCGCCCAGGTCGTTGCGCACCGACGCCGAACCGCGGAACCCCTTCGTGTACCAGGTCACCCACTTGCGCATCTGGCGCATGCCGTGCACGGGCCCGAAGAAGTCGACCAAGAGCTCCGCGTGTTCGACCATCACGGCCGCGACCTGGCCGAAGTTGGGCGGCGCCTTGGGCTCGCGGCCGTCGAACACGTCGGCGAGTTCGCGGAACAGCCACGGCCGCCCCAAGCAGCCGCGCCCCACGATCACCCCGGCGCATCCAGTCTGGCGCACCATGCGCAGGGCGTCGTAACTCTCCCAGATATCGCCATTGCCGAGCACGGGGATCGAAACCGCCGCGACGAGCTCCCCGATCGCGTTCCAATCGGCCTCGCCAGAGTAGAGCTGCGAAGCCGTGCGCGCGTGCAGGCCTATCGCGCGTGCGCCCTCCTGCTCCGCCACACGGCCTGAGGACAGGAACGTCAAGAGCCCGTCGTCGATGCCCTTGCGCACCTTGATCGTGACGGGGACCGCGCCGGCGGAGCGCACGGCCGCGCGCACGATGCGCTCCAGGAGCCGCGGCTTGACGGGCACCGCGCTGCCGCCGCCGAGTCGCGTCACCTTGCGCACGGGGCAACCGAAGTTCATGTCCACGTGGTCGACACCCTGGTCGACGAGGGCGCGCACCATCTCCCCGATGTCCTTGGGATCCGTGCCGTAGACCTGCACGGAGCGGGGCGTTTCGTCGGGGCGGCTCGATGCGAGCAGCAGCGTCGTGCGGTGCCCCACCAGGAACGCCCGCGCGGTGATCATCTCCGACACGTAGAGCCCCGCGCCCTGGCGCCGGCACAGGGTGCGGAACGGGTAGTTGGTGACACCGGCCATGGGCGCCAGCACCACGGGCGGCCACACGGAGAGCGGCCCCAGTCCGAGCGGGCGGAACTCCCCCGGTTGCCCCAGGGGCACGTCCCGGTTCACGGGGCTCGCAAAACGCGCCGCAGCGCCGACGTCAGCCTCCGCCACCGGTCCCACCCTCGCCCTTTTGCTCCGCTTCGGCCCGGCGCCGTTGCACTTCGGCCACGTAGGCCTCGCCGGCCGCGGCATCGTGACGCGAGGGCAGGCCCGGCCCGCCGAAGTTGCTCGCCTCGCGGCTCAACGTCGCGAGTTGACCGCGCCCGACCTCCTGGGCCCAACCGAGGGGCGTGCCGTCTTCGTCGAACTCGATGACCATGCCGCCCGAGTGGGTGCGCACGAGCCGACCATCCGGTTGGTCGACCAGCTCCCACTCCATCACACCCGGCTCGAAGAGCGAACCGAGCGCCAGGACCCAAAGGCGCCCTTGGCGCTCCCGCTGGCCGATCGCGATCGCCGTCGTCACCGAGCCGCCCAAACTGCCGAGGCTGAGCGCGTGCAGCACCTGGTCCGTGTTCTCGGTTGCGAGGTGCACACCGTTGTGCTCGCGGCGCAGTTGCATGCGTTCGCCGACGAGGGAACCGACGACGTTGACCTCTTGTCCCTCCGCCAGCAGGCGCACGGAGAACGCCGTCAGACGGCCGTTCAGGAGCCGCTGCTGGATCTGCAGTTCCGAGGCCGTGATCTCTCCTTGCGCCGGGCGCAGCATGCGCCCGACCAGGAGCAGAGAACCGTCGGCCTCGCGGCCCACGGCCCAGCGTTCGCCGCTGACCCGCTGCCCCAGGGCGCGCGTTTCGACTTCGCCCGCCAGGAGCGGCGCGACACCCTCCGGCAGCACCGGCGGCGCGATCTCGAGCGGCGCCCGCTCCGCCGCGCGTTTGGCCTCTTGGTCCGCGGTCACGGCCGCGACCAGCTCGCCGAGGGTCTCACTCGAAAGCACGCGTCCGCGCACCACCACCGAGGCCGGCTCCCGCAAGCTGGCGAGGGATTCGCGCGGATCGCCGTCGACCACCAAGAGGTCCGCCACCTTGCCCACCGTCAGTGTGCCGCGCTCGTCGCCTTGGCCCAGGAAGGCTGCGCCTTCGCGGGTCGCCTGCGCGAGCACGTCGTAGGGCGCGAGCCCGGCCTTCACCCAGAGCGCCAGTTCCTCGTGCAGGGCCTCGCCGGGCACGAGCCAAGGATGCGGCGCGCCGCTGCCGGGCACCACGCGCGCGCCGGCCGCGTCGAGGCGCGCGACGAGCGCCATCTGCTTCTCGAGCACGCGGTTGCCGTCGGCGAGGACCTGTTCGGTGAACGACCTCTGGCGCGCGCCCCATTCGTTGCCCCACCACACCGTGTAGTGCGACGCCATGGACTCGAGCGCGTCGAGTTTGGCCTCGGGCGTTTCGAGGCGCACCGCCGTGGAGGCGAGCACCGGCACGACGTACGTGCGCCGCGCACCCAGGAGCTCGACGACGGGATCGAGCGCCCGCGGCAACACGATGCTCCAGCCCACACGCTTGCCATCCGGCAGCGTCGGCAGCAACCCGTCCAGGAAGTGCACACCGAGTTCCGCCGCGTCGAGCGCCTCCTCGACGGGCACACCGTCGGGCAGGGGCCCCTTCACGGAGAGGCCCCGGGTGTTCGCGTCGGCGGCGAGCGCTCGCCAGTTCTCGGGCGTCAGACCGGGTTGCACACAGAGGTAGTCGGCGTCGCGGCTCGCGAGCATCTCGACCAGTTCCGCCGCGTCCTGGGCGTGGCGCACGATGAGCGCTCCCGGGCTGCTCGGCGGATCGCCTCCGAGGACCGCGCCCGGCGACGCGTAGCCCGGACCCGGTGTGCGGTCGCGCCATTCGGGCTCGCGCAGGGTCAGGGCCAGCTCGAGATCCGAACCGATGTCGCCGAGGAACGTCACACCGCGGGCGAGGTAGAGCGCGTCGTGTTCGGGGTCGAAGTTGACCAGCGCGTCGACGAGGCCGGGCACGAGATGTTTGCCGGCGCAGTCGATGCGGCGTGTTCCTGGGGCGAGTTCCAGGTCCGGAGCCACGGCCACGATGCGGCCCCCTTCGACCAGCACCGTGGCGATGCGGGGCTCCGCGCCCGGTTCCATGGAATGCACCGTGCCTCCCACCAGAGCCACGGCCTGCACACACAGGGTCGCGATGTTCATGCGCGTGAGCCTAGCAAGCGCCCCCGCGAAGTCCGTCGGGCACCTTCGCCGGGGCCCTCGCGCCCGAGGCCCTGGCCGAGGGCCCCGGCGGACCGCTAAGCTCCGCGCCCCATGTGCCCCGCTCCGACCCTGCCCGCCGTCGAACTGGCCGACGATCGCCTCGACCGCGGCCCCTGGGTGTATGGGCGCCGTGTGCGCGCCCCGCGCCAGGACATCGCACCCGGCAGCCTGGTGGAGGTGCTCGACGCGTCGGACCGCTTCGTCGGACACGCGCTCTACAACCCCCACTCGGACATCCGCCTGCGTTGGCTGTCGCGCGGCCGGCGCACGGACCTCGACAAACCGGAGCGCTTCCTGCTGGCCCGGTTGAAGGCCGCCGACGACCTGCGCCGCAAGGCCCTGCGCCTCCCCGAGTTCACGGACGCGTACCGCATCTGCCATGGCGAGGGCGACGACCTGCCGGGACTCGTGGTCGACCGCCTGGGGCCGTTCCTCGTCTGCGAACACCACGCGCTCGGCTTCTGGAACCTGCGCGCCGAAGTGGAGCGCGCCCTGCTGCAGCTCTACCCGTCGGCGGAAGTGGTGCACCGCGTGCCCAACAGCGCGCTCGGCAGCGAGGGTTTCAGCGACGCGGAACGGGCCGCGGCGGAAGCCGCTGGCGAACTGACCCGCGAGGTTGAGATCACCGAACACGGCATCGTGTACCCGCTTCTGCCGGGCAAGGGGCACAAGACGGGCTTCTTCTGCGACCAACGCGAGAACCGCCGGCACTTCGGGTCCATGGCCCGGGGCCGGCGCGTGTACGACCTTTGCTGCAACACCGGCGGTTTCGGATTGCACGCGGCCCGGGGCGGCGCGCGGTACGTGCTTTCGCTCGACCTCGACGAGGTGGTGCTCGAACGCGCCCACGGCGCCGCGGCCCGCAACAAACTCGAGGTCGACTTCGCCCACGCGGACGCGTTCCACGCCCTGCGCGGCTTGATCGACGCGGGCAAACGGGCCGAGTTGGTGGTCCTCGACCCGCCCAAGTTGGCGATGGGCAAGGCGCGCCTCGAGGACGCCTTGAAGAAGTACCACGACCTCAATGCCCTGGCGCTTTCGGTGCTGGAGCCCGGCGGTCTGCTGATGACCTTCTCGTGCTCGGGTGCCCTCGACACCTCCGGCTTCCTCGGCGCGGTGTTCTCGTCGGCCCGCCGGGCCGGTCGGGACATCCGCCTACTCGAGGTCCTGGGGCCCGGCCCCGACCACCCCCAACGGCCGGACCACCCGCGCTCCCGCTACCTGAAGGGCGCCCTCGTGGCCGCGGACTGACCGCCGACGGCCGGGCGCTCGCGGGTG
Source organism: Planctomycetaceae bacterium (assembly GCA_016125265.1). Taxonomy (GTDB): domain Bacteria; phylum Planctomycetota; class UBA1135; order UBA1135; genus RI-242. The sequence continues at coordinate 15,815 of WGMC01000002.1, forward strand.
TCGCCCGGGCCCCATCGCGGGGCGGACGGAGCAGTTGTGGGCCGCAAAGATTGAGAATGGGTGCCCCGGACGACTATTCTCAGGGGCTCGCTCTCCGACCTCGTTTTTGCACGAAGCCCCTCCTCGACCCTCCTCACGCATGAGCCTCGCCTCCCTCGTCCGCGACGAACAATGGACCCAGCTCGAGAAGGCCTGGGCCGAACTGCTGGGCGCCGCTGGCCCGATCGACGAAGCGATCTCCGCCCTGGACGCAGCCAGCGAAGCGAAGCAAGTGACGCGCCTCGTGCCGCTCGTGCGCGAACACGCGGACGTCCTGGAGGCGCTGTCGCGGCCCATGGAGGCCGCCGAACTGCTCGGCAAGGCGCTGCTTTGCGGCGCGCCGCCCGGCGAGTTGACGACCCGCCTCGTGCGCAACGCCGAAGCGGCTTGGGGCTCCGAGAGTTGGTGGCCGCTCTACACCACGTTGGTCGGTTTCCACGGCGGCGCGACGGACATCCGCAAGTCGTGGCGTTCGCTGCGCGGCCTGATCCACCTGGAGCCGGGCAGCGCGTTCTTCCACCGCTCCGGTTGGGGTGTGGGCGAGATCACCGCCGTGCACATGGACGCGCTCGAGGTCGACGTGCGTTTTGCCAGCGGCCGCAAGGACCGCCTGCCGCTGAAGAGTCTGCTCGACACGTCGGACCTGCTCGAGCCCACCGACCTGCGCGCGCTGGTGGTGCGCGATCCGGCGGCGCTCTCGAAGATCATCAAGGACGAGCCGCTCGAGCCGCTGCTGTCGGCCGTGCGCCGCTGGAACGGGAAACTCAGCCTGGCCCAGTTGAAGAGCGCGCTGACGCATCTCGGAGTGGAAGGCCCCGCGTTCACCAGTTGGTGGCGCAAGGCGCGCAAGTTGGCCGAAACCAGCCCCTGGTTCGAAGTCACGGGCTCGGGCCAGAACGTGACGGTGCGGCTGCTTGAGAGCGCCGCGGATCCGGTCGCCAGCGTGCGCCACCAACTCAAGATGTCGAAGGACCTGAAGGCCGCGCTGACACGTGTGCGCGACCTTCTGAGCGGCGCGAAGATCGCCCCCGAACTGCGCCAGGTGGCCCTCGAGACGATCGAGTGGCTCGCCAGCCAACCGGGCGAAGACCGCACCCAACGCATCTCCGCGTGGCTCTTGCTGCGCGCCGAGCGCAACGAAACGCCGCCGCCGCTCGCCGAACTGGTGCGCCTGGCGCTCGCCAAGCCCGTGCCTGAGGATCCGGCCGAGGCGCCGGCGCTCTGGCGCCTCTTCGCCGAGCCCCCGGGCCTGCGCGAGCAGGAGTTCTGCCTCGACCTCCTGCGCGAGATCTACGGCGAAGAGCACTGGCTCGACGAAGCCGCCGCCAACGTGCACCACGCGCCCCCGGGCATGGTGCGCGCGCTGGTCGACGCGTTGCTCGAGGCCAAGCGCGAGACCCTGCTCGCGCAGGTCGCCACCAGCCTCCTGATCCGGCCGACCCGCAACCCGAACCTGCTCTTGACGCTCGCCGAGCAGGTCGAAGCGGGCAAGATCGACGGCGAGTACCCGGGCCCGCTGCAGCGCCTCCACTCCTACCTGCTGCTCGCGGTCCACTTGCAAGAGGCGGTGGGATCGGATCCCTTCCGCACACGCGCCGAGCAACGCCTCGTGTCGCTCCTGACGTCGGGCCAGCCGCCGCTCATGGGCCGCCTGCTCGACGGTGCCACCCGCTCGCAATTGCGCGCGTTCATGCCGCTCGTCGCGAAGGGTGTGCCCAGCGCCATCGACCGCGCCTTCACGCACCACGCCGTGCAGCGCTACCCGGACATTTTCCGCGACCTGGCGCGCCCGTTCTGGGAAGAGGAGAACACGGTTTGGACCACCCGCGAGGGCCTGGCCAAACGCGAGAATGAGCTGCGCGAACTGCGCGAGGTGAAGATCCCCGCCAACGCCGAGGCCATCGGCCGCGCGGCATCGTTCGGCGACCTCTCGGAGAACTCCGAGTGGGAGTCGGCGCTCGAGGAGCAGCGCAACCTCACCGGTCGCGCGATGGAGATCGAGGAAGAACTGCGCCGCGCGCAGTTGATCGACAACGCCGCCGCGCCCGAAGGCATCGCCGCGCCGGGCACGAAGGTGCGCTACCGCGAGGTCAACAACGGCAAGGAGCGCGTCGTGGCGATCCTCGGTCCGTGGGACTCCGACGCGGGCGGTGTGATCAGCTACCGCTCGCCCATCGCCCAGGGCCTCTTGGGCACGCGCGAAGGCTCGCGCCCGACCCTGCGCCTGCCCTCGGGCAACCTGGAAGTCGAGGTGCTCGAGGTCACCACGATCCCGCTGGGTGTGCAGCAGAAGGCCGAAGCCAAGGCCTGATGGAGCGGGGGGCGGCCCCCCTGGGCCCCTCCCGTCGCGCGCCCGCCGGAGTGCGCCTGGTTTGGTTTCAGACCGGGCGTCCGGGGTTCCGATGCTGCTGGCCTCCGGGCCACCGGCCGGACCCCCCATGAGCGCCCCCGATCCGAAAAAAGCCCCGCGCAAGAAGTCTGCCCCCGCCTCCCCCGCCGCCCCGAAGTCCGGGGCCAAGAAGGCGGCCGCAAAGGCGCCGGCCAAGGCCGCGCCCCAAAAAACCAAGGTCGGGCCGGAGGGCGACACGTTGACCCCCGCGACCAAGAAGGCCGCGGAGGCGCTCCAACGCGCCAAGGGTCGCGCCGCGTCCGCGCGCGGCGGGCGCGCCACCGCCCAGAATCGCCGCGGCGGCCAGGAGGAGACCGCGAGCCCCGCCCAACCGGGTCCCGGCGAAGCGGCCGCCAGCCGCAACAAACCCGAGCGCCCGGACGAGTTCGCGCCTGAGACCTTCGAGTTCATCGCCGCGGTCGACGAGTTCAAACGCCGCCACCAGAAAAAGCAGCTCTCGACCCAAGAGATGTTGCAGGTGCTGCGCTCCCTGGGCTACCGCGGCCCCGGCGCCATCACCACGACCGAAGTCGCGCGCGTGGACGGCGCCCTGCTGGACTACCGCCGCCGCAACAACCGCCTGTTCCCCGGTTGGAGCGAGATCTTCGCGGTGCTGCTGGACGCGGGTTACCACCGCGCCGCCTAACCCCCTCGGGCATTCCGCAGGGCTACGGCCCCGTCCGCCACCCACGGAACCATGCGTCGTTCTGTAGGGGCGCGGCCCTGTCCGCGCCCAAGGGGAAGGGTGCGTCGTTCGCATCCCGGGTGCGCGGGCCTCCTGGCCCGCCTAGGAGCGCGCGTCCGCTCCCCGCGGTACAACACCCCTTGGGCGCGGACAGAGCCGCGCCCCTACAGCCCCCCCGTCCGAGCCCGACGATGACAAAAGTCCGAGTGAACGGTTTCAGCGTCTCCCTAGATGGCTACGGCGCAGGCCCCGAGCAAGGCCTCGCGCATCCCCTGGGTATCGGCGGCCACGAGCTCCACCAGTGGCTCTTCCCCACGCGCACGTTCCGCCAACGTGTCCTCGGAAACGACGGCGGTTCGACCGGCGTCGACGACGAATTCGCCGCGCGCGGCTTCGAGAACGTCGGCGCGTGGATCCTCGGCCGCAACATGTTCAGCCCCCACCGCGGCGACTGGAGCGGCACCGACTGGAAGGGCTGGTGGGGCGACGATCCCCCCTTCCACTGCCCCGTCTTCGTCCTCACCCACCACAACCGCGCACCCCTCGCGATGGAGGGCGGCACCACCTTCCACTTCGTTACGGGCGGCGCCCACGAAGCCCTGACCCGCGCACGCGAAGCCGCGGCCGGCAAAGACGTGCGCATCGGCGGCGGCGCCCACACGATCCGCCAATACCTCTCGGAATCCCTGATCGACGAACTGCACCTCGCGATCTCGCCGGTCCTACTCGGCCGCGGCGAACCTCTCTTCGAAGGCCTGGACCTCCGCGCCCTCGGCTACCAATGCGCCGAGTCCGTCCCCTCGGACAAAGCCACCCACGTCGTCCTGCGCCGCTGAGCCTCCCCCCGCGACCCGCCTCGCCCCGCGAGGGTCGGTAGGTTCAGCGCTCCAGTGCGTGCCAGCCGCGGGTGAACTCGGCGGCGTTGAGGCCGCGGCCGATGGCGACCAGGCGGGACGTGGTGGGAGCGGGGCCTTGGCCGGGGCCTAGCTCCAGGTAGCGGCCCACGGCTTGCACCACCACTGGGGCGCTGTGGTCCTTGCAGCGCAGGAAGGCTTTGAGGCGCCAGATGTCGAGGCCCCGGCGCTCCAGCAGGAACGCTACCCAAAGGCGCAGGGCGGCCAGGTCGAGCGGGCGGTCGGATTGCAGCGCGATCAGGTCCGGCGCGGAGCCGTGCTGCGTCGTGGCGCTGGAGGGCGTTGGCGCGACCGTGGGGGCGAGTGCACCCGTGGACTCGGGCGGCGCGAACGTCCAACGCTCAGGCCTCTCGGCGGCGAGTCCAAAGAGCAGCGCCGGGTCCACGGCGGCGGCGGTGCAGCGCACACGCGGGGCAAACGGCTGGCGGGCGGCGAGGTCGGCGTCGAGGGCCGCCAACTCTCCCTCGCTTGCGCGGTCCGTGTGGTTGATCAGCAGGAGGTCGGCGAGCGCGACCTGTTGTTCGGCTTCGACGTGTCCGGCGAGCTGTTGTGGCGCAAGCGCGGCGTGCAGCAGGCAGACCGTGCCGTCCCGTTCGAACGTGGCGCGCAGGCCGGGGTGGGCGAGCAGCGTCGTCGCCACGGGGCCGGGTGTGGCCAGGCCCGAACACTCGATCAAGACACGCGTGAAGCGCGTCGGGCGCAGCGCGCGGCGGCGGCGGCGATCCAGGCGTTCGAGGGCCTCGACCAAGTCGCCGCGCAGCGTGCAGCAGATGCAGCCGCTTTTGAGTTCGATCAGGTCCTCTTCGGACGCCACCACGAGCGAACCGTCGATCCCGAGATCGCCGAACTCGTTCACCACCACGGCCAAGGGCTCCCGGGTGTGCGCCAGGAGGTGGTTCACGAGCGACGTTTTGCCCGCGCCCAGAAAACCCGTGATGAGGGTCACGGGCGTGCGGACGCCGGCGCGCAAAGGTGTCGTCGCGTCAGCAGCCACGGTGCGCGCGGCGCGTGGGCGCCGAAGGCCTCAATGGGCCTGCCCGATCGGCACGGCCGCGGACGCGTAGATCGGCTTCTTCTGGCACAGCTCGGCCACGGCGCCGCGCACACGCTTCAACACCGCTTCGGACTTCGGCGCTTCGAGCACGTCCGCGATCCAACCGGCGAGCAGCGCCATGTCGCCGACGTCGAGGCCGCGCGACGTGATCGCCGCAGTGCCGAGGCGCACGCCGCTGGTGCGCATCGGGGGCTCGGTGTCGAACGGGATCAGGTTTTTGTTGCAGGTCAAATCGACGCCGTGGAGCGCCACTTCGGCCTCGGCTCCGGTCAAACCCTTCGACTTCACATCGACGAGCATCAGGTGGTTGTCGGTGCCGCCGGAGACGATGCGCAGGCCGCGGGCCATCAGCCCCTCGGCGAGGGCGCGGCTGTTGGCGACCACACGGCCCATGTAGTCCGCGAAACTCGGGTGCAGGGCCTCGCGGAACGCGATGGCCTTCGCGGCGATTACGTGCATGAGCGGGCCACCTTGGCCTCCGGGGAACACCGCAGTGTTGACCGCTTTCAGCTCCTCCACGCCCTTGCAGACCACAAAACCGCCGCGCGGGCCGCGCAGGGTCTTGTGCGTGCTGCTGGCGACCAGGTCCGCATGCGGAACCGGGCTCGGGTGCAACTTCGCGGCCACGAGGCCGGCGATGTGCGCCATGTCGACGAGCAGCTTCGCTCCCACTTCGCTCGCGATCTCGGCAAACGGCGCGAAGTCGATCACACGCGGGTACGCGGAACCGCCGGCGACGATGACCTTCGGGCGCAGGCTCTTGGCCATGTCGCGCACCTGGTCCATGTCGATGCGCTCGTCCGTGCGCCGCACGCCGTAGTGATGGAAGCGGTAGTAGATGCCCGACGCGTTTTTCGGGTGGCCGTGCGAAAGGTGGCCGCCGTGGTCGAGCGACATGGCGAGCACGTCCGCGCCCGGCTCCGCGAGCGCCATCAGGCACCCCAACGTCGCCTGGGTGCCGCTGTGGGGCTGCACGTTGGCGTAGGCGGCGTCGAAGAGCTGCTTGGCGCGGCTGCGCGCCAGGTCCTCGACGCGGTCGACGTGCTCGCAACCGCCGTAATAACGCCGACCCGGGTATCCCTCGGCGTACTTGTTGGTCAGCACCGTGCCCATTGCCGCGATGACCTCGGCCGAGGCGGGGTTCTCGCTGGCGATCAGCTCGAGTTGGCTCTCCTGGCGACGACCCTCGGCATCGACCGCGTCCCACAGCTCGTGGTCGCTGGAGCGGTAGGAGGGCTGGCCGGGGGACGGGCGTTGGGAACTGGCGTGGGGCATGGCCTGAGCGTAGCGGGAGCCCGGGCGAAGTGTGCCTGGTGCGCCGGCCGCTTCCGGGGCCATGGAAAAGCGCCGCCGCAACGGACGGGCGATCGGGTCCGAGCCGGACCCGCCGCCCGCGCAAAGCTCACTTGAAGACGGTGCGGACGTACCCGGGCAGGCCCTCGGGGAGCTTCCCGGGGTCGGTGATCGGCTTGTAGTTCTCGAGGATCCGATCCGTCACCTCGTTCGGCTTCCAGTTGTCGAGGGTCAGGAAGTACTCGGGGTTGGCCTTCCCGCGCCAGCGCTGGGTCTCGTCCATCATGAACGACTGGCTGATCGCGACGGCGTAGTTGCGGCCATTGCGAGTCCAGGCCTGGAAGACCCTCGGCTCGACGAAGTACTTCTCGCCGCTCGTGTCCGTCATGGGCATCGTAAGGCCCACGTCGCCCATGTGCCCCCAGCGGTCCTCGAGGAACTCTTCGCCGCCGCGCATTTCCGGGGGCGGCGGCGGGGCGGGGATCAGGCGCGCGGACGCGTCGACCGGGCGTTGCACCACCGGGTCACGCTCGACCACGTCGGCGGTCTGGGGCTTCTCGCGCAGGAAAAAGGCGGCTACGACGCCCAAGGTCAGTGCGACGGCGCCGGCGACGATGAGGGGAGTACGGGAGGAGGTCATGGTTGAGTCTTCGCGCAGCAAGCGTACCCCGGGGAGCGGGGCATCGGCCCCTCGGCCCCCCGGGAAGATCGAAACAGGGAGACCGCCGGTGGCTGGCCCCGGACGGCCCCGGTGCCTACCCCCTGCTGCCTCCCTGGCGTGTACGACGCAATGGGCCGATTGTGGGTGCCCTTCGATTCGACCCAACGGCACTCGCGGCCCACGGTTGGAGCGCGTAACGAGTCTTCCGCCGTAAGGTAGCGCCACCCATGCCCCGACCCAGGTCCCCCGCCGTCCGCCCCGTCGTTCGTCCCGCCCGGCTTCCGGGGTCCGTCCGACCGGGCCGCCTCGCCCCCGGGCACGCGACGCCCCACTGGTTCCGCACCCTGCCGGCGTTTTTGGTGCCCGCCGTCGTCCTGGGCCTTCTCGTGGGCTGCGGGCCGGCGCCGCTGCCGCCCTCCGGGCTTCTGGCTCTGGACCCGGCGACGAACCAGCCCTCCGCGGACCCCGAAGCCCGGCCGCACTACCACAACTTCGGTCGCATCGCGTTTGGCGAGCGCGTCCATCACGCCTTCCGCTTCCAGAACACCGATCCGGCGCCGGTGACCATCCACCAGGTGCAATCGAGCTGCGGCTGCTCGGTGGCGGACCTGCGCCGGGTGGACCGCGCCGGCAACGTCCTGGAGCAGGGCCGCCCGGACCAGCCCGGGGCGCTCCTGGTCGTTCCGCCCGGGGGCCTCTGCGAAATCGAACTGCGTGTCGACACGCAGGCGCTTTCCCAGCGGGACGCACCCAAGTTGGTCACCGTGCGCGTGGGCACGGACTCCGTGCAACGGCCCTGGATCACGCTGGAGGCCACGCTGCACGTCGAGCTGGGATTCGTGTACACGCCGGCCACCCTCGAACTCTCCCGGGTGCCGCAGGGGCAGGGGGCCGCGGGCAGCGTGGTGATCCGGCGGGAGGGCGACCTCGGCCTGCGGTTGAGCGGGGTGCTCGACCACCCGCCCGGCTTCGACGTGGAACTGACCGACGACCCGGGCCAACCGGGTGACCTGTGGCACCTCAGCGTCGTGGTGCCGCCGGGCCTGCCGCCGGGCTCCACCATCGGCAACGTGCGGCTCGGCACCCGCGGCCCCGACGGCGAACCGGGCCGCGAGCTCACCATTCCCGTCGTCGCGCGCATCCTGGCCGACATCGCGGTGCAGCCGAGCCAACTGATCCTGCGCTCCCGCGGCGACGCGGAGACGGTCGAGCAAGAAGCCCGCATCGAGAGCCTGGTCGACGGTCTGCGCTTTCGCATCGAACAAGCCGAGTTGATCGGTGTCGGGGCGGAGCACCTGAAGGTGGAAAGCGTGCCGCTCGATCCGGACACACGCGGGCGCTCGCGCCTCTGGACCGTGCGCCTGATCGCCCCGCGCAGTGCCCTCGAAACACCGCTCGGCGGCACGCTCCGCCTGACCCTGGACGACGCCCAAACCCCCACGATCGAGTTGCGTTATGCCGCAATGCGCCGCTGATGCCACGCGCGGCCCGATGGCCCGCTGGACCCACTGGGCCCCCTGGTCCGCTCTCGCCGTGGCCGCGCTCGTCGCGGCGACGGTCTCCTGGAGCCATGCAGTCGAGCAGCCGCTGGAGCAGGGCGAAACGCGCGACGTCGATTGGCTGGCGGTCCTGGTCGGACCGTCGATGGGCACGCTCGAACCGTGTGGTTGTGCCGGTGGGATGCTCGGCGGCATCGACCGGTTGGCGACGGCGATCTCCGTGTACCGCAGCTCGCGCAGCGCCCCGAGTCTGACAGTCGGAGCCGGCGGGCAACTGTCGCCGGAAGCCATCGAGTCGGGTGTCCTCGATTGGCAGCGCGCCCAGCTCGAGGCGCAGTACATGGCGTACGACGAGCTGCAACTCGACGCACTCGTCGTGTCGTCCCACGAACTGGCCCTGCCCATCGAAATCTTCGACGGGACACGCCAGTCGTACCTCGCGCGCACGCCGCTCGTCGCCAGCAACCTGTTCGACGGCGAAGGCGCGCCGCTGCTCGCGCCGCTCGTGCACCAAGCCAAAACGGGTGTGACCGTGCTGGGGTTCCCGAAGGCGCCGGCGCAGTTGGGTGAGGGCCGAGAGATGCTCGAGCCCAAGGACGCGCTCGCGCGCCTCGGCGAACTCGGTTTGGACCTCGGCGCACCCGGGCGACGCATCGTGCTGGTCGAGGGTGACGCCGAACGCGCGAAGGCGGTCGGCGAGCTGTTTGCGCCCGGCGATCTGGTCGCGCACTTCGGCGAGCGCGCCGACGCCAGCGCCACCGCGGCCCCCCTGGGCGAGGGCGCCCCCTACGGCGGCTTCCTCGGCGCGCGCCTGCGCCACGTGGTTTCCCTGCGCGCGAGCGGCGACAACCGCCTCTGGGAGAAACATCCGGTGGCGGCGGAGCTGATTGCGGACGAACGCCTCGTCCCGTACCGCGGCTACTACCGCGAGTTCCTCAGCGCGTACGACGTGGTCGCGCAGGTGGGCGACACCAAGGGCCCCCACCCGCGCGGCGCGTACGCGGGCAGCGCCAGTTGCCAGGCGTGCCACACCGACGCACACGCTATTTGGAGCGAAGGTCAACACCCCCACGGCTTGCTCACGCTGCAGGAAGACCTGCGCGGCGGCGCCGCGGCGCTCGTCGACCCCGACTGCGTGCGCTGCCACTCGGTGGGTTTTGGCTACGAGACGGGGTTCGCGTCCAAAGCCGTCGCCGACCCCATGCGCCTCGATCCCAAAGGGCCGCTCGGCGGCATCGGCTGCGAGTCCTGCCACGGCCCGGCGGCCCAACACGTTGTGACCGGCCTCGCCGAACACGTGCAGCGCAGCAACGCCGCCACCTGCATGCAGTGCCACGACGTCGACAACGACCCCAACTTCGACTTCGAGCGCAAGTGGCCGCTCATCGTGCACGACAACCCATGAGACTTCCCTGGGTGGCGCTCGCCATCGGCATCCTTGGACTCGGCGCCTGTTCGAAACCCGAGCCGCGCACCGTGTTGCTCGTCAGCCTCGACAGCACACGCGCGGACATGCTCGACTTCAGGGATCCCGTCGCCGCGCCGCGGCTGACGGAGTTCGCCAGGCGCGGCACGGTGTTCCTCCAGGCGATCTCCGGTTCGAGTTGGACCCTGCCGACACACGCGCAGATGTTCTCCGGGCAGCCGCCCGTGCTGCACGGTGTGCAACACGACGGCGTGCGCCTGGATCCCGCGGCCCCCACCTGGCCCGGGCTCCTGGCGGACGTGGGCTGGACGGGGCTCGGGTACTACACCGGTTGGTACCTCGCGAAGGACTTCGGCTTCCCGGTGGGTTTCGACGTCTACGAGAACGCGATGCACCAGGGCGAGGCGGTCGAGCGAGAGTACGCGCGGCTCGTGCAAAGTGGGGACCTCGCCGGCGCGACGCAGGTGTTCGGGACCCGCGACGTCGCATCGCACCGCGACATCTCGAGCCCGCGGGTCGTCGAGCGCCTCGGTGTGGCGTTGAAGGCCGTGGCGCGCGACGCGGATCTCTTTGCCTTCGTGCACCTCTTCGATCCCCACTACGACTACATCCCACCGCCGCCCTGGGACCGCAAGTTCGACCCGGAGTACACAGGTTCCATCTCGGGGCGCGACTTCTACCTCAACAAGGAGATCTACGACGCGGAGAGCGAACCGAAGCGGCGCATCTCGGACCGGGACCTGGCGCACATCGTCGCGCTGTACCGCGGCGAAATCGGCTGGACCGACCAGCACGTCGGCCAGATCTTCGACGCGCTCGACGCGCGCGGCCGGTTGGACGACGCGCTCGTGATCGTCACGGCCGACCACGGCGAGGAGTTCTTCGAACACGGGGGCCGCGGCCACAGGCACACGCTCTACGACGAACAACTGCGGGTGCCGCTGCTCGTCGTCGACGGCCGCGGCGGCTCCAACGTGCGCGAGACAGCCGCGCAGGTTTCGCTCAGCGATATCGCGCCCACGATCCTCTCCTTCGCCGGTGTGGAGGTGCCCAAGTCGTGGACCGGGCGGTCGCTTCTGCCGGCGCTGTCGGACCCGGACTTCGCCTCGCAGCCCGCCCTGTCCAGCCTGCAGCACTACCGCCGCGGGCGTTCGGGCGAGTACGTGATCCAGGTGGTCGACGCGTGGCGCACGCCGGAGCAGAAGCTGATGCGTTGGCTCGAGCTAAGGCCCGAGGGTTTGGTGCTGCTCGACGCCGCGTGGTACGACCTCGCGGCCGATCCGGGCGAACACCGGCCCGTGGGAGACCTGGCCGACCCGCGCCTGGCGGGGGCGTGGCAGGCACTCGAGGACGAGTACGAGGAACTGCGCTCGCTGTGGCGCGCGGGCGCGCGCACGCCGCTCGAATCGCGCCGCACCCACTTCCACAAGATGATGGGTGGCGAGGGAGCGAAGGCCGACCTGGCGGCCCTGGGCTACGGCGGCGAACGTCCGCCGGAAGAGGCATTGGCGCCGTTCGGCCTGGGCCCGCCGGAGCGGCTGCAACTCGAAGGCATCGAACGCTGGAGCCGTAGACGCGACCAGTAGGGGCGCGGCCCCGTCCGCGCCCAAGGGGCGTTGCCCCGCGGGGCGCGTCCCGCCGGGTGCGCGGGCCTCCTGGCCCGCCTTGGAGCCAACCCAGTGGTTCGTTCTCTGGGCGTGCGGCCCCGCCCGCGCCCAAGGGGCGTGTCGCCCCAACCGTGAGCCCCCCGGGGGACGTCCCTTGGGCGCGGACGGGGCCGCGCCCCTACAGACCGGGGCGAATGCGCAGGACGGAGCGTTTCCCCACTTGCACCAGCAGCGATCCAGCGGGCGGCGGCACCAAACGGCTCGGGTCCTCCACCCTCTCCCCGTCCACGCGGACGCCGCCTTGTTCGATCTTGCGGCGCGCGTCGGAGCTCGACGTCGCGAGCCCCGCTTCGCGCAGCAGCACCGCCAGCGGCAGGCCAGCGCTGGGCCAGGGCGCGGCCAGCGCCTTCTCTTCGATTTCGCTCGGCAGCTCGCGGTCGCGGAAGCGGCGGTCGAACTCCGCCCGCGCCTCGCGCGCGGCCTCCGCGCCGTCCAACCGCCCCACGATTTCCTGAGCCAACCGCGCCTTCGCTTCGCGCGGGTGCCCGGCGAGCAGCGCGGCGACCTCGTCCGCAGGCAGCCGTGTCAACGTCTCGAACCAAAGGCCCATGACGTTGTCCGGCAGTGCCATCACCTTGCCGAACTTCTCGGCGGGCGGGTCCAGCAACAGGATCGCGTTGCCGTAGCTCTTGCTCATCTTGCGGCCATCGGACCCGTCGAGCAGCGGCCCCGTGACGCAGACCTGGGGCTCCTGGGCCTCCTGTTCCTGGAACTGGCGGCCGACGAGCAAGTTGAAGAGCTGGTCCGTGCCGCCGAACTCCACGTCGCTTCGAACCTCGACCGAGTCCCACCCCTGCAGCAGCGGGTAGAGGAACTCGTGGATGCCGATCGGTTCGCCTGCAGCGACGCGCTTTTGGAACGTGTCGCGCTCGAGCATGCGCGCCACCGTCATGCGGCCCGCGAGGCGCAAGAGACCGCCGAAGTCCAGGCGGTCGAACCAGGTCGAGTTGCGGTGCACCTCCGCCGTCGACATGTCCACGATGCGCGCGACCTGATCGACGTAGGTGATCAGGTTCGCCTCGACCTCGGCGCGGGTCAGTTGCGGCCGCAGGCTGTTGCGCCCCGACGGATCGCCCACCATCGCCGTTGCGTCGCCGACGATGAGCACAACCGTGTGGCCGAGATCCTGCAGGTCGCGCAGTTTGAAGAGCGCCACCGCGTGCCCCACGTGCAGGTCCGGCGAACTCGGATCCATGCCGAACTTGAGCCGCAGCGGCGCGCCGCGGCGCAACTTTGCCTCGAGGCCCTTCGGTTCGATCAGGTCCACGGCACCCCGCCGGAAGGCGGCGAGGTGGCGTTCGATCTCGCTGGATTGCATGGTGTGGGGAGCGCCGACGCCGCTCACGGACCACCTTGCTCTAGGGCGTCCGGCAGCTCCAAGTTCCCTTCAGGAGCAGGACGCGTCGCAAACCAGTGGCGCCACTGGGCCGGGCTGCGCTGGCCCGCCTGGCGCGCGAGCCACGCGAGCGCAGGCGCGGCGTCTTCGAGCCGACCGTCCGGCACGTCGGGCACCAGGGCGCCCACCGCGAGAAGCGCCTCCTCGCGCCGCTCGCGCGGAATCCGCACCGCGCGCTCGAGCAACTGCGCCCGTCGCAGGGCCGGGTCGATCTGTTCGAAGTCCGCGCGCACCAGCGACTGACAAAGGGGTTCGGGGCCGAGGGGCTCCGGAGGTAGGAACGCGGCGATGCGGTTGCGCTCGACAGGTGTGGAGCTCAGTTGCTGCACGGGCAGGCGCACGCCGGCCGCAGTGGTCGCAATACCCGAACGCCACTCGATCCACCACTCCTCGCGCACGGCCAGGGCACCGCCGACCTCGAGCTCGAAGGTGCCGAGTTCGAGGGCCGTCCGTTCGCCCGCGGCGGGCACGACGAACGAGGCGGCCGCGGCGGCGGCGCGGCTCTCGCGTTCGAGGCGTTGGCTCCCCGTCGCGTCCGTCCGCGACGTGCGGCGCACAAGGAGCGGCATGCCGAGGTCCAACCGCGCGCCCGCGGTGTTCGGCGCGTCGAGGCCGGGAGCGACCACCAGATCGACGGTGGTGCCGCGGCCATCGGGACCCGAGGCCCGCAACTGCAGCGATAGGTCCAGGCTCCGGGCGAAATCGCGGCCCTCGAGGATGTGGCGGTAGGTTTCCGCCCATTCGAGGTCTGAGCCCGTGGGCCCGCGCGCGAACAGCACCGCGAGCAGTTGGCGCGCGGTTTCGTCGTCGCCGGCGCCCAGGGCCGCGCCCACGGCATCGAGGGCCGGGGCGAAGGCGGGTGAGGGCGCAGCGGAGACCCCCGTGTTGACGACCGACTCCCCGCGCGCCGCACTGGTGCTGCGACAGCCGGTCGAGGTGAAGAGGCCGGCAAGCAGTGCGGCGAAAAGGACAGGGGCAACGAACGCCCCCGTACCCGGGACACCGCCACGGGAAGCCGGGGGCAGGTCGCCTGCCCCTCCGCCGTTAGGCTTCGACCTCGTCACCTTCGACGGGCTCCTCCGTCCGCGGGGGCAGCGGAGCGGCGAGGATCTTGGCGTTTTCCTCGAAGTCCGCGTGCACGAAGGAGAGTCCGATCTTGCGCTCTTCGGTGTCCACGCGGATCACACGCACCTCGATCTTCATGCCGGGGCGCACGATCTCTTCCGGGCTGGCGATCTTGTGGTCCGACAGCTCGGAGATGTGCAGCAGACCCTCGAGGTCCTCCTCCAGCTTCACGAACACACCGAAGTTGGTGATCTTCGTGACGTACCCCGAGAGCAGATCGCCCACGTGGTAGTTGGAGGGGATGGTTTCGAGCCAGGGGTCGAGGGAGAGCTGTTTCAGGCCGAGCGCGATGCGCTTCTTGCCCATGTCGACCGAGAGCACGACGCAGCGCAGGCGATCGCCCTTGCGCACGACTTCGGACGGGTGAGCGACCTTCTTGGTCCAGCTCATGTCGGAAACGTGCAGGAGGCCGTCGATGCCCTCTTCGATCTCCACGAACGCGCCGTAGGAGGTCAGGTTGCGCACCGTGCCTTCGATGATCGTGCCGACCGGGTAGTGCTCCTCGGCCAGGTCCCAGGGGTTGACCTCGGCTTGTTTCATGCCGAGCGAGATCTCCTGCTTCTCCTTGTCGATGTCGAGCACGACGATCTCCACCTTGTCCCCTTGCTTGACCAGCTCGGAGGGGTGGTTCACGCGGCGCGTCCAGGACATCTCGGAGATGTGCACCAGGCCTTCGACACCGTCTTCGAGTTTGACGAAGGCGCCGTAGGACATGAGGTTGACCACCTCGCCGACGTGCTTCGAACCGATCGGGTAACGCTCGTCGATGCCGTCCCAGGGGGACGCGCTGCGCTGCTTGAGGCCCAGCGCAATACGCTCGCGGTCGTAGTCGACGCGCAGCACCTTGACCTCGATCTCCTGGCCGAGTTCCACCATCTGCGACGGGTGGTTGATGCGGCCCCACGACATGTCCGTGATGTGCAGCAGGCCATCGATGCCACCCAGGTCGACGAACACGCCGAAGTCGGCGATGTTCTTGATCGTGCCCATGCGGACCTGACCTTCCTGGATGTCCTTGAGCAGCGACTCCTTCTGGCGCTGGCGCTCTTCCTCGAGCAGCTTGCGCCGGGAAATCACGACGTTCATGCGCTCCGGATCGATCTTGATGATGCGCGCGCGCACCGGCTCGTCCAGGAAGTCGGAGATGTCGTGCGTGCGGCGCAGGTTGACCTGGCTGGCGGGCAAGAACGCGTGCACACCGGCGAGGTCGACCAACAGGCCGCCCTTGATCTTGCGCAGGCACACGCCGTGCACTTCGTCGCCTTCCTTGTGCGTCTCTTGGAACTTCTCCCAACTGCGCTGGCGGTCCGCGCGGCGCTTCGAGAGGTTCGCCGTGTCGTCTTCGTTCTGGCCGCTGTAGTAGACCTCGAAGACTTGGCCCGCGACGGGCAGGGTCTCACCGAACTCGGACAGCGGGATGTTGCCCTCGGCCTTGCCGCCGATGTCCATGACGACGAAGCCCGTGCGCTCGTCGACCGAGTCCACCCGCGCCGGAACGATCGTGTCCTGGGCGAGGACCTTCACGGAGCCCGCGAGGCGCTCGGTGAGTTCATCGGCGGTGATGCCGGCCAGGGCTTCGGTGACCTTCAGCTCGAGTTCGGCCGGGTCCAGGTCGTACTGCTTGATGCGGCGGGAAATGACGGACATCGGGGCGGGTGGTGGTGCGTCCGAACTCGGGCCCCCCGGGGGAGGGCTGTTTCGGTGCACCGCGTGGTGGGTCGGGGCTCGCGGACGCGCGGCGCGGGCCAGACAAAGGGGCGGAAAAGGTCCCGCGCGCGACGGCGGGACCACGGGGCGGAACATTGTGACGACCGCGCCCCGAAATGCCAGCCCGGGGTTCGGCCCGGCCGGGGGATTCCCAAGCTGGGAGCGGGCCTCGCGCCAGCCGGTCGCCGGCCGGCCTAGGCCAGCTCCAGGCCCGCCAGCTCCGCCACCCGGGCCCGGAGGGCCGCCTCGGCCTGGGCGCGGTCCAGGCCCCGATCCAGGACCAGGGGCTCGCCGAAGTGCACTTCGATCCGGCCAAAACGCAGTTTCCCAGACCGCCCCATGGCCCGGGCCGTTCCCCTCACCCCAACCGGGACGATCGTGGCGCCGGCCCGCTGGGCCGCGTAGACCGCGCCGCCCTTGAACGCGTGGACCCGGCCGTCGGGGCTGCGGGTGCCCTCGGGAAACATCAAGACGGCGCCCCCCTGCTGCAGGCGCTCCACGATGGACCGCAGCGCACCCCGGTCCGCTTCGCCGCGGCGGATCAGGATCGTGCCCACCCGCGGGATCAACCACGCGAGGAACCGATTCTTGCCGAGGGACTCCCGCGCGACGAAGGAGACGTGGCGCGCGATCGAACCGCCGACGGCCGGAATGTCCAGGAACGACGCGTGGTTGGCAACCAGGAGCACACCGCCCGTCCTGGGCACGTTCACGCGGCCGACGATCCGGCGCGGGAACGGGATCGTGCAGGTCAGCCAGCACACGAACCAACCGATGCGGTAGGTGATGCCGTCGCCGTAGCTGCGCGGGTCTGCGAGTGCCCGCGGCTGTGCCTGCCCGTCGGCAGGGCTGTCGGCTGCGCTCAACGGGCGGTGCTCCTTCGCGAGCCGCTCTGCCCGGCGCCGCCCGCCTCGTGGATCGCGCGCTCCAGTGCGTCCACGACCTGATCGGGCAAGAGCCCGTCGCTGTCGATCCGCACGGCGTCGGATGCCTGGCGCAGGGGCGCGATTGCGCGCGTGGAATCGAAGCGGTCCCGCGCCTCCAGTTCGGCGGCGATGCGCTCCGCCGCCTCCGGTTGGCCGATCTCCTCGGCGCGCCGCCGCGCGCGTTCCTTGGCGCTGGCCCAGAGGAAGAACTTGTGGTCGGCCTGGGGGAAGACGACGGTGCTCGTATCGCGGCCCTCGGCGACCAAGCCGCCCCACTCCCGGGCGAGCTCCCGCTGGCGCGCGACGACGTGCATGCGCACGCCGCCGTGGGCCGAAACTTGGCTGACGGCGCCGGTGACCCGCGGCCCGCGGATGTGGGCCTCCACGGGTTTGCCGAGCACGAAGAGGAGGCCGCGGTCGTCGAAGCTCATCTCGAGGGAGCGCGCCAGGTCTTCGAGGGCGGCCGCGTCCGCGGGGTCGATGCCGCGCTCGAGCGCCACCCAGGTGACCGCGCGGTACATGGCGCCCGTGTCGAGGAAACGCAGACCCAGGCGCGCGGCGAGGTTGCGGGCAGCGGTGCTCTTGCCGGACGCCGAGGGTCCGTCGATGGCCACGATCATGGGCGCGCGCGGGGGGCTTGGGAGGGTGGAGGGGTCCGGGGGGCGGCGCAGCGGCCCCGGGTCAGAGGATAGCAGCCGCGCCGCTGTCGGCCGCGCCGCTCGAAAAAGCGTCGAGTTCGCCGCCGGCGCCGAGGCGCACCAGGTCCCTCCCGTGGCGCCATGCGTCGAGCACGATCCAGCGGGGTCCGCCGGCGAGCCGCTCGTCGCGGAAGCGGTGGGCGTGCCCGCAGAGCAGCACTTCGGCGCCCTCCGCCCGAGCGAGCTGGCGCGCGGCGTCCTCCTGTTGCTCGGCCTCGGCGCGGGGTTTGTGTGCCAGCGCGCGGCGGCTGGCCCGGCGCAGGCGCGCGGCGATCGCGCGGGCCAGCGACCGCGGCAGTCGAGGGGCGAGCCAGAGGAGCGCGCGCGAGCGCAGCACTCGCCGCAGGCGCAGGTAGTTGACGTCGAGTGTGCACAGTTCGTCGCCGTGCACCACGACGAGTTCGCGGCCGGCGCCGAGCGGCGCGCAAAAACCCCGCGGCCAAACCCGTGCGCCGCTCGCGCGCTCGAAACCCGCGTCGAGGAGGAAGTCGCGGTTGCCCGGGATCACGTGCAGCGCCGTGCCCCCCTCGGCGGCGCGCCGCAGCGCCGAGATGGCCCGCCGGCCGCCCTCGGTTTCGCCCTGCGAGGGACCGATCCAGTACTCGAAGACGTCGCCCACGAAAACCGCCGCGGGGGCGCGCCCCAGCTCGAGCAGCAGCAACTCGAACGCTTCGAGCTCCTCCGGCCGGTCCACGTCGACGTGCAAGTCGCCCACGAAGAGCGTGCCCGCCGGCAGTTCGACCCGCGGGCGCCCGCCGGGCCCGCCGCGTTCCAAGGCGCCGGTCAGGGCCGCCCCTCGGCCTCCGCGTCGGCCTCGTCCGCGGCGCCCAGCCCCAGGTCGCGGATCTTCTCCCACAGGACCTTGCGCGAAATACCGAGGAGTTCCGCGGTCTGCGAGCGGTGCCCGCCCGTCAGCTCGAGGGCCCGCTGGATGTGCATCGCCTCGTGTTCGCGCAGGGCCTCGCGCAGGGGCAGCACCGTATCGTGCACGGCGGTCGCGCCGCGCCAACGGCCATCCAGGGGAACCAGGTGTTCGATGTCCAACTCGCCGCTGGGCGGCGCCAGCGCGATGGCGCGTTGGATCGAGTTCTCGAGTTCGCGCACGTTGCCCGGCCAGGAGTAGCGCTCGAGCGCACCCAGGCCCGCGCGCGGCAGCGAGAGTTCGCTCGCCTTGCGCCCGAGCAGCGGCGCGTGGCGCTCGATCAGGGCGCGGGCGAGCAGGGGCACGTCGCCCGCGCGTTCGCGCAAGGGCGGCAGGTCCACGGGCACCACGTGGATGCGGTAGAAGAGGTCCTCGCGGAAGCGCCCGGCCTTGACCTCGTCGCGCAGGGAGACCTTGGTGGCCGCGATCACGCGGATGTCGATCGCGCGTGTCTTCTCGCCGCCCACACGTTCGAAGTTGCGCTCCTGCAGCACACGCAGCAGCTTCACCTGGGTGGGCCGCGGCATGTCGTCGATGTCGTCGAGGAACAGCGTGCCGCCGTCGGCCAACTCGAAGCGGCCGCGCTTCTCGCGATGGGCGTCGGTGAACGCACCCTTCTCGTGGCCGAAGAGCTCGGCCTCGAGCAGGCTCTCCGCGAGCGCCGCGCACGAAATCGCGACGAACGGGGCCTCGCGCCGCGGACTCAGGTCGTGCAGCGCGCGCGCCACACGCTCCTTGCCCGTGCCGCTTTCGCCCTGGATCAGCACCGTGGCGTCCGTGGGCGCCACCTGGCGGATGCGCGCGAACACCTTGGCCATGGCCGGCGACGCCCCCACCATGCCTTCGATCGCGCCCAGTTCGGCCAGCTTCGCGCGCAGGCGGCGGTTCTCGCTGGACGCCGCGCGCCCCGCGGCGAAGCGCTCGATCAGGCGCACGACGGCGTCGTTGCGAAAGGGCTTCTGCACGTACCAGGCGGCGCCGAGGCTCATGGCTTCGACGGCCTGATCCACGGTCGCGTAGCCGGTGATCAAGAGCACCGGGCGGTCCGCGTCCTGGGCGACCGCGTGGCGCAGCACCGCCATGCCACCCTCGCCCGGCATGCGGATGTCGGTGACGACGAGGTCGAAGTTCTGTGCGTCGAGTTGCGCCAGAGCCTCGCCCGTGTCCTTCGCGGGCACCACCTGCCAACCGCGGTCGACGAGCGCGTCGCCGAGGGTGACCGCGATGGTCACCTCGTCCTCGGCCAGCAGGATCTTGAGGGACTGTTTCGGGTCGTGCACGGGTAGGGTGGCGAAGGCCGTCGGTGGTCAGAGAGAGGGAAAAGATCGGGGCCTTGGCCGACTTTTGCCCAGCCTCTCAGTGGTTGTGGCCCGGTCGCACGAGGATGGCCCGGTCGCCGCCGGCGGCGCGGGCGGCGGCCAATCCGGCCTCGGCGGCTTCGACGAGGGCGTCGAAGAACAGGGTCGAACCCTCCTCGAAGACGGAGATCCCGACGGAGAGGTGCACGGCGAGCGGCGTGCCCCGCTGCGAGAGGGCGCGCGCGCCGACGAGCAGGCGTTCTGCGGTGCGCTCGACCCCCGCGGCGCCGGTGTGCGGCAGAACCGCGAGGAAGCGGTCGTCGACCAAGCGGCCCAGGTAGTCGCAGGCGCGTGTGGTGCTCTGCAAGAGGTGGGTCACGGCGCCGAGCACGTCCTGGCGCGCGTCGAAACCGCGTTCGTCGCGCAGGTTCGCGAGGCCGTCGATCTCGACCACCAGCACTCCCAGCGGGTAGCCGTAGCGCTGGGCCCGCGAGAACTCGATCCGCATCAGGTGCTGGATCTGCGTCGAGGAGAACAACGAAGCGAGGGACTCGCCCCGGGCTTCGCCGTGCCCTTCCCGCAGGATCTCGTCACGCAGGGTCTCGTCGCGCATGGCAGGTAGCTCCGGTCGATGGGGCGGTGGCGCGGTGGGCAGCTCCTTCGGGGCCGCCAGCGTCGCCGACGTGAGCCTAGCGGCTCGAGCCGGGATCCGGCGCGCGGTCCGCCCCCGTTCCCGCGGCCGCACCCTCGAGGCCCGGAATCCAGCCCAACAACCGATCGGCGTGTGCGTCGAGGGACGTGCCCTGCCAACGCAGGCCGAGGAGCAGCGCCAATACGAGCAACGTGAACAGCACGAACCCCGCGAGCTGCACCACCGAGAACGCCAGGAACCCGCGCACACAACCGCGCCCGGCCCGGGCCGCGGCCCCGGTCCCGCGCATCGTGGGCGCCATCACCAGGTCCCGGGTCAGGACGGACGCCCGCGCGAGCAGCCGCCCGTCGTCGTCGGCGATCGTGCCCTTGGCCAGCAATTGGTCGGCTGCCTTCTCCGCGGAGAACTGGCCCGCGCGCACACTGGCCTGCACGTCCTTGGCTTCGGAGCGATCGGCGAGGCCCAGCTCGACCGCGAGGCCCGCTTTCAGCCAGCGCCAGGCCGTGGGTTCTGCGGCGGAGCTGCGATGCGCGGCGGCGGCCATGGCCACTTCGCCTTCGCCGAGCGGTTCCAGTTCGAGTTCGAGTTCGAGCTCGAAATCGCCCCAACGCACGGCTTGGCCGGCATCGAGCGCCGCCTCGACCGCCGGGCGACCGCCCGCTTCGAGTGCCGCGGCGCCCCGCACGACGCGCAGGCGCCACGGCGGTCCGGTGAGTTCGAGGCGCCCCTCGGAAACACCGGGCAGCGGGTTGTCGGACCCCGGGTCGCCCAGGGTGCAACCCGTGGAGCGGACCTCGATCCGGCGGACCGGCTGGCCCGGCGAGAGCACCTTCAGCGTCGGCATGGTCGGTGGAACGTGGATGGAAACGGGGGTGGG
Organism: Planctomycetaceae bacterium; assembly: GCA_016125265.1. Taxonomy (GTDB): domain Bacteria; phylum Planctomycetota; class UBA1135; order UBA1135; genus RI-242. Next base: position 37,043 of record WGMC01000002.1, read on the forward strand.
TTCGGCGGGATCCCCGACGGGACCGTCGCGCGGACGGGTCGCCGGTCGGCCGGGGGCGACTCGGCCACCAGACCCCGGACACTAGCGCGCGCGCCGTTCGCCGGCTACCCGGGGCTCCGCTACCTGCTGCAAGGGCGCCGCTCCCGGCTCCGGAGGAACCCGCGGGTTCCCCCCGGAGACCGGGCCCGGGAGCCGACCTATACTGCACACACGATCGCCCAGCGGCGCTCCCCCACGATGAAACTCGGACTCGGTCAACACGCGCGCATGGAGCAGCGACTGGTGCAGTCGCCGCAGATGATCCAGGCGATGCAGATCCTCCAGCTCTCCGGTATGGAGCTCGAGGAACGCATCGACGCGGAGTTGCTCGAGAACCCGTTCCTCGAACGCGAGGAGGGCGGGCTGGGCCTCGAGGACGGTGCGCCCGGCGACGCCGACCGCGGCGAGGCGACCGCCGCGGAGGGCGAAACCCAGGACCTGCGCCGCGAAACCGACGGCAACGAGGTTGGCGCGGTCGAGCTGCGCGAGCGCGACCAAGCCCGCGAGGAACTGGAGGGGTACGAGCGCGAGTACGAGGACCGCGAGTACGACGGCCTGGGGCCGCGCGCCGATCCGGATGCGGGCGAACGCAAGCTCGAGGCCATGGCCAACGCGCCGGCTCGGGGGCGCTCCCTGGCCGAGGCCCTCTTGGCCGAACTGGCCCTCGAAACCCTCGACGAACGCACTGCCGCGCAACTCGAGTTCCTGGCCTGGAGCCTCGACAGCCGCGGGTACCTCGAAGATTCCGCCGCGGATCTCGCCGCGGCCTGTCCGGTGCCCGACACGACGCCGGAGGAGCTCGAGGCCGCGCTGTCGCTGCTGCGCTCCGCCAGCCACCCGGCCATCGGCGCACGGGACTTGGCCCAATGCCTGACGCTGCAGCTCGAGGGGCACGATCCCATCACCGAGCTCGCGCGGCGCATGGTCGCCGGGCACTTGGACGACCTGATGCACAACCGGTTGCCCAAGATCGCGAAGGCCCTCGGCGAGAGCCTCGACGACGTGGCGGCGGCCTTCGAGCGCATCCGCCACTTGGACCCGAGTCCCGGTGCGGAATACGGCGAAGAACTCGCGCCCCCGATCGTGCCCGAGGTGTTGGTCGAGGAGGTGGACGGTGTGTGGGAAGTGCGCCTCGGCCGAAGCCGCGGACCGGGCCTGCGGCTCAGCCCGCAGACCGAAGAGGTGCTCGGCGCCATGGAACGCGGGGGCGAGGACCGCAACTGGGCGCGCAAGCGGCTCGAATCCGCGCGCTGGCTGATCGAGGCCCTGGAACAGCGCCAGAGCACGATCCTGCGCATCGCCCGCGCCGTGTTCGCGCACCAGCAGCCGTTCCTCGAGAAGGGCCCGCGCGCCCAGCGTCCCCTGCGCATGCAGGAGATCGCCGACGAAACGCACGTGCACATCTCCACTGTGAGCCGCGCGGTCGCCGGCAAGTACGCGCAGACGCCGCGGGGCATCTTCCCGCTGAAGGCGTTCTTCACCTCCGGCACGACGGACGCCGCCGGCGCCGAGGCCAGCCAGGTCAGCGTGCAGGTCAAACTCGCCGAGCTGGTGCAGTCGGAGGACCCGGAGAACCCGTTCTCCGACGACCAGTTGGCCGAGGAGTTGGAGCGCCGACACGGCATCAAGATCGCCCGCCGCACGGTCACCAAGTACCGCAAGGCCCTCGGGATCCAGGCCTCCAGCCAGCGGCGCTCGTTCTGAGCGCCGCCGTGTTAGGCTCGCGGCCCGCGCCGAGCCTCCGCGACCCGGCACGCGGCCGCGCGCAAGCGCGCCCCCACCCTCCCCGCACACCCCCCAACCGCTCCCCGTTCCATGGGCGTCAAGGCCACTGAAGTCCGCAAGGGCCAAGTCATCGAGAAGGACGGCGATCTGTTCGCCATCACCGACTACGAACACAAGACGCCGGGCAACCTGCGCGCCATCATTCAGGTCAAGATCAAGAGCCTGACGACCGGCGCCACCGCACAACTGCGCCTGGGTTCGAACGACATGCTCGAAGTCGCGTTCTTGGACCGCAAGAAAGCAACGTACCTCTACCGGGAAGGCAGCGGCGAGTACATCTTCATGGACGCCGAGACGTACGACCAGTTCCCGCTCAGCGAGGATCTGGTGGGCGCCCAGATGGGCTACGTGGTCGAGAACACCAACGTGGAAGTGACCTTCCACAACGGCCGCGCCCTAGGGGTCGCGCTGCCGCCTTCGGTGGTGTTGACGGTGAAGGAAGCCGAACCCGCGGTGCGCGGCAACACGGCCACCAACGTGAAGAAGGACGCGGTGCTGGAGACCGGCATCACGATCAAGGTGCCGCCGCACATCTCGCCCGGCGACCAAGTGAAGGTGAGCACCGAAACGGGCGAGTTCCAGGGGCGAGTGAACGGCTGATCGGAACGCCGGTCCTCGGCGGGGGCGAGCGGGGGCCGGGAAAGGCCGCGCGGGGCACCGCCCTCGGGCGCGGAGGGGGCCGCGCCCCTACTCGCGCAGGTAGACCAGCACCGACAGGTCCCGCGACTCCACCTCCAGCGGGAAGCTCGCCACCAACCGGCAGTCCTCGCGCAGGATGCGCCGCATCTGCGCTCGCTGGGCCGGCGCCCAGTCGTAGAGGTCCTCCTCGTTGACCACGAACCAGGCACGCCGGCCGCGCCGGTCCCAACGGCCGGGCACCTCGCTGCGGAACCGGTCGAGGTACACGAGCTCCACGGGATCGCGCACTTCGCTGCGCCGCGCGGTCAGGTAGTACTCCCCCACCGGCGCCGCCATGCCGAAGATCATGTCGCCCGGGCGGCGGTTCTCGAAGACGTGGGCGTAGGCCTCGCGCCAGCGCCAGCGCTCGCCGTGGCGCACGGTCAGGTAAAGGCCGGTGGACACGAGCGCGGGCACCACCAACAGCGCGACGGTGGCGAGTTGCAGCCAACCATCCGCCGCCGCCCGCTCCCCCTCGGGCCGCGAAGCGCCGCCCCGCGCGAGCCCGTCCGCCGTCGCGAGCGGCGCCGCCGCCAGCACCGCCAACCAAGGCAAGAACGCAAAGACGTACTGGGCCGTCATGCGCGCCCCAAACGACGTCGCCAGGGCCAGCCCAAGCCCGAGCGCCACCACCACGGCCAGCGCCTGCAATCCGCGGTGCCCCGTGCGCAGCGCCCACAGGGCCCCGAGCCCGCCGCCGGCCAGTAGCCACGGCGTCAGGTGGAACCCCGCGGTCAGGAGGAAATGGCCGGGATTGCCGCTGCCGCGCACATCCTGCCAATGCACGACGAGACCGCTCGCCCATCCGACCAACAGGAAGAGCGCAACGAGCCCGACCAAACCCATGGCGAGGGTCACGCGGCGATCGAGGCCGCGGCCCAGCACCAAGAGCACGAGCGGCGCCGCCACCAGCGCCGCGGGCACGAGCAACGCGGTGGGATGCGCGAGCGCCGAACTGCCCGCCACCGCCAGGCCCACCAGTGCGGGCGCGATTCTGCCGCGCGCCAATCCGCGCAGCACGAGGCCGGCGCCGAGCAGCGTGAGGAACGCCGCCAGGGTGTAGAAGCGCGCGTTCTGGGACCAGTACACGTGCCAGGACGACGCGGACACGATCAGCGCTCCGGCCGACGCTGCGCGCAGGCCCGCGATCGGACGCAGGGCCCACACGCTGAGCGGGATCGACAGGTACCCAAAGAGGGCCGGCACGATGCGCAGGGCCCATTCGTCCGGCCGACCGCCGCGGGCCTCGGCCACCAGCCCGAGCAACCAGTACCCGAGCGGGTTGTCGGCGCCCTTCCCGTGAAGCGCGTCAGAGAGGGTCAGCGCCTCGTCGATCCAGAGGCTCCACTCCCCGAGCCGCACGAAGCGCAGCAGGCCGACGACGAGGGCCGCCGCCAATAGTGCGAGGGCCACACGGTCCCGTCCGCCTGCCCCGCTGCCCGTCCGCTCGCGATCCACGGCGCGGAGAGTTCCATACGCGCCCCGCTGGCGCAACGGCCCTGTCACCCGGCCGAGCCGGGATTGCTCCCGGCGGGCCCAGCCCTGCACAATGGGCCCGTGCCGAAGGACCGCCGATCGACTGCACGAAGCCGCACCCCCGGCGCGACCCGAGGCAGCCGCCTCGCCCCCGCGCTGGCCGTCGCGCTCGTCCCGGGCCTCACGGGCTGCCTGTTCCAAAGGGCCCAACCGGGTGTCGTGATCGCCTCGACTCCGCCGGGGGCGACGATCTTCGTCGACGGGCAAGACAGCGGTTTTTCCACACCCGCGGCCCTCTCCCTGACCCGCAGCGACTGGCACCGGGTGGACCTCCAACTGCGCGGATACCACCCCGCCGCGCGGCTCTTCTCCCCGTCCCAACGGGCGATGTTCGTGCCCTGGACGGACGGCTACATCGGCCCGAGCACCTGGTACTTCCCGATCTTCATGGAGTTCCAGTGGTTCGCATTCCCGCTGCGTGTCGACGACAACCTGGCACCGACGCGTGTGCACGTGAATCTCGTCAATGTGGCCGAGGACCCGTGACTGAGCCCGCCCCGAGCGCGGCGCCCCCGCTGCGACCCGTGCCCGTTCCGCCCGAGTTGGTGCTGCTCGACCGCGACGGCACGATCATCACCGAGACCGGTTACCTCCTCGACCCGGCCCACCTGGTGCTGATCCCGGGCGCAGGCGAAGCGGTCGCGCGGCTCAACCGGGCCGGCGTGAAGGTCGCGCTCGTCACGAACCAGAGCGCCGTCGGCCGCGGTTGGCTCGACGAGGCGGGCCTCGCGCGCATCCACGATGAGCTCGGAGCGCAACTCGCGCGCGACGGTGCCCACATCGACCTGATCCTTGTGGCGTTCGAACACCCCACCGAGGGCGAGGGGATCTACCGGCGCGACTCGCCGCGGCGCAAACCGAATCCCGGCATGTTGCTCGAGGCGATGGTGCACTTTGCAACGCCGGCCGAGCGGACCTGCATGGTTGGCGACGGCGCCCGCGATGTCGTCGCCGCGCGGCGCGCGGGCTGCGCGGGCATCCTCGTCAAGACCGGCAAGGGGCACGCGGAGTTGGCGGAAGCCCGGGCGGAACTCGGTCCCGCTCTGCCCGTCACCGAGGATCTGGGCGCCGCCGTGGATCTCTTGCTCGGCGAGAGCGCTCAGGCCAAATAACGCGACAGGAGCGGCGAGAGGCGCTCCACGGCCACGAGTGGCAGTTTGGTCCAGGCCTCGCGCAGACCCCGGGTGCGCGGGTTGGACGGCGTGAAGCTGGGCAGTCCCTTGGCGCGGAGGAGCGCGTAGCGGTACGGCAGCGGCTGGGGCACGAAACCCTGGTGTTCCTTGAAGCGGAAGGCGCCCGAATCGCCGCGGCTGCGGCAGAAGTCGAACACCTCGAAACCCTCGCGCACACACCACTCCTGCAGCGCCATGTACATGAAGTTGCTGGCGCTGTAGTCCCGGTCCACGTCCGGCGCACTTCCCGAGTAGTACGCGACCAAGTTGCTGCCGTGCACGAAGCTCATCACCGCCGCGAGCGGCTCGCGGCCGCGCACGACGAGGTGCACGACGGCGCGAGCGCCAAGTTCCTCGCGCAACGTGCTGAAGAACGCAGCGGGGAGCGCCGGCGAGCCCAACGCGCGTTTGTTGCGCAGGAAGAGCCGGTAGAGGTCGTCCAGGTACCAGTTGCCCTCGACGAGCCGCAAACCGTGGCGTTCGCGGGCCTTGCGCGCCTCGGCGCGGGCCTTCTTGGGCATGCCGAGCAGCACTTCCTCGGGCTGTTTCGGCAGTTGCTTCTGGAACGTCCAATAGAGGTCGCTGGCGACCAGGCCGGGCAGGTTTGGCGCGTGCGAGAGGCAGCGCAGCTCCATGCGCCCCACACCCTCCGTGCGAGCCCGCTCGATCGCGCGCTGCACCAGGGCGATTTCGATGGCTTCGCTCTCGCCGAGGGCGCCACCGTAGGTCGCGTACGGCACCGAAACGTGGTTGTGTGGCCCGAACACCGATGGGGTGCGCATCAGCGGCAACATGCCGACCATGCGGCCGTCCTGGAAGGCGCCCAGCTCCCGCGGCGGGTGCCCGAACACACGTTCGACCGCGCGGCGCCAGCGCGCCGTGTGGAACACGGTGCCCCGGACGTGCTGGTCGACGAAGCTGTCGCGCTGCTCGTCGTCCCCGGGGACCAGCGCGCGGATCTCAACGCGGTTGTCGGTCACTCGTAGATCCGCTCGACGCGGTACTCCTTCAAGTTGCGCGCCTGGCTGAAGATGATGATCTCGCCCACGAGGCCGAAGCCGATGATCTGCACACCCAAGACGATCAAGAGCACTCCGAGCAGCAACAGCGGTTTGCCCGCGACACTCTCGTTGTAAAAGAGGCGCTGGAACGCGAGCCAACCGCACACTCCGCCTCCCATCAGCGCGAACGACCCGCCGAGCGTCCCGAAGAAACGCAGCGGTTTCAACGTGAACTTCGTCAGGAACATCACGGCGAGGATGTCCAGGAAACGCCGCAGGTACACACCGACGCCGAAGAAACCCGCTTTGCCCCACTCCTTCAGGTGGCGCACCTGGATCTCGACCACCCGGTAGCCCTGGCGGAAGGCGATCACGGGCAGGAAGCGGTACATGTCGCCGTAGATCGGGATGTCGTCGAGGACCTCGCGGCGGATCAGGCGGAAGTAGCAGTTGAGGTCGTTGAACTCGCCCTTGATGATGCGCCGGATCACCCAGTTGAACATCGCGGACTGCACGCGGTTCAGCACCGGATCCACACGCGGGTGGCGCCAGGGAATCACGAAGTCGGCGCCCTTTTCGACCTCGGCCAGCATGGGCCCGAGTTCGAGCGGGTCGACCTGGACGTATTGGGGCGAGGTCAGGAGGTACCGCCCCAGGGCGCGCTCGTAGGCGGCCGAGAGGCAAACGGACTCGCCGAACGCGTTCTTGAAAAGGATGGTCTTGATGCGCGGACCGTGGCGGGCGCGCAGCGCCTGCACGTGTTGCCAGGCCTCGCCGCGCACGCCGTCGAACACGAAGATGATCTCCCAAGTGCGCCCCTGGGCTTCCAGCTCGTCCCCGAGGGCCTTGGTGACGTCGAGCACCTCCGCGTCCCCGCTCTGCACCGGCACGATGATGCTGACATCCAGCATCTCCTCGGGCGCGAGGGCACCTTCGACGGGCGCCGCGCTGTTCGCTTCGTCCACGTCGGCGGCGACCGATTTTGTCTCCAGCAGTCCCATCAGTGCAGTTCGTTCAAGATGCGGCTCAGGGTGCCGCGACGGTGCATGCCGCTGGCCTTGACGGCCAGTTCGCCGAGAAGGCCGAGCAGAGCGAAGAAGACGATCAACACGAACACGAGGGCGACGGTGGAGACCACCATCAGCTCCCAGTCGTTGAAGGCGATCGGCTCGATGCCAGTATGCACGGCCGGATCCGGATTCAGGCTGACGAGGCCCAAGGCCGCGAAGAACGAACCCGCGGCCAGGAAGATCAGGCTGACGAGGCCGAAGTAGTGCAGCGGGCGCTGGGAGAAGTGCACGATCAGCTTGATAGCGAAGAGGTCGAGGAGCACACGCGTGGCGCGCCCGAGGCCGTACTTGCTGGACCCATAACGCCGCGGCCGGTGGTTCACCACCATCTCGGTCACGCGGGCGCCGCTGCCCGCGCTCATGGCCGGCAGGAAGCGGTGCTGCTCCGCGTAGATGGACATGCTCTTGACCAACTCCGCCCGGAACACCTTCAGCGTGCACCCGGTGTCGTGGATCGGCACCTCGGTCACCCAAGCGATCAGGCGGTTGGCTAGGCGCGAGGGCAAGCGGCGCAGGAGGAAGCCATCCTCCCGCCTGCGGCGCCAGCCGGCGACGATGTCGAAACCCTGCTCGAGGGTCGCCACCATGGCCGGGATGTCCGCCGGGTCGTTCTGCAGGTCCCCGTCCAGGGTCACCACCAGTTCGCCGAGGGCCTGATCGAAGCCAGCGGACAGCGCCGCGGTCTGGCCGTAGTTGCGCCGGAACTTCACGACACGCACGTGGGGGTCGTTGCGGCGCAGCTCCAGCATCACCCCCAGCGAGCGGTCCACGGAGCAGTCGTCGACGTAGATGACCTCGTAGGGCACCGCCATCGAACCGAGGGCGGCCGTGATCTCGCCGTGGAGGTGGGCGATGCTCTCCTCCTCGTTGTAGACCGGCACGATGACCGAGATGCGCGGCCGCGGCCGGCGGTGGCGGTCCACGGCGACGCCGGGGGCGGCGGGAGCGGCGCCGGCGGCGGGTGTGTCGGCGGGGTCGGCGGGGTCGGACGGGGGCGGCATGGGGGGTGCGGGGAGATCGGCCGACGCCCCGCCTGGACTCGCGGGAAGGGTACACGAGCCCCGCTCGTTCCCGCTCTTGCCTCCGGTCCGGGCCCGTTCCGTGTCGAAAAGCGTGGACACGGGGCGCCCAGCTCCCACCGTCCCCATGGCAGCCGGCCGCTTACTCTTCCTCGATCCCGACCCCGAGGGCCACGGGGACCTCCTGACGCACCTCGCGTCGGCGGGGCTCGAGCTCGTGTTCCGCCCGGGTCCCGACGGGGCCGCCGAGGAGTACGCGCCCGCGCCCCTCGACCTGGTGCTCGCGGCCCTCGAGGCCGTGGGTCCCGCGGGTGTCGAGGCCCTGGCCAACCTGCCCGGCCACCCAGGCGTGGTGCTGCTCGAATCGTTCGGCGACCCTGCGGATTCGCTCGAAGCCCTGCGTCGCGGCGCCAGCGCAGTGCTGTCGCGGCCGGTGCCGAACGAGCAGGTGCTGCTGGCGCTCGAACGGGCCCTGGCCCAGCGGCAACAGGAGCGCGAGAACCGCCGTCTGCGCGAGGATCTGGGGCAGCGTTTCGAACTGGCGAGCCTGGTGAGCCGCGACCCGCACATGCGGCGTGTGTTCTCGCTGGTCGAAGCGGTCGCGGACACACGGGCCAACCTCTTGATCGAGGGGGAGAGCGGGACGGGCAAAACCGTCTTGGCGCGCGCGATCCACCAGCTCTCCGGCCGCGGCAAGGCGCCCTTCGTAGAGGTCAACTGCGGCGCGCTCCCGAAGGATCTCCTCGAAAGCGAACTCTTCGGGCACGTGCGGGGGGCCTTCACCGGCGCCCACAGGGACCGCGAAGGCAAGTTCGAGACCGCCGATGGAGGCACCCTCTTCCTCGACGAGATCGCCACCGCTTCGCTCGAACTGCAGGTGAAACTCCTGCGGGTGCTCGAATCGCGCCGTTTCGAGCGTGTGGGCGAGGACAAAACACGCCAGGTCGACGTGCGTGTGATCGCCGCATCGAACCGCGACCTCGTCGAAGAAGTCGCCGCGGGCCGCTTCCGCGAGGACCTCTACTTCCGCATCCAGGTGGTCGCGATCCTGCTGCCGCCGCTGCGCGAGCGGCCCCTCGACATCCCCCTGCTCGCCGAGCGGTTCGTCGAACGGTTCGCGCGCGAACACGGGCGGGACGGGCTCTGCCTCTCCCCCGCCGCGATCGGCCGCCTCTTGGCCCATCCCTGGCCGGGCAACGTGCGCGAGCTCGAGCACGCGCTGGAGCGGGCCGTGCTGCTGGCGCCGGGCGCCCGGATCGAGCCCGAGGACCTGCCCGGCAACGTGGCGGGCCAAGGTCCCGGCCAGGCGCGGACCGACGGGGCCCAGGACCTGCCCCTCGGCCCCCTCAAACTCGCCCTCGAAATCCCCGAACGCGCCCTCATCGAGCGTGCCCTCGGTGCCTGCGGCGGGTGCCGGAACGAGACCGCACGCCTGCTGGACATCAACCGCACCACGCTGTTCAACAAGATGCGGAAGTTCGGCCTGCTATCCTTCCCGAGGACGGGCGTTCCGGCGGCCGACGACGCACTGCGATGAAGAACACACCCTGGCTCCTGCTGCTGCTCGCCCTGGCGGCGACCGTGGGGGTCTGGCGTCTGCTCGGCGGAGGCACGACACGCTCGCCCCTCGAACTGGTGGCAGCGGCAAAGGCGCGCGCGGAGGGCCCCTCGCCGGACCTGCGCGCTGCGCTGCGCGAGTTCGACCTGGCCGTCGCGGTCGCCGTCGAGCGCGGCGACCCGAGCGAGCTGTGCGAGGTGTTGCGCGCGCGCGCACGGCACCTGCAGGCCCGGGCGTCGCTGCGCGAGGCGCGGGCGGACCTGGAACGTGTCCTCGAACTGGGCGCCGCGCCGCCCGCCGAGGTGCACCTCGAGTTGGCTGTCGTGTGCCTCGTCCAGGAGGAGTACGACGACTGCCTCGCGCACATCGCGCGCACCCTCGCGTTGGCGCCAGGGCACGGGGGCGCCTATGCGATCCAGGGCCGCGCGCACTCGGCGCTCGCCGAACAGGAGTTGCAAGAGGTGCGCGCCACGTTCTCCGAGACGCTCGCCACTGTCGACGGCCAAGAGGCGGGACTGCTCGCGGACCGCGCCGCCGCGCTCCCGACGGACGACGTCTCGCGCGCGTCCTTGCTGCTCAGCATCGAAGCGCTGATGCCCGAGCGCAGGCGCGAGGACACGGCCGCGGTGCGCAGCGCGATCGAAAGGGCTTCGGCGCACAACCAGGCGGCGCGCGAGGCCTTTGCGCAGAGCCTCGGACCGGGCCTGCGTGCCGACGCCGTGCTCGGCCTCCTGGAGCTCGACTTGCGCTCCGGGCGCACGGCCGACGCCGTCGATTTTGGCCTCGCCGCGCGCCTGCACACCGACGTCGAAGCGGACGCGCGCACGCTGCAGGCGCTCGCCACGGGGCTCGACCGCATGGGCCGCTCCAAGGCCGCCGCAATCGTGTTGACGCAGGCCGTGCAGGCCGGCCGCTACATGGAGCCGGGCTTCTTGCCCCAGTGGTGCCGCATCCTCTACCTCGCCGAGGAGTGGCCCCAACTCCTCTCCGTCGCCGGCGACCTGCAGGCGCGAACACCGGACGTCTCGGACTTGGCGCAACAGCGCGCGGCCGCCAACTTCTACGTGGGCGCGGCGGCGCGCAAGTTGGGACGCAACCCCATCGCACAAACGGCCCTCGGCATGTTCGTCAGCCGCGCCGCCGTGGATCCCGTGCAGGACGCGCGCGGCCTCGCGTGGACGTGGTTGGCCGAGATGGAGGCCGAACGCGGCGATGCGGGGGCGGAACGGCGCGCGCTCGAACAGGCCACCCAAGCATCCCCCGACCTCTCCGGCGAATCGTGGCTGCGCCTGAGCGAACTCTCCGAACGCGCCGGTCTCTCCCCCAACACCCCGCTGCGCCAACGCACGCACGCGCTGCGGCTCCTGCCCGAACGCATCGACGAGCTCCTACCGGCGTGGATTGCCCTCGGGGAGCGCACGCTCGAGGACCAGGCCCGCGACGTGGAGCGCGCCTTCGAGGACGTGGTCGCGGCGGGACGCTACGTGCCGGCGGGGCCGGTATCGAGCTATGAACTTTGGCGCTACGCGCACCTGCACCGCGACGCGGGCAGTTGGCACGGCGTAGCTGCGGCGACGCGGGTGTTCCTCGAGGAGTACCCGCGGTTCCTACCCATGTTCGACCTGGGCGCCGAGGCCCAACTCCGCACGGGCAAACTGCGCGCGTACGCGGACATGTTGCTCGAGCGGCTCGAGTTCCTGCCGCGCTCCGACTCGGAGCAGTCCAAGGAGACGCTGCGCGAACTGCGCGCGATGCACGCGAACAACCAACTCGAACCCGAGCAGGTCCTGCTGCTGATGCGGGTCGACCCGCGGCACACCGGTGTGCTGGCCATGGCCCGGGACCTTTTGGAGTCGGACCAGCCGGCAGTGGCGGCCAAGGGCCTCATCCAGGCCGGGCTCGACACGCTCGGCGACGAGGGACGGATCCTCTTGGCGCGCTGCGAACTCCAACTGAACCGGCCGCGCGAGGTGATCCAGATCCTCGCGTCGGTGGGCCCCGAGTCGCCGAGCTTCACGCAGGCCCTCGCGCATACGGTGCGCGCGGCGTTGGCGCTGTCGGATGTGGACCTCCTCGACGCGAGTGTGGCCGGCGCGGGCGAAGCGGAGGTGCTCAGCAAGGAGCCCCTGATCGTGCTGGTGGACGAGTTGCTGGTGCGGCGCGAGTGGCATCCGGCCTGGACGCTCTTGCACCAACTCGACTCGCGCATCGACACACGCGGCGGGGACGTGACCCTGCGCATCGCGGTCGCCGCGCTCGTGGCGGACGAGATGTCGGCCGCGCGCGAGGCCCTCGAACGCAGTCGCGCGTTCCGGGGCGATGGCGCGCCGGAAATGGGTTTGCTTGCGATGTCCGCCGCCCTCGGCAACTGGGCGCGGCTGCCCGCGGAGGCGCGCGAACTGCGCCGTTCCAAGTTTCGCCCGGATCCGTTGGCCGACGTGTTGTTGCTCGCCCTCGAGGACCGCCTGGAGGCCGCACAAACCGCCGCGGCCAAGTCGGCCGAAACTTTGGTCGACGACCCGCGCTGGCCCCTCGCGCAGTTGACCCTGGCGGCGCTCCGCGGTGCGGACATGGAACCACCCGCGCGTTTCGGCGCCCAGGCCCTGAAGGAGACCCGCGCGTTTCTGCGCGGCACGCCGGAGAACCCGGAGGATCCGCGCCGCACGCTGGTGTATCTGCTCAGCCTCGACTTCCCCGAGTGGGCCCTCTGGACCCTTTCGGAGCTGGCGGACAGCAGTCTATTCGCATCGTCGCGCCTCTGGCCCCTGTACCTGTCGACGCTTGCCGAACAGCGCCTCGAACACCGCGTCGCTTTCCGAACGCTGTTGCTGGAGTTGACCGAGCGCTTCCCCGATTTCGAACCGGGCTGGGAGCTCTTGCAGCGGGCCGACGAAGAGCGCCTCGAGCGGCTCGACCACCCGGACCTGATCAAACTGCGGGCCCGGCGCCGCGCGGCCCTCGGCGGCGCGACGGCCGGTCCGGAGACCGACATCGACCTCGCCCGCGCGGCGATGGCCGCATCCCGCGGCGACCTCGCAACCGCGCGTAGGCTCGCGACGGCGGCCGTGGAGCGCTCCCCCGACGACCTGCCCGCGCGGCTCGCCCTCGCGAGCATCCTGGCGCGCTCCGACGATCCCCTGGCCGCCATCAGCCAGTACGTGGTCTTCTTCGATCAGGCGCCTCCCGGTGTCAGCTTCGACCACATCCCCGAGTTCCTGGAACTGGCCGAGGGAGCCGAACGCCGCGGGCTGATTCCGCTCGGCGCGCTCGGGGCCGCGCTTGCGAGCCTCACCGTGCGCCTCCCCGACGATCCCAGCCTGGCCCTCGCGCGCGCCAACTACGAACTGCGGCTGCGGCCCGATGCACCGGTGTTCGCGATCGGCCGCGCCTGGAGCACCCTCGAAAACTTCCGCGCGGCGACGGACCACGCGCCGCTCGAGTTCCTGCGCGCGGGTTCCACCTTCCAGTGGCTCGACTTCTACGCGCGCTACGACCTGAGCCGCGCGGATCGTTTCGTGGAAGCGGAGCTGGCGCTGCAGCCCACCAGCGTGGAGATGTGGACCGTGCGCGGCGCGCTGCTCGAAGCGATGGGACGGCGCCAGGAGGCGCTCGCACACTACGAGAGCCTGCGTTCGATGGTGCCCGATCCGCGCGTGGCACTGCGCATCGCGAGCCTGCTCGCCGAAACGGGCACCGAACTCGCGCGTGTCGAGCGCGAACTCGAACGTGTGCGCGCGCTCGAGAACCGGCCCGACGACGATCCCGAACTTCTATTCGTCCGCGCCAGCGGTTACGTGCTCTCCGGTCCGGCGCTCTTGGACCAAGGCATCGCGATGCTAGCCAAGCTGTGGGACGAACGGGGCGGGCGGGCGAAGTCCGTCGGCGTGGCCAAACTCGGCCGACGCTACGGTGCGAGCCTGACGCACCGGGGCCGTGTCGCGGACCGAAGCTTGGCCGAGGCCGTGCTCGAGGAGGCCGCGCGGGCGGCCGTCGAGCCGCAGGAGCGCCAGTTCCTGAAGCGCCTCGCAACGGCGGCGCGCCACCTGCCGGTGGAGCGCATGCAGCGCGAGCCCTGAACGGGCGGGCAGTCGGCGGGTCGCGCCGCGGGCACCGTCAGCCCGTGCGCTTGCTGAGCGCTCCCTCGCGTTCGAGCACCTCCTCCAGGCCCGCGAACGCAAAGCGCCCGAGCAGCGCTTCCAGGCGCGACAGCGTGCGGTCGAGGTTGACGTAGTGGCGAAACCGCGCCGAGGCCTTGGCCTCGACCCGGGGCTGGTGCGGATCGAACTCCCACGGATGCAAGTAGATGCACGCGGGCCGCCCCTTCGACTCGCAGTGCGCGACCGCCGCGCGTGTCACCGCGCCCGGCAGCAGCCGAAAGTAGCCCCCGCCGCCCGCGGGCAGGTTGCGGCCGAGGGCACGCACCGTCGTCACGGGGAACTCGACGATCGAGCCACCCGCGCGTTCGACCCGGCTGATGCCCGGCTCGAAGTCCGGCACTCCGTAGGTGGGGTGTCGGATGGGATGCACACTGGAGTCGTAGCGGTACCCGCGGCGTACCAACTCGTCGAATGCCCAGAACGTGTTGCGGGTCAGAGTGAACGTCGACGCGCGGAATCCGCGCGGGCGCGGTGCGCCAGCGGCCATCAAAGCCTCTTCGGTGCGGTCGAGGTCGCGCACCAGACCCTCGGGACCCAGGTGCTGCAAGAAGGCGTGTTCGTAACCGTGGCTCGCGATCTCGTGGCCGCCGTCCAAACAGCGCCGGACCATCTGCGGATGGCGCTCGGCGATCCAGCCCAGGAAGAAGAACGTGGCGCGTGCCCGGTGGCGTTCGAGGGCGCGCAGGATCGCGTCCATGCCCACGTCGAGGCGCGGCTCCACCGTGTGCCACTGGTCGCGCGCGAAGTGCGACGCGAAGTTCGCCACTTGGAAGTACTCCTCCACGTCGAAGGAGAGCGCGTGCAACCGAGTTTGGGACTTCGTCATGTTTTGCTACTCCCGTGACAGCTCCGCGCAAGCGCAAGGGGGCCCTCCAAGTCGACTAGGCACCGGCGCTGCGCGCGGCCTCGATCACGCGGCGGGCGTTGCCGCGCCAGGTCAGGTCGCGCTCTTCCACGGTACGGCGCGCCGCGGCACCGAGTCGCGCCGCGAGGGCCGGGTTCCGCGCGAGTTCGACGAGCGCCGCCGCGTACGCATCCCCGTCCCCGGGAGTCACGAGCCGCCCGTTCTCGCCGTCGGCGAGTACCTCGCGCAGGTTGGCCTGGTCCGGCGCCAGGGTGGCCAATCCGGCGGCCATGTACTCGTGCAGTTTGAGCGGAGATGCGTACGGATTGATCGCGGGCAAGAGCGCCACGTCGAACGCCGCGAGCAACCCCGGGATCGCCGCATGGCCGCGCCGACCCGCAAAGTGCACCCGCGCGGCGACTCCCAGGGATTGCGCCTTCGACTTCAGCTCCTCGCCGGCCGGTCCGTCGCCGATGAGCACCAGCTCCGCGTCCTCGAGGCCCGGCTCGCGCAGCGCGAGCAGCGCCAAGTCGAGCCGATGCCAGGTGCGGTAGTAGCCGACGAAACCGAGCACCGGACCGCGCGCCTCGGGGCTGAGCCCCAGATCGAGTCGAGCCGCGGCGCGCGTCGCCGGATCTCCGGGTTGCCCGTAGGCCTCGAGGTCCACGCCGTTCGGCACGACGATGATGCGCTCGCGCGGGACGCCGTACCCCTCGAGCATGTCGCCGAGCACACCGGTGACCACCAGTGCCCGGTCGGCCGAGCGGAAGATCCAGTCCTCCACGTGGCGCGCCAAACGCTCGAACGAAAGCCCACGGGTGGCGCCGAGCTCCTCCACCATCGGCGAGTTGACCTCGAGCAGCAGCGGCACGCCGAGCGCCCGCGCCGCGGAAACGCCGGCCGTATTGCCAAACGCGTAGCGCTCGTACACGAAGTCGGGGCGAAAGGTGCGACCCGCCGCGAGCAGCTTGCCGCGGGCGTGCGAGCTGTAGGCGTACTCCGCCAGTTCGCGCAGCGAGCGCGGCAAACGCCCGACCCACGCCCAGCGGCTGCGTTGTGCCGCAAGGTGTTGTTCGCCGCCGCCGTCGCCCTGCCCCTGGGCCACGAGTCCGACCTCGTGCAGTTCGTGGCCCGCTTCGACGAGCGCGCGCTGCAAACTGCGGATGTGCACGGCCTGGCCATCCTCGGCCTGGGTCCGGTGGTGGTAGAGGATCTTCACGGCGTAGGCTGGGGCGCGCGACGTGTACGCGTGCGGTCGGCGGCGCGTTCGAGCACTTCGACCAGTGCGGCGGCGGAGCGCTCCCACGTGAACGGCGCGACCGCTTGCGCACACACGTCGGGCGCGGGTGGATCGGCCAGCACGGCGGCGAGGCGCTCGGCCACCTCCCCTTCGGATCTGCCGCGGACCAGGGACTGGGGCAGCGATTCGAGCAGTTCCGCCGTGCCACCCGCCGCGGTGGCGACCACGGGGCGCCCGCTCGCGAGCGCTTCGAGCACCACGTTGGGCCGGCCCTCGCGGGAACTGGTCAGGAGCAGCACGTTGGAAGCAGCGTACCAGAGCGCCAGCTCACCCGCGTCCGCGTCGGGCACCCAATGGCAGCGCGAAGCGAGCCCCAGTTCGACGGCCCGCGCGGCGAGGGCCGAGCCCAGGGGCCCCTTCCCCACGAAGGCGATGTGCCCATCCGGAGGGGCGCCCTTCGCAAACGCGGCGAGCGCGAGCAGCGGATCCTTGCGTTCGATCAGGTGCCCCACGACGAGCACGAGCGGCACCGCGGCGTCGTTCCACTCGCCCGGCAACGCACCGGCGCGGACGAGTTCGGCCCGCGCCACCTGACGGTCGCGCGGAAAGAAATGCGCCCCGTCCACACCATTCGGCACGAGCACCGTGTGCCCGGCCCCCGCCATGCGGTCCATGGCGAGGGCGAGATCGCGGCTCACTGCGACACGCGCGTCCGCGGCGGCGAGTTCGGCGCGGAGCCTGGCCTCGAGGCGCGTGTCCTCGGCCACCTGCAGGATGTCGCTGCCGCGCCCCGAGATCACGAATCCGAGGCCGCGGCCGCGCGCCCACGGACCGAGCACCGCGGCGGGCCACGCGTAGTCCGCGACCACGACGTCGACCGGGCCGCGCTCGGACTCGGTGGCCTCGATGGCGCGCCGCGCCGCTCGCGCGAAGGCGCCGAGGCTCCATCGGGGCCAGGGGCCGACGTGCACGTACCGGGGACGTCGCACGGCCAGTTCGCCGCGCATCTCGCGCGCGGCCATCGAACGGAACTCGGCGCGCTCACCGCCCAACCACGGCGGTGCGAAGGGCACGGGACGCACCACACTGACGCGGTGGCCCAGCGCTGCGACGGCGGTCCAGCGTCGCTCGGCGAACACACCTTCCCTGGGCCTCACCCGATCGGGAAAGAGCGACGTGACCACCAAGACGTGCACGTCAGTCCCCCAGCCCTTCGCCCACACCGTGCCGGCGGCGCCAGTGTTCGAGCATCAGGAGCGACCACAACAGCCGGCTGTGGTCCCGGCGGCGCGCCTTGTGCTCGCCCGCGATCCGCGCGAGCGCTTCGGGGCGGAACCAGGACCGCGGCAAGGTGGACAGGGCGTCGTCGAGTGCGGCGCCCAAGGGGCCCGCGAACCAGCGCGCGAGCGGCGTGTCGAATCCGCGTTTCGCGCCATCGAGCACTTCGCTCGGCAGCCGCGAACGCAGGGCCTCGCGGAACGCGACCTTGCCGCGCCCCGCGTGTACCTTTGCGCGCGCGGGCAGCGGCGCAAAACGCTCGACGAAACGGTGGTCCAAGAGCGGTACACGCACTTCCAAGGAGACCCCCATCGAAGCGCGGTCCACCTTCGCCAGGATTTGGTCGGGCAAGTACGTGTGGAAGTCGGCGTACTGGGCGCGGTACAGGCCGTCGCCGCCCTGGGGGCGTCGGTAGAACGAGGCAAACCGCTCGAAGGGGTCGTGCCCATCGAGGGACGCCGCCAGCTCCTCGGGCAGTAGCGCGAGGGCCTCGCCGCGCTCCATTGCGGTGACACTGCGCCAGTAGGCGCGTGCGGGATCGCCGCCGACGTTCTGGAGGAACGTGCCCGCGCGCAGGTACCGCGGCAGGCGCGGCGAACGCGGCCACACCGAGCCGAGCGCGCCGAGCAGCGCCGCACCCGGCGGCGTGACCAGCCGCCGCATGCGGTGTTCGGCCACGTCGTGCACGTAGCGCCGGTACCCCGCAAACGTCTCGTCACCACCGTCGCCGGAGAGCGCGACGGTGACGTGTTCGCGCGCCATGCGCGACACGAGCCAAGTGGGCAAACACGAGGGATCCCCGTGGGGCTCGCAGAAGATCCACGGCAGGTGTTCGAGCGCCTGCACCGGGTCCGGATCGAGCCGTTCCGCAAAGTGCCGGGCGCCGATCCGCGCAGCGGAACGGCGCGCGATGTCGAGTTCGTCGTGGCTCTTCTCCGCAAAACCGACGGAGCACGCCACGACCGGCGAGCTGCTCTGGCGGGCCATGCTGTCGACCACCGCGTTGCTGTCGACACCGCCGCTCAGGAAGGCCCCGAGTGGCACATCCGCCACCATGTGGTCCGCGACCCGCAGGTCGAGCTCCGCCAGGATCTCCTCGGGTGCCGCTTCTTCGCGCAGCACGTCGAGCGGCAGGTCCCAGTACCGCGCGAGTCGCGGCGGCGCATCGTGTGTGAGCAGCAGCGTGTGCGCGGGCGGGAGCCGGCGCATGGTCGCAAATGCCGCCTCGTCGCCGCCGACGTACCCTTGCACCAGATAGTCGAGCAGCGCCGTGCGCCGCAGCGTGCGCGGCACGAATCCACTGGCGAGCAAGGCCTTGGGTTCACTCGCGAACACGAGGCCGCGGGGCGTGTCGGCCCAAAAGAGCGGCTTGATGCCGAGGCGATCGCGCCCGAGCAGCAGCTTCGGCACGGGCCCGCGGCGGTCGACGATCGCAAAGGCGAACATGCCGGCGACACGTTCGACGAAGCTCGGTCCGTGGCGCGCGTAGAGGTGCGGGATCACCTCGCAGTCGGAATCCGACGCGAAGACGGTGCCCGCGGCCTCGAGTTCCGCGCGCAGCTCGCGCCAGTTGTAGATCTCGCCGTTGACCACGGCCGCGATCGCTCCCCCCCCCACCGTGAAGGGTTGCCGCCCGCCCGCGAGGTCGATGATCGAAAGGCGTCGGAAGGCGAGCCCCGCGCCGGGGCCCACGTGGAAACTGCCGTCGTCGGGACCGCGCAGCACCAGCGCCCCCGCCATGTCGGCGAGAACGACCTGTTCCGGCCGCGCGCGCGGATCCGCGAGCCAGATTCCCGCAAAGCCGCACATCAGGCCTGCCCCCAGGTGAAGCCGTCGGGCCGCGCCCGGTCGAGGGTGCGCTGGAACCCGGTCGTCGGCACCGAGCGCAACTGGCCGCGCCCGCGGCGGCGGTGTTGGCCGCTCGTCGGGTCGTCCATGTCCGCGTGGGCGAAGATCCCAAAGAGCAGAACGATCGCGAACCAGTGGTAGATGAGGTCGTAGTGGGCGCGGTTCAAGAACACGCTGCCGACGAGGAACGAGGCCAGGGTCGCCTCGAACATCGTGCAGTAGTGCAGGATCCAACTGTCCGAATAGATGCGTTTCGCCCGCGCCCGGACCCGCCAGATGGTCCAGAACGAACCGGCGAACAGGGCTAGGTACAGGATCAGACTCGGGGTGCCGCACTCGGCCCACAGTTGGATGTAGGAGTTGTGCGCCACCTTGGTGCCCTCACCGGCGAGGTTCTCAGGCGTCGGGTTGGGCTCGTAGCGCAGGTAGTTGGCCCGGAAGCCTTGCAACCCGACGCCCCAGATGGGGTTGTCGAGGGCCATGCGGTAGCCCACCGCCCACGACTTGAACCGCGCCTGCGCGGAGCCCTCGGATTGGTACTGGCCGATGGAGGCAAAACGCTCGTACATGCTGGCGGGCATCAGCGCGACCAACACGCCCGCCAACACGGCGCCACCCAAAAGCCCGCGCCAGCGGAACTTTGAGCGCCACAACATCACGAAGCTGCCCGTGACAAGCGACAGGAGCCCCCCGCGGGAGTACGTCAGCAGCACCGTGAAAATGCAGAGGGGGACCATCAGGAAGAAGGCGCGGCGCAGGACCGGCCGGCGTTCGGATTGGGCGATGCAGAACAACATCGACACGGTCATGGCGATGGCCAGCGCGTAGTCGTTGTTGTCGGCGATCAGGCCGCCCGGGCCCTGGATGATCCGACCCTGGAAACCCGTCAAGATCGCCCAGACGCCGTCTTTGACGCCGTAGAACGCGAAGGAGAGCGCGATGATCCACACCAGGAGGCGCAGGTGCTCGCGGGTCGTCACCACCGCCGTCGTGAACACCGCGATCCCGATGATCTTGACGAACTCGAGCACACGGTCGAACTGCTGCTCCTTGACCTCCGCTGGCAGCCCCGTGGAGATAGCCGCGCTGACGATCACCAACAGGATCATCAGGAGCATCGCGTACACGCGCCAATCGGGCACGAACCAACGCTGGCGACCCTGCACCACGAAGCCGGCCAACATCACGATCGCGACGTAGTAGCTCCAGCGCATGGAGCGCGCGGCGCCCCATGCCAGGTCCTGCACGCGCATGTACGCGAGCCAGGAGAACGACATCACTCCCACGAACGGCCTGCGGTAGCTGACCGGCAGCAGGCTCAGGATGACCAGCGAAACGATGAGGTCGCGCATGACCTAGGCGCCGCCGCCCCACTGCCACCGGACGCGGAGCCACCTGGCGCCGCCCCCCAGGTACCCTGCGCGCGCGCCGGACCCCATCAGCGCAACTGTTCGCGCGCGTCTTCGAGGGCGCGGACCACGCTGGTGCCGAGACGCTCGGGGTGCTGGCTCCAGGTCCACACGAACCAGTGCAGGCCCCCCAGCAACAGGACGGTCGAGAAGAGCACCAACGCGCGCCGCTGGAGCAGCTCGCGGCGCTCGAGGCGCGTCGGCACCCGTTGGATCACACCGAGCACCGGCACCGAGAGGGTGCGGGCCAGGTCCACGGGGGTGCGGAAACCCGGTTGGGTGAACTCGGCGATGCCCGCGACCGCCAGTCCGAGCCCGAGTCCACCGAGCAGGGAAAAGAGCCAGATCGCCGAGACGATCGGGCTGATCGGCTCGTCCTTCGCACGGGCCTCGCGCGTGATCTCGTAGAGCTGGGTCGCGCGCCGCAGGATCTCGAGGGCCTGCTCCTGGAGGAGGTACTTGCGCTCGATCTCGTCGAGTGACGTCTGTTTGAGGTCGATGGTCGACTTCAGTTCCTCGAGTTGCAGGCGCAGGTCGATGCGCTCCCGTTGCCGTGCCTGGTCGCGCTCCAGCAGGCCGCTCAAGAACTTGACCTCCTCCTCGAGGCGAGCGACATCCGCCTCCGCGCTGGCCACGTCGAGGGCCAGCCGCTCGCGCTGGGGGTTCGGCGTCGGTTTTAGCGTGATCTCACCGCGCCGCTCGCGGCCGCGCAGGGACTCGATCTCCTCCTCCAGGAGGCGCACTTCCAGTTCCGCCTGCTGGTAGCGGCTGTGGGCGTGTTTGAGGCCCGTTTGCCGTTTGCGCTGCAGCGCGATCTTCGCCTGCAGCTCCGCGACCTGGTTGTCGTAGGTCGTGGAGCCGATCTCGGTGGGTTCGGCAAGGGTGATGGGCGTGCGTTCCCATTCCGCCAACAGGACCGCGAGCGCGGCGCGTTGCCCCTCCAGGTTGCGCTCGGCCGTGGCCAGCTTCACCTCGGTCTCCGAGATGCGCTGGAACAGGGGATCCGCCGGCGGGGAGAAGCGCTGGTTGTTGCCGAGTTGGTCGATGCCGAACCCGCTGGCCTTCAACTTGTCGCCGAACTCGATCGTCAGCCGGCGCAGTTCCTCCTGCAACTCGCGGCGCTGGTCCTGCAGCACCTCGCGCTCCTTCGTGCGGTTCTGCTCGTCCCGCTGGTACACGTCCTGCAGCCAAAGGACGGCGAGTTGCTGGAGGAAGTCCTCCGCGCGCCGCGGATCCCCGGCGTCGAACGTCAGGTCGATGAACGTCGAGCCTTCGTTCTTGGCCTTCGGCAACACGTTGATCGAGAGCCGGTCGCGCAGTTTGTCGCGATACGCGAGCTTCTCGGTCTCGGTCAGTTGCAGGTAGTCCGGCCACTGCAGGTCGTCCAGCACCTTGCGGATGCGGTTGTCCTGCATGACTTGGTACTTGGCGTTCTGGATCTCGCGGCCGCCGGAGCCCGCCAACGGATCCCCGCTGAACGCGTCGTCCTCGACGCGGGTCTCGAAGACGTTGACTTGCGCTCGAGCGCGGTAGACCCGCGGCAGGAAGGCGGCGAGCGCAATGCCCAGCGAAAGCACGTAGAGCGCCGGCACGAGGATCTGCCACTTCCTGCGGACCAGGATCCCGAGCAGCTCCTGGAGCTGGTTCGTACTCTCGAACTGGGCGGTCATGTGGCGAGGGGCAGGGGGAGCTCAGAAGACGCCGAACTGCTGGTTGTTGTTGAGGTTGCGGTCCAGGTTGTTGAGCTGGATCAGGCCGGTGAAGACCTGCTGGAACACCGTCGTGAAGGGTGTCACGAGTGCGGAGATGAAACTGCCGACCTGCGCGAGGAACGTCGGCGGCACGACGATGATGTCGCTCTCTTGGACCAGGAAGTTGAACGTCGAGTCCCCGTACTTGAGGAGGTCGCGCATGTTGAACGTCAGGATCAAGGGGTCGAGCGGATCCGCGCGGATCAGACGCACACGCCCCAGGTTGGCCCGGACCTTGTCGGGCCGCGCCGCCATCACCGCCTGGAACACCGTCAGGTTGCCCGGGAAGATGCGTTCGCCCTCGGCGCCCACCTCCCCGTAGACGTAGTAGTACTTGGCCCGCGTCTGGATGCGCACCACCTTGATGTCGATGCGTTCGTAGTAGGGCGAGAACTTCTGCGTCAGCAGCGCCTCGATCTCGGTGCGTGTCATGCCCGCCACCGCGACCGCCCCCACCTGGGGCAGGATCACGGTGCCGTCGATGTCGACCGTGACCTGGTCCTTCAGTTCGGCCTCGTACTCGTCGGTGTAGGAGAACGAATCGTTGATCGTGACGTAGTTCTCCTGCTCGGCATTGCCGGAGTACCGCGATCCGAACCCCTGGGTGTTGAGGTACTGCAGCACCCGTTTGTCGGGTGCCGAGGAGCACGCCACCACCAGCAGCGCTAGGAGGAGCGGCAGCAAGCTCTGGATCCGGGTTACCATCGACTGGCGCACGTGGGGTTCAGGCGCCGTACTGTGCGGCGTAGTAGTCGCGGTAGGCGCCGCTGCGCACACGCTGCAGCCAGTCGTCGTTGTCGAGGTACCAGCGGATGGTCATGGGGAGCGCGTCCTCGAAGCGGAACCGCGGCGCCCAGCCCAGCTCCTTTTGGATCTTGGAGGCGTCGATCGCGTACCGGCGGTCGTGGCCCGGGCGGTCCTTCACGTACTGGATCAGGCTCTCGGGGCGCTTCAGCTCCGCGAGGATGCGCTTCACGATCTGGATGTTGGGGTACTCGTTGTTCCCCCCGATGTTGTAGACCTCGCCCGTCTGGCCCTTCTCAAGCACCGCGAGCAGCGCCTCGCAGTGGTCGCGCACGAACAACCAGTCGCGCACGTAGAGGCCGTCACCGTACACGGGCAGTGGCTTCGATTCGCGCGCGTTGGCGATCATCAACGGGATCAGCTTCTCGGGAAACTGGTAGGGCCCGTAGTTGTTCGAGCAGCGCGTGATCGACGCGGGGAAACCGTGGGTGTGCACGGCGGCGCGCACGAGTAGGTCGCTCGCCGCCTTGCTGGCCGAGTACGGCGAGTTGGCCTGGATCGGCGTGTCCTCGGTGAAAAAACCCTCCGAGCCCAGGGAGCCGTAGACCTCGTCCGTCGAGACGTGCACGAAGCGCTCGACGCCGTGCGCGCGGCACACGTCGAGCAAGTTCTGCGTGCCGACCACGTTCGCTTCGACGAAGGGCAGACCCGACTGGATCGAGCGGTCCACGTGGCTCTCCGCCGCCAAGTGCAGCACGAGGGTACGGCCGCCTCGGGGGATCGAAGCGAACGCGCGCTCGAGCGCGGCGCGGTCGACGATGTCGACCTTCTCGAAGCGGTAGTTGGGCCGGCCCTCGGCTGCCTTCAGGTTGTCGAGGTTGCCCGCGTAGGTCAGCTTGTCCAGGTTGAGCACATGCCAATCCGGCCGACTCTCCAGCAAGAGATGGACCAGGTTGGCCCCGATGAATCCGGCTCCCCCGGTGACGACGACGGTCGTGGTGCTCATGAGCTTGTAAGGATCGTTCTGAAGATGGAGTCAGACCGCGGACGGCCCGTGCCGGTCCAGGAAGTGTGCCAGGGCATCGCGCCAGGGTGCCAGCCTGCGGCCCCGCAGCGTGGCGAGCTTGTTACAGTCGAGCACGCTGAAGGGGGGCCGCTGTGCCGGTCGCGGGAACTCTGCGGTCGTGCACGGCCGCACGGAAACCCCGCGCACGCCCGCCATCTCCAGGGTCGCGACGGCCAGGTCGTACCAGCTCGCCCGGCCCTCGCAGGCCCCGTGGTAGACACCCGGCGCGCCGTGCTCCAGGACGTGCCACAGGGCGGGGGAGAGCTCGAGTGTCGACGTCGGGCTGCCGACCTGGTCCGCGACCACGGTCAACTCCGGCCGTTCCGAGGCGAGGCGCAGCATCGTGCCCGGGAAGTGGTTGCCCCGTGGGCCGTAGAGCCACTGGGTCCGCACGACCATCGCGCCCGCGGGATGGTGTTGCAGGACCGCCTGTTCACCCTCCCACTTGGTCTGCCCATAGGCCCCGAGCGGTTGGGTGGGATCGTCCTCGCGGTAGGGCCGGCGACCGCTGCCGTCGAAGACGAAGTCCGTGCTGACGAGCACGAGGCGCGCGCCAGCCGCGGCGGCGGCTTTCGCCAGCAACCGCGGGGCTTCGGCGTTCACGCGGCGGGCCACCTCGACTTCGGTCTCCGCCTTGTCGACCGCCGTGTAGGCCGCGGCGTGGAGTATCCCGTCGAACGGGCCGTGGTCGGCGAGCAGCCGGCGCACACCCTCGTCTTGGGTGAGGTCGTAACCGGCGGCCGCCACTTCGGGGCAACCCGGCCGCGCGGGCACGAGGTCCGTGCCGATCGCGACGGTGCCCTTCGGCGCGTCGAGCAGCAACTGGCTGCCGAGCATCCCGGCGGCGCCGGTGACGAGGACGCGGAGCGGGGCGCTCATCGTTTGCCCCCGGCGTGTTGGTTCTCCTCGCGGTACCAGGCGACAAAACGCTCCAAACCATCGCGCACGGTGGTGTGCGGGTCGTAACCCAGCTTGGAACGCGCCTTCGACACGTCGGCGTAGGTGATCTCGACGTCGCCCGGCTGCATGGGCTGGCGGTCGACGATGGGTTCGATCCCACAGACCTCCCCCACCAGTTGGATCAGTTCGGCCAGGCTCGTGGTCTGGGACTCGCCCAGGTTGTAGATCTCGTACCCCGCGCAACGATCCAGACTGCGCACGACGCCGTCGACAATGTCGTCGATGTAGGTGTAGTCGCGGCGTGTGGAGCCGTCCCCATACATCGGGATCGCCTTGCCCTCGAACACCGCGCGCACGAACTTGTGGATCGCCATCTCGGGCCGTTGGCGCGGGCCGTAGACGGTGAAGAAGCGCAGGGCCGAGATCGGAATGCCGTACAGGTGGTGGTACGTGAAGCAGTGCAACTCGCCGGCGCGTTTGGTGGCCGCGTAGGGCGACACTGGCCGGTGGATGTCGTCGTCTTCGCGGAAGGGCACGCGTTCGTTCGAACCGTAGACGCTGGAGGACGACGCGAATACGAATCGCGTCTTGGGCCGGCGCTTGAGCTGCTCGAGGATCAAGAGCGTGCCGCGCACGTTGACGTCCTCGTAGTAGAGCGGATCCAAGAGCGACGGGCGCACCCCCGCCATGGCGGCGAGGTGCACCACGGCGTCGAAATCGCCCTCCTGGAACAGGCGCTCGATCAGCGCCGCATCGCGGATGTCACCCTCCACGAGACGCGCGCGACCGAGGCGCGCCGCGTTCCGCCGCTTGAGCGCCGGGTCGTAGAAGGAGTTGAAGTTGTCGAGAACGACGAGGTCGTCGCCGCGCGCCAGCAAGTGCTCGCTCACGTGCGACCCGATGAATCCCGCTCCGCCCGTCAAAAGGATGCGCGCCATGTCACTCCACCGTCACGCTTTTGGCCAGGTTGCGCGGTTTGTCGATGTCGCAGCCGCGCAGGTTGGCGATGTGATAGGCCAGCAACTGCAGCGGCACGACGTTGAGGATCGGCGAGAGCCACTCGGAGCTGGTCGGCACCGGGATCGACTCTTCGGCGATCGCGTGGCTCTTCGCGTCGGAGCCGACGCTGATCACACGCCCGCCGCGGGCTTTGACCTGTTCGATGTTCGAGCGCACCTTGTCGGCAACGCGCCCCACGCTGTTGATCACGACCGTGGTCATGCTGGGCTCCACGAGCGCGATGGGCCCGTGTTTCATCTCCCCCGCCGGGTACCCCTCGGCGTGCATGTAGGAGATCTCCTTGAGTTTGAGCGCACCCTCGAGCGCGATCGGGAAGTTGATGCCGCGCCCCAGGAACAAGAACCCCTTGGCGTTGCGGTGGCGGTCCGCCAGGTCGCGCACGTGGTCGAGGTGGTGTTCGCCGAACATCGATTCGAGCTGCGGCCGCAGGAGCCGCAGGTCCGCGAGCAGCTTTCGGCCGGTCGCCACGTCGAGAACTCCCCGCGCGCGTCCGAGGCGGATCGCGAGGAGGTAGGCCGCGGTGAGCTGGGCCACGAAGGCCTTGGTGCTGGCCACGCCGATCTCGGGGCCGGCCTTCGTGAGGATGTGGGCCTTCGATTCGCGCACCAGCGAACTCGAGATCACGTTGCAGATCGAGACGGGCGCGGCGCCGAGTTTGGCGGCCAAACGCTGGGCCTCCAGCGTGTCGGCGGTTTCGCCGGACTGCGAGATCGCGAGGGCCATGGTGCCGGGCACCAGGACGGGGTCGCGGTAGCGGAACTCGGAGGCGTAGTCGAGATCGACCGGCAGGCGCGCCAAACCCTCGATCAGGTAACGCGCGATGTAACCCGCGTGCAGCGCCGTGCCGCAGGCCACGACTTGCACACGCTGGATCCCGGCGAGCTCTTGGTCCGACCAGCCGGGCGAATCGAACAGCACGTCGCCGCGCTCGAGATCGATGCGCTCGAACGCCGTACGGGCGAGCACGTCCGGCTGCTCGTGGATCTCCTTGAGCATGTAGTGCGGATAACCGCCCTTTCCGACGGCCTCCGCGTCCCAATCCACGTGTTTGGGCGGCCGTTCGACGGTGCTGCCGTCCAGTCGCACCACACGCACGCCGTCCGCGGTGAGCTCCGCCACGTCGTGGTCCTCGAGGAACACGACGTCGCGCGAGTACGAGAGCAACGCGAGCACGTCGGACGCCAAGTAGGTCCCTTGGGGCCCACGCGCGACGGCCAGGGGCGGACCGTTGCGCGCCGCGACGATGCGTCCGGGCGAACGCGCCGACACCGCGGCCATGGCGTAGTAACCCTCGACGCGGCGCAGGGCCGCGAGCACCGCATCGAGCAGGTCCGCCCCGCGGTCCACGGCGCGGCCGATCATCTGCGCGAGCACCTCGGTGTCCGTCTCCGACTGGAACACGGCGCCGTCGGCTTCGAGCTCGCGCTTCAGGTCCTGGTAGTTCTCGATGATGCCGTTGTGCACGATCGCGACGCTGCCCTTGCCCCCGCCGTGGGGGTGCGCATTGTGGTCCACGGCAAGTCCGTGGGTCGCCCAGCGCGTGTGGCCGATGCCGAGGATCGAGGGCGGGGGCGGCGACGCGACAAGATCGCCTTCCAGCGTGTCGAGGCGTCCGGCCCGGCGGCGGATCTCCAATCGGTCGCCGACCAACAGTGCCACGCCGGCGCTGTCGTACCCGCGGTACTCGAGCACTTTCAAGCCGCCGATCAGCAGAGGCGTGACGTCGCCCGCCTCCAGGGCCGCACCGACGATTCCACACATCAGACGCGCTCCGGCTCTCCGACGCGGCCCCGGAAGTAGTCCAAGGTGCGCTGCAGGCCGACTTCGAGCGGCACCTTCGGCTCCCAACCCAGGATCGTGCGCGCGCGCGTGATGTCGGGTTGGCGGATCTTCGGATCGTCCTCGGGCAACGGCTTGTGCTGGATTTCGCACTTCGCGCCGGTGATCTCGAGTACGGCTTTCGCGAACTGGAGGATCGTCATCTCGCGCGGGTTGCCGATGTTGACGGGCAACTTCTCGCCCGAGTGCAACAACCGGTAGATTCCCTCCACCAGGTCGTCGACGTAACAGAAAGAGCGTGTCTGCGAGCCGTCGCCAAACACGGTCAGCGGCTCGCCGCGCAGGGCCTGGCCCATGAACGCGGGAAGCGCGCGGCCGTCGTCGAGCCGCATGCGCGGCCCGTAGGTGTTGAAGATGCGCACGATGCGCGTCTCCACGCCGTGGAAGCGCTGGTAGGCCATGGTCATGGCCTCCGCGAAACGTTTGGCCTCGTCGTAGACACCGCGCGGGCCCACCGGGTTCACGTTGCCCCAGTACGTCTCCTTCTGCGGGTGCACGAGCGGGTCGCCGTAGACCTCGGACGTCGACGCCAACAGGAATCGCGCACCCTTGGCGTGGGCCAGCCCCAGCGCCTTGTGCGTGCCGAGCGAACCGACCTTCAGGGTCTGGATCGGCAGCTCCAGGTAGTCGATCGGACTGGCCGGGCTGGCGAAGTGCAGCACGTAGTCGAGGTCGCCCGGCACGTGGATGAACTCCGTCACGTCCTGGTGCAGGAAGTGGAAGCGCGCGTCGGCGACGAGGTGCTCCACGTTCCGCAGGGCGCCCGTGATGAGGTTGTCCATGCAGAACACCTCGTGGCCTTCGCCGAGGAAGCGTTCGCAGAGGTGGCTGCCGAGGAAGCCGGCGCCGCCGGTGATGAGGACACGCTTACGATCCATGGTGCTGGCTGGTTCGGGGGGGCAGAGCCGCCCGGAGGCAGAAAAAGTTTCCGGCGGTGGACGGGACAGTGGGTACGGTCACGGCCGGCGGCCCGGGGGCGCTTCCACCAGGGAAGGCCTGGGCATCGGAGGTGGAGCCGTGGGGGCTGGAGCCGCCGGAGCGGAGCCAGCCGCGGGTGTGTCGATCCCGGGGTTCGCGGGCGCGCGGGGCCCGACGACTTGGCCGAGGGGCACGAAATGGGCCGTTTGGCCGGCCTCGAGCTGCACGCTGAGACCCTGGCCGGCGACCGTGCCGCGTCCCGCGGCGACGACGCGCACGCCGGGCTCGCCTTCGACCAGTTCGAGGGCCCCGTCGAGCGCGACCACCACGGGTCCGCGTTCGATGCGCAGGGGAGCGCCGACGAAGGGTGTCGGGCCGGTGCCCATTCCCATGAGCGGCAGATCGACGATCTGGCCCGGACTGAGGCGCAAAACCTCGTCCCGGTACCGCACGCTGCCCACTCCCTTCGATTGGTTGTTGAGCCGCAGCACGTTCTCGCGGATGCGCTCCAATACGAAGGGGCCGCTGCGGCGCTCCGGGTCGCCCTCGAACAGGGCGCCGCCCGGAAGCTCGACCACCGTCCCCGGCAGCACGTCCAAGTTGGCCCGCGAAACCAGCAGGAGGCGCACCACCGGCTCGCCGCGTTCGCGCTCGCCCACACGGACGGAGCTCTCGTCGAAGAGCATGACCGCGAGGCCCTCCTTGGGCCAGATCAGCTCCGCTTTGCCGCCGGTGCCGCAGTACACCCAGGCGCCCGAAGTGACCCGCTCGCGTTTCGAGTGGAAGCGCATCGGAAAGGCGCCGCTCGCCCCCGCCCGGCGCACTTGGACCGGATCCGAGTGGCGCACGACGACCACGTCTTCGAGACCCTCGCCGGTGCCGCTGTCGCTTCCCGCGGGCAAGGGGTCCGACATCGGTGTCATCGGCGCGGGCCAGAGCTGGGTGCGGCACGCAGGACACAGCCCGAGCAGGAGCAGGAGCAACGCCAGCACAGGAAGTCGCAGCACAGGCAGCGCCGCCGCCGGCAGCCGCCTCCCGAGGCGCGGTTCGCGCCGCGAATCGCTGGCCGCGTTGCGACGTGCCAAGTGTCAGCCCTCCTTCGGCCGCATCGCCTGGGCGCCCATGAAGTGGCGCTCCACGAACCCCGTGTCGTGCTCCCCGGCGAGGAACTCCGAATGGGAAAGGATGCGCTTGTGCAACTCGATGGTGGTGGCGGGGCCCTCGATCACGAACTCGCCCAGGGCGCGCAGCATGGTCCGGATCGCCCGCGGGCGATCGTCCCGGAGCACGAGGAGCTTGCCGATCATCGAGTCGTAGTACGGCGGGATGCGGTAGCCCTGGTACGCGTGGCTGTCGACACGCACACCGGGGCCGCCGGGCGCGATGAACGTCTGGATCAACCCCGGCGAGGGCTGGAAGTCCCGGGTGGGGTCCTCCGCGTTGATGCGGCACTCGATCGCGTGCCCGCGCAGTTGCACGTCCTTCTGGCGCACCCGCAGGGGCTCGCCCGAGGCGATGCGGAGCTGCTCTTGGATCAGATCCATGCCGGTCACGAGTTCCGTGACCGTGTGCTCGACCTGGATGCGCGCGTTGACTTCGATGAAGTAGAAGTTGCCGTTGCGGTCGAGCAGGAACTCGACCGTGCCGGCGTTGTGGTAGTTGGCCATCTTGGCCACCGCCACCGCCGCATCGCCCATCTTCTTGCGCAGGTCCGGCGTCAGGGACGGCGAGGGCGACTCCTCGACAACCTTCTGGTGCCGGCGCTGCACGGAGCAGTCGCGTTCGCCCAGGTGGATCAGGTGCCCGTGCCGGTCGCCCAGGATCTGGATCTCGACGTGGCGCGGGTTCTCGATGAACTTCTCGAGGTAGAGCGTCCCGTCCTTGAAGGCGTTTTGCGCTTCCGCCCGCGCCTGGTGGAAACCGTTGAGCAGGCTCGGATCGTTGCGGGCGATGCGCATGCCGCGCCCGCCGCCGCCCGCCGACGCCTTGATCATCACCGGGTAGCCGATCTTGCGCGCCCAGGCGAGCGCCGCGTCCTCGTCCGCCAGGGGCCCGTCGGAACCGGGCACCACGGGCACCTTGGCGCGCTGGGCCAGTTCGCGCGCCTTCGACTTGTCGCCGAGCGCTGCGATGGTCTCGGGGTCCGGCCCGACGAACTGGATGTTGCACGAGCGGCAGACCTCGGCGAAGTCCGCGTTCTCCGCGAGGAATCCGTAACCCGGCACGATCGCGTCGACGTCCGCGATCTCCGCGGCCGAGATCAACGACGCGACGTTGAGGTAGCTCTTCGCCCCCGGACCCGGACCGATGCAGATCGCCTCGTCCGCTTGCCGGAGGTACACGGCGTTGGCGTCGGCCTCGGAGTACACCGCGACCGTCTCCACACCGAGTTCGCGGCACGCGCGGATGATGCGCTGCGCGATCTCGCCCCTGTTCGCGACCAGAACGCGCCGGAACATCAGGTCTTCTGGATCAGGAACAGGGGCTGGCCGAACTCCACCGGCTCGGCATTCTGCACGAGCATTTCGACGATCACACCCGAGTACTCGGACTTGATCTCGTTCATCACCTTCATCGCCTCGATGATGCACAGCACCGAGTCGTCCTTCACGCGGGAGCCGACCTCGACGTAGGGGTCCGAGTCGGGCGATGCCGAGCGGTAGAACGTGCCCACCATCGGGCTCTTGAAGGCGACCACGCCGGGCGGAAGCTCGGAGGTGGCGGCGCGCGGCCGCTCACCGGTCTCGGAGCCGTACTGGGGTTGCGCGCCGTAATGGGGCTGCGGCGCGGCCGGAGCCGGCGCGTGGGACGCGGGCCCCTGCATGACGTGCACCAGGGGTGCGCCCTGGCCCTCCCGGCTGCCGCGCACCAGGTGCACCCGCAGGCCGGCCTGGGCGTCGTCGACCTCGAGCTCGGTCAGATCGGCCCGTTTCATGATCCGGGCCAGGTGGTGGATGAGCTTGATCTCCATGGTCGCGGCACGTCTGCCGTGGATCCGTCGTTCGGGGGGAGGGACGCGGGGTATGGCCGATGGGACTGGTCCGACGGGAGCTGGGCGAGCTCCCCGTCGGGGCCGCAGGATAGCCCGCGCGGCGTCCGCGACGGACGGCAAATGTGCGGCGCTCCGCGGGTCCGGCGCGCGCGCGGGGCGCCCGAGGGCGCCGCCGGGCCAACGCGGCGCCCCCCGCGGACCGCTTTTGGGCCGCCGCGGCGGCGCGGGCGGCGCAGCACGAAGTCACTCCGCGCCGTCGTAGCCCGCGGCGCGCCACGTGCCGGAACGGCCGCCGCGCTTCTCCAGGAGCTCCACCGCTTCGACGCGGATGCCGTGGTCGAGCCCCTTGAGCATGTCGTAGACCGTCAGCGCCGCGACCGAGGCCCCGACCAGGGCCTCCATCTCCACTCCCGTCACGCCATGGCAACGGGCCTCGCAAAGGACGTCGATGCGCGGCCCCGGACCGCGCACGAAGGTCACGTCGACGAAGGTCAGCGGGATCGAGTGGCAGAGGGGAATCAGCCGATCGGTCGACTTGGCCGCCAGGACCCCGGCCACACGGGCGACCTCCTCGACCGGGCCCTTGGGGTTGTTGCCGGAGGCGAGGGCCTCGAAGGCGCGCGCCGGCAGGTGCACCCGGGCGCGGGCCAGGGCGGAGCGCTCGCTGGCGGACTTCTGACCCACGTCGACCATGCGCGCCCGGGCCCCTTCCGGGTCGACCACGAGGTGGCCCAGTTGGGACGCCATCGCCGCGGGCGCCGCCTCCGCACGGCGCGCACTTCCCTTCGGCACCCCACCGACCTTCGAACGTACTCGCTTCTGCGCCATCGCTGTGCCTCGGACCGCCGTCTGTGTACGCCGAAGGTTCGCCGTCCCGTGGGAACGGGATTCGAACGCAAGGTTCGGGCGCACGACCGTACTCCCGATACTAGAGAAGCTCCAGGGCCAACGGGCCCCGTCCAAGTCCCCGTCGCCGAACTCCATGCAGCGCACGCTACTTCTGCCCCTGTTCCTCGCCCCGACACTGTTCCTCGCGCCGGGGTTGGCGGGTGGCTTCGCCGCGGGAGCTCTCGCTGCGTCCGCGCCGCCCCTGGTGGCCCTGCGCGCGCAGGGTGCGATGCCGACGGACCTCGGCGCGCTGGTCGACCGGGAGCTGGAGCGGGCGGCGGACCACCTGGAGCGCGGCCAGCCCCTGTGGGCGCGCGCCCTCGGACTGCGGGATGCGGCCAAGGCCCTCGAGGCCGGCGGGGTCGCGGGCCCCAGCCTCGATTCCCTTTTGGACAAACGACTCGAAGGCCAATTGCCGCCCACCGCGCTCCTCCTGGCCGTGGCGGCCCGCAGTGCCGGTCTCGAACCCGACGCCAAGGCCCTGATCGAACACCTCTTGCCCATCGCCCGAGGCGAGGACGGGGCCCTGGCGGCCGAGGCCGCCGACCTGTTGTCCAAACCCGCCCTGCGGCGCATCGACCGGGACGAGCGCACCGAGTACGCGTCCGCCCTCCTCGACGTCGCCCGGGATGGCTCCCGGCAGGCGGACCTGCGCATCCACGCGGCGCGGGCGGCGTTTTCGCTCGGCGGCGGCACCGAAAAACGCGCCGCCCGCGGCGAGATGCTGGCCTTCCTGCGCTCGTCCGACGCGGAGCTGCGCGCGCGCGCTGGCCTCGCCCTCGCCGAGGCCGGCGAGGAGCTGATCGGCGACCTCGAGCGCGAGCTCGAGCGTGTCGCGGCGCTGCCCGGCGCCCAGGGCGAACTCGCCGAGGCGTACTTGCGCGCGGAGCGCTCGAAGCGCCTGCGCGACCGCAAACTCGAGGACCTCCGCAAGCAGTACGACAGCGCGTCGCTGCCGCCGGAACTCGAGACCATCAGTTCGGTGCTCGAGATGGTCGAGGCGCTGCACCTCGACGGCGAGGTGGTGCCGCGCGAAGAGTTGGTCGAAGCGGGTATCAACGGCCTGCTGCGCTACCTCGACGAACACTCGACGTTCTTCCCGTCCGAGGAATACGCCGCGTTCCTCCAGGACCTCGAGGCCGAGTACGGCGGCATCGGCGCCTTCGTCGGCGAGGACCGCGAGGACGGCCTCTTCACGATCACACGCCCGATCTACTCGGGTCCCGCGTACCGGGCCGGCCTGCAGTCGGACGACAAGATCGTGCGTGTGGACGATTGGCCGACGATCGGCCAGCCCACCGAAGAGGTCATCAAACGCCTGAAGGGCCAACCCGGCACCGACGTCAAGCTGTACATCTGGCGCCGCGGAATGCCGCCCGAGTGGATCGAGCGGCCGACGCCGGAGATGCTGGTCGAAGTCACGCGGGCCCAGATCGAGATCCCAGCGGTGCACGCGCAGATGTTGCCCGGCGGCGTGGGGCTCATCGAGCTGAACCAGTTCAGCCGCGTGGCCAGCTCGGAACTGACAACGGCGATCCAGGAGATGCTGCGTTCGGGGATGCGCGCGCTCGTGCTCGACCTGCGCAGCAACCCCGGCGGCCTGCTCGAAGAGGCGGTCAACGTCTCGGACCTCTTCCTGCCGCCCGACCAACTCGTGGTGTCGACCGAATCCCGCGTCCAGGGCCGCGAGGACCACCGCACCGTCGCGGCGCCCGTCCTGCCCGCGGAGATGCCGCTGGCCGTGCTCATCGGCCGATTCAGCGCTTCGGCGTCGGAAATCGTGGCCGGCGCGCTGCAGGACCACGGCCGCGCGGTGCTCGTCGGGGACCGTTCCTTCGGCAAGGGTTCGGTGCAGAACCTGATCCCCCTGCGCGGTTTCTCGGACGACAGCTTCGTCGACGAGAACCGCAACCGGCGCTTCG
Source organism: Planctomycetaceae bacterium (assembly GCA_016125265.1). Lineage (GTDB taxonomy): Bacteria > Planctomycetota > UBA1135 > UBA1135 > RI-242. The sequence continues at coordinate 71,717 of WGMC01000002.1, forward strand.
ATCCCTGGGAGCGACTGACCGTGGACCACGACAAGGACGGCGAGTACGACTTCGCGCCCCGCGTGAAGTTGACCATCGCGCGCTACCTACTGCCCTCGGGCCGCTCTATCCACCGCGAGTTCGACCGGGACCGCAACGTGATCAGCGAAGGCGGTGTGGAGCCCGGCGTCAAGGTCGACCTGCCGCGCCTCGACGGCTGGCGTTTGACCGAACGACGCCGGATCCTCGAGACCCGCAGCGTGCGCGACTTCGTCGATCAGTGGTTCTCGGCGGACCTCGAACGCGCACGCGCGCTGGCGGAAACCGACGGCAAGCGCACGGACGTCTATCCCGGTTTCGAGGACTTCTACCGGAGCCTCGCCACGACCTTGGATCGGGACGAAGTGCGCCTGCTCGTGCGCGCCGAACTGCGCCGCCGGGTGCAGGACCTGCGCGGGGGCGAGTTCCCCCTCGGCGACTTCCAGGAGGACCCGCAGCTCCAGGCGGCGATTCGCGCGGTGCTCACCACCCTGGGCGAGCGCGCCGACGGCGTGCCCGCGTTCCGCGCGGTGTTCCCCGAGGAAAGCGCCGCGGACGGCAGCCACATGCCCATAGCGGCCCTCGATTCGACGCAGCGCGCGGCGCTCAGCACCGCGCTCGACTCGCTCCGCGCCGCACGCGCGGCGGATGGGCGACTCTCCAACGAGGAGTTGGAGCGGGTCCTCGACTTGCTGGGCCGCCTCGATCGGTGAGCCAGCCGCGGGGCTCGGCCCCTAGCCCGGATTCTCCACCACGTTTGCGATCGCACGGCCCAACCGGCGGCCTTCGGCCGCCGGTTGGGCCGTCGGATCGGGAACCTGATGAATAACCCGGGCTAGCTAGTTGCCCAGCCGGGTCGGGAGGCTCGGCTGGTAGTCGCCGAACACCTGGTCGAAGTCCGCGCCGCCGCGGAAGTCGTCCAGGCTGTCGCTCTCCTGCCGCGAGAGGTGCCCCTTCGCCACCAGCGCGAACACGATGTGGCCCCAGTCGATGGAGCGGCGCACCCCCCACCGGCGCCACACCCCCGGCGCCAGCGGGCCGAAGAGTTTGGTGCCGTGGGCCTCCAGTCCGCGCAGGACGTCGCGGCCGGTGATGTGGCGCTCGGGGCCCTCCAACTGCCCCTTGCCCGCGAGGTGCACGGCCACCTCGAGCCCCTCCAGCAGGAAGCGGTACGCCTCCGCGGAGTAGCGGCCGTCTTCCTTGGCCAACTTGCGCACACGATCGTCCATGGGATTAGGGCAGACCCCGCGCGCCGGCGCGCACGTCCAAAAGGGCCAGTTCGAGCACCGCGCCCGGGTCCAGATTGTGATCGACGTCGCGCCGCCGGTCGACCAGACGGTGGAAGCGCACGGCGGCGGCGCGCTCTCCGTCCCGCACGAGGGCCGCTAGGGCCCCCGCGCCCGCGCCCTGGGCGGATTCCTCGGCCCCGGCCCCCACGGCCACGCGCCGCGCGCGGTGGACGAGGGCGGTGCCGAGTTCCAGGAAGAGCGCCAGCCGCCGGCGCGATACGGCCAGGGCCGAGCCGTCGCCAAAGTCCCCCTCGAGCTCCCAGAGGGCGCCCGCACAGGCCAGCGTGTCGCTGCCGGGCGCGAAGATGCGGTCCCAGAGTTCGAGCATCGAGTCGGCGCCCTGGCGCAGGAGCCGCAGGGACTCGCCCGGCGATCCGTCGGTCAGTTCGACCAGGGCCTCGGCCGTCGAGCGCGGCGCGCCGGCGTCTTCGAGCACCGCGAGCGCCACCGCGCGCCCCGGCGGCGCAAACGCAAGGCGCACCGTCCGGCTGCGCACCGTGGGCAACAGCTCGAGGGGGCGCGAACACTCGAGCACCAGCACGGTGCCGGGCGCCGGCTCCTCGAGCGTCTTGAGCAGCGCGTTCTGCGCGTGTTCGTTCAGCCGCTCGGCCTCGCGCACCACCACGACGCGGCGGTCGCTTTCGAGTGCCTTCAGGCTGAGGAAGCTGGAGAGGCTCTGCACCGAGCTGCGCTCCCCCGCCCGTTCCGCGATGGCCGATACCGGGATCTCGTCCCAACCCTCCTCGACGGGATCGATGCGCAGGAAATCCGCGTGCCCGCCGCGCCAATCGCCGGCGGCGAGCTGTTTGCAGCCGGGGCAGACGAGGCACGGCCGGCCTGGGCCGGCGCGGCAGAGCAGGCCCGCCGTGAACCACAGGGCCGCCGCGAACTTCCCGATGCCGCGCGGGCCCTCGAACAACAGCGCGTGGGAGAGCCGACCCGTGGCAGCCGCGCGCCAAAGGCCCTCGATCGATGAGCCGTGGCCCGCCGGTTCAAAGACGCGCACGACGCACCTCCCTTTCGATGTCCGCCGCCACCGCGTCGGCGGCGCGCGCGCCGTCGAGCACACGCGCGCGCGGCGTCAGCGTCGCATACCGCGCCATGCCCGCGGCGACACGCATCTGGAAGTCCAAACCGCGGCGCTCGATGCGGTCCCTATCGCCGCCGCGGCGCGTGCGCGCCTGTGCCGGATCGACGAGCAAGAGGAACTCGAGGTCCGGCGCCGGCGCGCCGCACCATGTGTGCAAGAGCGCGAGCACCGCGTCCCCGTCGACGCCGCTCGCGGCCGACTGGTAGGCAAACGTCGAGGCGTGGAAACGCTCGCAGACGACGTCGCGGCCCTCGGCCAGCGCCGGGGCCACCAACTCCTCGAGCATCTGCCGCCGCGCCGCGGCGAACAGCAGCGCCTCGGCGGCGGGCACGGGATCGACCTCGCCGCCGAGCAACAGGGCGCGCAGGCGTTCGCCGAGGGCCGTGCTGCCCGGTTCGCGCAGGTGCAAGGGTGCGACGGGCCGTTCGGCCACGAGCGCGGCCACCAGGCGCTCGGCCTGCGTGGTCTTGCCGGCGCCGTCGACGCCGTCGAGCACCAGGAAGAGCGCGCGGCTCACGGGAGCCGCTCCAGTGCGCCCTGGGCGCTCTTGCAGTCGGGGTCGAGCGCCAGCGCTTCCTCGGCCCGCACGCGCGCCTCGTCGAGGCGACCGAGCGACACCAACTGCTCGGCCGAACGGCCCAAGAGATCCGCGCGTTCGGCCGCAGCGAGCGGCTCCATGGGCAGCTTCTCGAGTTCCGCCGGCACGAGCAGCGCCACCTCGAACTCGCGCAGGGCCTCCGCGCTGCGCCCGAGTTCGGCCAGGCTGGTGCCCCAATCGATGTGCAGCCGGCGCTGGAAGGGATCCACCTCGTTGGCCTCCGCGAAGAGCGCCGCCGCGTCCGCGTGTTCGCCGCGCGCCGCGTACCAGCGGGCCATCTCGACACGCAACTCGCCGTCGTCCGCGTTGTAGGAGAGCCAGCGGCGCCGGGCCGCCATGGCGCCCTCCGTGTCGCCCTCGGATTCGAGCAACTTCGCCAGAGCGAGTTCCGCCGCCAACTGCGACTCGGGGAAGCCGGGGAAACTGGCCTCGGCGCGCTCGAAGTGCTCGCGCGCCCGCGCGATCTCACCCTCCTTCAGCGCCAACTCGCCCAGCGTCATGCGCACGCGGAAGTCCTCGCCCCCCTGGGCCAAGAAGTCCCGCCAATGCTGGCTCGCCTTCGCCACGTCGCCACCCGCCGCGGCGATCACACCGCGCAGGTGCGCGGCGCGCGCCGGGACCCGGTCCGCGCCCCCGCCCAGGTCCGACTCACAAAGCCGCAATGCCTCCTCCGCGTCGACGCGCCGGCCCGCGCCCCACGCGGCAAACCCGACGTCCACCCACGCGGAGCGCCACGCGGCGCGCTCGGCGGGTTGGGCCGGAGCCCGACGCCCGAGTGACAGACGCGTGAGCGCCACACGCTCCTCCCGCCAGCGCGGCTCGAGGTGCAGTCCCTCGAGTTCGCGGTCCACGAACGCGGCGAAGTTGCGGTCGATCTGTTCCGGCGTGAGGCCGAAGACCTCGGACATCGACTGGTCGAGGTCGAGGCCGCGGTCGAACGCCTCGAGCAGCCGCACCATCGACGGAAAACCGTGGCTCTCGATCAGCATGCTGCAAAGCAAACCGCCCTGGTAGTACCCAAAGAGCACCCGCGGGCCGCGGAAGGCGCGGTTCAACTCGCGCAGCGGGATGAGGTCGCCGTTCGCGCGCGCGTCGATCAGATCGCGCCGCATGTTGCGCGACCAGGCGCGGCTCTTGCGCTCCTCCTCCCACGTCGCGAGACCCTCTGTGATCCAGCGCGGACAGCGGTTGTTCGAGAGCGCCAAATGCACCACGTGCGTGAACTCGTGGAAGCTGGTGCGCGCCCAGGAGAACTGCCCGCGGATCTCCGCGATCGGCGACACCGCCGTCACCACGGGCCCAAAACACACACCGAGTGCCGGAAAACCCTCGAAACCGGTCGAGCGCACGCTGAAGTCGGCGTGTCGGCGGTAGACCTCGATACGCACGGGACCCGTGCGGCGCCCGTAGCGCTCCTCGAGCTCGCGCCGCGCGCCCTCGTAGAACGGCACGAGGTACCGCTCGAGCACAGGCGCCTCGTCGGGCATCCACGCGAACGTCAGCTCACCCGCCGTGTGTTCGATGTAGAGCCGGTCCAACCGGTCGAGGACCTGGCGTTGGTTGGAGCGCCACGCGTTGCGGCGGCCAGCGGCTTCGTCGGTTGCCCGCCGCAGGGCCTCGAGCCCGCCCTTGGTGTCGCCGGTGTTGGCCCGCGCGCGGCCCACTTGGGTCCACGCCTCGTAATCCGCGGGGTCGCGGGCGACCGCGGCTTCGAGGAACGGCAGGGCCTCGGCGAAGCGGTACAGCTCCAGGAGGTGCGTGCCGACGACACGCTCGGGCGCCGAATCGGCGGGGTCCTCCGCGGCGAGCCTCGCCAGCGCCGCGCGGCTCTCCTCGCGGCGGTGCTCGACCCACGCAAGCGCCGACGCCAAGGTGCGCACGTCGCGGCGCGCCGGGGCGAGCGCATCGAGCCGCTTCAGCGCCTGGCGCACACGCGGCAACTGCCCGTCGTCCAGGTGCCCCGAGGCCTGAGCCAGCAGCGCGTCGACCGAGTTGGGCCGCGCGGCGAACACCGGTTCGAGGTACGACTCGGGGGGCGCGCTCTGGCGGCGCCAGTTGAAACGCCCCAGTTCGAAAAGGCCAAGACCCGCGGCCTCGCTGTGCGGGTTGATCGACAGGGCCTGGCGGTAGAGTTCGCCGGGCGCCCGACCGCTGCCCGCCGTGGACGCGGTTTCGCCGTCCGCCTCGAAGTAGAGCCCCGCCAACTCTGCCAGGATCTCCGCCTCGCGTCCGCCGCCGGCCCGCGCGGCGCGGTCGGCTTCGACCAGGTCCCGCGACGCCTGCGTCAGGTCGCCGAGGGCAAGCTGCGCGCGCGCGCGCGCCAGGAACGCAAACGGCCCGTCGGCGTTGGCGCGCGCGGCCGCCCGGAAGTCCGCGAGGGCGGGCTCGCGCCGACCCAGCGCCAGGGCCGCCCTACCGCGCGCGTACAAGAGCTCCGCATCCCCGTCGACCTGAATCGCGAGCGACCCGAGCCGCTCCGCGAGCGCGTCGAAGGACTCCGCGGACGCCAACTCGCGCGCCCGCTCGAGCAGCACCAACGCTCCCCGCCGCTGCGCCGCGGGGCCCCCTCGCAGCGCCTCCTCGGCCAGCTCCCGCGCGCGGTCGAACAGCGACACGTCCAGTTCGACCCGCGCGAGGTACGAGCGGGTTTCGGGATCGTCCGGCTCCTCCTCGAGCAGTTCCTCGAGCAGCGCACGCGCCCCGTCGAGGTCGCCGCGGCGGCGCAGGCGGTCGGCCTCGGTGCGCTCGTCGGCCAGGAGCGCGGCCAACTCGGGATCGTCCTGGGCCGCGGCCGGGGCGGGCCAGAACAGCGCCGCCAACACCAGCCATGCCAATCCTTGGCCCAGGAGGGAGAGCCGCGCGCGGCGCTCCGTTGTGCGGGCGCTCGCCCTACGGTATCCCAAAGTCACATCGGCCATCGCGAGAGCCATGCTATCCCGTGAGGGCGAGGCTTCGGCGCCCCGAGCGCACGCGCCGCATCCGACGTCCGGATTTCCGAAGACGCATCCCCCGATCCCGTATGCGACCCAGACTCCGGCCCCATTCCCTGCTTTCTGCCGCCGCGCCCGCCGGCCCCCGGGGCGCGTGGCGGGCCCTCTCGATCCTCGCCCTCGCCGGCTGTGCGCTCGCCGCGGCATGCATGGGCCCCCGTTCGTCGTCGCGCTCGGAGCCCCTGACCGAACCCGGCGCCACCAGCGCGTGGGCCAACACTCCGCTTTCCTGGAGCAAGCTCGCCGAAATCGAACGCTGGTTGAAAGGGCCGGCGTTGGCGGCGCCCCCGGAAGAGGTGACCGAGGCGCGCCTCGAACTCGCCGAGGGCCTCGAGGCCTTCACGCGCCGCGACGCGCAGGTCGCCAGCGCGTCGGTGCTGGAGGGCCGCCGCCAGCGGGCGAGTGGGCTCTTCCGCCAGGTGATCGACGACACCCAGAGCACCCCCGCGCAGCGCACGCGCGCCGAACAGGGCCTGCGCTCGCTCACCGGCGCCCCCATCGCCGCCTCCGCACCCGCACCGGCGAAGGAGACGGGATTCGTGCCCCGGGCCCGCTGGGGCGCCCAGGCCGCCCTCCCCGCGCGCATGACACGCGCCGCGCCGCCCTGGACGCGCATCACCGTGCACCACACAGCGATGGAGGCCCAACACCTGCGTTCGCGCGGCATGGACGCCTCCGCCGAGGAACTGCGCCAGATCCAGAAGAACCACATCCACTCCGAAGGTTGGGGCGACATCGGCTACCACTTCCTCATCGACCCCTCGGGACGTGTGTTCGAGGGCCGCCAACTGACCTGGCAAGGCGCGCACGCGGGCGGCGCCAACAACGAACACAACATCGGCATCTGCCTGCTCGGCAACTTCCAGGTGGAGCGCCCGACGCGCGAGGCGCTCGAGAGTCTGGAGCGCCTCATCGGCGACCTCTCCCGCCGCCACCGCATCCCGCGCCGCCAGGTGCTCGGTCACCAGGACCTCAAGACCACCGAGTGTCCGGGGGCCCACCTCTACGCGTGGCTTCGGGCCTACAAATCGGGCTCGGCCAGCTCGTCGAGGATCGTGTCCACCGACCACTTGGGGCACCAGCCGAGCGAATGCAGTTTGTGCGCGTCGCCGACGATCTCCTCCGGATCCGACGCCCGCGCCAGCGCGGGGTCGAGAGCCGTCGAGTGAGGCCGCCCGAGGCGCGCCATCAGGCCCTCGAGCAACTCGCCGATCGACGTGCCCACGCCGCGGCACACGTTGTAGACCTCACCGGACGTGCCGCGCTCGAGCAGGACCTCGTACGCCTCGAGCACGTCCTCCACGTGCAAGAAATCGCGCCGCGGGTAGAGGTTGCCGTGGCCGAGGGCCGTGCCAGTCGCGAGCGCGCGCCGCAGATTGTGCGCGAGCGCGGGCAGCACGTAGTCGGGGGTCTGCCCGCGGCCCGTGTGGTTGAAGGAGCGCGCGATGACCACCGCCTTGCCGCGCCGCGCGAACCCGCGGGCCACACGTTCGGCGGAAAGTTTGCTGCGGCCGTAGACGGTGACGGGTTCCGCCGGATCGCTCTCCGTTAGCCGCCCGGTGCGTGTGCCGTAGACCTGCGCGGTGCTGACGAGCAGGGCCCGCGCGGCCGGATTCGCCCGGAACAGGGCGAGGAACAGCGCCAGGGTCCCCTTCGCGTTGACGAGGTGCGCGAGGCGCGGCTGGGCCGCGCATTCGCGCGGGTTCGCGATGGCGGCCAGGTGGTAGAGCCGGTCCGGCCTGGCCCCTTCCAGCGCCCGCCCGAGGGCCCCGGTGTCGAGCAGATCCGCCCGGTGCCACTCGACGTGGACGTCCGCCAGCGATTCCGGTCGCGTTTCGCGCGCGAGGGCGTGCAGCCGCACACCGGGCCGCCCGCTGAGGCGCCGCAGCAACCGCTGGCCCACGAACCCCGCGGCGCCGCTCACCAGGACGGAGCGCGGCGGCGTGAGGTCAGCTCCGCTTGTGGGCACCCTTGGCCTCGAGCGCCGCCACGTCCGCGTCGACCATCATCTCGATCAACTGCCGGAAGGACACCGTCGGTTTCCAACCGAGTTTGGCCTCGGCCTTGCTCGCGTCGCCGAGCAGCAGGTCCACTTCGGCGGGTCGCACGAAGGCCGGATCGAGCTGCACGTGTTGGCGCCAATCGAGGCCCACACGGCGGAACGCCACGTCGCAGCATTCCTCCACCGTATGCGTCTCGCCGGTCGCCACGACGTAATCGTCGGGCTGGTCCTGCTGCAGCATCAACCACATCGCGCGCACGTAGTCGCCCGCAAAACCCCAGTCGCGCTTGGCGTCCAGGTTGCCGAGGCGCAGCACCTTGTCGTGGCCCGTCGCGATGCGCGCCACACCGTGGGTGATCTTGCGCGTCACGAACTCGAGGCCGCGGCGCGGCGACTCGTGGTTGAAGAGGATGCCGCTCGAGGCGTGCATGCCGTACGACTCGCGGTAGTTGACCGTGATGTAGTGGCCGTACGCCTTCGCCACGCCGTAGGGGCTGCGCGGGTGGAAGGGAGTCGATTCGCGCTGCGGCGTCTCGTGCACCTTGCCGAACATCTCCGAGCTGGAGGCCTGGTAGAAGCGCGCCTCGGGCGCCATTTGGCGCACGGCCTCCAGCACGCGGGTCACGCCGATGGCGGTGAACTGGGCGGTCAGGACGGGTTCGCTCCAGGAGGTCGGCACGAACGACTGCGCCGCCAGGTTGTAGACCTCGTGCGGCTGGGCCACCGCCATCGCGCGGTTCAACGAGGACTGGTCCAAGAGGTCCGCGTGGAGCAGCGTCATGCGCTCGCGCACACCCTCGAGGCGCTCGAAGTTCTCCGAGCTGGAGCGGCGCACGACGCCGAAGACCTGGTAGCCCTGCTCGATCAGGAACTCGGACAGGTAGCTGCCGTCTTGGCCGGTGACTCCGGTGATCAGGGCGCGACGGCCGGCGTGGGGGGAGGACTTGGCGGACATGGGAGCGACGAGTTCCGAGGTGGAAAGGGCGGTGCCGGGGCGCCGCCGCGTGAGGGGAGAACGAAACCGGCGCGCAGGGCCGGGGAGGGCAGCCATTTCCGGCCGCTGTCGGCCCGGAAACAAGCAAAGAAACCGAAACGGCCCCGCCGCCGGCGGCGGGAACCCTCTCGGACCCCACATCGAACCGGGCGCGGTGCCGTCTGGACCGAAGAGTTTACTTCATGGGCCGGGCGCGGCGTCCGGCCCTGCCGCGGCGCCGAGCAGCACCAGCGCCACCACCCCGAGGACGGCGCAATAGAGCGCGAACCAACGGAACGCGCCCTTCGCCAGGGCCACCAGCAGGAGGCGCAGGCTGAGGAAGCCCACGACGCCCGAGAGCACCACGGCGAGGGCGAGCGGCCAGGCCTGTCCCTCGGGCAGGCGGTCCAGGTGGCGCGCCTCCAGGAGGGCCGCACCGCCCACGGCCGGCAGGCTCAACAGGAACGAAAATCGCGCCGCCGCGGCGGCGTCGAGGCCGCGCAGGAGGCCAGCCGCGATGGTCGAACCGGCCCGCGAGATCCCCGGGCAAATGGCGAGGGCCTGGGCGACGCCGATCACGACGGCGTCCACCACCCCCACCTCGCGGCCACCCGCTGCGCCCTCGCGCTCCAGCCGGCGTCGGCGCGCGTCGGAAACCAAGAGCAGTCCCGCCGTCACCAACAACCCCGCGCCGGCCACGCGGGGCTCCTCGAACAGGCCCTCGAGGAAGTCCTTGGCGAGCACCCCGAGCAGACCCGCGGGGACACTCCCGAGCAACAGGAGCATCAGGTAGCGCGGTCGACCGCCAAGTGCGTCGCGCACGAGCGCGACCAGATCCTTGCCGTACACCGCGAGCACCGCGCCGAGGGTGCCCACGTGCAGGGCGACCTCCACGAGCACACCGCCGGACTCGCGGAGGCCGAACAGCTCCTTCCCGAGCACCAAGTGGCCCGAGGAACTCACGGGCAGGAACTCGGTCAGACCCTGCAGAACGGCCAGGGCGAGCAGACTCCAGAGTTCGCCCGAGGGCGCTTCCGCGGCGGTGTCGAGCCACATGGGAAGCAGTGTCGGCGGCGAACGGCCCCGGGCGCGGGCAAATTCCGCCGCCCGGGTTTCCCCGTGTCGCTCAGGAGACGCGTTTGATCGCTTCGCGCGGATCCAGGCTGGCCATGCCGAACGCCTCTCCCACGGCAGCGCAGGTGAGCTGCCCGCCCAGGAGGTTCGCGGCGAGGCGCAGGGGCTCGCTTTCGTTCACCGCACCCGCGGCGCCGACGCGCGCGAGGTGCAGGGTCCAGCTCAGGGTCGCGTTGGTCAGCGCCACGGTGCTGGTGCGCGGCACCGCGCCGGGCATGTTCGCCACGCAGTAGTGCACGATGCCGTCGACGACGTACGTCGGGTTGGCGTGGGTCGTCGGCTTGCAGGTTTCGACACAACCGCCCTGGTCCACGGCCACGTCGACGATTACGGAACCCGGCTTCATGAGCTTGAGGTCCTCGCGGCGCACCAGTTTGGGGGCCGCGGCGCCGGGGATCAGCACGGCGCCGACCACGAGGTCCGCGTGCTCCAGGTGCTCGCGGATCGCGAACGGCGAGCTGTGCACCGTGCGGCAGTTGGACGGCATGACCTCGTCCAAATAGCGCAGGCGGTCGAGGTCCAAATCCATCAAGGTCACGTCCGCGCCCAGGCCGCAGGCCATGCGCGCCGCGTTGATGCCGACCACACCGCCGCCGATCACCAGCACCTTCGCGCGCTTCACGCCGGGAACACCGCCGAGCAGGATGCCCGAGCCGCCGTGCGCCCGCTCCAGGTGGTAGGCGCCCGCTTGGATCGACATGCGGCCGGCCACTTCGCTCATGGGAGTCAGGAGCGGCAACGTGCGCCCGACTTGCAGGGTCTCGTACGCGAAGCCGTGGCAGCGCGTCTTGAGCAGACCCTCGGTCAGCTCGCGGTCCGCGGCCAGGTGGAAGTACGTGAAGACGATCTGGTTCGGCTTGATGCGCGGCCACTCGACGGCGAGCGGCTCCTTGACCTTGACGATCATGTCCGTCTCGCCGAAGACCGCGTCCGCGTCCTTCAGGATGCGCGCACCGGCGACCTCGTAGGTGGCGTCTTCGAATCCGCTGCCGAGACCGGCGCCCGCTTGCACGAAAACTTGGTGGCCCGCGGCCACGAGTCGGTCGGCGCCCGCGGGGGTCAGGGCGACGCGGTTTTCTTGGGGCTTGATCTCGCTGGGGACGCCGATCTTCACGGGCTGGGCTCCTGGTCGCGGCCGGGCCGCGGGATGGTGGGGGGAGGACTTCGGGGGCCGAACCGGGGTCGCCGATGGGCCGAGCGGGCGAAGAGTCTAGCGCGGCCCCGCGTGCCCGACAGCGGGGTCTCCCCAGGGGGGCGCGCCGGCGGTGCCGAAAAACGAGCGACAGTGGGGCCTTGCCGCGGGCCCTTCCGTCCCCTACCCTTCCGCCTCGCTTGGGCGGGATGCGATCCCCGTCCGCGGCGGCCCCTCCCCCGGGAGGGTTCGCCGAAGCGGCGCCGTCTCCCCAGACGGTGGCTGCATCCGGGCCATTAGCTCAGTTGGTTAGAGCGCCACGTTGACATCGTGGAGGTCGCAGGTTCGAGTCCTACATGGCCCACCAATCCCCGCCCCTGCTTTCGAGGGGAGGGCTTCCGGGGGGAAGGCTTCCGACGTGAGAGGCGCCGGCGCGACCGCGCCGCTACAACACGCACCTTGCGCGCGCTGCCGCACGCTCCGAACCGGGAGCGCCCCCGCCGCGGCAAGACCTTCGCGGCCCCCCCACCGGCACGGCGTGGCACCCTGCGCCCCTTGGAACCAACGCCGCCGCTCGCCGGGCGTAGTCGCAACAAGGGGGAACGATCCTTCCCCCTGAGGAGGAACCCCGTGCTCACCGCCCTAAGTCTCGCCCTGATCGCCCTGTCCGCTCTCCAACTGGAGCGCGGTCCCTACCACGACCTGCCCGACGACTTCGAGCGACGGCTGACGCCCGAGGTGCTGGTCGCCCGCGCGGCGCGACCCGCCGTGGTGCACATCACCACGGACGTCACGCAGCGCATCGGCTACGACCTCTTGGGCCGCCCGATCGACGCACCGGGCACCAGCAGTGGCTCCGGTGTGGTGATCTACGAGGACGGCTTCGTGGTGACCAACTACCACGTCGTGCGCGGCGCCAACTCGATCCGCGTGCGCTTCGACGACTCCGTCGACCGCACCGAGTACAACGCGATCCTCGTTTCGTCCGTGGAACAGGAGGACCTCGCGCTGCTCAAGATCGAGGCGTCGGGTCCCTTCCCCACGGTGCCGATGGGCATCAGTTCGGACCTGATGGTCGGCGAGCGTGTGATTGCCATCGGCAACCCGATGGGCCAGACCTTCACGGTCAGCGTCGGCATCGTGTCCGGCTTGCACCGCAACGTGGCCGCCGAGCACCTGCGGTTCACGGACCTGATCCAGACCGACGCGTCGATCAACCCGGGCAACTCCGGCGGGCCGCTGCTCAACATCAACGGCCGCCTCATCGGGATCAACACGGTGATGAACGCGTCGGCCCAGAACATCGGCTTCGCGATTCCGGTGGACCGCGTGAAACGTGTGCTGGAGGACCACCTCCTGTCGCCGTCGATGGCCCGGGCGTGGTTCGGATACGACATCGACGAGAAGAAACTCGTCGTGACCGAAGTGGTGCCCGGAACCCCGGCCTTCGACGCGGGGCTGAAGGCCGGCGACGTGATCGTCGCCATCGACGAGCGCCCCGTCGCCGAACCCACCGAGTATTCCCTGGCGCGCATCCCACTGGTGCCGGGGCGCCCGGTCAGCTTCCGCGTGCGTCGCGGCGCCGAGGAACTGGTGCAACTCGAACTCGTGGGCTGGGAACGCCACGAGGCCTTGCTCTACCAGCGCCTCGGTCTCACCGCGGAACTGGTGCAGTTGCTCGGCGCGCGCAACCAAACGGTGTTGCGCGTCAAGACGCTGCGCCCCGACGGTCCGGCCGATGCGCTCGGGATCGAAGTCGGCGACTACCTCGACGCCGTGCGCCCCGCTCAGCGCTACACGATCGATCCGCGCGACCTGCGCAGCCTCGTGATCGTGATCAGTCGCATGCAACCGGGCACGCCGCTTACCATCGATGTGTGGCGCGACTCCAACGGCAACCAGCGACGGGACGCGCGCGGCGACATCACCGAGTACCTGCAGGGCACGCTGAAGTTGGACTGAGAGGCTGGGAAAGAATCGGCACGGCCCAAGTCGATGGCCTCTCAGGTGCCGTTTGGCCCATCGCCTGACGGCGCTGGAGCCCGTTCGAGGGCAAAAATCGGCCAAGGCCCCGATTTTTTCCCTCTCTCTGAGAGGCTGGGAAAGAATCGGCACAGCCCAAGTCGATGGCCTCATCGGTGCCGTTTGGCCCATCGCCTGACGGCGCTGGAGCGGCGAACACTCGAAGCCGACCTCGACCCCAACGATCGTTCAGCCGCCGCGCAGAAAGCGCACGAGGTCCGGCTCGAGGTGCAACTCGAGCGGCCCGAGCCGCACCAGGGTCTCCCCCGCGGCATCGACGAGTCGCAGTTCCACCAGCGCACCGTCCGCGCCGAACTCGACCGCGTGCAACAGCGCCGCGCCGAGCGGCCGCAGGAGGTCCGCGAGCGCGGCGCCCTCCGCCGCCACCAACTGCTCGAGCAGTGCCGGGTCGAGGGGCGCCACGGCGTAGCCCTGGTCGGTGGCGAGCAGCACCTCCGCGCCGGCGGCGACCTGGGCGAGCTGCAGCGCGTCCTGCAGCGCCGGCGTGCCTTCGCCGAGGCCGAGCCTCGGCCCGCGCGCTGCGGCGCCGGAGACGTCGGCGGCCGCCAGGGAGAGCCGCTGCCCCGAAACCTGACCCGCGAACTGCCCCGCGACAACGAGCGGCACCTTCGACACCCGGACAGCCGTCGCCGCCGGGTCCAACACCGCGCCGATCGCCGCGCCGTACCACTCCCGCTCCGGCACACCCGCGAACATCGGCCGCCAGGGCCACAGGGCCCGGGCCGTGCCGGCGAACGGCGCGCGCAGGCGTTCCGCGGCGCCGAAGTGCAACACGTAGGCTCGGCCGTCCGCGTCGAGCCGCGGCGGCGCCGCGAACAGGAGGGGCCCACCGTCGGGCGTGTGCTCCGCCGCGTCCTTCCGTACGTCGGCGAGCAACTGCTCGGCCCGGTCCCCCGCCGCGGCCCACGTGGCGAGGTCGCGGCGCGCGAACTCGGCGCGCGCGACGAGCCCCGCGCCAACGAGCGCCACGAGCAGCCACTTTGCCGCAGACGGTGCGGCTCGCGCACCCGTGGCGCGCGACAGGGCCCACGCCGCGCCGACACCGACGAGGGCATCGGGCACGAGGAGGGTGCGCAGGTGCTCGGGCGGGATCTCGCCCCCCGTCACCAGGTGCGCGAGCAGGAACGTCGCCACCAACGCTGCGGCGAGGCCCGCCAGGAGGGCCCCGCTCCCCACCCCGCGACGGACGGCGATCGCGACACCCGCGGCGAGGAGAACGGGACCGGACGCCCATCCGACGCCACGGGCGAGGGCCACCGGCGCGCCGCGCAGCACCTCCGCGACGTCGGGGCCGGGCCCGGGGTACCCGCCGATCCACGTCCCGAGGAGCAGCGGCCGCAGACCGATGGTTAGCGCAACCGCCGCCGCGAGGGGCGCCGCCCGGACGACGGCGACCCGGACGCCATCGCCACGGGCCAACCCCAGCAACAGGGCCGCCGGTGCGACGACCCAGCCCATCTCCTTCGTCGCGATCGCCAGGACCGCCAGCAGCACGGCCGCACCGGATCGCGCTCGGAACGCGGCCCACAGCGCGCCGAGCACCAGGGGCAAGCAGAGCGCATCCACCCGACCCGCGGGCCAGCCGGTCGTGCCCCCCTGGTGGGGAAAACTCGCGACCCAGAGGCCGGCCAGGGCCATGGCCCAGGGCCGCGCGCCGAGGGCCCCAACGAGGCCGGCCGCCGCAAGGGCTGCCAGGGCGTGGGCGAGGGCGTTGAAGAGCCGCAGCGGCGCGGGCGCGACGCCGGTCCACACCTCCTGCACGTCGAAACTCAGGGTCGTCAGGGGTCGCCAGAAGCGGATCGACGACAGGCCGTACTGGGGTCCGAGGGCATCGGCCAGGGGCGGCTGCCGGTGCACCCACGCCAGGATCGCGCCGTCGTCCGAGATGAGCCCGCTGCCCACGTGGGGCAACGCCAGGGCGAGCGCCAGGAGGGGCCCCGCGAGGACGGCCAACCGGCCCCACCGGACCGCGTTCCGCGCCTCTGGTTCGTCGTTCCTCACGGCGCCGGGAGCCTACCCCGCTGCCGCCCCCGCGCCACGCTCCCTGGGTGCGCACGCCCCTCGGAACGGGACACCGGAGGGACCGGCCGCCCGCGAAAAGGGCGCCGGAGCCGAGAAGCGCTGCCCGAAGTCCCGCCGCGGCCCGTGGGCGCTCGTATACTTTTGGCGCCCATCTGGGTCGAGTCGATACCTCCGCGGCCCGAGTGGCCACAGGGGGAGCTGCTCCGTTCCCCTTGCTCTCGGTCCCTGGACCTCGAGTCCCGAGCCCATCCCAGACATCCCACCCCCCCCGCCCGCCGCGCCGCCTCTCTCCCGAGTCCGCGGCGTTCCCCTCCGGCCGTCCACGCCCCCCATGAAGGCCTTCGTCGAGTTCAGCGAGCGTTTCGGAAGCATGCTTTCGAGGGCGTTCCTCACCGTTCTGTACTACTTGGTGCTGGGACCGTTCGCGCTGCTCTACCAACTGTTCGCCGACCCGTTGCACCTGAAGCGCCGCCCCTCGGGCAACTGGTCCACCTGGGAAAATCGAAACCTCGACCTGGCCGCCGCGCGCAAACAGGACTGATCCACACATCCGATGAACATCCTCGGACTCAGCTTCTACTACCACGACTCCGCCGCGGCTCTCGTGCAGGACGGGCGCCTCGTCGCCGCGGCCGAAGAGGAGCGCTTCAGCCGCCTGAAGCACGACTCGGGCTTCCCGAAACTCGCCATCGACTTCTGCTTGAAGATGGGCGGCATCACGCTGCACGACGTCGACTACGTCGTCTTCTACGAGAAGCCGTTCGTGAAGTTCGAGCGCATGCTGCTGACCGCGATGGCGACGTTCCCGCGCTCGGCGGCCGTGTTCCGCGAGTCGATGCAGCGCTGGGTCTCCGACAAACTGTGGATCAAGTCGATGATGAGCGACGCCCTGGGACTGCCCACGGCCAAGTTCCTCTTCGCCGACCACCACATGTCGCACGCGGCGTCGAGCTTCTTCACGTCGCCGTTCGAGGAGTCCGCGATCCTGACCGTGGACGGCGCCGGCGAGTGGAGCACGGCCACCTACGGCATGGGCCGCGGCAACAAGATCGAGATCCTGAAGGAGATGCGCTTCCCCCACTCGTTGGGGCTGCTCTACAGCGCGTTCACCGCCTACTGCGGATTCGAGATCAACGAGGGCGAATACAAGCTGATGGGCATGCACCCCTACGGCAAGCCCCAGTACGTCGACAAGATCTACGAGATCCTGCACGTGGCCGAAGACGGCAGTCTGTGGCACGACATGAAGTACTTCGAGTACCACTTCAGTCGCGACAGCACGCTGGCGGAGGCGTTCGGCAAGCACTTCGGCCGCCCGCCGCGGGACCCCAAGAACAGCGACAAGACGCTCGATCCGTACTACTGCGACATGGCGGCCAGCATCCAGGTCGTCACCGAGCAGATCCTGATGAAGATGGTGCGCCACCTGCACAAGGTGACGGGCGCCAAGAACCTCTGCCTCGCGGGCGGTGTGGCGCTCAACTCCGTCGCCAACTTCAAGCTGCTCCGCGACGGGCCCTTTGAGAACGTCTACGTGCACCCGGCGCCCGGGGACGACGGCGGTTCGGTCGGCGCGGCGTATTGGGCCTACAACCACCTGCTCGACCAGCCGCGCGGACCGGCCCTGGACCACGCGTACCTCGGGTCCGAGTACACGGACGCCGAGATCCAGGCCTTCCTCGACAAGAACCAGATCGCCTACAAGCACTACCAGAACGACGAGGAGTTTTTCGAGTTCGCCGCCCAGTCGCTCGTCGACGGCGCCGTGTGCGGCTGGTACCGCGGGCGCTTCGAGTGGGGCCCGCGGGCCCTCGGCGCGCGCTCGATCATCGCGGACCCGCGCAAGGCCGAGATGAAGGAGAAGCTCAACGCGACGATCAAGTTCCGCGAGGCGTTCCGCCCCTTCGCGCCGTCGGTGCTCGAGGAGCGCGCCAACGAGTTCTTCGAGATCCCCGAGGCGGAAAAGCACTTCCCGGCTCGCTTCATGCTGTACGTGACGCCGGTGCGCAAGGAAAAGCGCGCGGTGTTGCCCGCGATCACCCACGAGGACGGCTCCGGCCGTCTGCAGACTGTGTTCAAGGACACGAACCCCGCCTACCACCGCCTCATCGAGCGTTTTGGCGAGCTGACCGGCGTGCCCGTGATCATGAACACGTCCTTCAACCTGAAGGGCGAGCCGATCGTCGAGCACCCCAGCCACGCGTTCAACACGTTCAGCCTGTCGGGCATGGACTACCTGTTCCTCAACAACTTCGTCATCGCCAAGGAGGCGAAGAAGAAGATCGCCGAGACGACCTTCGTGCTCCGCCACGAGGGCGACTCCGTCACCGAGATGGTGAGCTGAGCTCCCCGGACGAGCTGCGCCAACCTCACAGCCCCCCCACGCCCCCCCCCGATCCGACGATCGATCCGATGCGCGCCATCAACGTCCTGCTCTCCATCCTGGTGAGCCTCTTGATCCTCGCTGCCCTCATGGAGGGTGGACTCCGCCTGATCGGCAAGGGCCCGGCGCCCTCGCCGCTCCAGCCCCACCCGGAGTTGGGTTGGGCGAAGAAGCCCAACTTCTCCATGTCGAAGAGCGCCAAGGAGTTCCGCGCGAGTTTCGAACTGAACGCCGAGGGCCTGCGCGACGATCCGCTCGGTCCCAAGGCCCCGGACGAGTTCCGCGTAATCGCCCTCGGCGATTCGTTCACCTACGGATTCACGGTGGACCGCGACCAGTTGTTCGTCGACCTGCTCGAGCAGTACTGGCGCAGCGAGGGACGCAACGTCCAGGTGATCAACGCGGGCACGGAGGCGTGGGACACGGCCCAGGCCGTGCGGTGGCTGGAACTCGAAGGCAAGAAGTACGAGCCCGACCTCGTGCTCCTCTTCCCCTACGAAAACGACCTCTACTGGAACTCGCGCACGGCGTACTTGACCGCCGACGGACCGGCCGACAAACCGCGCTACGCGGAGGACGGCTCGCTCGAGGCTCGGTCGCTGGCGCAGTTCCCCAAGAAGCCGTGGACGGCGGGCTTCGCCATCACCAAGTGGATGGCCCGCCCGCAGCGCCGAGTCGGCTACCCAGTGCCCGGGGCCACATTCCCGATCGACCCCGAGTTGCTGCCGTTGCTGCACGACACACCCCAGGAGGTGGAAGCGGCGGTGGAAGCGCACACGTTGGGCGCTCTGCGTGCACTGAAGCGCGCGGCTTCGGCGCTCGGTGCGGAAGTGGCCGTCGCGCCGATCCCTTCGGCGGTGGCCTACAGCGACTCGTGGCGCAAGAAGTACTCCACTGGCCCGCGAGCGCGGTTGCCGGGCCTCAGCACGGAGGCCTGGTCGCCCGACAAGCCCGTGGAGACGTTCCTGCGCTTGGCGCAAGCCGAGGGCTTGCCGACCGTGGACGCCCGCGGCGCGCTGCGCAAGGCGACCGATGCGGGCGATGCGCTCTACTACCGGGAAGACTGGCACTTCAACGAGAACGGCAACCGGGTGTTCGCGAAGCACCTGCACGACTCGCTCGAGGGTGTGGTGGCGCTGCCCGCGAAGCGCGCGGAAGGTGCCCTGCCGCCCGCGCACGGCGAAGCCGGCGGTGTGCCCTTCGCGGCGAAGCTCTACCTCGGGCTACTGGCCGGACTGACTGGCCTCTACTGGATCACGTACCCGAAGGAGAACCGCCTCCTGGCGCCGCTCAAGATCGGGCTGCTCCTCGGCGCGGTCTTCGGCATCTTCCTCGGCATCCTGTACCTGCGCGAGTTGCTTCCGCCCGCGGTGTCGCGCTGGTTGGTGCCCGGCTTCGTGGCGCTCATCCTGGGCTTCGTGGCCTTCAAACTGGGCCGCAAGGTCACGACGATCACCGAGTTGCTGAGCGCCTTCATCCGCCGCGGCCACTGGTACCTGATGCCCCTCGTCGTCGTGCTGGTCACCATCGGCAGCCTGCTGGTGGTTGCCGCCAGCTCGCCGTTCGTGGCCCCTTTCATCTACACCCTCTTCTAAAGTCGAGCGCTCAACCGTGACCCGCTTCCTGCGCGAACACTGGCTCTGGATCGCAGCCCCCTGGCTGCTGTTCGGCCTGGCCGCGCTGGTCGCGAGTTTCTTGGGGCAAGAGGGCGATGCCCCCTTCGCTTACTCCCTGGGTTGATCCACCGCCTCACCAACGCGAGTACGGCCATGAAATCGTTCTTCAAGGAGAACCTGCCCTACATCCTGGTCCCGTTCCTTCTGGTTCTGGCGATCGCACTGGGCGGGTACGTGTACTTCACCTACTTCGACGACGGCGGCACGTCGCCGTTCGTCTACACGTTCTGACCGTCGGGCCTTCGCCAGACGGCCCAGGACTCCTTCTCTCTCCTCCGCCGCTTCGCGCCAGAGGCGAGCACCCCCGACATGGGCCGGGCCTTCAGCCCGGGCCGCTTCTGCCGCAATACCTGGGGCGTTGCCCCAGGCTACGATCGGGCGGGGCGTTGCCCCTTCCGCAAGCCGCGCCCGCTCGCACACGTCGACACTGGCACACGTCGACACTGGCACACGTCGACACTCGCACGCGTCGACACTCGCTCGCGTACGCGTCGGCGCTCGCGTACACGCTGGCGCGCAGCGCGGGCCTTCTCGAGCGCCAACGGCGCGGCCGATAGTAGCCTGGGGCAACGCCCCAGGTCTGGCATCACAGGGATGCAAGGGCTGAAGGCCCGCCCCATCGCCGGGTCCTTCAGGCCAGAGTGGCGCTCGCGCGTCTCACTTCGTCACTCGGACAGGTCGAGTCCGAAGCGGCGCAGGAGGTCGAAGCCGCCACAGGTTTCGGCGACCAGGAGGTGGAGCCGGCTCTGGTCGTCCACGGGTAGGCGCTTGAGCTCGTACGGTTGGCTGCCGCGCCCGACGGTTCCCGCGTGCGTGTTCACGGCGATCTGGTAGCCGGCGCGACGTGTCGCTTCCACCGCGCTGGTGTCGTAGTCCCAGCGCCGCCCGAAGGGATAGGCGAACGTCGTGGCCGTGCCGGGGCCCAGGACCCGCTCGATCGCCTGCTTCGAACCCTCGATCTCGCGCACCTGCGCGGCGGGTTCGAGGCGCGACAGGATCGTGTGGTGGATCGTGTGCCCCCCCATCTCCATGCCGGCCCGGTGCAACTCGCGCACATCGTCCCACGACAAGTAGAGCTCCTTGCGCAGGGCCTCTTCGTCACCGCCCGCGGCAGCGAAGATCCGCTGGAAGGTCCGGTCGCGATCCACCTCGTCCGCTTCGTACTTGAGGATGCGCTTGACGTGGTATGCAAGTCGATCGGGACTGCCGTCGAGCAGCGCCGCGATTTGCTGTTTCGCCGCGGTGTCCTCGCTCCACTCGGTGTAACGGCGCGCCACTTCCTGCACCGGCTGCCGCGCGATCACCCAATGGTATTTGTGCGACCAATTGATCGGGGCACCGTCCATCGCGCCCGTCTCGAGGAAGATCGTCGCGCGCGCGCCGTACTCGTCGAGCAGGCCGAGCAAGTCCGTGCGGTTGTCGCGGTAACCGTCGTCCACCGAGAGGGCCACGACACTCGGTCCCTTGCCGCCGGCGGCCAGTAGCCCGTAACCCGCGCGGATGGTCGTCAACGCGTACCGCCCGCGGAACCAGCCCAGGATGCGGCGCAGGCTGTCGGGACGGATCTTCATGTCCCGGGGCAGAAACCCGTTGCAGTCGGGGTTGTCCACGCAGTGCCCGAAGAGGATCGTCATGCGCCGGGGCATGATGCGGTCCACGACCGCATGCAACCCGGTGTGGAACAGGACGCGGGCGTAGGCCTCGCGCAGACTCTGTTTCAGTTGGTGTTTGAGTGCCATGTTTCCGCCGCTGGCCGCGACTCAGCCAATGGTTTCGTCGTCCCGGTCGCCGTCCGTGAGGTACCAGCGGGAAGCATCCTGGGCCGCGCGCACGAGCGGATGGTCCGGCTGGTGCACGTGGAGGATCACGATCAGATGGTTGTCGTCCCGCGGCGCCAGGAAGCCCGCGCCGCGCAGTTCTTGCGCCCAGGTGGAGCCGTCGATGGCCGTGGCCTCGACGGCCGCCGCACCGAGGCGGCGCAACTCCTCGACGACGGCGAGCACCAGGGCCGCACGCGTCGCCGGTTCCGGCGCCACCAGGTCCACGAGGAATCCCAACGACGCGCCCTCCGTGGGCGGCTGGTAGACGGCGTAACCCACCAACGTGCCCCCCACTCCGTAGGCCCCGAGTGCCCGCTGGCCGCGCGAGGGTGTGTCGACGAAGCGCCAGTTCAGGTACGCGGCGTCGCGCCGCACCGTCAGCGGCGCTTGGCGCTCGACCTCACGCGCCACGTCGCGCACGGAGTCCGGAAAGCGCGCGAGGGGAGCCACGGATCCGCCGTTGGACGCGAGGCGCGAAAGCCTGTGTTCCGCGCCCGCGCACGCCCGCCGCGCGAGGGGCACGGCCATGGCCGCGAGGCGTCCCTCGCGAAGTCGCAGGGCCCGCGCGCGCGCGCCGCCCTCCAACAAGAACGTGTAGGGCCGGATCTTGCCCACTTGGGACCAGCCCAGGGTCAAGAAGATGTGCGCCGAGCGGCGGTTGGGAAGGCCGAACACGAGGGGCCAGCCGGCGGCCCTGGTGGCGGCCATCGCCGCGCGGTCCAGGCCGCTGAAGATGCCGCGTTTGCGCCAATCCGGGTGGGTCATCACGTCCCCGGTCTGGCCAATCGGCGCCAGGGTCGTCTCGTCCCCCATCGACAGCGCGAGGCGCGGGCTGCACGCGTACCCGCTGATGCCCTCGCCACCGGGCGGGCGGGAAACGAAGCTGACCGAGGCGCCGTGGGGAGAGCGGTCGTAGCGCCACACCAACTGGTCCTCGACGACGCGCTTCTTGAAGCACGCGTTGAACAGGCGGGTCTGTTCGGCGCGCTCCGCCGGCCCGCAGGCCGATACGAGGAGCTCTTCGTCGCGCACGCTGGCCGGGTCGATCACGGGGCGCATCCTAGCGATTCGGGCCGAGACTGGGGCAAGGCCGTGCCCGCCGCCCAACGAAGCGGCCCGGACCCCCGAAGGGAGAGTCCGGGCCGTGAGGGCGGAATCGATCGTCCGCTGCGCGCCAGCCCGTGATCAGGCCGAGTGCAGGTGGTCGATCTTGTTGCTGGGCGGCGGCACCAAACCGAAGGCCCGACCGACGCGCTTCTTCGCGAACTGCGGATTCTCCATGTAGTACATCGTGCGCTCGATCATGCGGCGCGCCCGCTGCGGGTAGCCGTAGTACCAGCGCTCGTAGTTGCGCACCATGTCCTTGCGGATCTCCTCGAGCTGCACCTGGGTGAAGTGCTCGTGCACGTAGGCCGAGCGGTTCGAGGAGACGTAGTTCTCACGCAGGTCGGTGAGGTCGATGTTGGCCTGGTAGTTGTCCCAGGACTCGGTGCCGATCAGCGGGTTGAAGACCGACACACGCACCAGGTCCGGCGACGCGAGGCGCAGCACACGCTCGGTCTCCGCGATGTCCTGGGGGGTCTCGCCGGGCGATCCCACGATCAGGTACACCTTGGCCCAGATGCCCGCGCGGCGGGTCATCTTGGCGGCCTCGACGATCACTTCCGGCGTCAGGTCCTTTTTCAAGACGTCCAGCATGCGCTGGCTGCCCGACTCCCAGCCGTAGTAGATCCGGCGGCAACCCGCGCGGTGCATGTGCTTCAGCAAGGGGTAGTCGACGCAGTCCGCGCGGGTGTTCGCGATCCACTCGAACTTGAGGCCGCGGCGCAGGATCTCGTCGCACATCTCGTGGATGCGCTTCTTGCGAAGCGTCAAGATCTCGTCGACGAACAGGATCACACCCGGGTTGTAGACCTTGACGATGTGTTCGAGCTCATCGACGATCAGTTCGGTCGAACGCACGCGGAATCCGCGGCCGGTGAGCTCTTTCTGGCAGAAGATGCATTTGAAGGGGCATCCGCGCGTCGTGAAGATGTACGCGAGGCGCTCCGGGTTCATCTTGAAGTAACTGTCCATCGGCAGCAGATGGCGCGCCGGCATGGGCAGGTCGTCGAGCTTCTTGATGAGCGGCGGCGCGGGGTTGTCGACCCAGATCTGGCCGTCGCGCACACCGGCGAGGCCGGGCACCTGGCCGAGGAGCGCGTCGTCGCCGCCCTCGAGGGCCTTGACGAACTGCGGCAGCGTCTCTTCGCACTCGCCCTTCAGGACGTAGTCGAAGTGCCCGCTGTCCAAGAAGATGCCCTGGTCGACGGACGCGTGCGGGCCGCCCATGACGGTGATCTTGCCCTTCTCCTTCGCGTACTTCGCCCAGGCGATCGCGCGGCGGATGTTCGGGGTGAGCGCGCCGAAGCCGATGATGTCGTTGCGCTCGATGGCCTCCTTCATCCCCGCGTCGTTCATGATCCGCTCGTCGACGAGTTCGACGGGCAGACCCTCCTTCTCCATGGCCCCGCCCAGGTAGGCGATGCCGAGGATCATGGCGAGGGGATCCTCTTGGACGTGCGGCTTGATGTAGGTGAGGAGTGACTTGCGCATGGGGTCCTGGTCAGGCCGCTGGTGCGACCCTCGGGGCCTCGGATGGATGGACGTGGACGTTTACGAAGGGGTGGCGGGCCAAAGCCCCTGCCACCATCGGCTCCGCGTTGCCCGAAAATCTACCCCGTCCGTGAGAGTTGCGCAACCGAAGCGACTTCCTTGTGCCCAGGGCGGGCATCTCGGCGCGAGAAAGAGCACCCGCCCGGCCCCGGGGTCGGCGGCCCTGCCTTCTCCCCGCGGACCTGCGGTGCCCCCCGTTGGGGCCACGGCGCCCCAGAGCCGCGCCCCGAGTCCCGCCCGAACGCCGGGGAGCCGCCCCCCGCTCAGCCCGGCACCCGCCCCGCCGCGGCCAAGGCCAAGTCGTACTCCTCGAGGAACTCCGCCGCGAGCCGGTCGACCGTGAAGCGCTGGAAAAGTCGGCTCCGCCCGGCCTCGCCCGCGCGGCGAGAGAGCTCCGGGTCGCGCAGGTACCGCGCGATGGCTTCGGCGTAGGCGGGCACGTCGAAGGGGTTCGCGATCGCGCCCGTGACCCCGTCGACCACCACTTCCTGGCTGCCGCCGAAAACCGTCGCCACCACCGGCTTTTGGTGCTGCATGGCCTCGAGGTTCACCAACCCGAAGGTGTCGAAGCAGATCGAAGGGGTCACGAAGACGTCCGCCAGCGCGTAGGCGCACTGCAGTTCCTCCCCGTCGAGCCAGCCGGTCGGCACCACCCGGTCGGCCACACGGAGTTCCCGAGCCGCGTGGGCAAACTCCCCATCGTAGATGTCGCGTTTGCCCATCACGATGAGGCGCAACCTTTGGAACTCGGGCGCCAGGTGCGCCAGCATGCGCAGGAGCTGCAGCACACCCTTCTGCTCGTGCAGTCGGCCGCCGATGGCGAGCACTTGCATCCCCTCGAGCCCGAGCTTCTTGCGGAACGCGGCCACGGCTTCCGCCGGCGGCAACTCCGGCTTCGGTTCGATCGCGTTGTGCACGGTGCGGTGCACGGTGATGCCGTTGGCGCCGATCGCGCGCCCCAGTTCGTCGGACACCACCGTGAAGCGGTGCACGTCGCGGGCCAGCACACGTCGGATCAAGGTATTGCGCCCGGGCCGAAAGCGCAGGCGTTGGCACGGAATGCACTTTTGGGCCCGCGCCTGGTAGTCGCGCAGCAGGCCGCCCTCGGCCTCGCCCCCGTGGAAACACGTCAGCTTCTGGTAGCAGAAGGTCATCACGTCGTGGGCGGTGAACACCACCCCGGCGCCGCTCTTGCGCGCGGCGGTCAAGCTGGCATAGCCCAGATGCGTGTGGATCAAGTGGCTGTGCACCACATCCGGTTGGTAGTCGGCGAGGATCCGCGCCATCGGGCCGCGCACGCGCGGGTTGTCGAGGCTGACCCAACCCCGCCAACGGGGGTCGTAGTCCGAGAGGATGTGGAAGACGGGTGTGCCCTCGATCTCGCTGCGAGCCACCGCGCCGGGAGCGGCCAACTTCGGGTCCTGGGTCGCCGTGACGATCGCGGCCTCGTGCCCCGCGCGGCGCAGCGCCGCGGCGTGCTCGTACATCTGCCGCACCGAGGACCCGATGCGGGGATCGCTGAGGTCGTTGAGGAAGAGGACTCGCATGGACCTAGGCGCCCTATCTGGCGACCGTGGCCGGCGCTGCCGCGGTCGCGCTCGGCGGCGGGCCGCCGATGGAAACGAGGTGCTTCTTGCCGCGGAAGAAGAACGCGATGTACGCGAGGTGCACGAGCACCCAGCCGTAACACACCACGATCCCCCAAGCTGCGCCGGTACGCGGGAAGTGGTAGGCGAGGGCAAACATGCTGGGCATGCTCACCACGCTGCCGAGCACCGTGATGATGACGGCCACCCGCAACCTCTGGGTGTAGATGTAGAACGAATCGAAGGCAACCGAGAATCCCGAGATGCCGTAGGCGAGCGCCAGAATCCCGCCCAACTGCACGATGGGCTCCACGTAGCTCGCGCGTTCGTCCCGGTAGATCCAGGACGCTACCAGGGGCAGCACCACGTAGGTCGCGACGACCGCCAGGGCCATCAGACTTCCCGCCGTCAGGGTGACACGCAGGAATGCGCGGCGGAAACCGTCCGCGTCGCGGCGCCCCGCGATGCCACCCAACGCGGGCAGCGCGGTGCGGCTGAACGCGCCGAGCGCCATGATCGGAACCTGCAAGAAGCGCTGCGCGATGCGGAAGTACGTCACCCAGGCGGATCCATCGCCCTGGCCGCTCAACTTGGCAACGAACTGGATCACGAGCGGCGGCAGGATGTTCAATGTCAACGCGTCGACGCTGCGCAGCGCACCGATGCGAAAGCCGAGGCGCAGCCCCGCACCCAACGGCACGTCGCGCACCCGCGCCAGAATCTGCGTCGGACCGGGCAGTTTGTGCCCAACGCCGTGCGACATGCGCCGGTACAGGTACACGCCGAGCACCGAGCCGCACAGGGATGCGCCGAGGGTGCCCAGCACCGGCCCGGTCGCGGAGCCGCTCAGCCACGCGCCGCCCGCGACGAGGACGAGCCGCGAGAACTCGCTGCCCATTTCGAGCAGGGCAAGATCGCCCATGCGGCGCGCCCCCTGGAACGTGGCGACGGCCACCACCCGGGGCAGTTCGAGGAACGGCGTGAACGCGAGCCACCAGGCGAGACGGCCAACTTCGGGACCGATCTTCGGATCGTCCATGATGGTCACAGCGAGCCACGGGAACAGCCAGTACCCGCCGATCACCGTGACCAGCCCGACGAGGAAGTAACTCTTCACTAGGAACGCGAGCCACGAAGCGGCCTTCTCCGCCTGTTGCTTGCTGATGGCCACGGAGACTTGGCTCACGGTGGCCTGCACCACGCCCGTGGCGAGCAGCATAAAGCCGAAGCCATAGAGGGCGAGCGCCGTGAAGAACTCGCCCTGCAGGAACTCGCCGAGGAGGTAGGCGACGAGCACCGTGGACAGCAACTGACTGCCCGCGATCGCGGCCTGCGAGACCTGCAACAACGCGGAGTCGCGCACGAACCGGCTGGCCCGCAATCGCTCCCACATCAGCGCTGCACCTCGCGGTAGAGCCGCAGCACTTCGCGCGCGTTTTTGGCCCAGGTGTTCTCGAGGGCGTGGGCGCGGCCCTCTTCCCCCATGCGCCGGCGCAGCTCGCCGTCGCCCACCAGCCGCGCCAGGGCCGCGGCGACGGCGTCGACCTTGGGCTCCACGAGGTACCCCGTGCGGCCGTCCGCGATGGCGTCCTCGGCGCCGCAACCAAGGGTTCCGATCACCGGTTTGCGGCAGGCCGAAGCCTCCAGGTAGACGATGCCAAAACCCTCGAAACCACCGTCCGCGGCGGTGACGGGTGTGTGCACGAAGAGCTCAGCGCCGCGCAGTAGGTCGACCTTTTCTGCCTCGCTGACGTTGCCGAGGAAGTGCACTCGGTCGGCGAGCCCAGCCGCGGCCGCGATCCCGCGCAGGCGCTGCTCGTAGGCATCGCCGCTGAGCCGCCCCACCAACATGTGGTGCAGGTCGGGATGGTTTTTGGCCACCTCCACCCACGCCGCCAGGGCCAGGTGGTGCCCCTTGCGTTCCTTCGTCTCGCCGATGCCGAGTGTGTAGCGCAGTCCGTGCCACGGCCGCGGGCCGACGTCGACGGGTTCGTCGAGGGGCCCGACCTCCACGCAGTTGGGAATCGTGCGCACCGTGAGGTCGCGCCCCTCGGGCCCCAACTCCTCGAGGAGCCGCCGCGCCGTGAACCCCGATACGGCTATCAGCGCCGCGAGTCGCGCGTAGGTCCAACGGGCGAGCCGCGCGTGGCGCCGGTCCAAGAGCGGCTGCACCGTGTACGTGCCGTGGGCCGTCGCGATGCACGGACGACCGGCGAGCCGCGCGGCCACGAGGCCCAGGAAGTTGTGCGGGTAGTCCTTGATCGCGTGGACCAGATCCGCGCGCCGCGCGGCCCGCCACGTGTGCCAAAGTCCCGCGGCGAAACTCACCCAAAAGCGCGGCGCGCTCATGTAAAAAAAGTAGTCCGGCGGCAGCCCGACCTTCGCGCGCCAGCGCGCCGGCACCGACGCGGAGGTGGGCCGGTGCTTGCGCGCGAGCAGCACCTCCACGGAGAGGTCGTCCACCTCGTCCTCGAGGGCCCGGATCAGACCCATGGCATAGCGACCGACGCCATCCAGGTCCGACAGGGAATCGGTGAGGTAGAGCACCTTCATGGCCGTCCTTCTTCGGGCACGAGGCCCATCCAGCGCAAGAGCCGCTGGGCGCGGGCGTCCCAGGTGTGCTCGACGGAGCGGGCCAGGCCCTTCTGGGACAGGGCGCGACGCAGGTCCCCGTCGTCCAAAAGCCGCCGCAGGCCCGCGGCGAGGGCTGCGCTGTCGTCGGGGGCCACCAGCCAGGCGTCCTCACCGTGGCGCAACAGTTCGCGCAAGGAGGGCAGGTCGCTGGCCACCAGCGGCAGCCCCGCGGCCATGGCCTCGAAGACCTTCAGCGGCGAGGTGTAGCGCGCGCTGATCGCGGGCTGGGAGCGGTTCGGCACCACGCCCACATCCGCGGCGGCCAGGTACTCGGCGACCCGCGTGGGTTCGACGAAACCGTCGATGCGCACGTTGGCGAGCCCCGCCGCCCTGCGCTCGAGTTGTTTCGCCTCGCCGTCCGGGCCGCCCGCCACCAGGAGCTGCGCGTGTGGCAACGAGGCCATGGCGTCGACGAGCAGATCCACACCCTTCCAGGTGAGCAGACTGCCCGTGTAGACGACGAGGGGTTGGTCCGCGTGGATACCCAATCTCCGGCGTGCCTCGGCGCGGCTCGGCAGCGCGGCGAACCGCGCCGCTTCGAAGCCGTCGTGCTCGACGACCAGGCGCTCGGGCGGCACGCCGAGCGCCCGCAAGTCCTCCGCCACGCCGCCCGAGATCGCGATCAGGCCGTCGAGGGCCGGAAGGGTCTCCGCGAGCCAACGACGGCGCACGTTGCCCTCGGGCACGCGGTGCACCTCCCAATACACACGCCCGCGGAAGTTCCGCGCGGGTCCCATACGCCGCGCGAGATAACGCGCAGCTTCCAGCTCGCGCGAATACACCACGCCGCCCGACGATGCCGCGGCGCGCGCGGCCTCGCGCGAGAACGTCCATTCCTGGAGCCGCGCCGGCACGAACTGCAGCGACGTAGGCACACGATCGATCCAGTCGAAACAGGGGAGCGCTCGGACGCGGGGCCGCGGTCCGGGCGCGGCGCCGTAGTAGTCGAACAGGTCCACGCCGGGGGGCAGGGACGGCGTGGGATGCCGACGCGCGTGCCACAGCTCGACGGCCACACGCGGGGCCATGCGCGCAAACGCCGCGCTGGTCTGCACGACCTGCAGGGACTGGGCCCGTTGGCTCGGCAGCCGAGCGTTGGCCACCAGGACGAGCGGCCCGAACGAAGGGGATGTCACTGCCTGCGGGCGTCCGTGGACAGTTGGTGATTGCCGCGGCGGTGTTCGAGCACGAGTTCGCGCAGGTCGCCCTGGTACTCCATCATCTCTTGGGTGTAGCCCAGTTGGGCCAGGCGCTGGCGCATTTCGCGTTCGTCGGTGACGCCGGACCGGCGCAGCTCGCGCGCGTCGTGGTCCATCTTGGCGCGCGCGGCCCGCTCCGTTTCGATGTCCCGGGCCGAGCGCTCGACCTGCTCGACGTCGATCGGCATGTGCTCGTTCCACGCGAGCAGCGCCTCGCGCAGCCGATCGGCCTCGGCCAGCACCTTCTCGCGCAGTTCCGCCTGGCGCTCGCCTTCCTCTGCGGACGCGGCTTCGGCGAACACGATGCCCTGGAACAGCTCGCGGCGCTGCAGCGGATCCGCTTCGAGGTCGTGGAGGCGGATGCGGCCGGTCCGGTGCTCGAGCGCGAGCGCCCAACCGTCGGGCCGCACCGCGTAGCGCTCGAGCACGAGCATGCTGCGCTCGTCCTGCACGGCCACGTAGGTCGAGTCCTCGGCGTAGAAGAACTCGCGCGCCCGATCGACTTCTCCGCGCACGAGTGGCAGCAGGCTGACCCCGTCGACGATGTCGCGCGGCCCGGCAACGGGCGGCAACTCGAGACCCATCGCGTCCATCAACGTCGGGAAGAGATCGATGCTCTCCACGGTGGCGGAAACCCTCGTGCCCGCGGGAAAGGCCTTCGGCCAGCGCACGAGGAGCGGCACGTGCAGGTTCGAGTTGTACATGTGGTTGTGCTCCCAACGACCGCCCTCGCCGAAGTCTTCGCCGTGGTCGGAGGTCACAATCACGATCGTGTCGTCGAGCACACCCTGGCGCTCGAGTTCGGCGAGCAACAGTCCCAGATGGTGGTCGGCCTCGGAGACGCCGCCGAGGTACAGGTGGAAGATCTGACGTTGGTCCTCGGGGGTGAGTTCGTACACACCGCGTTCGATTGCCTGACGCGTACTCGCGTAGAACGCCGAGATGGGCCCCGTGTAGTTGGGATCGACGTACAGCGAACGAAACGGCTCCGCCGGATCGTAGGGCGTGTGCGTCGAATAGAGGTGCACGAAGTTCGCGAAACGGCGGTTGCCGTGGTCCGCCATCCAATCGGCCGCCTCCCGGGAAAGGAAGTCCGGATTCAACTTCTCGCGCACCTTGAACGCCACCGACGGGCCGACCATCACGGAGCGCAGTTGGCTGAAACGGCTGTCGAGCTGCACGAAAGGATGTCCCTTCATCAGCTCCAGATACCCGTCGAAACCGTCGAGCAGCCCCGAACCGTGGGACAGGGCGCCGGTCATGAACGCAGCTCCAGCGTAGTCGTCCGCGCGCAGGGTCTCGCCATCCCTGCGCTTGGCGGACTTGAGGTGGCGCTGCAGCGTTACGTTTTGCTCGAGCCGCTCGCCGGGCAGCATGCGGAGAAGTCCGTGGCGCCGCGGGTACTTGCCCGTCAGGAACGAACCGAAGCTGGTCCACGTGTACGGCGCCTGCACGAGCGCGCGCTCGAACAACACACCCTCCCTGGCGAGGCGGTCCATGTGCGGTGTCGACACGTCTCGGTTGCCGTAACAGCCGAGCACGTCCGGCCGCAGGGCGTCGACCATCACGAACAGCACGTTGGGAAGGTCCGCGTTGCGGTCGTTCAACGTCCCGCGTGTGGCGGAAGCGCGGCTGTCGACGAAGATCCAGGCGCCGCCCACGACCCAACCCAGTACCAACAGGGCGGGGACCGGCCGCCACCACTTCGCGGGGAGGCGCGCCGAGACGAACGCGACGGCGAGGGCGACGGTCAGCGCCACGACGGCACACGAACCGAGCACCAACAAGCGCTCCGGCGATTGCACGGGAAGGCCCGGGTAAAAGCGCTCGCGGGTCCACCAGAACAGCGCCGCACCAAAGGCCCCGGCGAAGAGCGGCGCGAGCACCCAACCGCGCCGACGGGCGACCGACCGCGAGCGCAGCCAGGGAGTCGACACGAGCCCGAGCAACGCGCCCAGCAAGGCGAGCGCTGGGCCGTAGTAGAGGCCCGCGCCCAAGATCCCGAGCAGGAGGTCGAGGGGGGCGACCGGCAAGGTCTCGGTCCAGGCCGACGGCGGGAGGCTCTGGAAGTAGTTCCAGGCGACGGCAGCATCCGCAGCACCGAGGAGCGCCCCCACCAGCGCCCCCGCACCGGCGCCGCTCCGGAGGCAAGCCCCGGGGGTCGCAGGTTCGGCCGCGTCGTTCGGTATCGAAACCATGGGGAAAGGATACGGGGGGATCGTCCAGGTGGCACGAGCGGATCGCCGGCACGCGGTGGGGCGGCGCTCAGGACAGCCGGTAACGCACCGCGTCGGCGGACTCGGAGACCTGGGCCGCGGCCGCCGGGACGCGGTAGCCGAGGGAACCTGCGTCCCCGCGGTCGAGGAGTCGCTCCTCCACCTCGAGTCCGTCCCCGTCCACGCGGAACGTGCGCTCGAGGCGCGCCCCCGGCACCGGACTGCCGTCGCGCCACGCGAGACCGCCCTCGAGTTGGATCCCGTCCCCGAGCAGGTGCACCGAGGGCGCCAGGTGGAACGCGCTGGAGCACCGCGGGTGGGCCGGGGCGAGCACGGCACGGGAGAAGACGCGGGCCGGCAGGGCCAACGCGCCGGCCCGTTCGCCGCGCCGCCAGGCCACCCGCGCGAGCCACAGGGAAAAACGCACCTCCGCGCCGCCGGAGCGCCAACCGCGGACCGGCGACGGCGCTCCGGCGCGCCCGTTCCACTCGGCCTCCTGGGCGCCGCCCAGGCGGCAGCGTTTCAGGAGTTCCGCCCCGTCCGCGCGGCGCTGCACGCGGATCAGGCCCGCCCCATGGGGGCTGCCGTGGTGCGCGTTGCAGCCCGGACGCGCGCCGCGCACCCAGGCGACCACGCGGCCGTCCTCCACACGCCCCAACTGGGCGGACGGGAACCAGGTCAGGGAGAGCTCCATCTCGCCCGTGCCCGGCTCGCGTTCGTCCAGGACGCGCCGCGCCGCTTCGAGGTCGTCGAGGGCGCGCGCGGCCCAGGCGGCGTGGGCCGCCCAGAACACCGGGCACTGGTAACTGCGCTCGCGCCCCGGTCCGGGCCGGTGGCTCTGAGGTTTGCCGTCGGCATCGAGGTGCTCGGCCCAGGCGCGGAACGCCCGGTGGGCGGCCCGCCCGTACGCCGCCGCGCCGAACAGGCGGTGGCCCGCAGCCAGCGCATGCACGTCGAAGGGATGGGACGCAACCTCGTAGTCCGCCCCCCAGTACCAGGGTTTGGCTTCGACCAACCCGGCCTTGATGCCGTCGACACCTTGCAGCGCCACGAGGAAATCGAGGCCCCGCACCAGCGGCGTGCGGAACAGCGGATCCGTCGGGACACGCTCGAGGGTCTCGAGCGAATGCAGCAGGAAGCCGGTCACCCGCGACTGGTAGAACGCCGACACGTCCCCGGCTCCGATGTGACCGGCACCCCACGCCATCGGATGGTAGGGGTAACTTCCGTCCGGATTCTGGATCGCCTCGAGCACACCAACCGCTTCGATGGCGGCGTGTTCGAGTGTGTGGTCGGAGCCTTCGCCGAGCCGTCGCTCGAGCCGCGCCGCGGCCGCGAGTCCCGTGAGTCCCCAGGCGCGTTGCGCCGGTATGCCCTTGTCGAGCACCGCGTAGCGCAGGTACGTGCGCGCGTGCAGGAGGCACGCCGCGGCGAAACGTTCCCGGGTCGGTGCATCCAGGCTGTCGCCGAGGTGCTCGACCAAACTGCCGAGCGCATCGGCGGCGGCGCCGCCGTCGATCACGCTGTTCGAGCAGTTGAACGGATCGTGCCTGCCCGGTCGGAACGTGTGGCAGGGGCTGGTGCCCTCGCGCACCAGGTTGGCGACCAGCCGTTCACCCTGTTGCACGGCGGCGCGGGTGAGCAGCTCGTCGGGCGCGCGCCGCGAGAGTTCGAGCGCCAGGATCGCCGTACAGGCGCTCTTGCCCGTGTGTTCGACGCCGTGTTCGGGGCACAGGATGCGCCCCTTCGTGTCGACGAGTCCCAACTGCCAGCGCAGGGTGCGCTCGAGTGGCTCGAGCAGATCGCGGCCCGGCGCCCGCGCCGGACCCCGCTTGGGCGGCTGGGTCGGGAACGGCCGCGGCGCGCCCCTACCCAAGTCGCCGGGCAGCGGATCGCCGTAGGGATCGGGGCGACTCACGAGGCCAGGTACCCCTTGAGCTGATGGAACATCGGTCCGAGCGGTTCGGCGCCGCGGCCGCGCATCCTCGCCCAGAGCTGTCGCACGGCGAAGTCGAGGAACGTGAACACCACACAGGCCTTCACCCAGATGCCGGCCAGGGCCCCGTGGTGTTTGCGGTAGTACGCGAGGCGGTTCTTGTGCCACTCGGGCACGAAGGATCCGAACTGGCGGGTGCTGGCCCCGACGTGGTGCATCACACGCGCCTCGGGCAAGAAGCGTGTACGCCAACCCGCCGCCAGGAGTCGGCGCGAGAGGTCCACGTCGTTGAAGAAGAGCCAAAGGGTTTCGTCGAACAGCCCCACCTGGTCGAGGGCCGCGCGCCGCACCAGGAAACAGGCGGCCGGCGGTTGGTCGATGTCGCGCTCGTGTTCGTGGTCGAACGCGCGCTCGAAGTACCGATTGAGCTCGGGGCTCTTCGGGAACCAGCGTTCGAGAGGCGTCGAGAAGAAGAGCGGTGTCCAGAGGTTCGGGAACGCCTGGCAGGCAAGCTGGGTGCTGCCGTCGCGGTTGATGAGGCGCGGCGCGGCAGCTCCGTAGCTGGGGTTCGCGGCGAGGTAGTCGAGCAGGATGCGCAGCGCGTCCGGGGCCATCTCCGTGTCCGCGTTCAGGAGCAGGACGTAGGGCTGATCGCTGCGCCGGATGCCCTGGTTGCAGCCGATCGCGAAGCCCTCGTTGCGCGTGTTGCGCTGCAACTCGACGCTGGGGAACTCGGCAGCGACCATGTCGGCGGAACCGTCGGCGCTGTGATTGTCGATCACGATCACCTGCGCGGGCACGGCGTCCTGGGCGAACACGTGTTGCAGCGCGATGCGAAGCAATCCCACGGTGTTCCACGAGGGGATCACCACGCTGACCGGCACGGTCGCGGGTGCGGTCACGATACGACCTCCTCGGCGCTCGGCAGATGCGCGCCCTGGTCGATGGACCTAGGATCCCCCGCCATCGCGGACACCAGGCGGCCCATCAACTGGTCGACCTCGTGCTCGCGCGCGACGATCGCACGCAGGCGCTCCGAGAGCGCCCGTTTGTGCTCCTGCCCGAGGTCGAGAAGGTGCGCCATGCGCCGGGCCAGATCGGCGGCGTCCCCCGCTCTGAAGCTGAACTGCGCCGCATCGGGCCCCAGCGAGCGGAACACGTGGCCAAACGACTCGTTGCACGAGAGCACCGGCCTCCCGGACGCCATCGCCTCGAGCACGACCTTGTCCACGCTGCCCGTGAAACTCGCATTCACGAGCAGGGAGCAGCCCGCGTAGAGCGCGGGCACACGCCGGTAGGACACGGCGCCGTGCTGCACGACGCGGTTCGCAAGTCCCAGGGTCTCGATGCGTTCGCGCACGCGCTCCCCGTAGGCACCGTCGCCCGCCGCCAGTCCACCGCCCACCAGATCGAGGTACACGTCCCGTCCGCCGTCCACGAGGCGCGCGACAGCGTCCAGGATCGTCAGCGGATCCTTGGCGGGTGTCACACGCCCCACGGAGAGAATGCGCGGCGGCTGTTTGGGATCGCCGTCGGGCGGCGGCTTGGGACGGAAGTGCTCGAGGTCGATGCCGTGGCCCGTGACCACCTTCTTCGGTGTGTCGATGCGCAGCGATTCGGGGCTTGCGGTGAAGATCGCCTCGACGAGCCGCTCGGCCGCGACGAGGCGGCGGTCCACACCTTTGTGCGTGTACCAGAGGAAGTTTCGCGCGCCCACGCGGCGCGCCGGTCCGGCGGCCACCAGGCAATACCGGGGCACCATGTGGCCCAGCACCGTGTCGAAACCGTCGCGCGAGAAGGCCTCGCCCAAGAAGCGGCGGTAGCGCAGGTAACGCGAGATGGTGCTGGGCCACCCAGCGCCGCGCCGTCCGACCTCGCGCACGTCGACGTTGGGCGGCAAGTCGCCGATCTCGCCGACGTGCAGCGCGACCACACGCACTCGCTCCGCGTGTTGCGCCAGCCCGCGCACCCAGCGGCTGACGAAGCCGAGCACCGCGTCGTCGGCGTCGAGCACCTGCGTCAGGAAGAGCAGCTTCACGTGCGCACCGCTTCGCGCCCGACGAGTTGGTGAAGGCCCCGCGCATACCCCTCGAGCACCTTGGCGTACTCGAAGCGCTCGGCCAAGGCCCGCGCACCGGACGCGTAGCGCCTGCGCCGCTCCTCGTCGCCGAGCAGTTCCACCAGGCCCTTCGCGATGGCGGGCGCGTCGAACCCGCACAGCACACCGCCCTGTCCGCCGCCGAGCAGTTCCCCCATCACACCGACGGGCGTCGACAGCACGGGCGTGCCGGTCGCCATCGCCTCGACGGTGACCCTGGGGCCACCTTCGCACGTGGAAGGGCACACGAGGGCGCGCGAGCGGCGGTAGATCTCGGCCAGATCCGCCGTGCCATCGACCCACTCGATCCAATCGACGCGCTCCGCGAGTCCCAGCCGCTCTGCCTTCGCGCGGAGGTCCTTCGCGAGCGGCCCGCGCCCGACGACGGTCAGGTTCAGCTCGAGGCCCTGGCGCCCGACGTCGGCAAGTGCCTCCAGGAGCGCCGCCACGTTCTTGTTCGAGACGAGGCGCCCCACGAAGACCAGGTCGCGCTCGGGTGTGGCCCCGGCGCGCGGCGCAAACGCCTCGAGGTCGATGTACAGAGACGGCAGGACCAGGATTTGCTCCTTCGACACGCCCCACGACGCAAGCAACTTCGGCATCTCGCCCGAGTTGACCACCCGGAACGCCGCGGTGCGCGACTTCGCCCAAGCGACGTAACGCCGCGCGATCAGCCGGTCGAGCCGTTCCTTCCAATCGACGGCCACGGGATGGCCGGGCACGTGGTGGATCTCCGAGAGGTACGGCACACCGGTGTTCGCCGAGAGGCGCGCCGCCGCCAGCCCGTTGTAGAACCAGCCGTAGTCGTGGCTGACCATCAGGTCCGGCTTGTGTTCGCCGATCAGCCGTGTGCCCTCGCGCACGAGCCACTTGCCCATGCCGACGCGCCCCACGGGTGCAGGGTGAAGGTGCACGCGCCGGTGCAGCAGCGACGTGGTCACGGCGCGGTCCGGACGCGGACAGAGCACATCGATGCGCTCGAACCAGCGCGAGAACTCGACCTGCATCTGGTAGAAGGGACCGTGTTCGCCCACGCTGGACTGGCGGTCGCCGCTGAGCATCAGGAGCCGCATCGGACCCCCTGCGCGACGTCGCGGTAGAGCTGATCGAGGCGGTCGGCCAGGGCCGCGGCCCCGTGGCGCGCCACCACACGCACGCGCGCCCGTTCGCCCATGGCCTCGGCCGCGCGCGGATCCTCGAGCAACTGCGCAAGGGCAAAGGCCAGGCCGTCCACGCCGTCCTTGGGCTCGACGAGCAGGCCCGTGCGCTCGTGCACGAGCACTTCGTCGACACCGCCGACGGCGAACGCCACGGCGGGGAGCGCCGCGGCGCCAGCTTCGATCAGCGCCACGGGCAGGCCCTCCGAGCGCGAACTCAGGAGCACCGCGTCCAACTCCGCGTAGAGCGCCGGCATGTCCGTGCGCGCGCCGAGGATGTGCGCCCGCGCGCGGGTGCTTTCGGGCAACGCGAGCACGGCGCGCTCCAGCCCGCGCCGCTCCCCGCCATCGCCGACGAAGACGAGGTGCAACTTCGGGTACCGGTTGGCGAGCAGCGCAAACGCGCCGAGGGCCAACTCGGGCTGCTTCACGGGCGCGAGGCGTCCCACCGCGCCGACGAGCACATCGTCGACGGCCGCGCCGAGCTCGCGCCGCAGGGGCCCCGACGCCGGACCACGCAGCCGCCGCGGTTCGAGGGCCGTGAAGGGCTCGAGGTCCACACCCGGCGGAATCACCTGCAAACGCGCCTCCTCGACCACACCCAGGCGCACGAGGTCCGACGCGGTGGCGTGGGATACGGCGACGATGCGTTGCGTCTCGCGGGCGAGTTTCGTTTCGAGCGCGACGAGTCGGCGCGCGACCGCGTCGGGAAAGTACCCCTCGAGCACGTGGCCGTGGAACGTGTGCACCCGCGCCGCCGCCGGCACCGAAGCTGCCGCGCGCCGCCCGATCCAACCCGCCTTGCTGGCGTGGGTGTGCACCACGTCCGGCGCGAAGGCGACGAGCTCTCGCACGAGCTGCCTACGCGCCATGAGATCCGCGATCGGCGCGACACCCGCCGACAGGTGCGGGAGGCGCACGATGTCCACGCCAGCGGCGCGTACCGAGTCGAACAAGTCTCCCTCGCCCACCTTGGGATGCCCCGCGAACACACGCAGTTGGTGGCCCCTGGCCATGAGCAGCGGATCGCTGGCCAGTACCTGGCGCGCCGGTCCGCCCAGGTTCAATCGGGTGAGCACGCGGGCGATGCGCATGGGACCCCGGAGAGCATACCAGCCAGGTGCGCTCGAACCGCCGCCGCGGGAGTCTCAGAGTGTGGGAAAGAATCGGTCACCGGCAGATGGCTTCCCACACTCTGCCGCTCCAACGCCGTCAGGCGATGGGCCAGATGGCACCTGACAGGGCCTTCGCTCGGGCCGAGCGGATTCATTCCCAGCCTGTCAGCCCACGAAGAACAGGCTGATGTGGTACGCGACGAGCAGCGTGTAGGCGCCCGCGGACACCCAGAGCCCGAGGCGCGCGAGGGGAAAGTTCACGTGCATCGCGAGCACCAAGAGGGCCGCGGCGATCAGCGTGGACTTGACGGACACGAAGCCCAGGCGGCCCGTCGTCAGCATCCAATCGGCCACGGGGTTGAGCTCCCGACCGCCCGCTTGGAGGTGCACCAGCGTGAACCCGCTGTCGGCGATGTTCATCAGGGCGACCCAGCCGATCAGCAGGACGAGCCGGGACGAGTAGAGATCGACGAAGATCCCCTCGCGCTCCTCCTGGCGCCGCGCGGCGCGGCGACGGCCCTGTCCGAAGGCCCAGCGCGAGATCCGCGGCGTCGGCCGCGCGCGTCGGTCCGGGCCGCGCCAGGGCCGCTCCGCCACGGGACCGGGCGCGCCCTGAGGGGCGGATGCTGCCTCCGCGCCGCCCAGGTCGGGAGCTCGGCTGCCGCCGGTGCTGGTCTCCGGCCGTTGGGCGTGGGTCATCCTGGAGGGGGGTGTGGGAGGCCTGCCAGCCGGCGGCGACGGCGGACTCCCCCCCATCGGCCCTCCCGCCTACTGCCCTTGACTGGCGCCCGTGTTCTTTTCCGCCGGGACGGCG
The DNA here is from genome assembly GCA_016125265.1 of Planctomycetaceae bacterium. Taxonomy (GTDB): domain Bacteria; phylum Planctomycetota; class UBA1135; order UBA1135; genus RI-242. Next base: position 110,297 of record WGMC01000002.1, read on the forward strand.
CCCGCGGCCGAGCCAGCCGGCGTTTCGGTCGAAGGCGCCGGTTCCGGCTTCGGCGGCGGATCCCAGTGACTGGCCCGCTCCGACGTCCGCCACAGCTTGTTCTCGTTCTGCCAGGGCAGCCGCAGGCTGTCGGGATCCAACGGCCCGAAGTCCTGGCGGACCACTTCGATGTGGAACGTCTGGCGGGCCTCCGGACGCCAAATCGTGATGCCAGCGGGCAGCTCGACGGCGCGCGGCACCTCGAGGCGGCCCTCGTCCCACTCCTTACCGGGGTTCGCGGCCTGCCACTGTTCGCGCACCCGTTGGCCCCAGGCGGCTCGAATCTCCTCGGGGATCGGGATCTGCTGCCACACGTCGAAGTCCACGAGCACCCACTGCACGGGCGTGCGCAGGTTCACACGATCGCCGTCGGTCACGTGGTACCGAAGCTGCCTGGGCAGTCCCGTTTCCCGATCGAGCCCGAGGTAGAACTCCTGGCTCCACTCGTACTCGAGCAGGCGCAGCGACTCGCGGTAGCGCAGTTCGTAGAGGGCGGCGCGCTCGCCCTCGGCCGATTCCCCCTGCGTGGGATCCTCGACCGGCTCCATGGCCGCCAGCGTGGCGTCCAAGGCCCGCAAGCCCAGCGGGAACCACAGGAGGCCGACGTCGCGCAGCGTCTCCGTGCGCACCTTCTGGATCGAGTCGGGCTCCCGTCCAAACGTGTCGCCCGCTTCGATCCAGGCGCGGTCGCCCCGGCGCACCACGCGGATGTACGCGGGGGCGTAACGCGGGGGGTTCTTGGAGATCGAAACCACCTGCTCCTCCACGCGGTATCCGTCGCCGTTGGGGAGATAGCGCCCGAACACCGGCACGCGGTGGTGGGGCCGCCACTGGGCCTCCCGTTCCTTGGTCTCGAGACTCACGTTGACCCATTGGGTGAACAGGGCCTCGAACTGCACGCCGGGAACCACGTCCCAAAGCGGCACCACGTAGGCGAGGGCGTCGGCAGCCTCTTCGTCACCCAGCACGCCGGCCACGGAGCCGAGTCGGCGCTCCAACTGCGCCAGGACGGCAGCGCCCACGGCGGCGCGTTCCGGGTCCAGGTGACCGCGAAGGCGCGGGCGCAGGCGGTCCCTCTCGGCCTTCGTCAAACCCTTGCTCGACGGTGCGGCGCCCTGGCCGCCGCGGGGCGCGGGCGGACCGGCCTGCCCGCCGTCCTGGGGGGCCACGGCCGACGGGGAAGCGCCGCACAGGGCCGAGGAAGCGGGCACCGGTCCCAGCAACACGGCCAAGACCCAGAGGCAGACAAAGGAGCGTTTCATCGGGTCTCCAGACTACCGCGCGCCCTCTCCGGTTCCCAAGCCCGCGGACTTCGGGGCCCTGCGACGTCGCAGAAGGAGCTGCGCGGGGGACCGCTCACGCCCGAGCGTACCTGGCTCGGCCAAGGGCGGCGGCGCGGTCACCGCCAGCGCTCCCCCGCCAGCACACGGCGGTACACGTCGAGGGTCTCGTCCACCATGCGATCCAGGCCGAAGTCGGCGCGCACTCGCGCCGCGCCCACTTCCCCCATCCGGCGGCGGCCAGCGGGGTCCTCGGCCAGAGCAACCATCGCGCGCGCCAGCGCCGCCGCATCGGCGGGCGGCACCAGGCGCCCGGTCTTGCCGTCGAGCACCACTTCAGGAACCGCGGACACGTCCGTGGCGAGCACCGCGAGGCCCGTCGCCATCGCCTCGAGGAAGACCAGTCCCAGGCCTTCCCACAGCGACGCCATCGTGAACACATCGCTGGCGGCGAGCAGCCGCGGCACATCGCGGCGGATGCCGGCGAACAGCGCGGGGCCGTGCACTCCCAGCTCCCTCGCCACGGCCTCCGCCCGCACACGGCCGTCGCCGAAGGGATCGTCGCCGACGAGCAGCAGCCGCAGGTCCGGGCGCCGCTCGCGCGCCTCCGCGAAGCCGCGCAGCAGGACGTCGTGGGCTTTCTGCGGCGCGAATCGCGCCACGCAGGTGAACACCACCTCGTGTTCGCCGATGCCGAGTTCGCGGCGTGTCTCTCGTATCGAGTTGGCTCCGGCCGCCGCGGCCGCTTCGAAGGGCGCAGGGTCGAGCCCGTAGTAGATACGCTCCTGGCGCACCCGCGGCACACGGCCGTACTGTTCGATGAAACGACCGACGTGGTCCGAGAGCACGATCGTCACACGCGGCAAGCGTCCCACGGACCCGTGCACGAGCGAAACGAGCGGCCGCTTCAGCACCTGCTCGTCGTTGTGCTTGCCGCTGACGAGCCGCGCGCGCCGCCCCGCGAGCGTGGCGGCCACGGCCCCGAGCACATCGGCCTTCAGGAGGTGGGTGTGCACGAGATCGGCCCAGCGCATCTCGCGCATGAGCTTTCCGATCGCCGCGGGCCCGGAACCGACGGCCACGGCGCTCTTCGCACCGCTCCGCAGGAAGTCCTCGACGAGCGTGCCGTGCCCCTTCAAGTACGCGAGGCGCACCTCGTGACCACGCGCGCACTGGCCGCGCACCTGGGCCAAGAGGTGCATCTCCGCGCCACCCACGTCCAGGGTGGTGACCACGTGCAGGATCTTCATGCGCCGAGCACACCTTCGTAGAGCGTCACCAGGGCCCGGGCCATGGTGCGCTGGTCGTAACGGGTCGCCTGGAGGGCCGCGCCGGCCGCTCCCATGGTCGCGCGTTGGTTCGCGTCGAGGTCGAGCGCGAGTGCGAGCGCGCGCGCGAGGTCCGACGGGTCCTCGCGACGCGCCACGAAGCCGGTTTGGCCCTCGCGCACAAGCTCCCGCGCGCCATCGACATCCGTCGCCACGACGGGCTTCTCCGCGGCCATCGCCTCCAGCACGATGTAAGGAAGCCCCTCCCAGCGGGAGGGCAACACCAAGAAGTCCACCGCGGCCAGGATCGCCGGAACGTCCGCGCGCCAGCCGAGGAAGTGGACCCGCGCGGCGATGCCGAGTTCGTCCGCGAGCGCGCGCAGCGCGGCCTCGTCCTCGCCATGCCCCACGACGAGGAGGTGCAGGCGCCGCGCCGGCTCCAACGCCATCGCGCGCAGCAACACGTCCTGCCCCTTGGCGACGTTCAGCAGTCCCACCACCGCGGCCAGGGGCACACCGGCGGGTACGCCGAGTTGTGCGCGATCGAGGGCCGAGGCGCCGCGCCAGGGCGACGCGTCGATGCCGTTGGGCACGACGACGACTCGCTCCGCCGGCACCACACCGGACGCGCGGATCGTCGCGGCCTCGCTCTCGCCCACGGCCACGATGCGATCCGTGCGCCTTCCGAGGTAGGTCTCGACGCCGCGGAAGATCCGCCGCTTGTGGCCGGAGAACATGGCCGAGAAGAGGAACGCAAACGTGTGCGGCGTGTGCACCCGACGGCCGATGCCGGTGCTGAGCGACGCGACGCGGCCAAGGGCGCCGCCCTTGCTCGAATGGGTGTGCACCACGTCGGGGCAAAGGCGCTTCAGCAGGCGGCGCAACTCCAAGAGGTGCCTCGTGTCCGCCGCCGGGCGGATCTCCCGCACCATGGGGACCTCGTGCACGTCGACACCCGCCTCTCGCAGCATCGCGAAGTCGCGGCGGACCTCGGGCATGCGCAAGGCGGACGCGGCGACGGCCACGTCGACACCCTCGGCCCGCTGGGCCAGGGCCACGTCGCGAAGGTGACGCCGGGTGCCACCGATCGTGGCCTCCATCACATGCAGAACGCGCAAGGGACCCCGGGACGAACTCAATGGGCTCCCGTGCCCTTCACCACGGCGAACACCGTCAAGAACAGGATCACGATGTCGAGCAGCATCGAGCGGTGCTCCACGTAGTAGATGTCGTAGTCGATGTTCTCGTGGATGGCTTCGTTGCGGGCGAAGGAGATCTGCCAGAGGCCGGTGATGCCGGGTTTGGCGCGCAGACGCTCCCGCTGCAACGGGCCGTACGTGGCCACGATGAAGGGCATTTCGGGACGCGGCCCGACCATGCTCATGGTGCCGAAGAGCACGTTCAGAAGTTGCGGCAGCTCGTCCAAGCTGTAGCGCCGCAGGTACCTTCCGACACGGGTGATGCGCGGATCCTCGGGCGTCGCCGGAGCCACCGCGTCCCCCGAGAGGTGCAGGTACATGGTGCGGAACTTGTACATCTTGAAGGGTTTGCCGTCCTTCCCGATGCGCACCTGGCGGTAGAAGACCGGGCCCTTCGAATCGCGTTTGATCAAGAGCGCCGCGACGGCAAACACGGGCGCCGTCAGCACCAACGCGACACTCGCGAGCAACAGGTCCAGAAGGCGTTTGCCGACGGCCTGCAGCGGGTTCTGGCGCCGGTCGGGCCGCGTGATCAGCGGAATCGAGTCCAAGTTCTCGATGCGCACACGTTGGCTCATCAAGTGGTAGAAGCGCGGCACGACGCGGTACGAGACACCGAGGGCCTCGAGGCGCTCCGTCACCCCCATCACCACCTCCTCTTCCTCCTCGGGCAGCGCCACGAACACCTCGCTGATGCGCAGCCGGGGGACCAGTTCCTCGAGTTCCGCGAAGGTGCCGCGCACGGTGGTGCGGTTGATCACACGCCCGACCTCGTCTTCGCGCGGCGAAACGAAACCCAGGAGGCGCAGGCCAAGGGTCGGCACCAATACGAACTTGCGCTGCAGCCAGAGGGCAGTCGGCCCGGTGCCGATGATCAGCGAGTTGCGACTGCCGATGCCCTGGCGGTGCAGGTTCTGGATGAACTTGAAGGAGAAGAAGCGGCTGACCGTCGTGAAGAAACCGATCAGCAAGAACGTGACGAGGATCGTGACACGCGAAAACGCGTTGGGATCGATGTTGAGGTCCACCATCCGGTGCAGTTGCACCAGGGGGCCGAGCACACCGCCTTCGGGCGCCTGCCCGGTGGTGCGCAGCAACACCGTCAGCGTCAACATCACGAAGAACGACACCACCGTGCTCTTGGCGATGGCCTTGAACTCCTCGACGTTCAGAAGGCTCTTCACCGGGCTGTACATGCCGAACCCGTGGAACGTCACGAGGCACACGGCTGCCACCAGCGCCCAGACCTCGCGGTACACGGTCCAGGGCAGCTCCGAACCCAGGCCGCCCACCCGCTGCCCGACCAGGAAACCCACCAGACAGGCGACCAGGATCACCCCCAGGTCGACCACGACCTGGACGGTCAGCATCAGCGACTCGAAGTGCCGGCGCACGAAGCCCCCCATTCCGCGCTCGCGCGGGCGGGGTTGCACGGCGTTCTCCGCCGGGGGCGTCGGTGTTTGGGGGGACAAGGGGGCGGGGCCGGAGGGCCCGGGTCTGAAGGGCGCCGCGGCGGCCGGTGGAGCTTGGCCAGACGGAGTTGGACCCTTCCAAGGTACCGCCGCGCCGGGCCGCGGGCGGAGTCCCGGGGCCGCGCTCCCCCTAGGAATGGGCACGGAGCGGCCCGCCGCCGGAGCCGCGCGTCGGACGCCGGCGGGTCAGGTGCGGCCGAAGAGCCGCCCGATCAGGTCCGGCACCGACGCGGCCGCTCGCCCGGCCTGGGCCGCGAAGTTGGCCTGGAAGTCCCGCCCTGCCCCGAAGCCGGCGCCGTCCGTCACGGCGCGCAGTGCGGCCCACGGCACCCCCGAAAGGGCTGCGACCCGGGCCGCGGCGGCCGTTTCCATGTCCGCCACGCACGGGCCCAGGAAAGCGCGCGCGAGCCGCAGCCGCCGCCACGGCGAGAGCACCGGTCGGTCCGCCGTGACGAACCATCCGGCCGGGCCCTCGACCAGCCCGCGCCACGCGGCGAGGATCCCGGGGTCGGCGGCCAGCTCGCGGCCGTCGCGCACGGCCAGGTCCGCCTGCACGGCGCGGGTGCAGTGCACGAGGTCCCCCACGGCGAGATCGCGCCGCAGCGCCCCGCACACACCGGCCACGAGGATCGCCCGATCGGCGCCAGCCGCCACCAGGAGCGCCGCGGCCCGCGCCGCGGTGACCTTCCCCACGCCGGCCACGGCCGTCAGGAGCTCCGCCCCTCCGACGCGGTGGCGGCGCAGCTCGAGCCCCCCCACCCACAACGGGTCGCCGCCGCCGCGGAAGGGGCCCAGCTCGTCCGCCATCGCCACCACCAGCCCGAAGGCCCCGCCCGTCGCCCCAAGCGCCATGGCCCGCTATGGTGACGCACCGAGCCGATGCGCGCGAGCGATCCGATCTTCTTCGCGAGCGGCGCGGCCGCCCTCGTGTACCAGGTGGTGTGGGGCCGACTGCTCGCCCGGACCCTGGGGAGCGACGCATTCGCCACCGGATTGGTGCTCGCGCTCTTCATGTTGGGCATGGCGCTCGGCGCCGAACTGGGCGCGCGGCTGGCGGCGCGATCCGCGCGGCCCCAGCGGCTCTACGCGGGGTTCCTGTTCGCGGCGGGAGCGTGGGCGGCCCTCAGTCCGTGGATGCTCGACGCGCTCGGCACCGTGGACGGCTGGTGGCCCCGGGCGCTGGCGGCGAGCCTCGTGCTGCTCGTCCCCACCGTGGCCATGGGAGCGACGTTCGCGCCGATGGGGCGCCTCGCGATTCCCGGGTCGCGGACGCTCGGCGCGGGCACCGCGAGCTTCTACGGCGCCAACACACTCGGCGCCGCGTCCGGAGCCGTCGCCGCCGCGTTCCTTTTGCTGCCCAACTTGGGGTTCCCGGGAAGCCTGTGGGCGGCCGCCGGATTGGACGTCGCCGCGGGACTTGCGGCTCTGCTCTGGCTCGGCGGCGCCGCGCAGGAACCCGAGGCCCCCAGCCGCGCCGCCCGCACTCCCCTGGGTGTGCCGTGGCCGCTGCTCCTCGCGCCGCCGCTCCTCGGCGCGTCGAGCCTCGCACTCGAGGTGCTGTTCACGCGCATCCTCATCTCCCTGACCGGCGCGTCGATCTACGCCTTCGCCCTCGTGCTCAGCGCGTTCCTCCTGGGGCTGGGTCTCGGAGCCCGGCGGGGAGCCGCGTGGCTCGCCATCTGGCCGCCCAGGGTGGTGCTCGGCTTTTGCGCGTTTGGCTCGCTCTGGGCGGCGCTGCTCGGCGTTGCGCTCTTGGGTTGGCGCGCGGGAGTCGGCGATCTTTTCGCGCCGCTCGTCAACCTGATGCCGCGGGACGGCGACGTGGTGCGGCTGTGGGTCGCCCACGGGTTGCTCGCCGTCTTGGCGCTGGTTCCGACGGGCATGGCCTTCGGCCTGGCGCTGCCCGCTGCGATGGGCGCGGCGAAACTCGTCGCGCCGAAGGCCGACGAGGCGCGCCTCCTGGGACGGCTCTACGCCCTCAACACCCTGGGCGCTGCGGTGGGAGCGCTCGCCGCAGCGTTCTACCTGCTGCCGTGGCTCGGACCTCGCTGGGCCTTCGCGCTGGCGCTCGCGCCCGCCCTAGTGGCTGCCCTGTGTTTGCCTTGGCCCGGCCCACGCCTGCGCGGCGCGGTCGGACTCGCGACCGTGGCCCTGGCGGCGCTCGTGTTGGCGCCGCGGCCCGCGCCGGGCGAACCCTGGCGTGTGCTGCAGACGGCCCACGGACCGGTTTCGAGTGCCAGCGTCGACGAGAGCGGCGAGGGCCGGAATGCAGTGCGCTCCCTGCGGGTCGACGGCAAGGTGGTCGCGACGACGGCGCCCGTGGACCGGCGCCTGCAGCTCGTCTTGGGCGCGCTGCCCGCGTGGCTCGGCGACGCGCCGAAGCGCGCGCTGGTGATCGGTCTCGGCACGGGCATGACCGCGGGGGCGCTGCTGCACTTCCCCACCATCGAAGAAATCCGCATCGTCGAGATCTCGAGCGCCGTCGCCGAGGTCGCGCCGCTGTTCGCGGCGTGGAACGGCCAACTCCTCGAGGATCCGCGCACGCGGCTCGTGCTGGGCGACGGCCGGCACGCGTTGCGGCTGGTCGAACCGGGCAGTTTCGACGTGGTGACCTCGGACCCCATCGATCCTTGGACACGCGGATCGGCGGACCTCTACGCGCTCGAACACTTCGAGGCCATGGGCCGCGCCCTGGCGCCGGGCGGCGTCGCCTCCCAGTGGCTGCCGCTCTACCAACTGTCGCCCGCCGACGTGCGCACCGTGGTCGCCACATGGTGCGCGGCGTTCGAACACACGGCCGCCTACCTGTCCGCCTACGACCTCGCCCTGATCGGCAGCCATCGGCCGCTGCCCACCGAGCTGCTCGCGCGGCCCTTGCCGCCGAGTCTCGTGGGCGCACTCGCGCCCCTCGGTCTGCGCTCCGCGGCGGAACTCGTCGCCCTCGACGTGGGGGGCACGGCGGAACTCCTGGCGTTCGCGGACGGGGAGCCGCCGATGCGGGAGGAGCGACCTGTGCTCGAGTTCCGCGCGCCGAAGAGTTTCCTCGCGGGGTACGCCACGGAGGCGCTGGCCTGGGCCGGTCGCGCGGAGTACGTGGAGCGGCTGCCAGGCCCGTCCCAGCCCGCCGCCCGGGAGCTGCGGACGCACTTGGCCCGTTTCCTCGCCGAACTGCCCGGCGGCTGGAGCGCGGCCGCGGAGCGCTACGGGGCCGCGCTGCTTGCTCCCACATCCCCGCCTTAAGGCGACATCTCCCGGCGAAAGGGACGCCGCATCGGCCCCGCGAAGGGGCTATCCTCTTGGCGTCCCAAGGGCGCCAGGGCGCCCCTCCCCCCATGAAGATTGCGATCACAGGCGCCACCGGGTTCATCGGCGGTTACATGGTGCACGGCATGGCCCGCGAGGGCCACTCCCTGCGCGTTCTGGCGCGGCCCGGCCGCGAGGACGCCGTGCCGCGTCCGGAAGGCGCCCAGCTCGAGATCCACTCCGGAAACCTGACGGACGCGCGCTCGTTGGACGGTTTCCTGAAGGACGTGGACCTCCTCCTCCACCTCGCCAGCGCCCACGACCACGTGCCGGACGCGGAGATGCGCGCGATCAACATCGACGGCACGCAGAACCTGCTCAACGACGCGAAGGCGCACGCGCCCCAGCACTTTCGCTTCTGGGTGATCAGCTCGGCCGTCATCGGCGCCCCGGTCTACAGCTACTACCGGGACACCAAACGCATCCAGGAGAAGATCATCAAGGCCGAGAAGTTCGATTGGGCGAGCTTCCGGCCGACCCTGGTCTACGGCGTCGGCGACCACCGCCACACCGCGCCCCTCCTGCGCCGCTGCGGCGCGAAGAGCGGCCGCTTCATCGTGCCGCACTCCGGCCTGAGCAAGATCAACCCCGTGCACGTCGAGGACGTGGTCGATGCGGTGATCCGCTTCTTCGACTTCACGCGCGGCGTGGACTGCATGTACGAACTCGCCGGCCCCGCCGGCATCCCCTACAACGAGTTCGTGGACCTGACGATCGCCGCCGCCGGCGGCGGTGTGGTGAGAAAGAACATCTCGAAGCGCTGGGCCGACTGGGCGATCTTCCTGAAGGGCCTCGTCACCGACGTGACCGAGGAGCGCCGCGCGTCCGCGTACTTCTCCCTGCACCACGACCACGACATCTCGAACGCCGTCGACGAACTGGGCTGGAAACCGCGCACCTACGCGGAAGGCATCCGCCAAGTGGCTGCGACGGACTGGTGGCGCACACCGCAACCCGCCGCTGCCGCGAAGTGACGCCGACGGGTGCCGCGGAGTTCGGCGGTGCGTCAGGGGAGCTGTAGAACCGCGCGGACCGCACGGTGGTCGCTCGGCCAGGGGTCTAGGGCGAGGTCGGTCATCGGGCCGAGCTCGCCGAGGACGTCGGTGCGAACGGGGATGAGCTGGGGCGAGACGTACACGAGGTCGATGCGGTCCATCACGTCGCGGGTGCCGGGGCGCGGCGTCCACGTGAAGCCGGGGCGGCGCACGGGGTCCGGGTGCACGGCGCGGAACGTGTCGATCAGGCCGGTTTCCGTGAAGAGACGCGAAGTGGGCCACTCGACGGCGTGCTCGCGCAAGCCGGCTTCTACACATTGGGCGGTCCAATCCAAGTGCGAGGGTTCGTTGAAGTCGCCGGCCAGGAGCACGGGCTCGCCGCTCGCCAACGCGGCGGAGAGTTCGCGCAAGAGGCGCAGCGCCGGTTCCCCGCGTGCCAGGCGGGCTTCCGTGATGGCTTCGGCGGCGTTCGTCACGAACCGGCCGCCGTGGTATTCGATGCCCGCCAACTGGTAGGGCTGGTAGGGAGCGGCGGGCAAGTGCGCGTCGAAGACCCAGAGGGGGCCGAAGTCGGGCGCGTCCAGTTGAACGCCCCACTTCGTGGGACTCGTCCCAAGCACCGGCCAACGGGAGAGCACCGCGGTGGAACGGTCCTGCACGGTGGCGACCATGCCGAGGGCTTGCGCGTAGAAGTCCGCCAGTCCGTCGTGCTCCTGCAAGGCGATCACATCGGCATCCGCGGCGCGGAGCACGTCGAGCGTGCGCTGGATCGATTCTTCCGGCGTCGCGAGACCGCGGCGGCCGCCGACCCACAGGTTCATGCACAGCAGGCGCAGCTTCGGGCCGTCGACAGCGGGGAGGGCGGCACCCGACGGTGCAACGGGTGGCCCGGTGCTGCAGCCGCCGAGCAGCGCTCCGGCGAGCGCCGCTCCCAAACCCAAGACCTCTCGCCGCCGCACAGGGGCGGCGTGCGGCCCCGACGTCCGGACCGAACAAGCGGGCGGTGTCCCTTGCACGGCGAGAGGTGGCGCGGCTCCCCGTGCTCAGGACAACGCGTCGGCGAGGAACGAGGTCGCCGTCGCCCACGAGCGGCGTGCGGCGCGGGCGTCGAACAGGAGGCCCTTCTCGGGGGCCTGGGCGCCCTCGAACGTGAACGCGTGTTTGGTGTTGCCGTAGGCGACCAGTTCCCAGGTCGCACCGTGCTTGGTCAGCTCGTTGCCGAGTTCGACGACGTCGTTGGGAGGAGCCATGGGGTCGTCGTAACCGTGCAGCACGAGCACTTCGGCGCCGATCGGGCCGCGCGCGGGTCCCGCCGGCGGCGCGGGCGGCGCTTTCAGGATGCCGTGGAAACTGACGACGGCGCGCACACCCTTCGCGCCGCTGCGCGCCAGGTCGAGGGCACAGAGGCCGCCGAAACAGTAGCCGATCGCACCCACACGCTCAGGATCCACACCGGAGATGCGCTTGCCGGCCTCCAGCGATGCCGCGATGCGGCGCGCGAGCAGGCGGCGGTCGTTCGCGAGCGGCCCCATCAGAGCGCTGTTGTCGCCGAGGAGATCGCCGCGCACGCCCTTGCCGTAGAGGTCCACCGCGAACGCGGCGTAACCGAGGCGCGCCAACTCGTCGGCCCGTGCGCGTTCGACGGCACTTTCGCCGCTCCAGGCGTGGAAAACGAGGACGAGCGGGCGTAGTTCGCTGCCGCCCATGCGGGCCAGGTAGCCGTCGAAGGCGAGGTCTCCGTCCCGGTATTCGATGCGTTCGCGCTGCATGGGGTGAAGTCGGTCTTGGTGGTTGGGTGGGGCCCCAAGGGCCGTGGATTCATTCCTCGTCCTTGCGCAAACGGGCGAGGACCGAGAGGTCTTCGAGGGTGCTGGTGTCGCCCGTCGACTCGCGGCCGGCGGCCACGTCGCGCAGCAGGCGGCGCATGATCTTGCCGCTCCTGGTCTTGGGCAGGCTCTGCGTGAAGCGGATCTCTGCTGGCCTCGCCAGCGCGCCGATCTCGCGCGTCACGTGGGCCTTGAGCGCTGCGGTCAACGTGTCCCCCGCCTCGTGTCCCGGCCCGAGTGTCACGAACGCGACGATGGCCTCGCCGGTCACGTCGTCGGGGCGCGCGACCACGGCCGCTTCGACCACCGCCGCGTGGCTGACGAGCGCGCTCTCGACCTCCATGGTGGACAGCCGATGGCCGCTGACGTTGAGCACGTCGTCCACACGCCCCAGGATCCAGTAGTTGCCGTGCTCGTCGCGGCGCGCGCCGTCGCCGGCGAAGTACATCCCCGGATAACGGGACCAGTAGCCCGCCTGGAAACGCTGCATGTCGCCCCAGATGCCGCGCAGCATCGACGGCCAGGGTTTGCGCAGCACCAGGAATCCACCCTGGTTCGGGCCCACTTCGCTGCCGCGCTCGTCGACGATCGCCGCGTCCACACCGAAGAAGGGCCGCATGGCGGAACCGGGAACCGTCGCGTGCACTCCGGGCAGGGGCGCGATCATCGCGGAGCCGGTCTCGGTCTGCCACCAGGTGTCGACGATCGGACAGCGATTCTGGCCGATGTGCTCGCGGTACCACATCCAGGCCTCGGGGTTGATGGGCTCGCCCACCGTGCCCAAGAGGCGCAGGCTCGCAAGATCGCTCTTCTTGGGCCACGTGTCGCCCCAGCGCATGAAGGTACGGATGGCCGTGGGAGCGGTGTAGAAGATCGTGACCTTGTAGTCCTCGACGATGCGCCAGAAGCGGCCCTCGTCGGGTGCGTTCGGAGCGCCTTCGTAAAGCACCACCGTGGCGCCGTTGGCGAGCGGCCCGTACACCACGTACGTGTGCCCCGTGATCCAACCGATGTCGGCGGTGCACCAATACACGTCGTCTTCCTTGAGATCGAAGATCGTGCGCATGGAGTGGAACGCACCCACCAGGTAACCACCCGTCGTGTGCACGATGCCCTTGGGTTTGCCCGTCGAACCCGACGTGTAGAGCAAAAAGAGCAGGTCCTCGGCGCCCATCGATTCCGGCTCGCAGGCGTCGGATTGGCTGGGGACGAGTTCGTGGTACCAGACGTCTCGGGGAGCGCTCCACGCCACCTCGTTGCCCGCGCGGCGCAGGACCAGCACGGTGTGCACATCGTGCAGCCCCACCAGCGCTTCGTCGACGACGGCCTTCAGCGGCAGGACCTGGCCCTTGCGCCAACCGCCATCCGCGGTGATCACGGCCGTGCAGCCGCCGTCGAGGATGCGCTCGCGCAGGGACGCGGCGGAGAATCCGCCGAACACCACCGAGTGGGCCGCGCCGATGCGCGCGCAGGCGAGCAGCGCCGCCGCCAGTTCGGGCACCAGCGGCATGTAGAGCGCGACCCGATCGCCGCGCTTCACGCCGCGCGCGCGCAGGGCATTCGCGAGCCGGTTGACCTCGGCGCTCAGCTCCGCGTAGGTCAGCGAACGGCGATCGCCCGGCTCACCCTGCCAGTGGATCGCGACCTTGTCGCGCCGCGGGCCATCGAGGTGTTGGTCCAAGCAGGCGACCGACGCGTTGAGCTCCCCATCGCCAAACCAACGCGCCACGGGTGCGCCGCTCCAGTCGAGCACTTCCGTGAACGGTTTGCTCCACGGCAGTTCGCGCGCGATGGGCGCCCAGTAGGTCTCGGGATCCGCCAGCGAAAGTCGGTGCAGGCGTTGGTACTCGCCGTCGCTGGAAATGCGCGCGGCCCGCGCGAACGATTCGGGCGGCGGGAAGGCGCGGGATTCGCTGAGGCGGCTCTCGAAGTCGCTCATGGCATTCAGGGCAGTTGGTCGTAGGCAGCGAGGCCGTGCCCCTCGGCCAGGGCGGCGGCGGTCCACTCCACCATGGGTTCCCAGCGGAGCACGGTCTCCTGGTAGGCCAAGGCGGCCCCCGAGAGTGCGACGCCGTAGGAGCGCAGGCGCGAAGCCACCGGCGCGTAGAAGGCGTCCGCGATCGACGGCCGACCCAGCAGGAACTGGCCGTCCTTCTGGAAGCGCGCGCGGCTCTCTTCCCAGAGCTGCACGACACGCTGGATGTCCGCGCGCGCGGCGTCGGAGATAGCGGCCGCGGGCCGCGCGCGCCGCACGTTCATCGGAAGTTCACGGCGGAGGTCCGCGAAGCCTGAGTGCATTTCCGCCGCCATCGCGCGCCCGATCGCGCGCGCGGTGCGGTCCTTCGGCCACAGCTCAGCTTCGGGCGCCAGTTCGCAGAGGTACTCGGCGATGGCCAGGCTGTCCCACAGCACGAGCGAGCCGTGGTGCAGGGCCGGCACCTTGCCCGTGGGCGAGAGCCGCCAGCGGCGGCTGCGGTCGGTGTCCTCGTCGAAGTGCACCACCTGGGTCTCGAACGCGAGCCTGGACAGGCGCGCCGCAGCCCAGGCCCGCAGCGACCAACTGGAGTAGTTCTGCGAACCGATCACCAAGGTCAGTCGTTCCATGGCGGCAAGGTACCCGGGGGCCGGTGCAACCGCCCAGACCCTTGCGCTGAGGGGGACCGGATCGCACCCTCGTTGCGCCCCCCACCAGGCTCCGCCCGCTCCCCCCGACGCCCATGTCCAGCTCCGACGCACACTCCCGCGCCAAACACATCCTCCTGCACGTGGTGTTGGCGGGATTCGCCGCCCCGGCCCTCCTGCTCTACATGGCGACGGGGATCCTCTACACGTTTGGGACCAAGGGCAGTTACGAGGTCACGAAGAGCGCCCTCGAGGTGCCGCCGGGGCTCGACGTGGGCTCCCCCGACCTGGACACCCTCGAGGCCTTCACCCGCAGCGCCCTGGCCGAGGCCGGCCGCCCCATGCCGAGCGGCGAACGTGGCCTGAAGCGGGTGGGAACCTCGTGGCAGTTCGAGTGGACGGGAACCTCGGCCGACACCACGGTGAGCCCGACCGAGGCCGGCGGCCTCGAGCTCGCCTACAAAAAGACCACCCCGTGGCGCCACCTGGTGCAGTTGCACAAGGCGAAGGGCGGTGCGGCGTTCCACTACCTATCCGCCGCTGTGGTCCTCGCCCTGTTCGGCATGCTGTTCATGGGCTACCGCATGGGGTGGGTCGTGCCGCGCTACCGCCGCGCGCTGTTCGTGGCAACGGGCACCGGCGTGGTGGCAACGCTGCTGGCAGCGTGGCTGAGCTGAGCCGCGCGGCGCCTCGCCCGCCGGGTGCGCGGGCCGCGCACCCGGCTCAACCGTCCGGGTCGAGCGCGGACACGTACGCGCGCTCCAGCGCCTCGCGCGTTGGCAACACGGCCTCGACCGAACCGTCGCGCAGCAGCAGCGTTTCCTCGGCGAGGCGCGCCACCTCTTCGGCGTCGTGGCTCACGAGCAGCCAGGAAAGCGAGTGCCGCACGGACTGTTCCAAGAGGTACTCCGCCACACGTTTGCGCAGCGGGCGATCCAACGACGCGAGCGGTTCGTCGAGTAGCAGGAAGTCCCGGCCCGACAGCAGCGCGCGGCCCAGCGCCACACGTTGGCGTTCGCCACCAGAAAGACTAGTCGTGCGTCGCCCGAGGAGATGTCCGATGTGGAGCGCCGCGGCCACCTCGTCGATGCGCTCCCTCGCAGCCGCGGCGAAGAGCATGTTCTCGCGCACGCTGCGGTGCGGAAAGAGCGCTGCGTCCTGCGGCACCCACGCCAAACCGCGCGCTTGGATCGCCAGCGTGTGCCTCTCGCGTCCACCGAGCCGCACCGTGCCACGTACTTCGTCGCGAAGCCCGAGAATCGCCTCCAGAATCGTCGACTTGCCAGAACCCGACGGCCCGAACAACGCGGCCCGCGGGGCGCTCCACGCGGCGCGCGCAAAGAGCTCGAAACCCGGGTACGACGCGACGAGGTCGATCTCGTGGGCCTGCGCGGTCACGGCTGCCTCGTGAGCAGTCGCTCGGCCAGAAGCACAAGAGCCGCCGCGAGCAGCACCGAAACCGCCGCGTACACAAACGCGGCCCCGTGGTCGAACCGCTCGATGGCCGAGTAGATCGCCGTCGCGAGGGTTTCGGTGCGGCCCGGCACGATCCCAGCGACCAACACGGTCGCGCCGAACTCTCCCAAACCCCGAGCAAACCCAAACACCAGGCCGTAGAGGATGCCGGGCAGGGCCAGCGGCAGCGTCACGTCGCAGAAGATGCGCGCACGCCCCGCGCCCAGCGTCGCCGCCAGTTGTTCGACCCTGCGTGGCACACCGGCGAAGCCGCGCTCCACACCCAGCAATACGAGCGGCATGCCCATCACCGCCGCCGCGAGCACCGCGCCGCGCGGCGACAACACGAAGTCGAAGCCATGCGACGCCAGCCACCCTCCCACCGGCCAACGCGGGCCGACCGCGCGCAAGAGCACCAGGCCGACCGCCACGGGAGGCAGCACCATCGGCAGCAGCAACAACGTGCGCAGAAGAGTGCGCCCACGGAATCGGCGGCGCGCGAACAGCCAACCAAACCACACGGCCGGCACCGCCGCGAGCAGCGTGCCGAGTCCCGCGATCCACAGGGACCGCAGGGTGATTTCGATCAGATCGGCGGGCACGGCGTCAGCTCTTCGAGCACAACCTCACGGATGTTGCTCGGGGGCGGCAAAACCCCTCGCCTCCGCCATGCTCGAGAATTCGGGCGAGCGAAGGTACTCGAGGAACGCGGCCACATCCGGATGGGGCGACTGCCCCGGGCCAGCGTCCACGGCGGCCGCCAGGTACACCACCGGAGCCGCCGCCCGCGGCGCCACGTGGGCGATCTCGATGCCGGGCCCCGCGGCCACCGCGTCGGTGCGGTACACAAACGCGCCGCGCACGGCTCCGCTCTCGAGCAGTGCCAACGTGGCGCGCACGTTGTTGCCGAGGGCCACGCGGCCCGCGAAGCGCTCGAGCAGCCCGAGGCCTTCGAGGTAGTTGCGCGCGTAGCGCCCCGCGGGCACCTCCTCACCGGCCAGGCCCAGGGTGAACCCCGACTCCGCGAAGGCCGCGGGATCCCGGGGAGCGTCGCGGTCGCCCGCGCGCACCGCCAGCACCAGCTCGTTGGCCAGGAACACGCGGGCCTCCGCGGGCCGCACACGCGCGCCCGCCCGGACCACGTTCTCCCGATCGGCCGACAGGAAAACATCGATCGCCGCACCCTCGCCGATCTGGCGGGCCAGGGTGGAGGACGCCTCGAAGTTCAGGAGCGGGGCGGCGCCGCCGCGCTGGGAGTGGAACGCCGCGGCGGCCTCCGCCACCACTTCGCGGAGGGACGCCGCCGCGGCGAGCGACAGCGGCCATTCTTCGGCCGCGGGCCCACAGGCCGCGAGACACAGGACGGCGAGGCCAAGGAGTGCCTTCCCCACGGCACTAAGCCTAGGCTTAGCCGGGCCCGAAGGCAAACAAAGCGCACCCCTCGGGGTGCCCCGCTCAGTCGGCGTCGCCTTCGCCCTCAACGAGAAGGTCGGCGTACACGGGCTCCGCGAGCAGCGGGCCCAGGTCCGGGTCCTCGAGCAACTCCTCGGCGCTCCAGCCGACGTCGAGGCACCGCCCCACGGCCTCGCGCGCGGCGGGCACGTCGCCGCCCACGGTGTGCACCAAGGCCGTGTAGAAGGGGTCGCTGTCGCGGGCATCGATCTCGAGCGCCAGGGCCAGGGCGCGTTCGCCCTCGCCGCTGCGCACGAGGGCGCGCACCAGGCGGTCCTCGAAGCGGTAGAGCACGCCGCGGATCTCGGAACCCACGATCGCTTCACGGTTCGCGTCGAGCGACCGGACGGCCTCCTGGGGAGTGCCGCTGAGGTAGACGACCTCGCACTCCCAGAACGGGAGGCCAACCGCGGCGGGGTCCGCGCCGGACGCGCGGTGCCGTTCGACCAGCTCGGCCAGGGCCGCTCCGTCGCCCGCCCCGGAGAGGCGGCTCGCCACACGCCAGAAGGCCATCTCGGGCGGTTGCAGGCCGGCGTACGCGCGCTCCCACCCGCCGAGTGCGAAGAGCGCGTCCATGCGGATCGCGAGGGCCCGCTCCCAATCCCGGTCGCTCTCCGCACTCTCCATCGCCGCCCCCGCGAACTCCGCGGCGGCTTCGTGGTTGCCGAGGACCGAAGTGCCGCGGGCCTGCCACAGGTCGAGCGCGGCGAACTCTTCGCCGCCCCGTTCGCGGTGCTCCTCGCACAGGGCGACCACACGGTCCCATTCCTCCCGGCGCTCGAGCGCCTGCAGCGTGCGCTCCAGGGCCGCGGCGCTGCGATCCGCGATCCGGTACGCCTCCACGGCCTTGCCCGCGCCGTCCATCGCCCACACGAAGTGCGTGTGGAAGAAGCGCAGCTCACCTACTTCCTCCGCGCGCACAAACGCCTGGGCAACCAGCGCCGCCGCCTCGGCAAAACGACCCTCGCCGATCCAGATTTCCGCGCGGAAGTAGGCGACGTTGTGGTCCCGCGGATCGACGCGCTGCACCGCGTCCAAACACGCATTCGCCACGCGGATGGCACCGCGGTCGAGCAGCGCGCCCGCGAGCGCCTCGATGGAGCGAGCGGGATCGGGCGCCCGGGCGAACCACTCCGCGATCTCCCCGTGTTGTTCTGGCGGGAGCGCGTCCAGCAGCTGCAGCAGCACGGGCACGACGCCGCTGCTGCGTTCGCACGACTGTCTGCGCAGCGCCAGCGCCGCGTCCACCTCGCCGCGATCCTCGAGGATCGCCGCCAACTCTTCGGTCACGTCGCCGTCCCAGGGCACCCGCTCGAGATGGGCGCGCAGATCCGCTTCGAGCGCATCCCCCATCCCGAGCGACCGCGCCGCGACCAGCACGGCCCGCGGCAAGGGACGTTCGCCGCCGGCGCGCTCCGCCAGATGCGCAAGGTCCCCCTCGCCGCCAGCGCACACGGCATCGACCTTCGGCAACCAGCGCGTCGCGTGAGCCTCCGTCCCGCGCAGGCGATCCGCGGCGGCTCTCGCGCTCTCCCAATCGTCCACCACGGCCGCGCGCAGGGCTTCGTCGAGCGCGAAGAGCGCGTCCTTTTCTTCACTGGGCCGATCCCGATGCACACTTTCGAGCCCGCGGCATGCCGCGGACAGGGAAAAGGTCCAACCGGTGCTCACACACTCGGCGTCGCTCCACCGCCAGCCCCGTCCCGGCACGTTGGCCAGCCAAAAGGTCCAAGGCCGGCCCGTATTGCGCGCGACCACGCCCGCTTCTGCCCGATCGCCGTCGACCTCGAGCGAGACGATCTGCACGGGCCCGGGCTCGATCGCGGACCAAGCCTGCTGCATGACATCCGTACCGAGGAAGAGCAACAACGGCATCTCGCCGAAGGACTCCCGCACCGGGGCGGCCGATGGCTCGCTCAACCACGGCATCGCGCGCTCCAACAGCCCCGCGGCGTCTACATACTCGGACCAGCGGATCTCGCCTCCGGCCCGGCGCTCGAAGAGCGCTTCCAAGTGGGCGCGCACTGCAGCCTCATCGGAGCGCCACTTGGATGCCTCCTGGGGCACGCCAAACGTCGTCGAGGCACCCTGGGTCAATGTGGCAGCGAGGAGGACCAGGACGGACAGCGGGAGGAAGTGCTTCATCGGCGCAACGGGCAAGGGCGGGGCCTTGGGACAGGTTCTGGCCCCCTCGGGCGAACAGTCTAATCCACGCGAGCGCGGCCACGATGGCGGCGCAGTTGGGCCCGGACGGCCGCCCGAGTGCGCGGCAACGGGCCCCGCCGGCTCAGCCCTTGCCCTTGCCCCGCTTCGCCTTCGGCGCCGGACCATCCGGCACCCCCACGATCACCTCGGTCGCCTTGATGATCGCCACGGCCTCGCCCCCGACCTTCAGCTTCAGCCGCTCCACACTGTGGCTCGTGATCAACGACACCACGTGCACACCGGGTGCGATCTCGATGGTCACACGCGACGTCACCGGCCCCAACTGGAGAGACACCACCTTGCCGCGCAACTGGTTGCTGGCGCTGAGCTGCATACCTTCGACCTCCGTCACATCCACCAGGGCCTGGTTCAAAAACGCAGTGAGTTGGCGCACCTCCTGCCCCACCTCGCGAGCCTCCCCCGCCGCGCGCCACAGCGCATCGAGCACCGTGGCCTGGTGGGCCGCCGGAAAGAGCAACCCACGCTCCCACTTGCTCACGGTCATGGCGTGCACACCGAGCAGCTCCGCAAGCTTGCCCTGCGTCAATCCCAGCCGCCGCCGAAGCTCCTCGACCCCGCCACCCTGCCTTTGTCTACGTTTCGCGGCCACGTCTCGAGCATAACCGCCCGCCGGTTTCACCGCGGTCGGTTGCGCATCTTGGCCACGTGGTCCAGTGTCGCTTCGGAGAGCACCACATCGACCACCGTGCCATCCGCGAGGGCGAGGACGTCGATGTACATGGGGCCTTCGGTCGGGACGAGTTGACCCGTGGTTGTGTCCACCCGTCCGCTCGGCAACGTGACGAGCAGCGTGGCCACGAGCTTGGATTCGCACCCCGTCTCGACAGCGAGTTCGGCCTCCCCGGACGTGTTCAGGGGGGCGGTTTCCGAGAGCACAGCTTGGTCGCTGGGAGTGTGAAGCGTGACGTCGCGTACGACCACGGAACCCGAGCCGTGGGTTTCGTGAAGACGTACAAAGATCCGCTTTGCGGGGAGGAGTTGCACCACCTGTTCCTCTCCCGTCAGCACCACGAGTTGGGTGCTGTGCCCGGGGGCACCGACGGCGATGGAGTAGTCCTGATTCGTGGGCCGGGGCACGGCCAACTCCACCAAAGGACGGACGGAACCATGCAGGGGCGAGATTGTGGAACTGTTGGGCGGCGTGCGGGACGTAAGGCCATGCCGCAGGTTGGTCGCGCGCTCGATCCAGGCGCCGGGCGCGGGCTGCCCATCCGACCCGAGGACCGTCAGTCGTGTCGTGCGCACACGAGCGCCCACCTCGAGTTGCAGGAACCCCGGCGTGCGGCAATCGAGAGGCGTCTCCGTGCCAAACTCCAGCACGACACCGAGAGAGCTCTTGAGGCTGAGTCGCACGGGCGCATTCGACGCGAACTCGATCGAGAAGCGGCCGAGCTCGTCGACTTTGGACTCGCGGGTACCTTGCTCTCGCTCCCAGGCGCTGGCCCAGAACCAAGCTTCCTCGAGAGTGCGCTGCGGAAGCAAGACAACTCCCTGGAGGCAATACTTCGGCGCGTCCTCTGCGCGCGGCTCGGTGCGCGGAGGCCGGATGGGCGCTGCGTCCGTCGGTGCCGCTGTCGCGGACGCAACGTCCGTTCCGTGTGGCGCGGGCAGCCCTTCCCGCGCGGCCGTGGCGTCGGCCTGCAGAAGCTCAGGTGCCTCGGGATGGGTAACGAGAGGGCTCCCAGGCACAGCTACGACGGAAGTCAGACCGGCCGGACGGAGCGCGACCAGGTAGACAACTCCCGAGCCGACGAACACCAGCGCGGCGGCGAGCGCCCCCCAACTCCAGCGCGCGTGGGACCGCTGTCCGTCCGCCATTTGCACTCCAGTCGCGGTCACGCCGACACCATAACCGCGCTCCCGTTTCACTGCGGTCGGTTGCGCATCCTGGCCAGTTGGTCCAGGGTCGTTTGGGAGAGCTCCACATCGACCACAGAGTCATCGGCTAGGCCCGGTACGTCGAGCAACAGGGCGCCCTGTGTGGGGACCAAATGGCCAAACATCGTGTCCCACTGACCGCTCGGCATCCTGACCAGCAGCGTGGCCACGAGTTGGGAGGGGAACTCCACTTCCACGACGAGTTCGGCCTCCCCATCGGAGTTCACGGGGACGGATTCGCAGAGCACGGATTGACCCATTTCGGTCTCGAGTCCGACGTTGCGCACGGTTGCGAGCTCGGCCGCGGCGGTGCCAACCATCCGCACCCGAATTCGTTTCGCGGGGGGGAGTTGCACCACCTGTTCGCCACCGCTCAGCACCACCAGTCGCGTGGAGTGGCCCGCGGCTCCCACGGCGATGGAGGTGCTGGCGTTCGCGGAGTGCGTCACGTCCGTTTCGCCCGTGGGCCCGACGGTCGGTCTGAGGTCCAGTCTGGAGCTGGTGGGCACGTAACACGGTGGAGCGACTCCCTCCAGCCTGTCCGCGCGAACCATCCACGCGCCCTTGGCAGGTTGTCCGTCGGAACCCAAGACAACGAGCCGCGACACCTCTACCTGCGCGCTCGCGTCGAGCTGCAACTGCCCCGAAGTTTGGCAGTCGATTGGTGTCTCGGTCCCCAGCTCCGCGATGCCTTCGACGGTGCCCATCAGAAGAAGCCGCACGGGCGCGCCGCTCTCGAACTGCATCGAGAAGCCACCGAACTCGTCGAGTGCAGAGCTACGGACGAGCTTGCCACCTTCCACCTGGATGGCGTCTAGTCGCAGTTTGCCGGCGTCGAGCACGCGCTGCGGCAGAATCACATTCCCGCGCAAGCAGTGGGACAGCATCTTGTCCCCGGAACGCGTGGAACGCCGGGGTTGGTTGGAAGCTGCCTGCACCCTCGAATTGTCGAGCTCCGTTCCCAGCCCTGCGGCCTGCTCCGTCCGCGCAGCGACAAAAGGGGCTGTCGCGACGCGGGCAGGCTGCGAGTCGGTCGTCACAAGAGCGCTGGGCTCGGCCGCGGCCGCGCCGCGCTCGGCGGGGCGCAAGGCGACGAGGAGCACAACTCCCCCAACGACCAGCAACAATGCCGCGGCAAGCAGCACCGAGGCACGTTGGGGCGCTGCGGTGATTGTCATCGGCCTGCGACCTGCGCAGTGGCCGCGGCTACGCGCGGCGGCGGAACAGCGTGAAGTAGCGCGCGACCTTGCCGGCCAGGCGGCCCGGGTGGCGCAGTTCGCGCGCGATGCGGCGCGGGCGCAGGTAGAAGCGGCGGTAACCCTCGCGGATCTTCGCTTCGATCTCGGCCGCGCTCATGTGTTCGTTGCCCTCGAGGGCCTGGAAACCCGTCATCGAGGCGTGGTCGAACTCGCGGGTGCCGCGCAACATCTTGTGCAAGGGCGTGCCGGGGTACGCCGTCACCGCACAGAACTGCACCTGGTCCGGGTCGAAGCGTTCGACCAGGCGCAGCGTCTCGTCGGCCATCGACGAGGTCTCCTCGGGGAAACCGATCATGCAAAAGGCGCGTGTTTCGATGCCGTGGCGACGGCAGGCCTTGAACACCTCTTCGGCCTTGTCGAGGTCGGAGAGTTTGTTGCCGCAGTGCTTCTTCTGGATCTCGGCGTTGCCCGACTCCACACCGAGCGAGATGTGGCGGCAACCCGCCTTCGCCATCTTCGCGATCAGACCTTCGTCGAGCGTCTTGACGGCCGTTTCGCATTGCCACTCGAGGTCCAGCTTCTCGGCGATGATGCCGTCGCAGATCGCGGCCACACGGTCCTTGCGCGTCGTGAAGATCGGATCGCGGAAGATCACGTGCCGCACGCCGTGCACGCGGTAGAGGTCCACCAGCTCGCGCAACACGTGTTCGGGACTGCGGAAGCGGAAACGCAGCCCCTGGGCCAAGGTGTACCCGCAGAACGAGCAGTTCAGCGGGCAGCCGCGCGAACTCTTGACGGTCGTGATCGCGCCTTCCACACCGGGGAAGCGGTAGGCCTGATTGTCGAGCAGATGCCGCGCGGGCAGCGGCAACTCGTCCAAGTGTTCGATCTTCTCGCGCTCGGGTTCGTGCACGATTTCGCCGTTCGGTCGGCGCCACGAAAGGCCCGCCACACCGGCCAGGTCGCGGCCCGCGGCCACACGCTCGACCAGTTCGCGTACGGTGAACTCGGGCTCGCCGCGCACGATCGCGTCGACCTCGGCGCCCTCGCCGCCGCCCTCGAAAATGGACTCCGGCGCGTACGTCACTTGGCTGCCGAGCAGCGCCACCGGCACCTTCAGCGCGCGGCGCACCCGCTGGGCCAGCGTGCGGTCCTGGTCGAGCGACGTGCTCGAACTGTCGAGGCAGACAAATCCCGGGGACTCGGCCACGATGGCGGCGAGCGCCCCGTCCACGTCGGTGTCCGCCGCATCGCTGTCGTGGATCACAACCTGGTGGCCTGCGGCCTCGAGCACCGACGCCACGTGGGCCAGTTCGATGGGCGGGTAGAGCAGGCCCGGGTTCACGGCCATGCCAAAACCGCCCATGAGGCCGCGGCTCACGCGGAACTCCGGGGGACTGGGAGGATT
Organism: Planctomycetaceae bacterium; assembly: GCA_016125265.1. Lineage (GTDB taxonomy): Bacteria > Planctomycetota > UBA1135 > UBA1135 > RI-242. The sequence goes on from WGMC01000002.1 coordinate 133,919, forward strand.
GACGAGGACGATCTTCACGGGCTTGGAGGGGGTCTGACCGCAGTGTGAGGTCACGGTGCGGGCCGTGGCGCCCAGCCGGGGCGCCGGCAGAGGTGCCGAGGGCGGTCGATTTGGCACCCTAGGGGCATCGCCTCGGCGCCCAAGTCTACCCAAGGCGGAAGAGTGGGGCGCCGCGGGCGGGTCCCGTGGGTGCGGTTCGGACCCCTCGGTGGCCCTACTCGCGCCGCAACTTGCCCCCCCGGGCCTCCGCGGCCCGGGCCAGGCGGTCCAGGAACTTCTGCTGGTCCGCCTCGCCCAGGGTGCGATCCGCGGCCTGGAGGGTCACGTGGAAGGCCAGGGACTTGGTGCCCGCGGCCAGGGAACCGCCGCGGAAGAGGTCGAAGAGGCGCACGTCCGCGACCAACCCCTTGCCAGAGGTGCGGATCCAGTCCGTCAGCTCGCCCGCGGGGACCTCCTCCGGAATCAGGAGCGCCACGTCCAAGGTGAGCCCGGGGAACTTGGGGAGCGGCCGGTGTTTCACGCCGGGGCGGTCCAGGGCGAGCAGCGCCCCGAGGTCCAGCACCGCCACCGCCGCGTCGCCCTCGATGCCGAGGTCGCGGGCCACGGCCGGGTGCAACTCGGCGGCCCAGCCCAGGCCCGCGCCCAGCACAGCCGCGCGGGCCGGGTGGGCGTAGGCGGGGGTTGCAAAGCCCGGGGACTGGTCCGCGCGCATCCAGGTGGGCACAAGGGCGCCCGCGGCGGAGGTCAGGGCCTCCAGCGCGCCGCGCAAGCGCGCCAGGGAGCCGTGCAGGGCGGCATCGCCGCTGCTCGCGCGCTTCGGCGCGGCGAGCACCAAGGCGAGCTCGTGCACTTCCTTGGGCTCGCCCGCGGCGGTGGGTGCGTCGGGCAGGTACCCCTTGCCGATCTCGAAGAGGCGCACTTCGATTCGCTGGCGCAGGTTGTCAGGCAGAAGGCCGACCAAGCTCGGCGCGACGGAGCGGCGCATGCGCTGCCAACCCTCCGCGATCGGGTTTTGCACTTCCACGTGCGGCAGGTCCGCGACGCCGAGGTGCCGCGCCAGCGCGTCCGGCAAGAACGAGTACGTCTCCACCTGGTGGAAACGCGCGGCGCCGGCCAGGCGGTTTTCGAGGGCGCGCACCAACTCGCGGCGTTCGTCGCGCGGCGCGGGTGCGAGGTCGGCGACCAACGCCGCTTCGCCGAGGGACGCATACCCGACCGTGCGGCCGATCTCCTCGATCAGGTCCTCTTCGATGGACACGTCCTTCGTGGCGCGCCAACTCGGCACGGTCACATTCCAGGTGGGGCCCGCGCCATCGACACCGAACCCCAAGTGTTCGAGCACCGAGCGCTGCGTGTCGTCAGGCACGGCCTTGCCCAGCACGTCGCGCACACGTTCCGGCCGCAGGGCCACGCGGATCGGCTCGCGGCGCCAATCGCCCGCGTCCGCCGCGGGTCCCGCTAGGTGCGCCCCCGGCGACAGCTCGGCGAGCAACGCCAGGATCGCCGGCCCCGTCTCGTCGATCAGCGCGGGATCGAGGCTCTTCTCGAATCGCGCGCTGGACTCCGAGCGCAGGGCGAGGCGCTGGGAGGTCTTGCGCACCGGCGTCGGGCGGAACGTCGCGAGTTCGAGCACCAACCCGGTGGTCCCCTCGGTGACCTTGGACTCCGCTCCCCCCATCACACCAGCGAGAGCGACGGGACGATCGCCGGCGCAGATCAAGAGATCTCCCGAGACCAAGTCGCGCTGCTGCCCGTCGAGTGTCGTGAAACGCTCCTTCTCGCGTGCCTCGCGCACGACGATGCCCGCGTCCCCCACCGCCGCGCCGTCGAAGAAGTGGTTCGGTTGGCCGAGGTCGAGCATGACGAAGTTCGACACGTCGACGAGCAGGTCGATCGGTCGCTGCCCCGCGGCCAGGAGGAAGTGGCGCAGCCAATCGGGCGAACGCCCGTTCACCACGCCCGCGACCGGCAGGGCCACGTAACGCAGGCACCCCGGAGTCTCGATGCGCACGCCGATCGTGCGTTTGCCCTTCGGGGCGGGGAGGCCCTTCGGCAGCGGCAAGAGCTCCTTGCCGAGCAGCGCCGCCAGTTCGCGCGCGATTCCGCGGTGCCCCCACAGGTCGGGGCGGTGGGTCAGGGACTTGTTGTCGATCTCGATGATCCAGTCCTCGAGCCGAAGGGCCTTCGCCACGGGTTCGCCGAGGGCCGCGTCGCTAGGCAACACCCAGATCCCGTCGTGCTCCTCGCCGAGGCCGAGCTCGCGCTCGGAGCAGATCATGCCTTGCGATTCCTGGCCGCGGATCTTCGAGACCTTGATCTTGAAGTCGCCGGGCAGCACGGAACCGGGCGTGGCGACGGCGACCTTCTGGCCCTCGGCCACGTTGGGCGCACCACACACGATCTGGGCCAACTGCCCGGTGCCGAGGTCGACCTGGCACACACTGAGTTTGTCCGCGTCCGGGTGGCGCGCGCGGGACTGCACGTGCCCGACCGTCACGACGTCGAGGGCCGGCGCAAAACGCGTGACGGAATCGACTTCGGCGGTGTGCAAGGTCAGGAGTTCCGCCACACGCTCGGGCGAAACCCCGGCGAGGTCCACGTGACGGTTGAGCCAGCGGTAGGAGATCTTCAACGGGCGGCCGGGGCGAAGGTTTCGAGGAACTGGACGTCACCGCCGAGCAAATGGCGCAGGTCGTCGATCTGGTAACGCAGCATCACCAGGCGCGAGAGCCCCAGACCGAACGCAAAACCGCGCCAGCGCTCGGGGTCGATGCCGCCGGCGCGCAGCACGTTCGGGTGCACCATGCCGCAGGGGCAAAGTTCGATCCAGCGGCTCTGTTTGCACACGCGGCAGCCCGCGGTGCAAAAGGGACAGCGCGCGTCGAGTTCGAAACCCGGCTCGACGAACGGGAAGAAGCCGGGGCGCAGGCGCACTTCAAGGTCGTCCACACGGAACACGGCGCGCAGGAACGCCTTCATCGTGCCGACCAATTGGGCAACCGTGACGTCCTCGCCGACAACGAGTCCCTCCATCTGGTGGAAGGTGTGTTCGTGCGTCGCGTCGGTGCTTTCGGAGCGGAAGACTCGGCCCGGTGCGATGGCGCGGAAGGGCGGCTTCAGGCGCTCCATCGCACGCACTTGCACGGGCGAGGTGTGCGTGCGCAGGACGAGCGACGCGCCCGCGACGAGCGGTTCGCAGTAGAAGGTGTCCGTCGCGTCCCGGGCCGGGTGGTCGCTGGGGATGTTGAGCTTTTGGAAGTTGTAGTCCTCGAGCTCGACTTCGGGCCCCTCGAGCACGTGGTAGCCCATGGACGTGAAGATGTCCTCGAGCTCGCGCCGCACCAGCGTCAAGGGGTGCAGGCTGCCCAGTTCGAGGGACGCCGCGGGCAGGGTCGGATCGAAGGTGGCATCGCTGAGGTCGGCGTGGAGTTGCGCGGCCGCGAGCTCGGTGCGGCGCGCGTCGAGGGCCGCTTCCAGCGCCTGCTTGACGCGGTTCGCGGCGCCGCCGAACTCCCGGCGCATCTGGGGCTCGAGCGTCGGAATGCGCGCGAGCAGCGCCGCCACTCGGCCGCCCTTCTTGTCGAGCCAATCGCGCTCGACGGCGCGCAAGTCGGCCTCATCCTTCGCAGCCCGGGCGGCGCCGAGGGCTTCGGCCTCGAGGGCCGCAAAATCGATGTCGTTCGGCATGGCTGGCGATCCTGGTTCTTCGGGCAGCGGAGCCGCGGCGGTGCGGCCAAGTCGAGACGCCCGCACCCGCGCATGTCACGCGGGCGCGGGCGTCCTTGGGGTTGTCGGAGCGAGGCTCCGCACCGGATTCAGCGCGCGTTCAGCGGGCAGCAGCGAGCTTGGCCTTGTGGCCCTTGACCTGATCGCACACCGCGTCGAAGGCGCGCGGATCGTGGATCGCGAGCTCCGAAAGCTGCTTGCGGTTCAGCTCGATGCCGGCCTTCTTGCAGCCGTCGATGAACTCGCCGTAACGCAGGCCGCGCATGCGCGCCGCCGCGTTCACGCGGATGATCCACAACTGGCGGAAGTGGCGCTTCTTCTGCTTGCGGCCCGCGAAGGCGTAGGCCCAGGCGCGCAGCAGGGTTTCGCGCACCGTGCGCCACAGGGCGTGACGGCCGCGGAAGTTGCCGCGGGCCTGCTTGAAGTAACGGACTTTCTTTTGGTGGCGCGGGGCGCCGTAGGTGACTCTCACCATAGTTCGGCTCCGTGGCTCACTTGCCCATCATGTTGCGGATCAGCGTCGCCCAGGTACCTTCCAGGACGAGCTTTTTGCGTTTGCCGCGGCTGGCCTTGCCATTCTTCGGGGCGTGCATGTGCCCCCGACCGCTGCGCGAAGAGATGGCCTTGCCACTCTTCGAGATCTTGAAGCGGCGCTTCACCGAGCCGCGGGACTTCATCTTGGGCATGGGATTCTCCGTTGGGTCCGCGCCGCTGGCACAGCCCGACCGTGGGACCCGGGTCGCAGGCGTGCCCGCACCGCTAGCCGGGGTCCGTCCGGGGGTCCGGACGGCACTTGGGGACGAAGAGGATAACGACCGGCCCAGGCGTTGCAAGGGGGAGCCAGGCCCCCGCGCGCGGAAGCGGCCCCGGTGGTCCCCCCGCCCCACGGCGCCCCAGGCGAGGGGCCCCGGCGGAGTGCCTTCCAGCGACGCTTCGCTCCGCCGCTCCAGCGCCGCCAGGCGATGGGCCAGACATCACCGGACAGCTACTTCGCCTCGGCAGTGCCGATCTCTTCCCAAGCTGTCCGTCAGACGCCGGCTTTGCGCGACAGCATCATCGTCATGCGGTTGCCCGTCATGCGCGGCTCGGCTTCGACCTTGCTGATGTCGCCCAGGCTCTCCTTCACCTTGCGCATCACGTCGTACCCGTGCTGCGGGTGGGCCATCTGGCGGCCGCGGAAGATGCAGACCACCTGCACCTTATGGCCCTCTTCGAGGAACCGCCGGCCGTTGGCCAGGCGGTACTCCAAGTCGTGGTCGTCGATGGCCGGTCGCACACGGAGTTCCTTCAGGCCCCCGGCGGCCGCCTTCTTGCCGCTCTGGCGGTCCTTCTTGCGCTGGGCGTACTTGAACTTGCCATAGTCCATGATGCGGCACACCGGCGGGCGCGCCGTGGGCGACACCTCCACCAGGTCGAGGGAGGAATCCTCCGCCAACTTGCGCGCCTGCTCGATGGTGATGACGCCGACCTGCTCTCCTGCCGCATCGATCACACGCACCTCGCGGGCGCGGATCTGACGGTTCACTCGGTAATTCTCGATGGCCACGAAGCTCCTTGTCCTCTTGGGACGATGGGTGGACGGCGCGCGCCCAAAATCTGGTGCGCGGCCGCTGAAAGTCGCACCTCGGCGCCCGCGTGCGAGCGGCGCCGACGGGCGACGACGGATGAGGATAGACGCGGAGCGCCCTCGGCGCCACGCGTGGGGGTTTCGGCCGCTCGGCTCCACCTAGCGCGCGAGCGCCGCGGGTACCCCGGCGCGGGCGTCGAGCGCGGCGCGGACGGGGTCTCGGCGGAGGGACTGCGGCCCCTCACGGGGACGGGGGCCGGGCGGCAGCAGTTCCGGCGTCCGACTTGCCCGCCTCGAGGAGTGCACGACCGGCGAGGGCCACGTGCACCTCGGCCAACTGGCTGGGGGCGACCTTCGACGGGGCCTCGCAGAGCAGGTCCGACGCGGAGGCGGTTTTTGGGAAAGCGACGACGTCGCGGATGCTGTCGAGGCCCAGCGTCAGGGCGACGATCCGGTCCAGGCCGACCGCGAATCCCCCGTGGGGCGGCGCCCCGTGGGCCAGGGCCTCGAGGAGGAAACCGAACTTGGCGCTCTGCTCCTCCGCGCTGATGCCGAGCAGTTGGAACACCCGGGCCTGCACGTCCTGGCGGTGGATCCGGATCGAGCCGGAGCCCAGCTCCCAGCCGTTCATCACGAGATCGTAGGCGCGGCTGCGCATGACGCCCAGGTCGGCGGGGATCTCGGACAAGTCCCCCACCGGCGCGGTGAACGGGTGGTGGGCGCTGAACCAGCGACCGGCCTCCTCGTCGTACTCGAACATCGGGAAGTGCGTGACCCAGAGCAGGTTCCAGCCCGGCTTCACCAGGCCCAACTTGCGGCCGAGGTGCACACGCAGCTCGCCGAGCACCCGGCGGGCCTGGGACGCCTTGCCCGCGGCGCACAGCAAGAGGTCGCCTTCCTTCGCGCCCGCGACCTGCATCAGTTCCGCGGCCTTCGTGCCCGCGGCGAAACGCGCCAGCGGACCGGCTCCGCCTTCCGCGGAGGCTTTCCACCAGGCGAGGCCCTTCGCGCCGAAGTTCTTCGCGAGCTCTTCGAGCGCCGTGATGTCCTTGCGCGACAGCAGTTCGCCGCCGCCGGGCACCACGAGGCCCAGCGTGCGTCCACCCGAGGCGAGCGCTTCCTGGAACACGGGGAACTCCGCGGTTTTGGCCCAGGCCGCGATGTCCACGAGTTCGAGGCCAAACCGCGTGTCCGGTTTGTCGACGCCGTAGCGGTCCATGCACTCGTCCCACGTGAGGCGCGGGAACGGAATCGTCAGCTCGACGCCCATCGCCTCGCGGAACGTGCGTACGAGCACCGCCTCCCACACGGCGAAGATGCGCTCCTCGTCGACGAAGCTCATCTCCATGTCGAGCTGCGTGAACTCGGGCTGGCGGTCGGCGCGCAGGTCCTCGTCGCGGAAGCAGCGCGCCACTTGGAAGTAGCGGTCCATCCCGGCGACCATCAGGAGTTGTTTGAAGATCTGCGGTGACTGGGGCAGCGCGTAGAACTCGCCCGGGTGCACACGGGAGGGCACCAGGTAGTCGCGCGCACCCTCGGGCGTGGCGCGGGTCAGGATCGGCGTTTCGACCTCGGCGAAGTCCTGGGCCTCGAAGGCCCGGCGCATGGCGCTGATGAAGCGCGAGCGGTGCAGGAGGTTGCGCTGCAGCGGCGCGCGGCGCAGGTCGATGTAGCGGTGGCGCAGGCGCGTTTCGACCGCCGTGTCGAGTTGGTCCAGCACCTCGAAGGGCGGGATGCGCGACTCGGAGAGCACGGTGACCTTCTCGGCGCGGACATCGATCTCGCCCGTCGGTCGGTCGGGGTTCACGTTCATCGGCTCACGCCGGACCACGGTGCCCTCGACCGCGAGCACCCACTCGGCCGAAAAACGCACCGTCTCGGCGATCTCCGCCGAAAGGGTGACCTGGGTCTTGCCGTACCGATCCCGCAGGTCGACGAAAAAGATGCCCCCGTGGTTGCGGCGGGCATCCACCCAGCCGTTCAGGACCACGCGCTGCCCGACGTGTTCGGCCCGAAGCTCCCCGCAAGTGTGGGAGCGCAGCCAGGGGGTGGTGTTCATCGAAGTTCCTTCGCGCGGAGGCGCATGAGCGCCCGGCGCAGGGCGGCTTCCGCCCGCAGGAAATCCACTTCCGAGACGGTCGCCGCGCTGCCGCGCTGGGCCAGGCGCTCGCGGGCGCGCTTCTCGGCTTCGCGGGCGCGCGATTCGTCGATCTCCTCGGGTTTCTCACCGGCGCGGCTGATCACACGCAGCGTGTCGCCGCGCACTTCCGCGAAGCCCCCGCTGACGAAGATACGCCCCTCGGTGCCACCCGGGCGGGTGTACGAGAGCACGCCGAAGTCCAGGGCGGCGATCATCGGCGCGTGGCGCGGCAACACGCCGATCGAACCGTCGACGCCGGGCAGACGCACGGACACAACCGGCTCGTCGAGCGCGATGCGCTCGGGGGTGATGATGCGCAGGGTGAGCTGGGCCATGACTCGCGTGGATGCGGCTGGGAGGTCGGATGTGGGGCGCGGCGGACCGCGCCCGCACGGAATGGATCAGGCCTTGGTCGCCATCTTGGCGGCCGCGGCGCGCACGGAGTCGATGCCGCCCTTGTACATGAAGGCGGACTCGGGCACGTCGTCGTGTTTGCCCTCGACGATCTCGCGGAAGCTGCGCACCGTGTCCTCGCGGGACACGAACACACCCGGGGTCCCCGTGAACTGCTCGGCCACGAAGAACGGCTGGGAGAGGAAACGCTGGATGCGGCGCGCGCGCGCGACGCTCATCTTGTCCTCGTCCGACAGTTCCTCGACACCGAGGATCGCGATGATGTCCTTCAAGTCCGCGTAGCGCTGGAGGATGCGCTGCACCTCGCGGGCGACCTTGTAGTGGTCCTCGCCGACGACCTGGGGGTCGAGCATGCGCGAGGTCGACTTCAAGGGGTCCACCGCCGGGTAGATGCCCAGCTCGGCGATGGAACGCTCGAGAATGATGGTCGAGTCGAGGTGCGCGAAGGTCGCGACCGGCGCCGGGTCGGTGATGTCGTCGGCGGGCACGTACACGGCCTGCATCGACGTCACCGAACCCTTCTTGGTCGAGGTGATGCGCTCTTGCAGCGCGCCCATCTCCGAAGCCAGGGTCGGCTGGTAGCCCACGGCGCTGGGCATGCGGCCCAAGAGCGCGGACACCTCGGAACCGGCTTGCACGAAGCGGAAGATGTTGTCGACGAAGAGCAACACGTCCTGGCCGCGTTCGTCGCGGAAGTACTCCGCCATCGTCAGGCCCGAGAGGGCCACACGCAGGCGCGCGCCGGGCGGCTCGTTCATCTGGCCGAAGACGAGCACGGCGTTGTCGATCACGCTTTGCTCTTCGCCAGCCGGGGTCGTGTACTTGGCTTCGGTCATCTCGAGCCAGAGGTCGTTGCCCTCGCGGGTGCGCTCACCGACGCCGCAGAACACGCTGAAACCGCCCTTCTCCACCGCGGTGATCCGGATCAGTTCCTGGATCAACACGGTCTTGCCGACGCCCGCGCCGCCGAAGAGGCCGATCTTGCCGCCCTTCGCGAAGGGGCAGAGAAGGTCGACAACCTTGAGTCCGGTCTCGAAGACCTCGGAGATCGCTTCCTGCTCGTCGAACTTGGGCGCCGGGCGGTGGATCGGCCAGCTATCGCCGGCGGGCACCTCGCCGCGCGTCACGGAGTCGAGCGCGTGGCCGAGGAGGTTGAAGATTCGGCCCTTGGTGCGCTCGCCCACGGGCACCGTGATGGCGTCGCCCGTGTCCTGCACGTTCACACCGCGGCGCAGGCCGTCCGTGCTCGCCATGGCGACGCAGCGCACCACGTCGTTGCCGAGGTGCTGGGCGACCTCGAGCGTAAGGTCGATGCCACGCGCCTCGTCGCTGACGCGCAGCGAGTTGAAGATGGCCGGGAGTTTGCCCGCCGGGAAGCGGACGTCCACGACGGGGCCGAAAACTTGGGCGACGGTGCCTTGGGCGCCCTTGCCTTGGGTAGCAGTGCCTTGGGTGGCTGAGCTCATGGTGGACATTGGGGAATGGCGGTTCAGCGGAGGGCTTCGGCACCGCCGACGATGTCGAGCAGTTCCTTGGTGATCGTTTCCTGACGCTTGCGGTTGTAGACACCGCGCAGCGCCTGTTGCATATCGCCGGCCGCATCCGTTGCGCTCTTCATCGAGAAACGGCGGCTGGCGAACTCACTGGTCAGGGACTCGAGCAGCGCGTTGTAGATGCGGATCTCGAGGTAGCGGGGAATCAGGTTGTCGAAGATCGTGGCCGCGTCCGGCTCGAGGATCATGTCGGATCCCGTGTCGCCCTCGGCCACACCCAGGCTTTCCGGGCGGATCGGCAGCAGCGGCAACCAGGTCGGCACGAACTTGACCATCGATTCGAAGGCCGTGTACAGCACCAGCACGTCGCGGTACTTGCCGGCTAGGAAGCCGTCGGTCAACACCCGCGCCACACGCACGGCGGCCGCGAAGTCGAGTTTCTCGAGCGGCGGCTCCACGAAGAAGTGGTCCACCTCGCGGCCGCGCGCGGTCAGCCACTGGTAGCCCTTGCGCCCGTAGACCTGGTAGGCGAGCTCGCGCTGCTCCGCTTCCGGCCGGCCGTCTCGCCAGCGCAGCAGTTCGCGGAACACGTTCGAGTTGTAGGCGCCGCAGAGGCCGCGGTCCGAGCTGACGACCAGGACGGCCGTGCGCTCACCCGCGCCGGGTCGGAACAGCGGGCGCTCTTCCAGCGAGTCGCCCAGTTCCGCCGCGAGTCGACCCACCAGGCCGCCGATCTCACGCGCGTAGGGCCGGGACGCAACCGCCCGGTCCTGGAAACGGCGGAGTTTGGTCGTGGCGACCATCTCCATCGCGCGTGTGATCTGCTTGATGTTGCCGACGGATTTGATCCGTCCGCGCAATTCCTTGATGCCTGCCATGGTGGTGCGTCCCCGCTAGTTCAACCGAGAGATCAACCGAGCTGCGCGATCGCCGACTTGGCGGCCTGGTCGAGCAGGGCCTTGCCCTCGTCGGAGAGTTTCTTGGTGGTGGCGATCTCCTGGATCACCTGGGGGTAGCTGTCGCGCACCAGTTCGAGGAACGCGCGTTCGAACGCGGCCACCTTGCCCGCGGGCAGGGTGTCGAGCGCGCCGGAGGTACCGGCGTAGATGATCGAGATTTGCTCTTCGACGGCCATCGGCACGTACTGGCCCTGCTTCAGGATCTCGACCAGGCGCTCGCCGCGGTTCAGGATGCGCTGCGTGGCCTTGTCCAGGTCGGAACCGAACTGGGCGAAGGCGGCCAGCGAGCGGTACTGCGCCAGCTCGAGGCGCAAACCGCCGGCGATCTTCTTCATCGCGGCGATCTGGGCCGCACCACCGACGCGCGACACCGAGATACCGGCGTTCACGGCCGGGCGCACGCCCGAGTTGAAGAGGTTCGACTCGAGGAAGATCTGCCCGTCCGTGATCGAGATCACGTTGGTCGGGATGTACGCGGAGACGTCGCCTTCTTGGGTCTCGACGACCGGCAACGCGGTGATCGAACCGCCGCCCTTCTTGTAACGCGGGTTGATCTTCGGCGCGTCGACGGAGAGCTTGGCGGCGCGCTCGAGAAGACGGCTGTGCAGGTTGAACACGTCGCCGGGGAACGCCTCGCGGCCCGGGGGACGGCGCAAGAGCAGCATCACCTGGCGGTAGGCGAGGGCCTGCTTGTACAAGTCGTCGTACATGATGACGACGTGGCGGCCTTCATCGCGGAAGCGCTCGCCCATGGTGCAACCGGCGTAGGCCGCCAGGTACTGCATGGAGGCCTCGTCGATGGCGCTCGCGGCGACGACGATGGTGTACGCCATGGCACCCGCCGCCTCCAGGCGGTTGACCAGGTCCACGACCGTGGACTGCTTCTGGCCCATCGCCACGTATATGCAGAGCACCTGCTCGGGGTTCGTGGGATCCCCGCCGCCGGTCTTCTTCTGGTTGATGATCGTGTCGATCAGCAGAGCGGTTTTGCCGGTCTGGCGGTCGCCGATGATCAACTCGCGCTGGCCGCGGCCGATCGGGATCATGGCGTCGATGGCCTTGATCCCGGTTTGCATGGGCTCCGACACGGGCTGGCGCTCGACCACCGACGGGGCGGGCTGCTCGATCGGCAGGTAGTCGGACTCGGACACACCGAGCGGGCCGCGGCCGTCGACCGGGTCGCCGAGCGCGTTCACCACGCGGCCCAGCAACTGGTGACCGGTCGGCACCGAGATGATGCGCCCGGTGGTCTTCACCGTGCCACCCTCGCGCACCTTGGCCGCGTCGCCGAGCAACACGCAGCCGACGTTGTCCTCCTCCAGGTTCAGCGCGATGCCGCGAACGCCGCCCTCGAACTCGAGCAGCTCGTTCATCATGCAGTCGTCGAGGCCCCAGACGCGCGCCACGCCGTCGCCGACGGACAGCACGGTGCCGACGCTCTGCATGCTCGACTCGCCGCCGTAGCTTTCGATCTCCTTCTCGAGGATCGAAGTGACTTCTGCCGGACGGAGATCCATGGTGTTCTTCTCTTGTGGAGGCGGCCGCGGGGCCGCGCTGGGGTTCGGGAGGAGTGGACTTTTTGGCGCCCGACGGGTCAGGCGCGTTGCAATCGAAGGATCAGGAGGCCCGCGAGGGCAGCGGAGCATCCATCAGCTTGCGGCGCAGGCCCGCCAGTCGGCCGGACACACTCTGGTCCAGGCGTTGGCTGCCCACGGTCACCCGCACGCCGCCGATCAGGTCGGGCACCACCTGGTTGGTGAGCACCACGCGCTTCTTCAACCTCGCTCCGAGGCGCGCGGCCAGGGATTCGAGTTCGGCTTGGCCGAGGGGGCGGGCCGTTTCCGCCACACCTTCGACGACGCCGGCGGCCTCGAGGCGCAGGCGGTGGAACGCCGGCCCGATGCCGAGCAGCACGGCCTCGCGGCCCCGCCCGAAGAGCAGGGACACGAAGTTCTGCACCAAGGGGTGGGCGCTCTTCAGGATCGGATCCAACCGGTTGAGGCGCACGCTGCGCTCCATCCGGGGATTCATCAGGTACTTCGCCACGGAAGGTGCGCGCACCTCCGCAGCGAGGCGTTCGACATCGCGCGCAACCTGGTCGAGCACACCGCGCTTCTCGGCCAAGCCGAAAAGCGCTTTGGCGTAGCGCGAGACGATCGGTCCGGAACCTTGGGCGCTCACCGTGCGCTGCCCTCACCGGCGCCGACCAGGTTGCTCACGAAGCGGCGGTCGTCGTCGCTCGTGACGTTGCGCTCGAGCACACGGGTCGCCGCCGACAGCGACAGCTCGACCACCTCGGAGCGGATCGCGGCCAGGGCTTTCTCCTGTTCGGTGCGGATCGCTTGGCGCGCCGCCTCGAGCAGGGCCTGGGCCTCGGTCTTCGCCGCTTCGACGATCTCGCGCTCGCGGACCTCGGCGCGCTCGCGCGCCTGGGCCAAGAGCTTCGCCGCCTCGGTCCGGGCCTCTCCCAACTTGACCTCCACCTCGGCGCGGGCGCGCTCGGCGTCCGCACTGGCCTTCTCGGCCTGGGTGATGGCCCGCTTGGCGGTTTCGTCCCGCGCCAGGAGCGCGCGCGAAACGGGTCCCATCACGAAGATCCAGATGGGGCCGAGCGACAGCAGGAAGATGATCCAAGTCCAGAGCGCTCCCCCGCCGCCACTGACGTCGAGGGGGTTGAAGCCGCCTTCCGCGGCCATGGCACTGAGCAGGATCGGCATGGTGGTGTCTCCGAAGGGGTGAGCGTGCGGGAGGTGCCGCCCGGGGGGGGGGGGTGCGTCCCGCGCGGGACGCCAAAAGGCGCGGCCGTCGGCGGGGGTCGCGGGCCGTGGCCCGTCGGCCGGTCGCCGCCCAACCGGGCGGCGCGTCGGCGCGACGGAAACCTTGGGCTCCCACGGGGACGTGTGGCCCCACCGCGCGCGCACGAAGCGCCGCGGCGGGTCACTCAGGTCTCGAAATCAGAGGGCCGCCAGCAGGGTGACGACGACGGCGAACAGGGTGGCGCCCTCGATGAGCGCCGCCAGAATGATCGAGTTGCCGCGGATGTCGTTCACCGCTTCCGGCTGGCGCGCGATGCTCTCGTTGGCCGAGGCACCGATCTTGCCGATGCCGATACCGGCGCCCAAGGGCGCCAGACCGGCGCCGATCGCGGCACCGAACTTGGCCAGGGAGGAGGCATCGATGCGGGCCAGCTCGAGGGTGGTCTCAACAGCGGTCTGGGCGGTTTCTTGGATCATGGAACGCTCGTCTCGTCTCGGCGGCGCGGGGGCGCCCGGTGTCGTGGGATGGGAGGGAGGAAAAGGAATCCCGCGGCGCCGAAACACCGCGGGCAGAGCTGGAGTGGGCCTTCTGGATCAGTGCTCGGGGTGGATGGCCGCCTGCACGAAGATCACCGAAAGCTGCGTGAAGATGTAGGCCTGCAGCATCGCAACGAAGGCTTCGATGATCATGATGAACACCGCGAAGCCGACCCAGACCGGAGCCGTCGCGTAGGCGACGCCGGTGCCGAGCTGCATGGCGAAGAAGAACAGGATGCCCATGAAGGAGAGCACCACCAGGTGCCCGCCGGTCATGGTGGCGAACAGACGCACGGTCAACGCGAAGGGTTTCACGAAGAGCCCGACGACCTCGACCAGGAACATCAGCGGCCAGAGGAGCAGCGGCACGTGGGGCACCAGGTGCTTCCAGAACGCGATCGGCCCCTGGACCACCATGCCGAACACCAACGTCACCGCGAGGGTCATCAGGGCCAGGGAGGCCGTGATGAAGATGCTGGTCGTCGGTGTGGCCGACATGGGCAGGAGGCCGCCCAGGTTCATGAACAGGATGAAGAAGAAGACGCTGAGGAAGTAGGGCAGGAACTTGCCCCCGGTCTCGCGCCCCATGACGGGGTACACCACGTCGTCGCGCAGCCACAGCGCGAAACCCGCGAACAGCCGGCTCACGATGTCGCCCTGGCCGGTGCGCAGGTAGCCGGGCACGCCGCTGAAGCAGATCAGGATCAAGAGCAGCGACGCGACCTGGAAAATCTGCAGGTTGGTCAGGACGAGCTGCGCACCCTCGCGCGCCTTGTCCATGTCGAAGATCGACAGGGCGGCGGGCAGCTCGACCGACACCAGCTTCGCGCTCTCGTCGTGTGTGTCCGACAGCAAGTGCGCCGGCACGACGTGGGCGAAGAGCACCTGGAACGGCGAGTCCGAGTGGTGGTGCGCGATGTGGGTGTTCTGGAACCAGATCGCCCCCACCAGGACGGCGATGACGGCCAGGACACGCGGGTGGAAGAAGGAGCTCATCGCGACTCTTGCCTGCCGGTCGGGGCAGCGTGGATGCCGTTGGAGATCGGCGCCGTGGCGAGGGCCGAAGCCCGTCCGCCGCCGCGCAGGACCTTGACCGCGTCCTGGGTGCCAAAGAAGGCGACAGCCAGGGTCACGACCACGAAGGTGATCAGGAAGTGCGCCGGCTCGGCCCGGTCACCGAGGGCCGCGACTCGGCCCAAGGCGATGCCCGAGACACCCAGCACCACGAGTTTGACGAGCATCGAGACCGCCACCGACTGCACGGCCCACTCCGGGCGGCGCTCGAGCAGGTTGCGCTGCCACGCGGCCACGGCGAGCCCCACGGCACCGCCCAACAGCGCTCCACCCGCCACGCCCACGGCACCGGCATCCCCGGCGGCGAGCCCCATGGCCGCCGCCAACGCGAGGGCGAAGGCAACGGCGACGGTGGTGGCTAGGACGGTGAGGCGCACGGCGTTGGGACGGGGGGACGGTGTTGGGAGGATGTCGACGAACCGAGGAAACGGGAACTTGGGGAAACCGGAACTTGGGAACCTGGGGAACCGAGAGATCCGGAGGCCAACGCGCCCCGGAACCTACTTGGTTCTGCCGGTGGGCATCTGGCGCAGAAGCGAATAGAGCCCCCCAGCGAACCCCAAAGCCACCGCGGCGAGCAGACACCAGGGCGAGCTGTCCAGCCAGCGATCGAGGAAGTAGCCGCCGCCGGCAAACACCACGATCGTCAGTCCGAACTGCATCCCGGCCGCGGAGTGCCGCGAGTTCTCGACCGTGCTGCGAGTCCAGTTCTCCGACAGCGGACCGGGGAGCTCGGACGCCGGCTTGGAATCGCCGTCGCCGCGGCCCGGCAGGTCGCGGTGTTCGGACGGCAGTTCGTCGTTGGGCTTCATGGATCCAGCACCGGCGCCGCGAATCCCTGGGCGTGGGCCCGAAGGCGGCACGGGGCCTGGGACGGCGTGGCGCCGACCGATGGAAAAGAGGTTCTAGGGAGCGCTTGTCAAAGGGCGCGGGATCCGGGGCCCGAATGGCGCCCTGGCCCGTTCGCGACGGCGCCCCAGGACACCGCGCGGCGACCCACGCGGGGCCGTCGGCGGCGCCAAAAGCGGCCGCGAAGGCCGAAGAGTCTAGAGATGGCGCGCGCAGGGTCAACGACGGCGGCGAAAAAAGTGCCGCGCCGTGGATCCCCCGCCCGCAGCGCTCGCGCCGCCGCCCCCCCGCTGCCCCCCCTGCCGCCCCCACTCCGACTGTGCCCCGGACTGCGCCCCGGCTATCCTCTTCGCCCCGATGGCCGGGGGGCCAGCCCCCCGGCGCGGAGCCAAGGCCGCGCCGAAGCTCCCATCGTCGAGACCAGAACCCCGCGCCCAGTCCACACGGTGGACCCAAGGCAATCCCAACCCCGCTCCCCCAACGATCCCGTGGAACGCACCCTCGTCCTCCTGAAGCCCGACGCCGTCCAGCGCGGCCTCGTCGGCCCGATCCTCGCCCGCTTCGAACAGAAGGGCCTCAAGCTGGTGGGCCTCAAGCTGCGCCAGTTCCCGAAAGCCACGTTGGAGCAGCACTACTCGGTGCACAAGGAGCGCCCCTTCTTCCGCTCCCTGGTCGAGTTCATGGGTTCGGGCCCCGTGGTCGCGCTGGCGCTCGAAGGCAAAAACGCGATCGCCGTCGTGCGCAAGCTGATGGGCAAAACCAACAGCGCCGAAGCGGAGCCCGGCACGATCCGCGGCGACTACGGCATGAGCTTCTCCAACAACCTGGTGCACGGCTCCGACGGCCCCGAATCGGCCGCGACGGAACTCAAGCTGTTCTTCGGCGGCGCGGACGAACTCGTGTCCTGGACGCCGGCGGAAAGCACCTGGATCTACGCTCCCGAAGAGCTGGGCTGATCCCGCGCGATGTCACCGGCGGTCCAGCCCCTGGGCGCGGCGGAACTCGGCGAGTTGCTCGCCGAGCTTCGTCCCCTGGTGCTGGGCTGGCGCGTGAAGGAAGTCGCGCCCGAGCCGCCGCACGGTTTGATGCTGGTGCTGGAGCGCGACGGCGAGCCCCACGTCCGCCGCCTGCGCCTCGCGGCCGATCCCGACGCGCCGCGGGTGCATCTGGTGCAGGGCCGTTCGACGCGCCACCAGGGCTCCGTGGGGCCCTTCTTCGCGCAGTTGCCGAAGGCTTTTGTGGGCGCGACGCTCGCGCGGATCGAGCAGCCCAAGGGCGACCGCATCGTGCTCCTTGCGTTCGGTCCCGACGCGACGCCGCCGCGCGCGGCGCTGCTCGGCGAGTTGACCGGCCGGCACGCGAATCTCGCGCTTTTGGACGGATCCGAGCGTGTTCTCGCGCTTCTGGTCGAAGCGCCGGCCAAGGCGGGCGCGACGCCGCGGCTCGTGCGCGGCGCGCCGTGGCAGCCGCCTCCGGGTTCGCCGCCCAAGGCCGCGGGCAGACTCGTCGACCGACTGCCCGAGCCCGCGGAACTGCCGCGCGGGACGCTGCTCGCGCCGCTGTCGTGGCGTGTGGAGTGCAGCTTGGGCGGTGCCGCGCTCGCGGTCGACCGCGAGCGCGCGCAGCGCGATCTCGAAAAGCGCCTGACGCGCCGTCTCGGCAAGGCGCGCGGCCTGGTGCAGGGCCTCGCGGCGCGCGAGGAGGCGGCCCAGGGTGCGGAACGTTGGCAGCAGGACGGCGAGTTGCTGAAGGCCAGCTTGGGGTCACTCATCCGCGGCATGAAACAGATCGAAGTGGCCGACTGGTTCGCGGGCGGCGAGCCGCGCACGATCGCGCTCGATCCCAAGTTGTCGCCACGCGAAAACCTCGAACGCATCTTCGAGCGGGCCAAGAAACTCGAGCGCTCGAAGGACGCGATCGCGCGCGAACGCGAGTTGGCGCTCGCGCGTGTGGCCGCCCTCGAGGACTGCATCGCGCGCCTCGGCAGCGACGACGCCGACCCGGCGGCGATCGAACGGGAAGCGGTCGAAGCGGGCCTCGTGGAAGCGCTCGGCGAAGTGCGCGGCAAGAAGGTGCAGACCAAGGCGCCGCGGCTCTGTTACAAGCGCTTCGCCGCCACGAGCGGCGCCGATGTGCTGGTGGGTCGCAGTGCGAAGGACAACGACGAACTGACCTTTCGCGTCGCGCGCGGCAACGACCTCTGGCTGCACACCGCCGACTCGCCCGGTAGCCACGTCGTCTTGCGTGTGGAGCGCGGCGCCGAGCCCCACCCCGAGGACCTTTTGGACGCGGCCCACCTGGCGCTCCACTTCTCGCCGCTGGCGGGCGCCCGGCGCGCGTCGATCCACATCGCCGCGCGGAAGCTGGTCCACAAGCCCAAGGGAGCGCCCGCGGGCCTCGTGACCCTGTCCGGGGGGCGCACACTCGAGATCCGCCTCGAACCGGCGCGCCTCGAGCGCCTCCTGGGCAGCGACCGGGGCGCCGCCGGGCCCTCCCAGCCCTGACCACGACGATCCCCTGAACGCAGGCCGGTTCGTCGAAACTCTGCCGGCGCAAGCGGATACCCTCGGGCTCGTCCGTCCCCGTCCGCTAGCCCCCTCCCCTTCGCCCCCACGATGATGCGCGCATCCGCCCCGTTCCTGGTCGGCCTCCTGGCGGCCCTCGCCGCGTGTTCGAGCGGCCCCGAGAAACTCTCCCCCGAGCAGGAGTTCGAGCTCTACTCGGAACGCGCCAGCGGCTACTACCAGGCCGGCGACGTGGCCCGGGCCGAGGACCAAGCACAGCGCGCGCTGAGCGTGAAACGGCGCGACGTCCCGATGCGGTTGATGCTGGGCTGGATCGCGCTGCAGCGCGGGGACACCCAGAACCTCCTGCTCGCGGAGCAGATCTTCCGCGAGGTGCTCGAGGACTCAAAGGATAGCACCCAGGGCCAACTGGGCCTCGCGGAGAGTCTGGAGCGCCTCGGCGTCGTCGACAGCCAGTCCGCCGACGGCATCGCCAGCGGCGAACGACTCCCCCAGCGCGGCACAAAGGAGGCCCGCGCGGAGGAACTCCGCGAGAGCGCGCGCCGCCGCTGGAAGGAGGCGGTGCGCCACTACGAGGGTGCGTTGGGCGAACGCGAGCGCAGCCTGAAGGCGCTGAACGGCCTGCAGCGGACGCACACGCTGCTCGGCCAGTACGAACAGGCCCTGGCCTACGCCGAGCGTGTGATCGAGTCCGCGGGCGCCGAGAGCGAGGACTTTCGCCTCCTGATGGAACGCGCGAACCTGCCGCCCCAACGCGAACTCGAACTTCGCCAGAGCGAATCGCGCGCACGCCGCCTGCGCGGCGACACGCACATGCTCGCATCGGACCTGCTCGTGCGGCTAGGACGCCCCGAATCGGCCCTCGCGCACTTGGACCAGGCCCTCGAGTTGGAGCCGACCCGCGTCGACGCCCTCGGCCGCCGCGCCGAACTGCGCTACGCGCGCGGCGACGCGGTGGGTGCGATCACCGACATCGACTTGCTGCTCGCCCAGGCCATCGACCTGCCCTACGAGCACCCCGACATCCGCCGCGCGTACGACCTGCGCGCGAAGTGCGAAGCGCTGCGCGCCGAGCAGCCCAAACCCTAAGGACACTGCCCCTCCGCGCCCCGGCAGGCCGCATCAGGGCCCGATCGTGACGGGCACGGCGTTGCTCGCGGCTTCGAGCGCCAGGGTCGTTTGGTCGAGCACCAAGAACGCGTGGTGCACGGTCAGGCCGATGGTGCTCGGGGGGCTAGCGGGCGGCAGCTCGAAGGACGCGTAGGCGCGGCCCCAGGGGTCCAGTTGTCCGATCGACGCGGGCAGCAGTGCTGAGTTCGGCTGGCTCAGGGTGAACTGGGTGTAGAAGTCGGGGACGAGCGGCACGGCGACGCTGCCGAGCGGCAACGCGGGCTCGGCTCCCGAGATGGACCCCACGATCAGATAGAAGTCACCCGCGTGGCTTTGGCAGGCGCCGAGTTGCAGGGCCTGCACGCCGCCTGCGGCATTCGAGAGTGCGATGGCTGCGCCCGAGAGCGTAGGCGCACCCGCAAGCGAGAACATGTGCACGCGGCCCCATTGCGGGGACGATGTCGCGGGGGCTCCCACCGCAATGGTATCGCCGTCGCGCGCAAGACTCCATCCGAGGAAGCGATTGACCACCGGGCCACTGCCGTGGAGCACGCTCTCGTGCAGCCAACCTTCGTCGTAGCGGCGAAACACGTGGACCTTTCCGGCGCCGGACAGCACTTCGCCGTCCTCGGGCGCGCCGGCGATCAGCACATCCCCTCGCAGATCCAAGGATGTGCCCAGTCGTGGTGTCGTGCCTCCACCGAACACCGAGAGTTTAGCGGCTTGCTGCCACGAACCCGATTCCTCTCGTTCGAAGATGTAGATTCCGCCGTGGTTGCCCCAGGGAATGTCGTGGTGCGGCGCCGACACCGCCACACGATCGCCGTCGAGGGCCACGTCGTAGCCGTACTCGTCGAAGTTGCCCAAGTCCGTCGGCAGCAGCAGCGCCGACTGCACCCACGTGCCGCTCTCTTGGCGATCGAACACGTAGGCCCGCCCCGTGCCGCCCTTGTTGGCCCCCACGGCGATGCGGTCCCCTTGGAGCGCGACGGAGTGGCCGAACCAGTCGCTCAAGTTGTCGAGGGAGGGCACGAGCTTCTGCTTCAACACGAACTGCCCTTCCTCCAACTCGTACACGAACACACGCCCCTTGGGCCCCGCCGAGCCCGCGCCCTTGGACCCGATGGCGACCCGCGTGCCGTCGAGGGAGATGGACGACCCAAACCCCCACGCCTCCGGCGCCGGGGGCACCAGCTTCTGGGTCTGGATCCACGCTCCGTCCGGCTGGCGCTGGAACACGTACACGGAGCCTTTGGCGTTGAGTTGGCCGTCCGATTGCCGCATCGCCAGGACGACATCGCCATCCACCGCCACGGACCACCCAAAGTACGCCCCGTTGACGCCGTCGGGGATCGTCAGCACCGCCGACTGCGTCCACGAGGCGCCATCGCGGTCGTACACGAACGCGGTGCCAAAGTTGGGCTGCGTCGTATGGCTATACATTCCCACCACCATGCGATCGCCTCGGAGGGCCACCGCGTGCCCGAAGTGGCCGTCCACCGGCGCGTGGGGACTCTCAAGCCGCACCACTTCACACGGCACTTGCGCCGCGGCTCTCTGGACGAGCGGCGACAAGAGGACGATCAACAGAAGGGCAGGCGGAGGGTAACGGAGCATGGGGACCTCCTTCGAGTGGGGCGGGACGGGGTCGGCGATACCCCAGGGTTAAGGTAGCAGATCCGCTGGGACTGTCAGGGAAGTGCTCCCCCCGGCGCGTGGAGCAACGTAGGCATGGCCCGGTGCCGCGGCACGACATTACATTGTCGGGCACGGGAGTCAAACTTTGGGGGTTGCGAGTTCCAGCAGGCTATGGTTCGGTATGGCTCCGCGTGTCTTCTCCCGGCTGGTTCACCCGGAACCAGCGGACTTCACCCCTT
The DNA here is from genome assembly GCA_016125265.1 of Planctomycetaceae bacterium. Classification (GTDB taxonomy): domain Bacteria; phylum Planctomycetota; class UBA1135; order UBA1135; genus RI-242. Next base: position 154,946 of record WGMC01000002.1, read on the forward strand.
CCTGGAGCCTTGCCATGGTCCATTGTCTGAGTCGCATCGTGGCTTCCGCCTGCCTCGCGTCACTCCTGCCTGGCGCCCTCGCCACACAGACGCCCGAGACCAAGCCCTTGCACGTCTTGATCGATCACCCCGATGGCTTGCCGGTTGGAGGCGTCGGACCGGCGGACGCGCGGACTACGCCCGAAGATCTCCGCTTTTGGGTCGGTCACGGCCTCTCCCTGGGGCACATCAGGATCGGAGATCGCGATCGGCGGTTCTTCGAAGAGGCCGACCAACCCTACCAGAACGAAATCGCGCGGGTGATCTTCGACGAGGGCACGACCACCTCGGGGGCACACCGACTGTACGTCCTGACCGCGGCCCAACGCAACTCCACTCCGCCGCGGCCTGGGACGGTGTACCTGCTCAACGCCAACACGCCGAGCGATGCATTCGTGGTGGACAGTTACGACCTCGTCGACACCCTCACCGCCCCACCCGACCCCCTGTGGGAGTACGACATCTCCGACATCGCCATGCTCCCCGGCACGAACTGGATCGTCGCCGTTGGAGGGGCGAAGCAGGGCGAGACGGAACAGGCTCTGGTCCTGCTGCTGAGCCGCGAAGTGAACAACGGCGTCGAAACCCTGGAGCTGCATGCGGAAGTTCGCCGCGACCCGATTCCGCTCCGCGGAGTCTTTGGGCCGACCTTCAATCCCTGTGCTACTCCGTCCTCCACAACGCGCAAGATGCGAGGCCTGCGCACTGCCCTGGTGCATCGCATCGGCATGCAGTGGCTGCTCTTCGCGACCGCTACTGTAGATCCCAAGGGGCGTGGAATCAGTGGGGTTGAAGGCATCATCCTCCACCCCGCTCACAGCGATCCCGAACAGCGCATCCAGTTTGCCACGGACACGAGCCGGGTGTTCGACCCGTTGGAGTGGTACTACTGCGAGCCCCACACGACCTTCGACGTGCTTCCAAGCCCACCGCCTGGCAACGAGTTCGCCATGTTCTCCCTCACGCACGGTACGTCCGTCGTGAAAGAGGCCGTTGGGTCCGACCCAGCGCAGCACTTCCTCTACTACGCAAGCGGCAGGTACCTGCAGGTCACGGAGATCGACATCACGGACTTCGTCTCGGCGGGCTTTGACTACGCCGACGCGCAACCACTCTACTTCGAGACGCGCGTCACTTTCGAGGAGATCCCCAACGATCCTGAGGGAGATCTGCAAGCAGTTGGGAATTTTCAAGACTTCTCGTGGATCCAGAGCGTGCAAGAAGGGACCGCGGACCTGCTGTTCACGACCGGATCCAACGCGATCTATTGCCTCAAACGTACCAGTCCCAACGAGTTCGGCCGCACGTGGCAGAAGTTCAATGACCCCCCGGTCACCGGTCACCTGATGCGCGAGAATATCGGCGCGGGTGATCGATACCACCTGTGGACAGTTTGCTACGACACTCCGTCCCCCTGGACGGTGTTCGACGTCACCGACCGATCGCTGAACCCCGGTATATTCCCTCCGGAGAAGCTCGAGGGCCGCTATCTGCCCGCGGGCACGGACGGCGCCGTTGCGATCCCCGAGTGGAACTCCATTTACGCCACGAACTTCGCTGGCTTGGTGCGCTACGACTGGTTCTATGACTTCGCAAACGAAGCGCACTCGGCGCTGCCGGTCTACGACTCGTACCAACCAGCAGTCCACAACAACGTCGAGTACGTCACGGAGCAAGTGGAA
>WGMC01000044.1 GCA_016125265.1 Planctomycetaceae bacterium
CCCACCGCTCGCCGAACTCCTTCGACGCCAGCAGTTGATCGACCACCTTCTCGTACTCGCCGACTTTGAACGCCGCCAGTTGTTCGGGCGTGGGTGGCAGGCCGGTCAGGTCGAACGACAGCCGGCGGAGCAGCGTGGCGGGGTCGGCCGCCGGCGCGGGCGTCAACCCGGCCTTGTCCAGTCGCGCCCCGATCAGGTCATCAAGGCGACTCACGCCCCCCCGAATCGGTTTGTACGCCCAGAACTTCCGCCCGTCCTCGACGCTCATGCCGACCTGCTTCTTCCGCACGTCGCCGGTGCGGGGGTCGGCCGCGCCGTCCGCGATCCACTGGCGGAAGTCGGCGAGCACCGCGTCGGGCAACTTGCCCTTCGGCGGCATCTTGGTGTCGTGCTCGTAGGTGAGGGACTTCAGCAGCAGGCTGTCGGCCGGCTTGCCGGGCACCACGGCCGGGCCGGTGTCGCCGCCGGTCAGAATGCCGGCCTTCGTGTCCAGCAGCAACCCGCCCTTCAGCTTGTTGGTTTTGACCGCCTCCTCGCCGTGGCACTTGCCGCAGTGCTCGGTCAGCACCGGGCGAATCTTCTTCTCGAAGAACTCGACCTGCTTAGGCGTCGGGTCGGCGGCGCGAATGGGGACCGCGAAGGCGGAAGCGGTGGCGAGCAGAAGCAGCGCGGCGCGAGTCATGGCGGGCGGCCCGGCGGGAGAGTGAGGCGGTTATGGGAAGTGTACCAGATCGCCCCGGCCGAGGTGAAGGGGTGCGCAGGTTGGACACGGCACCGCCCGCCGCGCGGTCGCGGCGGGGGCGTCATTCGCCGGCGGTCACTTCTTGTCGAACTCGAGCCAGCCCAGTCCCTGCCAGGAGAAATCGAACGGCGGGCTGAACCCCTGATCGTTCAACTGCAGGGCGAACGGCTTGGACACGGCCAGCATCAGGAAGCTGCCGTCCACCACGTCGGCGAACTTGCCGGTGCATTTCTTCGGGACCGGGTTGAACTCGGCCAGGAACACCGCCACCACCTCCGTCTCGCTGACCGGGAACAGCTTGTACTCGCCCGCCTGACGCGCCCCGTTGGTGGTGTCGCCGTGGGTGCAGGCCAGCTTGTCGCCGTTCGCGGCGACGAACGTGAACCCGCCCGTGAACGTGCCCTCGAGGGCGGTCGGGTCGAACGAGAGCGAGCGGACGATCCCGGTCCCGGTGTACTTGCCGAGGCCGGCGGTGCCGTTGCCGGCCGACTTGTACGGGGACTTGACCCCGCCGACCGACAGGCCCTTCGGGGCCGTGCCGTTGCCCGACACCTTGAACGGCTTGATCTGGGCGTCGGCCTGGGAAGCCAGGGCGAGCGCCGCCACGGCGGCCGTCAGGCGGGTCACCGCCGAGGTCGGGAGCAAGAAGCGGAACATGGGGAGCCTCTGCGCCCGCTGTGGGGTTGACGGGCCGCACCCGCCGCGCGGGCCGGGCGGCGAGGGAAGCGAAACGGCCGGTGCCGCCGAAATCGGGGCTTGGCGTCCGCCAACGGGGCGAAGGCCGGGCCACGAATCAGCGGCATCGTCACCCGTCCGAACTGCCCGGTCAAGCGAAAACCCCGCGCCGTGCGCAAAGTCGGACGGTGCGGGTTATGTTGGCGATGTCCGTCCGAGTCCGGTTCCCACTCACTGACCCAGCAGCACGTTCTTCCGCCAGAGCTTCTCCAGCTCGCGGCTGTCGGCCACCTGGTACTGCCGCTTCAGGCCGGACTCGACGCCGTACCGCTGGGCGTCGCGGAGGAAGCCGACGAAGTGCTTCTCCCCCCGCCACCGCACCAGGAAATCGACCAGCGACACGCTCCCCACGGCGAACCCGGTGACGGCCTTGGCCGGCACGTCGGTGGCCGCCAGCACCTGGCCGACGGGTTGCAGCTCGCCGTCGCGGTCGCACCGGACGACGGTGCGGCGGTAGCGGCCGAGCTGTTCCGGCGACTCGCCCAGCACCGCCATGCCCAGCGCCGCCCACTTCGGCGGGGCCTGCGACGGGAACAGGTCGGCCAGGATGACGTGCGTCAGTTCGCGGGGCAGCGCGTCCTCGGTCAGGGTCGCGTCGTCCGCCCGCAGGTCGATGCGGCGGGTGACGACTTCGCCGCCGCTCAGGGTCACGTCGGCGCGGCCGGTGCTGGCGGCGGGCAGGCCGGTCGCGCGGGCGAACGAGCCGGCGTCCGGGTGCAGCACGACCTCGCACTTCGGCTGCCACTTTCCGCCCGGCGCGGCCGACCACTTGGCGAAGAGCGCCACGCGCTTCTCCTCGGCGACGCGGGCCACCGCCTCGGCCGCGCCCGGCTTGCCCCGGTACTTCACCCGGAAGCTGTCGGTGTCGAGCACCTGCCAATCGCCGTCGGCCACAACGGACACGGTGGGCGGCGACGGCGGGCGCTTGGTCGGCGTCGCGTTCCCGGCCCGCTTCTTCGCGGCGGTCAGCAGCTCCCGGCCGGCGTTTTGCAGCCCGGCGTGGTCCGGGGCGATGGCCAGCGCGTCCTCGATCTCGGCCACCAGGTCGGCGGCGGCCGGCGCGGCCGGGTTGCGGTTGAGCGCGTCCGTCGCCACCTTCAGCCGACAGTACGCCCACGCCGTCATCTGCTCGGCGGACATGGTCAGCTTGCGGTTGAAGGCGAGGCGGAACAGGTCGCGGGCCTCCAGGAACTTGGCCCCGTCGCTGCGGGCCAGGTTGAACACGGCCGACGCCTGCTTCAGCAGGTCGATGCCGCCGGTGTCGGGTGTGGCGGCCGGAGCCGGGGCGGGCTTCGGGGCCGGCGGTTCGGCGGGGGCGAACAGCGGCGCGGGTTCGAGAACGCCGGCCCCGGACGGCGGCGGCAGTGCCCCGGACGACGGCAGCGGCGGCGGCAACGGCTGCTCCGGTGCCGGCGGGGGGACGCTGGGCTGGAACGGCGGCAGACCGCCGAGCAGGGCCAGGTTCTTCCGCGCGGCCTCGATGGCCTTCGGGTCGGTGAGCTGCTTCAGCTCGGCGGCGTAGGCGGCCCGCAGGGTGTCGCGGAACTCCTTGTCGCCGTCGGCGGCGGCGAGTTGGCGCTCCAGCACCAGCACGGCGTCGGTCGCGCGGCCCTCCGCGAGCTTCTGCTTGGCGAGGGCGACGGCGTCCTTGACGGCGCGGGGCTGCTGGGCGAACGTGTGGAGGGAGAAGAGCGCGGCGGCGAATACCGCGAGCGCGAACGGGAACCGGGGCATGAAGGGCATCCTTGCGGGCGAATCGGGGCCGGGGAGCGCATGCCGAGTGGCGGGAGTCGGATTGGCGGGACGCCGGCGGGGTGGGGGTCGATGTCCGTGACCGGACCCCGCCAGGGAGCGAGGGTATACCTCACCCCGGCGGCGAAAAAAAGGCGAACTCGAAACGGCAGCAGGGCGGCTCGGAGGTGCAAGATAAGAGGATTCATCGCGGAGGGCGCGGAGAGAAAGAAGAGGAGAACGAGACGGGAACTCTCGGTCTTTCTTCTCCGCGCCCTCTCGCGCCCTCCGCGGTGAAACCTGCTTCGGCTTGTCGTTCTGAACAGGCCCGTCAAAAATACTGGCGCAATTTCCACATTTTGACTTGACAAAGGAAAAACGGAACCAATAGTATAGATTGTAAACACAAATCCACGTTACCGACTGCGGACCCGACACCCCGACGACGCGGTGTCGGGTCCGCGGCAGCCGGCCTTTGCACCCCGCCCGTCGACGGGTTACAGTCAAGCCCTTCCCACACCTCCGAGAGGTGCCGCCATGCGCGCATTTACCCTCGTCCTGCTGGTCGCGTCCGTCGCCGTCGCCCAGGAGCCACCGCCGCCGAAGGGCTTCCACCGGGTGAAATTGAACGGCCACACGTTCACCCTGCCCGACGGCTTCGCCATCGAACTCGCGGCGAAGTCGCCACAGGTGGATCGGCCGGTGACGATGGCCCTCGACGAACAGGGCCGGCTGTACATCGCCGATTCGTCCGGCGACAACTCCCCGCCGGCCGAGCAGATCAAGAAGCCGACGCACCGCGTCGTCCGCCTTGAGAGCAGCAAGAAGGACGGCGTGTACGACAAGAGCGTCGTGTTCGCCGACAAGCTCTCCTTCCTGCAAGGGACGATGTGGCACAAGGGGTCGCTGTACGTCGCCGCCCCGCCGAAGGTCATCAAGCTGACCGACACCGACGGCGACGGGGTGGCCGACAAGCGGGAGACGTGGTTCGACGGCGGCACCCTGACCGGCTGCGCGAACGACCTGCACGGCCCGTACCTCGGACCCGACGGCCTATTCTACTGGACGAAGGGCGCGTTCGCCAAACAGGAACTGAAGCTGAAGGGCGGCAAGACGCTGACCACCCGCGCGGCGCACGTCTTCCGAGCGAAGCCGGACGCCACCGACATCGAAGTGGTGATGACCGGCGGCATGGACAACCCGGTCGGCGTGGCGTTCCTGCCGACCGGCGAAACGTTCGTCAGTTGCACCTTCGTGCAACACCCGGCCGGCGGCAAGCGGGACGCCATCCTGCACTGCGCCTACGGGGCCATCTACGGCAAGGACCACGACCCGATCCGCGAGCAGCCGTGGACGGACACGAAGTTCACCGAGCCGATGACGCACCTCGGCCCGGCGGCCCCGGCCGGGCTGCACGCCTACCGCTCCACGCACTTCGGCAAGGACTTCACGGGCAACCTGTTCTGCGCCCAGTTCAACATGGCGAAGGTGAGCCGGCACGTCCTGAAGCCGAAGGGGGCGACGTTCGAGACGGTCGATAGCGACTTCGTCACCTCGGACAGCAAGGACTTCCACCCGACGGACGTGATCGAGGATGCCGACGGCAGCCTGCTGATCGCCGACACCGGCGGCTGGTACAAGCTCTGCTGCCCCAGTTCGGTGCTGGAAAAAAAGGACGTGCTGGGGGCCGTCTACCGCGTGCGGAAGGTCAACGGCGAGAAGGTGGCGGCGGCCACGTGGCCGCCGGAAACGAATCCGCTTCCCCTACGCTCACCGCTCCAAGAGATCGAACAATTCGGCCGGAGGAACGAAGAAGGCGACATCGGCTCAATGCTCACCTTGGTCGAAAATCTGGAGCAGGTGCCGCACTACAGACGCGCGCTCACTCGAGCCTTCCAGGATCGCGGTGAGGAGAAAACCTCGCGGGCACTTCTCGCCGCACGCGATGTCACTCCCTTTCGGCAGCAGACCGCACTCCTCGCCCTCGCCGGGATGCGTGACAAGGCACTCGAGTACGCCGACGTACTCCCCTTCCTGTCCTCGCCCAACGCCTCGGTGCGAGACACCGCGTGGTTCGTAGTGGAGCGCCGGGCGGACTGGTCGCCGCTGATCGCCCTGTACTTCGACAGGCGGCTCGCCGGCGCGCTGGAAAAGCCCGACCTCATCGATTGGGAGACGCGGCTGTCCCGCTTCGCGGGCCGGCCGGAACTCCAGCGGTTGCTCGTCCGCCACGCGAAGAACCCGTTCGTGCTGAAGGCACTCGCCGAGGCGAAGCCGAAGGAACTCGTGCCGGAGTGGCTGCCGGTGCTGGCCGAGCTGCTCGCGCCGGCCAACCCCCGAACCGAGGCCCATCGCCCGTCGGAACAGGTGCGAGTGGCGGTGTCGATGCTGAAGCCGTTCCCGCCGGCCGCGAAGGAGTACGCCGAGGTCCGCAAGCGACTGTTGGACGTGTCCACGCACGTCGAATACCCGGACGACCTGCGATTGCAGGCCGCCGCGTTGTCGGTGAGCACCCTGACGCCGGACCTGTTCGCGTTCTGCCTGTTCTCCATCGCCGCCGAAAAGCCGGGCACCGTCCGCGCCGCCGCCGCCGACATCCTCGTCCGCGGGACGCTGTCCGAGGAGCAACTGATCGCGCTGGCCGGGCAGTTGCCGAAGGCGTCGCCGACGGAGATCCCGCGGCTGCTCGACGTTTTCAAGAAGTCGTACTCGAACCGGATCGGCGGCGCGCTACTCGACGCCGTGACGACACCGACCGTGCGGGCGGTGACAAGGGCCGAGCAAATGCGCGACGTGCTGGCGAAGTACCCGCCGGCCGTGCGAACGGACGCGGAGAAAACGTATCGGCTGCTCGAACAGGACCGCAAGGACCAGCGGAAGAAGCTGGCCGACCTGAAAGCCCAGATGAAGAGCGGCGACGCGCGGCGGGGGCACCTGATCTTCAGCGGCGCGAAGGCGTCGTGCGCGGCGTGCCACAAGATCGCCTACGTCGGCGGGTCGGTCGGCCCGGACCTCAGCAAGATCGGGAGCATCCGCACCGAGACGGACCTGCTGGAGGCCATCGTCTTCCCGAGCGCCAGCTTCGTGCGGAGCTACGAGCCGGTGCAGGTGACGACCCTCGACGGCCGCAGCTTCAACGGTGTGTTGAAGGCCGACGCGCCGACCGAGGTGGTGCTGACCGTGAGCGCCACCGAGGAGGTCCGCATCGCCCGCAAGGACATCGACGTGATGAAGCCGGGCACGGTGTCGATCATGCCCGCCGGCCTGGACCAGCAGCTCTCGCCGCAAGACCTGGCCGACCTGCTCGCCTTCCTGAAGGACCGGAAGTAGACGAAGCGACGAGCCGCGACCGCCAGGGAGCGGGCTCTTCACAAACCGGAGGAAGAGCCCGCTCCCTGGCGGTCGCGGCTCGTGGAGTGTCACTTCGTCGCGATCTTGGCGAACTTGATGTTCTTGTAGGTGACTTCCATGCCGGGGCCTTGGTGCGCCTGGAAGGCGATGATGCCGTCGGCCGGCAGCTTCTCGAACTCCTGATCCACCATCGTCTCGCCGTTGATCTTGATCGTCACCTTCTTGCCGGCCACGCGGACGCTGTAGTCGTTGAACTCGTTCGGCTTCACGACCTTCTTCACCGTGGCCGCCTCGGAGGCCTTCATCATGCCGCCGAACCGCTCGCCGTACAGGCTGCCCCAGTACTGCTGGCCGATGTCCGCCTGCGGCCCGCCGACCACGAACTTGTCCTTCTCCTTCTCCCCCGTCTCGACCTTGCTGCGGACCTGGATGCCGCTGTTGCCGACGCCGTTCTTCAGTTGCACCTGGAAGCTCAGCTCGAAGTCGGTGTACTTCTCCTTGCTGCACAGGAACGTGTTGAACTTGATGCCGTCCTTGCCGGTGTTGCCGACGATGGTACCGTCCTTCACGGTCCAGATGTCCTTCAGCCCCTCCCAGTTGTCGGGCTTGAGGAAGTCGGCGGTGTCGTCGGCGCGGGCGACGGTCGGGACCGCGACGGGCGCGGCGAGCGCGAACAGGAGGGCCAGGCGGGAGAGACGCATCGGGGGAACCTCGACGGAGGGGGAGCGGGACCGGCGGAACCGGGCGGACCCGGGCGGGGCACCTCATATGGTGACGAACGGCGGGACCGATGGCAAGGACACGTTCGCCCCGTTTTCCGCTACAATGCCGACAGTCAGCACCCGCGTCCCGACCGAGATTCCCCATGTTCAGTCCCCCACGGCTGGCGGTCGTCCTCGTCGCCCTCGTCGCCCTCGTCGCCCTCGTCGCCTCGGCCGCAGCGCCCGCCGCCGCCGGCGACGCCGGCCCGGCCCGCATCCCCGCCGCCTGGCACGACCTGCTCAGCGCGGACGAGACGACGGCCGCGCGGGCGGTGCTGGCGCTGTCGTCCACGCCGAAGGAGACGGTCGAGTTCCTGCGGTCGAACATGCTGTCGCTGAAGGCCGACAGGAGCCAACTGACGGGGCTGGTGAAGCAACTCGGGGACCGCGACTATCACACCCGCGAGGCCGCCCACCGGGAGCTGACATCCTACGGCAACACCATCCGCGCGCAATTGGAGGAGGCCCGGCAGACGGCGATGAGTCTGAACCCGGAGGCGCGGGACCGCGTCCGCCGGCTGCTCAGCCGCATCCGCATCGCCGAGGAGGACGAGAAGGCGCTGACCGAGGGCAACCCGCTGGCGAAGCCGGGCGTGCAGCCGTACGTGCAGTACATCGGCAACCAGCAGCGGGTGTTCGTCAACGGCAAACCGCTCGACCTGACGCCGCGGGTCATCACGCCGGCCGGCCCGCCGCCGATGTACCTCCGGGCCGCCCGCGCCATCGCCGTGCTGGAGCACATCGGCACCCCGGACGCCGCACAACTGCTGGAGGCCGTCGCGCAGGGGGAGATCACCGCCCCGCCCACCCGCCAGGCGCAGGACGCGCTCGCCCGGCTGAAGTCGCGGAAGTGACGGAACGGGCTACAATCCCCGCATGCACTCCGACAGCCGCCTGCCGATCTTCGCCCCGCCGCTCGCACCCCGGCGGGGGCTGCTCGGCACTCTGCGGCACACCACCTTCCGCTCGCTCCGGCACCGCAACTACCGGCTGTACTTCTTCGGCCAGATCGTCTCGTTCACCGGCAGTTGGATGCAGTCGGCGGCGCTCATGTGGCTGGTGTACGACGCCACCCGCAACCCGCTCTGGCCGCCGCTGATGCTGGTCGGGCAGGTCGGGCCGACGCTGCTGTTCGGGCCGCTCGGCGGTGCCCTCGCCGCCCGCCTGCCGAAGCGCCGGCTGATCTTCTTCACGCAACTCGCCTTCCTGGTCTCCACGACCGTGCTGGCGATCCTCATCGCGTCCGATCTCGCCACGCCGCTGCTGCTGTTAGCCGGGGCGGTGGCGAACGGGCTGATCCAGGCCATCGACCTGCCCGCGCGGCTGGCGTTCGTGCCGGACCTGGTGCCCCGCGACGACCTCATCAACGCCGTGTCGCTGAACTCGATGCTGTTCAACTCGGCGCGGGCGGTCGGGCCGGCGCTGGCGGGGCTGCTGTTCCTGCTGGCCGACGCCGCGGTGCCGCTGCTGCCCGGCTCGCGGGCCGTCACGCTGGGGGCGGTCTGGTGCTTCGGCTTCAACGCCGTCAGTTACCTCGCGGTGCTGGCGGCGCTGCGGCGGATCGACTGCCCGGAGACGTGCCGCGAGAAGGCCGCCGCCGGCTCCGGGTGGGACGGCGTCCGCTACCTGATCCGCAACCCGACGCTCGGAATGCTGCTGGTGCTGACGGGGGCGATGTGCGTGTACGCCTGGCCGGCGCTGACGCTGTTCCCCGCGTACACCGACACCGTGCTGCACCGGGCGGAGAAGGAGTACAGCGTCCTCGTCAGCGCGCTGGGGGCGGGCGCGCTGGTGGCGGCGCTGGTGAACGCGACCTTCGGCAGCGTGGCGCGACGGGGCACGTTCCTGACCGCCGGGACCGGGTTCGCGTGCCTCGGGTTGCTGGGGCTGGCCGTGGCCGACACGCTGCCGCTGGCGTTCCTCGCCGCCGCCGGGTTGGGGTTCGGGCTGATCCTGTTCCTCAGCACCGGGCAATCGACGCTGCAACTGAGCGTGCCGGACGACGTGCGCGGGCGGGTGATGGCGCTGTGGGCGATGACGCTCAGCGCGGGCGCGCCGGTCGGCCACCTGCTGGCCGGCCTCGCCGCCCGGAGTTACCCCATCCCGGACATCCTGCTCGTACTGGCCGCCGGTGTCGGCGCGTGCACCGTCGCCGCCGCCGCGCTGGCGAGGGCGGGATTATCGTCATCCCCCTCTCCCCTGGGGGAGAGGGGTTAGAGCCTGTTATGAACCTATCCCGTTGCGTGGCCGTCTAATCGGTCATGACTACCTCGCCGCGGAAGACGTACCCCAGCGACGTGACGGACGACGAGTGGGCATTCATCGCCCCGTACCTGACCCTCATGCGGGAGGACGCCCCGCGGCGGGAGTACCGGATGCGGGACGTCCTCGACGCCCTCCGCTGGCTGGTCAAGACGGGCAGCCAGTGGCGATACCTGCCGGGCGATTTCCCGCCGTGGGCGGCGGTGTACCAGCAGGCCCGGCGGTGGGTGGCGGCCGGAGTGTTCGAGGCGATGGCCCATGACCTGCGGGAGGTCATCCGAGTGGCCGCCGGTCGCAACCCGACGCCGTCGGCCGTCATCCTCGACGGGCGGACGATTCAATCGACGCCCGAGAGCGGGGGGCGGGCCGGGTACGACGGATACAAGCGGCGGCGGGGGTCGAAGGTGCATATGGCGGTGGACACCCTCGGCCTGCTGCTCGCCCTGCGGGTGACGGCCGCGAGCGCCCAGGAGCGGGCTCAGGTGTCCGACCTGGCGGCGGACGTGCAGGAGGCGACCGGGCAGACGGTGACCGTGGCGTTCGTCGATCAGGGATACACCGGGGACCAACCGGCCGCCGACGCGGCGGCCCACGGCATCCGGCTGTCGGTGGTGAAGTTGGACGAGGCCAAGCGAGGGTTCGTCCTGTTGCCCCGCCGGTGGGTGGTGGAACGGTCGTTCGGATGGCTCGCCCGCTTCCGCCGGCTGGCGCGGGATTACGAGCGGACGGCCGGTGTTCTGGCCGGATGGCACTGGGTCGCGTTCGCCGGTCTCATGTTGCACCGCATCGCGCCCCTGCTGGCCCAAAGTGCATAACAGGCTCTAGCCGATCCGGACGCGAAAACCCAGTTCGGACGGGCCCTTTCGCAGTTGGACATCGAGTTGATCCGGGCGCACAGTCGCAGGCGAAGGGTCGGGTGGAGCGGTCGTTCGGCACGGCCCAGGACCGGCGGGTGAAGGAGCTGCGGCTGGCGAAGGCGCGAACCCTGGCGCAGGCGAACGCGGTGCTGGCGCGGGTGGTGCCGGACCACAACCGGCGGTTCGCCCTTCCGCCGCGAGGGACAGCGGATAGTCACCGACTGCTCGGTCGGGACTTCGACCTGGCGTCGATCCTGTCGGTGCAGCACGAGCGGGTGGTGAGCAACGACTACGTGGTGCGGTTCGCCAACCGGCACTTCCAGTTGCTGCAGCCGCCGTGGCCGGGGTTGCGGGGCGGCCGGGTGGTGGTGGAGGAGCGTCTCGACGGCACGCCGGCGATCCGGTTCGGGACGCGGTTGCTGCGGTACGACGAGTTGCCGTGGGGGACAGGTCTCGGGGGCTCTGCCCCCGAACCCCCGGAGTTTGGCGCATCGGGGGCGTCTGCCGGTGGGACGGCGTCGCCGGGTGGGAACCGGAGCGAGGAGCCGGTGAAGGCTCCTCGCTCGTCGGGCAGACCGCCGTCCGGCGGGCGCTCGGGTCGCACTCCTGCGGAGCCCTATCCTCCCGACGGACCGGCGGGCGATACCGCGAGCGGCCCGAAGCGTCCAGGGAAGAATCACCCGTGGCGAAAGCCGTTCAAAAAGGTGAAGTGACCCGCCCCCAAAAGCGGACAGTTCTACTGGGGCCAAACAGCGGGCATTTCTATTGGGGCCTGACAGTCGAAAGACAAACTGCTTGCGCTCTTCGTTCATCCGGACTACCCTCGGCCGCATGACCCGCCGCCCCCGCCCAAGGGCCACTTCCAGCCCGACCTGTTCGCCGCCCGGTTCGCCGACATCCCCATCCGCGACCAGCGGGACACAATGGAGCGGCCGTTCTTCAGTGTGAACGCCGGTCGAGAAGTGGCTCTTCGAGAATGCCGTGAAGTTAGGGCGCAAGTGCTGGGCTGTTCTACCTTTTCGTCACCTCCGAGGTGCCGAACATGGTTCCCACGCTCGCCGCGGCGTTGCGCCAGATCCGTGAGGACATCGCCGCCGTCCTGTCGCCCGAAACCCTTCGCCGCCTGTGCGAGCAGGTCGGTCACACCTGGCGGGAGCGGCTCCTCGACCCGGTCACGACGATCCACCTGTTCGTCCTCCAGGTGTTGCACCGCAACACGGCCGTCGCCCACCTGCCCCGATTGACCGGGCGGTCGTTCTCCGTGTCGGCGTTCTGCCAGGCCCGCGCCCGACTGCCCCTGGGTCTGCTCGAACGCCTCCTGGAGTCGCTGGTCTCGGCGGCGGCCCCGCTGACCGACTCGGGGCGGTGGGGGGGCCATCGCACGTGGCTGGTGGACGGTACCGGGGTGAGCATGCCCGACACCCCGGAACTCTAGGCCGCGTTCGGTCAGCCGACCAACCAAGCGCCCGGCTGTGGGTTCCCGGTGGCCCGCCTGTTCGCCCTGTTCCACGCCGGCACCGGGCGGCTCACGCGGTTGATCGTCGCCCCGCTCCGCTCGCACGAGGCGGCCCACGTCACCGCCCTACACCCGGCGATGGAGGCCGGCGACGTCCTCGTCGGGGACCGCGCGTTCGGCACCTTCGCCCACCTGGCGCACCTGGCGCACCTGGCGCACCTGCTCCGGCAAGGGATCCATGGGGTGTTCCGCGTGTCCGCTCGGCGGGTGGTGGACTTCACCCCGAACCGCACGCACCCGCCGCGGTGGAACGGCCCGACCGCGACGGGCCGACCGCGATCCCGGTGGATCCGCTCGCTCGGCCACGAGGACCAAGTGGTGGAGTGGTTCAAAGGGTATCATACCGAATCGCGTTGATTCGTACCTGTTGGAGTCCCCCCCACCCGCTCCGGGTGCTGACGCACTCGGAGCGACCTCCCCCACGAGGGGGGAGGTGTCGGCTGGCTGGCTCCGTCGCCCGTGCGACACGACCGGAAAGGCCCCACCTCCCCCCTCGTGGGGGAGGTCGCCGAACGGAGCCGCAGGCGACGGAGGCGGGTGGGGGGTCCACCTCGGCCGGGTACAGTTCAATCGGATTCGGTATCACAGCAGTGTCGCCTAACGGTATGGCAGCGCTCTGTTAAAGCGCCTCATGCTGGTTCGACTCCAGCCACTGCTGCTCCGTCACGGACTCCTTCCACTAGCGGTGTCAGCTCAACGGTAAGCTGGCGCACTGTTAATGCGTTCATTCTGGTTCGACTCCAGCCGCCGCTGCTTTTCATACGGGAGTGGGCTAACGGTAGGCCAGCGGACTTTGAAGCCGCCCCCATGCAGGTTCGACTCCTGCCTCCCGTACTCGGCCCGATGGCGCAACAGGTAGACGCACCGCACTTAAAACGCGGCGGGTGTCGGTTCGATTCCGACTCGGGCTATTCGATCAGGAGGCAGAAGTCAGAGGTCAGATGCCAGATGCCAGCAAGGACGGCGACACGATTGTACCTTGCTTTCTGAGTACCCGGCCGGCGAATCACGTTGGGGCGCGTGACGGGATTCGGCCCTGGTTTTTCCAGGGCAGCGTGAGCGCGTGAGTGGGCGTGGGCGTGAAGGCGGTTGCGGTCAGGCGGCGGAGGCGGGGCGGGAGGTGTTCTCTCGGGTGCGGAGGAGCCAGCGGTCGGGCAGCCAGTCGAGTAATTGCTCCGCCGTCGGCTTCTCGCCCAGCGCGAACAGTCCTGGCAGCGTGTCCCGCAGGTACGCGAACGGATCGATCCCCAGGTGCTTGCAGGTGCCGACGACCGAGTACAGGGTGGCCGCCGTGCGGCCGCCCGACTCGCTCCCGAACACGCCCCAGTTGTTCCGCCCGAGGGCGACCGCCCGCAGGGTGCGTTCGGCCAGGTTGTTGTCGATCGCCAGGTAACCCTCGTCCCGGTACCGCGTCAACGCCGCCCAGTTGTTCAACGCGTACCCGATGGCCGTGCCCAGCGCCGACTTCGGCAACGCACTCGGCCGCATCGCGTCCAGCCACGCCTTCAACTCCGCAAGGATCGGGTCGGCGTCCCGCTGGCGGAGGCGTTGCCGCTCCGCTTCGCGGGCGCGTCGGGCCGTCCGTTCGGCCGGATCGTCGGACGGCGGCAGGAGCGGCGGCAGGCCGCGTTCGATGGCGTACAGTCGGCCGAACAGCTCGACGGCCGCGTTCGCCCGCCCGTCCCCGCCGTCGGCGGCGGCCACGAACTTGCGGCGGGCGTGGGCCACGCAGCACACGTGGGTGGCCTTGCCCGCGCCGAACAGGGTCTCGTACTGGGCCAGGGCGTCGGCCTGGAGGAAGCCTTGGAATCCCTGGAAGAAGGCGGTCGGGCCGGCGGCCGAGTGGTCGGCCGTGAAGTCGAACGCGACGTACGGGAAGTCGGCGTCGCCGACGGCCACCCACAGGTGCGAGGCCTTCGCCTTGGTCGCCTTGGGTACGCGGAGTTTGACCGGCGTGTCGTCGGCGTGGACGACGCGGGAGAGGAGCAGCCGCTCCGTCATGAGCTGACACAGCGGTGTCAGCAGGTCGGCGGCCCCGCCCAGCCAGTCGGTCAGGGTGGACCGGGCGACGGTCACGCCGGAGCGGGCCAGTTGGCCGGCCAGGCGGTGGATCGGCGTGTGGTCGGCGAACTTGGCGGTGACCGCGTGGGCGAGCAGTCCCGGCCCGCACAACCCCTTCGCAATCGGCCCGACTTGGGACGGCCCGGCGGTGGCGATGCGCTCGTCGGCGGGCACCGCGGCCGGGTCGCACGAGCGGCACGCGTACGTCCTCTTGATCGTGCGGCGGACGAAGAACGTCACCGGCTCCAGGTCCAACTGCTCGGTCACCTGCTCGCCGATGCACGGGCGGAGGGTGCCGCAGCGCGGGCACGGCTTCTGGGCATCGGTCAGGTCGTGCGTGGTGTCGCGGCGTTCCAGGTGCGGCGGCAGCGGCGAACGGCCGTGCTCGTCCCGACGCGGCGGCGGGCCTGGCGGACGGGGCGTGGGCGTGCGGCGTTCCGAGCGGCGGCCGAACCGGTGCTTCAGCAGGGCGTCCAGTTGGCCGTCCAGTTCCGCGACCTTGGCTTCCAGGGTGACGACCTGTGTCTCCAGTTCGACGACCCGCCGTTCCAGGAATCGGTTCCGCGCGGTCAGGTCGCGGACCATCCCCTGAAGGGTGGGCACGTCGGTCGGCCGCGGCGGGTCGTCGGGCGGGGGTGCGGCGTCCATGCCACACGATGGGACGCGAACGGCGGGGGCGCAAGTCGGCGACGGCGAATGGTCAGCGACGGGAACGGGGCCGGGCGGTGGCCGGGTCGAGGCCGTCCAGGATCATGGCGAACTGGGTGGCGGTCAGCTCCAGGCGGCCGTCGGCGACGGGCGGGAACGGGTACCGGCCAACTTCCAGTCGCTGGCACCACAGGTTCAGACCGCGGCCGCCCCAGTACAGAACCTTGACGCGGTTGGCGGCCCGGTTGGTGAACACGAACAGGTGGCCGCCGGTCGGGTCGGCGCTCAGCACCGAGCGGACGCGGTTGGCCAGCCCGTCGAACCCGAGGCGGAGGTCCACCGCGCCGGCGAACCACAACTTGGTGGTCGGCGGGACGGTCAGCATCGTTGCTCCTCCGCGGCGCGGAGGACGGCGACGAGCACGTCCGGGCGGATGTCGGCGGGGAAGCGGAGGACGGCCCCACTGGGCAGTGACAACTCGATGACGGGCGTCGGCGGTGACGGCGACGGGGTGACGCGGATGGGGACGACGGGCGGCGGCGCGACGGCGGGCGTGGCGGCGAGTGTCCGCTTCCACACGTAGAAGGACGGGGTGGACACGCCCTCGGCGTCACAGAACTGGGCGACCGTCAGACCGGACCGGCGGAACCGCTCCAACCGCTCGGCCCACTGGCGGCGGGTGGCGGCCGGATCGCGGCGGGACTTCGACACAGGGACAGCAGGCATCGGCGTCTTCCTCCACAGAGTTGGGGACGACGCCGACAATAACTCACCCGTCAATCACGTGATCCGCCGGACAGGTAC
>WGMC01000046.1 GCA_016125265.1 Planctomycetaceae bacterium
CCGGCGGCCAGCTCGGCCTCACGCAGCTTCTTGATGATCTCGTCGGGGCCGTGTCGTTTGCGCTTCTTCATGGAGAACTCCTTGCCCGGTCAGGGGGGTAGTTTCTCATAGCGCGTGGACCGATTTCCTGGGGTCACGTCATCGGGGTAGCGCTGCTCGAGCGCGGCGATGAGCGCGTCGCGGTCGGGCAACTTGGCCAGGTTGACGTCGAGATCGTCCCAGGTGACGTAGACCCGCTTCTCGGACAGGAACTTGTCCTGAAACTCCCCGTGACTCCCGGCGCGAACGAGCCAGACCGCCATGATTACGCCTCCTCCGCTTGTGTCGGCTCGGCCTCCTCGCCCCAGACGCGGGCGAGGGTCGCTTGGATCTTCCTCTCGAAGCGGGTGATCAGCTCGCGGTTGGCGGCGACGAGGGCCTGCTCGGTTTCAATCTCGGCGACGATGCCCTCCTGCGTCTCTAGGGTTGGAACAGGAATAGGGAAGTCCTTAAAGAAGCCGTTGTAGAAGCTCTGGACGGTCACGCCAGGCTTGATGCCTTCCTGAAGAATTGAGGGCGACTTGGTCTTCAACACGTAGAACAGAAATTTCGAGAGAATCTTCTCAGAGGTCGGCCGGAACGCGATCAGATCCTGATTGATGCACATGTCTCGCGCGAGCAATGCAACAGGAAACGAATGCTTCAGGATGCCGGAGCGCACCACGCAGACAACAGACCCGGCTGGGACTAGTTTCGTCGCGCTTGATGCGACCGCCGCCTCTGAGATGTGGTCCTCAGTGTCTTCAATCACGTCGGATTTCATGTCTTTCGGTGACACCCACGGGATATCGCCCACCCAAAAGGTCGGTTCAGCCTTCGAGGGAGTCCCGCCGCTCGCGGTGACGAAGTGTTCGCCCAGTGAGCCCAACGGCCAGTCGGGGTGGATGGGGATGTGGGGGCGGTAGTTGTCGAGGACGGCGCGGGCGCCGTCGATGACCTTCTGGTAGCCCTCGATCTCCGCCACGATCTCCTTCTGCACGTCCAGCGGCGGGAGGGGGACTTCGAAGGCTGCAAGTGCTGAGAGATTCAGGTTGGAGATGTTGGTCGTGGTGTTCGCATTTCGCAAGAAGAAATCAGCTGCATATGGTGTCCGAAGGCAGTGAATCAGATATCGGTCAAGAATCCTTTCATTTGCGCGGATCAAGGACATAAATGCGCCAAACGACGTTGGCCTATCGACCTTCTGAACATGCGTCGTCCTTCCGAGCAAATTGAGGCTGTTGGCGGTGGAAATCAGAATGTCGCCCGCACGCAGCAACTTGGCGTCGTCTTTCAGCACGGATCGTGGAACGTGATACAGGTCCTGTTCAACGATGCCCGAGGACTGAGCAGCCTTCGTGGTTGCGACGAGTAGAGAATCCTCCGTAGCACGTTGGAGCTGGTCGGACTTGCCGAAAGTGATGCCTCGAATCAGCTCAGCCACTTCACCAAGAGGGACCATCGGAATGCGAGTTTGCCCGACAACGCCCTCCCTGTACCGCTCCCCGCTCAGGTTGTAATCGCCGTTCGCCGCGATCTTCTCCTTCGGCACGACCAGCCCCAGCGTCGGCTGGAAGGCCTCCACGGACTCCCGGGCGCGCAAGCGGCGCAAGTACTCCGCGATTTCGACGCGGGCTTGGGGCAGGTCGTTCTTCTCGATCTCACGGCGCTGGGCGCCGAGGCCAAAGCCGTCGTTCTCGATCTTGAAGAAGGCGATGGTCTGCGTCTGCTTCGCGAGCGACCTGTCGAGGATGAGGATGGATGTCTTCACGCCGGAGTAGGGGTTGAAGACCCCGGCGGGCAGCGAGACGACGGCGACGAGGTACTCCTCGACCAGCATCTTGCGCAACTGCGTGTACGCGGTCTGGCTCTGGAAGATAATGCCTTCGGGCACGATGATGCCAGCGCGGCCATTGGGACTCAAGTGCTCGGCCATGTAGTCCACGAACAGCACTTCGCTGCGCTTGCTCTGCACCGAGAAGCGGTTGTGCGGCTTGATGCCGCCCTTCGGCGACATGAAGGGCGGATTGGCGAGGATCACGTCGGCGTATTCGTTCCAGCGGTCCTGGCTGGTGAGCGTGTCGTATTCGAAGATGTGCGGGTCGGTGAAGCCGTGCAGGTACAGGTTCACCAGCGACAGGCGCACCATGTCGGGCGAAATGTCGTAGCCCTTGAAGTTCGTGGCCAGGCGACCGCGCTCGTCGGGGGTGAGCGTGCTGTTGCCCTCCTGGTCGGTGTTGGCCTTGAGGATGTGCTTGTACGACGAGATCAGGAATCCGGCGGTGCCGCAGGCCGGGTCGAGCACGGCTTCGGTCTTCTTAGGGTCAACGATCGCGACGATGAAGTCGATGATGTGGCGCGGGGTGCGGAACTGCCCGGCGTCGCCCTGACTGCCCAGGACAGAGAGCAGATACTCGAAGGCGTCGCCCAGGCGCTCGGAGTGGTCGTACTCGAACTCGTGGATGATCTTGAGGAACGCCCGCAGGGTCTCCGGGTCGCGATAGGGCAGATAGGCATTCTTGAAGATGTCGCGGAAGAGCGGCGGGATGCCGGGGTTCTCCGGCATCTTGGCGATGGCCTCGGCGTAGAGACTCAGGGTCTCGTGCCCCCCCAACCCGGAGCGCATCAGCTTGGCCCAACCGTAGCGGGCGTAGTCTCCCGCGAAGAACTTGCGCTTGCCGCCCAGTTCCTCGGCCTCGGCGTCCATGTCGTCCATGAACTTGTAGATCAGGGCAATCGTGATCTGCTCGACCTGGCTCTTGGGGTCGGGGACCTTTCCCACGAGGATGTCGCGGGCGGTGTCGATGCGGCGTTTGGTGGCGGTGTCGAGCATCTACTTCAGTTTCCTTCGTGTCTTCGCCCGGGCGCCGCGGTCCGAGATGCCGCGGCGCTCCAGCAGCGCCCTGGTCTTTTGCAGGTCGGCTGCGATCAGTTTCTCGTCGGGCAGGACCGTGCGGTACTCCGCGGCGAGCACCTTGCTTGGCAGATTGCCGAGGGCGTACCGCGCCAAGGCTTCGTCCTTTCGGGCGCAGAGGATTAGACCCACGGGCGGATTCTCGCCGGCGTGCGTCCAGTGTTCCGTCGCGTAGGTGAGATAGGTGTGCATCTGGCCGGCGTCGGCGTGCGTGAAGCGACCTAGCTTGAGGTCGATGAGCACGAGGCAGCGCAGACGGCGGTGGTAGAAGAGCAGGTCCACGCGATACCACTCGTCGCCGATGCGCAGGCGTCGCTGGCGGCCGACGAAGCAGAAATCGCCGCCGAGTTCGAGCAGGAAGGCCTCAAGGTGCTGGATCAGCGCGGCCTCGAGATCGCTCTCCGAGTACTCGTCGCGCAAACCGAGGAACTCCAGAACGTAGGGGTCCTTGACCTCTTCTTCGGGCGACATTGCATCGCCAGGTTTCGGGCGCACGCCCTTCGCGAGCATCGCCGCCTTGTTCCGGGAGAGTGCCGTGCGTTCGTAGAACTGGGACTGGATCTGGCGGTCGAGCTGGCGAACAGACCAGCCAGCGCGCAAAGCCTCGGTCTCGTAGAAGGCCCTGGCGTGCTCGTTCTCGAGCGCCAAAAGGCGCACGTACGCCGACCAGGGCAGCGGAAAGCGGGCGGCGATCGGGGCCAGGTCGGATTCTGCAGACAGCGTTTGCAGAATCGGCCAGGCCAGGTAGAACGCCCTCATCTGCCAGACGTTTCGAACCGAGAAGCCACGGCCAAACCGGGCGACAAGATCTGCGGATAGGCGCTCGACCAACCCCGCTCCGTATTCCGCCCGGGCGGCACCCCCCTGCTCGAACTCGACGATCCGGCGGCCGATCTCCCAGTAGGTGGCGGTGATGACGGCGTTGACGGCACGGGCCGAATTACGGCGGGCGGCTTCCAGCACGCCGGCGATCCCGCCGAGGAGCTCGCCATAGGCGGGCGCGAGGGACTTGCCCGCCTTCCCTCGCCTCACCGTGGCCCTGCGCTTCCCGCCCATGGACTCTCTCACGCGGCGAACTGGTTGAGGGACACGTAATCTTTGACGTACTCCGGCACGAGCGCGCGGAACGGCTCGGGCACGTCCCGGAAGTCGCGAGTCGAGAACACGGGGTTGGTGGCCAGATCGGTGAACTGCCGCTGGTCGATGATGTCGCGTACGCGTCCGCTGGTGACGTAGGCCTTGAAGTAGTGCTTGATGGCCGGGATTGCCGCGGGCAGCTCGGGCACATGGTCGGCGATGAACTTGGCGAACTCCTCCTCGAGCAGCTCGTCCTTGCTCTTGAACCGCGGGATGAGGCCGAAGACCTTTTCGAGGATCTCGCGCAGGGTGATGCGCCGGTCCACGGTAGCGGCTTTGCGCAGCTTGTCGAGGCTGTAGTACTCCTCGGGCTTGTCGAAGACCTCGCGGTTGACGTACTCGATGACGCGATCCCACTGGCCAGCCTCCACGGCCGCGGCGATGACCGGGTCTTCGCGGACGGCATCTCCGAAACGCTCGAAGAACATCCGATCGATCTTCATGCCCTCGTCGCCGATCGCTTCTTCGCGAACCGAAGAGAGGATGTCGGCGCCAAGGTGTTCGTAGTTGCCCTCGTACGCGACCTGTCCAGAGTCGACGACATCGTCGGATCGCGTGACCGTCGGGCGCGGGAGCTTCAGCACTTCGTCGTAGTTGAACTCGGTTTCGAAGAACTCGCAGTTGGCAAAGAAGTCGAAGAGCTTGAAGGCGGTCTTGTGCGGCTGGGCAACGCTTTCGCGCAGCGCGTCGTCGAAGAGCCGATCCAGAAAGTCGTGCGTGCGCGTGCCGCGGCCCTTGATTTGGATGAAATCGGTCGGCGAGAAGATGGGACGGAACAGGCCGAGGTTGAGGATATCGGTGCAGTCGTAGCCGGTGGTCATCATTCCGACGGTAACACAGACGCGCGCCTTGCTCGTCCTGTAGGCCGGGATGAAGTTGCCGGAGCCCAGCAAGTTGTTGTTCGCGAAGTTGATCGTCAACTGCTGGGCATCGGGCACCGATGATGTGACCTGCACGGCGAAGTCGGACTGGTACTTACCGGGAAACATGCGGTCAGCGATCTGGTTGAACATCTGCGCGAGCTTGGCGGCGTGGTTCTGGCTGACCGCAAAGACGATGGATTTCCCGATCTCTCCGCTGATGGGATCGCGCAGGGCCTTTTCGAGGAAGGCCTTGCAGAAGACCGCGTTGGTCGCCTCGGAGAAGAACCGCTTTTCGAACTCGCGCTGCTTGAAGGCTTCCTGCTGGTCTTCGCCGGTTTCGTCTGTGAAGGAGACGAGGAAGCCCTCATCGGAGAGCAACGCGGCGGTGACTTCCGTGCGTGCATCCACCACGGTCGGGTTGATCAGGTACCCATCCTTGACGCCGTCGAGGAGCGAATAGCGGAAGGTCGGCTCGCCGCTCTCGCAACCGAAGGTCCGGTAGGTGTCGAGGAGCAGGCGGCGCTCGGCTTCCCGCGGGTCGCGCGTTCCGGGGCTGTTCACGTCGAAGCGACGAAGGTAGTCCCGTGGCGTGGCGGTCAGGCCAAGTTTGTAGCCGACAAAGTAGTCGAACACCGCGCGGGCGTTGCCGCCGATGGAGCGGTGGGCTTCGTCGGAGATCACGAGATCGAAGTCTGTCGGTGAGAACAGTTGCTGGTACTTGTTGTTGAAGAGCAGCGACTGCACCGTCGTGACCACGATCTCGGCGCGACGCCAATCGTCGCGGTTCTCCTTGTAGATCACGGTCTGAAAGTCGGCGGACAAGAACGCGGCGAACTCCTTCTTAGCCTGGTCTTCCAGCTCTAGCCGGTCCACCAGGAACAGCACGCGCCGGGCGTTGCCAGTCCGCAGGAAGAGCTTCACCACGGCGGCGGCGGTGAGCGTTTTCCCGGTGCCAGTCGCCATCTCGAAGAGGAAGCGGTCCTTCCCGTCCCGTACGGCTACCTGGAGTTGATGGATGGCCTTGAGCTGGTACGGACGCAGGAAGCGCAGCTTGTTTGCCTTGATGTAGACGGAGCGCTCCGTCTCGTTCTTCCAGCCGGCTTCGGACTCGTAGGTCGGCCGCTGGGTCAATACGATGTAGTGGCCGTCAACCCGCTCGTCGATCAAGCGCTGTGGATTCGGCGTGACCTGCTTGTAGCCGGTTACCGAATCCGGCCTGGGGAACGAGGTGATGACGTGCGGATTCCCGCGTTCCAGGTCCCAAAAGTAGTGCAGGTTGCCGTTGGAGAGGATGACGAAGCGACAGTTCTGCGAACGGGCGTACTTGCGGGCCTGCTCCTTGCCGACAAGCGGATTCTTGTCCTCGGCCTTGGCCTCCAAGACAATCAGCGGAAAGCCGCGGGCGTCGAGGAGGAGAAAATCGACAAACCCGCGCTCGGCCCTCTCGAAGTTCTCACCGAGAGAGTCGAGGTCGGCGGCCCGAACGGCTACGGTTGGCTCGAGCCGGATGTTGGCCGGACCGCTTTCGTCAGGGAAGAAGCGCCAACCCGCTGCTTCGAGCAGCTTGTTGATCTTGATTCGGGCTGTGGCTTCCTTCTCGGACACTCAGACTCCCCGTGCCATGGCGATGTGGGTCAAGAGGCACAACTACAGTTCGACATGGGCTGTCTACGTCGGAGCCGAGCCAAGTCCGTCGAGGCGCCGCAGTTGAGGGCTTGGAAGCCGGTCGGCGCGGTGTGCGTCGGGCTCGCGCGGAGAACGGACGATCCATTCCGAGATTGGGGCAGGCGCTGGGCGCTGTGGCAACGGTACGCGGTGCGGGCGGCGCTTTCGATGCGTCGGCACGGCGAGCGAAAACCAACCGGCACGAGTTGCGGCGCGGGCGGGGGTGAGCTTGACTGCGGCAGGGGTACCTGACCGGGGGCGGCGGCGGGATGCGAAGCGAGCATGACCGGAGTCACGCTAAGGGGACTTCCCGATGCTGTCAAACTTGGCGGGTGCCGTTGCTCCAGGCACTCCATGGGTCTCTCTGCGCAGTTCGGACCGCACGCAAGGACGTGGGTGGGAGCCGCGTGGCCGCGAGGTCCGCGCGGCCACGATGGTCTCCGAGGGTGCGGCTGTCGGTGCCGTCGGCGAGCGGGTGGGTTGCGACGCCGTAGTGAGTCGTGCGAACCGTGCCGGGGTCCGTCTTGCTCCTGCCCTGATCGACGTTGTGGCCTCGACTTGGATTGCTTGGACAAGGCGCGAGCCCCGTGGCGGCTGCGAGCGCTGCAGAGGCCCGGTCGGATGATTTGCCGGGGTGCGGCGGTCAGGTCGTCGGTTCGGACGGCGACGCGATGGGTGGTCGCTTGGATTTACCGCGCGGGGGGGCTTTTTGGTCGAGGTCCTGGAGGCGGCGGCCGAGTTCGTCGTCGGCGGCCAGGTGGTCGAGGTCTTGGGCCAGGCCGAGCACGCCCAGGAGGCGTACCAGGGTGGCCAGGCTGGTGGAGGGGGTGCCGGCTTCGAGTTTGGCGAGGGTCTGTTTCGACACGCCGACGCGGGCGGCCACGACGGCCTGGGTCAGGCGGCGGCGCAGGCGGGCCAGGCGCAGGCGCTCGCCTAGCTCTTCGAGCTGCCGTTGGGCCTTGGGGAAGACGGGGACGGTCCGTTTGGCCATGGGTAATAAAATCGACTTTAGGGGCTCAAAAATCAAGAGGATTCACCCTCGATGGCGCCACGGCCTTGCCGAGAGCCGCCGCCGAACACCGATCGCGAGCCCCCCGGCAGCCTGCGCTCGGGCCGAAGTCGCCCGACAGCTTGGGGCGATCGCCCGCGCACCCGACGGACGCCGGAAGGAGGAGCCGGCGCGGACTTGGCGGTCGGGACCGGCTCTTCGACTGAGGAACACCACCGAAGCATCGACGCCCTCCCCCTCGCTCCCGTGACCGGTCGTCGCACCAACACGGCGCACGCTCCGGTGGAGCGGCGGGGTGCGCGGCGTGCGGTTTGCCGCGAAGTGTTGCGGGGCAGCCAGCGCGGCGGCTAGGAACGGTGCTCTGGACGAGTTCGTTGTTCGACGCTCGCTGGGACCCAACGGTCGTACGGCGTCCGCCCCGTGGCGAACAACGCGACGAGCCACCACGCCGGGCCCACGAAGGCAATGGCCGCGGGTACGAAGACCCAGGTGGGCAGCTCTTCTTCGCCCGAAAGCGCCGCCTGCTGCGCCAACACGTGGCCGCACTCCCACGGCACGAACTTGGCCGCGTTTCGAAGGAGCGCGGATCGCAGCGAGAGGCGCTCGCCTCCGCTGCGCCGCAAGACGAGGCGTCGGCAGCCAGCGAAGTGTCCGCTCGTCAGCAACTGCGAATTACAGAAAGAACGTTACGCCACCCACGCGAGGACGATCTCGCACGTAGTCGAAGAGAAGATCGGCGAGCTTGTCTGGGTATGCGAAGAACTCCTGGTCCAGAGACTCAAGGGCGTCGCGAGCATCCTGATCGAGCGCCTCGACCAGTTCCTCGCGAGCAGCCTGCTCGATCGGCAAGTCACGCGGCGAGAACGTGCGCAAAGCACGCGTCACGATCTCAGCACACTTGTGAGCTTTGATCGCGCGTAGGGCCTTGGGCGCGAAGTTGGCCGAGTGACCATCCGCGGCGGTGAAGAGCTGGATGAAGCCACCATTGTTGACCTGACTCTCCAGCTCCCAGATGGCTGAGAACACCTGCTGCTCCTCAGTCTGATCAGCGAACTCCACGCGCCCGAACGCCGTCCGGTCGCTCTCCGACAAACGGATCAAGAAGGAGTTCTTGTTCATGGCGCCTCAAGATCCGCCCAACGTCTCTGCCGATCGGCAACGGGCCGCTCGGGGCTCGCTGGCTGCATCCGCTGGTTGGGCGGCTCCATCACGCCGAGCGGTCCAATCGCCGGACTGCAACGAGGTCACCATCGGCCACGGCGCGCACGTCCGTCGCCTTGAGCGTAACGAGCGCTTCCGTTTTGCCGGAGGCGCTCACGAACTCGACTTCGAGTCCATCCGGCTCGTAGACGTGCACGACCGCCCCGAGGTCTCCTTGCCTTAGGCGATGCTCGGGGAGGTCGCGGTTGAGCACCACGGTCTGGAGTTCTTGGAACTTCATGATTTGGCTCCTGGAAACGCGGTCACGAGTCGTGGGATGTCCTCGCCGCGGAGCACAATCCAGACGGCGACCACGACCGCTGTCGTGCCCGAAGGCCCCTTCACTGTACCTCGGACCTCGTATTCTGCCCGTACTCGGAGGCCTAGGTGGCCGCCGCCTCGTTCTCCACCGCGTGTCCCCTCAGGTCCGAGGCAAGCACATCCCACTCGGTCGCCGAGTACCCCAACCCACTAAAGAAGGCAGCCTTGAATCTGCCGACTGGGTGCGCGTCCGAGAGCAGGTACTCGCGGATCTTGTCCGCGCTCACGACCGCTCGTTCTGCACAGGGTAGCTTCACTTCGTTGCCTTCATCGCGTGCGCCCGCTCAACACGTTCACGACGGTCCGTCCAACGCTCCGCATCCGCGGTGGCGCGGAGCGCCGTCCACTGCACGCTTTCGTTAGCTGCCGCCATCACGATACCACCTCGGCGGAGCGCCGCGCCGCACCACCCCCGGTCACCCAGCATTCCTAGGAACGCGTCGTCCGCGGTTGGACCTTGTCAACCGCAGCGTCCGCCGTTTGGGTCCCGAAGCCGCAGCGGCCCCATCCGCCCCGCGTCCTGGACACCCAGCAGGTAGTTCCACTCCGTCAACGTGCGCGGGTTGCGTTGCTCCTGCGTGGCCTCGTGTCGTTCGCGGCGGTCCGACAACCGGTTCCCCCACCGATCCGGCGTTGCTCGAATCGGGCGCGCGGAGGAAAGCGCGGCCGCGGATTTGGCGGTCGAGGCCCGGGCTCTTCGTCGGAGGACACCACGGCTGCGCCCATGCCCCCCTATCGCTCACGTGGCCCGTTGCCGCACAAGCTCGGCGAACGCGGCGGTCCAGCGGCGGAGTGGCAAGCGTGCCTTTCGCCGCGCGCGGTTGTGGATCAGCCATCGCGGCGCGCCTAGGAAGCGCGCTCCGGACGAGCGGACGCAGCCACACTCGCTGCGACCCAACGGTCGTACGGCGTCCGCCCCGTGGCGAACAACGCGACGAGCCACCACACCGGGCCGACGAAGGCGATGACCGCGGGTCCAAAGACCCAGGTCGGCAGCCCTTCTTCGCCCGAAAACGCCGCCTGCTGCGCCAACAGGTGGCCGCATTCCCACGGCACGAACTTGGCCGCGTTTCGAAGGAGCGCGGATCGCAGCGAGAGGCGCTCGCCGGTCGCGCTCGACACGACCAGACCGAGGGCTCTTTTGCCGAGCGATGCCCGCCACCTCGGGCTTTCCAGGGCAGCAAAGTAGAGGGTGACCGGCAACGTCATGGTCAGAAGGCCGAGGGCTTGCGCGGTCCACGGACCCTGCGGCGCCGGTGGGTTGCCATGGGTAACGATCGTCACCGCGCCGAAGACCACGCCGCCCCACAGGACCACGACGAACCAATCCAGCACGAAGGCCAACGAACGACGGACGGCGATGGTTCGGTGGTTGCTCATCGGCGGTCTTGAAGGAGGGCGCGGTCGGTCGCGCGGAGTGCGGCGGCATCCAGGCCGCCGGGCCCCAAAAGGTCGATGTCCCGCGTGACGCGGTAGGGATCGGGAAGCCAGACGGCGAGCAGACTCGCTCCCTTGAGCAGGCAACGGTCCCTGGCGCTGGATGCACCGAGACGATAGAGGAATCGTTCGGCGGCAAAGCGCACGAGCGTTCGCTCGAACTCCTCCCCGCTCTGATGGGCTTGGTTCAGCAAGCGGGCCCGAACGGAGGCCGTGAGGTCGGGGCTCATAGGGACCTCACGTCCAGCACCGCGCTCAGTCGGCGCGCGGGCAGAACTTGTGCCACCCGGGACAGCTCGGCGATGGTTACCTTGCGCTGCCGAAGGGCGTCGTTGAGCGCGTCCATCGACGTTTCGGGCCCGATGAGGCGCTCGAAGCGGAAGCAGTCGACAACCGTGCGGGCGGGCGACGTGATCCGCGCTGGCACGCCGTCGAACTCGGTCGCTTGCACGCCCAGGGTCCAGGCGGGACCGCTGGAGCGCACGATCCTGAGTCGCGGATTGCCAAGGCGCGGGGTGCGGGCCTTGTGCGGGATGGCAAGCCAAACCTCGGCCGGCGCCTGGGTGCCAATCCCATGCACGCGCAGGGCTGAGAGCAAACACACAATGCTCTTGGGAACTCTCGCGCAGGCCATGGCGAGCGAGTCGTCCTCGGTTGGCTCCGCTCCTTCCAATCGATAGAGACCACGGCCAACGCGCTCGACCCGTCCCGACCGCACCAGCGCCGGAAGCTGCCCCAGGGTGAGTCCAGCCAGCACGAGCTGCCCAGGTCGAAAGAACCCCGTGATCCCAGCGGCCCGCAACCGCTGCACCGGGTCGCCCCTCGCCCTGAGACCGATCGTGCCGGCACGCCCTCGCGACATGCCGACATTTTGCTTCCTACCGTCCGCAAATTCAACGCAAAATGTCGGCACTATCGCCGGACTGCCGACATTTTGCGCCAATTGGCCTGCCCGTCACAGGCTTCGGGCGCCCCTCCGATGCCGTTCCGCCCCGGACCCGTGTTCCTCCGTCGGCCCGCGCCGGACGGAATTGCGCGCGCGGCGTCGCAAGCATCCGCCTACGCAACGATGTCCCCCGCACCGCCGCGATGCGCGGCGGGGAGCGAGGGCCGGGTGCGCGGGCCTCCTGGCCCGCCTTGGAGCCAACCCCGTGCGCCAACGGTGCGGTCTGTAGGGGCGCGGCCCTGTCCGCGCCCAAGGGCGACGCAGAGCGGGGAACATCCCCGCGCTCCAAGGCGGGCCTGGAGGCCCGCGCACCGGGCCCGCGAAACCAGACGCGCTTCGTTGCGGAGGAGTGAGGTCGTTGCGTGGGTGCGCGCATTCGGGGGATGCGCCGCTATTGCGGCCACTCGGGCCCGCAGCCCTGGGGGATCGCCGCCCACGGGTGGGCTACGCGTCGGTTTGTGCGCAGCCGGCGGACTTGAAGACGCGCTTCGTCGAGGCTGGGTACTTGGCCAGTTTCGCGGCCGGGCGGGTCGGTCGACGCACGAGTTCGCCGCCGCAGTTCGGGCACTCTAGGTGGAGCTTCGATTCGGCGCAGCTCGCGCAGAAGGTGCACTCGAATGTGCAGATGTAGGCCTGCCTGGAGTCAGGGGGCAGATTGACGTCGCAGCACTCGCAGCTTGGTCTGAGTTCCAGCACTTCGTTCTCCTGGAGAGGGTCGAGCGTTTTGTGTCGGCGTCGGTCAGCGTGCGCAGCGGAAGCCCACGTTGT
This sequence comes from Planctomycetaceae bacterium, assembly GCA_016125265.1. Lineage (GTDB taxonomy): Bacteria > Planctomycetota > UBA1135 > UBA1135 > RI-242. Next base: position 12,279 of record WGMC01000046.1, read on the forward strand.
TGCTGCATTCATTGGGGTGTTTCCACTGCCGCGCGTCGGGGCGGTAGCCCTCGCACCAATCGACGGCGCACAGGAACGAACCGCCGCGGATTTGGCCGTTGAGGCCGGGCTCCTCGTCGGGGTGGAGCGGTGTGTGCAACGCGGCGGCGGGGCCGGTGAAGCGCGGCGTGTCGACCCACTCCCACACGTTGCCGGCCATGTCGAAGAGGCCGTAGCCGTTCGGCGCGTAGCTCTTCGTCGGCGCGGTCGCGAAGTGGCCGTCCGCGCCCGCGTCCGACGTGGGGAAACGGCCTTGCCAGAGATTGGCGGGGAGCGGGGTGGGCTGGTGTTCCTGCCCCCACACGAACGGCGCGCCCACCAAGCCGCCGCGGGCGGCCCACTCCCATTCGATTTCGGTGGGAAGGCGCTTTTGCGCCCACTGCGCGTAGGCGCGCGCGTCGTGCAGACTCACGTGCACCACGGGGTGCGTGTCGCGGCCGGCGAGGTCCGAGCCGGGGCCATCGGGATGCCGCCACGTTGCGCCGGGCACCAGCTTCCAACCGCCGCCGCGGGCGCCGTCCGCCGCCGCGGGTCCGCGCACGAACACCACCGCATCGCCCAGGCGCTCGGCGTCACTCACGTGGCCCGTCGCTGCCACGAACGCGGCGAACTGGGCGTTGGTGACTTCGTGCTCGTCCAGCAGGAACGGCTGCACCACCGCGGTCGACGTGGGGCTGTCCGCGGAGCCGAGGGGCAGGGTCCCGCCGGGCACCCGCACCATGCCCGGCGGCGGGGCCGGTTGGCGTGCGCAGCCGTGGACGAGCAGCAGGGCGAAGGCGGCGATCGTTCGAGCGGCGGGCCTCACCCCCAGATGTTAGCGGGACTGGCGCGCGGCGAGCAGGGGGCCTACCACGGGCAGCTCGGCGCGACGCAACCAGAGCACCACGGCGCTCGCCGCCGCGGTCACGAGGGCCAGCACGAACAGCGTGCCGCCGTCCCCCTGCACCTCGATGCCCAGCACGAAGAGGTGCGAACCAATCGCGCCGACCATCAATCCGAGGGACAGGGCCGCACCCAACGCGGCCGTGCGCGGCACGAGCAGCGCCACGACCGCGACCAGCTCCATCACACCCGTGGAGATGCGGCCGTAGGGCTCGACCCCCAACGTGGTGAAGATCCACACGGCCTCGGGGGCCCCGGTGAACTTGAAGAATAGGGTCTGGCCGAGAATGGCCGCTGCTACCACTTGCAGGATCCAACTCAACGTGCGGGTGCGTGTTTCCATGCCCGGCGACTACGCGGCGCGCCCCGCCGTCGGACACGGGATTTGGCCGACGTGAAGAACGCGCTCAACCGCGCGGCGTGGGGAAGGCCCCGGGCGCCAACCAACAGCCCACCAGACCGACCGCGGTCAGCGCCAGAAGCCCGCACCAAAGCGCGGGGCGGCGGGCGCAGCGCACGCGGAGGGGAAGAAGCAGCGCCGCCCCGAGAAGTCCCAGCACCCCCACCTGCACCAGGAGCGGCAGCAGTCGCAGGAAGCGCCCGGAAGCGGCCGTCGTCAGGAGATGCGTGGGGCCGAGCATCAACTCGTGCCCCCACCAGGGGTCGAGCAGGAACGCGCGCGCCACGAAGTGCTGGGCCACGGCGCTCCACGCAGCGACGAGCACCAGCGCGATCCACAGGCCGCTTCGCACTGCGCCGGGCGCGCGCGCGGCCACACAACGATCGATGGCGAGGGCGAGCGGGACCACCAGCAGCGGCAGCACCGGCATCAGGTAGCGCGGGTCGTTGGTGCCACCACCCCACCATGCGCGGTGGTGCGCCATCAGCACGGTCAACACCAACACAGCGAGCGCAAACGCCGCGCTCGCCGCCGGAGCCCTCCGCACCATCGGAACGATGCCGAGCGCACCCACGGCCAGGACCGGCGTCGCCGCGACCAAGCCCTGTCGGCTCAGGTCGAAGAAGAACCCCCACAGCGCTTCCGTCGGCTCGCCGCTGAACATCGAACCAAAGGAGCGCGCCCACTCGAAGCCGGCGTTGGCGCCGTAGGGAATCGAGAACGGGCCGCCGAAGTGCGTCCAGTTGTAGAGCCCAAAGAGCAACGCGCCCGGCACTGCGCCGACTACCAGTGCTCCAACGGATCGCCACCACGCGCGGTTCTTGGGCCCGGCCGCCAAGAACATCACCCCCACCAGAACCGCCGCCGGAATCGCCGCGCCGTAATCCAGGCCCGGCAGGAATCCGAGCAGGAGCCCGAGGCCCGCGCTGCGCCGCAACCGCCGCGGCGCGTTGAGCGCAACGAGCGCCGCACCGGTCACCGCCGTCGCGGCGGGCATCTGCGTGAAGAAGCTAGCGCCGTACTTGTGGAACAGCGTCGCGAGGCCCAACACGACGGCCGCGTAGAGCGCCGCCGCAGCGCCCGCACCCAGTCGCCGGCAGAGGAGGTAGGCGACGGCGAGCAGCGCCCCGTACGACGCATGCACGATCCCGAGCGCGCCGCGGATCGCGGCGTCGTCGATGGGGAACGTCGCCCGCGCGCCCTCGATGCCGTGGGCGGTTTCGTACTCGTCGCCCAGCCTCGGGGCATCGACCGCGTCCGCCAGGGCCGCCGCGATCCAAAACCCCGGCACCGCCGCGAACGAGAGCCAGGGCGGGCGCTCCGAATAGAAGCGGCCCTCCACCATCGCGAAGTCGACGCGGCCGGTGTACGCGGCGTACGGATCGATGCGCGCGCTGCCCGTTTCCGCCAGCGCCTTGGTCAGGGCGAAGCTCGAACCGTCGTTGCTGGAGCGCAGCCCGTTCGAAAGCAGGGCCGCGAACAGGAAGCCCAGCGCGGCCAACCACAGGGCCGTGCGACGATCGCCACCCTCGAGCCCGACCGGGGCGCGCTCGGCGTTCACGCGGCGCCCTCTTGCAGGAGGGCGAGTGTCTCGACGATCAACATGTAGACGCCCATCACCGCGAGCACACCGGCGAAGCTGCGGCGCAGGAACCGCTGGTTCACGCGACCAGCGACCAGCCCGCCGACCCACGTGCCGAAACCGCCGACCAGGACGAAGATCGAGATGATGTTCCAATCGAGCGACAGACCCATGCGCTCGAGCACCACGAAGTGCTTCGCAAAACCCGCGGCCGCCTGCAACGGGATCAGCACGAGGCTGGTCGCCACCGCGCGGTGCATCGGCAGTTTGCCCATGACCGCAAGCGCCGGCACGATCAGGAAACCACCTCCGATCCCGACGAGACCGGTCAACGTGCCGACCAAGAGGCCGCGGAGCGCGAGGCCTAGGGCGCGGGCGCGCGCGTCGCCCGACTGCACCAACTCCGACGGCAACGGACGCGACATGCGCAGTGCGGTGAAGAGCAGGATCCCGCCGAGCAACAGGAGTTGCACCACGCCGGGCAGGTGCTGGCCGACGAAGGCCGCGGCGAAGGCGCCCAGCATCGCCGCGGGCCCGAACGCGAAGGCCGCCGTCCAATCCACCCGCCGCGCCAGGGTGTGGGGCAGGGCACCGATGGCCGAGATCGCGCCGACGATCAGCAGCGAACCCGCGATCGCCACCTTCTCGGGCTGGCCGATCACGTAGACCAGGATGGGCACGGTCAAGATCGAGCCGCCCGCCCCGAGCAGCCCGACACAAAGGCCGATGACGGCCGCCCCCAGCAGGGCGACGATCACTGGGCCCGCTCCCCGCGGGGGACTGGTCCGGTCACCGCGCCGCGGCTCCAGCCCAGGCGAGCCAGCCGCCCTGCACGTCGACGAGGTCGGTGAAACCGGCGCGCGCCAGGAGGCTCGCGGCCAGGGACGAGCGGTAGCCGCTCCGGCACATGACCGCGAGTTGGCGATCCTTGGGGATGCGCGCCAGCTCCTTCGTCAGACGATCCAACGGCACGTGCAACGCGCCGTCCACGTGCCCGTCGCGCCACTCGCCGGGCGCGCGCACATCCAGCACGAGCGGCGGTTTGGGCCCGGCCAACGCGGCCTCCAACTGCCCCACTTCCATGCGCGGCCAACGCGCCGTCGGCAGGCCCGCGGCGACGAGCGCAGCGTGCCCGCCCTTCGCGTAGCCGACCACGCGGTCGAATCCGATGCGGCCGAGGCGCAGCGCGGCTTGCTGCTCGTCGCCCACGCCGCCGACGAGGACCAACTCTTGGGTAGGCGCCAGCACGCTGCCGACCCAGGTTGCGAACTTGCCGTCGAGCCCCGCATTGACCGCGCCGGCGAGGTGCTCCCCCGCAAACGCGTCCGCGTCGCGCACGTCGAGCACCAGCGCCCCGGCGGTCTGCCGCGCCAGCACTTCCTTCGGTTCGAGCGGCACGAGCACCTTGGCGAGGGACTCTTCGAGCGTCGCGCGGCGACGGCGGTTCAAATCCGCGTCGTAGCCGAAGTAGGCGGGCGCCGTGGGCTGGTCGGCCGTCACGAGCGCCACGAATTCGGCCTTGCTCATCGGCGCGAGCGCATAGTTCGACAGGCGCTGCTGGCCGAGGGGCGCGCTGGTCTCGTTCGAAAGCGCCTTGCCGCACGCGGACCCCGCGCCGTGGGCTGGGTACACGATGGTCGCATCGGGCAGGGGCAGCAGTTTGGTGTGCAGCGATTCGTAGAGCATGCCCGCCAGTTCGTCGGCGGTCACACCCACCGACGCCATCAGGTCCGGGCGTCCGACGTCGCCGATGAATAGCGTGTCGCCGGTCAGGACGGCCTTCGGCTTGGCCGCGTCCGCCTCGAGGTCGAACACGAGGATCGAAATGCCCTCGGGAGTGTGCCCGGGGGTCTCGAGCGCAACGAGCCGCACACCCGGTCCCAGTTCGAGGGCCTCGCCGTCCTTCCACGGCGTGAACTCGAAGTCCGCGCGCGCGCGGCGGCCGAGGTGGATGCGGGCGCCGGTCGCGCGGGCCAGCTCCAGATGCCCGGCGAGGAAGTCCGCGTGGAAGTGGGTCAGGGCCACGTCCGTGATCTCGAGGCCGTGTTTCCGCGCGGCCTCCACGTAGCGCGCGATGTCGCGCTGGGGATCGACCACCAGGGCGCGCCCAGAAGCCGGATCGCCGATGAAGTAGGAGGCGTGGCTGAGGCACGCCAGGTAGTGCTGCTCGAGGATCATGGAAGGGCCCTCCAAGGTGGCGCAGGGACCGCGCTGGTGGGCGATGAGGGATTTGAACCCCCGACTTCTTCCTTGTAAGGGAAGCACTCTGACCAACTGAGTTAATCGCCCGCGCCCAACAGGGTACCCGAAGGCCCGCGGAGGACAGCCCGGGTTGGCGGTCCCGGGGCGCGTCGACCCGAGTTCGGCGGCCCGGCGCCCGAGGCCGGTCCGTTGGGTATGCTTCGCCGGCCCGGGACCAGCCCGAGGGTCCGCCCTGCGGTTCCTCGGGCCAGGCCAACGCCGTCCGGGCACACTTTTTTGCAACACGTCTCGGCCCGATGGGCCGCCCCCCGTCTGGTTCGGGGGCGGGCCGACGGGTCACATCCCTCGACTCCCATCCCGACCCCCCCATGCGCATCGCCGTCATCGGAACCGGCTATGTCGGCCTCGTCGCCGGGACCTGCTTCGCCGAGAGCGGCAACACGGTCACCTGCGTCGACATCGACGCCAACAAGATCCGGAAACTGGAGGAGGGAATCCTGCCCATCTACGAGCCGGGGCTGGAGGAACTGCTCAAACGCAACGTCGAGGACGGGCGCCTCTCCTTCACGACGGACTACGCAAAGGCCGTTCCCGGAGCCCACGCCGTGTTCATCGCCGTCGGCACTCCGCCGGACGAGGACGGCAGCGCGGACCTCAAGTACGTGCTGGCGGCCGCCGAATCCGTCGCCAAGCACATGACGGGATACGTGGTGATCGTGGACAAGTCCACGGTGCCCGTCGGCACCGCCCGCAAGGTCATCGCGGCGGTCCAAAAGCACGCCAAACACCCCTTCGACGTGGCCTCGAACCCCGAGTTCCTGAAGGAGGGCGCCGCCATCGACGACTTCCTCAAGCCGGACCGGGTGGTGATCGGCTCCGAGTCGAAGCGGGCCGCGGACATGATGGAAGAGCTCTATGCCCCCTTCGTGCGCACGGGCAACCCCATCATCCACATGGACATCGAATCGGCCGAGCTGACGAAGTACGCCGCCAACGCGATGCTCGCCACGCGCATTTCGTTCATGAACGAGATCGCGAACATCTGCACGCGGGTCGGTGCGAACGTCGACCTGGTGAGGAAGGGCATCGGTTCGGACGCGCGCATCGGGTCGCGCTTCCTGTTCGCCGGCCTCGGGTACGGCGGTTCCTGCTTCCCGAAGGACGTGCAGGCCATCGTCAAGACGTCGGCCCAGCACGGCTACGACTTCCGGATCCTGCAGGCCGTGGAAGAGGTCAACGAGCGCCAGAAGCGGCTGCTCTTCGACATGGTCTCCCAGCATTTCGGCGGCGACCTGAAGGGCAAACGCATGGCCGTCTGGGGCCTCGCCTTCAAGCCCAACACGGACGACATGCGCGAGGCTCCGGCCATCGTCGTGATCGAGGCCCTCCTGGCCGCTGGCGCCACGGTGCGCGCCTACGACCCCGAGGCCATGCACGAGGCCAAGGAGCGCCACTTCGGGGACCGCATCGAGTACGCCGAGAACCCGATGGACGCCCTGCCCGGCGCCGACGCCCTGATCCTGATCACGGAGTGGAACGAGTTCCGCCGGCCCGACTTCGACGCGATCAAGGAGAAGCTGCGCACGCCGGTGATCTTCGACGGCCGCAACATCTACCGCCGCAAGACTCTCGAGGAGGGCGGCTTCCGCTACTACGGCATCGGGACCTGACCCTCGGGCTGCGGCAGCAGGTTCGACTGGGGCGACGGGTCCTGCTGCGGCAAAAAACAGGGCGACCCCACTCCTGCGGAGGAGGGGGTCGCCCGTGGTGATGTCTCGGATCGTGGAGGAGAGTCGAGTGGCTTCGGAACAGCCGCGACCACCGAAGTGGTCACCGAAGAACTACGGCCGACCGAACTCGAGTTCTCTCTTCCGGGGACGTCATCGTCCTTTCGCGTTCGGGTGTCAAGGCCTGCGCGCGCTGCGCGGCGCGAAGACTCAAACGTGAGACTCGCGTCGCAGCGCTTCGAGCTACGGATCGTCCTCGCCGGACTCACCGAAGAGCACGTCCCGTCCGACTTGCCCGTCCTCCGCCGCGAGCGCCAACTCGACGAGCGAACGCATGCGCGCCAGTGCGCGACGCACACGCGCGCCCTCGGGTGTGCGCTCGAGCGAAACCTCGAACGCCCGTTCGCGGGTGCGCGCGATCCAGCCCGCGGCCTCGGCCCCATCGCCGCGGGCAAGGGCATCCAGGGCCAGCCAATCGCCCGCCCGCACACGGGTGACGGGGTCGCGGGCATGCTCCAACAGGGCGCCCCAAAGGCGCGCCGCGTCGTCCCGTTGGCCCCGTTCCGCGTGCACACGCCCGCGCCAAAGGGCCGCCGCATCGCGCTTGTCCGTCGGCGCGAGCGCGTCCCTTTCGACCGCTTCGTACGCGACTAGCGCCGGCCCATGCCGCCCGGCGCGGCGCTCCAAGTGACCGAGTTCGAGGCGCGCCAGATGGGCCCGCCCGGGCCCGCCGTTCGCCGCGACGAACTCGAGTTCCGCCCTGGCTTCCGCCACACATTCGAGGACCGCGAGGTGCCGCGCGGCGCGCATGGCAGCCTCGGCGGCGGCGCCGTCCGCGGCGTCCGCGCGACGCCCAAGCGCGCGCCATGCATCGATGCAATCGAGCCGCGCGGCGAGGCGCTCGCGGCCCTCGCTGTCCCGCAGGATCCGCTCGAGGTCCTGGGCCCGAGCCAGCGCCAGTGCGCCATCGGCGACCTCGGGTTGCGCCACGGGACCGAGGCAGCGCAGGGGGCGCGGGGCGGGCCGATCGGCGTCGAGCGGTCGCAGCGGGGGCAGGTGTGGCCGGGCGGCAGCGCCGTCGAACGCGCGAGGCGCCGCGCGGACCGGCAGCGGACGGACAGGCCCCTGCGCCGTCGGCGGCGGAGCGGCCGGCGAGCTCTGGGCGGCGGGTCGCGCCGCCGGCAAGAGCCACACCGCGGCAAGCACGGCGGCAAGCACGGCGACACCGATGGCCGAGACGCGCGGCGCCCTCACGAGGCCCTCCGCACGGCGAAGTCCGGCCCCGCGGCGAACTGCGCCACCAACATCTGGCGGAGCCGCGCGCGGGCGCGGAACAGGCGCACCTTGACCAGGGCTGGCGCGATGCGGCAGCGGTCGGCGGTGCGCCGGCTGGAGAGCCCGCCCTTGTAGTATGCCTCGAGCACACTGCGGTCGGCCGGCGTGGACTGGGACAGCGCCCACTCGAGCGCGGCCAGGGCCCGCTTGCGCGCCACCGGGCGACCGGCGAACCAATACTCGGGCTCGTCGACTTGCTCTTCGACGGGCGGTTCTTGGCTCACCACGTCCGCCAGGGTCTCGTCGCCGCTCCAACGCCGCTGGCGCCGTCGGTCGCGGCGGGCCTGGTCCGCCAGCACGTTTTGGGCGATGCGCAAGAGCCACGGGCGCAGGGCGGAGGGCTCGGTGAGCCCACCGCGGTAGCGCGCGGCGCGCATGACGGTCTCTTGGACCGCATCGGCGACCTGGTGGGGATCGCGGCAACGTCGGGTGAGGAAACGCTCGATCACCGGACACAGTTCGTCCAGGCCATGCCAGGACTCGGGCTTCGCGGTTCGCGTCATCGGGGGGCGGGAATGGGGTGCGACGTCCAGAGCGGTGGGCCGCGCGGCGCCGTTGGACCGCTCCGGGCCCCGAGAAGACGCTTTTTGACGGCGACGGAACACACACCCCCCGGCCGCTCGCCCCCACTCGCACCGGCCACCGCCGACGGATCCGGGGAAGTCGGCCCCCAATGCAGCGGGCGGCCCCCCCGAAGGTGGAGCCGCCCGCGGCTGGACCAGCGTTGGTCCCGCGCGTTTCCCCAGTTCGCCTACCGGCGCTGGTTGCGTGCCTCGGTGGCCCAGGTCGTGCCCTCGTACTTGCGCTGGACCTCGCGGTACAGGCGCTGGGCGCGGATCTTGTCCTCGGGCGAGCCGAGCAGGTCGAAGCAGCGGGCCGCGAAGTACAGCGAGCGCGCCGCGTACGCGGCCTCCTCGGGGTACAGCACGGCGACGCGCAAGTAGAGGTCGCGCGCGCGCTGCAGTTCGGCCTGGTCGGTCTCCGGGTTGGCGCCGAGGAACAGGCACTCGGCCAAGCCAGCCTTCGCACCCGCGCGCGTTCGCGTGTCGGCCCCGGACGCGGACTCGGCCTCCTCGAAGAGCGCCCGGGCTGACGCGATGCGCGCGGTGCGCTGCCCGGCGTCGTCGAAGGCGATTTGCAGGTGCGTCTCGCCGCGGGCGACGAGCGCGCGCAGGTAGAGGCGCGGGAAGTCCGTGCGGACCTCGGCGGCCACCTTTTCGAGCGCCTCCAGCCGTTTGGCCGGGGTCAACTCCGCCCCCATCATCACCTGGCCGAGGCGCGCCTCGAGGCCGAAGTAGGTCGGCAGGCTCTTCGACTGCACCAGTGCGGCAAAGGCGCCGAGCGTCGCGCTGGCGTCCGCGCGCGCGCCCTGCACGGCCTGCGCGTCGGCCTTCGCGAGGAAGGCGTCGGGCACGTGGCGCGAGTCGGGGAAACGGTTGATGATCGTGTCGGCCAGCGCGATCACGCCGGCCCAGTCCTGTTCGGTGCGCGCCAGTTCGAGGGCGCGGCGGGCCGCGTACGGGGCGGCCCAGGGGAAGCGGCGCTCGTCCGACTTCGAATCGAGCTGGCCGTCCAGGTAATCGGCGTACACCTGGCGGGCTCCGGCGACGTCGCCCTCGGCCGCGAACCCCGCGGCCTCGACCAGCAGTTTGGGGGAGCGCTCGTAGTCGATCCGGTCCACCGCCTCCACCGCGAGCGTCACCGCCGCGCCGCGCCCGGCCTTGTACACGACGCCGGCCAGGCCCTCGGACTCGACCGTGACGTCCGTCAGGCGCTCGCCGTTCGTCTTGTAGATGGTGTCCGGCGTCGCGAGCGGCGCCAGCGCCACCACGACGAGGAGTGCGGTCAGCGACGGGCCAAAGAAGGGGAAACGGGTCATCATCGGTCGGAGCGAAAGGGGGTGGACCTGTCGGTACCTCCGCCGGCGCCCGGGGTTGCACCCGAACCCGGCCAAGTGGGGCCAAAGAGGATAGACCCCCCTCCGAGGGGGGTCAAACGGGGCCCCGCGCGGGTAGGCGAGGGGCACGTCGCCGTAGGGGTGCGGCCCTGTCCGCGGCCAAGGGGAACGACCGGGCCAACCTCGCAGGTCTCCTGTGGCGCCCGTCCCGACGCCCGTTGGGCGCGGACAGAGCCGCGCCCCTACAGATCGGTGCACGCGAGCTCGCACCTACGCAACGACGACACCACTCCGCCGCGACGCGCGGCTGGGTGCGCGGGCCTCCTGGCCCGCCTTGGGAAGTGGGGCGAAACAACTTTGGCCGAGCGCTCACTCCCCTCGCTCGAGGACCGCGATGCGACTGGCGACTGCGGTGCGGAGTCGATCCTCGACCGCAAGCTGGCTCGCGCGTCGCCGCAACTCGTCGAGGTCGAGCAGACCAGCCCGCCTGGCCTCGGCCGCGAACTCCAGGTCCTTCGGTCGCCCGGCAACCAGCTTCGACAGGACCAAGTCGTGGGTGTCGAGGCACCAGCCCGTCGCGCCACGCGTGGCTTCGTTCGAGATCGGGACCAGACGTTCCGACCAACCCGGCGCCAGCATCGCCGTCTCTGGGCCGACGCCCTGGGCGTAGTAGCCGAACGTCGTGTGGAAAGGAGAACCCTCTCCGATCGAGCCGTCGATCAGTTCGGCGAGGTCGGGGGCGTGGAGGGGATACACATCCGCCTTCATCGACCGGAGCAAACTGGGGGGCGCGTCCGGGTGTTGGCCCAGGATGGCTTGACTCCCGAGGATGACGATGTCGAGAGTGTCGGCGATCGTCGCGGCCGCACGGATCAGATGCTCCAACTGATGTCGGTTCATGCGGGCTCCGCCATTCGAGCGCGGACCTCGGACCAGATCCGCCAGCGTTCGCGCGCGTCGATGATTCCGGCGAAGGGGCTCGCTTGACGCAGCGCTAGCGCCTCGTCCCCGTTGCCCGTCAGCGCGGCGCGGAGCTCCTCCGGCGGACCGTCGACAAGGCGCCGCCAGGCTCGGACGTACTGCTGGGGCTTCGACGGATCACAGCGCCACTGGTCCAAGCGCGCGCGGACGACGTCGAGCAGCTCGGGCGCAACTTCCACCCTTGCACAGACCGCTTGGTGGAATGCGAGGCTGCGCGCCTCCGCGAGCGCGTGGGGATCCATCTCTTCGAGTCTAGGTGTGTCTGGCCCGGTGGCGTAACTCCAGTGGCGCCCAGGAGGGACAGGGGAGCCAGGCGGACAGCGCGTTCGCTCTGGCGGGTCCGGCCTGTCCCTCGCGGTCAACGGGGGGTGACGGGCCGCACGTGCACAACGGCGAAATGGACGTGTCCGTCCCGTTCGAGCCCGCCGATCAGCACCGCTGCCGGCCCTGGGAGCACCAGGTTCGCTTCCGCGGTGCAGGTGGCCTTGCGCGGTCGGGCCACGGGACCGTCGGGGGTCTCTTCGACGACGACGGGGAGCACGTGGCGGTGAGATTGGAGCCGGAAGTCCACTCCGATGGCGCCTCCTGCGAGGTTTACGCACCGCACGTCGATCATCTCGCCTTGGGATTGTGTCGTGATTTCGGGAACCACCAAACTACCCCCACCGGGCTGGACACGTTCGTACGTGCGGTAACCCGTAACGAAGTGCTGCTCCTCGAGCACCGACACGTTGGCGCGCTGGCCGTTCGAAGTGAGGATGCGCGGCGCGCTGTAGGGCGCTGCGGTCACCGAATTCGCGGGAGCGGATCGCTCGCCGAGCAGCACGTCCAGCTGCACCCGCAGGGCTAGGAACTCGGTGGGATCAAGGACCCTCGGGGCACTCGAGATTCCCATCTCCGCCGCCGTTTCCAGCGGCAACCACGCGATGCGAGTGTGCACCTCGAAGAAGGTTGCCGCGGCGGAGCGCTGCGCCTCGAGGAAACGCCCGAGCCACCCTTCCTGCGCCGTATCGAGGAGCGCCACCAGGTTGCCGTTTCCCACCGCGCGCACGGTCTCGTTCGCTGTGCCCATGGGAGGCTCCATGTGCGTGTGGATGTCGGCCAATAGGTCTACCAGGCGATCCGCGCGCTGCTTTGCGGCCGCCTCGGGGTCCTCGGCCTGAAGGTCATCGACCGCGAGTTCCAGGATGTCGGCCACGTCGTGGGTCGACAGGTTCAGAACGGGCGCCTTGGGTTCTTGCGCGGGTGCGAAGAACGCGGCGGCGGCAACGAGGAGCGGAGTCAGGAGTTTCATCGGGTGGTCTCGTTCGATTCGAGGGATTCTGCGGTCCATTGGGACGAGGGACCGCGCAGGGTTTCCGTGCGCAGAAGCCCGCCCGTTCGAAGTTGGCGACCCTCCACGGCGTGGGTGGTGCCATCCACTTGGACGGCGAGAGCAAAACGCAACACACGCAAGGTGGGTGCGGGGGCCAAAGGCACCGTTGCGGCGATTTCCGCGGCAACGGGCGCCGTTTCGAGTTCCGCGGTTGGCTCCACTCGAAACCGCGGCGCGAGCACCGCCACGAGCGCCGCCGCGAGCAGGCCCGCGGCCACGAACCAGGGCCGCGCGGAGGAGTGTCGCGGGGGCGCCACGGACGCGATCGCGTCGAGCCGCGCGCACATCCGCTCGACTTCGGGCGCGAGATCGGGATAGCGCAGAAGCAGCTCCTGCACGTCGGGATCGCCAAAAGGATCCTCGCGGCGATCGAGCGCCCCGTGCACGCGGGCCCACAGTTGCGCGTCGCGTTCGTCAATCTGCATCGGAGTCCTCCTTGGCCAAACGGCGGCGCGCGCGGTGCAACGCGGAGCGCACGGTGCCCTCCGGTTGCCCGAGGCGCGCCGCGATTTCGACCGTGCTTTCGCCGCGACCGTGGAAGGCGAGGAGCAACGCGCGCTCGGCCGCGGACAGGGGCAAAAGGGCCCGCGCGATCTGTTCCCGCGCGGCGCTCGTATCCTCGACCGAACGCGCCGCCGCGGGCATCGTGCGGTCGAGGTCGCCCAGGTCCTCGGGCTGCGACGCGCGGCGCCGGCGCAGGTCGAAAAGCGCGTGCAAAAGCGTGCGTTTGAGCCAGCCGGACAGCGACCCACCTTCGTCGTAGGACGCGCGGCTGCGCCAGGCGCGGGCCAGGGCCTCCTGCACCAGTTCGTCCGGGTCCTCGCCGCGCCGCACGACGCGCGCCGCGTAGCGCTTGAGCTCAACCGACTGGGCGCCAAGCGCCCGCCCGAACGCCGTGAAGTCGCGTGCGCCCTCCGAACCCACCTCGGGCCCGGTCGCCTCGGCGGCGGCTTCGCAGGTTGGCTCGGCGGCGTGCATGGACCGACCTCTACCGACGCCGGCCGGAATCCGCTGCGGCAACACCGCCGAATTCCGTCCCCGCCCCGAAGAACTCGCGCCCGCGGGCCAGGATGCGCTCGCTGAGCTCCGGGTCCGGGGCCAAACCCGGTCGGTCCGCCTCGACGGACCCGCCCAGCACGAGGGCATCCGAACGCGGGAACACGTACCCGTCGGCATAGGAGAGCAGCCACGGGTGCGCCTGGGGCGCGAAGTGCAGCAACTGCCCGCGCAGGGGGCGCAGTTCGCGGTCGTCGAGCAAGGCTCCGGCGCCCTCCCCGAGGCAGTTCACGATCGCGTCCGCGGGCAACGTGTCGAGCTGCTCCGCGGAATCGAAACGGCGCTGGTGGAACGGCACCGCGCCGGCGTGCAACTGGCGTTCGAGCCAGCCCAGCAACGGCCTCGGCTCGATCAGGTACGTGCGCCGCGCCCAACCCGGGCCCGAGGTGCCGGGCCAGGGCAAGCGCTCCAGCGCCACAGTCGCGGGAAGAACCCCATCGGGCACGTCCAGGAGCGACGCGCCATGCCCCTCGGGCGCGAAGTTCGAGCGCTCGTGCACACCGGCGCCGCGCCCGAGCAATCCATGCACGGCGCGGCGCGAATCGGCCAGCACACGCAGGTAGAGCGCCCGCGACTCCGCATCGTCGCCCTTGGCCACCAGGGAGGGCGCCCACTGCCCGCCGGCGATCGCCGACGTGGTGCGCGGACCGAAGTGCTCCGCGTGCACGGAAACCCTGTACCCGCCGCGCAGCAACTCGAGCGCCGACGCCAATCCGACGGCGCCGGCTCCTAGCACCACGACGGCTGCGCCGGGCGCCACGTGATCGCCCACGAGTCGGCGGACCTCGAGAGCCGTACCCAGCGCCAAGGTCAGCCCCGCACCACCGTGCCCGTAGTTGTGCACCCACGGACGCCCGCGCAACCACTCGAGTTCGAGCCGCACACGCCCGCGCCGGTAGGGGCGCTGGCCGACGACCACTTCGAACGGGGGCGCGCTGCGCAGATCGGGTGGAGCCAGTTGCTGCGGCGGGCCGTCGACCGCGGTGGGCGCAAGCGGCGCTCGGCTTGCCCGTCGGTCACTTGCACAACTGCCCGCTAGCAGCGCCCCCAGACCGAGCAAGACATCGCGGCGCAAGTATTCCACGGATCCAAGGTTACGAACCCGACGGGCCCCGCGCCGCGGCGATGGGCGCCGAGGGTTGTCTCGGCCTTGTTTCGATTTTTGCGACTTCCCATCTAGCGGAGAACCCGTGGGTTGGTGCATGCTCTTCCCGCGCGGTGTTGACCGGCACCGCACCGGGCTCCCCCCTCCCGCAGCCCCTCCTGCGCGGCCCTTCCCAAGGCGCCTCCATCCGACCGGGTGGAAGCGTTGCCCCCCCGCCAAGGAAGATTCCGTGTTCGCAATCGACCCCGTGTCGGTGCGGTCGCCCCGTGTCCAGGCGTCCGACCGCTCCGTATCCATCGCAGGCGCTCCGCGCTGGTGCCTCGCGCCGCTCGCGCTGCTGACGTGTTCCGTCGGCTACGCCTGGAACGACTGCAACCTGCCCGGCCTGGAGCGCACCGCGGCCTACGCGGTGGGCGCGGGCCCCACGGACCTCGTGGCCGCGGACGCCAACGGCGACGGTTGGCGCGATCTGTTGGTCAGTTTGGGCGCGCTCGACCAAATCGCGCGGCTCCAGAACGACGGTGCCGGTGGTTTTGTGCCGCTCGCGCCGCTCGTGCTGCCCGGCGGCGCGGATCCGCGCGGTTTGGCGGCGGGCGCGTTCCGGGGCGGTCGGGATCTGGCGGTGGTCGAGCGCGGCGCGCACCGGGTGCGTTACGTCGAGCTGCTCGGTGGGCCTGACCTCGCAGTGGATCTGCCGCTCGGTCTCGGCGGCGCGGGGAAAGCGGCCTCCGGCAACCTGGACGGCGCCGGCGGCGACGATCTCGTCGTGGCGCTCGAGGGCGACCTCTTCGCGCGCGGCGGCGGCCTCGTGTGGGTGCGCGACGACGGTGTGGCACCGCTCGCGGCCGCACCCTTACCCGCGCCGCCGGACGGCTTCGAGCGGGTGCTCGACGCGGTGCTCGCGGATCTCGACGGCGACGGGGACCTCGACGTGGCGGCCCTGCGCCGGCGCACGGCGGCTGGGCCCCCAGGTGTCGACGGCGTCCTGTTGTGGCGCAACGAAGGCGGGGGCACTTTGGCCTTCGCGGGTGTGCTGGCCGCGGGCGAGCCCGTGACGGCGTTGGTGGCGGAGGACCTCGACGGCGACGGCGCGGACGAGTTGGTGCTCTCGGTCGAAGGTTTCCCGCCGAGCGCCCCCGGCGCCCTTTGGATCCTGGACCACGAAGGTGCGCCGGGCCTCGCGCCCGCGAACTTCTCGAGTGTCGTGCTGCCCGCGAGCGGTCTGCTGCCCAGCGCCCTCGCGGCGGGCGATGTGGGCGGCCAGGGGCTCTTGGACTTCAGCCTGAGTGTGGACGTGGTGGCGGCCAACTTCGCGTCGGGCGAATTGGTGCTGTACCGCGCGTTCGACCCGCTCGGCGCCGACTTCGCGGGCGTGTCGAGCTGCGCGACTGGAGGAGTGCCCGTCGGCCTCGTGCTCGCGCAACTCGACGCGGACGGGACACTGGACCTGGTCGCGCTCGACGCGGCGCAAGAACGAGTGCTCGTGGCGCTGTCCGATGCGCCGGCGCTCACGCAACTCGTGGGCACCGGCTGCGCCGGAACCGCCGGCAACGTGCCCCAGATCGCCGCTTCGGGCCTGCCGACGTTTGGCAATCCGAGCTTCGCCGTGACCTTGAGCAACGGACGCCCCAACGCCGCCGCGTTCCTCGCGATCGCACCGGCGCTCTCCCCGGTTCCGCTCGGTTTCGGCTGCACGCTGTACCTGGGCCCGCTCCTGCCGCTTCTGCCCACGTCGACCAGCGCGAGCGGCGCGGCCTCGGTCGGCTTCGCGATCCCGATGGACGTGCCGCCCTTCGCGGGCCTCGACCTCTTCTTCCAATACGCGGTGCTCGACCCGTTCGGCGCGTACTTCGGCACCTACTCCCTGAGCAACGCCGTTCGCATCCAGATCGGGAGCTGAACCATGTCCCTCATCCAAGCAGCGTTCCTTCTCGCGGCGTTCGCTCCCCAGGACGTGCCCCAACGTGTGCACGCACCGGTGGTGCATGTGGGGACCTACGACCTCGACAGCCAGTCGTTCGAGCCAAGTGTGTCCGACGCGGCCGAGGGCGGCGGCGGTTCGGTGGTCGACTTCGACAACTCCGCCACCAACGGCTTCACGTTCCTGCCCGGAGCCGGCGTCGGTGTGCGCGACTGGGGCATCTACACACCGAGCGGCAATGGCTTGCTCTACCGCTTCACCGTGGGCTACTCCACCGTGGCGAACGGGCCCATCGATCTGACGGTGAATCTGTACGCGGGGACCACGGGTTCCTGCGCGGGTCCCGGCAAGTTGCTCGGCAGCTTTCCGCTCACGGGCCTGCCCGGCTCCGACGGCATCACTCCCGTCGCGAACACGGTCACCATCAGCACACGCACGAGTGGCATCGCCGTGCCCGCCGGACCGATCGGTTGGGAGTACCGCTTCTTCGACGTGAAGTCCGGGCCGCTGCTCGTGAACGGGCCGCTCGGCCTGCCCGCGCCCAACGGCACCGTGGACCTCTACGACCGCGTCGATTTGGGCTTTGGCGGTTGCACCAGCCAGAACTTCGGCGGTTGTCTGCCGCCGTTCTTGCCGTGTGCGTCGTTCTACCTGACGCTCGAGGCGGACGACGGAACGGTCAGCGCCTCGGTCGTGCCCTACGGCAGCGGCATCAACCCGGTCGGCAGTCTGTCGGTGCTCGCAGGTACGGGATCCATCGGCGCGACCACGGTGCTCGGCGTGAACAACCCGCTCGGGACCCAGGCGCCGGGTTCGTTCGCGTTCCTCGCCCTTTCGTTCGCGCCGGACGCCAACTTCCCCGCGGGCACGCCACTGCCGTTCTTCGGCATGTCGGGGCCGTTTGCGCCGTCGGAGCTCTTGATCGCATTGCCGCAGGCGCTGCTTTTGGGTCCGTCCATCTGGGCGGGCCCGAGCTTCCCGTCCGCCTTCCCGATCACGATCCCCCAGAACGTGAACTTCATCGGCGCCAAGGCGTACTTCCAAGGCGGTCTCTTCGATCTCGTCGCGCCGTTTGGCGTCGACATCGCCTTCACGGACGCGCTCGAGCTGACCATCGGTCCCTGACGCGGACGCAGAACCCGAATCCGGCGGCTGCGCAGCGCGCGGCTCCGGCGCCCCCACGCACTCGCGCGGTGGCTTCCACGACCCCCCCATTCCGATTCCAGGAGTCCATCCATGAGAGCCTTCGCAGCAAGTCTGCTGCTCGGCCCCGCCCTGCTCGCAGGTGTGGCCACAGCGCAAGACATCAATACCAGCGCCCTATCGCAGAATGGCTGGTATTCCGACGACACTCGCGCCGACGGGAGTGGTGCATTCCCCTCCAACACCAACTTGGTCAGCCCGACGTTGACGGACGCGCCCGAGGCCGCGGACCCGCTCAAGTTCAACGCCCTGCACGACGCGGACATCGCGGGCCAAATCAGCTTCCAACCGGCGCCGGGCACCGTGCCCCCGGGCACGTGGTTGGGCTCGGTGCGCCTCTTCATCGACCCGGTGGGCGGCACAGGTGGCAAGTCGCAGATCTCCCACCGCAAGGACGATCTGACGGGCCACAACCCCGGCAGTGTCTTCGGGCCCGGCTTCACGGCCCAGTACTCCTGGATGGCCAACGGCCCTTCCACGATCACCCCGTCGCTCAAGTTTGGCATCAAGACGGCGGACTTCCCCTTCGTCGGAGTGTCGTCGCGCACCGGCGAGAACGTCTGGGACAAGGTGCTGATCTACGAACCCGGCCAGGGCAACGGCAAGGTCGCCAATGGTCTGTGGCAGACCGAGACAATCACGCACACCAGTGGCAAGTGGTGGTTCTTCGATCGCCGCGCGGGCGCCAGCAGCCAGGGCACCCCCGTGGAGCTGAGCACCATGGCGGTCTCCCCGATCGCGTTCTCCGGGCCCAAGACCCTCGCGGACGTCTACGCTCTGATCACCGCCCCCGGCGCGATCATCACCAGCGTCCAGTTCGGCATCGGGTCCAACAACCCCGCCGGCAACGTGTACGTCAACGAGCTGACCACCAACGCCTACCGCGCGGGTCAGCGCACGACCTTCGGGCCCCCGCCGCCGTTCGTCGCCACCAACGTCGCCGTCGGCACCACACCTTCCGGCGTGATCCTCGCGACCCTCGATGGCAACAACTCCCGCGACATCGCGACGGCGGACGCGGGCTCGGACTCGGTGACCGTGCGCTTCAACGACGGCGCCGGCGCCTTCCCCACTTCCGCGACGGTCAACCTCGGTGTCGGTGACGCGCCGGTGGCATTGGCGAGCGGCGACTTGGTCTCGGGCGGCGGCACGGACCTGGCGGTCGCGGCCGAGGGCTCGAACCGCGTCGTGATCCTCGACAACGACCCCGTCGGTACGTTGGCCGAAGCGGCCTCCCTCTCGACCTTGCCGGCCACCAAGCCGGTGAGCGTTGCCGTGGGCGACCTGGATGGCAGCGGCACCGCCGACCTGGTGGTTGCGATGCAAGGTGACCTGCTTTTCGCGGGCTCCGGGTCGGTCGCCGTCAGCTTGAACGGCGGCGCCCTTGCGCCGTTGACCGCCCCCGTGGGCGGATTCCTGCGACCCCAGCGCGTCGCCATCGGCGACCTGGACGGGGACGGTGACAACGACGTCGTCGCCACCATGGCGGGCACCGGCTTCACGCCGACGACCTCCAACAACGTGCTGCTCTACGAAAACCTGGGCGGCGGCAGCTTCGGCGCGCCGATCTCCCTGGGTGTGGCCCAGAACCCGAAGGCCGTGGCCGTCGGCGATCTGGACGGCGACCTGGACCTGGACCTCGCCGTGACGGCGGAGTCGTTCCCGATCCTCTTCCCCGGCGACGTGCGTGTGTTCACCAACGACGGCCTGACCGCCGGTAGCTGGACCGCGGGCGACTTCCTCGCGGGTGGCACGTTCGCCGGCGGTTCGTTCCCCACGGACCTGGCGATCGGCGACCTGGACGACGACTCCCTGCCGGGTTTCATCTCGCGCCAGGACATCGTGGCGGCGGACTTCGGCTCCACCAGCGCCACGCGTTACGACGCGTACGACGGTGTGCTCAATACGTTTGGCGGTACCGACTCGTTCACCGTCGGCAACGCGCCCAGCTCCGTCGCGATCGGCGGCCTGGACGGGGACCGCACCGCGGACTTCGTCGTCGCGAACGCCGGGGACGGCACGGTGACCGTGTTCCTCTCCTACACCCCGACCCTCGCCCAGAACTTCGGCGCGGGCTGCCCCGGTACCGGCGCCCTCGTGCCGGTGATCTCGGCGGTGGGCGCACCCACCCTGGGCAACGCCGGCTTCGGCGTCGCCGTGTCGCAAGCGCGCGCCTTCGCGCCGGCGTTCCTCGCCCTCTCCCTGGGTCAGGTCACCCTGCCCGTGGGCGGGAGCTGCAACCTGTACCTGGAAACGCCCCTCGTGCTGGTCGCCAGCGTGACCAACGCGTTCGGCACGACCTCGGTGTCCGTCCCGGTCCCCGCGGCGGCCCCGAACGTGCTGGGCGTGAGCGCCTACTTCCAGTACGTGATCTTCGACCCGGCCGGCGCCGGCGTGCTGGGCACCGCATTCAGCAACGCGCTGCGCGTCAAGCTCGGCCTGTGATGACCTGAAGCGCGGCCAGCGGCACCAGCTTCCCCGGCCGACTGGCGTCCCACCGGACGCGTTCGCGGGCGGGCGCTGTGGCAGTGGGGGCATCCCACGCCGCGCGCCCGCCCGCCTCCATGGACCCCGCCAGGAATGTGGACACCCGGCTAGAATCGAACCGCGTGAAGTCTCCGCAGGACGATCCCATCCGTTCCCATCCGCAGCCGCCGAGCGGCGCGCCCGAGCACCCGCAGAGGGGCCCCGAGCCGATCGGAGGAGTGCCGGCGAACGCGCGGGGAGTCGCACGCCCGGCCGGGCGCTGGTTTGCGGTGCTGGCATCGCTGTCGCTCGTCTTCGGTGTCTACATCAACACGTTCCACCTCAGCCTTTACAGCATGGTCGTGCACATGCTGGTGGGCGTCGTCGCATTGCCATTGGTGTTCGGATTCGGTGCAGCGTGGGCGATCGGCGAGCTTCGCGGACTGGGCAAGCTCGCAGGCTCCGCGCTGGTGCTCATGGTGTGTGCGGCCTTCGTCGCATTGGCAGTCCAACAGACGAGCTTCCGACTCGCCGCCAGCATCTCGCGCCCCGCCATGGAGGAACTCGTCGATCGGGTGCGCGCCGGCGAGTCCGTGGATGTGCCGACGCGCGCGGGGCTGTTTGTCGTGCGCGAGGTCAAGACCAAGGGTCCCGTCGTCGCGCTTGTGATCCGTGACAATCCGAGCGGCGACTGCGCACTGGTGCACTTCCCGAATGGATCTAGGGGCCTTGCCGATGTGAGCGGTCACGAGTCGCAGGCCTTCTACGGACCGATGTACAACCTGAACATGAACCTCGAGCTGGGCGGTGGTTGGCGCTACCAGACCGAGGACTGACGGCCACCGGCTTCCGCGAGCGCAGGCCGTAGACTTCCGCGCATGCCCGACTCGCTGCCTCGCGTTCTTTCCGCCTTTCGATTTCCGCGCACCGGCCGCACCGCCGCCAATCGGCTCGTACTTGCGGCGATGACGAACAAGCAGAGCCACGCAGATGGCTCGCTCGGCGAGGACGAGCTCTCGTGGCTGGCGGCGCGCTCGTCGTTCGGGATCGTGACCACCTGCGCAGCGCACGTTGCGCGCGATGGGCAGGGGTGGGATGGCGAGCTCGGGATGTTCGACGACACTCTGCTGCCGGGGCTCACGCGGCTCGCAAAGACGTTGTCGTCGATGGGCACGCTGGGGCTCGTGCAGATTTTCCACGGCGGGGTGCGCGCGCCGTCGAGGCTCACCGGTCAGCAACCGTGGAGCGCCAGCGCGTTCGAGCTGGACTCCCCCAACTTTGAAGTGCCGCGCGCCGCCACGGAACAGGACATCGAACGCACGATCGCCGCCTTCGCGGCGGCCGCGGGTCGGGCTGCGAACGCCGGATTCGCCGGTGTGGAGATCCACGGCGCGCACGGCTACCTGATCACGCAGTTCCTCGGCACCGTCACGAACACCCGCACCGACGCGTGGGGCGGTTCCCTCGCAAATCGCGCGCGGTTCCTGCGGGAGGTGCTGGCTGCGGTCAAGGCCGCCGTGCCCATGTCGTTCCTGGTGGGCGTGCGCCTCTCGCCCGAGGTCGCGGAGCAGGGTGTGGTACTGGAGGACACACTCGAAGTGGCCCGCTGGCTCGTCGCGGACGGTGTCGACTTCCTCCACGTGTCGAACTGGGACAGCTTCCGGCCGCCCGCCGCGCACCCGGGCTCGGACCGCATGCTGACGACGTGGTTCCGGGACGCGGTCGGGCCGGACGTGCCGGTGATCGCCACGGGCGGCGTGTGGTCGCCAACGCAGGCCGACGAGGTGCTGGCACACGGCGCCGACCTGGTGGGCCTCGGCCGGGCGGCGATCGGGCACGCGCGCTGGCCGCTCGACGCCGCCGTGCCGGGGTGGGAGCCCACGCGGCCGCCCTACACGCCGGAACACCTCCGCGAGAACGGCCTCAGCGCCCCGTTCGTCGAGTACATGCGGCGCTGGAAGGGTTTCGTCGCCGAATAGGGCTGCGTGGCCACGTCGGTGCGCCGGCCCGTGCGCCGCGGTAGATTGGAGCGCCCAAAGGGTCCCCCACACCGCGCGCCCGCCCGCTTCCATGTCCCACCGCCGCGCCGTGTTGTCGATGGTCGTCGTGACCTTGCTGTGGAGCTCGGCCGGCGTGGTGACACGCCAGCTCGACGAACCGCGGCCCTTCGAAATCACCTTCTGGCGCAGCCTCTTCAACGGGTGTGCGCTCACCGTGTGGATGTCGGCGACCATGGGTCCGGGAAACCTCGGACGCGCGTTGTTGCGCGCTCCGCGCAGCCTGCTGCTTTCCGGCCTGTGTTGGAGCGTGATGTTCACGGCCTTCATGTTGGCGCTCACGCTGACGAGTGTGGCCAACGTGCTGGTCACGATGGCGACGGGGCCGCTCCTGACGGCGATCTTCGCGCGTGTGGCGCTGGGCCACCGCTTGCCGCGTCGCACAGTGATCGCGATCGCAGTGGCGTCACTCGGCATCGTTTGGATGTACGCGGCCGAGCTTGGCGCGGGCAGCACGCGCGATGTGCTCGGCATGGGTGTGGCGCTGCTCGTGACGCTCGCGGGCGCGACCAACTGGACGTTGATGCAACACACAGCAAGGGTGCAGGGGCCCGGACGGATCGACCTGCTGCCCGCTCTGTTGCTCGGTGCGCTGCTGTCGAGCGCCGCGATGTTGCCCCTGGCCTGGCCGCTGCAATCGGGCGGCCGCGAGATCGCACTGCTTGCGGGACTCGGCGTTTTCCAGCTCGCGATTCCGTGCCTGCTGGTGGTCGTCGTCGCCCGGTACCTCTCGGCACCGGAGGTGAGCCTCCTCTCGTTGCTCGAGGTCGTGTTCGGCGTGGCCTTGGTGTGGCTCGTGGTCGAAGAAGTACCCTCGAGCCACACGCTTTGGGGCGGCGGTCTGGTGCTGGCGGCCCTAGGTGGTGCGGAACTTCCCGCATGGTGGTCGCGCCGCGCCCTGGTGCCCGCGGCGCCCCGAATCCAGCCGGGGGAATAGGGCCGCGCTGCGGCCTCCCAGCCCTCCCAACGAGGACCGGCCGCGCCGCCCCACTCCGTCGCACCTAAAGTAATCTGGAGGGCGAAACGAGGCCACCGCGGCAGTTCCTTCTGCGCCGACCTCCCTCGCCACCCCCATCCGGGACTTCCATGCGCCGCAACTCCCCTTCCTTGATCCGCGTTTCCCAAGCCCACCGGACCGCACCTTGGATGCTGGTGCTACTGCCGCTGCTCGCAACCCGAGGGCGCGCCGACATCATCGTGGGGCCGAACGACGATCTGGTCGCGATCGTCGCCGCCGCCGCGGACGGCGAAACCCTGATTCTCGAGTCGAACGGCACCTACGTCGGCACGCTGACCTGGTTCGAACGCTCCTTGACGCTGCGCGCAGGTGATGGGTTCACACCGACCGTCCGGGGCTCCGACGACGGGCCGGCCCTCGCCTTCGGTGCGACGAGCACAGCGCCAACCATTGCCCGCCTCGTCGGTATCGATTTCGAAGCCGGCACCGAGACCGGTCCCACCCCTGTGAAGGTTTCCCTGCTCGCGGCGGGAACGGGCGTGGGAACATTGGCGACGTTGCGGTTCGAGGACTGCCGCCTGTTGGACGGCGTCGTGCTGAGCGGCACCGGCGATTTCCACTCCCAAGTGACCCTGCAGAGCTGCGCGGTCGGCGCGACGAGCATCGCCGGAACGGGCGATGCCGTGGGGGAACTGATCGCCACGAACTCGACGTTCACGTCCGTCAGTGCGACCGGAACCGGAGCGTTTCGCTCCGACGTCCGTTTGGTCGGCTGCTCCGTGGACGGCGCCGTTGGATTGTCGCCTGCTTCGAATGCGACGGTCGATTTCGACGCTCGTCGGACGCGTTTCCGTTCGGGTATCGACGCCAACGCATCCGTACTCGGGCAGACCGAAGCGCTGCTGGTGAGCTGCCTGTTCCAGTCGCCGTCGACTGCGAGCGGCATCACGGCGATCGAATCCAGCGCGCCGGCCGACGTGCGCGGCATCAACCTGACGATCACACGCTGCTCCTTGGCGCTCGACACCGAGGCACCGAGTCGCTTCAGCAACCTCTTGATCTACCAGAACGCCGCGACCGTCGGCGCCGGTGTGCTGCCCGCCGATGTGGACAACTCGATGTTCGGCGTCCTCCCCGCGGGATTCGGCGCAACGGGCAACTTCCAGGGCATTCCGCTTTGGGACAGCCAGTTCGCGCTTCTGCCCGGCAGCCCCGGCATCGACGCCGGCGACTCCAGCGTCGCGCAAATCGGCGCACTGGACCTCGACGGCTCGCCGCGCATCACCGACGGCGACCAGAGTGGCACGGCCGAAGTGAACGTCGGCGCCGTCGAGCACTACGGCAACTGCCCTCCTGCCACGGCGATCCTGCTCAACGGCTCCGGCATCAATCCCCTGGGCTGCGAGGTGGTCTCCTTGCCGCAGTTGGGCGGCGTTTTCCGAGCGACGGTCGCGCCGACCGCGAACACCATCGCGACGCTGGTCGCGTACGACGCACAGTCGCTCCTGCCGCTCGTGATCCCCGGCATCGAGGGCGAAATCCTCGTGGCCCTCAGCGTCAACGTGATCCTCGACCTGCAGACCGGCAACCACCAGTTCGCGATCCCCAACCTGCCGTCCCTCGTGGGGCTAAACCTCGCCAGCCAAGGCTTCCGCATCCTCCAAATCGGCCCACTGCTCGGCACCCAGGCCCTCAACGGCTGGGCCATGACCTTGGGCTACTGAACGGAGGCGCCCTATCTGATTGACAGTGCCATGCCCACCCTAGACCCCCGCATCGACGCCTACATCGAGAACTCCGCCGACTTCGCCAAGCCCATCCTCGCGCGGCTGCGCGCGCTGGTGCACAAGGGATGTCCGGAGGTGACGGAGACGATCAAGTGGGGCATGCCGTCGTTCGAATACAAGGGCCCGTTCGCCGGCATGGCGGCCTTCAAGCAGCACTGCACCTTTGGCTTCTGGAAGGCCGCGCTGCTGTTCGAGCACACATCCGAGGGTGATGCGAAGTTCACTTGGGGCGCCCCGGGGCGAGACCCCATCGCGGCGAAGATCACAAGCGAAGCCGACCTGCCCTCCGATGCGAAGATTCTCGCGCTGATCCGGCGCGCGAAGAAGCTCAACGACGAGGGCGTTGTGGTTCCGAAGGAAAAGGCGGCGAAGAAGACGCCGCCGATGCCAAAGGACTTCGCCGACGCGCTGAAGAAGTCGAGGCCGGCCACCCTCCACTTCGAAGAGTTCCCCCCGTCTTGCAAGCGCGAGTACATCGAGTGGATCACGGAGGCCAAACGCGACGAAACGCGCGAGAAGCGCCTAGCTCAGGCGATCGAGTGGATCGCCGAGGGCAAGAACCGCAACTGGAAGTACCAGAAGAAGTGAGCGCGCCCGCAGCATCCCAGCGGTGAAGGGGCGGGTGTGCTCCGTTGCGATGGAGCGGGCTTTCAGCCCTTGCCTCTCGTTCTCCTCAGACCTGGGGCGTTGCCCCAGGCTCCTATGGGGCGCGCCGTTGGCGCGCGGGTGTGGCGTCGGCGCGTGGTTGCGGCGTCGGCGCGCGGGTGCGGCGTCGGCGCGTGGTTGCGGCGTCGGCGCGTGTTTGCGGCGTCGGCGCGTGTTTGCGGCGTCGGCGCGTGTTTGCGGCGTCGGCGCGGTGGTGCGGCATCGGCGCGGTGGTGCGGCGTCGGCGCGCGGGTGCGGCGTCGGCGCGTGCGCGCGCGGGTGTGTCCGGGAGAGGCAACGCCCCGCCCGATCGTAGCCTGGGGCAACGCTCCAGGTATTGCGGTAGAACCGGCCCGGGCTGAAGGCCCGGCCCATCGTGTATGCCGACACCCACGTGCGCGCGAGCTCCGACGTGCGCGCGAGCTCCGACGTGCGCGCAAGCTTCGACGTGCACGCGATCACTCACTTGTGCGCGATCAATCACTCGTGCGC
>WGMC01000022.1 GCA_016125265.1 Planctomycetaceae bacterium
GCGCCCTTGGCGCGTCGAAGCGCCAGCTCTGCACTTGGCAAGCGACAATGCCGCGCACTTGTTGCGCTGTCTCACCGACGCAGGGCCGTCGGAAGGGGCCAACGCCGCGCTCGATCGTCGGGCCGTCGGAAGGGGCCAACGCCGCGCTCGATCGTCGGGCCGCCGGAAGGGGGCAACGCCGCGCTCGGTCGTCGGGCCGTCCGAAGGGGGCAACGCTCCGTTCGATCGTAGCCTGGGGCAACGCCCCAGGTTGGTGGGGAATGCCGGCCCGAGCTGAAGGCCCGGCCCATGCCGTTGGCTCGCGCCGTTGGCGCGTCGAAGCGCCAGCTCTGCACTTGGCAAGCGACAATGCCGCGCACTTGTTGCGCTGTCTCACCGACGCAGGGCCGTCGGAAGGGGGCAACGCCCCGCTCGATCGTCGGGCCGCCGGAAGGGGGCAACGCGGCGCTCGATCGTCGGGCCGTCCGAGAGGGGCAACGCCCCGTCCGATCGTAGCCTGGGGCAACGCCCCAGGTATTGGGGTGGAACCGGCCCGGGCTGAAGGCCCGGCCCATCGCTTTCGCGAGTAGCTTCGGCTCGACGTGGCGACGTCGGACTTAACGTCGTGCGGCGACGTAGACGACTCGCTCGGGGGGCTCCGATGGCGGGGGGCCCGGCGGCGGCCAGTCGCCCGTCCAGTCCCAACCCGGATAGGGGTTGGGCGCGCGCTGCCAACTGCCGTCGGCGGTGCGGAACTCGATCTCCTCGCGGTCGCCTTCGTCCCAGCGGTCGCCCCAGGGCTTCACCTCCGCAGTGGCGCCGTGAGCCTCCAACATCGATTGCAGGCGAAGACCGGCATAACCGCGTGCTGCGATCAGAGCCACGTTGTCCGCTTGGGTGGCGTCGGCGCCGGCTGCGAGCAGAATCTCCGTCACCTGCTGCGCGTTCATGCTGGCGGCGTACGAAAGTGCCGTTTCGCCGTTTTCGGTCACCGCATCCACAGGCGCCCCGGCACGCAACAGGATCTCGACGAGTTCGGGGCGATCGAAGCACGCAGCTTCCATGAGCATGGTGAAGCCCTCGCTGTCGACCGGTCGCCGACAATCCAGACCGGCTCTCACTAGGGCGGACAACAGGGCCGGATCCGCCCACTTGAGCTGCCACTGCAGCCACCCGCTCCGGTGCGCTCCCTTCAGCTCGGGGTAGCGCCGCAAACAGCGCACGAGCCGCCTCCGGTCACCCCTCCGCAGGGCTCGCTGGGCGCGTCGGATCGGTTTGCAGGGCATCCGCGCAGTTTGGGCCCAGGTGGCAATAACCCGCAAGGGGAGCGCGCCAGCGGCCCTCGGCAGAATTATTCAACCAAGCGGTTGACAGACTCCCGCGGCCTCCCTATCCTCAACCACATGGTTGAAGATGCCGTCCTCGACGCGACCTTCCAGGCCCTGTCCCACCCGACCCGGCGCGCCATGTTGCGCGCCCTCGCGGCGGGGGAGCGGTCGGTGGGGGAGCTCGCCCAACCCTTCGACGTGTCGCTGGCTGCCGCCTCCAAACACCTGAAAGTCCTGGAGCGCGCTGGCCTGATCGAACGCCGCATCCACGGACGTGTGCACACCTGCCGCATGAATCCCCATCCGCTCGGCGCGGTCTCGGACTGCGCCGAGGGACTGAAAGCCGTCTTCGAGGCCAACTTCGGCCGCCTGGACGCCCTGCTCGACGACCTCAAGAGCCTCGAACGGGCCGCTCTTCCCTTCACCCAACCCAACCCTCCGAAACGCAAAAAGCGATGAACCACACCGACAGCCTGCGCATCGTGCCCTCGGGCGAACGCGCCCTCGTGATCGAACGCACCTTCGACGCGCCCGCGGCGCTCGTCTGGCGCGCCATGACGGAAGCCCACCTGCTGCGCCGTTGGATGAGCGGCCCGCCCGGCTGGTCCATGGCGGAGTGCGAGAACAACCTGACCGTAGGCGGCACCTTCCGCCACGTGTGGACCGGCCCGGACGGCGCGAATATGGCGATGTCCGGCGAGTACCGCGAGGTCGACGCCCCGCGCCGCGTGGTGCGCACCGAGCGCTTCGAGTTCGGCTGCGAGAACCAGTCGGGCGAACAGCTCGGCACGCTGGAACTGCGCGAACTGCCCGGCAATCGCAGCGCGGTGCACATCCACGTGCTCTATCCCTCCGCCGAGGCACGCGACGGCGCGCTCGGGTCCGGCATGGAACAGGGCATGGCAGCGGGTTACCAACAGCTCGACGCATTGCTTGGCGAAGGCCAGCTCTAGGCCCTCGCCCCAACCGCGTGCCGCGCGGCCCTACCGGTGACCGGGCGGGTTCCCGCCCGCGACCCGTTCGGTCGCCGTCAGACGCGCGTCGGCGAGCACCGCTTCCAACTCGCCGCGCAGCCTCTCCATCTGGTCGGCACTTCGCTGCTGTCCGAAGTGCGCGGTGAGGAACACAAGCCCGAGTACGAAGAGCGCACCGATGGCGACCCAAACCGCCGAAGGTGGGGAGCCCATGGTCCACTGGGCGGCCGCGAACACGGCACCGAAGAAGACCAGGCACGCCATCGCCAGATAGGCGATCCAAACCGTGGTCCAGATTTCTTGCCGCGGAGCAAAGCGCCCGAGGAGCAGCGACGTGCTTCCCCGCTCGAGCACGTAGAACGAAAGGTGCGGCGACCAGAGACGATGTTCTTCGCTCGGCAAGTGCAACTCGCCGTACTCGCCGAACACCAGGAAGCGCTCGGTCCTGGGTCGCGCCGCGTGCACACGCTGCAGGGCCTCCATGGCCTGCTCGCGAGTCTGATCCAGCGGGATCTCGAACGTAGGGCGGAGTTGCAACCGGACCATCGGCGGCTCGTCGGGACCGACGCGGAGAATCCCGCGTCCGCACAATCTAGCCACCGCTGGCGCGTTCCGCGGCGAGCACTGCACCCAATCGCCGCCGCAGTTCCGCCGGCGGTCCCTGGGCCGCGAGTTCCGCGCAGCTTCGCTGTACCAGATCCATGGTGCCGAAGAGCTCGGCGCAGAACTGGCAGACGAGACCCTCGGGGAAGGCGTAGGGCACGCCGCGGTCGAGCGCCTCCTGCTTGGCATCCAATAGATCCAGGCACATCCGCTCGTCGAAACGCGGCGGGGGCACCGGGCGGCGCGGCAGGGCCTCCTCGACTTGTTTGCGCACCCGCAGCCGGGCCCGATGCAGGCGCGTCTTCACGGTGTTCTCCGCGAGGCCGAGCACCTGGGCCACCTCCTGCACCGAAAGCTCGGCGATTTCCTTCAGTACGAACGGCACGCGGAAATCGTCGGGGAGGGCCACGATCGCGGCCTCCATTCGCTCCCGCGCTTCGTGCCGCACCGCTTGCGCGTACGGGGAGCCGTCGTCCGGGGCTGGCGCGCAACCCAGTTGGTCCTCACCAAACGGCAAGAGCTGCTCCAAGGACTCGACGTGCTCGGGTTCGCCGACCCGCCGACGGTGCATCCGCTGGCACGTGCGCCACGCGATGGCATAGAGCCACGTGGAGGGTTTCGAGCGCCCATCGAAACCGCGCCAGTCGCGCCACGCTTGCAGGAAGACCTCCTGCACCAGGTCGAGGGCCTCCTCGCGGTCGCCGCAGAACCGCAGGGCCAACTGGTGCAACTTGCCACCCTCGCGCTCCAAGAGGTACGGGACCGCGGTCTCCCGCGGTTCGGTGGCCAAGGGCGGTGCGGGCTCGTTCTGTGCGTCGGTTTCCATCGTCCCAGGCGGTCAGGCACGGGGCCCAATCGCCTGGGACAGGGTAACGACGGGGCGCTCGTCACGTGGCCGCGCCGGTTCCGCGGGCCCGGCCCGGGAGCAGGGCGAGCAACGCGATGCCGACGCCCACCAGACCGACCACCCAGCCCAGGGTGCTGCCCCCCAGCTCGCCGGGCAGAGTGACCTTGCCCAGCGCGCCCACTTGGAGCAGGTTCTGCGCGAACCACGGGTCGAGCTCCGCGTAGACCGCCGCGCCGGCCAACATCCCGAGCAAGCCGGTCCACGCGTCCCGCGATCCGGCTCCGGCGGCCACGACGCCGGTGCCGGGACAGTACCCGAGCACCGCCATGCCGACGCCGAGGGTCGCACCACCGAGGGCATTGGCCGCGAGCTGGGCCCCCTTGATCGCAATGCCGTCGATCCAGCCCAGTTGGATCATGCCGTGGACGCCGACACTTCCCACGACGATGGCGGTGAGCATGACGCGCAGCATCGTGTGGTCGCGCAGCAGCAGTTGTCCGACGATCGTGTCGAACCGCGACACGTTGCCGCGCTCCAACAGGAAGCCGAAGACGAGGCCGGTGAGGGCGCCTAGGAGAACCGCATTCGGGTCGGAAACGAGTTGTTCGAACATGGTGGATTGCCTGGAAGTGTTCTTGGTAGGGGAACGCGACGATCAAGCGCGGCCGCGCGCATACAACAAACGCGCAGCAACCACGCCGCCGGCGAAGATCGCGGCCAGGGTCACCCACGACGAGAGGGCGAGCTGCATGGTGCCGGAGATGCCGTGTCCCGAGGTGCATCCGCCCGCCAGACGCGCGCCCCACATCACGAGCGCTCCCCCGAGGAACGCAAACACGTGGCGACGCACGCGCGACTCTCCAAGACTCTCCTTCCAGAGCGCGGGCAATTCGGGTCCGCGGCGACTGCGCGCGAGCCACGCGGAAAGGAAACCTCCGACCGCCAAGAACAAGACGAGAGCGAACTGCCAGTCGATCAGCCCCGAGCCCTTGGTGTGGGACGCCAGGTAGGCGTTGTTCGACACGTGCTCGGGCGACACCAACCCCTCGGCTGCACCGACGGCGCGCACGAAGGTGGTCGAAACACCGAGCTGCTTGTCCATGGCCAAGAACGTGACGCAGGACAGAAGGCCGATGCCGAGCCCGACCAGATAGGGGGACCAGCGCGGCCGGCGGAGAAAGTGGGTCATGTTGGGTACCTCCGGGGGGGCGAGTGGGCTCCCCTCCCTGTCTTAGGGACCCGCCGCGCGCGGGGGTTCCCGCGATTTTCGACAAGACGACGGCACCCGGGTGGCCGGCTTGGAACGCGGCTCTTGACCGCTTCCGGTGGGGTGGGAGTGTCTGTGCCCCCCCGGCGAGACGGGCGATGCGGCCGGTCCGAGGGCCGCAACAACTCGTTGACACCCCCCGCGGAAAGGCCAGCTAGTTTCCAAAGAACGGCCTCCTTCCTTCCCGACCCCTTGCCTCGCTTCCTATGAACGGACGTACTCGACGCTCGTACCGGTCGGCCCTGCTGGGCCTCGCCGCCACTCCCCTGCTCGCCCTTTCCGCGACCGCCCAGGTCGTGCCGTACGGATCCGGAGTCAACCCGCCGGGCAGTCTCGTGGTGCTGGGCGGAAGTCCGGCGGTGGGGGAGAACTTCACCGTCGGGGTCTCGAACCCGACGAGCGCATCCGCGGCCCCGGGTCTGGCCTTCTTGAGCATCGCATCCGCGCCGGACCTCGCGTTTCCCGCGGGCACGGTGCTGGCGGGTTTTGGTCTCGCCGCGCCCGGTGCACCTGGGGAGCTCTTGCTCAGTTTGTCTGCGCCCAATCCCCTTGTGACCCTAGGTCCCGTGGTGTGGAACGGCGGCGCGAATCCGCCTGCGAACTTCGCGCTCTCTGTGCCGCTGCTGCCCTCGTTGGCCGGCGTGACCTTATACCTGCAAGGGTCGCTGCTCGATCTTGCTGGGATCCCGAGCCTCGGCGTCACCAACGGATTGGCAGTCACCTTGTCGGAGCCCGACTTTCCGGGTCTCGCGCTGATCCAGCCGGGTTCGTTTGTGATGGGGTCCGATGCACCCAACTTCGTGTCGCCCTACTACAACGACCCGAACTCGCAGCCCGTGCATCCGGTCACGATCACCCGCCCGTACTGGATGGGCCGGTTCGAGGTCACGCAGGGCCAGTACGAGGCGCTCATGGGCGACAATCCCTCGTACTTGGTCGGCGCGAATCGGCCCGTCGAAAGTGTGACGTGGTTCGAGGCCGTCGCCTATTGCGACGCCCTGAACGCACAACAAACGGCGCTCGGAAAGGTGCCCCCGGGTTACGTCTACCGCTTGCCCACGGAGGCGGAGTGGGAGTATGCCTGCCGCGCGGGATCGACAACCGAGTTCCACTATGGCGGCGCGCTCGTGTGCAGCGATGCGAAGTTCTTCAGCAGCTACCACGCGGGCGGCGAGTGCGGCACCGTGAGCACCGGCACGGCGACGGTCGGCAGCTACGCGCCCAACGCCTGGGGGCTCTACGACATGCACGGCAACGTGTGGGAGTGGTGCATGGACAAGATGGGGCCCTACTCGGCCGCTGCCCAGATCGACCCCTTCGCGAACGGCGCGGGTTCGTCCCGTGTGCTGCGCGGCGGAGGGTGGTACGACGTCTCCAGCGACTGCCGTTCGGCAAAACGCTTTCCGAGCAATCCGCTCATCACGGGTTTCCTCGACGGGTTCCGCGTCGTGCTCGGGCCCGTGCTCGCGCCCTGATCTTGGCGCTTTGGGCCGACGCCCGAGTGGCGTCGGCTGTGTCGGAAGGTCCCGGCGGCCGCGGCCCCCATGCCAGTGGATTCGACCCCCTCGGGCGTGACCATCGGGAAATGGGACTTTCCTTCGAGCTACCGCGGCGCCGCGTCCGAACCTTGCCGCGGAGGGTTCCCTTGCAAACATCCGCTGCCGCAACCGTGTCGAACGCGTCGGAGTTCGATCCCGCATCCGTCGTGCGCGCTGTCGCTCCCGCCGGACCCGTCCAATCGCGGTACCGGGCTGCCATGGCCCTCGCGGCGGCGCTGGTTGTCGCGCTGCCCCTCCTCTACTTGGCGCTCGTGGGCGCGACGGTCGCCGGATGTGTGTGGTGGGCCACGGCAGGGGGAGAGTGGGTCGACGGGCTCATGCCGCGGAACCGCGGCACGGGGTACGTACTGGCGCGATTCGGCCCCATCGTGATCGGCGCGCTCGTCACCATTGCGCTGCTCAAGCCGTTCCTCTCCCGGCGGGGTCCGGCTGCGCGGGTGCGCTCCCTGTCTCGCGAGGACGAACCGCGGCTCTTCGCACACCTCGACCACCTGGCCGATCTGGTTGGCGTGCCCTCGCCCGCGCGTGTCGACGTCGATCTGCAGGTCAACGCCTCCGCGCACTTCGCGCGCGGGTGGCGCAGCGTTGGCCGCAGCGAGTACGCGCTGACGATCGGACTTCCCCTGGTCGGCGGTTTCGACCTGCGCCAGTTGACGTGTGTGATCGCCCACGAGTTCGGCCACTTCGCGCAGCGGGGCGCAATGCGCTCCACCTTCCTGGTCTGGTCTGTCCAGAACTGGATGCACCGCGCCGTGTACGAGCGCGACGCCTTCGATCGGTACCTGGAACTTTGGACGCGGCGTTCCCCACACGCTGCACTGTCGGCGCTGTTGGTCGCCGCGCGCGGCGGCGTGTGGACTTCGCGGCAGATTCTGCGCGGGCTACTGCGAGTCGGAGACTTGATCGTCGCGACTCTGAGCCAACAAATGGAGTTCGACGCGGACGCCCAGGCCGTGCGCATCGCCGGCAGCGACGCGTTCTCGAGCACGATGACACGCTTGCGAATCCTGGACATCGCCGACTCGTACACGGTCGGTTATGTCAACCGCGGGCTGGACGAGGGGCGGCTCGGCGACGATTGGATGGCGCTGATGGAGGCCCACATCGAGCGGCTTCCGGCCCTGGAAATCGAGAGCGCCCTCGAGGGTCAGGAAGAGCCCCGCTCCATGTACGCCTCGCACCCGCCGATGCGCGAGCGGATCGGCCGCGCGCGCCAGGCGAATCTGGCGACGGGAGTTTCCTTGGACGTTCCCGCGCGCGTGCTGTTCGCCGACTTCACCGGTCTCGTGCGCGCCTGCACTGTCGATCTTTACCGCACTTGCCTCGGCGAACAGTTCGAACCCTCCATGTTGGTGCCATCCACTGAGATCGTCGAACGCGTCGGCAAGGACGAAGCCGCGCTGCGACGGGTCGCGGAGTGGCTCCCTGGACAGCTCGGAGCCGCCTTGCCGCTCACTCTGCCGACCCACATGTCGACAGAGGTTTCGCCACCCGCCCAGAGGCCGTGGGAAGTGAGGAATTGGGGCGAAGAGCTCGCCGCGATCGAAGCGGCGTTCGAAGCCTCGCTGGAGGAGCACGGTGCGGAGGAAGCGCGGGTGCGGAACCAGCGGTACGCGATGCTGCTGGAGCAGGGCGGTGTGAAGGGCCTCCGCAAGCGGTTCCAGGTGCCAAAGGATGCCGCTTTGCCGACGCTGCCCGAGCGCCTGGAAGAGGCGCAGGACCAGCTCGACCGGCACCAGAAGTGTGTCGATCGACTCGCGCGCGTGCTGGCGGCGATGGCCGAAGCGCGGCGGGCGAACGCTGCACACCTGGATGCCGAGTGTGTGGTTCAGGCGGAACGCTCGAACCACGTGTTCGCACTGGTCGCCGACGTGGCGCCGGAGGTGCTCGAGCTGGACAGGGCGACGGCGGTGCTCGCCGCGGTCGACGGGGCGATCGGGGACTGGCAGACCGAAGAGAAGCTCATGCGAGCGGCCCACGGCCGCAGCGTGCAGGAACTGCGAGAGGTGCTTCGGGCCCTTGCCGCCAAGCTGAATGGCGTTGCGTATCCCTTCGAGCACCGCAACGGCGAGATGGACATGGCCACCGCGTGCGGGCTTGCCGACCTTCGGGCCGACAGCGACGCGGCCAGCCTTCTTGCGGTCGCGGGCAACGCGGGCCAACGGCTCTTCGACCTTCAGTTGCTGGCGCTGGGCCACGTCTTCCGCGCCCTACCGGTGCCACAGGCGACCGCGCGCGCGGCCTGACCACGCCAGGCTCCCGGCTGGTGCCCTCGCGGGTGGTTCACCGCCGGGGGGGGCGGGATGGGCGATACCCCAATCGCCTCGCGGCGGGGGGCGAGCCGCGCGGAAGGGCCGCGGGCTTACGTTCCGCGCGCCGAGGGTGTAGCGTGGTCCGAACTCGCATTCCCCGAACCACCCCCACGAAGGTTCTCCCATGTCCAGCCGCACGCGTGCGCACCTCATCTCGTTGCCGGTACTCGCCATCGCCCTGGCCCCCGCCGGCGCGCAGATCACACCCTACGGATCCGGTGTCAATCCGGCCGGCAGTTTGGCGCTCGTGGAGGGTGTCCCGATGGTGGGTGAGAGTTTCACCGTCGGCGTGTCGAACACCGCCAGCGAATCCGCACCCGCGGCGTTGGCGTTCTTGAGCGTTGCGTCGGCCCCGGATGCGGCCTTTCCCGCGGGCACCGTGGTGCCGGGGTTTGGGCTCAGCGCTCCCGGTGCACCTGGTGAGTTGCTGCTCAGCTTGAGCGCTGGTTTCTTCCGCACCGTCGGTCCCGTGTCCTGGGGTGGCGGCGACGCGCCGCCCGCCGGCTTCCCGTTGACGCTGCCGCTCGTCCCCTCGCTCGTCGGGATGCAGTTGTTCCTGCAGGGCTCGCTACTGGACATCTCGGCCCAGCCCTTCTTGGGCGTCACCAACGGCCTCGCCGTCACCCTCGCCGCACCGGACCTGCCCGGTTTGGTGCTGATCCAACCGGGCACGTTCCAGATGGGCTCGCCCGAACCGTTCTTCGCGGCGCCCTACTTCAACGGGTTCGACTCCAAGCCCGTGCACGAAGTGACCGTCAGCAAACCCTTCTGGATGGGGCGCTACGAAGTCAC
Source organism: Planctomycetaceae bacterium (assembly GCA_016125265.1). Lineage (GTDB taxonomy): Bacteria > Planctomycetota > UBA1135 > UBA1135 > RI-242. The sequence continues at coordinate 9,662 of WGMC01000022.1, forward strand.
GCAAGCTGAGTACGAAGCGTTGATGGGCAGCAACCCGTCCACCTTCCTCGGCGCAGACCACCCGGTGGAGGGAATGTTCTGGGACGACGCGGTTGCTTACTGTGATGCATTGACGGTCCAGCAGGCGGCGCTGGGCACGGTGCCGCCGGGATACCAATACCGCTTGCCGACCAACGCGGAGTGGGAGTACGCCGCCAGAGCTGGCACGACCACCGAGTTCCACTACGGGCCGTCGCTACTCTGCGATCAGGCGCGAATCCAGTTCAGCCACCACACCGGCACCGAGTGTGGCGCGCCCTCCGGCACGGCTCCCGTGGGTCAGTACGCTCCCAACGCGTGGGGGCTCTACGACATGCACGGGAACGTGTGGGAGTTCTGTCTCGACAGTTGGACGTTCTACACCGCTACGCCCAAGGTCGACCCGTTCGTGACCGGCACTGCGGACAAGGTGATGCGCGGCGGCGGCTGGAACAGCCACTCGGGCCTCAGCCGGTCTGCGTCGCGGTACGAGGTGGGAACCGAGTTCGCGTATCCCACCCTGGGCTTCCGGGTGGTACTCGCGCCGGTGCTCGTGCCTTGACCGTCTAGGACTACGAGGGCAGCTCAGGGCTTCCGCGCAGCGGCTTCGATCCAGTTCGACCATTCCGCTGGGTCGACTGGGATTTCGAGCGTCGCGCCTTCTCGAAGTGCGGCGGCGTCGACTTCGAGCGACACCTCGGGCCCAAGCAATTTCGCACTTCCGCTCGCGGCGAACCGCACGCGCAACCTAGCGGGCCCGGCCAAAGGCATGTGGATCTCACCGGGCCAGGGAAACACCGATTCCGGCGCGTACCTCTTCGTGGCTTCGATCTGTGCACCCACCCACAATGTGATCGAAATCCGCTCGGGGATCGCGGCCAAGCCACCGGGGAGTGTCAACCGCACCGAGCCCACTTGCTGGAAAACGACAAGCACATCGCTCGTGCCGAGTTCCACATCCAGGTCGCGGAACCCATGGGCGCTGAGACGCACCGCGAGCGGAGCAACCGGCGAGGGAACGAGCGTGGGTCCTGTGGCGGGGACACGGAGGGTGCGAAACGTCGGAGGGCTCGTCGGCGAATCGATCGACACCGTCGCGGGGACCAGCCCGCCTTCAAACTCGAAATGGATGCGCGTGGTCGGGATGAGACCATCGAGCTCGAACAGCCCCGCGTCGTTGTGCTCGAGCGCGCGGAGCGCGAGCGGCCACGAGGCGATGCGCGAGCCGTCCAGCGATGAGTGCACAACCAGTTCGCGCGCATCGCTTGGGGCGAGCGGACTGAAGAAGGGAAAGTCGAGGCGCTCTCCATCGCCCGCCTCGTCGAGCCATTGGAGGCGTGTTGTTGCTCCCGTTTGCGTGTGGATCTTCACCTCGAGTGAGTCCCTCGGCAATCCCTTGGGCGCCTGGATCGAGCCCCGGACAGCGGCAGGACGGGCGACCACCACTTTGTGGAAACCGCCGGGAACGAACGGCACGGGCTCCGCGAGCGGCGCCCCGGCTTTCCACGCGAACAACTGCCGCGAGCGCAGTGTGTCGGCGATCGACGTCGCGCCGCGATCCGGCGGCCGTGCGAACAACCGGAAGGTCCCGTCCCCATTCGATTCTGCGGTCGCGGTGGCGCGAGGTAGGTGCACGGATCCCAGACCGACAAAAGCGGACGGGTCGTTCGCGTGCGCTTCCAACAGCACGAGCTCCGCGTCCGCGACAGGTTCGCCGCGCTCGTCGACCACGATTCCCGTGCCGACTTCCTCCAGGGGGTGCAGCACCACGGGGCCGGTGGGACCGCGTGCCAAGTCTTCAGCGAGGATCCACGCGCCCAAACGGACCGATTGGGACGCTGCACCAGCCCTCCCAAACGACTCGATCCAAACATCCGATTCCTGCGGCCAGACATGGACGGCGCCGAGCTCATCGGTGCTTGTGGTCGCGCGTCCGGCCCACGACTCACCCTCGTACGAGGTGCGCTCGACGACATGGTGCCTGAGTGCTTCACCGTCGGGATCGACCAAGAGCCATGCGACTGGCCCGACCTCCCGCGCACTCGGGACGTCGGCCCAAACCACTTCGCCTTCCGCGCGGGGACCATCGAAGCGCACGGAGTTCGCCGTGTCCCCCATACTGTCGTAGGACTCGAGGTCGAGACCCAGTCCGACACGTTCGAACGCCGCGATACCGTCCTTGGCGGGGCCGGTGTACCTCATGGGCTCGCCGACCGTGTGCACCGCGAGACCGGCCAATGCGCTTGGAACCCGGACACGCACCGTGCCCGTCGGCGGCAACTGGATCCGGGCCTCGGTCCGAAGAGCCCCGCCTCCCTGACGCAGTTCCGCCTTAGGACGTGTGGATGGATCGAGCGGAAGCCCCACGGTGGCCCAGATGTCCGTGCGGTCCGCCCAACGGACGCCCGATTCGCGAAAAGATGCGAATCCGGCTGCATCGGTGGTAGCGACGCCGATCATGTCGCTCCCGCGCCGCCAGAGCGAAGGCGAGAACTCGCGCACGCGTTCGGAACGGGTTGCGAGCAGGAGCACCTGCACCCCCGCCGCGGGTGATCCGTCGTTGGCGCGCACCTCGATCTCAATGGCGCCCGCTCGCTCCAAGAAGAGTTCGACGCGCGCGCTCGATTCCCGCAGCGAAGCCTGCACGTCCAGTGCCCCGTGCCAATGGGCCCCCCGCGCGTCGTGACGGGCAACCACGCCCAACAAGCCGATCCGTGGCACTCGCACCACGCCGTGCTCGTCGGCAATCAGCTCGCGCCAAGGGTGGTTGAGCACGCTGCTACCGACGGCCTCGACGGGGCCCGCGAGCTTGTCCGTCGAGCTGCTCGCCCGCTCTTCGATGCGTGCGCGAACGAGTCGCGGCGGCTCGCCGGTCCCGTAATTGTGGAGCGCGACGCGAGCACCCGGGACTGGGTCATGTGTATCGCCGAAGACGATGTGGACCGCAATGCCATCGGGCGAACCCGATTCGGGCTCCGGACCCAATATGGCCGACGGTCGCACCGCAGCCAGCCCGGACTCGTCCCCGGTTGTCGCTTCCCCGACGGCACGGCGGTCGTCGGTTGCGTCGGCCGCCGCGCTGCGCAGACTCTCGACTGGCGCTCCCGACTGGGCGAGGTCGTTCTCCGCGGAGGTTCGCCTATCCAGGGCGCTGCCGATCCAGATGCCGAGGAGCGCGAGGGCGAGCAGGACCAATGCCGCTACGATCGAAGTCCGCGAGCGCGTCATCTTACCTATCGTAATCGGACGTTGTCAGGTTCGCGCGGCACGGCGCTGCGGTGCGGTCTGTAGGGGCGCGGCCCTGTCCGCGCCCAAGGGAACGACCCCCGCGCCGAGCGCCCTTGGGCGCGGACAGGGCCGCGCCCCTACAAGGCGGGCCAGGAGGCCCGCGCACCCGGCTCCCGCGCACCCGGCTCCCGCGCACCCGGCTCCCGCGCACCCGGCTCCCGCGCACCCGGCTCCCGCGCACTCAGCCGCGAACTACAGGTCGATGCCGTCGCGCTCTAGGTCCATGGTGCGGGCGCGTGTGGCGACGGTGCCTTTGGGGTGCTCGTACCAACCCACGGCTTGGCCCTCGGGGAGGCTGTGGCGGACCTTCAGCACGGTGAACATGCCGCCCATCGTGATGAAGCCGAAGGGGCCGCGTGTTCCGACCATCGCGAGCTGGTTCGGTGGGACGAGCGCGGTCGGGGTCGCGGCCTGCGCGGCGCCGGAGTTCGGCATACCGGGCATCGCGGGCATGCCCGGCATCGTCGACATGTCGCCCATGCCGTGGCCCATTCCGGAGCCCATGGCGGCGTAGGCGGGCACGGCGCGCTCGAGCGCCTCGTCGAAGAGGCTGGGGTCCGTGCCCTCCAGGATGGGCAGGCCGTGGCCCATCTGTGTCATGACGTGGTGCGTCATGTGGCAGTGCAGTGGCCAGTCGCCGGGTTCGTTGGCGGTGAACTCGAAGTCACGCGTGGACCCTGTCGGCACGAGCGCCGTGACCTCGGGCCAGCGCGCACCCGGTGGCACGATGCCGCCGTCGGTCGCGGTGATGTGGAAGTTGTGGCCGTGCAGGTGGATCGGGTGGTGGCTCATGGCCGAGAGGTTGCCGATCCGCAGCCGCACACGTTCGCCGACCCGCGCGAGCAGATGTTCCGTGCCGGGCGCCGTCCGCGCGTTCAACGTCAGCACGTTGAAGTCCATCATCTCGTTGGGATCGGGACGGCGCGCGCCGACGGCGATCTTCCACTCGGAGAGCAGGTACGCGTAGTCGCGCTCCGGCGGCGGTTCGGCGGGCACACGCGGGTGGATCACGAAGAGACCCATCAAGCCCATTGCCATCTGCGCCATCTCGTCGTGGTGCGAGTGGTACATGTAGGTACCGTGCTGGCGCAGGGGGAACTGGTAGAGGAACGTCTCCCCGGGGCCGATCGGACGCTGCGTCAATCCGCCGACACCGTCCATGCCGTTGGGGAGCACGAGGCCGTGCCAGTGGATCGACGTGGGCACCGAAAGCCGATTCGTGACGTAGATGCGCACGCGGTCGCCCTCGACCGCTTCGATCGTGGGGCCGTGCACACGGCCGTTGAAGCCGTAACAGTGCGCGCGGAGGCCGGGCGCGAACTCGTGCTCGACGTCCCCGGCGATCAGGTGGAACACCTTGTGGCCGTCGACGATGCGAAAGGGAAGCGCGGTGCCGTTGGGCGTGATGACCGGTTGGTAGTCGGCACCGGGTTCTCCGGGTCGCAGCGACGCCGTGTCGGCGTCTTGCGGGAGGGTTCGCGGCGCGGCCAATGCGGAGCGGGCGAACGCGCCCGCAACCATGCCGGCGGACGCCCCCAGGAGGAGATGGCGGCGGTTGGGATTCATCGGCTGAGGTTGTCCGTGTGGCGGTTGGTGGCGGGCGCGGCGCCTGCGAGGCATTGCTCCCAATCCCAATGGGCGCGCCAGGCAGCCTCCCAGTGGTCCAGGGCCTCGCGTTCGGCGCGGATTTCTGCTTCGCGTTCTTCGAGCACATGGAACGCGCCGATCTGCATGGCGTTGTATTGCTGCAGCGTCTGCACCATCACAGCGCGGCTGGAGGCCAGCAGTTCGTCCCGCGCGACGGTGGCTTGGGCGACGAGCGCCGCGCGGCGCGCGGCAAGCTTGCGCAGGGTCGCCGCGAGCTCGCGCCGCTGCGCTTCGCGCTCCGCGACCAGGGCCAGCCACTGCGCTTGCGCGGCGGCCACACCGGCGCGGCCCGTGTCGAAGATCGGCAGGGGCAGCGAAACCGACGGACCAAGACCGAACGAGCTTTCGCCGTCGTCCTTGGCCGCTGCTGCTCCCACCCGGGCATCGCCAAGCACGTCGGACGACGGCGGAAGGTCCGCGCGGAGCCGCGCGGCGGCGATGTGGGTGTCGAGCCGCGCCAACGCGAGGTTGCGCGCTAGCGCCCGCTCCGCGTCGTCCCGCGAAGGGTCCGGCGGCAGTTCTCCGAATCCTGCGTGGATCTCGACGGGGCCGCGGAGGAGCTCGGTCAATCCCAGCAGCGCGACCAAGTGCTCGCGCTGTTCGAGGTCTCGCTGTGCTTCGCCCAACGCCCGCAGTTCGGCCTCCGCGCGCGCGCGCACGCGGTGGCTCAAGTCGAGGTCGGTCACGTTCCCCACGCGGTGCAGTTCGTTGGCCAGCGCCTCGGCTTCCTTGGCCGCGACCAGCGCCGATTCTGCGAGCCGACGGCGCTCCTCCCCGGCCACGACGGCAAGCAGCGCGCGGCGCACGTCGTACACCAGGTGCACCAAGCCGTCGACCACCGCGAGCCGCGCGTTCTCGAGCGACGCTTCCGCCAGGTCCCGGCGCATGGAGCGCTGGAAGAGGTCCACCAGCGGCTGGGCCAACGAGAACTCGAGTTCGGTACCAGGTTCGTAGAACAGCAACGTCGCCCCGAGAACCGGATTGGCGAGCAGACCCGCGCGCACGCGGTCGTACGACGCGACCCCCAGACGCTCGAAGTCGGCGCGCAGCCTGCGGTTCTCGAGCAGCGCGACGCGCACCGCGCGGTCCTCGTCGAGACCCTCGGCGAGGAGGTGCGCCGCTTCGTCGCTCAGATCCTGCGCCGCGGGCTCGGGCCACGGGGGCGGGTAGAAGAGCGCGAGGCGTTCGTGGACCTGCTCACTGGCGCGCTCCTCGGCCCGTTGTCGGGGTCCGTCAAGGGGCGCGCACGCGGCGAGCGTCAGCGCGAGTGCAAGGACAGCGGCACACGCCGGGCGGTTCATGTCAGCGGCCATTGCCAGTGGGCTCCGCCGACGTCTCTTCCGCCTTCTCGCGGATCGGGCAGCGCGGGCGCTCGATGGCACCGTATTCCGCGACGGAGGCCTTGGCCGCGGCCAGGGCTTTCGCCGCGTCCTTCTTCACTTCGTCCACAGCCCGCGGGCTCGAAAGCCGCACGAGCACACCGTCGATGGTGCAGTAGCTGTTGGGGCTCACCTCGCCGCCCGTGATGGGGCAGCGGGGGTTGCGCAGGTCCACCAGTTTCGGATTGCCGAGCAGGGCCAAATGAATCTGCGAGTCCGCGAGGAATTTCGGCACACACGGTTCGCAGCAGAGCGGCACGTCGAAGCCCTGCACCACGAGCCGGAAGGGTTCTTCGGGCAGGGGCTCCCCCGTCACCGGACAGGTCTCGAGCTCAAGCTTCTCGACCTCCGGGTAGGCGGTCTGGTGCGCGAGGTTCAGCTCGGCCAGGATCTCCTCGTAACAGGCCTTGCAGCACACCCAGAAACGCCCCTTGTCCGTGTCGACGAAGAGGCGTGTCGAGATGGCCTTGCCCATGATCGGGCACGTGGTGTTGGGGTGGATCGGCACGTCCACGACGGGGCCGCTTTCGGCCGGCGTTTCTTGCGCCGGAGCGGGGATCGGGACGGTGAATGCGGGAATGGTCAGCAGAATCGCGCCGAGCGCGGAAAGAGGGAACGACATGGTCGAACTCCGAAGGGAAACAGAGAGGGCGTAGGGGCGCGGCCTTCCACGGGCCACACCAACGGTGCTGGGCGCAGTGGCGCTGCGCTCGCCTCTCAGATCCGGAGTTCGGGACTGCGCTGGCGGAACGGCGGAGGTCGGGCCGACGCGGCGAACGGCGCGCGATGTTGCTGCGCGGGTCGGACGTAGAAGTGGGAGGGGATCTCGACGGGCGGGGGCACGAACTCGAGATCCGGCAGCGACGGCGGCAGCGCGAGGGGATCCGGGTGGTCGTCGAGCTCGAGGCTGCAATCGGAACCGCAGCACTCGGGGGCTTCGGCCTCGCAGCAGGGGCCTCGGGGCGCGGTGCGTTCCGTGGACGATTGCATGGCGCACGCGGCGGGGCACCAGCACAGACAGATGCTCAGCCCCCCGGGCAGGCCTGCCACGAGCCACAGCACGAGCAACAACACTCCGCGTACCACGGCTCCCAACCTAGGTTGCGAACGAGCGGGAGCGCAAGGCCTAGCCCTGATCCTCGGCCGTCGGGGAGTGTCGCCTTGGATACCCATAGGGGGTATCCTACACTCCGGCCTGGCCGGGTGCCCGCGCGCGACCCCTACTCCCAACATGAAGATCGAACTGACCATCGACGGAATGACCTGCGGCCACTGCGTCGCCCGTGTGCGTCGCGCGCTCGAACAGCAACCAGGTGTGCGGGTGCTTTCGGTCGAGGTAGGGAGTGCGTCCATCGAGTGGACCGGAGCCTCGCCCCAGATGGCGGTCGACGCGCTCGCGAAGGTCGGTTTTTCGGCTCACGTGGAGCCCGCACTGTGAACGCTGCATCCGCCGGGGCCGAGGTCGAACTGGACGTGCGTGGCATGACCTGCGCCTCGTGCCAGGCCCACGTGCAGCGCAGCCTGCAGGCGGTGCCGGGCGTCGCGGAAGCCAAGGTGGACCTCCTGGCGGGCAGTGCGACGGTGCGGATGCGCGGCACCGAGACCCACGCGGATGCGCTGCTCGCGGCGGTCCACGACGCGGGTTACGAGGCTTCCGAGCGGCGGCCCGACGTGGATGTGGCCGAGCGGGAGCGGCAGCGCGAGCAAGAGCTTGCAAGCGAAGCGCGCCGCGGTTTCGTGGCGTCCGCGCTGGTGCTGGCTCTCGGCGCCGTTGCGATGGTCGCCTCCATGCCATTGATGTCGCATGGCGACCACGCGAGCGCTGACCCGCTCTTGGGCTGGGTTATGGAAGTGCTCGACCCGGCGCTGCGGCGCGGCGTGCCTTGGCTCTACCAGATCGACCGCGACGTGTTGGGCTTTGGACTCGCGTCGCTCACGGCGTTGGCCATGGGTTTCGGCGGTGGGCACATCTACCGCAGTGGCTTCGCGGCCGTGCGCCACGGCAGCGCCAACATGCACACCCTCGTCGCGATCGGCACGGGGGCCGCGTTCCTGTGGTCGCTTGCCGCGGTGTCTGCGCCCACGTGGTTCGAAGTCCGCGGCATCGCACGCGACGTGTACTTCGAGGCCGCGCTGATGATCCTCGGGTTCGTGCTGCTCGGAGGTGCGCTCGAGGCCCGCGCCAAGGGCCGCACCACCGCCGACCTGCGCGCGCTCCTGGACCTCTCCCCGAAGCGTGCCCGTGTGTTGCGCGATGGGAAGGAGTTGGACGTCGACGCAGCCGAAGTGCGTCTCGGCGATACGGTCGTGCTGCGCCCCGGCGAGCGTGTCCCTGTCGACGGCGAGGTCGTGGATGGCGCCAGTTCCCTCGATGAATCCATGTTGACCGGCGAGTCCATGCCTGTCGCCAAGGCAGCCGGCGACCACGTGTTCGGGGGCACCCAGAACGCGCGCGGCTCCCTCCGTTACCGCGCTACGGCATTGGGTTCGAACGGCGTGCTCGCGCGCATCGCGCGTGTCATGCAGGAGGCACGGGCGAGCACTGCTCCCATGCAGTCCCTCGGCGATCGCATCAGCGCCGTGTTCGTGCCCGCGGTGGTGGTGGCCTCGATCGCGACCTTTGGAATCTGGTGGTACTTCGCAGAAGACGCAGTCCTTGGGCGCGCGCTGTTCGCCGCTGTGGCCGTGCTCATCATCGCCTGCCCCTGCGCCATGGGTCTGGCGGTGCCGACGGCGGTGGTTGTCGCCGCCGGGCGCGGCGCACGGGAAGGCATCCTGGTGAAAGGAGGCGAGGCGCTGGAGCGCGCCGCCGGCATCACCACCGTGGCGTTCGACAAAACGGGCACCTTGACCTTGGGTCGACCGAAGCTCAGCGAGATCCGACTCAGCACCGCGAGCCCCGTGGACGAGTCGGAGATGCTGGCGTTGGTCGCCGCGGTGGAGGCGCGATCCGAACATCCGTTGGCGGAGGCATTGCTCGACGCGGCGCGCCAACGCAATCTCGCCTTGGGCGATGTCACTGAGTTTGCGGCCGAGGTCGGCGGCGGTGTGCGGGGAACGGTGAACGGATGGCATGTGCTCGTCGGCCAACGGACGTACCTAGAGCGCGCGGGCATCGAGTGCTCGGTGCTCGACGACATGGCCGCGCGGTTCGCGGAACAGGGTTCGACGGCTGTGCACGTATCCGTCGACGGTCAGGTGGCCGCGCTGATCGCCGTGCGAGACCGTCTGCGGCCAGAAGCGAGCGAAACGATTGCCGCACTCCGGCGCATGGGCCTGCGTACCCTGCTGCTATCCGGGGACCAACCCGCAGCCGCCCGGGCGATCGCGCGCGAGTTGGGCATCGAAGATGCGCGGGGCGGACTGGTTGCGGAGCAGAAGCTCGAGGCCATTCGCGAACTTCAGGCGCAGGGCGAGCGTGTGGCCATGGTGGGGGACGGCATCAACGATGGCCCGGCCCTGGTGGCCGCGGACATCGGAGTGGCGTTGGGCACGGGCAATGACGTGGCCCTCGAAGCGGCGGACGTCAATCTCCTGCGCAACGATCTCTTGGGGGTGCCGCGTGTGCTCGAACTGTCGCGGGTCACGCGGCGCACGATGGTTCAGAACCTCGCCTGGGCCTTCGCCTTCAACACCCTCGGCATACCGATCGCCGCGGGGGCGCTGTATCCGAGTTTTGGCCTGTTGCTCAGTCCGGTGATCGCAGGCGCGGCGATGGCCGTGAGTTCGGTGCTCGTGGTCGGCAACAGCCTGCGACTGGCCCACGTACCCCGTCAGTGAATCGACCCTCCAGGACCATGGCGAAGAAATCACCGACCAAGAAGAAGCGCGAATCCGCGACCGAGGGCCCGCACTGCCCCACGCCGCCGGTCGCGATGGGGGCTTCCGAACGACTCGCCGTCGCCGTGGATCCCGACGTCGTCGAGCGCAATCTCAAACGCCTGCGGCGCATCGAGGGACAAGTGCGCGGCCTGCAGAAGATGGTCGCGGAGGGGCGCTACTGCGCGGACATCCTCGTGCAGGTTTCCGCGGTGAACCAGGCGCTGCGCGGAGTTCGCAAGGAGCTGCTCCGAAACCACCTCAAGCACTGCGCGGCCGCCGCGTGGGCGAAAGGCGGCGCCGAGGCCGAGGCGATGCAGGGGGAGCTCCTCGACCTCGTTTTCCGGCACGCGGATGGATCGTCGGCTTGACAGTCCCTTGAAGCACCGGAGGCGGCGAAAGGATCTACTGGTGCGATGAAACTCAACTCTCGCGAGGTTGGGATCGCCTTCGCGGGTGCCGGCGTCGGGGCGATCCTCGTCGCCACAATCGCGATCGCCCTGGACAACGGGAACGAGTCACGTTCGGCAGCACAGGGTGTGTCGGCGTCGGATGGTGCACCCGCAGGTCGCAGCGCCGCGTTGCGAGTTCCGCAAGCGCACCCGCGCTCCCCTGGCGGTGTGCCCGAGCCCACGGCCTCGCCCGCCGCTCCCCAAGCTCGCCCGCGCGAACCCGAGCGCGCCGCGGAGTCCGCCCGCGTTGTCGCGGAAGCGAACACGCCGATCGTCGCCGCTGCGGGCGCCGCGCCCGCAGTGTTGCCGCGGGAGCCCCACGACGCCCTGGCCGAGAGTCTGGTGGTGTCCCTGGGCTGGCGACAAGAACCTGAAGACGCCGTGAGCTTGGGCCGCTGGCTGGAACGCAGCGCGGGCGAACGAGCGCGGGTGCTCGCCGGTTACGCGGAGGGTGCGGAGAGGGCGCACGCGCACAACCAGGTTCTGAAGAGCCATCTCGCGGAGTTGCGCACGACCTTCGGCGACCTGCGCGCGGCCCAGATAGTCGATCGCCTGCGGTTGATGGCGATGGATCCGGAGACCGGAGAGCTCTACCCGGTCGACGTCGAGGGCAACGCGATCGATCGGTGACGGGTGCGGTCTCTTGGGGCGCGGCCGCGTCCGCCCCGAAGGGGAATCACACTGCAGGGAACAGCCCCGCGCTCCGAGGCGGGCCAGGAGGCCCGCGCACCCGGCCCGCGCACCCGGCCCACGCACTCGGCCCGCGCACCCGGCCCACGCACCCGGCCCGCGCGCTCGGCCCGCGCACTCGGCCCGCGCACCCGCCCCGCGCACCCGCGCGCTCGGCGGCGTGTCGTTGCGGAGGGGAATCGATGCTGTGTAGGTGAAGACCCCGCGCCGCTACCGAGCTTCCCACGCCCAGTCCAACCACAGCACGCCGTCGGTGTACACGTTCTCGGCGGCGCCCAGGTCCGTCGCGACGTTGGTCAGGCTCTTGTGCACGTTCTCGATGGGGCCCAGCAACGCATCGCGGCCCAACTCGAAACGCTGTTCGCGCACCAGCGCCAGGTAGGCCTTGTTCAGGGCGAGCGCGCGTTCGCGGCTCGGCCCGACAAGCCACAGCAAGTCCTTGTCGCCGCCGGGGGCCGCGCGGAGCACTTCGTCCACACGTAGCGTGCCCTCCCCGTCGAACCAGCGTTCGATCATCTCGGCATTGGCGCGGAACTCGTCGCCGCCGCGCACGCGCTCGAGGTACGTGAGCACCTCCGGCCGCGCGTGGCCGTGTTGGGGTCGATCCTTCAGTCCGGCGAGACTCTGGTGCGCCCAGCCGGCGGCCCCGGGCAGCTTGCGCGCCAGCGTGAACGTCTGGTCCACCGTGACTCCGACGGCGCTGTGGCAACCCATGCAGGCCATCTGTTCCTCGGTCGTCTGCAGTCGCAGCCGGCCGCGTTCGTCCTCGATGTAACCCTTCAGCAGCCAGCCGAAGTCGTTCTGCATGCCGACGTCTGGACCGCCGCGCCACATAGGAATGTTTCCCTCTTCCTTCTCCTTGAACTCGCGTTCGTAGCGGTACACGACGCCCCAAAGGTCCATCAGTTGCACCTTCTTCGAGTAGCGCACTTCCTTCATGCGCCGCGCCATCATGCCGGGTGCATCCGGGTCCAGGTACCGCACGGTGTGCAAGTACTCGACACCTTGGGGGTGCAGCCAACGCAAGAGCTCGTGCGACTTCGCATCGCCCGCGAAGTGCGGGGGAAGGTGGCGGATGGAGGTGATCGTGCCGCCGACTTCGCCATCGCCGTCCAGGTCGAAGCCGGAGAGACCCTCGTCCACCGGCTCAACGACACGCTCTAGCGGCGCGCGATCCGGCGCCGCGATCGAGCCCTCGAGCAGCGCGAGATTCAGCCGGTACACCTCGAGCGAAGGTTTGCCATCGACGCTGCGGAACTCCTCCGGCAACCTTAGGAACACATCGTCCGTGCTGCCGTTGGTCGGCCAGAACGTGCCGGGGAAGGGCTGGTAACGCAGGGCGCGCCAGCCGCTGCCGTCGCGGGCGAAACCCAGCTCGTCGAATCCCGCGTCGAAGTCGAGGTCCGGCCCCCACCCGCGATGTTCGGGATGCCCCTCAAGGGCACGGCGCAGCGGCGTGTAGTTGTCTCCGCGCACGTGGCCGAGGATCTCCTCATCGGAAATCGCCGCGATCCGTTCCGAGCGATCCGCGAACAGGTTCTCCCAGGCGTTCGTGAGGGCGACATCGCTGAACGCGTACTCGGCCTGCAGGTCCCAATCGACCAGATGGTTCTCGCCGCGGCCGCTGGTATGGCACACCCAACAGGCGTTCGAATCGGGGCCGGTCTTGGTGTAACACTGCGAGGGCACGGAGGCCTCGTAGTTCGCTACGTCGAGTCGCTCCACCAGCGCGCGATGCAAGGGGTCGTAGGGCGCCTCCTCGCGCTCGTGCGGTGCGGACATCCACGTCGCGCCGACAGGTGCGGCAAGCAAGAGGGCGACGAACACTGTGGGGGCGGAGGGCTTCGGGAATCTCATGGCGCGTGCGAAGTGGATGTTCGGTTCGGCTCACAGGAAGTGAAGTGGGCCAGCGAGGGTGTTTCGCCCCCGCTGGCCCTGAAGAGCGCCCATCCGTCAACCGGTGGGCTGTGCGCAGCAACTGCGCAACGGGATCAGAAGCCCTGGGGCCAGGTCGTCGGGTAGGTCACCGTGTTCTCGCCCGGGTGCTGGACGTTGAAGAACAGGGTGCGCTCGTCCGGCGTCAGGTAGGGGCCGGTGGCCTCGGAGTCGGCGGGGCCGGCAACCACGCGGAAGCCGCGGGCAGTCCCGGTCAACTTGCCTTCCTCGTTGGTCGCGGCACCCGCGATGTCGATCAGGTAGAGCGCGTCAGCGCGGCCGTTCGTGCCGACGTTGCCGTCGGTACCGAACCACACACCGCCCTTGCTGTCGATCATCAGGTTGTCCGGGTTGGCGGCGTCGAACTCGCCTTGACCTAGCGTGCCTTCCCACACGGCGTAGTAGGCGAAGGTCTGGGAAGCAGCGGGGTTCGCCGCGTCTTCCTCGGCCATGGCCCACACACCACCGGTGCGGTCCTGGCGCAGGGTGGCCACCGTCGAGTGCGTGGCCGGGTCGAACAGAACGCCGTCTTGGTCGAGGGCGCAGCGACCGTTGTTGTTGGTGAAGGCCACGTAGAGCTTCGGGGAGCCGCTGGGATCCAGGGGGTTCCACTCGAGGTCCTCGGGGCGGTTCAGTTCCATCACGCCGATCTTGGCGCTGACCGTGAACAGGGCGCGCAGGGCGTCGTCGGTCGTCGGGAAGCCGCCGATCGAGTTCCATTCGCGGTCGCGGAGCGCTTCACCGACCGTCGTGCCCGGGGCGCCGAGGGCCGCCGCGTTCGGGGCCACGTCGGTGCTGTCGACCGAAACTTCGAGCCACTGCCCGATGCCGGGCTGGGCTTCGGTCGGCACACCGCCGCCGAGCAGCGTCTTGCCGGTCGCGTTGTCGAGGCCCGCGAAGTGCGAGACGTACAACTTGCCCGAGTCCATCAGGCCGCGCACTTCGCCGCGGGTCATGCCCGTGGTGTAGGGAGCGCTGCTGACGAACTTGAAGATCCGGCCGCTGCGGCGGTCGTCGGCGGCGTAGGCCACGACGGGCTGGCCGTCGACCAGCTTCCAGTCAGCGCCGGTCACGAAGGTGACGTTCTCCCAGCGGGCACGGCCGAACACACCCAGCTTGCGGTGGCCGCGGCCATCGCCGCCGCCCGCCACGGGCTGGTAGTACTGGTCAGCGGGCAGACCGACGTCGATCTCGACCAGGTAGCCGTAGACGTCGCGGTTGTGGCGGTCTTGGATCTGGTCCACGCGGCCGAAGTCGCTGGACTTGGTCGGCGCGACGGTGGGGGCCACGTTGCTGCCGGCGTCGAAGCCGCGGTTCAACACGAAGGCGTTCTGGCTGGTCCAGCACGACTCCAGGTCGCCGTAGTAACCCTGCACGTTCTCTTCGGCCGTCACGACGGTGCCCCAGGGGGTCTGGCCGCCAGAGCAGTCGCCGGCGATGCCGGAAAGCAGGCCGCTGGAGAGGTCCTTGCCGGTGCCGTCCTTGTGGTCAGCGCCCGTGCCGAGGTTGCTGAGGGTCGTGCCGGTCAGGCGCGTCACGGTGTCGCTCGTGGCGTCGTAGCGGCGGTTGAGCGAGGTCTTGACCAGTTGCCACTTGCCGCTGGTGTCCTTTTCGATGCGCACCCAGGAACCGCCGATGTTCTTCTTGTGGAAGCGCACCTGCGTGTTGAGGTCCTCCTGGGACCAGATGTTCGAGGTGGGGTCGCCGACGAGGAAGCCAGCGCTCTTGAGCCACTTGGCCAGGGTCAGGTGTTGGCCCGTGGGCGCGCTCGTCAGCGAGGCGTCGTTGTTGGAGATGTACTCGTGGTTGATCCACAGCCAGCCCGCGTTCGCGGAACCCTTGTACTGGGGCGCCGAGCCGACCACGTCACCTTGCCAGTCGGAGTCCCAGCCATCGCCGAAGAACGCCGTGTAGTCTGCGTTGGCGCCGAAGTGGGGAGCTTCCGGGTTGGGGTCGAGGGTCAGCGCGTCGAGCCACTTGAGCAGCACTTGGGGCTGCAAGCCGCGAATCGCGCGAACGTCGTCGTAGAGGTCGTTGGTGAGGGGGAAGGCGACTCCGCCCAAGGTCCCGGCGTCGTACTGCGCGATCAGGCTGCGCACGTAGTCGGGGATCGAAGGGCCGGTCTGGCTGCGAATGTTCACCGCGACCGTCGCGGGCAGGGGCGCGTCCGCGGGGACCACGGGGGCCTGGGCGGCCAGCGCCGGGCCGGCGAACGGGGTCTGGGTTTGGGAGGTGGAGCCAGGGCTCTGGGCCACTTGGGCGTGGGCAACACCGATCGCGCCGAAGGCGATGGCGAGACCGGCGGCGACGCGGGTCGCCAGGGGAGACACTTGTTGGATTCGATTCACGATGGGTTCTCGACTGGGGCTGGAGGTACGCCGCGGGCCGTACGCGCTGGTCCGGAAGCGAGCCCGGCGGCGACCGGGGAGAGATGACGCAGCGCGACGGAGCGCACCCTATGTGCGTCAGTTCAAGGCTCTGTGCGCCGTGGGCGAGCTTCTGGTGAAGTTGCGTTGAGGCACGCGCGTTGCACTGTCACCTCGCTTTGCGGAATGCAAAGGCCACCGCAATTCTCCGCTGGATTTCGCCAAACGTCTCGACGAGGAGACGCGTCGCCTAGGGCGCGAGCGGGATGGCGGAGGACGCTCGCGGCAACTGGATCGAATGTCCAGATCGTGGCCAATCGAGTCCGTGCGAACCAAACTCGTCCGCGCGGAAGAGTGCCACACCCAACGACTCCGGCGACGCGTCGAACCGCACGCGCAGTGCCGCCGGAAAGCCACCGGTGCCCTCCAAGGCCGTCACTTCGAAGAGGGCGCCGCGCCACCTGCGCACCGCACCCACAGGCGCGTCGGCGCTCAAGAACACCGACTCCATGGGGCGCGCAAGGAACGGTTCGTCCGCCGAGCGCACCTCGAAGTCCGTTTCGGAGAGCCGGTGCAGCACCAACGCGCGCGGGCCCAGTTGCAGGTTGTGCACACCCAAGGCACCGTCGCCGCCCACCATCGGCCAGGTCGCCGATAGGGAAAGCAATGCGAGGCCACTGGGCCCCTGCAACATCCACACGTGCCGTGTTCCCTCGTCGGGCGCAAGGGTCTCGGCAACACGGCGGGCCTCATCTGCCATTTGGTCCAACACGTCGAGGCGACTGAGGACGCCGAAGGCAGACAAGGGCAGCGCGCTCACGAGCAACAGGGCGGCCGTGTGCACTCCGCGGGTGCTGATCCACGGGACACTGGCGAACGCCATGGCGAGCAGCCCGCCGAAGGCGATGGCGGGCACGAGCAGGAGGCGATCCGCCAGTGGCGCGGCGGCCTGGGGCGCCAAGGTCACGAGGAAGAGAACCACCAGAGGCAGCACACTGCGCCGCATTGCCGGATTCGCGACGCGCCGCAAGCGGCGCACGACCCACCCGAGCACCACGGCGCCCAAACTCGCAAACACCCACAGCAGCCACGGCTCCACGAACACCAGATCAGCCGGGACGGGACTCGACAAGCTGAGCGCCGCGGCCGGCAGGCGGACGGCGAACTGCGACAGCGTCGCCAGCGGATGGGTCCAAGGCTCCGGATAGAAACCGCTGTTCGCACCGTATCCGCCGTGCACGTAGACCACGAGGTAGAGGAACGCGCAAGCGGGACCCAAGGCCATCGTCCAAAGCGGCGGCCGCGTCGTGTCGCTCTTCGCTGACGCATACAAAGGCCGCGCACGCCAGAGAATCGCAAGTGGCACCAGCACTAGGAACACGATGCCCGACTCCTTGCACAGGGTGGCAAGCAGCGCGAACAGGAGCGCCAGAAGGTGCCGCCGGAACGACGCAGCACCCGCGCCGCCAAGCGCGATCAGCAGCGCCATGACACCGAGCAGGGCCTCGCCCAGACTGTTGCGGTTGGCGAGCCAACCGACGGGCAGCGCCGAGGATTCGTCCGCGGCGAACAGCAGCGCTGCGAGGAGCGCGATTTCCGCCTCCATTCCGAGGGCGCGGTGCAAACGCGCCACGAGCAATACGAGCAGGCCCATGCACAGCGCGTTGGCGAGATGCCCCGGCCAAGCGGCGCGCCCGACGATGCCGTGCTCCCATGCGCGCAGCAAGCTGGGCACCGGCCGCAGGAACCGCACCCGGAACTCCTCGCTGGTCCACCAGGGCAGACCGCCGAGTTGCCAAGGGTCGCCGTCGCGATCGAGTGTGCCGAAGTCGAAAAGATTCCACGGGCCTAGGTCGCTGCCCTCGATCTGGCCTTCGAGGGCTGCGACTTGCACGTAATCGTCCGCCAGCAACCCGACACGGACAGCCGGCAAGTGCAAGAGCACCGCCATCAGGACGATCAGCCCAAGAGCGTGCCGATGGCGCAGCCACCCGAGCCCCCGGGGCCACCTTCGTGCCGAGGTTTCGAGGGCGACGCGGGCTTTCGGGGCGCTCTCCGCTTCGGGCGACATGGCGCACACTCTAAGCCCTCCGGACCGCGCGCTGTTCCGGGTAGACTCAGCCTTGCACCATGTCCCCGAACCGCCGCTTCCGACGATTGGCCCTTGCTCTGGTGCTGTTCGTCGGCCTCGCGATCGCGGCCCTGTTCGCGCTCGACACCCTTGCCTTTCGGTTCGATGTGGGCGGAATCCGCTACCCCGAACAGGTCATGGCGTACCGCACGCAGGCGGTGGAGCCGCGCTGGCAACGGGCGGACGGTTCGCTGGACCTCGACGGGATGCTCTTCCGCCAGCGGCCGGGTTTGGACTTGGATCTGGGCTCTCATCGCCTCTCCACGAACGCTCTTGGACTGCGCGGGCCCGAGATCGCTCTGCCGAAACCAACGGGCCACTACCGCGTGCTGATGATCGGTGATTCGGTCGTGTACGGGTGGGGCGTCGACGACGCCGACACGTTCGTGCGCCGGCTGGAGGTAGAGTGGAACGGCCGCGGCGATTGGCGCACGTACGAGATCATCAACGCCGGTCACCTCGTGTACGACACCGTGCAACAACTCGCGTTGCTCCGGGAACTCGGGCCCGTGGTGCAGCCGGATTTCGTGGTGCTCGTCTACGTCGTGAACGACGTGGAACCGACGCGGGACCTGGTGGAGGACCACCTCGGACTTCCGCGTGAGCCCGATCCGATGGTGGAGAGCGGCGCGCCCGAGCCATCGTGGCTCGCCGACGCGGCCGCGAACATCCATCCCATTTGGCCGCACCTGGCGGCCTTGTTGCGGCTGGAGGCACAGCGATCCGAGCGCTACGGAGCGCTTCTCGAACGCCACGGTGGCCGTTGGATCCCCGAGGAGCACGGCGCCGGCCCCCGCGGGTGGGAGCGCAGCCGCGCGGCGCTGCTCGACATGTCGGCGACCTGCGATTCCTGGGGTGTGCCCTTCTTGGTGCTCGACCACAGTTTCCCGCCCGTGCCATCCCTGGAGCTTCTGTGCCGCGAACACGGCATCGATTGGGCCGACTTCCGCTTCACGGGTGCGGAGCAGGGCCTCGATATCCGCAACAGCCGCTCGGACAGCCACGCCAATTCCGAAGGGCACCGCCTCCTGCTGGAGAAGCTCCGCGCCGCGCTCGCGGCTCGTGGACTGCCGCCGGACTAGACCGTCGGCAGGGCCTACCAGAGTTCCGAGTCCGAAATCGAAGCGGGTCTGAAGTTTGGACTTGGGCACGGCCGAGAGGCTGGCAATCCCCATGTCCCTCCCGACCCCGTGGAAGGTGGCGTTGGCGGCGGCACTCGTCGCCCTCGCGCTGCGCAGCAGCCCGTTTGCGCGGGAGGCCGAGCTCGCCGCCTGGTGGGTGGCCGGGGTCGTCGCGCTGTTCTCGAGTGGCGCCCACGCGGTCGACTTCGTGCACGCCATCCGCTTTCGTGTCCTGGGACGGTCCCTGGCCAGCGGCGCGGGTGCGACATGGCGTCCGGGGCGGCGCTACGTGCTCGACCAACCTTTCGACCTGTTCAAAGGAGTTGTGGGCGCCTACAGCCGCCACCACCTGTCGCGGCGGATCGAGGGCGAAGTGGTGGGCGTCGGCCCGATCGAAGTGGAGCTGTTCGAGTACTCCTACCGACCGCTTCTCTCCGTGCAAGAGGGCTTCTTGGGCGAACGCCGCCGACGGGGATTCCGCCGCCACTTGACCTGTGCGGTGGTCGACACGGGGGTGTGGATGGCCAGCGTGCGCATCGAGCCGGAGTCCGTGTTGGAACGCGCGGCCCAACGCCTCGGCTTCGAAGACATCGACTTCGAGGATGCCGAGTTCAGCCGGCGCTACGCGGTGCGCTCGCACAGCCGCAGGGCCGCCCACGAGCTGGTGTCGCCGGCGTGGATGGCGATGCTGCTCGACCGACCGGGTTGGAGCGTCGAGACATCGGGTTCGCGCATGCTCCTGTGGCGGCGCGGCAGGCCTACGGTGCAGCGCTACCGCGAACTTCTCGACCTTTCGATCGGGCTGGCGCTCGCGTTGCCGCGCACCGTGGTGAACGAGGAGCGCTCGCGGCGCGGAATGTCTCTCTCGATGGGGGTGGGTGCCGCATCGGCGACCAGTGTCGAGGCGATGGCGCGCCTGGAGGCGGGCCGTTCGGCGCTTCCGAGACAGCTCGAGCCCAGCGACTTCGAGCGCTTCCGCAGCGCCCGGGAGCGTGCCTAGTGGGAACCCTGGCCCTCGCCCTCGGAGTGCTCGTGGCCGTGGGAGCGCTTTGGTCGGTGCTCGTGTACAACGGCCTCGTGCGCCTGCGGCAACACGCGCTCGAATCCTTCAGCCAAGTGGACGTCGAGTTGGACCGGCGACGGGCGCTGGTGCCGAACCTGGTCGAATCCGTGAAGGGTTGGGCCAAGCACGAGCGCGAGACCCTGATGGCCGTCGCCGCGGCCCGATCAGGCGGAGACCAACACGGACCCTCCAGAGCGCGTTTCGAGGGCGAAACGCGACTGGCAGGCGCCATCGACGCGCTCATCGTCGCGTGCGAGGCCTATCCGGACCTGCAGTCCTCCGAGGGATTCCGGCGTTTGGCCGGTGAGCTGGCCCACACCGAGGACCGCATCGCCGCCGCCCTGCGCTTCTTCAACTCCAACGTGCGCGCCTACGAGACACGTCGGCAACAACTGCCCGAGGCGCTGGTTGCGGCGGCGCTGGGCTTCGACAAGCTCGAGCACTACCAACTGCCCATCTCGCGAGCCGAGGTCGAAACACCCCCGCGGGTCGCGGCCTAGGGGCGGCGCGGTGGCGACCCTGGCGCGGCGCTCCCCTCGGGAGTCGCGACGCCCCGGGGCCGCTGCGGTGCGTTCCCTGGGGAAACTGGGGCCGGATCGACGGCGCGGCTCGCGGCGCGGCGCAGGTTCGGGACGGAATCCGTGCGCCGAAGTGTATTGCGCCTCCGCGCACGCTCTAGTAGTTTTGGGTTTGAGTAAGGCGGCCTTCCCCCCTCTCCGCCGGATGCCAGGATCCCGCCCCGCAAGGGGCCCCACGGACGATCCCATGCAAACCGAGATCTACGATTGGCCGGCGTTGGCGCGGTGGGCAGAGCACGCCGCGGCGAGTTGCGTTCGAAAGATGGGGTGTGGCTGCGAATCCGCCCAGGACCTCTCGCAGGAGGCGCTTTTGAGGCTGCACCAAATGGGGACTGCGGCCGTCGTGCCGCGGGATCCAAAGGCGTGGCTCGGCACGGTGCTGACGCGGCTCGCGATCGACGCCGCTCGTCGAGAGGCCCGCGTGCGGCGCGGAATCGATGCGCTCGAGTCGCACCCGCGCATGGCGGGGGAGCCTGCGGGTGAGGGGCAGCCAGATCCGCTCGCGTGCGCCATTGCGGACGAGATCCACGCGAGATTGACGCGCATGCTGGAGGGCTTCCCGGCCCCCGATCGGCAAATTGCGGTCATGGAGGCCGTGGGGTTCTCGCGCCGAGAAATCAGCGATTGGCTCATGCAGTGGCGGCCCGTCGGGCGGCACGAGGTTCGCCGGCTGATCGTCCGCACCCACAGACGATTGCGGCTCCAGGTCCAATCGGCGGACGTCCAGGGCGCCCAGCAGCAAAGCGCCTCGCGGAGAAAAACCGTCCGTTGGACTACCCCTCCCCAGGTACCTAAGCGTCTACCGGTCCTGGCGAGCCAATGACGGCGCGCCCCCGGCCATGGGGGGCCACCCCCCCCAATGCCGAGGATCTCGCAAACCAGACGGAGGGCCTTCCGATGGGCTCAGCAAAGTTCTTCGCGGCGCTTGGGGTGCTCGCATTGGTCAGCGCCGTTGTTTCCGTACGCGCGGATTTCCCCGACCCGCTGTCGCAACCGTGGAACGCGAACTTGGACTGCAACGGCGCGCCCCCCGGCTGTTATCCGCTGCAGGTCTGCACGCTGCGCGGCGGAACCTGCACGAGCGGCGGCGTGCACGGGCAAAACGGATTCCACAACCCCAATGGAGACGGTTGTGGCTGCCAGATGTGACAAACACGGAGCCGGTGACGCAGGCCGCGGGGGCCTCGCGGCAGGTGCATGGGCGGTCTCGCGGACACCAAAACTCCCGTCCCGCCGAGCACTTTGGCGCGTGTCGAACGATCCGCCTGGCGCATACGTAGCGCGCATGGGAATAGACCCCCTACGCGAAACCCATGGATAGCCCTGGGTCACGCTCAGCCTGTTCCGCACCGCCGGACATCGACGCGCGCAGTGGTATGCATAGTGGAACGCATGGTGGAACGCAGAGCAGCGCGGTGCGCTGCTCGGACCGCTCGAAAGCGCGCTCCGGAGCCAGTGCGTTGACGCCTCGGCGCTCCCTGTGGATCGGAACGCTTTCGTTCGGTGCCGCGGCCCTGTTGCTGCTGGCGAACCCGGCATCGCGGAACGACCAAGTGGTCAGTTCGTGGTCCGTGCGCGAAGCGGCCGGGGCCCGCATCGTGCCCTTGCCCCCTCTGTCGCCACTCGCGGTCAGCGGGGTACGCAGCGCCGTAGCGGATGCACATGCGGCGCCGCAAACGCTTTCCGCACAGGCCGCGCTGCCGCGCGAGACCCGTGGCCGCTTGCACCCCGCGGCCCCGGACCAACCCTTGGAAGGACTCTCGGTCACCTTCTCGATCGTGGAACCGGAGGGCGGAGGCCTGTTGCGGCTGC
Source organism: Planctomycetaceae bacterium (assembly GCA_016125265.1). Classification (GTDB taxonomy): domain Bacteria; phylum Planctomycetota; class UBA1135; order UBA1135; genus RI-242. Next base: position 31,961 of record WGMC01000022.1, read on the forward strand.
GCGCCGTGGCGGATTGGGAGGGTGCCTTTTCCCTGCATCGAGAGGGGCCTGCCTGGGCAGACGCACAAACCGCAGCGGCGGAGGTGCGCGACGACGGGGGAACCACGTGGTTCCGCGGCGTGGTGGCTCTCGCAGGCGAGCTCGACCTCTGGCTGCGCGATCCGTGCCTGCTCGTGGGGCGTGTGCGCTTCGATCCTCCCCAATGGGCTCCTCCGACGTCGCACGTGTCGGCGCGCGTCAGGCAACGGGGCGACTTCATGCCGGCCCAGTACGCGGGGCGTGGCGCCATCGACGCCGAGACAGGCGATTGGCGGATCCATTGCGGACTGGATCAGGGAGCAGGGACCATGGAACTCGCCGTCGCGCTCCAAAGCCTCGACTATGTCGCCCACTCGCTGCCCGTCCCCGAGTGCAACGGCCGTTTCCTCGAACTCCAGGTGCCCTTGGCCCGATTGGCTCTGACGGTCCAAAGCGATGGCGATGCGGTGCCACCCGGTGTGTCCGTGATCGTCCGCAGCGAAACGAACCAGAGTTCGGCCGCGTCGGTGCAACTCGACGAGGCGGGTCGAGGCCACCTCGTGCTGTTCCCCGACCGCTACTCGGTCTCGGTGCTGCACCCCGAGCGTGTGCCCGCGATTTCGCGAGGCGTGGAGCTCTTCGCCGGAGCGGAGACGAGCTACGTCCTAGCCCTCGGCGCGGAGGAGGAGCGCGACTGCTCGATCGAGGGATCCATCGTCGCGTTCGGTTCCGACTTGGGCGGCGACCGGAGTCTGGCTGGCGCGTCGATCGTCGCGCTCCCCGAAGTGGACGGCAGTCCAGCGCCCGACATGAGCCGTGTTGCAAAGACCGATGAGCTGGGCCGTTTTTCCTTGGCGCTCGCGCGCTCGGGCCCCGTGCTGCTGCGCGGTTATGTGCCCGGGCTCGGCGCCACGGAAGTGCTGTCGTTGACCGCTCCGGCTCGCGGGATCCAACTGCGCCTGATGCCGACGTGCCTCGTGCGGGTGGATCTGCTGCCGCGGGTCGGTCACCGATTTGCGGCCTCCAGCGGGGCGGCGCACCTGGCCCTCGTCGATTTCGCGGGGGCGAAGGTTCGCGACGAATGGGTCGTGGCCCGGCGTCACGAGATCCACGACCTCGTGGAGGGACCCTACAACGCGTTCGCCTACTCACCCGCATGGGACGCCTACGGCCACGGGAGCCTGGAGGCCGTGGCTCTGCGCGAGTCCTCCCTGGCGCTGGATCTCGGACCCGCCCTGTGGATCCACGGTCGGGTGCTCTTCGCAGAGTCCGGCGCACCGGCAGTCGGTGCGGAGGTCGTGCACGAGCCCTCGATCTGGCCAACCGCGATCGTGCAGCGCTTTGGCACTGTGTCGACCGACAGCCGCGGTGAGTTCCGGGTGTTGACCCCCTACGCAGCTGGCGGTGCCATCGGCATCCGCACCCCGTGCGGCCGGCGGTGGAGCGGTGTGGGACAGCCGGGCGAACATTGCGAAGTCACCCTGCTTGCGCTCGAGTGAACGGCCGCCGCCGGCGCGGGTCGAAGGGGGCTTCGGGCTCAGCCGAAGGACGAGGCGAGTTTGCGCACCCACGTCCTGGGTAGCAGCGCCACGGTGGCTCCGAGCAACCAACCCCGCAGGCGGGGCTGGCGCACCACCACACGACCCGCGCGAAAACCCTCGACGGCGCGAACCGCCGCGACGACGGCGCTGCGTGTGTCGAGGAACGATGCCTTGCGCGCGGGAGAGCCCGCCACGTCGCGGAACTCGGTCGGAACCGGTCCGGGGCAGAACACACTCACCTTGACGCCGTGGGGATCGAGTTCACCCGCGAGCGCCTCTCCGAACGAGAGCACGTACGCCTTCGTGGCCGCGTAGACGGCGAAGTAGCTCATGGGCTGGAACGCCGCGAGCGAAGCCACGAGCAAGAGACCTCCGCGGCGCTGCTCCACCATGTGCGGGGAGAGACGCGCGGCGAGTTCGGTCAACGCCGTCACGTTGAGCGCCACCATCTCGACGAGGCGCGGGGGTTCCTGCTCGAGGAACGCCCCGTGCAGCCCGAAACCCGCGTTGAGCACGGCCACGTCGGGCATCCATCCCTCACGTCCGAGGCGTGCCACGAGTGAGGTGGCGGCGAGCGGTGCAACCAGATCGCAGACCTCGATGCGGTGTTCGGCCCCATGACGATCGCGCAGCTCGGTCGCCAGTTCCGCCAGGCGGTCTCCGCGCCGCGCCACCAGGACCAAACGCGCACCCTGGGCGGCGAACACACGCGCAATTTCCCTGCCGATGCCCGCCGAAGCACCGGTGATGAGGACTGTTTCCCGTTGCATGGCGCCCATCCTACGGGGCCCACCTGCCTCTACCACGGGGTTCCCGGGCCGCTTGGCCCGGGATTCCTTCCTCGAGCGCTGCTGCCGGATCAGACCGGTTGGGCGCTGGTTTCCGGGTGGCGCACTTCCAGTTGGTAGCCATCTTCGTCGAAGTCGACCACGGCCACGTCGCCGCGGCCGACTCGTCCGCGCAGGATCGCGTCCGCGAGCAGATTCTGGACGCGTTTTTGCAGCACACGCTTGAGCGGCCGTGCGCCGAACTCGGCGTCGTATCCCTCTTCGGCAAGCCGCGCGGCCGCGGCGGCGGTGACTTCGAGTCCGATCTCCTGCTCGTCGAGGTGCTTTTGGATGCGTGCCACCTGGACCTTGACGATGGCGCCCAGTTGCTCCGGCTTGAGGGCCGAGAAGGTCAGCACCTCGTCCAACCGGTTCAGGAACTCGGGCCGGAAGAACTCGCGCAGTTGGCTTTCGTTGCGCAGGTTGCTGGTCATCAGGACGAGTGTTTGCGTGAAGTCCACCACGTTGCCCTTGCCGTCCGTCAGGCGGCCGTCGTCGAGGAGCTGCAGCAGCACGTGGAACACCTCGGGGTGCGCCTTCTCCACCTCGTCGAGCAACACGACCGAGTGGGGCTTTCTGCGCACGGCCTCCGTCAGGGCGCCACCCTCCTCGTAACCGACGTATCCGGGGGGCGCTCCGATCAGGCGCGAAACCGAGTGTTTCTCCATGAACTCGCTCATGTCGACACGCACGAGTGCCTGCTCGTCGTCGAACAGGAACTCGGCCAACGCTCGCGCCGTTTCGGTCTTGCCGACGCCAGTTGGGCCGAGCAGCAGGAACGAGCCCAGGGGGCGGCTGGTCTCCTGCAGGCCCGCGCGGGCACGGCGCACCGCCTCGCTGATAGCCATGAGCGGCTGCTCTTGACCCACGACGCGTTCACCGAGCCGCTGCTCCATCGACAAGAGCTTCTCCCGTTCGGTCTCGAGCAGTCGCGTGGCCGGGATGCCCGTCCAGCGGCTGATGACGCCGGCGATGACCTCCGCGTCCACTTCTTCGGGCAGGAGCGCGCCGCCGGCCTGCAACTCGCGCAGTCGCTGCTCGTTCTGCAGCAACTGGCGCTCCGCGTTCGGCAGTTCGTCGTAGCGGATCTTGCCGACGCGCTCGTAGTCGCCCTCGCGCTCCTTGCGTTCGGCCTCGGCGCGCAGGTTCTCGATGAGAGCTTTGCCCGCGCGCAGGCTGGTGATCAGGTTCTTCTCGTTCTCCCAGCGCGTGCGAAGGGCACTGCTCTGCTCCTGCAAGTCGGCGAGTTCTGCGCCGATGTCCGCCAGGCGACGCGCCTCGCCGGTGCCGTCCTCGCGGGCGAGTGCCGTGCGCTCGATCTCGAGCTGGCGCATCTTGCGCTCCAGGCTGTCGAGCTCGGGCGGCAGCGAATCGATCGAGAGGCGCAACTGGGCCGCGGCTTCGTCCACGCAGTCGATCGCCTTGTCGGGCAGGAAGCGCGACGTGATGTGGCGATCCGCGAGGCGGGCCGCCTGCACGAGCGCCTCGTCGAGGATCCGCACGCCGTAGTGCACCTCGTAGCGCTCCTTCAGGCCGCGCAGGATCGCGATCGTGTCGTCGACGCTGGGTTCGTCGATCTGCACGGGCAAGAAGCGCCGCTCGAGCGCCTTGTCCTTCTCGATGTACTTCCTGTACTCGTCGATCGTGGTGGCACCGATGCAGTGCAGCTCGCCGCGGGCCAACGCGGGTTTCAGCATGTTGGCCGCGTCCACGGCGCCCTCGGCACCGCCGGCGCCCACCAGAGTGTGCAACTCGTCGATGAACAGGATCACCTCGCCGGCGGCGTTCGTGATTTCCTCGAGCACGGCCTTGAGGCGCTCTTCGAACTCGCCGCGGTACTTCGCACCGGCAAGCAGCGAACCCATGTCGAGCGCCATGACGCGCTTGTTCTTCAGGCCTTCCGGCACATCACCGGCGACGATCCGATTCGCGAGGCCTTCGACGATGGCCGTCTTGCCGACACCGGGGTCGCCGATCAGCACGGGGTTGTTCTTGCGTCGGCGGGAGAGCACCTGCATCACGCGGCGCACTTCCACGTCCCGCCCGATGACCGGGTCGAGTCTGCCCTTGCGCGCGTCCTCGGTAAGGTCGCGGGCGTACTTGTTGAGCGCGTCGAACGTGCTCTCGGGATCCGGGCTGTCGACCTTGCGATCCCCGCGCACTTCGTTCAGCGCGGCCTCGAGGCGCGCGGCGGTCAACTTGCGCGCGGCGAGCAGGCCGGCGACCTCGGGCCCCCCGCGCTGCGCCAGGGCGATCAGGAGGTGTTCCGTCGACAGGTAGCTGTCACCCAGGCGCTTGGCGGTGGCCGCGCCTTCCTGGAGGACCTCCGCGAACGCCCTCGACGGGGTCAGGTTGCCGCCAGCGGCGCGCGGCAGCTTTTGCACGACGCGCTCCATCTCCGCGCGCAGGACCCGCGGGTCCACCTCCAGCTTCTGCAGGAGCGCCGCGGTCACACCCTCCGGTTCGTCGAGCAGGGCCAGGCACAGGTGCACGGGCGCCAGCTCCGGATTGCCGGCCTGGGTGGCCAGGGCCTGGGCGGCTTGGAGCACGGCGGAGCACTTGTTCGTGGGGGGGAGTTGGTTTTGCATGGTGGCGTCGGGCCCTCCGGGGCCTCGCGCCTCCCTACGCAAGCGGTGTGCCGCGGCGCCGAGGGCGCAAAACGTCGCCTCCAGGGGCCAGGAGCCGGCTTCCGGGCCCAAACTCGCACGAAGGCTGCCATATAGGCATAACTCTTCGCCGGTGCGCGATCTGTCCGTCTGCCATTGTGGCATGGCTCGCCTTCAGGGAGCCGTAGGGTTGCCGCAAGGATCCTGTGGCTACGCAGGACCGCCGCCGCCACGGGGCTAGAGTCCGGTCTCCCCCCTCCCACCGAACCCGCGGAAGGTCCCATGTGCCCCCACCCCCGATCCGAAGACCTGGACGAACACCCGCTCGACGAGCGGCTCGAGGACGTCGTCCGGGACGTGATGCACGCCAACCTCGAGGACGTGCGCCAGTGGGTCGCCGAGGTCGTGCGCGAGCGCCTGAGCGAGGCCGAACTGCGCCACCAGGTCGCCGAGGCTCTGGCGAAGGGCACCCTGCGCCGCTGGTTCGACGACTTCGTCCGCCGCCGCATCAGCGACGACCCGCGCTTCCACCGCGACTGGTTCGCCCAGTTGATCGCCGACGAGGCATCCCGAGCGGTGCAATCGCTCGCCACCCGCGATCGGGTGGCGTTCGGGGACTGGACCCGCGCGTTTGCCCTGGACGGCGGCACGCGGGCGGGTGGCGCGCTCGGCCCGGCCGCACAGCACAAGGACGGGGTGCGTTGGCTCCAGCCGCCCGCGAGCCTTGGTGCGGGGGGACTCGAAGCGGCGATCCAGCGGGACGGTTGCGCGCTGCCCGACACCGACCAGCGCGAGGGGTATTACGGCGAGCGCCACTTCGACTTCTGGATCAGCGGGCTGCAGGACCAACAGGCGATCCTCGCCGAGATGCGGCTGCAGGGGCGCACGCTGGCACCCGGCGATGCCGTGTTGGAGCTCGGGTGCGCCTCGGGCCGCGTCCTGCGGCACTTCGCGCAGCAGATGGACGGGTTGGACGTGTGGGGCTGCGACATCCAGCGCTCCCACGTCGATTGGCTCGTGCGCCACCTGCCCCAGCGGCTCAAGGTGTTCCAGAACACCGTGCTGCCGAGCCTGCCGATTCCCGACGGGACCTTGGACCTCGTGTACGCGTTCTCGGTGTTCACCCACATCGACGAGTTCGAACTGTCCTGGATCGCGGAGTTGGCCCGCGTGCTGAAGCCCGGCGGCATGGCGTACCTCACGGTGCACACGGAGCACACCTGGTCGCGTCTCGGGCCCGAACTGGCGCTCTACCACGACCTACTGGGCGTGCGCGACCAAGTGCGCGAGTACGACATCGACGAAGCGTTCCTCGCGGGTCCCATGCCGTCCGAACGCACCGTCTTCCGGTGGACGAGCGCGCAGCACAACAACACCACCGTGTTCCTCGATTCGGGTTACGTGCAGAGCACCTGGGGCCGCTTCCTCGAGGTGAAAGCGATCCGGCGCGAAGCCGCGGGGTACCAGGACGTGGTCGTGCTTCGCCGCCCGTCTGCCGGGCGTTAGGAGCGCTCCGGCGCGGCCAGCGCCATGGCCGCACGCATCTCCTGCACGGCGGCGCGCGCGCCCACCAACACGGCGCGCGCGACGATCGAGTGGCCGATGTTCAGTTCTTCGAGCTCGGGGATCGCGGCCACCGGCGCCACGTTCTGGTAGTCGAGGCCGTGGCCCGCGTTGATGCGCAGGCCGAGCGCCCGCCCGCGCGCGGCGGCCTGCACCAGGCGCTCCAGTTCGCGCGCCTTCACGTCGCCCGCCGCGTTCGCGTAGGTGCCCGTGTGCAGCTCGACGAAGGGCGCACCCAGTTCGGCGGTCGCTTCCAGTTGGGCGAAGTCCGGATCGACGAACAGGCTGACGAGCCCACCCGTTTCCGCGAGGCGCGGGATCAGCGACGACAGCCGTGCCCGCTCGGCTACCACGTCGAGGCCGCCCTCGGTGGTGACCTCCTGGCGGTTCTCGGGCACCACACAAAAGGCGTCGGCGCCCGATCCCAGGGCGAACGCGACGATCTCTGGATCGAGAGAGAGCTCCAGGTTCAAAAGCGTCGTCACGGCCGCGCGCATGCGCAGCACGTCGTGGTCCTGGATGTGGCGCCGGTCCTTGCGCAGGTGCACGGTGATGCCGTCGGCGCCCGCCGCTTCGGCGGCCAGGGCCCACTCGACCGGATCGGGTTGTTCGGCCCGCCGCGCCTGGCGCAGCGTGGCGACGTGGTCCACGTTGACGTGCAAGCGCGGAAAGGGGGCGGGGTTCGGGTGGTGCGCGGCGGAGCTTGCTTTCACGCGGTGCAATTTAGGGGGAAGCGACCCGTGCCGCGAGCCCCGGTCGACGGGGCCGCCCGTTAGGATCGCGGCGTGGTGCGAGCAGCATGGTTGGTCCCTTGGATCGCGGTCGGCGCCGGCGCGGTGTTGCCGCCGCTCCAGGCGCCCGACACTCCGCGCGCCGAGCTGGAGCGGCGCTTCGCGTCGCAAGTACTTCCATTCCTCGAGGAGCACTGCACGTGGTGCCACGGGGGTGAGCAGCCGGAGGCCGGGCTCGACCTGTCGCGCCTCGAACGCCTCGCCGATCTCGAGCGCTCCGGCGCCCGTTGGAAACACGCGGTGCGCCGGGTGGAGCGCGACCAGATGCCGCCCCTCGGCCCCGTACCGCCCTCGCCGCGCGAACGCGATGCGTTCCTGGCGTTTGCCGGTGCGTGGGAGCGGCTGCGCTACGACCCGACCGCGCCGGCCCATCCCGGCGCTCCCGTGCTGCGCCGTTTGACGCGGCGCGAGGTGGCCAACAGTCTCCGCGATGTGCTCGGCATCGACGTCGACGCGGTTGCCGCGCTGCCGGAAGAGAGTGTCGCCGCGGGGTTCGACCATTTGGGCAGCGCCCAGTCCCTGCCGCCGGTGGCGGTCGAGCGCTGGATCGACTTCGCGCAGCTCGCCGCCGCGGAAGCGGCGCCCCGCGCCGCGGCGGGACCGGATTGGACGGCGCCGCGCGAGCGCCGCGACGGTGCAGACCTGGCGGGCGGCAACGGCGGCGAGCTGTATTCGAACGGGGACCTCGTTTGGAGCTACGACTTCCCGCGCGGCGGCACGTACCGCTTGCGGGCGGCACTGGCGGGGGACCAGGCCGGGCCGGACCCTGCGCGCGCGGCGCTGCGGCTCGGGCGTGCGGAAGTGCTGCGCACGGACGTGACTGCGCGTCGCTCGGCGGCCCCCGATCGCATCGAAGTCGATGTGGTCGTCGACAAACCGGGCACACACGACGTCGCGGTGCGATTCCTGAACGACTACTGGCGTCCCGACGACCCGGATCCGCGCCAGCGAGACCGCAATTTGATCGCGCTGTGGATCGAAGTGGAGGGACCCCTCGATCCGCCCGACGCGTCGCCTTTGGAGCGCGAGCTGGCCGCTCGGTTCGGCGATCTGGGCGGCGTCGAGGCACAGCGCGCCGCCCTCGCGTACCTTGGACTTCGGCTCTGGCGCCGACCGCTCGAGACGCGCGAACTCGACGCGTTGCTCGTCCACGCGAAGGGACCGGATGAGTGGCTTGCGACGGGATTGTTCGCCCTGATCGCGTCGCCGAACTTCCTCTTCCGGGTGGAGTTGTCCTCCGATTACGAGCGCGACGTGGAGGGTTACGAGATGGCCACGCGGCTCTCGTACCTCCTGTGGAGCAGCGCGCCGGACCCGGCCCTGCTGGACGCGGCCGCGCGCGGCGAACTGGCGACCCGCGCGGGCCGCGCCGCGTCCGTGGCGCGGATGCTGGACGACGCGCGCGGCCGGGCCATCGCCCGCGACTTCGGCTTCCAGTGGTTGCAGTTGACGCGCCTCGAATCACGTGTCCCCACCGAGCCCCCGGAGCGCGCCGAACTCTTGCGCTCCATGTTGGTCGAGTCCGAGCGTTTCCTCGACGAGGCCCTGCGCGGCGGGCGTCCACTGATCGAGCTCTTGACGGCGGAACGCACGTTCGTCGACGGTCGGCTCGCGCGCCACTACGGCATCGATGCGCCCGCCGGCGACGAGTTCTTGCCCGTGGACCTCGTCGGCGCCGGTCGTCCCGGGATCCTGGGCCGCGCCGCCGTGTTGACGGCGACGAGCGAGCCCGCGCGCACGTCGCCGGTGTCGCGCGGCGCCTTCGTGCTCGACGCCCTGCTCGGCGACGCACCGCCGCCGCCGCCGCCCGAGATCCCGGCGCTCGACACCCGGCCAGGCGCGGACGGTGGCCTCGACCTGGTCGCGCGCCTCGCCCAACACCGCGCCGAGCCAAGCTGCGCCGTGTGCCACGACACGATGGATCCACTCGGGCTCGCGCTGGAGGGGTTTGGACCCCTCGGCGAGCGCCGCGCGGGCGCACCCGGACGCGGCAGTTTGCCGGATGGCACCGAACTGCTCGGCCTGGAGGGCCTCGTCGAGGAACTGCTCGGCGACGGCCGGTTCCTGCGCACGTTCGTCGAGCGGCTGTTCGTCTACGCTCTCGGCCGATCCCTCGAGTCCGCGGACCGCGGCGAGGTGGCCCGGATCGTCGCGGGTCTCGACCCAGGGAGCGCCACCTTCCTCGACGTGGTGCTGGCCCTGGTCGAAACACCGGCGTTCCTGCGCCGTTCCGCGGGACCGTGAGCCGAATCCTCGACGTCCGCCACCATTCCCGGTGCACCGGCTCGCGCCCCCTGTCGCGATCGGCGGCGCGGGCCTAGTTTGGTGCCATGGCACGTCCGACTCCCGAACTGGTCGAAGCCCTGCGCGCCACTGCCCGGCGCCTGGCCCGCGGCGCCCACTACAGTTGGGGCCACCCCGGCTGCTGCAATCTCGGCCACCTGGCCCAAACCGTGACGCGGCTCTCCCGCGCGGAGATCATCGCCGCTGCTTCGGTGCGCCCGGGGGATTGGGGCGAGATCGTGGCCGAGCACTGCCCCTCGAGCGGACTGCCGATCGACTGGGTCGTGGACCGGCTGTTGGCCCTGGGTTTGACCAGGCAGGATCTGGCGCACCTCGAGGACCTGTCGGACCCCAGCGTGCGGGCCCGTTTTCCGCTCGAACGGCGGGACGCCCTGGTCCGCAACCGGCGGGAGGACGTCGTGGATTACCTCCTGACGTGGGCGAACGGCCTGGCGGAGGCACTTGGGTCGGAGGCGACCCTCGCCTCTCGCGCAGCGCCCGAGGCGGCCACGCTGCCCGTGGGCGGCGCCTGATCCAGGCGGCTACGGAACCGGATTTTCGATCCGGCCGTAGATTAAGAGGGGCGGCCGGGCCTTGGCCTGCCCTTTACTCCCATGCCCCCCCCGTTTGCCCCCCTTCGGCGTGCCCGTTCGGCCATCGGATTGGCCATCTTGGGAGCGCTCCTCCCGTCCACGGCCCGCGCAGCCCAGGCCTCCACCGACCTCGCACCGGCCAGCGTGCCCGCGGCGATGTTCGTGCCCGGGCCGCATGTGCCGTTGAGCGAGTTCACGAACTCCGCCAACGAGCCGTCGGGCCGCGTGGAGGTCCACGTGGATCCCTTGATCCTGAAGTGGCTGCAGAAGACCCAAGCTCCGCTGCGATTGGCCGCGCGGGTGGGTGGCGCCGTCCAGTACCTGCCCGCCGTGCGCTTCGACACCGTGTCGGGCAAGGTCGTGGTGCCGACGGCTCTGGTGGGGGACTTCGTGGCGGTCAGTCCAGCCCTCGTCAACGATCTGCCCGTCGTCACGCACTGGAGCAAACAGGCGAACGGCGGGCGCGGCGGTCGGATCAGCGGCGCCACGGACGGGATCATGCGCCTCGACGTGCTCGACCCGGCGGTTGGCTTCGTGCTGCAGGGCCAGCCGCGCATCTACAACTTCGACCCCGCCTACGCGGACCCCGCGGACCCCACGCAGCCCTACTACTTTCGCAGCAACTCCTACGCGCTGTTCTCCGACGGCACCGAGGCGTTGGGGCTGCCCGGCACTCCGCCGGCCGACGAAGCCACGCCGGCCTACGAGCGCTACATTGCCGAGAACTGGTCGCTGGTGGCGCCCTCGGACTTGGCCGCCATCTGGCTGTCCGACTGGTGCCGGGGCAAGTGGGGTCTGCCGATTGCGCACCGCAACCAACCGACGGCGCTGCAAGGGGATTTCTGGGGGCCCGGCACGGTGCTCGAAAATGCGCCGCTACTGCAGATCGTGCACGGGCACCACGTGGATGCGGGCGATCTCGATCCGAGCGCCGTCGGTACCGAAACGAGCCTCGCGACGTTCCTGTTGCCCCCGCTCTGGCGGCGCGCGGTGGGCAGCTCGTACCCGATCCTGTTCAACGGCTACTACGACTTGAACGCGGCCACGTTCACCGTCATGGGGCCGGTGTTCTTGGACCGCCTCGCGGGTGAGTTCGTCGATCATGGCCGCCAAGCGGTCGGGGTGCTGTGGAACGGCGGCGGGGCCCAGGTCGCATACACCTTCCAGCGCTCGGCCTACGACAACGCGGCGCAGCTCTTCGCCGAAGCCCAGGTCCTCATCAAGGGCGACCGCACGCGCATCCTCTCGGCCGGCGAGTCGCGGGGCGGCAACGCTGGCCTGCTGATGGCGGCCAACCCCCACTACCCGCCGCATCCGACGCCCGAATGGCCCGGCGGGCACCCGCAGGGGTACCGGATCCGCTTCGTGCTGGCCGACGTGCCGCACCCCAAGCTCGGCGAGAACATCGAGTTGTTCTCGACGGCGACGCACCCCTTCGTGCAGGGAGCGATGCGCGAGGCCACCGGCTACGTGCGCGCCTGGGAGCCCGATTGGACGCACCCGACCACCGGCCTCGGGGCCCGGGACCTGACGCGCGAGGTTCTGTTCGGGACGAGCGACGCGGCGCTGATCGACGCGGAGCTGTCGCCCGGCAGCCCGAGCCTGGTGGCGCTCCTCGCCCAACGCGGCACCGCTGTGGTGCTGCGCGCGGGCACCCATGACTTCTCGCGGCCCTTCCACCAGGTGGCGCGGTTCGCCGACGACCTGCGCGCCGCCAACGTGCCCGTGCGGTTCGAGATCCAACACCGCTTCGGCCACGAGCTGACGGTGGACAAGGGCGAGACCCTGGCGTTCTACGTCGACAAGCTCTTTGCGGGCGACATCTCGTTGACCGAGGAGACGGTGCATTTGCGCCCGGACCTCAGCGATCCGAGTCTGACGGTGCCATTCGCGCCGTTCGCCATGCCGCCGATTCTCGAGGCGCCCCTCCAGGTGGGTTGGGACCAGCCGTTCACCCTTTCCCTCGCGGGCCCGCCCGGCGCGAGCTACGCCGTGCGCGCGTGCCCCGCCGAACCGGTAACGCTCAACTGCCTCGGCGGCGAACCGCTGGTGATCGCCAGCGGCCTGTTCGCGGCGCACTCGCCGTCGGCGACCTTGGGCTCGGCCGTGCACCTCCTGTCCTTCGAGGCCCTCGGTGTCGCCGCGCCCCCTGCGGTGCAGACCTGGCGCCTCGAACTCGTCTACAACTTGAGCGGAACCACCGTGAGTTCGGCCGTGGTGGGCAGCTTGAGCCAGAGCCTTTTCGGCTTGGATCCGCTGTTGCCCGAGATGGCGGTCCTCCAGCTTCATCCCGGCCCCGTGATCGGAGCCCACTTCGGCACGCGCACCGGCGGACTGGGGGCCGACGGCCAGTTCTGACCGGCGGCGCCGCTGCGCGCGGTATGCTCGCGACCATGCGGCCGACCGAACCGTCCCGAACCGCCGAACCGCGGCCCTCCCGCGCCGACGGCGCCCGGACGCGGCCCGTACCGGGGTGGGTTCTGCCGCGGCGAGCCGTGCTGCGCGGCGCAGGTGCGGCCCTGTTCCTGCCGTGGCTCGAGGCGATGGCTCGCGCGGGTGCCCGCGAGCCGGAGCCGGCGCGGCGCCTCGTCTACGTCTACGTACCCAACGGCGTGCAGCGGCCGGCCTGGCGACCCGAAGCGGAGGGCGAACTGGCGCAGCTCGGCACGTGGCCCGCGACCCTTCTTCCTCTGCGCCACCTCTCGGCCAAGTTCAGCGTGCTCGGCGGGCTGGACCAGGCGAAGGCGAACCCCAACGGGGACGGTCCTGGCGACCACGCGCGCGCGGCGGCGGCGTTTTTGACCGGTGTGCAGCCGCTCAAGGCGGACGGCGCCGTGCGGCTCGGCGTCAGTGCGGACCTCCTCGCGGCGGAGGCCCTGGCCGGCGCCACGCCGCTGCCGAATCTGGCCCTCGGCTGCGAGGGCGCGCGCCAGTCTGGCCAGTGCGATTCGGGGTACGCCTGCGCGTACCAGGGCCACCTGAGCTGGCGCAGCGCCACGGTGCCCGAACACAAGGAGACTTCGCCGAGCCGCCTGTTCGACCGGCTGTTCCGGGGCGGGGACGGCGCCCACAGCCCCCGCGAACGCAGCCGTCGACGCGCCGTGCTCGACGCGGTGCTCGGCGACTTGAAACGTCTCGAAGGCCGGCTGGGCGCAGCGGATCGGCACAAGCTCGACGAGTACACGACGGGGGTGGTCGAACTCGAGCGGCGCCTTGCGGCGTGGCGCGACGTCGAGCAGCACGTCCCCGACAGCGAACGCCCGGGCGAAACGCCCACGGATCTCGGCGAACACGGTCGGCTCTTCTTCGAGTTGATCGCGCGCGCGTTCGAAATCGACGCGGTGCGTGTGGTCTCGGTCCTGTTGACCAACGAGGGCAGCAACCGCGCCTACCGCGAGCTGGACCAAGAGGACGGCCACCACGGCCTGTCCCACCACCAGGGAGATCCGGCGAAGTGCGCCGCGCTCGCGCGCATCGATCGGTTCCACGTCGAGTTGCTCGCGGGTTTCCTCGATCGCCTCGATGGCGCGACCGAATCGGGCCACACACTGCTCGACCAGAGCATGGTCGTCTACGGATCGGGCATCGGCGACGGCGACAAACACGACCACGAGGATCTGCCGCTTTTGTTGGCGGGCAAGGGTGGCGGCACATTGCACCCGGGACGACACGTGCGCTACCCCCGCGGCACTCCGATGAACGACCTGCACTTGGCGTTGCTCGAGCGATTGGGCGTCCGACCGACCCGGTTCGGAGATGGCCGCGGGCCCCTGGACCATCTGTGAGCGGACTGCGCATCATCGCCGGTGAGTTCGGCGGTCGCCGGATCGCTCCGCCGCCGGGGGAAGGAACTCGGCCCATGCTGGACCGCGTGCGCGAAGCCGTCTTTGCCACCATCGGCGACCGTGTGGAGGGCGCCAGCGTGCTCGACCTCTTTGCGGGCACGGGCAGCCTCGGCCTCGAAGCCCTCAGCCGCGGCGCCGTCGGGGCGCGTTTCGTCGAGCGGGACCGCGCCATGGCGCGGGTGCTCGAGCAGAACCTGACGGCGCTCGGCGTGGGCGACCGAGCCCGGTTGGAGGTGGGCGACGCCTTGGCTCCGCGGCGTTGGGGCGAACCCCCGCACGATTTGCTGTTCCTGGATCCGCCGTACCCCCTGGTGCGCGAAGGGCCGGGCCGCAAACGTGTGCTCGCGGCGCTCGGCCACTGGTTCGGGTCTTTCGCTGGGCCCGGCGCCCTCGCACTCTTGCACGTGCCGCGCTACGCGTTGGCCGCGCGCGAGTTCCCGGCGGGCAGCTCCGTCGAAGAGCGCGTCTACGGCACCAACGCCATCTGGTACGTGGAGCTCGAACAAGGGGAGCAGGTGGAACCGGATGCCCCCTGATGCAGCGGTGTGCCCGGCGCGCGGCGTTCGCGCGCGCGAAGTCCGTCGACGAAGGGCTCGTACCACTTCGCTCGCATGTACCTGATCCCCATCGGTGTGCCCCTGTTCCTCGATGGGGATCGGGTTTGGGTGCAGACCGACTGGCTGCGCTCCTTGAAGCTGCTCCGCGATTCGCTCGGGGGTCGCTACGGGGACCTGTTGTTGCTCTCGCCGTGGTTGCCGGTGGACGGACCGGAGGCGAGTGTGCAGCCCTTGGAGCGCCTCGATGGCACCGCGGGCATCCGCGCGCGCAGCCTCTTCGACGCGCGGGTGCGGACCCGCGGGTTCTGGATGCGCGAGCTCCTGCCCCTGCGCCGCGCGCTGGACCAGGAGTTTGCGCGCGCAGAGGTGGTGCACACGGGCCTCGATGACCTGCACCGTCCCCTGATGGGGTTGTCGTTCGCGATGGCGCGGGCGAGGGACCTGCCCACCGTCTTCGTGCAGGATACGGACGTGGTCGTGCAAGCGCGCGAGCTCGCGCGGCAGAAGGTGTTGGCCCGCGCGCGTGTGCGGCTCTACGTCGGCCTCTACGAACAACTCGTGCGTCACGCCGTGGGCCGCGCGGATCTGGTGCTGCTCAAGGGCGGCTCGCTGGCGCGGCGCTACCAGCCGTTCGCCTCGAACCTGCACGAGTTCGAAGACACTTCGTACCTCGCCTCGGAGATCGCCGACGAAAGGACCATCAAGGAGCGGCTTGCCGAGCAGGCGCGCGGGCGGACCCTGAAGCTGGTCTATTGCGGCCGTCTCGTGGAGCGCAAGGGTGTGCACCGATCGCTCGAGATCCTGGCCGCGGCCCGCCGCATGGGGACGAGGATCGACTTCGAGATCATCGGTTCGGGGCCCGAGTTGCCCAACTTGGAGCGATTGGCGCGCGAGCTCGACCTCCGGGAGCAGGTCCACTTCGCGGGCTCCGCGAGTTACGGCGCCGCTCTGATCGAACGTTTGGCGCGCTTCGACGGCCTGCTGTTCACGCCCACCGCCGAGGACACCCCGCGCATGATCTTCGACGGGTACGCGGCCGGGCTGCCGCTCGTGGCGTCGGCGATCCCCTACGCCGAGGAACGCGCCCGCCGCGAGGGTGCGACGGCGCTGTTGCCGCGGTTCGACGTGGAAGGTTCGGCCCGGCGACTCGTCGAGTTGGACCGGAACCGCAGCACCCTGTCCGAATGGACCGGCAGGGCCCAGGCCGCGGCGCGCTACCACGCCGCCGACGCCTGGTACACCCGCCGCGCCGAGTGGACCCACGAGGCCGTGGCCCGCCGCCGGGCGCGCTGAGAGGCTGGGAAAAGTCTGCACGGCCCGAATCGTCTGCCTCTCAGGTGCCGTCTGGCCCATCGCCTGGCGGCGCTGGAGCGGCGATGAGCGGGAAGCCATCGGCCGGAGGCCGATTCTGTCCCACACGCTGACTCGAGGGGGCGCCGCCCGGATTTTTGGGCCGCGCCGCAACCGGGCGACCGCGCGGGCGGTCAGGGGTGGGCGGTCGGGGGATGGCCCACCCGCGCGCGGACTCCCCCCGCCCGCCCGCGGTTTCCGGCACCTCGAAATCGCCCGCACCCAGCCCGCCCGCCCGCCGCCGCGCTATCGTCCGCGGGCGCCGTGAAGGGACAGGTCCACAAGGTGCCGCCGGAGCTCGGCGGCAAGCGCCTCGACGATCTCCTGGTGCGACTTTTCGGCGCGGGCACACGCGAGCGCGCGGCGGTGCTGGTGCGCCAGGGGCGTGTGCAGGTCGACGGACGCCGGCTGTGGCGGGAAACCGAATCCATTCCGGCGGGCGCGCGCCTCGCCCTCGCCGGGTCGGCCCGACCCAAGGAAGCACCTGCCTCCCGATCGGCGCTCGGTTGGCTGCACGTGGACGATGCCCTGGTCGTGCTGGACAAGCCGGCGGGCATGCTCGTGCAGCCCACGCCCAAGGAAACCCGCGGCACCGTGGCGAACGCCCTGCTCGAGCGGTTCGGCCCCATCGCCGAGGCGCCGAAGGGCGAGCGCGCCGGTCTGGTCCACCGGCTGGATCGGGAGACGAGCGGCCTGCTGCTCGCCGCCCGCACACGCGAGGCCCAGCTCGCGCTGATGGACGCCTTCCGCGAGCGCTCGGTCCAAAAGCGTTACCTCGCCCTGGTGCACGGCGTGCCGCGGGAGACCCACTTCGCGGTGGAGCTCAACCTGGCGCCCAGCGCGGACCAACCCGACGTGCAGCGCACGGACGTGCGCGGCGCCGAAGCCCAGACGGACTTCGTCGTTCGGGAGCGCTACCCGAACGCCGGCGACGGGGGGCGCAGCCTCGTCGAGTGCCGCCCGCGCACGGGGCGGCGCCACCAGATCCGCGTGCACCTCCAGGCGGCGGGCTTTCCGATCGTGGGTGACAAGATCTACCGACCTGCGGGCGCCAGCGCACCCTCCCGCGAACTCGCGCGCCATGGCCTGCACGCGGCGGGGCTCGTGTTCGCCCACCCGGCCTCGGGCCGCAGCATGGCCTTCGAGGCGCCCCTCCCCCCGGACATGCAAATGCTACTTTCCCGCTGGAAATCGGGCTCCACGGGGCCCGCGGGGCCGGCCGGCCGCTACCCTCCCTCGCCGTGATCTCTCTCAGCGACGTCACCAAGAACTACGGGCGCCAGGCGCTGCTCGTCGACGCCTCCTTCCAACTGGATCCCGGCGAGAAGGTAGGCCTCGTGGGGCCCAACGGCTCGGGCAAGTCGACACTCTTTCGGCTGCTGGTGGGTGAGGAGCACCCCGACGGGGGCGAGATCTCCGTGCCCAAACGCCTTTCGATCGGGTACTTCCGCCAGGACGCGGCCGACGTGTCGGGCCGCTCGGTGCTCGACGAGGCGATCTTGGGCAGCGGGCGCCTCGGAACCCTGCACTTCGAGCTGGCGCGGCTCGAAGCGGCGATGGCGGATCCAACCCAAGTCGACCAACTGGACGAGGTGCTCGCCCACTTCGGTGAGGTGCAGGCCGAATACGCCCAGTTCGGCGGCTACGAGATCGAAGCCCGCGCCCACGAAGTCCTCGCGGGCCTCGGGTTCTTGCCCGAACAGGTGAGCGGCGACGTGGGCGCACTATCGGGCGGTTGGCGCATGCGGGTCGCGATGGCGAAGGTGCTGATCGGCAAGCCGGATGTGCTCCTGCTCGACGAGCCGACCAACCACCTGGACCTCGATTCGATCGTCTGGCTCGAGGGTTTCCTGCGCGCCACCGACGCGGCCGTGCTGATGACCTGCCACGACCGCGACTTCATGAACCGCGTCGTCACGCGCATTCTCGAGATCGACTGCGGCGAGCTGATCTCCTACACGGGCGACTACGACTTCTACGAACGCCAGCAGGCCGTGCGCGCCGAGCGCGACGAAGCCGCGTTCGCGCGCCAGCAGAAGATGCTGGAGAAGGAAGAGCGTTTCATCGCGCGCTTCGAGCGTCACGCGGCCAAGGCGGCGCAGGTGCAATCGCGCATCAAGAAACTCGACAAAATCGAGAAGCTGGAGCCGCCGAAACGCCGCATCCTGGTGCCCTTTGAGTTCCGCGAGCCGCCGCGCTCGGGCAACGACGTGGCGACGCTGCGCAACGTGAGCAAACGCTACGGCGACCGCACGATCTACGACGGGTTCGACTTCGAGCTGAAACGCGGCGAGCGCTGGTGCGTGATGGGCGTCAACGGCGCCGGCAAGACGACGCTGCTCAAGCTCGTCGCCGGTGTGATCCAGCCCGATGGCGGCGAGGTGAAACTCGGCGCCAGCCTCAAGATGGGGTACTTCGCGCAGAGCGCGCTCGAAGTGCTCGATCCGTCGCTGACCGTGTGGCAGCAGATCGACCAAGCCTTTCCCGCGGCGGCGATTCCCTCGAAGCGCGCGCTGCTCGGCGCCTTCGACTTCCCGGGCGACGAAATCGACAAACCGATCCGCGTCTTGTCCGGGGGCGAGCGCTCGCGTCTGGTCCTGGCCCAGATGTTGTTCGATCCGCCGAACTTTTTGGTGCTCGACGAGCCGACCAACCACTTGGACCTCGTCACGAAGGAGATGCTCGTGCGCACCCTCGTGAACTTCGGAGGCACCATGCTTTTTGTGTCCCACGACCGCGGTTTCCTGCGCGGTCTCTCGACGCGGGTGCTCGACCTTTCGGCGGACCAGGGCGGCCGGCCGGTTCCGCGGGTGTTCCACGGCTCCTACAGCGCCTGGGTCGAGGCCACCGGGCGCGAAGCCCCCGGCGTGCACGCCTAGGGGTAGACTCGCGGAGCCCACCGTTCCAACCGGGTATGCCCCCGCCCGGCTTGCGAGGACTCCAACCATGCGCACCCTCACTTGGTTCCTGCCCCTGTTTCTTGCCGCCGCGCCCGCCGGCTTGGCCGGCGAGATCGTTTTCGACCTCTCGCCCTTCGCGCCCGGCGGCGTGTTGGGTGAAGTGATCGGCATCTCGAACGAAAAGGGCCTGGTCATCGGCGGCCGCATCGATGCGACGCTGGTGGTAAACGAAACCAGTCCGTGGTTCCTGTCCGTCGACTTCGCGCTGCCGACGGGCATCGACGGTCTCTCCAGCACGGCGCTCGGATGGAGCGGTCCGGGCACGTTCCAGACGTCCTTTGCGACGGACAACTTCAACGGGCTCCTCAACGCGAGTGGCAAGGAAGCCCCGTTCTTTTGGTTCCTCGGCTGGAACGGCGGCAAGTTCGAGGATTTGCCCGGCGGCGGGCAGGCCGTGGTGCCGATCGACGCGGTGTTCACCGAACTGCGTCTGACCCTGACCACGGCGCCGTGCCCGTTCGGCGATCCGGTCGCACCGTGGACGGTGTTGGGCGGTGGGATCGCCGGCACCGCAGGGATTCCGAGCCTCGCCGGCACGGGCAGCCTGTGCCCGAACGAATCGGGTGCGATCCAGTGGAGCGGCGCCGCGCCCGCGGCCCCGGCCGTGCTCGTCATCGGCGCCAGCGAGCTGAACTTGCCGATCCTCGGCGGCCTGCTCGTGCCCAGCCCCGACGTGCTGGTGCCTCCGCTCGTGACGAACGCGGCGGGCGCGCTCGCGATTCCCTTCTCGTGGCCGCCGGGTCTGTCCGCGGGGCAGACACTTTGGATGCAGGGTTGGGTGCTCGATGCGGGAGCGCCCGCGGGCATCTCCGCCACCAACGGGCTGCGCCTGGCGGTGCCCTGAACCGGGCCTTGGCCCCAGGCGCGGGAGACCGGCGGTGCCGTCGAGCGCCGCGACTCCAGGCCCCGGGGGCCTTGGCCGATGGCAGGGACGATGTTTTCCCTGCTGCCCAGCCTGCTGTTCGCGGCCCTCCTCGCGGCTCCGACGCCCCAAGCGGGGGTGGCTCCGTCCAGGGCAGCTCCGACAGGGTCCGCCCAGGGCGTCGCCGTTCCCCGGACCGCCGCCGCGTCCACCGGATCCCGAGCGGCCCTTCCCGCAGCGCTCCCGGCCCCGGCCGCAGCGCTGGCGACCGTGCCCCTCGAGACCCTGCGCAGCCAACCTCTGCACCACCTGGGGCAACGCCTCGAGTTTGCGCTGCAGCTCGCGCCCCAGGGCGCCCACCCCGACCCCCTGTGGACGCGTTACGGGGCGCGCGCCTGGCGCAACGTGCGCGCCTGGGGCGACCGGCAGTTCCCCTGGGTCGCCGAGCACTACGGCAACCCCGCGCCCTACCTGTTCGTGCGCCGCGGAACGGCCGCCGAGGTCGTGTTGGCCTCCGCGCGCCCCCACGAGCGTTTTTTGGTCCGCGCCACCGTGCGCGAAGTGCTGCTCGGTGAACCGTGGATCGAAATCCACTCGGCCCTGCGGGTCGAGCCGAGCCTGGGCGAGGGCACCGTCCTGCACGCTGCCAAGGCGTTGGAGCTTCGCGCCGCCGGCCAGTGGACGCTGGCCGAGTCCCAGCTTGAGCGCGCCCGCTCCGCGCCCATGCCCGACGCCGCCGCCGCGGAACTGACGCGCCTCGCCGAGCGCTGGCTCGCCGAACAGGCGGCCAAGGCCAAACGGCGCTGAGCCAAGCCACCGGCGCCCCGGCCGCGGGCGGGACGCGGAAGTGCCAGCCGGATTGCAACCGGAGGCCCTGGGAGCGAATCTGTGGGCGAGGAACATGCTCGTCGAACTCGCTATCCGGGATCTGGCTCTGATCGAAGGCCTCGAGCTCTCCTTCGGCGGCGGGCTCAACGCGATCACCGGGGAAACCGGCGCGGGCAAGAGCCTGTTGGTGGGCGCGCTCGAGCTCCTGATCGGCGAAAGGCCCCGCGGCACCGCCTGGATCCGCGAGGGTGCGACCCGTGCTCGAATCGAGGGCCGTTTCCTGCTACAGGCCGGGGCCGGTGCGGACCGCGTGCAGGCCTTTTTGGACCGCGAGTTGCCCGAGTTGGGCGAGGACTGGAAGGCCGAAAGCGGCGGACAGACCGAGCGCGAACTGATCCTCGGGCGTGTGCTGGAGAAAAGCGGACGCACCCGCGCGCACGTCAACCAGGGCGCCGTGACACAGAAGGCCCTGCGCGCGCTGGCCGAGCTCCTGTTCGAGATCCACGGGCAGAACGATCACCAACTGTTGCTGGAGCCCTCGCACCAACTGGAGCTGCTCGACGCCTTTGGCAAGCTCGGGCCCAAGGTGCAGCGCTACCGGCTGCGGCACGGGGAGTTCGCGGAGCTCGCGGAAAGGCTGTCGCGTCTCGAACGCGAACGGCAGGCCCGGCGCGATCGGTTGGACCTGGTGCGTTACCAAGCGAACGAGTTGGCCGAGGCCGACCTGCAGCCCGGTGAGCGCGCGCGGCTCGTGGCGGACCGCGACCTGCTGCGCCACGGCGAGTCGCTGCGCAAGGACCTCGGTGTGTGGCTCGACGCGCTCTGCGACGGCGACGACACGGCCCTCGATCGGCTGCGCACCTTGGAGCGCGGCATGGAGGCGTGGAAACGGCGCCTGCCGGCCCTCGGCGGGCCCCTCGAGGAGTTGGTCACCGCCAAGTTGCACCTCGAAGAGGCCAGCGCGCGGCTTGCGTCCCTCGCGGACGGGGTCGACGCGGATCCGGCGCGGCTGGAGCGCATCGAGGATCGTCTGGCGACGCTGGAGCGCCTCGAGCGCAAGTACAACGCCGACGAGGCGGGATTGGTGCGCCTGCGCAGCGAACTGGAGCGCGAGGCCGCCGAGATCGAAGAGGCCGAGCAGGGCCTCGGGGACCTCGTGGCGCGGCGCGATGCGGCGCTCGCTGCGTTGGAAACGGCCGCCCGCGAACTCGGCGCCGCGCGCCGTGCGCAAGTTGCGCCGCTCGCGAAGGCGCTGCACGGCATCCTCGGCGAGTTGGGCCTGGAAAAGGCCCGCTTCGACGTGGCACTCGAAGCCCGCCCCGCGGGCCCCGACGGCGCCGGTTTCGGCGAGCGCGGCAGCGACCGCGTGGAGTTCCTCCTCGCCGCGAACCCCGGCGAACCCATGCAGCCCCTGCGCCAGGTGGCGTCCGGCGGCGAGGCGGCGCGGGTGATGCTCGCCCTGCGCACGGCACTCGCCGGCTGCGGCAGCGGCCGCACCCTTGTGTTCGACGAGGTCGACGCGGGCATCGGCGGCCGCCTGGGGCCCGCGATCGGCAAACACCTGCGCTCGCTGGGCGAACACCACCAGGTGCTCTGCGTCACGCACCTACCCGCGATCGCGGCCCTCGCTCACCGCCACCTGAAGGTCTCGAAGCAGGTGACCAAGGGCCGCACCCGCACCGAAATCCGCGAACTCGAAGGCGACGCCCGCGAACGCGAAATCGCCGACATGATCGCCGGCGGCGCCGACCAAGCGACCGCCCGAGCCGAAGCGCGCCGCCTGCTCGAAAGCGCGACCTGATCCCTCGTGATCTCCCTGCGCGTGGTGCTCACCGGCCCTACGCCTTTGCCCTGAGCACCCGCCCTAGGCCGTCTGCACCAGCGCGGGGTGATGCAAAACTTCGCGGCCGAATCGGTCAGGCCGGTGTGCCGTCCTCAGTTTCGATTCAGGCCCCGCGCGCGCGAGCCGAGCTTCTGCTTCCAGAGGGTCTCGATGGCATACACATCCTCCAGCTCTGCGCCCGAGCCAGCGGTCTCGAGGATGCAAACGTCGTACTCGTGGGCATCGAGCATCAGTTCACGTAGCCCAGCGTTTCCCCCATGACCGTTCGCGTACTGCTTCCATCGCCCGAGAAATCCACCTGATCCTGTGGCCGAACCGACGTACTGCGCGCCGGTTGCCCGTTCGACGAGGAGGTAGATGCCGCGCGTGCCGCGGAGCGGCTCCTGCCAGGTCATCGGGAGACCATCGACTTCGTCGAGCCGACAGGTGAACCGGGCAAAACCAGGGAAAGACTCTTCGACTGCCTTCCGCCTCAGCTCGAGGATCGGCTTGTCTCGCCTGTGTGCGTACTGGACCCACGCGCGCCCGCCGCCGCCCCAGTCGACGATCACGCGTCCGGCATACTCGTCGAGTTCCGGCATGCGCTGCAGGTCGAAGGACGCAGAACTCTTGCTCGGTACGGGGACTGGGCCGCGGTAGGGGTCCGAAACGTAGCCGCTCTTCACGCCGCGCACTCGCCAGAGGCCGACGAACACAGTCTCGCCGCGGGGGTCCACCACAAAGGCCACCAGCACCTGCGCGGTGCGGAGCATCGAGATCACCCTCGGGCTCCCCTGCACCGATTGGTACTGCTCAAAACGCGCGTGGCGCCGAACAGCGTCATCGTAGATGGCGCGGTTGTACTTCGGGTCACGGTGCCGCACCAACCGAACGACTTCGGGTTCGATGTTCACTGCAGCGAGCAGGGCGTTGAACGTCAACATGATCGTGTGTGGAGCTGCTCCCGTACGAACTGACTCATTTCGACCCGACCGCGCGGACCCCCTACCAAGTCGCGGCTCGCCGCGCCGATCTGCGGTCGGCCAAAGGGCGGTTCACCCGCATCGGCACTTTCTCCTGTGGGTCGGCTTGCGGCATGTCCGCTCGCCGCTGCCGACGGCGGGCCGCGCAGCGGACCGACCGCTGCAACCGTTTGTTAGACACTCGCGATATACCCGCACACCAGGCATCTGGAGTCGTCGCAACCCAGCTCCCCCGATTCAATCCGCCTCTTGCTGCTTTGCATTTTTCTTAGCCTCAACTTCGGCGCGGAGTTTCTCGATGGCGGCGCGGACGTCGGCTTCCCACGGTAGCTTCTCGTCCTTGGCAGGGTCGTAAGGCGGCAGGTTGGGGATTGGAACGTTCATCCGCCGGAGCAGTTCAGTGGTCTGGGTGAGTTCGTAGCGGTGGACATACGGCTCGCCGTCGGCCCAGGCCCATTTGTAGGCGGCGATGGCGTGGTGCTTGGCCTGCGCGGGGTCGCCGAGGGCGAGCCAGAGCTGGGCGAGGAGGCGATGCGCGGGGTCGCGGAGTTGGGTCAGGCGCTCGGCTTCCTCGCGGGGATTGGCGAGCTGGCCGAGTTGGTGCTTGGCCAGGGCGAGGCCGGTCTCGGAGTCGGCATCAATGACCGACCGGGTATCGCGGGCCAGGCGCACGGCCTGCTGGTAGCTCGCCGCCGCCAGCGCCCACTCACCCTGCTTCAGCCGCCAGTCGCCGCGCAGGCGGTGGAGGAAGCGGACGATGCCGCGGTCTTTGCCCTCGGCCGCCAGACGCTCGGCTTCGGCCAAGTGCGCCTCCTGCAAGTTGCCCTGCAAGAAGTGAAACTCTGCGTAAACCGCTTCAGCCTGTCCGGGCCGATAGGCGTTGCGCGACCAAGCGCGGCCCATGGGGTCGAGCAGGCTCCACGTGGCGGCGGCCTCGGCCCATTGGCCCAGCCGAAACTGGTCGGAGAAAAGATGGAGGTGAGCCATGAAGATGCCTTGGTGGTCTTCGCTCAAGGTGGCGACCTCCAAGGCGAGGGATGCCCAGTGGAGTGATTGGGCGAGCCGATTCTGATCGGCCAGATTGCCAGAGATATTGCGGAGCAAACCCGACGCGTTGGTCCAATCTTCGGCTTCCAAGTCGGCACGGAGGCTAGCGCCGTAAGCGGCGAGGGCGGCAGCCAATTCACCGCAAGAGTTCAAGGCGATCGCTGCGTCATTCGCCAGATAGCCTTCGGCAAATGCGCTCACCTCCTTCGGCAGTTCGCCCCAGCCGTTGGGGAAGAATGGATTCAGCAAGGCCAATGCTTCGGCATAGGCATTGAGGTTGAAAAAGAGCGCATCCGACAAATCACCTCGAAAGGCATCCGCCGCCTTCTGGAAGTGGCCGAGCTTCAGCAGCGTGCGGACGACATGCAGACCGCTGCGCACGTCCTCCATCGTCTCGGCTTCCTCGTAGGGGCGGTGGGGCTGGGCGGTGAAGTGGTCCACCACGCGCTGGCCGTGTCGTTCGCGGTCCGTCGCCGCCATCGCGCCCGAGGCGACGCCGCGGACGACGGGGTGCAGGTCATACCTCTGCGTGCGGCCATCCCATTGCAGCAGGCCGCGCTGCTCCAGGTCCTTGACGGTGGCTTCCAGCTTCTTTGGCGCGGCGCGGAACTCCGCCGAGGCCAGCCGGACTTGCACCGCCTTCTCATAGTCCTGCCGGCGCGCGAAGGCGGCTTCGTATTGCTTCTGCGGCTCGGCTTTCTGTTCGTCGGACATTTTCTCCCAGCGAAGCACGTCACCTCCAACGAAGTGCCACAGCTTTTTCTCCGGCGGCATTGGTTTCTCCACCTCCTCCGGCTCCGGTGAAAGGTGGGGATTGAAGGCTTTGAGCGTCTCGAAGTCCACGGAGTCGGTGAGCAGGGCGAGGGTGGAGAGGAGCTGGCGGCTGGAGTCGGGCAGCTTTTCGATCGCAGCTTCAAGGATGTGGTTGCGGCGCTGGATGAGGTCGAGGCTGGCGAGGTCGAGCGCGGCTCCGCCGTCGGGAGCGGCGGACCATGCGTCGAAGTCGCCGCGCGCGGGCAGGTAGTTCGCGATGAGGCCGCCGAGGATGCCGATGACCAGCGGGTGGTTGTCGCAGTTGGCGGCGAGGTAGCTCTGGATGGCATCGCTTTTCCCCTCGACGCCGCAGGAGCGCAGGAGGGCTTCGGCATCCGGCGGGCGCAGGCCGGGGAGGGTGATGCGCTTCGCGCCGGGGATGGGCTGGCCGGAGGGATTCAGCAGGACGCGCGGGGTGAGGCGGGAGCTGACGAGAAGCTTCGAGGGGCGCGCGGCGGCGAGGGCACGGAGGAGGTCATTGTCCTCGTCGCGGATGGCGTCGCAGGGATTGCGGTTGATGATTTTGTCGGTGGGGTTGTTCACCTCCTCGTCGGGGACTTCGGCGGCATCGATGCGGTGGTAGGCAACGAGGATGCGCTCGAGTCCATCGAGGATGAGCAGCCAGGGCCGGGCATGGAGTTGGGCGAGGAGTTCGTCCTTCAGCTCGGCGCACTTCTTTTTTGCGAAGTCCTCCAGCGGGCGACCCGTCATGTAGGCGAGGGCGCGCTGGCAGAAGTCGGCCATGATGGCGCCGCGCTCGTAGAACGAATACCAAAAGCGTCCTGCCCAAGGCGTGTCGGCCGGGCGCGCGGCGAGGGCGTGCCGGGGATTGGTCGCCCACTCCCACGTGAGCATGCTCTTGCCATTGCCGCCGATGGCTTCGAAGAGGAGAAGGTTCGTGGGATCGGCAGGCGCAGCCCAGTCGGAGAGGACCTGGAGTTCGGCGGCGCGCCCGACGAACTTGTGCGAGCCGATGTAGTCGGGCTCGGCGTAGAAGGCGGGAGGATGCGGGATGGAGGCGATCTCGACCGAATGAATCTCGATGGACTCGGGATCGGATTTTACGAGCTTGCGAAGGTTGTATGCCGCGAGTGCTTCGCTGATCCGGCGTTGGAGCTCTTCCGTAGACTTGAAGAAGCCGACGACTCGCTTCTTAGAGACCCGTTCTTTGAAGGCTTTGAGCTTCTGTTGGGCGATGTCACTCATCTCGATGTCTGCGGGCGAGACCTTGACGGACTCATCCACGATGAAGATGAGGAGCTCCTTGAGCTTTCCTGCCGCTTTCCGCCCCACGGCGCGGTCGAACTCCAGCTCGGTGATCGACACCTGCTTGGGATTATCGAAGTCTGGCACCCAGCCATAGCGCCATGCATAGATGCCGATGTAGATGTCGGCTTTGTCCACCATTTCCATGGAGACCTTAAAGCCGTCCCTGTCTTGCGCTGGCAGATGCTCCATCCAGACGGGAAATACGCCGTTGGCGATGCAGGCATCCTGTGCGGCAAGGCGCTGGCCGGTCAGATCGCGCGCGGTGGCGCTAATCATTGCTTTTAAATTGCCGGTATTGCTCATGGAAGGGCAGATGAGGTTTTCGCTGTGGAGCATCGCGAGTGATGCTCTTGCAAATCCGTGAAGGTGGTGGACGGCATGATCCGTGAAATGTTTCGAATCCTATTGTCGATGGTCTTGGGCGTGGCGTTCCTACATTCGCGAGTTGGAGCCTTTGATGGGGGCGTCGCCGCGGCGCAGGGGAAAGAAGCGGCGCTCTTGGTTCAGCGGGTCGCGGAATCGGAACGTGCCAGCATCCAACTGCGCCCAGTCCGAACCGAACGCAGTGGCCGACATGCAGAGCACCAGCACGCGCGAGCGCCTTAGACGGTCCGCCCGCGACCGCTCCGCCCGCGGCCGCATCACCGCCTCGTACTTGCCGCTGTGGCTCAGGAAGAGGTCGAAGCTGGAGGCCTCACTCACGTTCCGGTTCTCCTTCGGCGTCTAACGCCCAGCGTCAGCGGCGGCGCGCGGCGCCGTCCGCTGCATTCTGTTGTTGGCTGCCTGACGCGCGGTCATCTTAGCTTTCTCTTGAGGCCATCGAGTTCGGATCGCAGGGATGTTTCCAGATCCGTTATCTTCTTGTAGACAAGGCACCTCTGCCCCTTCACGTTGAACTTCAGCTGCGAAGTGTCTCGCACGAGCAGTACCGTTGGTCGGCCACATCCCCAGGCGTATCCCACCTCTAGATACACGTTTGGATTGGCATCTGATAGATCGGCAACGACCAACGTCGCGCTGGAGATGCGCGCCTTCACCCACTCCATCACGTCACCAGTGAAGCTTGACAAGTCCGCCCTCTCGCAAAGGAAACCGGCGGCGTTCACGGCACCCTGTATCCCGTAGTGGAACACGTCATCCATTTCGTCCGCGAACGGCATGGCGACGAAAATGTGTGGCTTGCTTTGGGAATCGTAGCCCACTGATCTCAGCAGATCCGGTACCTCAGCGGGAAGCCGAGAAGCTCGGCTTTGAGAGTCCGGCCGTGTCGTCTCGAGGAGCTGATTGAGCAAAGTTTGAAGGCGCATTGCACGGCCTGCGTTCTGCTCGACGAACGTCACTCTTGCAAGGTGAGCGGGCACATTGCCACTGCCTATCGCATCCAACAACCCAGCGACTTCCGACTTAAATGCCTCGCTTTCGTCCAGGCCATAGCCCGGCCCGTGAATCGTCAGCGCCACATGGCTCGCGTGCGGCATCTCGCCCTCGAGAGCCTCGAGCGCCCTTCGGGCAAACCTGCGGATCTCCCCATACCCGAACTGGCGGAGTGGGCCGACCCCGACGAATAGAACCCGGCTTGCCCCGACCGCGTCCGTTGGCGGAGTGATGTAGAACCCGCCGGTCGTCGGTAACCGAGCGTGGATGTCCGGCACTGCGCTGTTCAGGGCGTGAACGGCAGCGCGGTCCACGCCGTAGAGGGCGTTGGCGTGCTTCAACGCCAGTACGTCCGCACTGACGTCCAACGCGTCCCCCCATTCAACTTCGATGCTGACATCTGCAGTGGCTTTCATTGCGCTCCCAGGCAGCTAACGCTCAGCATCAGCGGCGGCGCGCAGCGCCGTCCGCTGCATGCTGCTGTTGGCCGGTTCTTCCAGTTCGCCTTCACCACACAAACATGTCTGCGTCCTGGGGAACGTTTTTCTGGAATGATTCCGTCGAAAGGCTCTTTCCATAAGCCACCGCCCTTGCCCTGCTGTCGAGCCCAGAGGAACACGCGATCGTCGAACAACGCGCGGAGAAACTCAACGACCTCCTGCGTGACCCCTGCCGCTCGCTCTCGAGGACTCATCTTCGAGTCGTAGGGATTGCTGGGATGGTGCGTGACGTTCTCGATTACGACCGTCGCCTCGTCGCCGTCATCGTAGATTTTCACATCCCCGACATCAGCACACGCTGCCGGAGAAGTCGCCACAGGATCCGGCGACGCGGAAACGCGCATGCCCGAACCTGGGAATGCCGCTTCAAGGGCGGCCACAAGCACTTCGCGAATCATGACGTCGGCTGTCATCTTGCCCTCCGGCCAACGCTCAGCATCAGCGGCTGCGCGGAGCGCCAACCGCTGCATACTGCAGTTAGACCGCGCGTCTCGACGCCCCCGGCGCGGCCGTTCCGCTCAGCAGCCCGCTAACGCTGAGATCCTCATCAATGTCCGTCCAGTGGATGCCCTGGCGGTTGCCGAGGGGGCGCCAGTTCCCCCGTCGGTCTGCGGTTGCATGGAGCAACCGAGGAAACGACCCCAGCGGGACGGTCAAACGCCGGCCGTCCGCAATCTCGACCGTCAGATTGGCGTCATCCGTTGCGACATCGACCGCGCGCGGGTCCACTCTAGGGGTGGAAGAAGTCATGCCATGCCTCCAGGAACTCATCGCGGCGTTCGGCCACGAGCCGCTCCAGCTGACGGAGCTCGTGGCCCCGCAGTCGGGCCGACGAATCCAAGGATACCGGCTCGGTTGCCGAGACTGGACAGCTTCTGCCGGTCTCGGTCTATCGGTGCCCTCCAGCGCGGGATTCGCGGGGCTTTGACATCTGCTTCGCATGGGGTTGGTGGAGCGCCTGTACGGTTCACGGTATGGAACCGATCCACCGCCGTAGCCTCGTCGTTGCCGTCCTCCTGGGCCTTGGCCTCGCGCCCCGCGCCGACGCGCAGTCGTTCACCGTGATCGGGTTGCCCGACACGCAGAACTACTCGGAGCTCTACCCACAGATCTTCCTGCAGCAGACCACGTGGGTCGCGGACAACTTGAACACGCTCGGGATCCGCTACGTGGCCCACTACGGCGACGTGGTGCAAAACGGCGATGCGATCCCTGAATGGGAGAACGCGGACCAGGCGATGGCGGTGCTCGACTCCGTTGGTGTGCCGTACGGGGTGACGGCGGGCAACCACGACATCACTCCCTCGGGCATGTCCGGCTCGCCCTACATCCCCGAGTTCTTCCGCAGCTACTTCGGCGCCCAGCGTTTTGCCGGCAAGTCTTGGTACCGGGGCGATTCGCCCAGCGGGATGAGCAGCTACCAGGTGTTCCAAGCTGGCGGGATCGAGTTCCTGGGTCTGCACATCGAGTGCGACGGCGCGCTGCGCGAGTTGGAGTGGGCCCAGGGTGTGCTCAACCAGCACCGCGACAAGCCCGTCGTGATGACGACGCACCGCTACTTGCAGGACGCCGAGGACTACACTTTTGGAGTGCCCCTCGTGCCGTCCGGCTACTACCCGCCGATCTGGTACACGATCGAGGGGGTGTACGCTCCCGATGGGATCCAGACGCCGCAGATCTTCGACTGGTTCGTGCGCCGCAATCCCAACATCGTGCTGGTGAACTGCGGTCACTTCCACGAGGAGTTCCGCCAGATCTCGGAGAACGTGCGCGGCCAACCCGTGTACGAGGTGCTGGCGGACTACCAGGACGATCCCAACGGCGGCGACGGATGGCTGCGGATCATGCGTTTCGATCTGGGAGCAAAGCGCATCGATTTCGACAGCTTCTCGCCCTTTCTCAACGCGTTCCGCACGGCGGACGAAAGCAAGTTCTCGCTGCCCTTCGATCCGGCCAACTACCGTTCGACGCGGCCAAACGTGCTCCTGCAAGAGGGAATCGGTTCGTTCTTCGGCACGAAGGACACGTGGATCAACGAGGACGCGCCCAATACGTCCTACGGCGAATCGGGAGTTCGTGTTTCGGACGACGATACGACCAACTCGTTCTTCTCCGACGAGCGCGGCCAGGCCCTCGTGCGATTCGACGGGTTGATCGGAGCGGCAGGTGCGGGACGTCTACCGGCCGGCGCCCAAGTCGTGAGCGCGCATCTGACGTTGCAACTGGCCAACGACATCGACAACCCGCTCTTCGACCCGAAGTTCTTCGTGCACCGGGTGCTGGTGCCGTGGCAGGAGACGTCGACCTGGAACTCGCTCGGCAACGGGTTGCAAGTGGGTTCGGAGCTCACCGCCGCCCTCGGTTCGTTCGTCGGCGACAACTCGCCGAACGAGGATGGACTGCGCCGCATCGACGTGACCGCCGCCGTACAGGCCTGGGCCGACGGCGCGCCAAACTGGGGCTTTGCGATCCTGCCCGAGATCCTGTCGGGCAACGACGACGGCATCGAGATCCTGACGTCGGAATCGCCGAACGTGTTGCTGCGGCCCGCGCTAGACGTGATCTACGAGTTCGACTGCGGCTACAGCAGCTATGGAGCCGCGTCGTCCACGGCCCAGACGCTCTCGCTCGTCGGGATCGGCGTGCCGCGCATCGGACAACCGCTGCAGTTCGAGACCACGGGTGTGGCGGGCACCACCCTGTTCTCGGCTTGGTCCCTCGGGCAAGGCAACGTGCCGCTGCTCGGCGGTGTGCTGCTGCTCGATCCGGCCCAGGTGGGCCCGATCACCGCGCATCCCGCGTTCGCCGGCGTGGCCAACGTGTCGCTCGACGTGCCCCAACTGCCGTCCCTGGCGGGGGTTGCGGTCCACTTCCAGCACATCGCCCCGGACGCCGGGGCGCCGGAGGGCTTGGCCTTTTCGAACGGTCTGACCGCGCGCATCTGCCCCTGAAGTCGGAGCGCGGCCGGGCCCCGCACGATGCCCGCAGCCGCGCCCGTCCTGTACTGCCGCTCCACCCCCCGGCGCCGTGCGTCGGCGATCCGGTCGGCGGTTGGGGGACGTGGCTGGGGAGCCCTCCACCCGCTTCGTCCGCAACCGACCGCCCCCCAGCCCGGTCCAGGGTGGCTGGGCGGGGGTGGTGGGTCCGAAAAATTCGCGCCGCCACCCCGCCCGGCCGCCGGGGCGGCCCGGCCGCTACACTGCTCGGCTACCCCGCGCCGGTTCGGAGGCCCGCGGCCACGTGGCCGGGCTCCCCGCTGGTCGCCGGCTGCCCCACGCACGACCCCATGAGCGCCCTCCTCGAACCCCTGCGCTTTGAGCGCATCTTCCTGGAAAAGGTCTGGGGCGGGCGCAACCTCGAGCGCTGCCTGGGCCTCGACCTGCCGCCGGAAGTCCCGGTGGGGGAGACGTGGGAGATCGTCGACCGCGCGGACCACGTGTCGCGCGTGGCCGTCGGCCCCCACGCGGGGCGCACGCTGGACGAGCTCATGCGCGCGCACCGCGCGGATCTGCTCGGCAAGGCGCCGGCCACCGCGGACGGGCGGTTCCCGCTCCTCGTGAAGTACCTCGACGCCAAGCAGCCGCTGTCGGTGCAAGTGCATCCGGACGACCGCAACGCAGCGCGCATCGGGCGCGGGGCCGAGGGCAAGACCGAGGCGTGGTACTTCCTCGATGCGGAGCCGGGTGGGTCCGTTTGGTGCGGCCTCGCGCCCGGCGTGGACCGCCAGAAGCTGGCCTCGGCGGTGGGCACGGGTGTATTGCTGGAACTGCTCACCCACCACCCGGTCGTGCCGGGCACGAGCCTCACGGTCCCCGGCGGCACGGTGCACGCGATCGGAGCGGGCGTGACGCTGCTGGAAGTGCAGCAGAACTCCGATACCACGTACCGACTCTACGACTGGGATCGCCCCGGTTTGGACGGGACGCCGCGCGCCATGCACCTGGAAGAGGGCCTCGCCGCGGCACAGTTCGGCGCGATGCCGCTGCCGCCGGTCGAACCCGATTGGCACTGGTTCTCCGAAGGCGCGCGGCGCGCCCCGATGTCGCGCTCGGCCCACTTCGGCATGAATCGCTTCGAGATCGAAGCCCCGACACGCCTCTCGACCGGCGATCAGTTCCAGATCTACGCGGTCGTCGAGGGCAAGGGCCGCTTGTCCGTCAAGTCCAGCGGCGCCGAGCTCGACTTCGTCCGCGGGGACGTCCTGCTCGTGCCCGCTGCGGCCGGATACCACGTTTTCGAGCCCGCAGCCGAGCCCTTGGGCTTGGTGCAGCTCCTCCACCGCGCCTGAACGGCGCAAACTCTTTCGGAACTCCATCCATGTCTTCGAATCGCCCTGCTCGGGAGAGCCGGCGTGACGACGACGACGGCGAAACATCGACCGGTCGCGTGCGTCTCAACAAGTACTTGGCCAGCCACGGCGTGGCCTCGCGGCGGCGCTGCGACGAACTGATCGCCGAGGGCGCCGTCATGGTGGACGATGTGATCGTCACCGAGATGGGACTGTCGGTCGACCCGTCCGTGCAGCGCATCGAAGTGGACGGTGTGCTGCTCAAACCGCAGGGCATTCGCCACCGGTACTACCTCCTGAACAAGCCCTCCGGCGTCGTCTGCACGAACGACGAGCGGGAAATGCGGCCGAGGGCCATCGACCTGATCGACGACCGCAAGAAGGGCCGCATCTACACCGTGGGGCGCCTCGACGAGGACACCGTCGGCATCGTGCTCCTGACCAACGATGGCGACTTCGCGAACCGCGTCATGCACCCCCGTTACGGGCTGCCGAAGACGTACCTCGTGAAGCTCGCTGGGCGCATCTCCGACGATTCGGTGCGTCAGGTGCGTGAGGGTGTGCGGCTCTCCGACGGGGTCACGGGTGGCGCGAGGGTGTTGATCCAGTCCCGCTCGGCCAACACGTCGAAACTGCTCGTGACCCTCAACGAGGGCAAGAACCGCGAGGTGCGCCGCGTCTTCGCCCACGTGGGGCACAAGGTTGTCGACCTGAAGCGGGTGCGCATCGGAACGTTGTCGGACCGCGGCCTGAAACCGGGATCCTGGCGGCCCCTGACGCGGGCGGAGGTCGCGGAGGTGCTCGAACAGTGCGATCCGGAGCGTCGCGCCGAACTGGAATCGGCCGCCGAACAGCGGGGCGCGCGACCGCGCCGCACCTTGAGCCGGCCCCAATCCCTGCGCGGCCGCCAGCGCCGCGGGCGTACCGACCAGGGTCGCTGAGTTCGGCGGTTTGGTCTGCCGCTCGAAACGCGCACCGGCCCGCCGTATCCTGCGGCGATGGCAAAGAAGCGAATGGCGGCGGCCAAGGCTCCTGTGACGGGCCGTACGGTCGAGCGCACTGCGGCCAAAAAAGGTGCTCGCAGCATGGTTCGGCGGGCGAAGTCCGCTCCGACGACCAAAAACGCGAAGCGCGAGAACATGCGCGGCGGCGCGCTCGTGCACGAACACAGGCTGCAGAACGGCATGCGTGTGCTGATCGCCGAACGTCACCTCGATCCCGTCGTGGCGGTGATGGTGTTCTACCGCGTCGGTGCCCGCAACGAGCGCGAGCGCGAGGCCGGTGTCTCGCACTTCCTCGAACACATGATGTTCAAGGGCACACGCCGCCTGGCAAAGGGCGAGGTGGATCGTTTGACGACCGAACTCGGCGGTCAGAACAACGCGTTCACCGGCAACGACCACACGGCGTACTGGTTCGAGTTCGCGTCGGACCGCTGGGAACGCGCCCTCGCCATCGAAGCCGAGCGTATGCGTCATTTGGCGCTCGATCCCAAGGAGTTCGAATCGGAACGCCAGGTGGTGCTCGAGGAGCTAGCCATGGGCGAAGACGATCCCTGGCGTGTGCTCGCGCGGCGTGTCGAGGCGGTCGTGTTCCAACGCCATCCCTACGGCCGTCCGATCATCGGCTTTGCGGACACTGTGCGTGGCCTCGATCTCGAGGAAATGCGCGACCACTACCGGCGCTACTACCATCCCGCCAACGCCACTTTGGTGATCGCGGGCGACGTGAAACCCTCCGCGGCGCTCGCCGCTGCACGCGCGCACTTCGGCAAGATGGCCGCCGGCCCGAGTTACCGCGACGTCGATCCGCCGCGGCCGCCGATCGAGGAACCCGCGGGTGAAGTGCGCATGGAGATCGGCTGGCCGGACATGGGGCGGCGATTGTGCCTCGCGTGGCCGACCGCGCCCGTCGGCACGAAGGACGATTTCGCGCTCGACCTCGTCGCGACGATCCTGACGAGCGGACGCAACTCGCGATTGCAGCGGCGTCTGGTGCTCGATGGGGGACTCGCGGTGCACGTCTCCGCGAGCAACGATGCGCGTGTGGAGGGCGGCGCCTTCTGGGTGTTCGCCGAGTGCTCCCAGGGGGTGGAGCCCGCGGATCTGCAGCGAGTCCTCGACGAGGAGTTGGAGCGGTTGGCGCGCGAGCCGGTTTCCAAGGCGGAGATCACGCGGGCCCTCGCGCTGGTCCGTTCGGGCGAGGCCCACGACGCCGAAACGGTCACGGACTTGGCGGAGGAACTGGGAGGTTTTGCGGTCGACGCCGATTGGCGGCTCGCATTCGATGGATGCCGCGAACACGCGCGGCTCAAACCCGAGGACCTGCGCGAGTGTGTGGCTCGGCTCCTGGGGCGGAACCGGCGGGTGGTGGGCTGGTGCTTGCCGAAGGTCGCCGCAACCGTCGGCGCGGCGCCCGCGGAAGGTCACGAGGTGGACGGCGAGGACGACGGCGAGGACGACGGCGAAACGGAAGTCAGCGCAGCCGGCGATCGGATGCAAGCGAGGGACGCCCGTTGAACCGCCCTTACGATTTCACGCGGCGGCTCGACCTGGCGATTCCCGCGCCCAAGCTCGAAGTCGATAGGTTCGAGCTGTCGTGCGGCGCGTTGCTGCTGGTATCGCGCCGTCCCGGCGCGCCGATCACCGCGCTGCACGTGCACATCCGCGGCGGATTTGCGCTGGATCCTGCGGGCAAGGAGGGCACGGCTTTCTTGACGGGCGCCCTGGCGGCGGAGGGCACCAGCCGGCGCACCGAAGAGGAGATCGCGGACTTGCTCGAGCCCGCAGGCGGTGGCCTCTCGGGGGATTCGGGCGGTGTCGCGGGCGCCATCGCCGGCGATTCCTGGAAGACTCTTCTCGAGGTGGCCTGTGACGTGCTCACGTCGCCGATTTATCCCGAGACGAAGTTCGAGCGCCAGCGCGCGCGGCTACTCGACCGCCTGATGGTCGACCGCGACGAGCCGCGGGTGCAGGGGACGCGCCTGTTCCGTAAGCTCGTGTACGGCGGGCACTGGCTCGGGCGCAGCGAACAGGGCCAGTTCGAAAGTGTGGGGCGCATCGAGCGCGCGGACCTGGTGGCGCACCACCGCGAGCATTGGGTCGCATCGCGCACGGTGATCGGCGTGTGC
Organism: Planctomycetaceae bacterium; assembly: GCA_016125265.1. GTDB lineage: Bacteria > Planctomycetota > UBA1135 > UBA1135 > RI-242. The sequence continues at coordinate 67,811 of WGMC01000022.1, forward strand.
GGCGACGTCGACCCCAAACGCGTGGCGGACTTCCTGGACGCGCGTCTTGCCCGGTGGCCCCGCGGTGAGGCCCTCCCGGTCAGCGCGCCGGAGTTTCCGGCCAAGGCGCACCGCTACGGCGCTTTTCCCGCGGACCGCCAGCAGGTGCACCTCTACCTCGGGCACCTGGGGATCCAGCGCGCGGACCCGGATTACCCTGCGCTGGTCGTGATGGACCACATCCTGGGCACGGGCCCGGGATTCACGAGCCGCATCTCCAAACGCCTCCGCGACGACGAGGGCCTGGCCTACAGCGTGCACGCGGCGATCCATACGTCGGCCGGTGTGTTGCCGGGCCTTTTCAGCGCGACGATCGGCACGTCGCCGAAACACGTGGAGCGCGCCATCCGCGGATTCGTCGAAGAGATCGTACGCATCCGAGAGCAGCCGGTTTCGGCGCGCGAGTTGGACCTCGTGCACCGCTACCTGACGGGTTCCTTCGCGCTGGGTTTCGAGCGCGCGTCCCGCCGCGCTTCGTACATGGTGTACGCGGAGCGCCACGGCCTGCCGCCGGACCACCTGGAGCACCTGCCGCGCCAGTTCCTCGAAGTGGACGCAAAGGCGGTGCGGCGTGTCGCACAAGCGCACCTCGACCCCGACGCTTTGTGTCTAGTCGGCAGCGGCGCCGTGGACGAAGCGCGCCTGGAAGCGGCCCTTCAGTCAGCCCTGCGCGGCGCGCGCCGCAAACGCCCCGCGGCCAAGCTCACAAAAACCGCTACACCGCGCCGCCGAGCGAGCCGTTAGCCGCGCCACTCCAGTAGGCATTGCGACGCGCGACCCGCGACGCCATGCGGTTTCGCGACGCGCCATCCTCTACGCCATGCGGCTTCGCGACGCGCACTCCGCGACGCCGTTGCGTTCGGCAGGAAGCCTGCGCTTGTCCGAACGGGGCAACGCCCCGTCCGATAGTAGCCTGGGGCAACGCCCCAGGTATTGCGGTAAAGCCCGCCCGGGCTGAAGGCCCGGCCCATGCCGTTGCCAAGTTGCGATGGAGCGGGCCTTCAGCCCTTGCACCGCTCTCCCGACGAACCTGGGGCGATGCCCCAGGCTACTATCGGTCGCGCCGTTGGCGCTCCGGAAGGCGTTGCGACGCGCACCGCAGAGGGGGGCGCGACGCGCAATCCGCGACGCCGTTGCGTTCCGCAGGAAACCTGCGCTTGTCCGAACGGGGCAACGCCCCGTCC
>WGMC01000014.1 GCA_016125265.1 Planctomycetaceae bacterium
CCGGCGGCCAGCTCGGCCTCACGCAGCTTCTTGATGATCTCGTCGGGGCCGTGTCGTTTGCGCTTCTTCATGGAGAACTCCTTGCCCGGTCAGGGGGGTAGTTTCTCATAGCGCGTGGACCGATTTCCTGGGGTCACGTCAACTCCTCCGCGTACGTAGCGGTTACCAAGATGTCGCTAGCGGCTGCGACGGCTGAGGGCGTATTGCAGATAATTACAGGCTTTGCAAGAGCTGCGTGCAAGTCGAGTGCGCAGGATTCGACGTGCTCCGGTGTCCGTCCCCATAAGTACACCGTTTCGATGTCGGGACGGGCGTGCAGTACCGCACCGGCCTGGAGTCTGGCTTGCATGCCGGACCCGATAACCCCCAAAGTCTTAGCGTCTTTCGTGGCGAGCATTTCCGTGGCGATTGCCCCGGCAGCAGCCGTTCGCACCTGAGTGATCCATGCCCTGTCCTCGAGGACCGCAATGGGTTCGCCGTCGCGTGAGCTGAAGACTGCGATAAGGCCATTGATAGAGGGCTTAGACGGCGAGAGCTCTTGATTGCCCGGAAACGTGGACGCGATCTTTACTAGGCAGAATGGGTGCGGTGGCACATGGCCGGATTTTATGTGGAGGGCGCCGTTGAAGGGCTCCCGCATAATGAGGTGCTGTGGCTGCGGCACATTTGCAACTCCCGCGGAGTAACTCCGAAACGCGGCTCGTACGGGTTCGATCGTATTTGCCAGCGTGGCGATAGCCCGAATTTGGTCGTACTCGATCGTGCGCATGGGTGGTAGCTAAGGGGGGGTAAGGAGATTGTGGCAAGGCGTTGAGCCCACGTCAAGCTACCGGGGCGGCGATGCCGACCCGGCGGGGCCCGGCGCGGTGTTCGCGAGCGCTCACCAGCTCAATTTGTCGACGACGCAGGCTTCGCGGCTCGGTATGAACGCTGGGTCAGCGTCTTCCTCCTTCACCCATGGGACTCTCTGACGGGTGAGGCCCTCAAACAGCCGTACCTGTGGACGCTCGGCGCGGTTGAGGTTCCGGCCATGGAGCGTGACGGCGGTGCTTCCCATGTGGATGACGATGCCCACCGATGGATCGTAATTTATGCGTTCGATCCAGCTGTAGCTGATAGCGAGACATTCGCCGGTGCGCTTCCAGAGCCGAAGCATTGGTGCCCGCTCGCGCGCGCCCCGGAGCCAGCCGAAGCAGCCGAGGTCCTCGACGGCGTCCCCGTCGTCCGGCGCCGCCTCGTCCCGGCCCGTGTAGCGTTGCAGCAGGTTCCTATCCATGGGCGCGCTCCAGGTTGCGGATGCGCTCGACAACCGGTGGCGAGCGATCGAGTGCGACGCGTCGCGTGCGGATGAGATCGGTGGCCGTTGTCCGCTCGTCGGAGCGCGACACGGCTTCTCCCAGGGCTTCGACGTCGTCGGTGTAGATCGTCGCCTGCTCGCGGCCCCGAGAGACCGAAACGTAGAACTGCTCGCGAGAGATGGCAGCCTGCGACACGGATGACATCCCGATGAATACGCGGTCCACAGTCCTGCCTTGCGAGGCGTGTGAAGTGACGCAGTAGCCGTACGCCAGGTGACCGAAGTCGCGGGCGATGGTCCAGCCATTGGTGAGGTTGATGTCGCCACGCGCGTCGAAACCGTGCACGGAGTAGACGGCCCCGTTGTTGAGCCGATGTTTGCCGTCGGCGGTCGCTCCGTTGGCCGTCACACGCACGAGATCCCCCGGGGCGAGCGTGAGTGTAGACGCGCTGTAGACGCCGAAGCGTTCCGACTGATCGATGGGGATCGATCCGTCGGCAGCGGCCAGCCTCTCACCCTTGCGGAAGCCTCTCGCGTTCTGGTGGAACACGATCACATCTTCCGGATTGTAGTTCACCTTGTCCTGGCGCTCCGCCGCGGTGAGGTGCCGAGGCGTGAGCACGGCCACTTCGTGTTCGGCCTTGCCGAGCTTGCCGGCAGCCCGCAACCCGTCACGAATCGCGGCGGTGACCCACTCGCCTTCGCGGTGGGTCGGGCTCACCACGAGCGCTGTCTTGCCGGTGACAACGGATTCAACGTAGTCGGACGCGAGCTGGCGGTACCGATCGCCGGACTCGGCCTCGCGCACCCACCCCAGCCGGTTGAGCTCGGCAAGCCCTCGACCCGTGCGCCCTTCGGCGAGCATCGCCACGGCGCGCTTGTAGTCGCCCTTCTGGCGCTTGATGTCCCGGAGCTCTGCGGGTACGAGTCCCGCCTCCTCTTCCAGGAGACGAAGCGTCGCGCCGCGCTCAACGCTCCCATGCTGCCGGCGGTCGCCGGCGAGTACGAGTCTCGCGTCGATTCGGTCGGCAAGCCGGAACAACTCGCCGGTCGTCCGCGAGGAGAGCAGGCCCGCCTCGTCGATCCACAAGGTTGAGCCGCGCAGGCTCGCTTGGAGTTTGTCGTCGACGAGCAGACGCGCGACAGTCTCAGCGTCGGAGAAGCCCTCGGAGCGCAGCACCCCGCGGCTCGCCTCCGCGGACGGTGCGAATACATGAAGCTCATGACCCTCGGCCCTCATGGCGTCAGCGATTTCCTGAAGCATGGACGTCTTGCCGGTGCCGGCTCCGCCGCGCACCAGGGTCACGCGGTCGCGTGAGCCGAGCACATGCAGCACGGCGGCGCGCTGATCGGCGGACAGCCAGTCGCGCAGGAACTTGCGAGGTCCGGCGGCGAGCGGCGTCAGCGTACCCCTTCCGTCCCGCGCGAAGCGGATCATGTCGCGCTCCTCGCTGAGAACGGCCGGAGTCGTGACGATGCGGCGACCGTCGCGCTCGGCTCGCAGCAGGGGGAGCGAAGCGACCTCCTGGGCCACCCGATCCGGTCCGGCGGTTCCGTAGGCGTTGCGCATCGCGCGGGCGAGGAGGCCTCTTTCGTCGGCAACGGCACTGCGCTCCAAACAGTGGTCGAGCGCCAGGCGTGCGGCGTCGCCTACTGCCTGTTCGCGATCGACCTCCGCAATCTGGGCATGGGGCTGCATCGCGGCGCGCACCGCCTCAGATTCCTCGGGCGTGAGTCGATCGGCCCATAGGGCGCGCAGCTGCGTGCCCGACAGGTCCTGGGCCTTCGCCTCGCGGGTTCGCGCTCCGAGTGCCCCCTTCTCTCTCGGATCCGTGATGCCCTTGGCCTCCGCCTTGGCCTCGATTTCGGCGGTCCGCCGCGAGAACTTGGCGAGCGACGCCTGGTCGATGCCCTCCAGCTCCCATCCGGTTCGCGTGCGGCGGGTCCCGAAGCCGCGCTCTGCGAGGCCCCAGGCGAGCCGGGAGTGGAAGACCGCCTCGAAGTACGAGGCGTCGCGCTTCAAGCCCGCGAACTGCCCGGCCTTCCAGCGAGCCTCTTGATCGTCCCAGGTTGCGTTGAAGACGAAGCAGTGGGCGTGCAGGTGGGGGTCGGGAACTCCATTCACGGGGCGGGCGGTCGTGTGGACGAACTCGCCCCAGACCATGTTCCTGGTCGTGCGGTCACCATTGGCGCCGTTACCGCGCACGCGCGTCTGCATCTCTTGCTCCATGTCGCGCATGGTCGCGTCCACTGCCTCCCGAAGCGCTTCAAGCAAGCGCGGATCTTCAGTGAGCCCGTACGCGAGCGAGAGGCTCTTGGGCGCGTGAAAGTTGAAGTCGTAGCCGACACGCCGGTTGGACTTCTGCCGAATGGTAAGCGGCGAGCCGTCACGCGGATCGCGGTTGTCGCAGAGGGCGTCCCACTCCGGTTGGCGAACTGTCCCCGCGAGTCCCAGCCGGCTCGCGGCTTGGCCGCGCCACACCCCGGCGAGCTCCTGACCCTCGGTGTAGTAGTCCGCGGTGCTGTAGTAGCTCTTGGCGGCCGCCGGGGTAGTGCTTTGGACAATGCGCAGCATCTCAGGCGATTCGCGACAAACCGCCGATCATTTCCACGACGCGGTTCACGGTGCTCTTCGTTGCGCACATCGGTCAGTATTCGCCGGGAAGGAGCACCGTCGTTGACGACCGGTCTGCCTCGGTGATGATCCAGAACGTCGTGCCCGAACGCGTCTTGTAGGACGACAGCAGTCGGGCGCCAGATTTGAGCGCCTCATCGTTGCTCTTGCGGTCCTCGTCGTCGAGGTCACCCCAGTCGCCGCGCGCGTGGCGGCGCAGCGCCTGCGCCATTTCGCTCGGCGGCACGCCTGACTGCACGCCAGGCGTCATTAGCAGTTGCCCGAGCGCGAACGCCACCGGGCGGACCATCGGATCGCGTTCGCGATCGCCTCCCCGACTGACCATAGAACCTCCTCACGCGTGGGTAGCACGACTCCAAAGAGCTTGCAACCGAAACGTGCTCACGATGGACACGGCGCCGGGCTCGGATCGGCGTCGATGCCGGCATGCGCCTTGTCGTTCTCCCTGTTGCGGCCGCGCCGCGTCCTTTAGTCGCCACGAATAGGGCCGAGCGCGCGCCCGGCAAGCTGCCAGAGCCGCTTTCCGCATGGCGGAAGCCTTCGGCTCTTCGCTGGCCGGGTGCGCTGCGCCGCGCTGAGCTCGACCCTGGGTGTCGCGGCGTCAGGCCGCGATGGCCGCGGCCGCAACAACGAAGGAGAACACAAATGAGCAATGCCCCATCACCGAAACCATCCAACGCGCCGTCCCATGCCGCTTACCACGTCCGCGATCGCGAAGGCGCCAAGAGCATCTGGACTCGCCTAGGGAGCGCCTGGGCGCATGCGGACGGCCAGGGATTCAGCATCCAGGTCGATGCCGTTCCGCTCGACGGGCGACTGACACTGCGCGTCTTCACCGAGAAGAAGGACTAACCGCAACCGGCGGGCCGGAGCTCCGGCCCGTCCGCATCGAAAGGAACTCGCTATGAAGAGTACGAATGCCGCCAACCGCTACCGGGCGATGCGCTGCGCCAAGGCGCTGCGCCGCTACGACACCGACGACGACCTGCCCACTTGCCTCACAGACTGCCTTGCGGATGCGAGGCATTGGTGCGACCGCAACCGCCAGAGCTATGCCGAGCTCGACCGCAGGGCGTACGACCACTATTGCTCCGAGGTGGCCGAGGCCGGAAAGGAGAAGCCATGACCCGGGCCGTGAACCCCCGCTACGCCGCAAGGCGTAGGCCGGCGACGTTGGGCGCGGCCCCGGTCGACGGGCTGCCTGTGCGCGTTGTCACCATCGGGCCGGCGACGCTCTACCGGGCGAATTGCTTCGATATCCTTCCCGGGCTGGAGCCGGTCGGCGCCGCGATCACCGATCCGCCTTACGGCATCGGCTTCCGATACCGCACCTGCAACGATGCGCCGCGCGACTACGAGCGTCTGACGACCAGGCTGGTATCCGAGTTGGATCGCGTCACCGCGGGGGGCCCGTGCTTTGTCTGGCAGAGCCCGCTGAAGGTCGCCCAGTGGCCCACGGTCTTCCCGCCGGGCTTCGAGGTCGTCGCTGCGTGCAAATTGATGCCGGCCGGATCGCGCAGGGCATGCCTGAGCTGGGACCCGGTCATCTTCTGGAGCCGACGGACACGACTCCAGGACGAGCTCCCGCGCAACTGGCACTCGGTCGATCTGCGGGAATGGCCGGCGGGGCTCTCCGGCAATCCGGTGCCGTGTCCAAAGCCGCTGGAGCAGCTGCGCTACTTTTGCGACTCGGTGCGCGCCGAGTCCATCGTTGACCCCTTTATGGGTAGCGGAACGACCGGCGTCGCCGCCGTGCTCGCCGGCAAGCGCTTCGTCGGCATCGAGCGCGACCCGTTGTACTTCGACTACGCCTGCCGCCGCATCGCGGAAGCGGTCGCAGAATGCGCGGTCGGAGCGACAGCCTCGGAGCCGACGGCGTTGGAACGCGCCGTCGGCTTAGTGTAACACCGGCTACTCTTTGGGCGGTCCTTCGCGCATGACCGCCGGCTTGCCGATGTTCTTCTCGAGCCGATCGAGGTCGGCCCTCGCCAGCTCGACGCGTCGATCGGCCCAGGGAACAGAGAGCCGCAGGCGGTCAAGATTCTGACGGGCGTTGGCAATGGCCTTCATCGTGGGGGCAAGCTGGTCCGGGAGTGCGGTGCCAACGTCGCCAACTTGGATGCGTCGCTCGCCATCAGCACCGATCAAACTGTCAAGGGCGTCGCGCAGCGCGGCGTAAGCCGGGCCCATGATGGCGTCGGTTTGCTTGCGTGCGTCGCCGGTGATGACCTTCATACCGCGGTGGATCAGAACGAACTCGATCTTGTCGACGGAGAGCAGCCCGTAGCGCACGGCGTCGGCGGCAGAGGTGTCGCGGGTGAGCTTGACCAAGGCGAGCGCCTGCATCCCCGGCGTGGCGTTGCACTTCTTCTCGACGGCCTTCGCCGCCTTGAGCACGGCCTTGGCGACAGTGCCGGACGGGGCCGTCACCCGGTGGCTGTCGGCATCCCCGGACATCGCGCGCATGAACTCGTCAAGGTGGTTGTGGAACTCAGCCAGCAGCTCTTCGTCCGGTCCTGAATCGACCATCGCCTTCGCGGCGGTGTGTGCCTTGCCGATCCAGATCGTCGCGACCCGGTTCGGGGCGGACTCCAGGAATGCGCGGTGGGTGTCGATCAACTGGTCGAGATCCGCGAGAACCTCGACGGCGACGCGCTGGGCAGCGTCGTCGTTCGAGACCCGCGCGGTGCCTGCCGTCACGCTCCCGGCGGCGAGGGCGAGGAGCATGAGAGCCCGGATTGCGGTGGTGAACATCGGAGGAGACCTCGGAGAGACGGAAAAGAGGTAACGCGCGACCGCCGTGCGGCCGCTCCGCCCGGATGTTACCAACTTCCGGTGGCCTGGGGCGGATCTCCCCGAACGGCGGCATGTCACTAACTTCCGGTAGACCTAAGCCCCGTCACTGCCGAGCCTTACGGCATGGCGGCTCGCCCCAAATCCGTTCCGCTCCAGGTTGCGCTGGGAGCGGTTGTCCGGGCGGAACGCCATCGGCTCGGCTGGTCGCAGGAGAAGCTGGCCGAGGCGGCCGCCCTCAACCGCGCCTACGTAACGGAACTGGAATGCGGTCGCCGCACCCCGAACCTGGCGACGCTCGTCCGATTGGCTGCGGCCCTCGGGATGGCGCTTAGCGGTCTCCTAGGGGCCGCCGAAGAGGGCCAGCGGCGCCGTTAGGAGGGCGCGCCCGAGTCCTGCCGGACCCCGACCGGCGGCCCAGGACCGGATGAAGTGCCACCCACATCTTGACAGAATGTGGGGATGAGCTATACTGGAAAGCACAACTGATCGGAGGACATCATGAGGCGAATCTCGATCGACGTGACGCCGGAAGAGCATCAGAGGCTCAAGGCGCTCGCCGCGCTCCAGGGAAAGACCATCAAGGACTTCGTGCTCTCCCGCACGCTAGGCGCGGCGCCGCCCGGCTCTGACGAGGACAACGCCCTGGGCGAACTGGAAGCCCTGCTCGACGAGCGCATGAAGCGCGCGAAGCAGGAGGGGTTCAGCACGCGCACGGTCAAGCAGATCTTCGACGACGCCATCGCCGATGTCGGGCACAGCCCGGATGCCTGAGTACCGCCTTACACCGGACGCCGCCGACGACCTGGCAGCCATCGCGCGATACACCGTCACGACCTGGAACCACGAACAGGCGGCGCGTTACGGGGCGGCGCTCGAACAGAGCTTCCGGGCTATCGCAACTGGTGCTGCGCGACAGACGACGCCGCTCCCGCGCCGGCCGGACGTACGATGCCATCGTTGCCAGCACCACTACGTCTTTTCGATCCACGAGGAGCGCGGACCCGTCACCGTTGTGGCGATCCTGCACGAGAGCATGGACCTGCCGACGCGCCTGCGCGCGCGGCTCAACCGCGAGGAGCCGAAAAATTGAGTGCCGACAAGCTTGAGGTGCTGGAGCGCAGACTCACTGACAGTCTGGAGTCTGGCATGGCCGCGGAGCTTCCTCCTGGCGATTGGGAGCGCAAGCGTCGGGAAGTCGTCGAGCACGCGACTTCCAAGGGGTAGCTGCCGCGTCAAAGCTGTTCTACGAGGCAACGGCCCTCGGCGGCCGACCAGACGCCACGGGATGCCCCCGGCACAAGAGTCAGCACAGCTAGCACACTGACTCATCTCGGCGAAGCAAAGCATGTTTGGTTCAGACGTCTCCCCTAAGCTCTGCTTAGGACGAAATTTCCCCGGGAAACGTGACGTTTTCCAAGGCCGCTCACTGTCGCAGGCTGCCGTCATATACCGACGGCGGACGAGTCAAACAGCGCGAAACGGTTCCACGGTTCTTACGCCCCAATCGGTGATTTCGGCGGGACGCTAACAATACGCTCTCCGGAGGGGCGGCGGTGCACAATACTTACGGCAGCCAGATTGGGGTGCCCAACAGCTGGCCAGATCGCCAAATCAGCGAGGCCGCGGCAATCAGGAAAAGTAGGCGCACTAGCCTATGGACTGGGATCAACCAGCCATACGATTCAGTGAACTTGCCTAAATAGCGCGGCGACACTCCCGAGCGCTCCTCATCGTCGCGCAATGGCGCCACTCTGTAGGTGAGGACCGCCCGGCTACAGTTGTATAGGAGGAGGAGAATCACCGGCAGCCACACTGAAGCTCCTCGGTCGATGCCGAGCACAGCCCTCCAGACCGTAGTCTCCTGAAGAATGCTATCCTGACCGCCCGCTAGGCGTTGACGAAACTGAGCTCCTGCAAGCCTCACCACCTCCGCGACGTGCGATTGTTCCAATGACGCTGACTGCAAACTGTTTTCCATCTGCATCAGCGTCATCCCCGCCCTTGCCTCCGCATTTCCGATGGCTGCAATCACAGCTGTGTGGGCAATTAGTGGAACGAAGTATATCGCCAAAAACATCAAATTGAACGCGAGGCGAGGTCCGGTATAATTCGCCCTAAGCTGAGACCAGGAATCTGGGGCGTGAGCCGACAGCCGTACTCCTCGCATGAGGGTCTCGTCGGGGCGAAAGCCGCGGGCTCCTCGAAGATCGGCGTCCTCCATACTTGCTCCTCGAAAGTTGGAGCCAAGACCAAAACGGCAGTTTCGAAAAACGGCGCCACGGGGGAAATGCACGTTCGCCACACTCACACCGGCACGAAAATCGGCACCTGTGAAATCGGGAGGGTGCTGAAACTCGGCCGAATCGAAGTTCGCAAGGCCTCCAACGCCTGAGCCCATACGGAAATGCGATTGAAAATGGCAGTGCGGCAACCCCAACGCCCCAGCGAATTCTGCCGGCAAATCCGCCGCGCCCGTAAAGTGGCAGTGATAAGCGACTAAGCTAATCCGTTGAAAGAGTGGTCCGTGTTTCCAACCGTCGATCCGACAGCGCCTGAGTAGGATGAAACGATGTCGAGCGTCCTCGTCTTTCTCAGAAATCTCCTCTAGGCACCGGTCGGCTATCTCCAGAACCTCGCCAAGATCGATGGCCTCGCCGTTATTGTCGTCGACGAAAGCTACATCGCTCAAAAAATATCCTCCGCGGCCGACATGCGTCTCGACGAGCGGGTCAATCCCGCTGAGAAACTTTTCAGCCAGCAAATCTAGCCGAAGAGAAGTCGATACCGTCCGCGTGGAGTGCTCAACCCAGCGTTCGGCGAGCGACCGCAGGACCACTCCTCTATCTTCACCACGACGAACGAGCGGCGGCAGTGAGTTCCAGAAGCGAGATTCTCCATCCTGTGGCCACCACGTAAAAAAATGTGCATCGCTAGCTCTAGTCATGAATCGCTCCTTTCGCGCTCAACGGAAGGTGAGTTCCGACGCCGTCGAGGTCTCCTCTCAGAAAGGGAAAGGTGGACTACCGCGGTCCTGCGGGGTGGCCTGCTCTCCGATTCGATAGCGTAGCGCGTCCGGCGACAAGCGCCCAGCAACTTTTGCGGCTATGGCCGGGTCCCCGCTCCTCGGCAGCGGGCCAACGCGCTAGCCCCACGCATCGATCCTGAAGCGCGTCGCGCTTCAGCTTGCTTCACCCAGTCGGAATCGCCCTGGGCGCACAGAGGGCGGGCACATCGTGAGACCGGATGGACGGACTCAGTTGGAGCGAGAGCGTGCTAGGGCCCCCGGCGCAGACCGACCGCTGCCTAATCTAGTCTTTGGCGCCTCTCTTCGGCCTCCGCGGAGGCCTTACTCTCTACCCTAGAGCCCACCCGGCCTGCGGCTGGGCAGGGGCCCCGCGGTCCAAGAGATCGGGCGGCAACTACCCTGACACCGGGGGGGCACGCCGAGCGCGCGGATCGGAGGGAGTCCCTTCTCCAGCGTGTCGAAGTACGTGCCCCACGGATCGGCGCCTTTGAACCGATCACTCACTACGGCGCCCCGGGTGTGCACGTGGGGACCTCATCGATGGCACGTTGAGGCGCGGCTTAGGCGAACTTTGTCTTCAATAGTCGAGTGGTCTCTAACATTGCTTGCGCGGGGCATGGGAGCTCGACTTGGCTCGGTAGCACAACGCCCAACTCGCCTCGCCGCCGACGTTTTACGGCGCTAGACAGTCCAGCCGAGCTAAACTGCCTCTCGGTTCCATGACTCCCACAGGGCTTTAAGCTATCTGCCGACACAGTAGCTTCCACCCCCGTTTTGACGTGCGCTAAATGGCGAGAGGCATCAGCTGGTTTCCGTGTCCATACGCGGACTCAAAAGCTGCTTGACGCTGGGATTAGAGGCTGCTAGCCGTAAAGTCGTGAAGAAGTAAACACGATTCTATCAGAAATTCGCGGGGGCGGGCATGATCATTGGGCTTCTCAACCAAAAGGGCGGCGTCGGCAAGACAACGCTTGCCGTCCACATGGCCGACGCGCTCGCACGACGTGGCTGTAAGGTGCTGCTGATTGACGCCGACCCCCAGGGTTCGGCGCTCGATTGGGCGGCGGCACGAACTGGGGAGCCGCTGTTTCCGGTCGCTGGCATGCCCAAGCCGTTGATCCATAAGGAGGTGCCGGGGCTGGTCAAGGATTACGACCACATCGTCATCGATGGGCCGCCACGCGTTTATGATGTCGCGCGCTCTGCAATTATGGCGAGCGACGTCGTCATTGTCCCCGTGCAACCGTCACCTTACGACGTGTGGGCTGCCAAGGAAGTCGTGGAGTTGCTTCACGAGGCCCGGGTCTATAAGCCCGACCTGAAATCCGCATTTGCGATTAATCGTAAAATCGTAAATACGGCGCTTGGGCGCGACGTGCTCGACGCCCTCGCCGAGTATCCACTTCCGGTGTTGCGCGCTGCGATCTGCCAGCGCGTGGCGCTAGCCGAGTGCGCAAGCGTGGGGAAGTCCGTGTTCGAAACTGCGCCCGGGCATCCCGCCTGTGCGGAGGTCTCGGCGCTGGTCACCGAGGTGCTGGAGCTCAACGCATGAAGAAGGTGACCTTCGGGCCAAGACCAACATCCGAACGCAAGGTCACTCAGGACGCGTGGGTAGAGGAACGATCAGCGGGCGACCCAAGCAAGCGCCTGACGATAGACGTATCGGCGGCGCTACACCGCCGGATGAAAACCCAGTGCGCAGCGCGGGGGGTCAACATGGCCGACGTCATCAGGGAGCTTCTTGAGAGGCGGTTCCCGGAGAACGCGCCATGACCGCCGGAGGTGATGAGGACACACAGAAACACGATTTTGCGGCTTTCCGGGAGTGCGACGATACGACGCTCCAGCCGATCAGGCCGCTTGGCCGCATCGGCACGCGTCTCGTCTTGGCGCATGAGCGCATCGCCATGGAGCGGCCCGACCGTGCGGATTTTCTTCACACCGTGATGTGCCAAGTTGGCCTTCCGAGGCGGAGCACAGAGGCGCGAACTTTCGAGCGCCACAGCGGACATGTCAGCGTGCTGCTCGAAGCCGGCAAGCTGTACGACGGAATGCGATGGGTCGATCAGCCATTGCCTTACGGCGCCACGCCCCGGCTTGTACTGGTGCACGTTTCGTCCGAAGCGATCCGCACCGGAAGTCGCACCGTCGAGATCGGGGACAGCATGCGCGACTTCCTCTCCCAGCTCGGGATGTCGGACAGTGGGGGAGCGCGCGGGGGGTACACCGCGTTGCGCCGGCAGATGCAAGCGCTGGCCGCATGCCGACTCACCCTCGGCATGAATGCCGAGGGACGCGTCGTGACCAAGGACGCCAAGCCGTTCAGCCGGTTCGAAGCGTGGCTTCAACAGGAGGGGACCCAGCACACGCTCTGGCCGGGTCTCCTCGAGCTGACGCCGGACTTCTTCGAGACACTGAAGACGCATGCCGTGCCACTCGACTACCGCGCGCTCGCCGCGCTCAAGCACTCGGCGCTTGCGCTCGATGTCTATACATGGCTTGCCCATCGCCTCTGCCGCGTTACGAACCAGCGGGGCACGATGGTAAGTTGGGGTAACCTACACGATCAGTTCGGCCAGGAGTATGGCAGTCGGAAGGACTTCAAAAAGCAGTTTCAGGCGACCCTGACCCAGGTACTAGCCGTTTACCCAGATGCGCGTGTCGAGAGGACCCCGGGTGGGCTCATTCTCCGTGAGTCGCGCCCGCCACTGCCCAAGACTCGCGTAGCAGTACCGACCACGCTGCCTGTGGACAAGTAGGGCGACAGGAGAAGTTATCCACGCTGAATCGCCCCCCGGGGTTCGCTGAATCGCCCCCCCCTCGATTCGCTGAATCGCCCCCCCTAACCTATAGTTAGTACCTATAGCCCTACCTATAGCTTGCAGGTCAATATCTGTGGGTAAGCGGTCTGGCGCAATCATGGCGGTGCCGGGCAACCGCGACTCAATCCCAAAAAGGGGGTTTAGCAGGGGAAACGAACAGCCGGGCAGAGGGAGGTATACCGACTGCTCATGGCAGGGCGACCAGTCAAGCATCCTCCGCGCTGGGTCGCGCCAGCGGTTGCCTCGATCTCTCCGAACCGTCGCTACGCGCGACTCAACTGCGGTTGACGCTTATACACGCGTTCATCCTTGCGAACGGCCGTGCCGGTTCGAGCTGCTCGTGTCACGCGGTGCCTTTCCCGGACACCAAATTGGGCGCGCCCCGCAGGCGGCCCAAGTTGATATGGTATTTTGGCCACGACGAGTTCTATAGCCAAATACCGGCTGAGGCCCTAGCCTTCTATCCGCCTACTCATGCCCGTCGGCCAGTCCCAGTCTGGCGGCCGGCCGAGTGCAACGGATGTCGGTTATCGAAATGAAGCGCCTGTTGTTAGTTTTTTGCAACAGCGACAACAGCGCGCGGCCATGGAGTTCGGTAAAGCGGGGAGGTACCGCTTCGCCGATCATTGCCCGGACATTGGTCTGCCCCCATTTGTGTAGCGCATCGCCCCAGCGGAAGTTTCTGGGGAAGGTCTGTAGTAGCGCGCACTCCAGAGGGCTGAGGACGCGGTTCTCGAAAGGATGGATCGTGAGATCGCTGCCGATATGACCGCTGGCAGTCGTGATGGTGGCAGCCGGCCGGTCAGGATTCATTCGCCGGTAGCTCGACGAACGAAAACCCCGCACGAGTCGGTAGCGACCGTTTGCCGACTTGACGACCGGGCGTAGGAGCGCTCCGCCGCAGCTCGGACAGTTGGCAGACTTTAGGCTCACGCGGACGGGGCCGCACTTGGCGCAACAATTGTTCTCCCACGCACTCGCGCCACTTCCCTTTGGAATGGCTGCGACCATTGCGTGGCGGTGTGCGTTCCAGACGGGGACCGCGTGAAGGGGGCGTGTCGGCGCCGCGGCTTGGCTGTCAGTTGCGGCATCAAGCGGGGGTAGTGCAAAGTGTTCGAGCGCCTGTTTTAGGGTGATGTGTGGGCGGGAAACGGTGCGGGGCCCTCTAGTGGGCAACGAATATGGTGCTTGGCCGGCCGCGGCAAGCCATTCGGCAGCCGCTTCAGTCCGCCTAATGAACGTAAGGAACGCACGCCGACGGGTTTGAGGTACTCCGTAGTCGGCCAGGTCTACGAGGAGTGGAAAAGTGACATAGTCTCGCTCAAGTTCACCAATCAAGAGCGACGCGGCACTGACGGGCTGATGCGTCGAGGGGTGTCGGACGCGGCGGGTGAGAAATGCGGGTACGTTCTCCACAACAATCACGCGGGGAGAGAGCGCGTGTGCAACTTGCAGAATGACATAAGCTAGCAAGTTCCTGCTTTCGCGCGATCCCGCGTCGGGGTCGGCCCCGTACCCGCGATTGCTTCGCGCACTGCTCATTCCCTGGCAGGGCGGACACGCCGCGAGCAGTGCGGGAGCAATAGAGCCGTGCGCCTTTACGTAAGCGTCGACGACTCGCGGCCAGGTCGTTCGCAGGTCGCCCGCAATACCGGTTGCGCGACGGTGATTGAGCAGGGCTACGCGCAACCGCTTTTCCTCAAGTTCGGCCATCACCGTGAAACGGAAACCGGCTCTGGCATAGCCCAGGTCGCCGGCGCCGCAGTTAGAGAAGAGGCTGACCGCATGCAGCGCGTTTGAGCTCTGCGGAGTGTCGCTGTGGGAACCTTTGCGCATGGTGTGAGTCAGTGCGGTGGCTTCAAGGCCGGGGTGTGGCCTTGTCATGGACTTCGAGGAACTGCTCATGCGCCTTCTTCGCTTCCAGCAGAAACTCAACCCAGCTTCTTCGGAATAGTCTTTTGTCTTTCTCGAGCGAAATGTAGGCTCGTTCGTCCGTGGCACTCGTAAACTTCACGGCATCGGCGATGAGATCTATGCGCCAGTCACCGAATTCACGCTCGAAGGCTTTGTGGCTCTTGAAAAACGCTTCGAGCGCGACGACGTAGTTGTGAAGCCGCTGAAAGTCCTTGTCGTCGAATACGTGTCCAATAGCCTTGATCTCAACCACATGGAGCGCGAGACCAATTGTGACGAAGATAAAATCGGGTCGCTTGTCCTTCCACTGGCCGTCGATCGCGATTATCGGCACCTCGATTCCGGTGCGTTTGCAATGGGCGGCAAATTGGGTCGAGAACGTCTTGAGGGCTTGGTTTTGCGTGATTAGGGTGAATGAGGGCTGCACCAGCCATGGAGCGGAGGCGATGATTTTTTGCAATACGCCTTCGTCTTTCTCGCCATCTGTGGTGTGCCTCTCTAAGGTTCGAATAGCCCGGACACGCTCCGATGCGATCTGGCTGTACGAGGCGAGCTCCGCAATCCGCGTCTTGCCGAAGAGGTCAGCCACCTGCTCAATAGTGGCTTTGACCCCGGTGACTGTGGTCGAGAATGATTGGAGCGCGTCAATCAGTGCCTTATGGGGCGCAACTGCGAGGATAACGTCTGCCAGGCCTTTCACGTAAGTCGGATCGGCTAGCTCATCTTCACTGGCAAACCGCCCAATTTGCTTGGCAAGATCTACGGCGGCATCCACCATCTCCTGATCGGAGAAGCGCTGGCGTGCCATCTCTTCGAGCCTGGATGCCTCTAGGAAGAGTTGTTCCACCCGAGCACGGCGAGGCGCCTTCGCAAGTCTTCCAACCTCCCGGATGAGGCCCATGCCCCAATCGCGCAACGCCATGCCGAAATCGGAGTCCCAGAGAATGCTTTGGCGGTCGGTTCTTACCAGGTCCTCCCCGTCGTCCATGTCGAGCCATTCCGCGTGGACCTCGCCGACGACGTAGGATCGAATCGTGAACTCGCCGGTGAACCCAGCGGGCTGCTCGAAGTCGCGCGTCGTTGCAACAATTTTCCCGCGCGCGTAGATCCGGATGCCTGCCATCTCTTCATCGCGATAGGCTTCTTTGGCTAGACCGATCCACCCCGTTACCGGCATCTCGACGCCGTCTTCCAGGGTAACCGGTCGCCCATCAAGCTGTATCGTCGTGTTCGGCATCGCGGGGACGACGAATGCCTCGACCTTCTTCGGCGGGTTTGTTGCCGGATCTCGGGAGTCTACGATAATCGTTGCGAAGTCGGGCTGGCTCAGTTGAAATCGCCGCGACAGCTGGCGGTGGAACGTTGTCGCGTCCGGAACTCGCTTCGGCAGGAACTGGGAGAGCTTCACGGTCGTGCCGGACTGTTCAGCGTAGGTGCCATCCCGCTCTCCCGGATCGAGTCGCACCGGCTCGTCATCATCCTTCATGATCTCGTCGAAGTCTAAGACGAAGTGGGCGGTTAAGTACCCGTTCGCCGTGCGAGGTCCCCCTGAAGAGAGAATCTCTATGCGTTTGCAAATGCCGAACGGCGCGAGCTTCCCGATTCCCTTTCGACCCATTACGGGACGCCGCTTCGTCCGCGAAAGCGAGCCTTGGCCTACTTGACGCCGGCGATCACGGCCGACGGTTAGAAAGTGGGCGATGGCTTCCTCGGGAGACATTCCATGGCCGTCGTCAATGACTTCGATGACATATCCTTCGTCAGTGGGTTGGCCATTTGGCGCCTTGCGGGCGAGTAGAGTGCCAAGCGGGATTCGGATTTGAACGTTCTCAGCATCGGCGTCGTAGCTGTTGGCGACAAGCTCGGCAACTACTGCACTCGCTTTGTCGTAGAGCTTTACACCCAGCTTGTCGACCGTGAGGCGCGAGATGCGCATCTCGTACGGCGGATGCGGATCCGACGGGGCCGCATCCTGAGGACCCATCGACGCGCCACCAACAGCCACTTCCTTCTCCATCGTCGGTGCAGGTTAGCCGCCAGCGTCTGTTTTCGTTGGCAGGGATCCACATCGCCGATGCGACAGCGCGAAGGCGTTGCTCGCCGGGCCTCTGCCGGGCTGCGGCAGCGAAGCCCAAGTCCCCACCTTGGGAAAAGGCCGGCGCCGGACAGGCCCGCACCCCTACGGGCTCGACCTGTGGACGCGTCCACACTTTACGTGCGGCACCGTCCGTCCCGCTGCTTCCACTTGCGATCGGGCGCGACACTTGACGCCGTGAGGCCGGCAGCGTAGAGTCGCACAAGTTCCTTCACCATCAAGAGTTGCGGCTGCGCAACAGGCTGGCAAGCACTACCTTCGGGACGCAGAGGTCGTAGGTTCAAATCCTATCACCCCGACCACCCCTTCTCCGTCGCCCCGTGGCCGCGGTCGTTGGCGGTTGCTGGAGGGCCTGGCGGTCGTTGCTGGGACGCCACCGCGATCTCCGCCCTGGCTTCTCGGGGCGGTTCGTGCCAGACTGCTGGGCAGTCGGGGGCTTGGCTCCCACGCCGATTCGGTTTGGGTTGGGGACCGCAGGCTGCGGGCCTCGCTCGGACGGACGGGCATCCGCGGCACACTTCCCCTGGAGGGGCCGCCGATGCAGGCGCCGGGTGCCCATCGGGGTTCCCCGCACGGGCGGTTCCCTCGTCCGGGCCCGCCACGCGGCCGGCTGCGTCTCACGGCCACTCGCCCCACGGCCCGCACGGCGGCGTTGCCTCTCTGAGCACTGCCTGCGGGACCGCGGCCTCACCCGACGAGCGGAGCGACTCGGCTGGCACTTCCGGCCGACGCCCGGATACCCGGCTTCCCGGGACACGTCTTCGAGAGGAGTCGTGCCCCGGGCAGCGGGCTCCGGACCGCGGAACCCCGCGGCGACATCCTTCGGTGCCGTCCTCCTCGACGGCGGCCGTTCCCCACGGCTTCTCGGCGCACGGGCCCCTCCCGAACGCCCCCCAGCGAAACGTATTTTTCCGCCCGCGGGCCCGAACGGGGCCGCGGGCATCCCTCCTCTCCCCTCGAAACGAGCGTGGCCATCCACGACCCCAACTCGCCCCGCCGTCGCGCGGCGCCGAAGTCCACGTCCTCCCCCGCGTCTGCCGCCGATGGGGCCCGAGCGTCCGCCAACGACGACCGCGCCACTGCCAGCGGGGCCGCGCCCGTCCGGCGCAAGGTGCGTCATCGCGACGATCCGGCCTACGACAGTCCGCGACGGGAGGAGCCCGCCAAGCCGCCGGCCGATTCCCGCGAGCCCCGCGATGCGGCGGCGCCCCGTGAGGCACGCGGCCTCCGCGGTCGCCGCGGCGATCGTGGCACGCGGGGCGACGCGCCGGCCGCCGCTGGGGGGGACGGCGGCGGAGCGCCCGCGGGCCCGGCGTCATCGGGCGATCGCGGTCGGTACCGCGACGGCGCCCGTGACGCTGCTCGAGACGCGGCACGTGACGCTGCTCGCGACGCCGCTCGAGATGCTGCACGTGACGCCGCTCGAGACGCTGCTCGCGACGGCGCACGCGCAGACGGCGACAACTCCGCGGGCGGCGGCGGTCCGGCTGGCAATCCCGTCGGCGGCGGGGGCGAAGGCGACTGGCGCAGGCCCGACCAGCGCCGCGGCGGCGGCCGACGAGGCGGGCGGCGGCGGCGCGGCTTCCGCGAGGGCGGCGCTCCGCTCCGCGACGGCGCCCGCGACGGCGAAGGGCGCGGCGACCAGCCCTCCGGGGACGGCGCGGTCGGCGAGCGCCCGGTCGAAGTGAGCTGGGCGGACGGTTCGGAGGGCCGCGGGGACGACCGCGGCGGCGCTCCGGCAGCGCAGGCCGACGGCCCGCGCGAGGGTTTCGGCGGCGGCCGCCGTGGCCGGCGCCGCTGGCGCGACCGCGACGAAAAGCGGGGCGGTCCCTTCGCGAAGGACCGACCGGCCCGCGCGGCGTCGCCCGAAGGTGAGGGCCGGGCTCTCGAGGACGTCGAGACCGTCGACGCCGATGGGGATGTGGAGCGCGGCGAATCGGGCGGCGGCGCGGCCGGCCGCGGCATGGCCGAGGGTCTGCTCGTCACCGACAAGGGTGGGCACGGCAAGCTGCGGCGCATCGAGCGCATGTGGCTGCCCGACATGAAGAACGACGTGCACGTCTCGCCGCGCCTTATCCAGAAGTACGCGCTGCGCGACGGATCGGTGATCCGCGGGCCCTACGGCCCGGGTTTTGGCAAACACCGCTACGACCTCGTCGACGTGACCGAAGTCGATGGCCGCTCGCCCGAAAGTGTGCGTTCGCTGGTGCCGTTCAAGAACCTGACCAGCATCGACCCCGACTTCCAGTACGAACTGGGCGACTTCACGAAGGACGTGGCCCTGCGCGTGATCGACGTGATCTGCCCGATCGGGCGCGGCCAACGCGGTCTGATCGTGGCGCCGCCGCGCTCGGGGAAAACGATCCTCCTGCAGAAGATCGCCAAGGGCATCTCGGAGCACTACCCCGACGTCAAGTTGATGGTGCTGCTCGTCGACGAACGCCCGGAAGAAGCGACCGAGTGGCAGCGCACCACCAAGGGCCAGGTCTTCGTCAGCACCAACGACGAACCGCCGAAGAACCACGTGGAGCTGGCCGAGTCCGTCTGGGCCCGTTGCCGACGCCTGGTGGAACTCGGCGACGACGTGATCCTCCTGATGGACTCGATCACGCGCCTTGCACGGGCCTACAACAACGTGCACGGCAACAGCGGCAAGACCATGTCGGGTGGCATCGACTCCAAGACCATGGAGCGCCCGAAGCAGTTCTTCGGGTCCGCGCGCAACACCGAAACCGCCGGCAGCCTGACCATCCTGGGCACCACCCTCGTCGAGACGGGCAGCAAGATGGACCAGGTCATCTTCGAGGAGTTCAAGGGCACGGGCAACATGGAGCTCGTGCTGTCGCGCAAGCTGGCCGAGCGGCGCATCTTCCCGGCAATCGACGTGGAGCGCTCGGGCACACGCAAGGAAGAGAAGCTGTTGTCGTCCACACGCTTGAAGCGCGTGAACACGCTGCGGCGTGTGCTGATGCGTATGCACTTCGCCGATGCGATGGATCTCCTGACTACCAAGTTGGAGGCCGTCGAGCGCAACGACGACTTCCTGAAGCGTTTCGAGGTCGATCCCGACGCGTGACCAGCACGGGGCCCGGCGCTATCTTCCGGCCATGATCGAGGTCCGGGAACTGACGAAGTACTACGGCGAGTTCCTCGCCGTGGACCGCATCGGCTTCCAGATCCGCCGGGGCGAAGTGGTCGGGTTCCTGGGGCCCAACGGCGCGGGCAAGTCGACCACCATGCGCATGCTGGTCGGCTGTTCGGCGCCCGATGGCGGCAGCGTTTCGATCGCCGGCGTGCGGGACCCAGCGACGGCGCGCCACGTGCGCGCACGGGTGGGCTACCTGCCCGAGAACGCGCCGTTGTACCGCGCCATGCGCGTCGATCGCTACCTGGACTTCGCGGCGCAGATCCTGGGGCTTGCGCGCACGCAGCGCCGCCGCGCGATCGCGCGCGCCGCGCACGCGACGGGTTTGGAGCAGCACCTCGTGCGGCCGATCGACCAGCTCAGCAAGGGGTACCGCCAGCGGGTGGGCTTGGCCCAGGCCCTACTCGGCGAGCCCGATGTGCTCGTGCTCGACGAACCGACCAGCGGGCTCGATCCCGGTGAGATCCAGCGCATCCGCGCGCTCGTGCGGCAGTTGGGCGAGGAGCGCACCGTGCTCCTTTCGACCCACGTCTTGAGCGAAGTCGAAGAACTGTCGAGCCGCGTATTGATCCTCGCCCGCGGGCGCCTCGTGGCGGACGGAACGCCTGAGGAGTTGGCGCGCGGCGAGGCGGTCGAGCTCTTGGTGCGCGCTCGCGCCGACGGCACCGCGCTGGAGGCGCTCGCACGCCGACTGGCGGCGGTTCCCGGGGTGCGGATGGTTTCCGCCGCGGGTGCCGGCGAACCGGGTTTTGGCGCATGGCGCGCCGCGCTGGGTGCGGTGGACGAGGCCGAACGGCGCGCCGCCGCGGAACGCCTCGCGGCCGAGGTGAACGCAGCCGGAGCGCACCTCGTCGAACTCTCGCACCAGGTTCCGACCCTCGAGCGCATCTTCCTGCGCCGCACGGATCCGAGTTGGTCCCCGCCCGCGGGTGCGCCGAGGAGCAGCCCGTGAGTTCCGCCCTCGCACGCACCGCCGCCGTCGCCTCCCGCGAGTGGGGCGCGGCACTCGATGGCCCCGCCCTGCGCACGGCGGCGCTCGTGTTCGCGCTCAGTCTGGGCGCGCTCTACTTTTTTGTGGGGTACCCGATCGGCGAGCTGCGCGCCGGCGGCCTGTGGCAGGTGCGCACGACGCACGCGCTCGCGGTGGTCTTTGCGTGGCTGCCGCTCCTGTTCGCGGGTCTCGCCGCCGCGCTGACGATGGCCAGTTGGAGCGAAGAGCGCCGCGCCGGCACCGAGGAGATGCTGCTCGCCTGGCCCGTGAGCGCGGGCGAGTTGGTGGTGGGCAAGTTCCTGGCGGCCTTCGCTCAACTGTGCCTGTTGCTAACCGTGGCGCTCGTGCCGCTCCTCGCTGCCACCGCGTACCTGGGCCCGGTCGACTGGGGTGCGGCCCTAGGCGGTTTCCTGGGCGCGCTGCTGCTCGGGGCTGGGTACTTGGCCCTCGGACAGTTGCTGTCGGCGTGCACCCGCGAGCCGCTCTCGGCGTTCTTGATCACCGCGTTGGCGCTCCTCGTGTCGTGGTCGCCGATGTTGGTGGTCGGCATCCTGCCCGGCGCGCTCGCGGACGCCCTTGTGTACGCCAGTCCCGCCAGCCACTACCTCCTCACCTCCGCGCGCGGCCTGTTCGACCTGCGCGACCTCTTGTTCCACGGGCTCCTGTGCGCGGCGGCCCTGCACCTTTGCACACTCGTGGTGGAGGCGCGCCGATGGAGGTGAAACGACGTTCCCCGGCGCCGGGCATCTGGCTCGTGGCGCTGCTCTGGGTCCTCCTGCTCGTCGCCGCTGCGCGCCTCGCGCGCCACCAGGCGGACGTGCGGGTCGACCTGACCGAGGACCAACTCGTGTCGCTCAGCCCCGTCGCAAAGTCGATGCTCGGGCGCCTCGACGACGTGCTCGCCGTCGAGGTCTACTTCTCGGGCGACGTGGAGCACGGCTCGGTGCAGCTCGCAAAACGCCAGATGTTGGACCTGGTGCGCGAGTTGGAACGCCTCGCGGGCGGCCGCATGCAGGTCGTCGCCGCCGATCCGTCCGCGTCGGCGCAGGCGCGGCTCGAGGCCGAGCGCTACGGCCTGGTGGGCGAGCCGGTGACGTTCGGCCGCGGTACGGCGCGGGTGCGCCAGACGCTGTACCTGGGCTTCGTGTTGCGGTACCAGGGGCGTGAAGCCGTGATCCCGTTTGCGCTGCCCCAGAGCCTCGAGTTCAGCTTCCTCGAGTCCCTCGGCAGCCTGCTCGAGCCGCGCCGCAAGTCGATCGGCTGGTGGGCGCCCGGCGCCGTCGGCGACGAGTTCGCCATGGCGCGCGAGATCGTGGCGCGGCGTTTCGACGTCGTCGACATCGGCAGCCTCGCCGGGGGGCAACCGGTGCCTCCGGAGATCGACGCGCTGCTCGTGCTGCGGCCGACGTCGCTGCACCCGCGGGCGGTGCACGCGCTCGACCAGTACCTCGTGGGCGGCGGCCGGGCGCTTTGGTTCGTGGACCGCAGCCTGGCCGATCCGGCGGCACGCAGCCTGACGGCGGTGGAAACCGGGCTGGAGGCGTACCTCGCGCACCTCGGCACACCACAGGGCGGCGCGCTGCTCTTCGAACGGGGCTCGCCCGGCATCGTGCGCCTGCGTTCGGGCGCGGGCCAACCGCTCGACCAGCCGTACCCGTACTTCGCCCGCATCGGCCCCGACGGCTTCGACGCGCGCCAACCGGTGACGCAGCGTTTGCCGGGCGCCGAGTTCCTCTGGGCCCATCCGTTCACGATGGACGAGCTGCCCGTCGGGCTCGAGCGTGTGCCGCTGGTGCAAAGCAGCGCGGCCAGTTACGCGGCGCCGCCTCCTGCCGAGTTGGAGTTCGACCCCGAGGCCCTGCGCCGTGCGGAGACGGAGTTGTTGGCGCTCGCGACACCGGGCCAGGAAGTGCTCGTTGCGGCGCTGACCGGGACCTGGCCGTCGCCGTTCACAGGCCGACCCGCGCCGCTCGCGCGCGATCCGCTCGGCGGCCCCGACCGCGAGGTCCCGGCGGCGGCTCCGCGCGCCGGAGCCGAGGCGCGGCTCGTGCTGGTGGGGGACGCCGACGTCGTGAGTCGCGTCGGCCTCGCCCAGGGCGGATTGGCGGGCCTGTTCCAAGAGAACCGCATGTTGCTGGAGCGCCTCGTCGATTGGTTGGTGCTCGATCCCGAACTGCTCAGCCTGCGCGCGCGATTGCCCAGAAACCGCGCGATCCGCGATTTCCTCGCGGAGGAGCTCGAGGCCGCGGACCTGTCCCAGGTGCAGCGCGCCGTCGGTGGTAGCGCCGCGACGCCCGAAGAAGAGGCGGCGCGCGCGCGCGCCTCGCGCCGCGAAGCGACCGTGACGGCGGCGGCGTTCGTCGGCTCGTTCGCCGGCCTTGCAGCCCTGCAACTGGTGGTGTGGCGCCGGCGCCGCGCGCCGCTCCTCGTGGAGGCTGCGGGACGATGAAGCTCGCGCGCACCCAAATCGTTCTGGCGCTCGTGCTGGTGGCGGTCGCACTGGCGGACTGGGCGCTCGCACCGCGCGCGCCGCTCGCGCGCGGCGGAGGCGCGCCGCTGTTCTCCGGATTCGATGCGGAGCTCGTCCGCGGCGCACGGCTGCGCGGACCCACGGGCGACACGCTGCGGCTTGCGCGCGATGCGGAGGGCCGCTGGACGCTCACCGACCACCACGAGTACCCGGCGGCCGGCCACGACCTCGAGCAGGCGCTGCTGCACGTGGCCCGGTTGGGTGCGGCGGAACGTGTGGCGACCGACGGCGGCGAGGCCCTGGGATTCGAGGAACAAGCCGTCGGCGTCGAGTTCGAGGGCGGTGGGGGAGAGACGCTGCTCGCCTTCGACCTTCTGCCCGCCGTGCGCGCGGCGGGTGCCGCTGCTGCCGCGGGCGCGGGTGCGCCGGGCACCTACCTGCGCGCGCAGGGGTCGATGGACGTGTACCGCGCACCCCTCGTTCCGCCGCTTTCGGCCGAACCCGAGCGCCATTGGAACCTGATCGTCGCGCGGCTCTTCGACGCACCGGAGGATGGCCCGGAGCGCATCGCCGTCGCCTTCGATGGCAAACCGGCCCTCGAACTGGTGCGCGAGGGCGGCGCCGGAGGCACTTGGTTCGCGCTCGAGCCGCGGGATGCGCGGGCCCAAGCCATCGCGGTCGAGCGCCTCGTCGCCACCGCGTCGCGGCTGGTGGCGGATCGCCTGGTGGCGGGCGAGCCTGCGCCTGAACACGGCCTCGAACAGCCCGCCATGGAGCTCGTGCTCACCTACGGGGACAAACGGACCCTGCGCCTGCGTTTTGCGCCGACCGCGGACCAGGGTTACCACCTGTCCAGCCCCGATTGGCGGCGCCCCTGGGTGCTGCGCCTCGCACCGGGCACCGTCGCGCCGCTGATCGACGCGGTCAAGGACGTGCGGGCCGGCCTGCGCTGATCGCGCGCCGCGTCACTGCTCCTCGCGCGCCGTTTCGAACCATCCGAGCAGGGCATCGAACTCGGGCCGCCCGTGCAGCGGCTCGAGATTCTTGAGGGCCGTCAGATCCGGGTAGCGGTTGCCGGCAAGGTAGGAGCGTTGGGTCAGTTCGCACGCGGCCTCGGCGTAGCGCGCGAGCAGCGACTCGCGTTCTTCCGCACCGAGTGTGTCGTTCTGGCGCACCACGTCGAACGCGACGACGAACGCATAGGCGGCGCGGTGGAGCGCCATGCGGTCGTGGGGCGGCGCGAGTTCGAGTTCGGCCAGGGCGCGCGCGGCCGCGGCCACTCCCGCGTGGTCGCCGCCGTCGGCACAGAGGATCCAACGGGCCCCGTGCAGGGTCAACAGCGTCGAGCGGTACTCCGCTTCGTCGGGCGACAGGGCCAGTGCGTGTGCGAGCGTCACCAGGGCCTCCTCGATCAGTTGCCGCGCCCCGATCAGGTCGCGCTCCACCCGCAGCGGGCCGCTGGCGTTCATCTGGGCGAGGGCCAGGCGATGCAAGAGGCCGGCGTCCTGCGGCGCCAAACGGCAGAGCTCCTCGAGGATCTGGAGCACTTCCGCATAGGCGTCCGAGGCCTCGGGGTAGTGTTCGCGCAGCTCCTCGATCAGCGCCAACTGGTTGAGCGCGTTGGCCAGTTCCAGGCGGAAGGTCAACGTGCTGGGATGGTTCGCTGCGAGGCGTTTGGCATCGGCGCGGGCCAGTTCGTACAGGGCTTGGGCCTCGTCCAGCTCGCGCCTCCGCAGGTGGGCACCCGCGAGGTTGATGCGCGCCGAAACCAGGTCGCGTTCGCAGCTCGGATCGCCGCCGTTCACCACTCGCGCCTCGGCCAACTCGCCCGTGCGCACCAGATCCGCGATCAGGGACTCGTCGGGCGGTCGGTCACCCAGCGCGCGCAGGCTATCGACCGTGTAGCTGTGCCAGGCGCGGAAGGCCTGCTCGAGATGCAGCGCGCGGTCGGGTCCCGTGCGCAGCAGCCGGTCGAGCTCGCGCGCGGCGCGCTCCTGGCGCACGAGCCCCTCGGCCACGCCGCGCCGTGTGAGCGCGACTCCGACGGCCGAATCCAAGCGCGCAACGAACTCGACGAGCCGCGCGGGCTCCAGGTCCGTTTCCATCGACGCAAGGCGCGCGAGCGCGGCTTCGCCCAACGCACTCGCTTCCGCCAATTCGCCGGCCAAAGCGCGCGCGCGCACCTCGTCGGCGGCAAGTCGGACTTCGAGGTCGAGGGCCTCGGGCACGTGTGTCGATTCCGGGTCCAGTGAGACCTCGGCCGCGAGCTCGCGCGCGTCGCGGTAGGCGTCCGCGGCGCGGGCGGGTCGACCGAGCAGGGATTCCAAGTCGCCCACCCGCGCGCGGGCCCGCGCGAGTTCCAAACGCTCCGCCCCGCCCAGGCTCGATCCCGCTTCCAGCGCCACCCGTTCCAAGAGGCCGATCGCGTCCTCGAAGATGCGCCGCCGCAGGTCTTCCATCGCGGGCACGTGGGCCAGATCGCCGCCCAATCTCGACAGCATGCGGTCGACGGCCTCCATGGCGCGGCCGTAGGCGTTCTGGGCCCGGTCCCGTTCCGCGGCGATCTCCCGCGCGGCGCCCTCGGCCGCTCGCGCGCGTTCCCGCTCAGCCGCGACGGTGCGGTCCCGTTCGCGTTTCACGGCTTCGGCGGCCCCGCGGGCCTGCACGCCGAACCCGAGTGGCCCGCCCACCACCAGCACCAGTGCGAGCAACGCGGCAGCGGCACGCGCCGGGCTGCGCTCCGCGGCGATCCACAGGCGCGCCCAAGCGGCGCGCGGCCGGGCCGCGGTGGGGCGCCCGCTCAGCAGGCGGTCCAGGTCGTCGGCGAACGCATCGGCGCCGGGGTAACGCTGCGCGGGATCGCGCGCGAGGGCGCGCTCCAACACGGCCTCCGCGTCGCGCGCCAGCGCCGGATCCAGGGCGCGCGGGGTGCGTCGTTCGCCCGCCAGGATCGACGCTACGAGGGCCGCCGCCTGGGATTCCTCGAACGGCCGCCGCAGGAGCAGCAGCTCGTGCAGCAGCGCGCCCAATCCGTACACGTCCGCGCGCACGTCCGGTGCTGCGCCCGCGAGCAGTTCGGGCGCCATGTACGGCAGGGATCCGACCGTCGAGCGTGTGCCCGTGAGCGACACGTCCTCCGGCGCGCTCGCCAGACCGAAGTCCGCGAGCCACACGCGCCCGTCCGCGCCGAGGAGCGCGTTCTGCGGTTTCACGTCGCGGTGCAACACACCGCGCCCGTGGGCGTGGGCCAACGCGCGGGCCAGGTCGCGCGCGATGCGCAGGGCGAAGCGCGACCACGTGCGCTCGATCGCACCGTCCGATCCTCGCCACTGGGTCCCGTCGCGGCCCGCGCGCTCGGCCAGCCACTGCTGCAGGGCCGCGAGGTCCACATCGCCCGCTCGTTGCGCGCGCCGGCGCGCCTCTTGGACCAACTCGGCGAGGCTCGTGCCCTCGACCAACTCCGTGGCGAACCACGGCAGACCATCGTCCTCGCCCACGGCCAGGATCGGCAGGATCGACGGGTGGGAGAGCCGCGCAGCGAGTTCGACCTCACGGCGGAATCGGGCGCGGCTCGAAGGGAACAGGAGCTGCTCCGGGCGCACGACCTTCAGGGCCACTTCGCGTCCGGGAGGCTCCTGCCACGCGCGCCAAACGACGCCCATGGCGCCGGCCCCCAGTCGGCCGCGCAGGGTGAACGGGCCGATGCGTTCCGGCGGGTGCTCCGCCGCTTCGACCTCGGGCAGGAGGCCCGCGTCGGCCAGGAGCGCCAGGCGCCGGGTCAGGTCTTCGGCGAACTGGGGGTGGGCTGCGACGAGTTCGCAGAGGGCGGCGCTGTCGCCGCGCTCCAAGTGCTCCAGGCAA
Source organism: Planctomycetaceae bacterium (assembly GCA_016125265.1). GTDB lineage: Bacteria > Planctomycetota > UBA1135 > UBA1135 > RI-242. Next base: position 27,052 of record WGMC01000014.1, read on the forward strand.
CGGCCCAGCACTTCGTCCAGATCCGGGGCCGGTGAAGCCTGGGTATCGCTCATGGGGTGGGGGATGCGCGCCGCGGCGGCGGGCCGGTCAAGGCCAGACTACACTGGCGCCGATGGGTGCGTCCGTGCGCGTCGACGGGACAGGCGACGGGAAAGCCGAAGGGCCGAGCGAAGGCGAGCTGGTCGCCCGCGCGCAGGGCGGCGATCGCGAGGCCCTCGGGCAGCTCCTCGCGCGGCACCTGCCCGGCCTCGAGGCGTTCGTTCGGCTGCGGGTCGGAAGAGCGTTTGGAGCGCGGGAAGGCGCGAGCGACGTGGTGCAGAGCACGGTGCGCGACCTCCTCCAGAACGCCGATGCGTTTCGGCACGGCGGCGAGGCGGCGTTCCGCCATTGGATCTACGCGACGGCCGCGCGCAAGATCGCGGACAAACACGCCTTCCACGGGGCGGCGCGCCGGGACCGCGGCCGCGAGGGCGGTGGAGCCGACGCCGCGGGCGGCGCGGACCCTCTGGCCGAGCTCTTTGCGCGCAGCGCCAGCCCGACGCAACGTGTGCAAGCCGCCGAGCTGCTGCAGCGCCTGGAGGGCGCCTTCGCGCACCTCGCCGACGACGAACGCGAAGTGGTGCTCCTGTCGCGCGTCGCTGGCCTGCCCCGGGCCGAGGTGGCCGCCGCCATGGGCCGCAGCGAAAACGCCGTGCGCAACCTCTTGCACCGCACCCTGATCAAGTTGGCCGAACGCCTCGACGTCGAGCCCTGACCGCCCCGGGCCGCGCTCACCCGCCGCCCACCCGCGCCCCGCGTCCTCTGCTGCCCCGCTTGCCACGGAGACCAGATCCGCACGGCCCGGCGGCCGTCCCGCGCAAGTTGCGTCCCGAACTTCGGCCCGCTCAGCCGTCGCTCTCCCGGGACAACGCGTTCACCGATCGCCCTTGGCACCCTCGCCGACCGCCCCGACGACATTGCCATCTTGACCCAGGGTCAAGCGCAGCGTGGCGGAGACCGAACCGCCCTCGCCCCGTTGCAGGTCGTAGTACCAGACCCGCGCGTTGGGGCTGAAGTACCCGCAGCGAGTGGCGTTGAGCCGGAACTGCCCCGGCTCCCCGTCCATGGCCCTCAGGCTGAGGCGCTGACCCCAGTTGCTGCCGAGCGCGTCGCACTCGTCGCCTTCGAGCACCGGGAAAGTCGTCAGCCGCTCGCGCTCCACCCACATGGCGTCACAAGCCGGGCGTCCGCCCGGTGCCACCACGATGGCGAGTCTGCCACTACTATCCTCGGCAGCCCCGTACGCGACTCCGCTCGGGTACTTCCTGATCATGGATTCGCCGATCCGCCCCGAGTCGCCGTGCGCAGAGAATGCCATGTGATCCAGTTGGTTTGGGACCGGACGAAAGACCAGGGCCAACCTGTCGTCCGCCGTGCTCACAACGGGAACGATGCGGACCTCGGGCGCATTCGCGTAACTCAAGGCGTCGCGCATCGCGCTCGAGAGGGGCATTTCCCTTGCAGAGTCGCGCCGCACGTGCCAAAGCCGCGGTTCCACACTGGATCGCGAGCGAACGAGGAATGTGTGCGCGGGGTGGCCGTCGGGGAGTGTCGAGGTTCCCACATGGAACTGGTCCGCCGAGGCCGCCAAGGAGTACGGCGCGGGCATTTCCGAGTCGGGCACGACGGAAACTCCGAGAGCTTCGTCGAACTGGATCACGTGAGCCCAGAAGCCGACCTGCTGTTGTTGCTTCTTCGGCTCCCAGAGGGAGCCACCAACGGCGACTCGCCCAGCTCCCGAGGAAGCTGACATTCCATCGCCTGGCACCCAGCATCCCCATTCGATCCGCGAAGTCGGAGGTGCGGCGTGCCAGGTGGGCTCGCTGAGAAAGCCGCGCGCGGAGCTCCACAGCACCGAACAGTAGGGTTCGGGCTCCGCGCGGCGCGGTCCAGACCGGCTACGGCCCAGCAACAGCCAGAGGGACTCGCCTGGTTCTGCGTCCACGTTCCGGTGCACCGGTACGGCTGTCAGGAACCACGCTCGCAAGTTAGGCACGCGCTGCGGGGCCGCCGAAGGCGACTCGAGTACCCCTGCGTCCACTCGAATCAGCCCGGGGCCGCCGCCACCCGACTTGTTCCAGCACAGGACGGCCCAGGAACCCGCCGTTGGAAACTCAATGGCACCGTCGTAAGCCAACACCACATCGGCCTGCGATCCCGACGCGCTCCCCGCGAGCACTGTCAGCGCAACCCCGAAGGCGGCGGCGAAGCGCGCAATCGCAGCAACTGCCGTGTGACGTCGCCTGCCGGGTTTCGCCTCGCCGTATGCATCGGATAGCGGTTCCATCCTTCTCCTTCATTGAACCCGTAGGGCCCCGGGCGGCGCACATCGCTGCCGGGCATGACATCCGCGCCGAACCGTACCACTCCGTTCCGCCCACGGGGGTCACGCGCATGCAACGGTCGGCTCCCTTCCGAGGCCTGCCGCCGGCCCTAGGTTTGTTAGGGCGACAAACCGCTTGCTGTTCAGCCCGAAGTCCCAAATCCGTGCGGGCTGCGTAGAGCGCGCCGTTGCCCGGGCGACAACCGCCCCGGCTCGACCCCAAACGCGCCTCCCCATGCGGTACCTGCTCGGCCTAGTGGCCCTTTTGTCGTTCTGCCTGACGCCCCTCGTTCGCGCCCAATCTCCGGGGGCCGAGCGGCCGAACTTGAAACACTACTCCCTCGGCAAGGCCCAGCTCGCCCTCGACGGGTACGACCCGGTCGCCTACTTCGACGTCGGCGGCGGCGCGCCGAAGCGCGGCGACAAGGCCATCGAGGCCCAGCACCGCGGCGTGCGTTACCGCTTCGCCAGCGAACTGCACCGCGAGATCTTCCTGGCCGCGCCGGAGCGTTTCGAGCCCTCCTACGGCGGCTGGTGCGCGTGGGCGATGGCCGACGGTTCGAAGACCGAGGTCGATCCCAAGTCGTTCCTGATCGAAAACGGCCGCCTGCTCGTGTTCTACGACGGGCTCTTCGGCGACACGCGCAAGAGCTGGCTCAAGGCCGAGCGCAACACACTCCATCCCAAAGCGGACCGAGCGTGGAGCAAGCTGACCGCCGAGTCGCAACCGCACGCGCTCTACACCCACGCCCACGACCAAGGTGTCGCGCTGGACGGCGCCGATCCGCTCGCGCTACTGCGCGGCGAGCTGGTGATGGGGGATCCGCGTTACGCCGTCCACCACGGCGGCCTCACCTACCACCTCACAAGTGCCGAAGCCCGCGCACAGTTCACCGCGAAGCCCATCACCGCGCAGTTCGGCGGTTGGTCTCCCGCGTCCCTAGCCGCCGCCACACCCGTGCCTGGCAAGGCCGGCCACACGATCGTCGACGGCGAGAGTCTGATCCTCTTCGCTACCGCGGAAGATGCGGCCAACTGGACCACATCCCGCGCAACTATCGAACCCGCTGCCGAAGCTGCTTGGCAACGGATCGTCACTCCTCGCTGAGTCCGCCCCGATGGCGACGCTGGCACTTGGGGCCCACCCCATTGCCGGCGTCGAGGGTTCACGGTCGGCCCGCGCTCAAGGCGCAACGGTGCTGACGAGCGCGTTGGTGAGCTCCACCCCGCCGCCAGTGAGGTCGGCGTTGGCGGCCTGGAAGGAGACTTCGATCCCGACCAGCGAAGGACTGGACGGCATCGCGAGGTGGAACTGGCCCGTGCCGAGTGCGACCGGCACGACCGCTAGCAGGGTCGGCGCGGGCACAACCCCGAGCAGGAACTCGCCGAGGCCGGGGAACACGAATCCGCAGCCGAAATCGTCGGTGCCATCGCTCCCGACGTACAGCAGACCGACGCCGACGGGGAAGTTGCCCGCCGTGAGCACGAGCTGGGCTGGCTGGCCGAGCACGAGGCCGGGGCTGGACGACGTGAGTGTCGACGTGTTCAGCCCCAAGCAGCCGTTTTGCACCGTGAAGCTGTTGGTCGCGGGCGCAAAGGCGTAACAGGCGCCCGCCTGGGGCGCCGAGTTGTCCAGTTGGTTGCCGTTCACGCCTCCGATTCCACCGGCTTCGGCGCTTGCACCGCAGACGACCAGCTCCCCCGAAACGGCCGTGGCGCCCCCAAAGATGTCGCCCGCCTCGGTATTGGACGCCTTGAGGTAGGCCGTTTGGCCCCACGAGCCGCCGTTGCGACGGAAGACGTACGCGGCGCCTGCGGACAGCAGGCTGTTGTCGAGCCCATTGCCGTCGACGCCGACGGCGTTGCTGTCCTCGTTGAAGGCGCCGACCACGAGGGTGTCGCCGTCGAGCGCAAGGTCGCTCCCGAAGGTGTCCTCTGCGCTCGTGTTCGACGCCTTGATGTAGGCTTGCTGGGACCACACCCCGGCGCTGCGCACGAACACATAGGCCGCACCTGCGTCGGTGGCAGTCTCATCGAACTGGACGCCGTTCACGCCCGTGGAGCCGCTGGACTCCCCAGCCGAGCCCACGGCCAACGTTTCGCCATGCAGCGCCAGCGCGATACCGAACTGGTCGCTGTTGTCCGTGTTCGAGGCCTTGATGTAGGCCTGCTGGGACCAGGTGGTCTCGCTGCGTGTGAACACGTAGGCGGCACCCGCGTTGCTTTGGCTGTTGTTCGATTGCAGTCCGTTGATGCCAACGGCATTGCTGTCCTCATCGACGGCGCCCACCACCGCAGTGTCGCCGTGGATCGCGACGGCGTACCCGAACTGGTCGCTCGTTTCGGTATTGGAAGCCTTCAGGTAGGCTTGTTGGAACCAGGCTGTGCCGTTGCGCGCGAAGACGTAGGCCGCGCCCGCGTTGCCGGCGCTGTTGTTCGACTGCAGCCCGTTCACGCCTGTAGCGTTGCTGTCCTCGTTGGGTGCGCCGACGATCAGCGTGTTGCCGTGGATCCCCACCGAACGGCCGAAGTTGTCGGAGGCACCGGGGTTGCTCGCCTTCAGGAAGGCCTGCTGCGTCCACACACCGCCACTGCGCACGAACACGTACGCCGCGCCGGAGTTGGATCCACTCGAGTCCTGGCCGGTGGATCCGACAACGAGTGTGTCGCCGTCGAGTGCCACGGAGATTCCGAAGGAGTTGTTCGCCGCCGGGTTGCTCGCCTTGAGGTAGGCCTGCTGCGTCCAGACTCCCGCTGTACGCACGTACACGTACACCGCCCCAGAGTTGGGGGCGTCCTCGTTGAACGGATTGCCGTTCACTCCGCTCGAGCCGCTGTCTTCACCAAACGCCCCGACGACTAGCGTGTCTCCGCTCAAGGCGATGGCGCCGCCGAACGAGTGGACCGTTCCATTCGTCGGGTTCGAAGACTTGATGTAGGCCTCCTGGGCGAGGGTCTGGACCGGAGTGGTGGCAAGCGCGGTCGCGGGAAGGGCAACCAACACGAATGCGCCAAAAAGTGGGTGCATGGGGGCAGAGCTCCTGGAGGGGGCGGGTGCTGTGGGGGCCTGGCCCGGCGCGCGTTCACTGCGCGGAACCGGCCCAGCAGCCTCCAAATGGGCAACCGATCCTGGGCGTTACCCAGAATCCTCCCAATCCACGCAGTTTCGGACGGAGCCCCGACGCGTCCCGCGCGACCCTCGAGCTGGCCGCGGACAGTGCCTGGCAGAAGCTGCCGCAGCCGCGCGGAGCGAAACGGCGCTGCGGCTACTTGGACTCGCTCGCGGGTACCCTGCGGATCCAGGCGATTTCGAGCGCGAACTCGCCCGCTTGGCCATCGGAGAGCATGAGGCCCAAGGTGCGCACCTTCTCCGGCACGAGCGGCTCCGCCCGGACTTCCCGCCCTCGGAACGAGGGGCGGAAGTCGGCGAGGGGAAGGCTGACCTCCGTCCACTCGCCCGCTGGCGCCACGAACGACGCCGCGTAACTCGTTCCATCGAAGGCGTCGTTCGTGCGCAGGCGCAACTGGTAGGTCTTGCCGTCGCCGCGCACCCAGAGGCGCAGGGCCTCTGTGCCCTTGGCGATCCAATCGTCCGGAGCGCTGCGCACGGAGGCAAATCCGCCATTGCTCTCGAGGCTCATCACACCCTCGAAACGCGCGGTGCCCTCACCGGTAGCGACGAGACGGCTTTGCGAGACGCCGCCCATCACTCGATCGTCCACGGTCGTCCAGCGCGCCACTTCCGAAGGGGTCGCGAATGCTGCCACGGTCAGGTCCAGCACACCCATTTGCACCTCGTAGTAGCGGCGGTTGCCGCGCACGGACGGTCCGTTGTATTCGAGCACCCGGTCGCTGCCGGTCGGCGCGAGGTGGTCCCTCGCGGCGACGTAGGCGCGCAGTTCGTCGAGTGCGGCCCGCGTGCGCGCCGCGGACGTGTTGCCCCGCTGGCCCAGGCTGACGAAGGTCGCGGGTGCGACGTCGATCACCCGCACGGTCCCGTCTGACTCGAGTTTGCCGACGTCGGTGCCCTGGTACAGGAACCCCATCGACACCTCGCGCGCGCGTTCGCCCTCGAGTTCCATTTCGACAGGCACCGTCATCGCGATGTCCCGCTGCGAGATATGGCGGAACAGGCTCATGAAGGGCCCAAAGCTGCCCGCGCCCATCTCGGCCCGAGCGAGCCGAGTGACGGGATAGCGTTTCACTTCGATCTCTTCGAGCTGCGTGGGCTCCGGCCAGCCCACGGGCATGTCGCCCTCGAAGGTGGGGCGGAAGTCGAGTTCCTCGAGCGTCAGGGCGAGCGACGCGCGCAGGTCGGTGTCGGTTGACAATCGCTCCTGCAAGCGGGTGCCGACGCGGCTTCCCTTCAGTTCCTCGAGCGCAACCCGCGCGGCCTCCGTCAGCTCCACCGTCGCCTCCGGCTCCAGCGCCTCGCGGATCCGCTCGGCGGCGCGCTCGCGGTCGGGGGCAAGGAAGGGCAGGAGGCCGAGCGCGACGATCAGGTGCTTCATGGGGTGTGGCCGCAAACGCGCCCCTTCGTCTTCGGCCCACCCTGCCGCGCGGATTCGACTCGCGAGCTTTGTCCGCGAGCGTGCTTCCCGCGCCTACGGAGCTTTGTGGGGGAGCCCTAGCGCGTAGAACAGCGACAGTGCCGTGAACGCGTCGGCGAAGCGGCCCTCGAGCAGGCGGCGGCGCACTTCGGCCTCGGGGAAGGCGCGCACCAGGATTTGTTCGGAGGTGTCGTGCTTTGTCGCGCTCACTTCCTCGCAGTGTTCGGCGAGGAATGCGTGCGCGTAGTGCGCGCTGATGCCGCCCGTCGGGAACCAGCCGGGCAGGGGGACCAGGCGGCGGGCCCTGTGGCCGGTTTCTTCGAGCAGTTCGCGCGCGGCGGCTTCGCTTGGGGACTCGTGTGCGTGGATGCGGCCGGCGGGCACTTCCCATTGGCTGCGGCCGCTGGGATAGCGGTATTGCCACAGCAGCAGGATGCGGCCGTCGGGTAGCACGGGCACCACGGCGACCGCGTTGGTCACCTCGAAGATGTGGTAGTCCTGCTCGCTGCCGTCGGGCAGGCGGATCCAGTCGCGGCGCAGGCCGCACCAGGGGCTCGCGTAGACACGCGGGCGCTCGAGTGTCGTGAAGGTCGGGAAGTCGGGCGGATCGTCCGCCTCCCGCGGCATCGGCGGGGGCTGTGCGAGTGCGAAGTCCTTCTCGAGGTCGTCGGGATCGCCCGTTTGCGGGCCGCCGCTCGGATGCCCTCGGCCGCCGCCGGAAGCGTCGGCGCCGTCGCCCGAACTCACTCGGGCTCCCGGCCCGGCCACAGCTCGCGCCAATGGGCCTTCGGGCCAGACGCGGCCTGGCCCGCGAGGCGTTCCAGGAGGTCGCCGGAAACGCGCACGTCCTCGAGCGCCGTGTCCGAGAGGGCCTTGCCCACCGCGTCCACGATGGCCTTGTCGTCGATCGACTGGTAACCAAAGACCTCGTCGGGTCGGCCGCACTTGCTGAAACGGCGCACGGCGAGCGTGATTTGCTTCACACCGAGCACCGAACCGGCGTTGTCGAGCAAACCCGCCTCGCCGTCGCACACGGCCACGATCGGCACACGCCGACCGGCGAGGCCCGCGAGGCCGGCGCCGTCGAGGGTGGTACCCTCGCCGCCCGCCACCAAGTGCAAGTCGCCCGACAGGCCCAGGCCCTCGGAGAGGTGCCGGTAGCCCGTCTCGTGCGCGAGGCCGCCGAGCAACAGATCCGGCGAGGTGACCACGATCACGTCCGCGTAGACACCGAGTTCGAGCAGCACCGACGCGGCCTCGAGGGCCTCGGTCACGAGCGAACCCATCACAAGGATCGACACGACGTTGTCGCCGGGTGCGTAGCCCGCGTAACCGCGCCAATCGACCAACCGGTAGGCGCCGGCCAGCACTTCTTCGCGCAGCTCGTTCAGGATCTCCGCGTCGGAGCGCGGCGTGACCTCGGACTCCGCCACCGCGCCGCGGTAGTCGCCGTCGGTGGGGGGCGCGAGCAACACGTCGTCCTGTTTGAAGCGGCGCTGGCGGCGCAGGCTTTCGAGCAAGAGTCCCTGCTTGATGCCGCGGGTCACCGCGCGGATCAACACGCCGCTCCTGCCCTTGGTGCGCTGCTCCATGTGGCGCTTCAGGGCGTCGCTGAGAATCCAGTCCATCTCGACCGCGAAGGCCGGTTCGAAGGTGACCAGGTTGGGGATCTGGATGTCGCTCTTCCAGGAGTGCTGGGCGCCTTCGGGGCTCAACGTCACACCCGACGGGGTGCCGATCAGCACGAAGCTGGAGCCCCAGTAGAGGTTGTAGTAGAGCTGGTCGAGGGCGCGCTTCAGGAAGAAGTCGTACACCGTCATCACCGGCAACAGCGGCACGCCGGTGAACGTCTCCAACTTGCCGAACGAGCCGAGCGCCGACATGCAGTTGGCCTCGACGATTTCGAAGCGCACGTGGCGCGTGTACTGCTGCTCCTTCGCGACCAACTCGGGGTGGCGCGCTTGGAAGTCGAGCACCGCTTCCGCTTCCTGGCCCGGGCCGTAGATGCGGCTGTTCATGGTGGGCGCCAGGTTCGTGCTGGTGCCCACGTCCGGGGACAGGGTCATCACGAACCGCGCGGCCGGGGCCCAACGCGCTTCCTGTTCGTCGAGCGGCTTCTCCTCGCCTGCGCCGCCGATGGGCGCGCCGCCCTCGCCGTGGGTGCCGATGCGGATCAACTTCGCCGCCAGTTGGCCCCACATCCACTGGGTGTGGGTCAGCGGGAAGAGCGACGTATCGATCGAAAGTTCGTTGGGAAGTGCACCCGCCGCGTCGATCGCTTGCGCAGCGCGCTCGCGGTTGCGCGCGATCAGCTCGTCGTGGGCCTCCATCCCGCGCCGGAACTGCTTCTGGCGCTGGCTGAGGTAACGGGCCTCTTCCGTGTCTGCCGCGAAGTGTTCGAACGGCGAATCCATCGTCAGGCCCTCGCGCGCGAGCAGGCCCTCCACTTCCTTCTTCGACGGCAGGATCGAGTGGTTCGCCGGGTCGGCGGCGCACTCGAGGCCCTTGCCCTTCAAGGTGTGGGCCACGATCAAGTAGGGCGCGGAGTGGTCCGAGCGCGCCTGGCGCAGCGCCGCCACACAGCGCTCCATGTCGTGGGCGCCCAGGTCCGCGAGCGCGGCCAGCAGCTCGCCGTCGTTGAGGGAACCCAAGAACTTCTTGGCCGAGGGCCGACGTTTCGTGCAGAGCTCGCGCGCGAGCGCCGCGTCCTTGCGGTACAGCAGGTACTGCAGGTCGTAGTCGGTCAGGTCGCGCTCGAGCAACTGGCGCAGCTCGTCGCCGCCGGAGCGCTGGAACAGCGTTTCGCGCAGGCCCCCGTGGCGCAGTTGGATCACCTTCCAGCCGTTGGCGACGAACGTGCCTTCGATGCGCTCGGCGTCGGAGCCGACGCGGCTCGTCGCAAAGGACGTGCGGGTCCCATCGAGGTTCTGGCGGTTGTAGTCGACGATCCAGGTGACCTCGTGCAGGCCGCGCTCGGCGACCTCGGGCATCACTTCGAGCAGCGAACCCTCGCGGAACTCCGAGTCGCCCATCAGCGACCAGAAGTGCGCACCCTCGGGCACCTCGTGGCCGTGGTCCTTCGCGAAGCGGTAGGCGAGCGCGAGGTAGACCGAGTTGACGGGCGGAATGCCGACCGAACCCGACGGCAGGAAGTGGAACGTGTCGGGGTCGCTCTTGGCGTGGTAACTCTGGAAGACGTCCGAAGTTCCGGCCACCGGGAACTTGCGCAGGCGTTCCATCGCGCCCTTGGCGGTCTCGTCGTCGAGCCAGGTGCCGTCCTCGCGCCGGAACAGGCGCAGGTTGTGGTGGTACGCGTGGTCGATCGGCGACGCGTGGGGTTTGCACGCCACGTAGTCCTGGGGCTCGCGCACCACGAGGTGGAGCGCGCCCAGCACCTGGTAGCAGCTCGCACACGCGGCCGGGTGCCCTCCGACCTTCGGATCCCCCGGCTGTTTGTCCTTCCTGTTGTTGGCGATGTGGATCATCGCCACCATCTGCGAGAAGGCGCGTTCCGCGATGCGGCTCACGACGTCCAGGGTGGGGGAGGAGAGGGTCTCGGTGGTCATGGACTTCTTGGAGCCGCGCTCAGTGAAGGGCCGATGCCATGGGAGGCGCCCGCGGGCCTTGGGCCACGGCAGCACCGGAGCGATCGGGGCGCACCATCCTACGACGCGCGCCGGGGCCCTCCAATGGCGGCCGCCCGCGGGCCTTGGCCGGTCTTGGGCCGGTTCTGGGCCCTTGCAGCGGCCCCGTCAGCGGCCCGCGGCTTCCAGGTACAGCCGGCGGTAGGTGGCGAGCATCGTGTCGCGGTCGAAGTCCCGGGCCCGCTTGCAGCTCTGGGCGCCGAGTTCCGCCACGAGGTTGCGGTCCCCGGCGAGTTGCACCAGGTGCGCGGACAGTCGCTCGACGACGGAACCCCCACCCGGCTCCTCGATCGGCTCCACGAGGCGCCGCGCCGCCTCCGGCACCATGTGCCTCACGTCGCCGACGTCCGTCGCGAGCACACCCAGGCCCGCGGCCATGGCCTCGAGCAGCGAGATCGGCATCTGCTCCGTGTCCGAGGTCAACGCGAACAGGTGCATGGCGCGGAGGGCCGCGCGCGGATCCGCCACGTGCCCCGTGAAGTGCACGCGGCCAGCGAGCGGCGCGCGGCGCGCCTCGGCTTCGAGCGCCGCGCGCTCCGGCCCATCGCCGACCACCAGCAGCACGATGTCCGCGCCCCGCTCGACGGCGAGCGCCGCGGCGGCGAAGAGCCGCGCGACGTTCTTCTCGGGCCGCAGGTGACCCACACACCCGACGACGAGGGCGCCGTGGCGCGCAGGCCAAAGCGCGCCCAGATCCGCCGGTAGGTTCGCGCGGGCGAAACGCTCGAGATCGATGCCGTTGGGCACGAACAGCACCCGTTCGCGCGGTTGGCGCCAGGGGCCCAGCGCGATGCGTTCGAGCGTGCGGCTGACGACGACCAGCCGGTGCACCGCGGGCAGCGCGACGCGCCGCAACCAGACGCGGCGGCGCTTTTGCCCGTGGGCCTCGTCCGGGTGGAAACCGTCCTCGTGGTGCACGGCGGGAGGACCGCCGCGCCAGCGCGCCGCCAGCAGCGCGTCGACCGCACCGAAGTTGTAGGTGCAAAGCAGGTCGGGGCGCTCCCGCCCGAGGATCAGCCCGAGGCGGCGCGCGGTCGCCACGCTGCCGGCCTTGGGCGGCGGCTCGAGCAGCCGCAGCGTGCCCGGCGGCAGCAGGTCCGCGGCGCCGTTCACCCCATCGAGGGCCAGGACCGTGTGCTGGAACGCCGGGCCCAGGCCCGCCACCAGGTCCACCGTGCGTCGCTGGGAGCCCGCGGCGGCAAAGGTGGGGAAGACGTGGAGGACGCGGAGGGGGGACGGCATCGGGGGGGCCCGAGAGCATAGGGCCGGGGCCAGGCACCGCCGCGGGGTCCCTGGGCTGGTACGGCCCGCGGGTGGGCCCACGGGGTGCTTGGGCCGAGGCGCGGAACGGCCGAAAGCTCGGGTCTCCTCCTTCTTCTGGGCCCGGCGCACCCCTCGGGGTGTGTCCGGGCCCTTTTTTGTGTCCCGCGCTCCCCGGGCCGTCCCTTGGAGCGCCCCCGCGGCGCCGCTACGCTCTTCGCCCTTCCCCGCGGAGACGCGCTGGGCCCGAGGGCCCCGCGCTTCGGCCCGCGGACGATCGGTCGCGCCCCCTGGGGGGGTGGCTCCCCACCCCATTCCGGCGGCCCGCGAACGGCCGCGGCGCGCCCGCTCCCGGAGGCGAGGGCGAGCCGGGAACCCTCCCGCCTCCTCGGCGTTCCCGCGCCGCGCCCGCTGTTTCCCCATCCCACCCGCCCCATGACGCGCACGTTCCGCGAAGGCCTGACCTTCGACGACGTCCTCCTCGTTCCGCGCCACTCGGACGTGCTGCCGCGCGATGCCGAGGTTTCGACGCGTTTCAGCCGGCGGGTGCCCCTGCGCATCCCGTTGTCCTCGTCGGCGATGGACACGGTCACCGAGTGGCAACTCGCCGTGGCCCTCGCGCGCGAGGGCGGCATCGGCGTGATCCACCGCAACCTCTCCATCGAAGCGCAGGTGCGCGAGGTGGACAAGGTGAAGCGCAGCGCCAACGGCATCATCCTCGATCCCGTCACGTTGCCGCCGACGGCCACGATGGCGAAGGCGCGCGAGCTGATGGCGCGCCACAACATCAGCGGCCTGCCAATCATCGACGGGGACATGCGCGTCGTCGGCATCCTGACGAGCCGCGATTGCCGCTTCCAGACCAGCGACGATACGCCGGTGGCGCGTGTGATGACGGGCGGTGGATTGGTCACGGCGCCGCCGGATACGTCCTTGGACGAGGCGCGCGAGAAGCTCTACAAACACAAGGTCGAGAAGCTGATCATCGTCGACGGCGACAACCGGCTGCGCGGATTGATCACGATGAAGGACCTCGACATGCTCGAGGCCTACCCGCAGTCCGCCACGGACGAGCGCGGTCGTCTGCGGGTTGGCGCCGCAATCGGTGTTTTCGACTACGAACGCGCCGACGGACTGGTGCACGCCGGTGTGGACGTTCTGGTCGTCGACACGGCCCACGGCCACAGCACCAACGTCATCGAGACCGTGCGCAAGCTCAAGTCCCTGCACGAGCGGGTCGACGTGGTCGCCGGCAACATCGCCACCGCCGAGGCGGCGCTGGCGCTCGTGGAAGCGGGCGCCGACGGGGTCAAGGTCGGCATCGGGCCCGGCTCGATCTGCACCACGCGCATCGTGGCTGGCATCGGCGTGCCGCAACTCACCGCGATCCTGGAGGTGACCGACGCCCTGCGCGGGCAAGGAGTGCCCGTGATCGCCGATGGCGGCATCCGGTTCTCCGGCGACATCGTGAAGGCCCTGGCCGCCGGCGCGTCCTCGGTGATGCTCGGCAGCCTGTTCGCGGGCCTGAAGGAGAGCCCGGGCGAGCAGATCCTGTACAAGGGCCGCACGTTCAAAACCGTGCGCGGCATGGGGTCCTTGGGCGCGATGGTTGAGGGTGGAAAGGAACGCTACCGCCAGGGCCACATCGAAGACGCGGACAAACTGGTGCCCGAGGGCATCGAAGGCATGGTGCCGTACAAGGGCCGCCTATCGCCGTTCGTCTACCAACTGGTGGGCGGCGTGCGCGCCGGCATGGGCTACGTGGGCGCGCGCACGCTCGACGATTTGTGGGAGCGCGCGGATTTCCTCCGTGTCTCGGCCGCCGGCATGCGCGAAAGCCACCCGCACGACGTGCAGATCACCAAAGAGTCCCCCAACTACTTCCAAGAGTGAGCGCAGAGAAACCCACACCGGGCGCTCCCCGGGGCGTTTTGATCGTCGATTTGGGCACGCAGTACGCCCAGCTCATCGCGCGGCGTGTGCGCGAGTGCTCCGTGTGGTGCGAGATCGCGCCGCCCGCGTTGGCCCTCGAACGCGCGCGCCAGATGGACCTCGGGGGTGTGATCCTCTCCGGCGGGCCCGCGTCCGTGTACGCCCCCGACGCGCCGGCGATACCGGCGGGCATCCTCGAGCTGGGTGTGCCCGTCCTCGGCATCTGCTACGGCATGCAGTGGATGACGCGGCACCTCGGCGGCTCGGTCGAGCCCGCGTCGAAGCGCGAGTTCGGCCGCACGTCGGTCGAAGTGGTGCGCTCCGCGGGCACTTTCGACGGCATCACCGGCCACACCGTGGTGTGGATGAGCCACGGCGACCACGTCACGCGCATCCCCGCGGGTTTTGAGGTCCAGGCGCGCAGCGAGAACTGCGAGTTCGCGGCCGTCGGGGATCCCCAACGCCGCCTCTACGGCCTGCAGTTCCACCCGGAGGTCACGCACACGGTGCGCGGCGCCGAGGTGCTCGACAACTTCCTGCACCGGGTGTGCGAGCTGGGGGCCGAATGGACCCCGGATTCCATCGTGGAACGCCAGATCGAGCGCATCCGCGCCCAGGTGGGCGACGACGGCGAGATCGTGCTCGGCCTGTCGGGCGGCGTGGATTCGAGCGTGGCCGCGGTGATCCTGAAGGAAGCCGTGGGCGACCGCCTGCACTGCATCTTCGTCGACAACGGTTTGCTGCGGGAAGGCGAGCGCGACCAGGTCGACGAGACCTTCCGCGGCCACTTCCAGGTGGACCTGACGGTGGTCGACGCGAAGAAGCGTTTTCTCGACGCGCTGGCCGGTGTCACGGACCCCGAGCAGAAGCGCAAGATCATCGGGCGCGAGTTCGTCGAAGTGTTCAAGGTCGAAGCCAAACGCTTCCGCCGCGCGCACTTCCTCGGCCAGGGCACGCTCTACCCCGACGTGATCGAGTCGGTCGCGGCGCACGGGGGCAACACCGCCGTCATCAAGAGCCACCACAACGTGGGTGGATTGCCGAAGGACCTGAACATGGGGCTCGTCGAGCCCCTGCGCGAGCTCTTCAAGGACGAGGTGCGCGCCATCGGCCGCCGCCTGGGCCTGCCGCCCGCGATCGTCGACCGCCAGCCCTTCCCGGGGCCCGGCCTGGCCGTGCGGATCCTCGGCGAGGTCAGCGAAGAACACGTGCGCCTGGCGCGCGCCGCCGACGCGATCACGACTCAGGAAATCGAGAAAGCCGGCGCGCACGTGGGCCTCTGGCAGTACTTCGCCGTGCTGCTGCCCGTGAACTCCGTCGGCGTGATGGGGGACGGGCGCACCTACGAAAAGTGCTGCGCGCTGCGCATCGTGACATCTGAAGACGGCATGACCGCCGACTGGGCGCTGTTGCCGCAGGATCTTCTGGCGCGCATCTCGAGCCGCATCATCAACGAGGTGCGCGGCATCAACCGCGTGGTGCTCGACATCTCGAGCAAACCACCCGCGACGATAGAGTGGGAGTAGGAGCGCGGCCCCGTCCGCGCCCAAGGGGAACGGCACCGCAGTTGCCAACCCCGTTCCCGTTCTCCGCGCCTTGGGCGCGGACAGGGCCGCGCCCCTACAGAACGGGGTTTTGGGCGATTCCCGGTTTCTACGGGGTGCGTCTTTTCGTCAAAGACCGCCCCGCGCGCGACGTGGCATCTGCGGCGCGATCTTTCCGTTTCGCAGCGATCCGCGACCGAACGCGCGGCCGGGTGCGCGGGCCGGGTGCGCGGGCCTCCTGGCCCGCCTTGGAGCGCGGGACATCCCCCGCGCGCACGCCCCCCTGCCGCGCCCGGAGCCCACCCCCCTACGACGCCTTGTCGTCGCGCTTCGGGCGCACGGCACGGGGCAACGCGGCAAGCACCAGGAGCGCCACCAAGGAGCTGGCGATCGCCAAAAACAGGGCGCCCAGCCCGCACGCGATGCCGATGGCCGCCGTGGTCCAGACCGCCGCGGCGGTGGTCAAACCCTCGATCTCGCGCCGATCGTTGTGCTTGAGGATCGCGCCAGCGCCGAGGAAGCCGATGCCCGTGACGATGCCTTGGATCACGCGGCTCATGTCGGCGATGTGCATGCCCAGTTGGTCCGGCGCGAGCACGAACAGCGCGGCTCCCATCGACACCAAGATGTGGGTGCGCAACCCCGCGTCCTTTCCGTGGAACTCCCGCTCGTAGCCCAGGATCCCGCCGAGCACTCCGGCCACCACGAGCCGCACGAGCACGCGCGTGAGCTGCTCTACGTCCAGCGCGCCGGAGAACTCCTCGCGCAGGGTGGAAACGATGTCCTCGAACACGGGTGACTCCGGCTCAGGCGGGGCGTGGCCCCACGGGGGACTAGGAGTCGTCCACCCGTGCGGTACGCCTTACCGTGCGGGATTCTGGTCCGCACGTCGATGGGCCGTCACGGTGTCCGGCCCCGTACGCGGCGTGGAGGCGCTGCCAGCGCCCCTTTGTCAGAGCAGCTCTTTGCGCGCCTTGCGAGCGCGGGCGGCGCCGATCGCCGTCTTGACGTGCTTCTCTTCTTCGGGGGGCGGCAACACCGCGTCCATGCCGAGGCGTTGGATCCACAGTTCGCGCGCCCAACCGGCGGAGTGGTAGAGGTGTTCGTCCTCCTGGTCCTCCGCCGCTTCGCAGGCCGCGGAAAGGTGTTTTGCCTCCTCGCCTTTCAGCGCGTCGGCCAACTCTCCGACGAGGTGCCAGTTCAAGTGGCACTTGGTCTCGGCGTCGACGACACATTCGGCAGCGACCAACTCGGCCGCCGCGGGATCGGCCGTCTCGAGCGCCAGCTCCATCGACTGCACCAAGGCCGCGCCCTTCTTCCGCACGACCTCGCGCCCGGGCGTCTCGATCTCCGAGTCGATGCCAAGTGCCTCCAGGAGGTCCGTGTAGACCTGGACGTGTTCCTTCGTCTCGTCGAGGTACTTCTCGAACTCCTTCTTCAGGTCCTTGTTCCGCACGCAGCGCAACGAGGTTTCGTAGATCTTCACGCCGCCCAGTTCGGTTTCGAGGGCTTCGAGGAGGAACTCTTTCTGTTGTGTGTTCATAGCAGGGGATCGGTTGGCTCGGGTTCCGCGGTTTCGAAGCCAAAGGGACTTCCACGAACGCGCCGCGGGGATTCGATGGCGGGTCGAAGGGCGCGGCCACTTCGCGGAAACGGTGCCTTTCTCAGCACCTGTGTCCTTTGGGAAGGGCCGCAGCCTTCGCCGCGCTCCCCCCGTCTGCAAGCGCCGTGCCGCGCAACCGATGACGAGATGGGCCGCCCGGAAGCCGCATCCCCAATGCCCCACGCCGCTCCCTCGCCGCCGCTTCCAAGGGCGTTTGCAGAAGTTGCCCCAGGTGCGCGAGCCAGGTGCGCAGGCCAGGTGCGCAGGCCGGGTGCGCGGGCCTCCTGGCCCGCCTCGGAGCGGGCTTCCGGGATCACTATCGCGTCGCACTTCCCAAGGCGGGCGAGGAGGCCCGCGCACCCGGCCCCCGCGCACCCGGCCCGCGCACCTAGCGGAACGTTGCGGCGGTCAGCTCGCCGCGCCGGAGCGGATCAGGCGCAGCAGGATCTCGGTCACCACTTGGGGGTTGGCCTTGCCCTTGCTCGCTTTCATCACGGGGCCGACTAGGGCGCCCACGGCTTTGTCCTTACCGGCGAGGACGTCGGCGATGACCTTGTCCTTGCCGACGAGGGCTTCCTGGCACCAGGCCTCCAGTTGGGCCTCGTCGTTGACCTGCTCGAGGCCCAGCTCGCTGAGGAGCGCCCCCGCGCGTTTGCCGGTTTTGAGCATGGCGCGCAGCACTTCGCGGCCGCCGGGCACGTTCACACGGCCGCTGAGCACCAGGGTGATCAGTTCGGCCACGCCGTCGGGGCCCACGGGCAGGTCCTCGAGGCTGCGCGCTTCGATCTCGGGGTCCGAAAGGGCGCGCAGGACTTCATTCGAGATCCAGTTGGCGGCGTCCTTCGGCGAACCACAGAGGCGCGCGGTCTCTTCGAACCAACGCGCCAACGCGGGCGTCGCGGTCAACACACCGGCGTCGTATTCCGACAGCCCCATCGACTCGACGTAGCGCTGGCGGCGGTTCGGCGCCGATTCGGGCAGGGCTTCTGCCTGCGCCTGGAGGAACTCGGGGCTCAGGTAGAGGGGCGGCAGGTCCGGTTCGGGGAAGTAGCGGTAGTCGTGCGCGTCCTCTTTGGAGCGCATCGTGCGCGTGCGCCCGGAACCCGCGTCGAAGGCGCGTGTTTCCTGCACGGGGAAACGGGCCGGATCGCCCGACTCGTAGGCTTCGATCTGGCGCAGAATCTCGAACTCGGTCGCGGCCATCACGTTGCGGAACGAGTTCAAGTTCTTGAGCTCGACCTTCGTGCCCCACTTCTCGCCCGGGCGATGCACGGAGATGTTCACGTCGCAGCGCAAGGAGCCCTTCTCCATGTCGCAGTCGGACGCACCCGCGAACTGCAGCGTTTCCTTCAGCGACGTCAGGTAATCGAACGCCTCTTGCGCCGAGCACAGATCCGCCTCGCTGACGATCTCGATCAGCGGCACACCGGCGCGGTTCAGGTCCACCAACGTGTCCGGCCCGCGGTCGTGGATCGCCTTGCCCGCGTCCTCTTCCATGTGGATGCGCGTCAGGCGCACGAAGCGCCCCGACGGCAACGTCACACCGCCGCCCGTGCAGTAGGGCTGGTCGAACTGCGTGATCTGGTACCCCTTCGGCAGGTCGCAGTAGAAGTAGTTCTTGCGGTCGAACTTGCTCCAGTTGGCGACGTTGGCACCGAGGGCCAGTGCCGCGCGCACGGCCAGCGCAACCGCCGCCTCGTTGAGCACCGGCAACGTGCCCGGCTGCGCCGTGCAGACCGCGGTGATGCGCGTGTTCGGTTCGGCCCCGAAGCGGTACGGAGCCTGGCTGAAGAGCTTGGTCTCGGTCTTCAGTTGGCAGTGCACTTCGATCCCGAGAACCGGGATCCAGCGCTGTCCGGTTTTGGGCGAAACTACGCCGGTCACTACGTCGTCGGTGGGGCGGCTCATGGGATCAGGCGAAGAGCGGCGGGCGCTCTGAGTGGAAGCTGGTGGCGGACTCGAACGCGCGCGCGGCGTGCAGCACGCGGCCGTCCTCGAGGGGCGGTCCGACGAGTTGCAATCCGAGCGGCAGGCGCGTGCCGTTCTCGAGTGCGAACCCACCGGGCACGGAGATCGCGGGCAGTCCCGCCAAGCTCGCAGGGGCCGTGAGGATGTCGTTCAGGTACATCGTCAGGGGATCCGCGGTCTTCTCGCCGAGGGTGAAGGCCGGGGTGGGGGACGTGGGGCCGAGCACCAGATCGCAGCTCTCGAACGCGCGGTCGAAGTCGCGCCGCAGGAGGCGACGCACCTTCATCGCCTGTCCGTACCACGCGTCGTAGTAGCCCGACGACAACACGTACGTGCCGAGCAGGATGCGGCGCTTGACCTCGGGGCCAAAACCGGCTTCGCGGGTCGCGGCCATCATGCCGGCGAGCGAACCGTCGCCGTCGACGCGCAGGCCGTAACGCACGCCGTCGAAACGCGCCAGGTTGCTGGATGCCTCCGCGGTCGCCACCACGTAGTAGCAGGGAATCGCCGCGTCCGTGTGCGGCAGGCTCACCTCGACGACCTCGGCGCCCAGGGAACGCAGTGTCTCGGCGGCCGCTTCGACGGCCCCGCGCACACGACCGTCGAGCCCGTCGGGCAGGTATTCCTTCGGCAAGCCGATGCGCAGCCCGTCGAGGCGCACCGTGTCCGGCCCGCGCCGCATGGGACCCATGGGTAGGCTGCTCGAATCCATGGGATCCGCGCCGGACATCAGCTCCATCACGAGCTCGAGGTCGCGCACCGTGCGCGCGAACGGACTGACCTGGTCGAGGGAACTCGCGAACGCGATCAGGCCGTAACGCGACACCCGCCCGTAGGTCGGTTTGAAACCCTGGATGCCGCAGAACGCGGCGGGCTGGCGCACGGAGCCGCCGGTGTCGGAGCCGAGCGCGATCGGCACGATGCCGGCCGCCACGGCCGCGGCCGCGCCGCTCGAGCTGCCGCCGGGGGTGCGCGTTTCGTCCCAGGGATTCATTGCCGGTCCGAACGCGGAGTTCTCGCCCGACGATCCCATGGCGAACTCGTCCATGTTCGTGACGCCGATCGGCACGGCGCCCGCGTCGACGAGGCGCTGCACGAAGGTCGCCGTGTAGGGTGCGCGGTACCCAGCGAGGATGCGGCTCGCGCAGTTGGTCTCGAATCCCTCCGTCGCCATGTTGGCTTTGATCGCGATGGGCACGCCGGCGAGCGGGCCGAGGGCGCGGCCGTCGGCGCGGGCGCGGTCGAGCTCGCGCGCGCGGGCGAGCGCCCCGTCCGGTTCCAAGGAGAGGAAGCAAGCTAGGCGCGCGCCCAATCCGCGCGCCCGCTCCAGCGCCTCGGACACGGCCGCCTCGGCGCTGGATTCGCCGGCCGCGATGGCGCGTGCCAACCCCACGGCATCCTTTCGTTCGTGCGCCATGGTCAGCCCTCCGCTTCCAGGGTCTTCGGCACCGCGTAGAACTCGTCGCTGCGCTTGGGCGCGAGACCGAGGGCCGCCTCGCGGTCGAGGCACGGTCCCGCCTCGTCGGCGCGCTGCACGGTTTCGAGTTCGATCGGCCGGGTCATGGGCTCGATGCCGGTCGTGTCCAGGGCCCGCAGGGTCTCGAAGGAACCCAGGATGCGGGCGAACTGGGGGACCAGGTGCTCGACCTCCGATGGATCGAGGGCCAGTCGGGCGAGCGACGCGGTCTTTTGGATCAGCGCGCCGTCCGGTGCGGGCGCGTCGGCGGGGGGCACGGGGGACTCGGGCATGGGGTCGAGGAGGGCTGCGTGGCGCGTCGGAGTTGGGGCCGAACATGGTAGCCCGCGCGCGCCGTTGGGCCGAGCCGAAGCGGCCCGCTTGCCTCTCGGCACGGGCGCTCCTACCGTGACTTGGCCCCATGGCACCCCCCGCTTCGACCGCTTCCGCACACACCCCGTGGGAGGGATGGCTCGATCCGTGGGCCCGCTCCGCGTCCCTGCAGGGCACCGGCGGCGACCTGGCCGCGGGACTGGACGGGAGCGGCGGCTCGGACTGGGCGGTCGTCGGTTGGATCCTCTGCATCGCCGGCGGGTTCCTGCTCGCCAACGCGATCCTCGTGCGCCACCCGCGCGAGTTGGTCGAGGAGCACTTCGCCGCCGCGCGCGGACGGCTGCTCTCGATCCGCGAAACCACGTTCAACCGCGTGCAGGTGGGCCTCGGTTTCCTGCTGCTGCTCGGCGGTTTTGGGTTGCAGCTCTTCGAGCGCCTCGCTTCCAGCGCCGAACCGCCCAGCTTCCTCGCCACGTGGGTCGGTTTGACGGTGGTGGGGGTGGCGCTGCTGCAGGCCCTGGGTTGGTGGTTGTCGCAGCGCTTGATCCGGCGTTACGTGCGCGCGTACCTGCTGCAACACCAGCCCGAGCTCGAGACCGATTCCAAGTTGGCGCGCGAACTCGGCGAGCTGTTTGGCGTCGAACCCCAACCCGAGGACACGGTCCAGTCCTACGTGGCGCGCCTGCGCCTCCAGGTGGGGCTGCCCCAGGCGCGCGGGCCCGTTCGCGGCCGGGCCCGGGCGCCGAAGGCCGTGCCGATGGAACTGGGCGACGAGCTCCCGGACTGAGCGCGGTTCCTGGGGCCCCGCGGGACCTCGCCGCGCGACCTGACCGCGCGGCGGCAGTCTCTTGCTCGTATGTCCTCGCCGCGCCAAACCGCGGGCCGGCCGCTTCCCGGCCTCCTCCACGCCGCGCTCGACGGCCTCGCCGATGCGGTGGCGCCGCGCCGTTGCCACCTCTGCGGCGCGCCGGCGCCCGACGGGCTGGCCTGTCGCGAGCACCGCTTCTGGGGCGACTCGCTGCTCCGTGCGCCAAGGGACGCCGGCCCGCACGGGTTGCGGGGACCCCATTGCGGGCGGTGCCTGCGGGCGCTCGCGCCGGTGTTGCCCGACGGGGCGCCGTGCGCCTACTGCCGCGAGCGCGCGCCGCCGCTCGCGGGTGGGCTCGCGCTCGGGAGTTGGCGCGGCGATGGATGCGCGCTCGCGCCGTGGATCCTGGCCCTCAAGTACGGCGGACGGCGCGACTTGGCGCGATTCCTGGGAGCGGCGCTGGGGGCTCGACTCCTAGCCCTCCGGGCGCACGAGCACGGGGGCGGCGCGCATCCCCCGGTCGTTCTGGTGCCCGTGCCGCTGCATCCGTTGCGGCGCTGGGAGCGGGGCTACGACCAGGCCGCGCTGCTCGCGGCGGAGGCGGCGCGGGTGGCGCGCCAGCCGTGGCTTCCCGCGCTCGCGCGGTCGAGGTCCACACGGCCTCAAGGGTCGGCCTTCGCCGCCGACCGGCGGCGGGAAGTGCGCGGGGCGTTCGTGCCGCGCGCGCCCCGGCTGTGGCAGGGGGTCCCGGTTGGGACCGCGATGCTCGGACGGCCGCACGGCGTCGGCGGGAGCGAGGTCTGGCTCGTGGACGACGTCGTCAGCTCCGCTTCCACCGCGTCCGAGGCTGCGAGCGTCCTGACCGCGATGGGCGCGCTGCGGGTGCGCCTCCTGGTCGTGGCCCGGGGTGGAGCGGTGCCGGGCGGATCGGTGGCGCTCGACCCCTAGAAGCTGGGCCCCTAAAAGCTGGGTACCGTGCGCGGCGTCTCGCGCAGGTACCGCACGAACTGGTTGTCGGCGTCGACTAGCACGCAGATCGGTTCGGTGGGGGCTTCCGCCTGGGTGTAGGTCATCAGGATGACCTCGTCGCCCTCCTTGACCAGGTGCGCCGCGGCGCCGTTGATCCCGATGATGCCCGAACCCCGTTCGCCCTTGATGGCGTAGGTGACGAGCCGCGCGCCGTTGGTGTTGTCCACGATGTGGACCTGCTCGAACTCGTAGATGTCGGCGAGCTCCATCAGGGCCTCGTCGATCGTCACGGAGCCAACGTAGTGCAAGTTGGCCTCGGTGACCCGAGCCTGGTGGATCTTCGAGTGGAGGAAGGTGCGCATCGTTGGGTGTGGGCCTCTCGGGTCGTGGCCGCACCAGATTGTAGCCCGGGAATCCGCGGGTCTGTAGGGGAGTCCCCCCCGAGGATTTCGCGTCCCGGAGCGGGTAGCTGCTGTGTACCGTGCCCTCTGGGGCCCGTCCCAGCTTCCGGCGAGCTTCCGGCTAGCTTCCGGCTAGCAACGGGCGGACCTCCGGGGCGACTTTCGGCGCCGCCGGATAGAATCTTCGACCCCCGACGTCGGCCAGAGCGCGCGCCGCGCAGCCCGCTTCCGAGGCCCAAACCGAACCCGTGCACCCCCAGCCCGCCCCTTCGATGAACGCACGCTCCCGCGACCTCGCACGCCTCGCTCCCTGGGCCCTTGGGACGCTGTCGCTCCTCGGTTCCTGGGCCGTCGCGCTCCCGACCGAACCGGCGGCGGTCCCCGGCTGGGCCACCGCGGTCCCTGGCTGGGCCACCGCGCCGACCCAAGGCGATCGCGCTGGCAACGCGCGCAAGCCCATGCGCTACGTCAAGGTGCGCGAGGGCGGCGCCAGCGTGCGCAACGTCGCCGACGTGCAGGGCCTCTCCATCGGCGAGATCGCGGGCGGCGGCCTCCTCGCCGTCTACGGCGAGCGCGCCGGTTGGGTCGAGGTCGACGCGCCGGGCGGCTTCGCGGTGTGGGTCTACGGGCGGTTCCTGCGGCCGACGGACGTCGAGGGTGTTCTCGAGGTCACGCAGAACAACGTGAACATGCGCCCGTCCCCGTCGACGGACGTGAACTACTTCCCCTTGGCCCAGCAGCTCCAGGCCGGCGACAAGGTGACCCGCATCGACGTGCAGGATCCGGCGGCGGAACTCGCCAAGACCTGGGTGCGCGTGTGGAGCCCCGCGGGTTCGACCGGCTGGGTACAGGCCGCGCGCACGGACCTCCTCCCCGAAGGTGTCGACGGCGCGGCCCTTTGGAGCCAGGCCGAACTCGCGATCGCCAAGAAGGCCGCCGAGGGCGGACCGGCCGCCGGACGGGTGACCGAAGCCGCCGCGCCGCGGCCCGGCGCGGCGGCCAGCGCGCTGGAACTCGCCCAAGCCCTGCTCGTCGCCGAACGCGAGCGCGCGCTGCCGGACTTCGAGGGGGTGCGCGGCGCGTTCCTGCGCGTGCTCGCGCTCGAGCCGGATGCGACGTTGCGCGCCCAGGCGGAGACGGCGCTGGAACTGGTGCGGGTGCTCGAATCCGAGGCCGCCAGCAAGGCGCAGCTCGCCGCGGAGACACTGCGCCGCCAACAGGAGTTGGTGCAGCGGCAGGCGGAATCGTGGCAGGAGCAAGCCGCCAAGGATCCCCTCGACGGCCGCTTCGCCGCGCGCGGATTCCTCGAGCGTGTGGAGGGACCCGACGGCGCGATCGAGTACCGCGTCTTGCGCGGCGACACCACGGTGGCGCGCATCGCCTGCCCGAGCGGGCGCTACGACCTCGCGCTGTTCGTCGGCTACGAGGTCGGTGTCGAGGGTGTCGCGCGTTTCCCGACGAGCGCCGCCGGCGGCCCGCTGGCGGTCGAGACGACGCGCCTCGAGATCGTCGGCCGCCCGCGCTGATCCGGCCACTCCAGCGCGGTAAGCCGAAGGGCCGTGCGGCTGGGGTCAGCCGTCCGCTTCGACGAGCCGCGCGGCAAACGCCGCGAAGGTGCCCGCGAGCACGGCCGCGCGCGCCCCTTCCATCAGGCGGTGGAAGTAGCGGATGTTGTGCACGCTGAGCAGGGTGCCGGCGAGCATCTCGCCGCTGGTGCAGAGGTGGCGCAAGTAGCCGCGGCTGAAGCGGGTGCACGTCGGGCAGTCGCAGCTTTCGTCGAGCGGGGCGGCATCGCGCGCGAACTTCTGGTTGCGCAGGTTGATGCGGCCGCCCGGCACGAAGGCCTGGTGGTTGCGGCCGTGGCGCGTCGGTGTCACGCAGTCGAAGAGGTCCACGCCGGCCGCGATGGAGCGCGCGAAATCCGCGGGAGTGCCCACACCCATCAGGTAGCGCGGTTTGTGCTCGGGCAAGTGCGGCGCGGCGGCGCGCACGGCGAGGTCCATCGCCGCCTTGTGCTCGCCGACGCTGACACCACCGATCGCGTACCCGACCAGGTCGTGGCGCGCGATCTCCTCGGCCGAGCGCCGCCGAAGGTCCTCGAACGCACCGCCCTGGGCGATCGCGAACAGCGCCTGCGGGCCGTGGCGCGTGGGAGTTTCGCGGTAGCGCCGCACGCAGCGCTCGAGCCAGCGGTGCGTGCGTTCCGTCGCGTCCTCCACACTTGCGCGGTCGAGCGGGTCGGCGGGGCAGTGGTCGAACGCCATGAACACATCGGCGCCGAGCGCGCGCTGCACGTCGACGGCGCGTTCGGGTGTGAACTCGATGGGGGAGCCGTCGAGGACCGAGCGCAGGCGCGCGCCTCGTTCGTCGATCTTCGTCATGTGGCCCAGGCTGAAGACCTGGTATCCGCCGGAATCCGTGAGGATCGGCCCGTTCCAGCCCATGAAGCGGTGCAGGCCGCCCAGTTCGGCGATGGCTTCCTCGCCCGGACGCAGCACGAGGTGGTACGTGTTGGCGAGCACGACACGTGTGCCGACGCGCTCGAGCTGTTCCGGGTCCACACCCTTCACCGAGGCGCGGGTTCCGACGGGCATGAATGCCGGTGTAGGCACCTCGCCGTGGGGCGTCGCGAACGTGCCTGCCCGCGCGTGGGTGTCGCGGCAGCGGCCCTCCAGTCGGAACGCGAACGCCGCGGCTTCGCCTTCGGCCGGCGCCTGGGTGTGGGGGGACGTCACGGCAAACGCGCGAGCCGCGCGCCGCGGTAGTAGTGGCCGAGGATCGCGCGGAAGTCCGCGCCGTTGTCGGCGAGCGCCCGCGCGCCGTTCTGACAGAGACCCACGCCGTGTCCGTGGCCGACTCCCTCGACGAACAGGCCGCCCGCGCCCAACGTGCCATCGGCCGGCCAGAGCCTGCGCACGCTGCCGGAGCGCCAGATCTGCCAACCGAGTTCGCGCCGCAGGTCCTGCAGGCTGAGGTCGCGCTCGCCGGCGCTGCCCACCACGTGTGCGGAGCGCCAGCGGCCCTGCCCGTCGCGCGCGCCGGGGCGCAGGGAGACGAGGCGCTCCCCGAGCCCGAGCCGCCGCGCCAGTTGGGCCAGGTCCTCCGCGGCGAACGTGTGGCTCCACGGTTTGTTGGCGGCGATGCAACCCGGGCACGGGACGCTGACCATGGCGCCGGGATCGGGTTCGGTGAAGACGCTGGCGAAGTCCGCGGTGTTGCCTCCGCAGGAAGCGTGGAACCGCGCGTCGAGCACACGGCCGCCGCGCTCGAGCACACGCCCGCGTGTGGTTTCGATCGCCGTTGCGAGGCGTTGGTCCAATCCCCGCGCGCGTGCGGCCGCGTCACCCTCGAAGTGCCCATGGAAGGCCTGGTCGAGCACACTGTCGAAGAGCACGGGCCGCGGGCCCTGTTTGGCGCGCGCGTCGAGTTGGGCCACGGCGTAACTGCGCGCGGCGACGGCTTGGGCCTCGAGGAGCGCCGTCGGCGCGTTCCACAGGGCCACTTCCGCGGCGACGACGCCGGACACGTACGTCTCGAGGTCGAGCCACGCGTGCGCCCGCAGTCCGCCGTCCGCGCGCACTTCGACCGCGATCGGACCGTCGTAGCGTCGGCCGAGCATGCGCACGAACCCGCGCGGTTCGAGCACGAAGTGGCCCGCGCTCGCGCCATCGGCATCGACGACCGCGTGCCCGCGCCGGGTGAACCGGGCGCGCCGCTCCCCGTCGACGTCGATCTCGAGCTCTGCCAGGCCCTCCGCCGCGCCGATGCGCAGCGGCACACGCCGCGACGCTCGCCACGGATCGGGGACCGGGGGCGGGAGCGGGACACTCGCTTCGCGCGCCGTTCCCGGATCGGGGGCCGTGCGGGGGCCAGCGGGCCGCGGCGCGCCGCGCGGCCCGATGCTGAGGCACGCACCGACGACCCCCGCCGCCAGCAGCGCACCCAACGCGAGGGCCGCGGGCAGATGGCGTCGGCCGCGGAGGGCGCGCGCGGGGCCGGGCTTCAGAAGCTCGACTCCCCGGAACCCGTGGCCCCGGCCGGATCGAGTCCCACCGCACGGCAACCCTCCGGCGTCACCAGACGCCCGCGTGCCGTGCGGTGCAAGAGCCCCATGCGCAGGAGGTGGGGCTCGAAAACCTCTTCGATCGTGTCCTCGCTCTCGCCGATCGCCGCGGCGAGTGTCTTGAGCCCCACCGGCACGTTGGGATTGCGCCCCAGGTACCCGAGGATGCGCCGGTCGACGTCGTCCAGCCCGAGCGGATCCACACCGAGACGCGCCATCGCCTCGGCCGCGAGGGCACCATCCACGGTGGACCTGCCGGCGACCGCGGCTAGGTCGCGCGCGCGGCGCAGGTAGCGGCCGGCGACGCGCGGAGTGCCGCGCGAGCGCGCCGCCAGCAGCTCGGCCGCGGCGGGTTCGAGTTGCAGACCGAGCAGACGCGCCGCGCGGTCCAGGATGCGCACCAGATCCGCATCGGGGTAGGGGACGAGGCGCTCGACCAACCCGAACCGCGCGCGGAACGGGGCGGAGAGCAGCCCCTCGCGGGTCGTGGCGCCCACGAGCGTGAATCGTTCGAGGCGCAGCGGCACGACCCGGGCCGAGGGGCCCTCGCCGAGCGTGAACTCGATCGCGTAGTCCTCCATGGCGGAGTAGAGGTACTCCTCGACGGCGGACGGCACCCGGTGGATCTCGTCGACGAAGAGCACGTCGCCGGCTTTCAGTTGCGTGAGGATGCCGACGAGGTCCCGGGGGCGTTCGAGAGCCGGACCGGTGGTGGCGTGCAGGTCCGCGTCGAGCTCGGCCGCGAGGATGCGCGCCAGGCTGGTCTTGCCGAGGCCGGGGGGCCCGGCGAGCAGGAGGTGGTCGAGCGCCTCTCCGCGCGATTGGGTGGCCTGGAGCGCCACCCGCAGGTTCGAGACGACCCGGTCCTGGCCCACGAAGTCCGCGAGCCGGCTGGGGCGCAGGTCGCCCTCGAACTCGCGGTCCGGGGGCAGCTGCTCGGGGCTGGTCCACGGGGTGGGGCCGGCCGCGGCATCCGTGTCGGCATCCTCTCCCGCCGTGGGAGTCGCCGTGGGAGCCTCCGCGGGGCGCCACGCCTGGCGCCCTTCGCTGGGGCCTTCGCGGGAAGAACCCTCGCGACGCCGTGCGCCGTCCGCGCTGCCGTTCCCCCTGCCGACCGTACCCATGGGCCGCAGGATAGCGCCGCGTCCCGTGTGGCCGTGCGCCCCACCTCGCACGCTGGACAGCCGTGGGACCCCTCACCTATGCTGCCGGGCTCGGGTCCCTGGGGCCCCTGCGCCCGCCGCGCGCCGTGCGGAGCGTGCGGGGTCGCACGTCCGACCGTTCTGTTTCGATCCACCTACGGGGTTCGGTTCCCTGGGCGCTGCCCTTGGGGCCCGCGCCGCGGGGGTTGGGGGCATCCCCAGGGCGCGGCACGGCGATTGCCATGCCTCACCCGGGAACTCACCCTCGCCCCCCTCCCAGCACGCTCTTTTTCCGTTTCCCCGTTTTTTCGGCGGCTCCCGTCCCCCCGGAGCCACCGAGCACCTATTCGTTCGACCGACGCCGGTTCTCCCGAGCCGCCGCCACGACCGTTCGCGCCACCCGCGCGACCTGGAGTCGGCGGCCCGCGGGTCCCTTCGCGTCCGCCGACCGCATTCGCCCCTTCGCCCCACACCGATGAAGCCGAGCCACGTTCCTCCGCCTGCGCGCCGTTCTTCCGACGCCTCCACGAGCCAGGATCGCATGCGCCCGATGCCGGGTCGAGCCGCGTGGATCGCGGCGGCGGTTCCCGTAGCCCTGTTCGCCGCGGCGTCCTGCGGCGGCGGCAGTGGCGGCGGCGCCGGCTCGTCCATGACGATCGCCGAGGTGACGAACGGGTTCGGCCCGATGTTGCCCTACCGGACGTTCCAGGTGGTCAACGGCGAGAAGACCAACAACGTGGTGGCGATCCGCACGCAGAAACAACTCGCCGACAACGTGCGCGCGGACAACCCGATCCTCCCGCCGCCCACGTGGCCCTCGGCTCCCGTGCTGCTCGGCGGCAGCCCCGGCAACCACTACGTGGCCGCCCGCTTCACGGGCAACATCGATCCGACAAGCGTGCTCGACTCGTCCCCTGGTGGTTCGGTGACGAGCGGCCTCACGGGAGCGATCACGGTGGTCTCCGTCGATCCGCTCACGGGCGCCACCACGCCGGTGCCCGGGCGCGGTTTCATCGGCGGCAAGACGTACTTCGGCGCGCCCGACGTCGTCACCGGTCAGTTGCCGTTGACGGCCTGGGTCACCACGGCGAACGGCGCCGACGGCCAGCCCAAGCCCGTGTCCGTCGTGCCGCAGGGTGTGGGATTCCCCGGCACCGAGTTGGCGGTCGGCTTCCCCGGTTCCGCCGATTTGGCCCGCGACAACGTGTTTGTGTTCGTGGCGGACGCCGACAACAACCTGGCGACCCACGAGACGTTCCCCGCGGGGCGTCAGATCCGCATCCGCCTGGGCACGGGCGTGCGCTCGACCAGCGGCAAACCCCTCGCCGAACCCGGCCTGACGTCCTCGACGGTCGGCGACGATTCGATCACGCCCGAGGTGGCGGTCAGCCCCACGGGTTCCACGACGCTGCCCCAGATCAGCCCTGGCAACGCCGAAGAGGACGTCGACCCGATGTCCACGGTCACGATCGCGTTCACCGAACCGGTCCAACCGTTCACCGTGGGCTCCCTCGACACCGGCGCGCCGCCGCTCGTCAGCTCCGCGGTGCAGATGACCTTCGGGCCGCCCGAATCCACGACGACGGTGCCCTTCGTGGTGCGCCCGCTCAGCATCTACGACATGAGTGTGCTGGAGCTCGTGCCCTCGTTCCCATTCCCCGGGTCGGGCCCCTCGTTTGCCGCGTGCGACACCTTCTCGACGGTGCGCATCGAGGTGAACTCGAGCCAGGTGCGGGACATGGCCGCCAACGGCAACGTCAACACCAACAGCGCGAGCACCGACTTCTCCGTCGGCGAGGGCATCGGTCTCGTGAACGCGCCCGTCGCGCCGGAAGCGATCTACCTGGGCCGCGGCGGCAGTGAGCCGGGCCTTTCGGTGATCGACTTGAACGGCTTCGGCGCGAGCACCGGCAACCCGGCCTACGACCCCTTGAACCCCGTGGTGAAGGGCAACTCGAACTTCCCCAACAACCCGAACGTGGTCCTGCAGGGGCCGTTGCTCGTGCCGCCGCTGAAGCCCGGCACCTGCACGGTCGACGGCGGTTCTGCGGGTGTGTTCACGCTGACCCTCGACAGCTCGCTGAACAACAAGCTGATCCGCGCCCCGCTGATCGACTCGGTGGGGGACATGATGCTGGGCCAGGCCCTCGACATCAGCTTCAACAACTCGCTGCCGCCCTTCGGCTGCCAGTCGGGCAACCCGAACCTCTGCGCCAGCACGGGCAAGAAGCGGCCCACCCCGACGCTTGCGGCCTCGAGCACGTCGCTCTCGCCGTCCCAGCCGGGACAGTTCGGCTCGGCGCCCCCCGGATCGGGCAACCTGATCTCCTGGGCCCCGCACCCCAACCCTCCGCCCCTGGTGTTCCCGCCGCTCTGCGTCAGCCCGAACATCGGCGCCCTGGAGCCCACCTCGGTGGACGTGGACACGACCCTGCAGAACTTGTTGCAGGTCGGCAATCCGTTCGGCAACCCCGCGCTCGACCAGCCGCCGACCGGGGTGTTGGCCAAACAGCAGAACTCGTTCTTCCAGGGGCCGTCGTCTCCCAAGGAGAGCCTGGCCGCCTGCGTCGACTACCAGATCCGCCAGCAGATCGGTCACTACCTCTACATGATCGACCGGGTGCGTCGGCAGGTCGTGGTGCTGAACTCCAACCGCTTCTTCGTGTTGGACCGCATCAACCTGCCTGACCCGACGTCGCTGGCCATGTCGCCGAACCTCGACTACCTGGCCGTCAGCAACCAGGGCGCGGGCACGGTGTCCTTCGTGGACATCAACCCCCTGTCCTCGACGTTCCACCAGATCGTCGCCACGACCAAGGTCGGCAACAAGCCGCGCGGCATCGCGTGGCAGCCGGGCAACGAGGACATCATGGTCTGCAACGAAGGGGACAACTCGGTCTCCATCCTGCGGGCCCAGGACTTCCAGCAGCGCAAGGTGTTGCAGGCCAACCTGCAGCAGCCCTTCGAAGTGGCGATCCTGCCGCGCCAGAACGTCTTCGGCTTCCAGCGCAACGTCTACTTCGCCTTCATCCTGGGCCGCAACGGCCAGATCTCGGTGTTCGAGTCCGGTCCCAACGGCTCGGCTGGCTGGGGCATCGACGACGTGGTCAACAAGCTGCCGTACACCTTCTCCAACCCGAAGGCCATCGCCGCGGACCACACGTTCCTGGGCGGCGCGTTCTGGGTGGTGCACGAGTCGCCGCTCGATCCCACCACGGGTTCGCCCACCGGCGTCGTCGGCGGCGCCGTCAGCTTCGTGCGCCTGGACAGCGCCGTGACGGGCCAGTTGCCCATCACGGGACTCGGTGCCCAGATCTTCCCCGAGTTCCGCGCCCTCGACTTCCAGGTCGAGGCTTCCATCGGGCCTGAGACCCTCACCGGCATCCCCGTGGACCTGGCCTTCGACAACCTGACCAACATCGCGGGTCTGCCCAACCTCTTCACTGCCTTCAGCGTCGGTGTGCCGGCACCGGTGAACGGCAAGGGGCGGGTGCGCCCGGTCCCCGGCGGAGCGATTCCGGTCAACACACCCTCGTTCCTCTTCCTGGCCGTGCCGAACTCGGTCCAGGGGGGCGGTTCGGTGGACGTGATCAGCTTGGACGCGGGTCTGCCGCGGGTGGACACGGACGTGTTCCTGCCCGGGGTGCAGTCGATCGTCGCGCCGGGTGTCACGGTGCTGATGGACTACTTCCGCCAGTAAACGCCCGAGCTGGGCACTGGTTCGGGCGGCGGCGCGGCGGGGATTCCCGCCGCGCCGCCGCCGTTTGTGGAGCGCCCTTGTGGAGCCCGCGCGGATTCGGTGCCATGGTGGCCCCATGCCGAACCCGGTGGAAGTGCAGTCGATGTTCGGGCGCATTGCGCGCCGGTACGACCTGTTGAACAGGGTGCTGTCCGGTGGCATCGACCAGCGCTGGCGGCGGCGCACGGTGCGCACGGCCGCGCGCGAACTGGGTGGGCTGCGGGACCGCGACGTGCTCGACGTCTGTTGTGGCACCGGCGACCTGGCCCTCGGGTTCCGGGCCGAGGGGGCCCGCGTGGCGGCGGTCGATTTCACGCACAACATGCTGCGCCACGCGCTGCCCAAGTCGAGCGGCACCCAACTGGTCTACGCGCGTGGGGACGCGCTGCGGTTGCCGCTCGCCGACGCGTCCGTGGACGTCGCCGCGGTTGCCTTTGGCCTCCGCAACCTCGGCGACCGCCGCGTGGGCCTGGCCGAAATGCTGCGTGTGCTGCGTCCGGGCGGCGTGGCCCTGGTGCTCGAGTTCTCGCTGCCGCCCAACCGGCTCGTGCGCGCCTTCTACGGCTTCTACTTCACGCGCATCCTGCCGCACCTCGGCGCGCTGCTCTCCGGCGATGCGCCGGCCTACCGCTACCTGCCGAACACGGTGCTCGAATGGCCGTCGCCCGAGGAGTTGCGCCGGGAGTTCGAGGCGGTGGGCTTCGAAGCCGCGCGCTACGAACTCCTATCCCTCGGGATCGCCGCCCTGCACGTCGGCCGGAGGCCAGCCGGCGGATCTGGCAAGGGCCCCGGCCGGTGAGCGCCCGCGCGTCGAGCCGCCGCGCGTCGAGCCACCGCGCGCCGGCAGAGGATCCCGAGGACGGCGCCGAGAGCGCACGGCCGCGGCTGGCCCTGGGCCTCCTGGCGACCCTGCCGCTGCTCCTGGTCTACGAGGCGGCCTTGGCGTCCGTCGGCGGCGAGCGGCGCAACACCGCGGAGGTCCTGCTGTCGTTACCGCTCGCGCCCCTCGGCGACCTCGAGGGTGTGGCGCGCCTCGCGCTGCTGCTGGCCGTCGGCGTGTTGGCGCTGGTGTTGACGCTGCGCGTCGAGCCGCGGCCAGCCGGCGCACTCCTGCGCATCGGCATGGAGGGTTTCCTCGCGGCCCTGTGCCTGGGCCCGCTGCTCCTGCTCGCCCACGGTTGGATCGCGGCGGATCTGCCGGCGGTGCAGGTGCCCGATGGCCCGCGCGGCGAGCGGCTCGGCCTGGATGAGGCGGGGCTGTTGCTCGGGGCCGGCGGTTGGGAGGAACTGGCCTTTCGTTTCCTCGCCTACAGCCTGTTCTTCCTGCTGGCGCGCCACGTGGCGAGTTTCCTCGGGCTCTCGCTCTTCTGGGCCCGCGTGGCGGGCGACGTGGCGGGCGTGCTGGGGTCCGCGGCCCTGTTCGCCGCGTTCCACCTGGGCTCGTTCACGGCTTGGCTCGGGCCGGGCGGGGAGCCGTACGACGGGGCGCTCTTCGCCTGGCGATTCCTCGCGGGGTTGCTGCTCGGGCTCCTGTTCCGCTGGCGGGGCCTCGGGGTCGCCGCTTGGGCCCACGGCCTCTTCAACGTGGCCCTGGCCCTCGGCGCCGGGCCCGGGGTGTTCCTGGGCCGCGGCGCATGACGTGCCGCGCTTGAGGCCGGGGCGCCCCGCGCCTACGCTCCCACCACCTATGGCTAAGTTCTTCGTCGGGATCACGGGAGGCAGTGGCCATGCCTATGCGGAGCGTCTGATCCGCGAGTTGGCCGGGCTCGGCCACGAGGTGGCGGTCTCGATCACCGGCGCGGGTTGCAAGGTGCTGCGCCACGAGCTGGGGCTCGACGCGGGCGCGATGGGCGAGACGCTGGAAGCGGCGCTGCGCGAGCACCTCGGCCCCGAGTTGGGCGGGCG
Organism: Planctomycetaceae bacterium; assembly: GCA_016125265.1. Taxonomy (GTDB): domain Bacteria; phylum Planctomycetota; class UBA1135; order UBA1135; genus RI-242. The sequence continues at coordinate 60,731 of WGMC01000014.1, forward strand.
CGTGCGCGCGTACCGCGCGGAAGCCGTCGAAGCGCCGCCCAGCTCGGGCACGTCCCTGACCGGCGGTGTGGTGATCTGTCCGTGCAGCATGGGCACGTTGGCGCGTGTCGCCGTGGGTTTCAGCTCGAACTTGGTCGAGCGCGCGGCGGACGTCGCGCTCAAGGAGCGGCGCGATCTGATCCTGGTGCCGCGCGAAGCGCCGTACTCGGAGTTGCACCTCGAGAACATGCTGCGGTTGGCGCGCCTCGGCGCCACGATCCTGCCCGCGAGTCCAGGCTTCTACCACCGCCCGCGCACCATCGACGATCTGGTCGGGCACGTGGTTGGCAAGATCCTCGATCGACTCGGTGTGCACAACAAGGCGGGCGCGCGCTGGAGCGGCCTCGACGACGAGCCCAAACCGGAGCCCGGCACCGGCGCGCCCGTGCCGCGCGATCCACTCTCCGCCGCAACCAACCCGGAGCACCTCCGCTGATGGCCCGCGCGCTCGGTGCCTACCTGTCGCTGGTGCGCTTCAGCCACAGCGTGTTTGCGTTGCCGTTCGCGCTGATGAGCGCGTGGGCCGCGGCGCGCGGAGTGCCGGCCTTCGACGTGCTGCTCTGGGTGGTGCTCGCCACGGTGGCAGCGCGCACCGCCGCCATGGGTTTCAACCGCCTGGTGGACCGCCACATCGACGCGCGGAACCCGCGCACGGCGTCGAGGGAGCTCCCCGCGGCGCGCTTGTCGGTGGGGGAAGTGCGGGTACTCGTGGTGGTGTCCTCGGCTGTGTTCGTGGCCACGGCGTTTGCGCTCGGGCCGCTGACGGGTTGGCTCTCGTTCCCCGTGCTGGCCGTGCTGCTCGGGTACTCCTACGCCAAGCGCTTCACGGCGGCCGCGCACCTCGTGCTCGGTCTTGCGCTCGGGCTCGCGCCGCTCGGCGCGTGGTTGGCGGTGCGCGGGGACCTGGAGGGGGACCTCGTGCCGCCGCTGCTCCTGGCCGCCGCCGTGCTGACCTGGGTCGCCGGGTTCGACATCCTCTACGCCCTGCAGGACGAGGCCTTCGACCGCCAGGCCGGGCTGCGCTCCGTTCCCGCCCGCTTTGGGGTGCAAAGGAGCCTCCACATCTCGAGCGCCCTGCACGTCGTGACGTTCGTGCTGCTCGTGGGATTCTGGGCGCGGCTCGACCTGGGGCCGGTCTTCGGCCTGGCGGTCGTGGGTGCGGGCCTGCTCCTTCTGTACGAGCACCGGCTGGTCTCGGCGCACGATCTGTCGCGCCTCGACATGGCCTTCTTCAACTTGAATGGGTGGATGGGGGTGGGGCTGTTCCTCGGCCTTGCGTTGGACCTCGCCCTGGCGCAGGCTTGAGCCCATGGCCGCGCGCGCTCCCAAGGAACTGTCCCCCCCGGCCCAGGTGCGCCAACTGGAGGCCGCACTCGCCGCCGGGCCCCTCGCGAAGGCGTACTTGGTGCGCGGCGAGGAGACCTACTTCCGCCAGCGCGCGGTCGACGCGATCGTGGCGCGCGCGCGGGCGCTCGGAGCCGAGGTGCTGGTGCACGACGGCGCCGATCCGGACTTCGATGCCCAGGGGCTGATGGGGGACCTCGGCACGGCGCCGATGTTCGCTGCGGAGCAACTGATCGTCGCGCGCGGTGTGGAGGGCTCGCTGACGAAACGCGGCAAGGAGGACGCGCCGCTCGCACGCGCGATCCTCGGGTTCTTGTCGCGCGGCGCGCCCCAGCGTTCGCTCCTGATCAGCGCGGACAGCCTGCGCGCGGACCACGCCGTCGCGAAGGCCGTGGCCGCGGCGGGTGGGCCCGTGTTGACGCTGCGCAGGCTCTACGATTCGCCGCCGCCGTGGAATCCCGATCCGCGCCAGACCGAGCTCGTGCAGTGGTGTTTGGAGCGCGCCAAGGAGCTGGGCCTGCGCATCGACGCTGGGCAGGCGCTGTATGTGGCCGCGGCGACGGGCAACGATCTGGGCGCACTCGACACGCAGCTCGAGCGCCTGCGTCAGTCCGGCGGCGGCGATCCGCGCAAGGCGGTCGCGTGGCAGGCATCGGGTTCGCCGTTTGCGGCCGCGGATGCGCTGTGCCGCGGCGATTTGCCGCGCGCGCTCGCCAGCCTCGAAGCCCTGTTCCAGGGCGGCATGGTCGGCCGCGACGGTGCGAAGGTGGTGGACGAGGGCGCCTTGACGGCGATCCTGATCGGCTCGCTGCTGCGCGGCGTGCGCCAGGGACTGGCGGCTTCGGAGGCGAAGGCACGAGGACGCGCTCCCGACGAAGTGCTGGAGGGCGGCGGCCCCATGCGCGAGCGCGCGAAAGCCGAACTCGAACAGCGCCTCGCCAAACGCCCATTGCCGGAGACCTGGCGCAACTTCCTGGCCGCGGTGCTCGATCTCGACCGCCGCGGCAAAAGCGGTTCGCGGCTCGACGTCAACGACTTCGCCCAGTTGGCCGTGGCGTGGCGTGTGGACGCTCCACCGCAGGCCTCAGGCCGCGCACCCGCGCGTGTGGCGGGGAGGCCCCAGCGATGAGCCAGCCCCGCCCCGCGCCGCTCGTTGGCCTCCGCATCGCCGAACTGCCCGAGGTGGTGCGCAACCAGATCGCCGCCGGCGAGGTGGTCGAGCGCCCCGCGTCGGTGGTGAAGGAGCTCGTCGAGAATGCCGTCGACGCGGGTGCCACGTCCGTGCGTGTGGATCTCGAGGAGGGTGGCATCCAACTGGTGCGCGTGGTCGACAACGGAACGGGCATGGCGCGTGAGGACGTCGCGCTTGCGTTCCATCCCCACGCCACCAGCAAACTCTCCACCCTGGAGGACCTCGATCACATCGCGTCGCTCGGGTTCCGCGGCGAGGCGCTGGCGAGCATCGGCGCGGTTTCGCGCGCGCGCATCCTCACGCGCACGAAGGACTCGGATATCGGTTGGAGCCTCGTCAACGAGGGCGGCAATCTGGGCCCCGTGCTCGAGTCCGGCGCGCCCCTCGGCACGAGCATCGAAGTGCGCGACCTCTTCTACAACACGCCCGCGCGGCGCCGCTTCCTGAAGCGCAAGGAGGCCGAACTCGCGCGCTGTTTGGACGTGTTGCAGCGCATGGCCCTCGCGCACGTCGGGGTGGGGTTCGTGGCGACACACGACGGGCGTCGCTTGCTCGATGTCGAAGCGTCGATGGACCTGGCGGCGCGTGTGCGCAGGCTCTTCGGGGCGGAGCTGGCGGACGCGCTCGAACCCGTAGCCATGGAGCAGGGCAGCTTGAAACTGGTCGGCCTGGTGGCGCCGCCGCGTTTCGCGCGCCGCGACGCGCTGCGCCAGATGTGGTTCCTGAACGGACGGCCGCTGAAGGATCGCCTGCTCACGCGGGTGTTGAAGGAAGGGTACCGCGGCTTCCTCGTCGAAGGCCGCCAACCGGCGGCGTTCCTCGCCCTTTCGCTCGATCCCGACCAGGTGGACGTCAACGTGCACCCGACGAAGAGCGAAGTGCGTTTCCGCGACGAGCGGCGGCTCTTTGGCCTCTTGGTCACCGCGTTGCGCGCCGCCGTGGCGCGCACGGACATCGCGACACCGGGCGATCGTATGCTCGAAAGTGCGGAGCGCCGCGGCGGTTGGGTGCCGCGCCCGAGCGCCGGCACCGCGTGGTTGCCCGATCCGGGTGCGGAAACGCGTGTGCGCGAGCCCTCGGCTGCGGGGGTCGACCGCTACCTCGACGCGGCACCCGAACCGCCGCCCGGGTACGCACTCCCTGCTGCTTCGCCACTCGAACAAGCGGAGCGCCATTGGAAGCAGGGCCAGGGCTTCGAGGGCCCGTTTCTGCAAGTCGCGCGCACCTACATCGTGCGCGCGTTGCCCGACGGATTCGAAGTGGTCGATCAACACGCGCTGCACGAGCGTTTGACCTACGAGGGCCTGCGCGCGGAACTCCAAAAGGGCCAAGTGGCGGTGCAGCGCCGCCTCGTGCCCGAGATCGTCGAACTCGCGCGGGACGAAGTGGCCCTCGTCGAACAGAACCTCGCGGGCCTCGCCCGATTGGGCATCGAACTCTCGATCTTCGGCACCGCCGAAGTCGCCGTGCAGGGCCTGCCCGCGCGCCTGCGCAACCCGGACGCCGCCGGCATCGTGCGCGACGCGGTCGGAGTGCTGAAGGAGCGCGGCCGCCTGCCCGAGGCGGACGAGGTGCTGGAAGAACTGCTGCACCGCACCGCCTGCCGCTCGTCCGTAATGGCTGGCGACAGCCTCGACCAATCCGCCATGCGCGCCCTGCTCGAACGCGCCAGCGAGCTCGAAAGCGACCAAACCTGTCCCCACGCGCGCCCCACTCGCGTGCGTTTCACCCTCGCGGACCTCGAGAAGGCGTTCCACCGCCGCTGACGCAGTTCATTGCCGTTGCGGGAAGCGGGCGAGCGGGGTAGCCTCGCGCTTTCACCGGGTGGGACATCTACCGCGGTGGTGACACCTCGGGAGAAGCGCTGCATGAGACGGGTTCTCGGAATCTCATTCGTGGTTGCCCTCCTCGTGGTCGGCGCGGTGGTTTGGTGGGGGATGTCAGGTCCGGCGTGGCGCGGCGAGGCAACGGCGCCGCCGACGGTGCGCGCGGTGGCCGACGATCCCGCGGTCGAGGAACTGGACCTTCCCAGCGTCGTGCGCTCCGAAGCGATACCACGGCCGGTCGAGGGCCCGCCCCGCGTCTCCTGCGTCGTTGTGGCAGCGGATGGAAGCCTTGTGCCGATCGGAGAGGGGCATGTGGTCGCGCGCGCCGTCGACGGCCTCTTCCGTCTGCCCATCGAGGGGGGTGTGGTGTGGTTGCGGGACGAGTCCCACAACGCGACCGTGGTCGAGATGCGGGAAGGGGACCGCGCGCTGGAACTATTTGGGCCGGAGGTTCTTGTGCCGGGAGCGGTGATTCGGGGGGTCTACCCGCGGGAGCAAACCCTCCACGTGCGGGACGCGCTGACGGGAGCGCACCTCGGCGACGTCGCTGTTTGGGAACTGGATGCGATCCCCGGCGAGGCCTTCCGTTCGCCGCCGGCCACGGGTTCGCTGGCGGAGTCGGCGACGTCGCCGCTGAAACTCCCCGTGGGGACGAACTGGCAACCGCTCCACATCGCATCGCCGGGCTACGGCTCGGTGACACATGTGGTCGACCGGACGGCGCCCGCCCTGCACGTATGGTTGGGCCCCGTGGGCGCGGTGCGGGTCACGGTGACCAAGGAGTTCTTGCACCCGCTTTGGCGCGCAGCACGAGGTACGGTCCAACTCATCCTGAGCTCGTTGCACACACCGGGAAAGAACCAACGCATCTTCGGGCCGGGCGAGTACACGATCGACCACGTGCCACCCGGGGACTACCAGATCGGCGTCTTGGTGTTCCAGGAGACGGGAGAGCACGTCTACTCGGAAAAGCGACCGCTGTCGGTGGTCGCTGGAAGTACCACCGAAGTCGTCTTGGATGGCACCGCCACCAAAGTGGTCCAGAACCTCAAGGTCGTGCTGGTTCTTCCTCCATCGGGTGTGGCGGGGGTCAGCGGTGTGGAGCTCTTGCACGCGGACGCTCCCGGTGGAACGTACCGCCCTTGGGGTCTTCTTGGCGCCACCGATTTCGGTGTGGGCGAAGGTGGCACACTCGAAGCACGCACCGGATCCACACGAAGTGGCGCCATCCTGGCCAGGGATTCGCGCACGGGTGTGTGGGCCGAGGCCGAAGTGATCGATCCGGAGGCGTCCACGACCCTGGTCCTCGACCTGACCTCGACGGTGGCGCACGCCATCGTCCTCGGTGAGGGGTGCTCCGACGAACCCGCGCACCTCTCGTGGAAGTACGCGTCCGACCTGCACGGAAGTGTGCAGACCCAGGTCGTGCAGGCCAACGCTCGGGAGGTCCAGCTGCACGTACTGCCGCACCCGTTGCTGGTCAGCGTTCGACGCGGGTCCTGCGTGGCGCGCGATGTCTACGTCGACCCGTCGAACTCGGCGACTCCGACCTCCGTAGTGTTGACGATGCAACCCAAGCTGACCTGGCGCACGCTGCAGCCGTGGAGCGCCCACGGCCCAATCGTGTGCAGCAACTCGCTCTGGTACGGGCTCGACTTCTTCGACCTGGTGTTCGGACAGGAAGCGAGTGGGCAACGGCGGTACACGCAGGTGCTCGGGACGGTCGACGGCGAGTGGCGGGGGGCCGCGGAGGGAGCCTTCCAGATGCAGTTGGCGCCGGGCCGCTACCGGGTCGCCCTGCGCGGCGCCAACGTCGGAGAGATGGTGGTGCGCGGCGACGAGTCCGCAGCGATCGTCGAGTTCACGGACCTCGCCGCCCTCGTGGGTTTCCTGTAGCAGGACTACCGAGACTGGCCGAACTCTTCCGGTGTCGCGAGTCCACGCGTCACGCCTAGGCCCGACGGGCGTAGGGAGCGCCGCGTTGGTTCCTACCCGGACGGTCCTCCACATGTTGCGACAGAAGCTTGTCCTTGCGGTTCCCTTTGCATTTGCCCTGCTTTCCTCGATTTCGGGGGCCCAGTCCGGTTCCGGACCCGCGACGTTTCCCGGCACGGACGAAGGATTCGTGCTGTTGACCGGGCTCGACGGCGCCGCGCTGGACGGTGTCGACGTGAAGTCTGCGGTCGCGGGCCAGGTTCTCGGTCTCGCACTGTCGACGGACAACAACTCACTCGCCGGAGCCGTCGCGCTGCTCGGGTTCGCGGCCGTCCCGCAGGGGACCGTGCCCTTGCCCTCCGTGCCCGGATTGGTGCTCGATCTCTCCCAGCCCTTTGGGACGTTGGTCGTGGGGATGCTGGACACCCAGACGCCGATCCAGTTGCAGATCCCGTTGCCCCTCGGTCTCGCTGGAAGCAGTTTGCTGCTGCAGGGTGTCGCCATCCCCGCGCCGGGTCCGGTGTCGGTTGCCAATGGCCTCTTCGCGGGAACGGACGGCCGACGCCTCGATGTATCGCTCGACGCGGGGCCCGTCGTGATCCACGAGGACCTCCGGTTCACCGCCCTCGACGGTGCGCCGGGCGACAACTTCGGCTTCGATGTCTGGATCGCTGGCAACCTCGTGGCCGTGGGAGCGCCGTTCGACGACAACATCAACCCTGATTCTGGTTCTGCCTACACCTTCGACGCGACTACGGGAGCCCAGATCCGCAAATTCACTGGGCCCGTGGGTGCGTCGCTGGGGGACAACTTCGGCAACTCGGTCGTCCTGCGCGGCGATCGCCTGCTGGTCGGTGCGCCACGCGACGACGCCGGGATCGCCCAGCAGCTCTCGGGCAAGATCTACCAGTTCCAAGCCCTGACCGGTCAGAGCTTCCCGACGCTTCTGCCGGTCGCCACTGGCTCTGGCGGGACCATCGCCCACGCGCTCGGAGAGACCACCGACCTGTCGGAAGCGTTCCTGGTGGCGGGCAGTCGCGGCGATTCGGCCTTCGCTCTGGGAGGCGGCTCCGTGCACGTCTTCAGCGCGACCAACGGCGCCTTCCTGCGCAAGCTCTTCCCGAACGACCCGGGCTTTGCCGTCAACTTCGGAACGAGTGTCGCCGTCTCGGCCACGCTGGTCGCCGTCGGTGCTCCGTTCGACAGCATCACCGGCGTCGAGTCCGGTTCGGGGTACCTCTTCGACGGCGCAACCGGACAGCAACTCCACAAGTTCGCACCGACCGATTCGGGTCCCAACGACCTTGTCGGTCTGTACGTCGAGGTCGAAGGAACCACCGTATTGTTGGGTGCCCCGTTCCAAGGGATGGGCGCCGTCTACGTGTACGACGGCATCACCGGCAACCTCGTGACGCGGCTCGAGTCGCCCGACCCCGTCGCGGACGGCCGCTTTGGCGACGGCCTCGCCATGACCTCCGACTACGTGCTGATCGGCGAGTCCCTGGGGCAGAACTCGGTTGGGGTCAGCGCGGGCGTGATCCACGTCTACGATCGCCACTCCCTGACACCCCTCTATCGCCTGGAAACCAGCGACGGTGTGGTCGGGGATGCGCTCGGCGAGAGCATCGAGATCCATGGCAAGCGGGTCCTTGCGGGGGCCCGTGGGGCCGACTTGCTGGGGGACCTTTCCGGCGCGGCCTACTTGTTCACGCTGCCGTAGTCGACCTGCGGGCCTTCCGGGTCCGCGGCTAGAATCCGGGCGCAGTGATCGAGCTCGAGTTCCAGCCCCGCGGGTTCTTCCGCACGAGGATCGAAGTCAACGTGGGCGGAGTTCCGCTCACGAACATCGAGCGCAGCGCTTTTGGTGGGAATGGGCACTTCGAGTTGGATGGTGTGCGGTACGAGGTGCAACGCGGGTTCTTTCGGCGCGACGCGCACCTGCTGCGCGAGGGGCAGATACGCGCGCGTGCCGGGCATCGCTCGATTTTGTCGCGGTCCCTCGAGGTCGACTGCGGCGAGCGGACCTACGAACTCGTCCGCGCCTTCCTGAGCGGGACCGTGGAACTCCGCCTCGCAGGGCGGGTCGTGGGGCGGTCCCGGCGCACCGGGTGGTTCCGCGCGACGCGCTCCCTCGAATGTCCGGAAGAGGTCGAACCGGCGGTCGCCGTATTCCTCGGCTGGCTGCTGATTTCCCTCGAGGAGAAGCGCACCGCGGCCCCGAGTTGACGGGCCGCGCGGCATCAACGTTCGGCGGAGTCGCCGGCGGGGATCGCGCTCCCGTGGAAGGCACCCGGCTCCACGCGGTAGCGTTCCAGCGCCGCTTCCACGCTCATCCCGGCGGGCAACAAGTCCAGTTCGGCCAAGAGGGCCGCGCTGTGACCGGGCAGGAGCACGCGCCTGTCGGGCGGCAAGTGGATCTCTGCCACCTCGCCGTAGTGATGGGCCAGGTTCGAGGCGCAGGAGTTCCACACCGTGTGGTACCACTCAGGGTGCGTGGCGAGGCGTTCGGCGCGCTTGGCCATGTGCACGAGTGCCGCCCGCAGATTGGCGATTTGGGCGTTGAGCGGCAGCACCCAGGTCGGGTCCTGGTCCACGTCGACGCGCAGGGCGAGCGCGTCGCGTTCGTCGGCGAAGACGTAGTGCAGTTCGTACTGCTGGAAGAGGCCGGAGAGGGGGTGGTAACTCTCACCGACTTCCTTGCGAATCTCCACGGAGGCCATCAGGTTCGGCCCCGACGCGAAGCGAAACCGCAGCATCACGTGGCCGATGCCCGGATCCTCGCCAAAACGCGTCAGCACGAAGTCCGCGCCCACCAACTGCGCGAGGTCGTAGGTGTGGTCGTACCAAGCCGCGGTCGCCTGGGTGGGGGAGTGGTGCTCGAAGTTCCGCACGTTGTCGATGCGCAGGAGCGAACCTTCGATCGACGTCCGCGGGACACGGGCGCTGTAGTCCGACCAGTTGCGCTCGCGCTGCGGTGGGTGCAGCGCGAACACGAGCAGCACCACAACTAGCACGGCGGCCTGCAGCAATGCCGCACGCCGCGCGGGCAGCGTGAAGGCCGCGCTCGCGAGCGAGAGCGCGACGAGCGCCCCAACGGCAATCCGCGTCGCCGGGAACGCGCCGCCCTCCCCACCCAGGAGGGCCGCGGTGGCCCCTGCAACGACACACACGGGCAGGGCGAGCGCAACGACGAGCCCCCGTGCCCCGCGCGGGCTCACGGCTCGAAGCGTTCGGGCGGGAGGTCGACGTTCAACGCGCCGCGCCGCAGGAAAACTTCCGCCGAGGCTTGCTCGGAGAGACCCGGGGCGCGGTTGTCCGTGGCGCGCCGCTCGAAGACGAACATCCGGTGGGGCACACGCAGGCCGCTCAGGGGTTTGGAGTCTTCGAGCAGGTAGATGGTCTGCAGCACGGGCCCTTGCACGGGCTCGGCCGCGGGATCTGTCGCGGGCGGCGGAAGCGGCGGCGGTTCGAGCGGTTTCACTTCGACGACGCGCGGCACGAGTGTCTCGGCCTCCAGTCCGATGTGCACACGATCCAAGGTCGGAGCGTTGGGGCGCCCCGGCTGCTGCCGCGCGCCCAGTTCGAAGTCGGGGCTCAGGAGTTCGAGCCACACCAGATCGCGCGGGTTCGCGGATCCGGGGAGCCTGGGCAAGTTCGTGGGACTGCGCTTCGAGAGCGAAAGGCGCGCGATCCGCAGCCGCGACGGGTCCGAGAGGCGCGTGAACGCGCTGGCCAGCTTCAACGCCTCCTCGACCTGCGTGCGGTCGGTCGCGTACTCCCGGCCCGCGAGCCACTGCACCTCGTCGTCCTCTTTCAGCCAGAAGCCCTTCTGCGACCGGCCCACTTCGGACTGTCCCACGGGCGAAAAGCGCACGAGGGCGCCCGCGGCCCGGTACAGCACCCGCGCGTCGAGGTCGTTCGACTGGTTCGCGCGGCGCAGGCGCAACCCGAACTCCACGTCGAAGGTGCGGACCGGGCCCTCGATGGCGTCGGGCAGCCGCTGGTTGGCGCGGAAACGCTGCCAGAGCTCGCGCGCCTCCGGGGACGTGTCCGGAGGGAGTTCACCCGGCACGAGCGGCCCGGGGGCAGCCGCTGGGTCCGCGGGCGGCGAGTCCTGGACCGCGACGGGCAGCATGTGCGGGAGGGCGGCGAGCGGGGCCCGGGGCGCCCACGTGGCGACCAGGCAGAGGGCAATGGCGAAGGAGCTCATGGATGGGGGAGCATACGCCCCGGCCTTCGCCCTATGCTCCCCGACTTCGAGGTCGCCGATGCAGGCACAGTCAGATGGGATGGCGCTGTTGCTCGGCCCCACGGGCACGGGCAAGAGCGAACTGGGTGTGGCCCTGGCGGAACGCCTCGGGGCCGAAATCGTCTCCCTCGACTCCATGCTCGTGTACCGCGGCATGGACGTGGGCACGGCCAAACCGGGGCCCGACCTCCGTGCGCGGGTCCCGCACCATTGCCTGGACCTGGTGGCGCCGCCGGAGCGCTACGACCTGACGCGGTACCTCGCCGACGCGGCCCAGGCGGCCGAGGGGGCGCTGGGAAGGGGGCGGCGGGTCTTGTACGTGGGCGGCACGGCGCTCTACGCGAAGGCGCTGCTCGCCGGTGTGTTCGAGGGCCCCGCGCACGACCCCGAGCTGCGCGCCGAACTGAACGCGCGGGGGGAGCGCCTCGGATCGCCGGCCCTCCACGCGGAGCTGGCGCTCGCCGACCCCGAGAGCGCCGCGCGCTTGCACCCCAACGACCTGAAGCGGGTCGTGCGCGCCCTGGAAGTGCTGCGGCTGAGCGGCCGCCGGCTCTCCGAGTGGCAGCGCGAGTGGCGCCAGGTGGACGGCAGCCGCGCGCCGCTCGCGGCCCACCGCATGGCGGTGTTGACGCTGGAGCCCGAGCTCTACGAACGCCGCCTGGCCGAACGCGCCGCCCTGATGCTCGAGCGCGGTTGGATCGAGGAAGTGGAGCGCATCCAGGCGGAGGGCGGATTTGGTCCCACGTCGATCCAGGCCCTCGGGTACCGGGACGTGCTCGAGCACATCCGCGGGAATCTTTCCCGCGTGGAGCTGACCGCGCGGGTCGTGCTGCAAACGCGCCAGTTCGCACGCCGCCAACGCACGTGGTTGCGCCAGTTCTCCGGTGCGTTGGCGGTGGATGCGGCCGCGCGGGACGCGATTTCGGTCCTCGCGCGCCACTTCACAGGCGAATGAGCGCGCCAGGCGGTCTCGGTTTCAGTTGCCGAACGTGCGGCGCGGCGCGTCCGCGTTCTTCACGCGGAAGTCCTCGGGCGCCGGGGGCACACGCCGGGTGTGGCGCGAAACGCGGTTGCCGTCGCCGCGGAATCCCTCGGCGAACTCCTCGCCGCCGCCCTCTTCCAGGGTGCCGAAGAGCGAGTCGATCGGGATCGGCACGAACGCCGAGCCGCCGGTCGCACCCAGCACCACCAGGCCGGTGGCGATGGAGGAGATGTGCATGTACGTGACCGGGTCCGCCAGGCTGTGCGGCGGGCGCTCGGCGCCGTAGTTCGGATCCAGCGGCTGCGAGGGGTTTTCCGGGTTCCGATTCAAGAAGTGGCGGCGCAGGGTCAGGTTGATGCCCTGCTTCTCCTGCCACTGGAAGTCGCGGTAGTTCTCGTACTTGCCGGTTTGTGTGCCCGGGTACCCGAGCAGGTGGTAGGCGACACGCGGTCCCACCGAGTCCGAGTTCCAGTGGTTGCGCTCCTCGGTCGAGGCGCTGCGGCAGCCGCTGGCCAGGGACACCAGGAGGGCCCCCAGAACGAGGGTGGCTGCCCGGGAGGTTGCCGGCGCGGCGCCGATGGGGTTCGCTTGGTTTGCGTGCATGGCAATGGGGAGCGGGCCTGCTCGTCCCGGCCGGGGGGAGCGGGGGTGACGGGGCCCAGCCAAGTGGGTCCGCGCCGGGGGGACGGGACGTAGTCGGGGGAGTCTAGGGACGCTTCGGTGGGGGGTCAACGAGGGGAGTCGGGTTCGGTCCCCGACCTGGTGGGATCCGGGTGGGGGGCGTGGGCCAAGGCCTGCGAACAACGGCGGGCGCCTGGGCTCGCCCTGCCACGGGGGGCCCCGAGCCGCTACCCTCCTCGCCCCCCTCCTATCCCGTGGAACGCCCAATGGAACGCAAGATCTACCGCGTCGTGCGCGGCATGCGCGACCTCCTGCCCAAGGACCTGGTGGCCTGGCGCCGGCTGGAGGCCCACGCGGCCGACTTGGCCCGCCGGTTCGGCTACCAGGAGATCCGCCCCCCCCTCCTCGAGGAAACGGAGCTTTTCCGCCGCTCCGTCGGCGAAGTGACGGACATCGTCGAGAAGGAGATGTTCACGGTCGAACGCGGAGAGCACTCGTTCACCCTGCGCCCCGAGGGCACGGCCGGCGTCGTGCGCGCCTACGTCGAAGCGGGTTTTGCCAAGACTGCGCCGCTGCAGAAGTTGTGGTACCTGGGGCCGATGTTCCGGTACGAGCGCCCGCAGAAGGGCCGCGAGCGCCAGTTCACGCAGTTTGGCGTCGAGTGCATCGGCAGTTTGGATCCGCGGCTCGACGCGGAATGCATCGCGCTCGCGGTGCGCTTCTTCGAGGGGCTTGGGCTCGGCGCCGCGGGTGGTCTCGAGGTGCGCATCAACTCCATGGGCGACGGCGACGACCGCGATCGGTTCCGCGAGGCGGTGCGCGCCTTCGTGGCGCCGAAACTGGCGCAGTATTCGGAAGACAGCCAACGGCGCTTCGAGCGCAACGTGCTGCGCATCCTCGACAGCAAGGATCCGCGCGACATCGAGTTGAACCGCGGCGCGCCGCAGTTGATCGACTTCTTGAGCGACGAGAACCGCGAGCACTTCGACAAGGTGAAGGGGTGTCTCGGGGCGATCGATGTGAAGGTCGTCGTCGATCCGACGGTCGTGCGCGGCCTCGACTACTACACCCGCACGATCTTCGAGGTGCACTATCCGGCGCTCGGCGCGCGCAGTGCGCTCTGCGGGGGCGGCCGTTACGACCACCTGGTCGAGCAGCTCGGCGGGCCGTCGGTCCCCGCGGTCGGTTTTGCGATTGGATTCTCGGGCACGTTGTTGGCGCTCCAGGAACTCGGACTGCTCGCCGACGACGAGCCCACTGGTCCCGACGTGCACGTGGTGCTCGCCGACGGTGTAACCGAGTTGGAGGGTCTCCTGCTCGCCGACCAACTGCGCCAAGCGGGGCTTTCGGCCGCGTTCGACGCCGAGGGCCGGCGCATGAAGGCGCAGATGAAGAACGCGGTGCGCTCGGGCGCCCGTCTGGCCGTGATCCTCGGCCCCGAGGAACTCGAACGCGGCGAAGTGCAAATCAAAGACCTCCTCAGCGCGGAACAGAGCGCCGTGCCGCGCGCACAACTGCCCGAACGCGCGCGATTCCTCCTGGCCCAAGTCCCCCCGACCCAAGTCGCCCCATGAGCATCGGTCTATCCCAATCGGCGCGGCGCGCCCGTCGCCTGGCCCTGTTCGGCGGCTCCTTCGATCCGGTGCACGCGGCGCATCTGGCGTGTGCGCGCCTCGCACTCGAGCACGGCGAAGTGGACCACGTGGTGTTCATCCCGGCGGCGCGTTCGCCGCTGAAGGCACAAGGGCCCACGGCTTCGGGACCCGAGCGCATCGCGATGCTCGAAACGGCCATCGAAGGCATGGATCACTGCTCCACGTGGGACGTGGAGATCGTGCGTCCCGCGCCCAGCTACAGCGTCGACACGGTGCGGGCGCTGCTGGCGGAGCGCGCGTCGTCGCCGCCTTCGCGGCTGTGCTTTCTGCTCGGCGGCGACCACCTCGAGGCGCTGCCCCTCTGGCGCGAGGTCGAAACCCTGTTCGAGCTGTCCGAGCCGCTCGTCGTTTCGCGCGAGGCGACGACGAAGGAGCGCATCCAGCAACTCGAGGGACGTGTGCCCCAGCCGCTCGTGGCGCGCCTGCTCGCGGGTTTGATCGAGGCGGAGCCGATCGAACTCTCCTCCAGCGAACTGCGCCAGCGCCTGGCCACCGGCCAGGACCCGGGCGCGGCGCTTCCGACCGGTGTGTGGAACTTCATCCGCGGGCGCGGTCTCTACCGGCGTTGAGTGCGGAGTGGTTTGGCGCCGCGGCGGCGGCGGCCGCGGCGCTGCTCGTGACCGTGCCGCTCGCGCGAGCGGCGCGCGCGGTGGGGCTCGTCGATCCGCGCCCGAGTGGGCCCGTGCCCGCGCGCAAAAAAGGCCAACCGGCGATCCCGATGGCCGGGGGCGCGGTGGTGCTGTTCGCGGTGGGGGCGGTTGCACTGGCGCAGTCGTTCGCGGCGGGTGGGGATTCGTCGCAGGTGCTGGGGTTCGATCCGTCGCAGTTGCTGGGGCGGTCCTGGCACCTCGCGTTGTACGCGCTGGGGCTCGCGTTCTTGGCGGGGCTCGTCGACGACTTCTGGCCCGGTGGGCTTGCGCCGGTTGCGAAGGTGGCAGTCGAAGTGCCCGCGGTGGCGTTTGGCGCGCTCGCACTCGCTGCGCAACTGGGGTGGGAGGGCCCCGCCGCGCTCTCTGGGCTCGCCCTGGTGGTTTTCGCCGCGCTGCAGGTGGCGAACACTTGGGACCACGCGGACGGCTTCTGCGCGGGCGCGGCCGCGGTGGGGCTGGTGGGGCCGGCGCCGGTGTTCGCGGGGGCGCTCCTTGGCTGGTTGCCCTGGAACCTGAACCGCCAACCGGGCCGCGCTCCGACGTGTTTGCTGGGGGACAGCGGCAGCCATCTTGTCGGCATGGCGATCGTGTTGGTGCCCGCCGCTTGGCCGGCGTTGACCGTCGCGGCGCTCGATTTGGCGCGCGTGGCGCTGGAGCGTGTGCGCACGGGCGCCCGTCCGTGGCACGGCGACCGCCGCCACCTGGGCCAACGTTTGGCCGCGGCAGGTGTGAGCCCACGGACTGCCGCATTCGCGCAAGCGTTCGCGGTGGTGCCCGCGGTGCTCAGCTCCAGCCTGGGCCAGCCCCTCTTGGGCTACGCCGCAACGGCGGCTGCGTACCTGGTGCTGCTGCGCGCGACGCGCCGTTGACCGGCATCCGAGGGGATGGCGCGGGCCGACACGCGACGCTGCCACCACACAACGACGGTTGTGTTTCAAAACGATGCATGCGCGGCCGGGTGCGCGGGCCTCCCGGCCCGCCTTGGAGCGCGTGGGTGTTTTGTCGATCCCGCCCCACTTCCCAAGGCGGGGCAGGAGGCCCGCGCACCCGGCGGGCCGCGCCCCTACGGACCGCCCCGCAACAACTCCGCGGCAACGGCTTCGAGCAGCGGGCGGCGGTCGGCCGGCAGTGCGGCGCGCGCGCGCAGCACCAGGTCCCGCGCCACCGCGCTCCGTCCGCTCGCGGCGGCGATCCGAACCAGTTCCGCGAACGTCGCGTCCGACGGGTCGAAGTTGACGAGCCGGTCCGCCACCGCGTTGGCCTCCACCCGGCGGTCCGTGCGGAGCAGCGGCCCAAACCAGAGGAGCCCCTCATTCACCGCGCGCTGGCGCGACAGCAACTGCAGGTTCTCCGCGCCCGGCACGGGGTGCTGCGCCGCGCGGCGCTGCTCCTCGATGCGCTGCTCCAAACGCCCCAGCGGATCGCCGGCGCCCTCCAGTGCATCACGATCCCGACCCGCGGCGACCAGATCCCGCGCCACTTCCTCGAAGAGCGACGCCCGCAGCGTGCGCCCCGGCGCATCCGGAGCCGCCAAGGCGTCGTAGAGCGCGAGCACATCCCCGCGCCGCCCGATCGCCCGCGACAGCGCCGCAAAGTCCGCCGCCACGCCTCCCTTCGCGAGGCCCGCCACCAGGCTCGCCCGCGCCTGCGCCTGGCGTGTCTCGAGGGCCAACCGCGCCGCCTCGTGGTCGCGCGCCACACGCCCGAGTTGTGCGATCACGGGCCCGTTGCGCAGGGCCGCGAAGGTCGGATCCTTCGATGCACCCAGGTCGTAGCACCAAAGGAGGTGTTCCAGGGCCTCGCCAAACGCCTTCTCGGCGACCAGCACGTTGGCCAGTTCCAGGCGGCGCAGGGGGCGTTCCATGTCCGCGGGCGAGAGGGTCGCCGCGAGCGCCCGGGAAGGGCGCGCCGCCTCCAGGAGACCGCTCAAGCTGCGCGCCAGCTCCGGCCCCTCGCGGTGCCCGACGAGGCGGCCGATCTCGCGCTCACCCGCCTCCAGCACGAGCACCGCGGGCAACTCGTCGATGCGGTGGCGCAGGAGCCACGCCTCCAAGTCCGCTTCCGGCAGCCGGGGCACGTCGAGGCGCAGGGCGATGGAGCGCTCCCCCAGGAGCCGCACCACATCCTTGTCCGCGAGCGCTCCCGCGGCAAAGCGCTGGGATGGCCCCGACCAATCCGCGAGGGCCACGACCACCATGGGCAGGCGCGCGGCCTTGGCGGCGGCGGGGGCGGCGCCGAGCGCGATCGCGCGCAGACCGGTTTCCGCGGCGGCCGGCGGCACGTCCGTCGTACCGTCGGTCACGCGGGGTGCGGGCTCTTGGGCGAGCGCGGAGCTCGTCCCCGGGCTCGACGACAGCGCGAAGGGCACACAAACCAGGATCCACGGCGCGGCAAACATGAAAAGCATCCTCCTTAGATGCATCCTCGAAAGCCGAGCTCCCCGGCGCAAGCGTGGGCAAGCGGCGGGTTCCGCCCGGTAGACTGGGGGATCCCATGGGCACCCGCACACCCCCGATCCGCATCTCCCCGTCGCTCCTTTCCGCCGATTTCGCGCGCCTGGGCGAGGACGTGCGCCGCGCCGAGGACGCGGGTTGCGATTGGCTGCACGTGGACGTGATGGACGGCCATTTCGTGCCGAACCTGACGATCGGAGCGCCGGTCGTCGCGGCCTTGAAACGCGTGGCCCGCGTGCCGCTCGACGTGCACGTGATGATCTCCGAGCCCGTGCGCTACGCCCCCGACTTCCAGCGCGCCGGCGCCCACGTCTTGACCTTCCACTACGAAGTCACCGGCCCCGAGCACACCGCCGCCGCGATCGCGCGCCTGAAGGAGCTCGGCATCCCGAAGGTCGGCATCGCGATCAACCCCGACGCCCCGGTCGAACCCCTCGAGCCGTTCCTGGCGGATCTCGACCTCGTGCTCGTGATGAGCGTCTTCGCCGGCTTCGGCGGCCAGAAGTTCCTGCCCGACGTGCTCGAAAAAGTGCGCTGGCTGCGCCGCACGGGCTTCGACCGCGACGTGCAGATGGACGGCGGCATCAACCGCGAAACGCTGCCGCTCTGCGTCGAAGCCGGCGCCAACGTCCTGGTCTCCGGCTCCGCCCTGTTCGGCGCCCCCGAACTGGCCGCCGAGATCCGCCACTACCGCGAGTTGGCGCAGATGGCGGGCGGCAACATCCGATCGTAGGCGTCGAGCCGGGTCCAAGGTCTCGGCAGGGGCTAGGAGGAAGCTGGAAGCCGTCTGGGGGGGCCCTACGGCCTTCCGGGGACCCCCCCTGGGGCTCTAGGGGCTTCCCGAGGGGTGGGTGCTTGGCACGGGCGGGCCCGGGAGCGTAGATAGGGGGTCCGCGCGGGGGTGATTTCGCTTCCGTCCGGGCCCTACCACGATGACGCCGCCCAAGGACAAGGAACAGAAGGTCGACGCGCCGGACGAGTCGCTCTCCGAGACGCGCCTCTCGCGTTTCCGCTTCTCGAAGAAGAAGGACATGCCCGGGGGGCTGTGGCTCAAGTGCGAGAGCTGCAGCCAGATGATCTACCGGAAGGAGCTCGAGGAAGCGGGCCGTGTGTGCCCCTCCTGCGGGTTCCACTTCACCTTGCCGGGGCGTGAGCGCATCCAGTTGCTGGCCGACCCGGACTCCTTCGCCGAGCACTTCGCGGAGATCACGGGCCTCGACCGGTTGTCGTTCACCGACAAGATCCCCTACGGCGAGAAGTTGGTGCAGACCGCCAAGCGCACGGGTCAGAACGAGGCCCTCATCGCGGGCACGGCGTCCATCGAAGGACGAGCGGTCGTCCTCGCAATCTTGGACTTCAGCTTCATGGGCGGTTCCATGGGCGAAGTGGTGGGGGAGAAGTTCGCCTTGGCGTGCGATTTGGCGCGCGCGAAGGGGCTGCCGCTCGTGTGTTTCACGAGCTCGGGTGGCGCGCGGATGCACGAGGGTGCCCTCAGCCTGATGCAGATGGCGAAGACCTGCTCCGCGCTGCAATCGCTGCACGACGCGGGTGGCATGTCGATCTGCGTGCTGACACACCCGACCACGGGCGGTGTGACCGCATCGTTCGCGACCGTGTGCGACCTGACCCTGGCGGAGCCGGGTGCGCTGATCGGTTTCGCGGGGCCGCGGGTCATCGCGGCCACGTTGAAGCAGGAGTTGCCCGCCGGGTTCCAGCGCGCCGAGTTCTTGCTCGAGAAGGGCATGCTCGACGCGATCGTGGAGCGCTCGAGCCTGCGCGCGACGCTCGCGAAGCTGCTCGACTACGCGCCGATGGCGCGCGGTGTGGCCCTCGCACCGACGACGAGCACGGGAAGCGCGGATGCGAAGGGAGTGGCGCCCGCCTGGAGTGCGACGCAGGCGGAAGTGTTGGGCTCCCGCCGACCCACCGCGCCGAAGACACCGCGCAAGGCCTGACGGGCGTCGGCGTCGGATCGCGGCGCCATGGGCCGGGCCTTCAGCCCGGAGCCGCACTCCCCGTGGTACCTGGGGCGTTGCCCCAGGCTACGATCGGGCGGGGCGTTGCCCCTTCCGGACTAGCGGTCGCCACCGCGTTGCCACCGGTGCATGCGCGACGAATCGCCCCATTGGACCGCGCGCGTCGGCCGACAAACGCAACGCACATCGCGCCTCCCACATCCACGCGCCTCCCGCATCCACGCGCCTTCCGCATCCACGCGCCTTCCGCATCGACGCACGCTCGCGTGCGCCAACGGCGCTCCGAAGCGCCTACGGCGCGCCCCATAGTAGCCTGGGGCAACGCCCCAGGTCGGGCGGGAGAACGATGCAAGGGCTGAAGGCCCGCTCCATCGCACGGCACCGACAGGACGAGGCAACGCTGGCGCCATGGGCCGGGCCTTCAGCCCGGACTCGAACTCTCCGTGGTACCTGGGGCGTTGCCCCAGGCTACTATCGGTAGCGCCGTTGGCGCCACGAAGGCTCGTTCGGTAGTGCCGCTGGCGCCACGAAGGCGCGTTCGTTAGCGCCCTTGACGCCAAGAAGGCGCGTTGGCATTTGCGGCGCTAGGGCTTGGCCTTGTCCGGCGCGGTGAACGACATCACCCACGAATCGAACGCGCGGGTTGCGCGTGCGCCGGTTGCGCGGTCCAGGCTTGCGGCCGCGTGGTTCAGCCAGACGAGCGGGTGCGAGAGCACCCCACCCAGTTTGGTCTCGTTGACGAACATCACCTGCGGGATCGGGTGCGAGAGCTGGTAGCCCGCGCCGCTCTGGTAGCGGAAACCGCGGGCTTCCAGCCACGCGCGCACACGTTTCGGCTCGACGCCGTTGAGCTCGCGCACGGGCAAGAGCGCCTTCCGCTGGCGGCGGCGTTCCATGCCGCGCGAGCGCGGGTCGATGTCGCCGACCACGAGCCGTGCACCGGGCGCGCACGCCCGCGCGAGGCCAGACATCCAGGCCTCGAAGTCCGGCGAGAAGCTGACGACGCCTGAGCTGATCACCAAACTGAACGGCGCTTCGCCGGCCGCGGGAAAGGGCGGCGCCTCGCCGAAACCCACTCGGCCCACGAACCGCCCGATGCCCTGCGCGCGCGCGTTGTCGCCGGTGATGCGGACCATCTCGGGGCTGGGGTCGAAGGAGCACAGCTCCACGTCGCGCAATCCCTTCGCCGCCTCGATGCCGCACCAGCCGGCGCCGCAGCCGAAGTCGAGGATGCGGTCGCCTTCGCGCGCGGGGGCAAAACGGCCGACGAAACGCCGCATCCAGCGGAAGTGCGGGTAGCCGGGCCCGCCGGGTTCGCCGTTCCAACCGCTGGCGTTCTGGTCGAACTTCTCGCGGGTCGAAGCCGGCGACATCACGTGGCTCTTCCGGCGCAGGGCGAGGACCGTGGCGGGAGCTGCGCCCGCGGCCGGCAGCGTCTCGCGCCCTGCTTGGGTTTGACGGCGCGTGCGCTCCGTGTCGAGGCGGTAGATCGCCACCGCGTGCAGGAGCGGCCATAGGCGGTTGCGCCAGTTCGCCAGGGCCGGCTCGTCGATCTCGCGCGGCAGTTGCAAGAGCAGCGCGCCGCGCTCGCCCAGCCGCTCGCCGGCCAGGGCGGCCACCGCGCCCGGCTCGCCCGACGCCCCGTCCACCACCAAACTGGCGCGGTCGCCGGAGCCGGGCGCCAGGTCCGCGGCTTCGAGTCCCAGGTCTTGCAGGACGGGTTCCAGGCCCCGTTGGGCGGTTTGGGCGGTCGGCACGGGGTCGGGGCGGGTCACGGCGGCGGGAGCGGAGCGGAGGCGACGGCCCCCGGGGGAGCCAAAGGATAGCCCGCCGCCCCGCGAAGAGCGTTCCCGAAGGGAGAGCGCGCTGCTAGCCTGGGATCCAACACGGGGCGCGGGCTCCCGCCATCCATGAGCGAACACCAACCCGGCCCCCGGGCCGAGGGCCAGCGCAGCCCGAAGAAGAAGGTCACCACCGCGAGCCTGCGCCGCATGAAGCAGCGCGGGGAGCGCATCTCCGCCCTGACCGCCTACGACCACCTGATGGCGGGGCTCCTCGACGAGGCCGGGGTCGACGTGATCCTGGTCGGGGATTCGGTGGCGATGGTCGTGCAGGGGTTCGAGACCACGGTCGGTGTGACCATGGCCCACATGCTCTACCACGCGGGCAACGTGTCGCGTTCGGTGCAGCGCGCCCTGGTGGTCGGCGACCTGCCGTTCATGAGCTACCAGGTGAACTCCGACGAGGCTCTGCGCAACGCGGGTCGCATGGTGCAGGAGGCCGGTGTCGAAGCCGTGAAGGTCGAGGGCGGGCGCAGCGTGGCGGGCACGGTCCGGCGCATCGTCGAGGCGGGCATTCCGGTGATGGGGCACGTCGGATTGACGCCGCAATCCATCCACAAGTTCGGGACGTACCAGGTGCGCGCGACGGGACCCGCGGAGGCAGAGGAGGTGTTCGAGGGTGCGCGCGCGTTGGAGGATGCCGGCGCGTTTGCGATCGTGGTCGAGAAGGTGCCGGCGGAGCTGGGCCAACGCCTCTCCCAATCGCTTTCGATCCCCGTGATCGGGATCGGCGCGGGCCCCGATTGCGATGGGCAGATCCTGGTGAGCCACGACATGCTCGGGCTCTACACGAAGTTCCACCCGCGCTTCGTGCGGCGTTACGCCCAACTGGGCGACACGATGCGCTCGGCGTTCGAACACTATGTGCGCGACGTGAAGGCGCGCGAGTTCCCGTCGAAGGACGAGAGCTACTGACGCGCGGGCGTGTCGCGCGCCGAGGTGCGCGGGCCTCTTGGCCCGCCTTGGAGCGCGGGGCTGTTCCCCCCATGCGTCTTTCCTTGGGCGCGGACGGAGCCGCGCCCCTACAGACCGCACAACGGGGTTGGCTCCAAGGCGGGCTAGAAGCCCGCGCACCCGGCCAGCTCACCCGGCTTCCCGTGCACCCAGGCTGTAGGGGCGCCGCGACGTGGAGAGCGACTGCGTTTTGTGCGTCGCTGCGAAACGTAGGGCGACGGCGGACCGATGGTAGTGGTCGCTTCGCTTAGGAGTTAGCATTGGCGGCGTGATCGCTGCCGCACTTCTCGCCGCTCTCGCCCCCTCGCCCTCGCAAACCGTCTGCCAACCGGATTGGCAGCCCGTGTTCGGTGGGCCCCCGGGCGCCGCGGGGCAGGTGCGCGCGTTGGCGGTCTGGGATCCGGGTGCGGCGAACGGGGGCGTGCGCCTCGTGGCCGGCGGTGCGATCACGGAGATCGGCGGCACGCCCGTCTCGCGCATCGCGGAGTGGAACGCTCCGGTCTGGAGATCGCTCGGCTCGGGGATCGGAGGCGAAGTGGACGCCGTGCTGGGCACACGACTCGGCGGTACCGAGGTGCTCGTCGCCGGCGGGAGCTTTGCAAGCGCCGGCGGCCAGCCCGCCTCCAACGTGGCGCGTTGGGACGGGCAGAGTTGGGCTCCGATCGGCGCGGGGTTGAGCGCCCGTGTGCAGGCCCTGGCGAGCTTCGACAGCGGCGCGGGTGAGGAACTCTACGCTGCAGGCCTGACCACGGCCGTCGGTGGGGGGCTTTGGAACTCCGTGTGGCGCTGGGACGGGGCGCTCTGGCAACCGATCGCGACGACGCTGGGCGCCGCAGTTCTCTACGACCTCTGTGTGCACGACGATGGATCCGGTGCGGCGCTCTACGCCGCC
Source organism: Planctomycetaceae bacterium (assembly GCA_016125265.1). Classification (GTDB taxonomy): domain Bacteria; phylum Planctomycetota; class UBA1135; order UBA1135; genus RI-242. Next base: position 83,340 of record WGMC01000014.1, read on the forward strand.
GGAATCATTCCCGCCGTGGGCCTCACGGGCGTGGCGCGGTTCGACGGATCCCAGTGGACCGGCCTCGGCGCGGGGCTGACGGGCGGCGCCGTGTACAGCCTCGAGGTGCACACCGAGGGCGGCACCGCGCAGTTGGTCGCGGGCGGCGCGTTCACCACCGCGGGCGGCACTCCCGCGTCCCTGGTGGCGCGTTGGAACGGAGCCGGCTGGTCCCCGATGGGCGGCGGCCTTTCGGGCGGTGGCTCGCTGTCGGCGGTGCGCGCGCTCTCGGTGCACGACGACGGCACGGGGCCCGCGCTCTACGCGGCTGGCGGCTTCACACAAGCGGGTGCACTGGCCGTGGATCGTGTGGCCCGTTGGGACGGCGCGGCCTGGGGCGCCGCACAGACGCCGGGCACGGGCGGGCTCGGCGGCGGCAGCTTTGCGCAGGCGCTGGCCCTGTGCTCGTTCGACGACGGCACCGGGGCGGGGCTCTTCGCGGGCGGTTCGTTCACGACCGCGGGCGCGGTTTCCTCCCCGAACTTCGCACGTTGGCAGAACGGCGTGTGGGACGCGCCCGGCGAGGGCGCCAGCAACACCGTGGAGGCGGTCGTCGCGTTCGACGACGGACAGGGAGAGGCCCTGTTCGCGGCGGGCAACTTCACGTCCCTGGGCACACTCGACGCCACACGTGTCGGGCGTTGGGACGGCACGGGTTGGAGCGCTCTTGGCAGCGGCTTCAACAGCAACGTATTCGCCCTCGAGGTGCACGAGGGTGCCCTCTACGCCGGCGGCGCCTTCACGACGGCGGGCGGCGTCGCGGCGAGCCGCGTCGCGCGCTGGGACGGCGCCAACTGGAACCCGCTCGGATCCGGCGTCGCCGGAACGGTGAACGCCCTTGCGACCTACCGATCCCTGGGGGCCCCGGCGCCGCTGCTCTATGCCGCTGGCAGCTTCACGAGCGCGGGCGGCGCACCGGCTGCGCGCATCGCTTCCTGGGACGGCAGCACATGGGCGCCCCTCGGCAACGGCGTCGCCGTGGGCGGCGATCCGGCCGTGCGCGCCCTCGCGGTGTACGACGACGGCTTCGGGCCGGAGCTCTACGTGGGCGGCGGATTCACCCAAGCCGGAGGCCAGGCGGCGAGCCGCATCGCGCGCTGGAACGGCGCCACTTGGTCGAGCCTCGGCGTGGGCGTCGGCAGCCGCGTCGACTCCCTCGCGGTGCACGACGACGGCAGCGGGGAAGCGCTCTACCTGGGCGGGCTCTTCACCAGCGCCGGCGGCCAGCCGGCCCAGCACGTGGCGCGATGGCGGGCGGGCAACTTCGCGCCCCTCGGCGCCGGTGTCGACGACACCGTGTTGGGCCTCACCAGCTACGACGACGGCAGCGGCTCCGCGCTGTTCGCCGCGGGTCGATTCTCGACCGCCGGCGGTCAGCCCGCGCGTTTTGCCGCCAAGTGGCAGGGGGGGCAGTGGAACGCCCTGGGTGCGGGCCTCGAGGGCAACGTGGCGAACAGTTTCGCGACGGACTTCGCGCCGTTCGAGTCGCCGTCGAATCCGAACGGCAGTCTCGTGGTGGCGGGCACGTTCGTGCGCGCGGGCGAGGACACCTCCTACCACCTGGCGAGTTGGGGGTGCCCCGCGCCGCCGACGTATCCCACAGCGATCGGGTGTTTTGGCAACGGGGCGAAGCTCTTGGCTCTCAACGCACTGACCCTCGGGCAATCCTTCGAACTGCGTGTCGACGGGGACCAATGGCAGGAGGGATTCGCCTTGCTCTACGCGGGTGTGCCCCTCGTTGGGCCGGGCGGCTGCGGCATCCTGTTGCCCGATTCGGGCGAGCTGCTGCTCACTCCCGCGCCGCTGTTCCTCTTGACGACGGCGACGTCGTCGCAAGGCCAAGCGCGGATCACCCTGACCGCGCCCGCGGCGCCGAGTTTCCTCGGTCTCACGCTCTACCTGCAGGCCGCGAACGTGGGCTTCGTCGGTTTCATCCCCTCGGCCGAGCTGACGCAGCGGTTGGAGCCGAGCGTTGGGCCGTGAAGCGGGCGCCGCGCAGCTTCACGTCGTGCGGTGCACCACCGTCGTCGAGGCCTGGTGCGTGGGCCACAGCACGATCTCGCCGATGTTGACGTGGGGCGGGCGGGTGAGCGCGAACAGGATCGCGTCGGCCACGTCCTCCGGCCGCAAACACTGCAATCCCTGGTAGACCTTCTTCGCGCGTTCCGTGTCGCCGCGGAAGCGCACCAGGCTGAACTCGGTTTCGACGAGACCCGGGTCGACCGTGGAAAAACGCACGCCTGAGCCCGCCATGTCCAAACGCAGGCCGGTGTAGAGCGCTTTCACCGCGTGTTTCGTCGCGCAGTAGACCGCGCCGCCCGTGTACACCTCGCGGCCCGCCACGGAGCCCAGCACGACGAAGTCCCCGGCGCCTTTCTTGCGCATGGAAGGGAGCACGGCGTGCACGACGGACAGCACACCCTTGATGTTGGTGTCGACCATCTCGGCCCAATCGCCGGGATCGCCCTGGTCCACACTCGTGGTTCCACGGGCCAGTCCCGCGTTGGCGACGGCGATGTCGAACTCCTGGCCGGACAGTGCCGCGACCAGTGCGGCCGCGTCGCGCACGTCGGCCACGGCGATCGTCGAGCCGGGCAGTTCCTTGGCCAGGGATTCCAGGCGGTCCTTGCGGCGTGCCACGAGCGTTACCTTTGCGCCCTGGGCCGCCAGGGCCCGGGCCGTTGCCGCTCCGATGCCCGCGCTCGCGCCGGTGACGAGGGCCCGCTTTCCGTGCAGTGTTTGCATGGGCACCAGAGTAACGCGCTGCCGGGGCGGTCGCGCCCGTTAGACTCTCCCGGGTCGTCCCCCCGGCAGCCGCCCCCCGCAACATGGTGCAAATCGAACTGGCCTACCGCGGCCAACTCCTCTGCGAAGCCACGCACGGCCCCTCGGGCGCCACGGTCGCGACCGACGCGCCCCTCGACAACGGGGGCCGGGCCACATCGTTCTCGCCCACGGACCTGGTGGCGACGGCGCTCGGCGCCTGCATGCTGACCATCGTCGGCAAGGTGGCCGAGCGCGCGGGCATCCCCATGGATGGCGCGCGGGCCAGCGTGGTGAAGCACATGCAGCAGGAGCCCGTGCGCCGCATCGCCAAGCTCGAGGTGCGGCTCGAGCTTCCCGGTGTGCCGGTCGAACGCCGAGCCTCCCTCGAACGCGCCGCCATGACCTGTCCCGTGCACCAAAGTCTGCTGCACGACATCGAAATCCCCGTGGAGTTCGTCTGGAGCTGATCGTCTGATGTCGAACGACGCCACGCCCGTGGACGGGCGCCACTTCCGCTACATCCAAGAGCACACCCGCCCGGAGGATGCGTTCCTACTTGCGCTCAAGGCCGACGCGAAGGCGCGCGGCATTCCGCCGATCTGGATCGCGCCCGAGCAGGCCAACTTCGTGCAGATCCTGCTGAAGGCCGTGCACGCGCTGTCGGTGCTGGAGGTGGGCACGTTGGCCGGGTACGCCGCGATCCAGATGGCGCGCGCGCTGCCGCCCGGCGGGCGTGTGGTGACGATCGAGCTGGACCCCGTGCGCGCGGACTTCGCGCGCGAATGGGCCGGCAAACCCGAATCCGGTGTGGCCGGGCGCGTGGACGTGCGCACGGGCAGCGCGGGCGACGTGCTGGCCACTCTCGGCAACGGCTGCTTCGACGCGGCGTTCCTGGACGCGGACAAACGCAACTACCCGCTCTACTTGGAGCAGGCCCGGCGCCTCGTGCGACCGGGCGGTTTGATCCTGGTCGACAATGCCTTTGCGTTCGGTCAGCTCTTCGACGAGAGCCCGACCGACCCCGAGGCGCAGGCCGTGCGCGACTTCAACGATCACATGGCCGCGCAGATCGATCTGCACGGCGTGATCGTGCCGGTGGGCGATGGCCTTTGGGTCGCGCACACGCCGGGCCCGAAGTCGACCGCCGACGACACACGGTCGCGATGACGGACGGCAGCAACCAGTTGTGTGTGGTCGGCGGCGTGTTCGCCCAGGTGCGGCCCGCCGCGGAGGGCAATGCGCCGTGTTCGCCCGGCGGGCGTGGGGCCCTCTGTGCGATCGGCGCGTCGCGACTCGGTGCCGATGTGGAGTTGGTCGGTGTGGTGGGCGACGACGACCTAGGGTCCCGGTTGCGTGCGGACCTGATCGCCGAGGGTGTTTCCGTCGAGGCGCTGCTGCCGCGCACCGGTTCGCCGACCAAGCGCTGCGGCGTCGCGGCCGAGGGCCATGCCCAACTCGGTCCCAAAGACGTCGACGCCGCGCGGAGCGCGATCACGGGCGCCAAGGTGCTGCTCGTCAGCCAGGACGTGCCGCAGGATGCGCTGGAGCGCGCCATCGAGATCGCGCACCGCGCGGACCGCACCGTGGTGCTCCGGGCATCGCCGGGAGAGCCGCTGGACGACAAACGACTCGGGCAGCTCGACCTTTGGATCGGCACGCCCGGCGAGGCCCGTGCGTTCTTGGGATTGGAGACCGAGGACGAGTGTTCCCCGGGCGGTCTCGCGCGGCGCATGGCGGCCCAGGGGCCGCGTTCGGTGGCGCTTTGGCTCGGCGTTCCCGACGTGTCCGCGCCGGGCGGCGGCGCCGTGATGTTCGACGGCGAGAAGGTGCACAGCCACCCGGGCGTGGGACCCGCCGTATCGGATCCTGTGGCTTTCGACGCGTTCACCGCGGCGCTCTGCATCGCGTGGCTCGAGGACCTGCGCCCCCTGGCCGCGCTGCGGCTCGCGGTCGCGGCGTCGGCGCTGGGCCCGGCCGACACGCGGGCCGCGGACACTGCGGCGGGGGAGGCGACCAGCGCGTGTGCGCACGAGCCGGACGCGGCGCGTTTGCCGCTGCGGGACGTGGTCGAGCGGCGCATCGCGTCACCCGCGTCGCTCCTGCCCACCGACGCGGCGGATCCGACGGGGTTGCCGCGCCCGCTGTGAGGCCCCCCGCGCTGCGCGTTTCACCCCGCGCGTTGCTCGTTACGCCAGAGCGCGCACGAGTTTTGGCGTGAGCAGCGCCTGCAGGTGCATCTCGCCGGGCGCCGGCTCGCCGCGCAGCCACAGCACGCCGCCCTTGCCCAGTTGGAACTGACGACCCGCCTCGGGGTCTTCCAGCACCAACCACGCGGCCAGTTCGCTCAACCACGGCTGGTGCCCCACGGCAGCCACGCGCCGCGGGGCGCGCGTGAGGCGGCCTTCCGGATCCACCGGTGCCGCGCCCGCACCGCTCAACTCGGCGAGCAGCGGCCGACCCGGCGGCTCGGCCAGGGCCGGCGTCACGCGCGTCTCGCCGCGCACCAGGCCGGCGAGCAGCTCCGCGGTTTCGAGCGCGCGCAACCACGGGCTGTGCAGGAGCAGGTCGAACGTGAGCCCCAGGTGGGCCAGTCCGTCCACACTTTGCGCAAAGCGGCGGCGGCCCTTCGGCGACAGGGGACGGGCCGCATCCGAGCCGCCCGGGGCGGCGTCGAGGGCGGGGGCGTGGCGGATCAGGTAGAGGTCCATGGGCGGGTCCGGGGTACGGCCGCGAGCACCGCGTCGTGGCGTTCGCGCCAACCGGCGCGGGCGTTGCCGAGGGCGCGCTCGGTGGCGTGTTCGAGTTGGGCGGCGATTTCGGCCACGTGGCGTTGTTCGGGATATTCGCGCAACTGGCGTTGCAACACCGCCAGATCGCCGAGTTCGCCCAGTTCGTCCTGCAACTCGCGCAGCGGCTTGGTCGGCAACTCGAGCCACTCCATGCCGTAGCGCAACTGCCGCAGGGCGCGGCGCAGGGCGTGCCAGCGCTCGATCTCCTTCGGCTTGTGGGCGGATTCGAGCGCGCGCTTGCCGCGGGTCTCCACACGGTGCGCCAAGCCCTCCAGCGCCGTGCGCGCGCGGTCCGGGTCGAGCGGCGGCGCGAGCGAGAGGGCCTCGAGCAGGCCCGCCGCGCGCGGCGCGTCGATGGCCGCGAGGAGGGCGCCGCGGGCGCGCTCACGCCGGCGCGACAACCAGGGCCCGAGGGGCTCCTTGGGATGGCGCTCGAGCAACACGTCGAAATCGCGCACCGCGCCCGCATTCCGGCGCAGCCAACCGATGTCGTCCGCCAGCACCCGCCAGCCGCCGAGGTGCAACCACGCACCCAGGCGCCGCAGGGCCACACGCATCTGGTGCACACCCTCGGGGTCGCGGCCGAGGCGGGCCACGTCGAGGTGCCGGCGCAGGTGCTCGAGCCAGGGGTGGGGGGAGATCACCGGGTGGGGGGAAATTGCGGGGAGTGGCGGCGGGAGGTGAGGTCGAGACCGCGGACGGGAGGCTATCCCGCCGGGTGCTGGGCGCCCCCCTGGCCCGCGGTAAATTTATCTTCCTTGCGCGGGTCCGCGGCCACGGAATGGGGCGCCCGCCCGTGGCCGAATCCAAGACGGGTGTCCCCCTCGACCACCGCGCCCCACGATGCAGCCCGCCGACTCCACGCCCGACGAGCCGATTCCCGAGGTTCGCCGCTCCCCCGCGGCCGATTCCGCGGGCGGTGCGCCGTCCGCTCCGGAGCCCGCGCCGCCGCCCCTCGACGCGCCCGAGCTCTACGTCAACCGCGAGTTGAGTCTGCTCGAGTTCAACCAGCGGGTGCTCGAGCAGGCGAAGGACGACTCCGTGCCGCTGCTCGAGCGGCTGCGGTACTTGACGATCTGCACGACCAACCTCGACGAGTTCTTCGAGATCCGCGTGTCGGGTCTGAAGCAGCAGGTCCAACTCGGTGTCGACCGTCCGAACGGGCCGGATGGCATGAGCTCGCGCGAGTTGTTGGCGCGCATCGCCGAGCGCGCGCACAGTCTGGTGGACGAGCAGTACCGGGTATTGAACGACACGCTGTTGCCGCTGCTGGCGGCCGAAGGAGTGCACCTTCTGCCGCGGGACGAGCTGAACGAGCGCCAGATGACGTGGGTGCGCAGCTACTTCCGCCGCGAGGTGCAGCCCGTGCTCACGCCCGTGGCCATCGACCCGGCGCACCCGTTCCCGCGTGTGCTCAACAAGAGCCTCAACTTCCTCGTGCCCCTGGTCGGACGGGATGCGTTCGGGCGCACGAACGGCATCGCGGTGGTCAACGTGCCGCGCTCCCTGCCGCGGCTCATCCCGCTGCCGCGCCACGTCGGCCGCGGAGCGCACACGTTCGTGATGCTGTCGTCCGTGATCCACGCGGCGATCGGCGAGTTGTTCCCGGGCCTCGAGGTCAACGGCTGTTACCAGTTCCGCGTCACCCGCAACAGCGACCTGTGGGTCGAAGAGGAGGAAGTCGACGACCTCCTGCGCGCGCTCGAGGGCGAACTGCCGAGCCGCAACTACGGCGACGCGGTGCGGCTCGAGGTGGCCCACAACTGTCCGCCGGACATGGTGAAGTTCTTGGCCACCGAGTTTCGCTTGGGGCCCCAGGACCTGTACCAGGTGCAGGGTCCCGTGAACCTGCACCGCCTCTCCGCCATCGCGCGCGAAGTCGACCGCGCGGACCTCAAGTTCAAGCCGTTCGTGCCCGGCTTGCCGCGGCGTCTCGAATACGGCGAGGACATGTTCGCGGCCCTGCGGCGCGGGGACGTGCTCGTGCACCATCCGTACCAATCGTTCGCGCCGGTGGTCGACTTCCTGCGCCAAGCGGCGTCGGACCGCGACGTGCTGGCGATCAAGCAGACCCTGTACCGCACGGGGGAGGAATCCGCGATCGCCGACGCGCTGATCGCGGCCGCCCGCGCCGGCAAGGAAGTCACGGTCGTGGTGGAGCTCTTCGCGCGTTTCGACGAGCGCGCCAACATCGACCTTGCGACCCGCATGCAGCGCGCGGGCGTGAACGTCGTGTACGGCATCGTCGGGTACAAGACCCACGCCAAGTTGATGTTGATCGTGCGCCGGGAGGGCAAACGCCTGCGGCGCTACGTGCACGTCGGCACGGGCAACTACCACTCGGCCACGGCGCGGCTCTACACGGACTTCGGGCTGTTCACGTGCGATGCGGACATCGGCGAAGACGTGCACCAGATCTTCTTGCAGCTCACCGGCATGGGGCGGGTGCGCAAACTGAAGAAGATGCTGCAGGCGCCGTTCACCCTGGCTTCGACGCTGTTGTCCCTGGTGGATGACGAGATCGCCGAAGCCAAGGCCGGTCGTCCCGCGCGCATCGTCTTGAAGGCCAATGCGGTCACCGAGCCGGCGATGATCGCGAAGCTCTACCAGGCGTCGCGGGCGGGTGTGAAGGTCGATCTGATCGTGCGCGGTGCGTGTTCGCTGCGGCCCGGCGTGCCGGGCACCTCGGAGAACATCAGCGTGCGCTCGATCATCGGCCGGTTCCTCGAGCACCATCGGGTCTACCGCTTCCACGCGGCGGGCAAGGATCTCGTGTACCTCGCCAGCGCGGACCTGATGGCGCGCAACTTCTACCGGCGTGTCGAGTCCGCGATTCCGGTGGAAGATCCGGATCTGAAGGCGCGGGTCATCGCGGAGGGCCTGGAGGGTGTGCTCGAGGACAACCAACAGGCGTGGGTGCTGCAAAGCGACGGCACGTACAAACGCCAGCGGCCGGGCCGCGCCAAACCCCGCGCGGTGCAGGAGTTGCTGCTCGGGAAGTTGGCCGCCACGAACCGCGACAAGTACGCCGCCGACGCGGCCCACCGCGCGCGTTTTGGGTTCGAGGTGGCGCCGCCGCCGCCCTCGAGTCCCAGCTTGGAAGACCACCAACAGGCGCAGGAACTGGGCGAGGCGTAACCGGTCAATGGGCGCGCAGTTCGAAACCCACCGCGAGCAGCGCCTCGGTCTCGGCCTCCAGGTCCGCGCGCGCCAGGCTGTGGTCCTCGAGCCAGCCCTTCGGAAACTGCACGAGGAGGCAGTTGTCACGCGCCTCGAGCCGCACGTTGGGCACCGCTTCCGGCCGGCGCGAGTGGTTCAGCAGCACCGAGAGCCGCAGCAACACCACGAGCCGCAGCGCTAGCCGCGTGCGGAACGTCGGTGGCTCGCGGAAGAGCGCCTTGTCGAGTTTGCGCCGGTGCAGGCGCACCAGCGTCGCGAGCAGGGCTTGGTCCTCGCGACTGAACCCCGGCATGTCCGAGTGTTCGATCAGGTAGGCGCCGTGTTTGTGGTAACCGGAGTAGCTGATGGCGAGTCCGATCTCGTGCAGGCGCGCGGCCCACACCAAGAAGCGTTTCGCCAGCTCCTCGTCGAGGTCCCACGTCTCCGCCACCTGCGCCAACGCGCGCAGGGCGGTGCGCTCGACCCGCGTCGATTGTTCGTGGTCGACGTGGTAGACCTCGCCAAAACGCCGGATGGTGCGGTCGCGCACGTCCTCGTGGCGGATGCGGCCCAACAGGTCGTAGAGCAGTCCTTCGCGCAGCGCGAAGCTCGACGTGCGCATCTCCTCGACACCGAGCGAATCGAAGATGGCCGTGAGGATCGCCACGCCGCCAGCCAGCACGGGCACGCGGTCCGGCGCCAGGCCCGGCAGCTCGAGGCGCGACACGTGGCCCGCCGCGACCATGGCCTTGCGCAGGCGGCGCAACCCGTCGCGTGTGATGGAGCCCTTCTCCCACCCCGACAGGCGCAGGATCTCCGCGATGGCGTTGATCGTGCCCGACGAACCGACGGCTTCGTCCCAACCCTCCGCGCGGTAGCTGCGCTCGATGCTCTGCATCTCGAGCCGCGCGCCGATCTCGGCGGCCCGGAATCGCTCGCGGTCGAGGGCGCCGCCGGGGAAGAACTCGTTGCTGAAGGACACACAGCCCATGTGGAGGCTGTCGGTCAAGAGGGGCTCGAAGCGTTCGCCCAGGATGCACTCGGTGCTGCCGCCGCCGATGTCGACCACGAGTCGCCGGCCGGCGTCGTCGGAGATGTCGTGGGCGACACCCAGGTAGATGAGCCGCGCCTCCTCGCGCCCGGGCAACACTTCGATCGGATGGCCCAGCGCCTCGCGCGCGCGGCGCAGGAAGCCGCGCGCGTTGGTCGCGCGCCGCAGGGTGTTCGTGCCCACGGCGCGCACCGAGCCCTGGGGCAGCTCGGCCACACGCTGGCCAAAACGCGAGAGGCAAAGGAGCGCGCGTTCGCGGGCCTCCTTCGTGATGCGTTTGTCCTCGTCGAGCCCCGCCGCGAGGCGCACGGTCTCGCGCATGCGGTCCAGGATGTGCAGCTCGCCCTGCACCACCCGCGCGATCAGCATGTGGAAGCTGTTGGAGCCCAGGTCCACCGCCGCCAGCACCTCCTGGGGTGCCTTGGCCGGGGACTTCTTGCGCGCGCCCGTGGGCGGTGCGGATTCGTCGTCGGGGGGCGGCACGGTGGAAGCGGAGCGGAGGAGCGATCGGTGGGGGGAGAGAGGAGCGGCGCTGGCCCGGAGGACGCCTCGGCGATCCTACCAGCAGGCCCGGGACCCGAGCCTGTTCGCGCTGGGCGCGCGACCTGCGTATCCTTCTCCCCATGGCCAAAAACGGGGCAAAGGACGCCGCTGGCGGGGACGCCGGGGCTGCGGAGAGCCAACGGGGTTTCGACGAGGAACTCGTGGAGCTGGAGCGCATCGTCGCCGAGCTCGAACAGGGCGGGTTGGGCCTCGAGAAGGCCATCGAGCGCTTCGGTGCGGGTGTGGCGTTGCTCGGACGCTGCCAGGCGGCGCTCTCGCGGTACTCGAAGCGTGTCGAGGAACTGACCGGCGACGCGGAGAGGGCCCTTGCCAACTTCGCGGACGATCCCGATTTTGCGGGCGGCGGCGACGGCGCCGGGAGCTCCGCGCCGCGGCGATGAGCGCCACGCTTCCGCCCATGGCCACCGCGCCCGCCATCGACGTCTGGCTCCTCGAGACCCGCCGCTGGAGCGACGCGGCCCTCGAAGCGTCCCTCACGCGCTGCTTCGCCAACCGCGAGGAGGGGCTGTTCGTGCCGGCGCGCCTCGAGGAGGCGATGCGCTACGCGATCCTCGGCGGCGGCAAGCGCCTGCGGCCGGCGCTCGTGCGGCTCTTCGCCGAGGAGCTGGGTGGCACCGCCGACGCGGCGACGGCTCCCGCGGTGGCCCTCGAACTCGTGCACACGTACAGCCTGGTGCACGACGATCTGCCGGCCATGGACGACGACGACCTGCGCCGCGGTCGGCCCACGTGCCACGTGGTCTACGGCGAAGCGCTCGGCATCCTCGTGGGCGACGCCTTGCAGACCTTGGCGTTCGAGGAACTGGCGCGGCTCGGGCCCCGGGGCGCCGAACTGGTCCTGGTGTTGGCGCGCGCCGCCGGCGCACGGGGCATGGTCGGCGGCCAGGTGCTGGACCTCCTGCCGGCGAGCCGCCCGGGTAGCCCCGGTGGTCCCGAGGGCATCCGCGCGGTGCACCGGGCCAAGACGGCGGCCCTGTTCGCGGCGGCCGCCGAGATGGGGGCCCTCGTCGCCGCGGCGGGCGCCGGTGCCGTCGCCGGGGCCAGGCGCTTCGGCCTAGCCCTCGGGCTCGGGTTCCAGGCGGTCGACGACGTCCTCGACGTGACCGGCGACGCGGCCACCCTGGGCAAGACGCCGGGCAAGGACGCGGCGCTCGAGCGCGACACCCTGGTCGCTGCCCTGGGCCTCGACGGGGCGCGCCGGGAGGCTGCGGAGCGGGCCCAGGAGGCGCGGGCGGCCCTCTCGGAGCTGGGGCTGGCCGAGGGCTCCCTTCCCTTCCTCCTCGTGGAGCACCTCCTGCAGCGCCGCTCCTGACCCTCGCCGGCGGCGCGCCGGCCCAAGCCCGGGACTCCCCGCGCTTGCATTGCCGGACACCCTGGCGGACACTTCCCCACGCAATCCGACGAAGGTTGGCCGCGCCATCCGCACCCCGCGGCACCCCTCGGCGCCCGCTCCCTTTCCCTCCGCGATGTCCGAGACCGAACGCCACGGCGGCGACGCCCCGATCCCCGCTTTGGGCTACCCCCTGCTCGATCGGATCCGCTCGCCGCAGGACCTAGCGTCCTTTGCGCCCACCGAGCTGGCCGCGGTCTGTGCGGAGCTGCGGCGGTTCCTCCTCGAATCGGTGCAGTCGACCGGCGGGCACCTCGGCAGCAACCTGGGTGTCGTCGAACTGACCGTGGCGCTGCACCACGTGTTCGATTTCCGGCGCGACCGTCTGGTGCTCGACACGAGCCACCAGAGTTACCCGCACAAGGTGCTCACTGGTCGGCGGGAGCGTTTCCCGACGCTGCGCCAGACCCATGGCCTCTGCGGCTTCTCCAACCCGGAGGAGTCCGACTACGACCTCTTCCACACGGGCCACGCGGGCACCAGCATCAGCCTCGCGACCGGGCTCGCGATGGGGCTGCGCCACGAGCCGAACCCGCCGCACGCGGTGGCGGTCATCGGCGACGCGTCCCTCGGCGCGGGTGTCGCGTTCGAAGCCCTGAACCACGCGGGGGCCAGTGGCCTGCGCATGCTCGTCGTCCTCAACGACAACGAGTGGTCGATCAGCAAGAGCGTGGGCAGCCTGGCTCGGTACCTGTCGCGCATTCGCTCGAACCGGGTGGTGCAGCGCGCCCAGCAGGAGATCCACAACCTGATCGCGTCGATCCCGCTGATCGGGGACCGCGTCGAACGCACGCTGGACGAGGTGCGCGAGGTTCTGCGGCACACGATCGTCGCGGGCCACGTGTTCGAGGAGTTGGGGGTCACGTACGTCGGGCCCCTCGACGGCCACGACGTCGGGTACCTGGTCGAGAAGCTGCAGCGTGTGCGCGAGTTGGACGGTGTGGTCCTCCTGCACACCCTGACCGAAAAGGGCAAGGGCCACCCTAAGGCGTCGACCCACCCCGAACGGGTGCACGCGGCCAAACCGCCGTCGGGCAAACCCGCGCCGGTGCCCGAGTCGCCCAAGGTGGAACCCGAGCGCTTCTGGGGCACGCCGCTGAGCGCTGGCCCCGCGTTCACCACGGCCTTCGGCGAGGCGCTCATGGACTTGGCCGAGCGCGACCTGCGTGTGCACGCCATCACCGCGGGCATGCCCTCGGGCACGGGTCTGCTCGAGTTCGCCGAGCGGTTCCCCACGCGCTTCCACGACACCGGCATCACGGAACAACACGCTGTCGCGATGGCGGCTGGCATGGCAAAAGCCGGCCTGCGCCCCGTGTGCGCGATTTACTCGACGTTCCTGCAGCGCGCCTACGACCAGGTGTTCCAGGAGGTCTGCCTGCAGGGCCTGCCCGTGGTGTTCGCCATGGATCGCGCGGGCCTCGTGGGACAGGACGGGCCGACCCACAACGGCGTCTTCGACACCGCGTACCTGCGCACGTTGCCCGGCATCGTGCTCGCGGCGCCGCGGGACGCGACGGACCTCTACCGCATGCTCGAACTGGGCCTGACGCTGCCCGGGCCACTCGCGCTGCGTTGGCCGCGGGCGCAGGCTCCCGCCCACGAACGGGTGCACGCGGACGAGCGGGCGCGGATGTTGCCGGGACTCGCCGAGGTGCTGCTCGAGGACGGCGAGCTGGTGCTGTGGGCCTTTGGTTCCCTGGTGGGTGAGGCGCTGCTCGCCGCCGAGCGCCTGCGCCTCCGCGGTGTGTCCGTGGCCGTGGTCGACGCGCGGTTCGCCAAACCCCTCGACGAGGATTTGCTCGGCGTTCACTTGCGCGAGCGGCGTTTCCTCGTGACCGTGGAGGAACACCAGCGCGCTGGCGGTTTCGGTTCGGCCGTACTCGAGGCCGCCACCCGCATCCCCGGCGCCCGGGCGCAGATCCGCAACCTCGCCATCGGGGACCGCTACCTCGAACACGCGACGACGCGGGAAGAACAGCTCGCCGCCTCGGGCCTCGACGCCCAGAGCATCGAGCGTGTGGTCCTGCAGCTCCTGCGTCCGTCGCTCGTTTGAAATGGCGCGCCCCTCGGCGCGTCAAGGTTCCCATGGCCCGCCCCCCCCAACAGGACCCCAAGCGCGGCGACGTCACCCTGCCGTCCCACACCACGCCGATGCTGGGTGTGATCCGGCGGGTGCTCGTGTTTGCGCATCCGGGCAAACCGGGTGTGCGCGAGCTGCTGCGCGACCTCGAGGAGTTCCTGCGCTCGCGTGTCGAGACGGTGCTGGTCGAGACCGACGTGCACGCGTTTGCGCTCGCGCGCGAAGCGGGCCGGGGCAGCGAGGTGCGGCCAGACCTCCTCGTCGTGCTCGGCGGCGACGGAGCGATCCTGGGCGCGGTGCGCGCGTTCGCGGCCGAGCCTGTGCCCACCCTCGGCATCAACTTCGGCCGCGTGGGGTTCTTGGCCTCCACGCCGACGGGGCGCTGGCGCGAGGTGCTGCAGTGTGTGTTCGACGGGCGCGCGGTGGTGGAGCCCCGCCTGCGCATCGCCGCCGAACGCCGCGGCAAGGGGCCGCTCGCGCGGGCGGTGGCGCTCAACGACGTGGTCGTGCACCGGCCGTCGTCGGGTCCGATGGGCACGATCCGGCTGCGTGTGGGCGAGACCTGGGTCACGGACTACCGGGCCGATGGTCTGATCCTCTCTACGCCGAGCGGCTCGACCGCCTACTCGCTGTCGGCCGGCGGGCCGATCCTCGAGCCCTCCGTCGAGGCGATGGTCGTGACGCCCATCTGCTCCCAGGGCCTCGCCAACCGCCCGCTCGTCCTGCCCTCGGGCGCGGACATCCGCCTCGAGGTCACGGACGACGACGACGAGCCGACCCGCATCGTGGTGGACGGCCGCTCGATGGGGGACCTGCACCCCGGCGAGGTGCTGCGTCTCGAGGCGCATCCCGTGCGCTACCCGCTGATCGTGATGCCGGACCTCGACCCCTACCGCCGCCTGCGCGACCGCCTCGGCTGGGGCGGCGGCCCGGGCCCGGGCGCGGGCTGAGCTGGGGCGATCAGACGACGCGGCCGTCGTGCATGTGCACTGTGCGTGCGCAGCGGGCGGCGACCGTGGTGTCGTGGGTGACGAGCAGCAGCGTCAGGCCGCGGCGGCGCTGCTCTTCGAAGATCAGCTCCAGCACGGCGGCGCCCGTCGTGCTGTCGAGGTTGCCGGTGGGCTCGTCGGCGATGAGCAGCGGCGGGTCGTTGAAGAGGGCCCGCGCGAGGGCGACACGCTGGCGCTCGCCGCCCGACAGTTGGGGTGGGCGGTGCGAGAGCCGTTCCGCTAGGCCGAAGCGCGTGAGGGATTCCGTGGCGCGTTCGCGCAGCTCGGCGCGGCGCTTCAGGTACGCAAACCGCCCGTGGGCGATCATGGCGGGCAGGAGCACGTTCTCGAGCGCCGTCAGCTCGGACAACAGGTGGTAGAACTGGAACACGAAGCCGATCGCCTGGTTGCGCAGGCGCGCGCGCTCTTGGATCGACAGGCCCCAGGCCTCGCGGCCCGCGATGCGCACGGTGCCCGCGCTGGGGCGCTCGAGCAGGCCCAGCACGTGCAGAAGGGTGGACTTGCCCGCGCCCGAGCTGCCGAGCAACGCCACACTCTCCGCCGGTGCCAACTCGAGGTCCACTCCGCGCAGCACGGGCAGTTTGTTGCCGGCCAGGAGGAAGTGTTTCTCGACGCCCTTCGCCACCAGCACCGGCTGGCCGGCCGCGCGCGCGGGGGTGGGTTCCTGTGTGCGCATCTCCATGGGGATCACTCGTAGCGCAGGGCCACCAGGGGATCGAGCCGCGCCGCGCGCCAGGCGGGCACGGCGGCGCAGGCCAGGGTGATCGCAAACGCGCCGCCCACGATCATGGCGACGGGCACGGGCTCGACGACGGCGGGGATGCGGTCGAAGAAGTAGACGTCGCGGTTGAAGATCTGCACACCCAGCACGCCGCTCAGCCACTGTTCGATGCTGTCGATGTGCAGTGCACCCTGCACGCCCAGGAGGGCACCCATGCTGGCGCCGAGGAGTGCGTCCCAGAAACCGATCAACAGGAACGTCGCGAGGATGCCGCGGGGCGGCGCGCCCAGGGCGGTCAGGATGCCGATGTCCCGGCGCTTCTCCGCGACCATCATGGTCAGGATCGCGAAGATCGTGAAGCCGGCCACGAGCAGGATCAGGCTGAGCATGATCGCCATCAGCACACGTTCGTTCTCGATGGCGCCCAAGAGCGTGCGGCGGAAGTCCTCCCAGGTGCGCACCTGCCCGCGGCGGCCCAGGTCGTCCTCGATGCCGTTCCACCAGATCGCGCCGGCTTCGGCGAGTTTGCGCTCCATGTCGACGGCCAGGCGTCGACCGTGGGCGTCGTAGTCGCGCGTTTTGACGAGGATCTCGCTGAACGACATGGTGCCGCCCAGGAAATCGCCCAGTTCGCGGCGGTCCAGGTAAATGCGCTCCAGGTCCATCTCGTTCTCGCCGGAGCGGAAGCTGCCGGCGACGACGAACTTGCGGTTGCTGATCGCCACCTTGCCGGTGAGTGGATCCGGCACGACCGTGGCGAGTTCCAGCTCGTCGCCGCGGCGCAGGCGCAGCGACGAGAAGAGCTGCTCACCGACGATCACGGCAGCACGGCGCGGTCCACTTCCGCCGCGACGGACCGGGGGCGGCGCGAAGGGATCGAGTGGGTTCTCGACCGGCGCGCCGAGGCGCCGCGGGTGCGGCGGGCGCGCGAGGCCCGCGTAGAGATCCGTGGTGTCGAAGTCGTCGTGCACACGCTCCGGCACGAACGGCACCCCGAGGAGCGCCAACATGCCGGCGAGCGCGGGCCCGCCCAGGCGCTCGTGGCTGCGCACGTCGACACCGACGAGCTGCACTCCCATCATGCGCCCCGCTTCGCTGTCGGTGAGCACGTCGCGCGAGTGCCCCGCGCGGTCGCCGCCCTGGGCGATCAGGCCGTACCACACGAGGCGCGGACTTGCGGCCGCCACGCGCGCATCCTCGACGAGGATGCGCTGGGCAATGCGCGCGTCCTTCGGCACCGGCTCGCCCGTGACCGAGCGCGTGTCCTGGATCGGCGTGACGATCAGGTCCGCGAGGTTGCCGCGCACCGTGCGTTTCGTCTCCTCCAGGAACCCCGTCATGATCGACAGGATCAGGATGAGCGCGCCGACGGCCACGGTGATCCCCACGATGCCGATCAGGTTCGTGAGGCGGGCGCGCAGGTAGCGCCAACTGAGGAACGTGCGGTACACGGGTTCGTTGGCCTCGCGGCGTCAGGCCTCTGGCGCGTGCTTCGAGCCCGCCGCGCCGGATTCGCCGTCCGCTTGGGTTTCGCCGTGGGTGTCCGCGTGGAGCGGGCGCAAGGTGGGGAACAGCAGCACGTCGCGGATCGAGTCCTGGCCGGTCAGCACCATCACCAAACGGTCGATGCCGATGCCGACGCCGGCGGTGGGGGGCATGCCGTACTCGAGGGCCTGCACGTAATCGACATCGACCTCGCCCGGGGCTTCGGGATCCTTCGTTGCGATCTGCTCCTCGAAACGCCGCGCCTGTTCCGCGGGGTCGTTCAGCTCGCTGAAGCCGTTGGCGACTTCCATGCCGCCGACGAACAGCTCGAAGCGCTCGGCCACACCGGGATTCTCCGGGTCGGCCTTCGCCAGCGGGCTGATCTCGATGGGGTACCCCACCACGAACACCACACCCTCGAGGGCGTCCTCGCAGGTAGCTTCGAACACGTCGTTGGCGAGCTTCGGGTAGCCGTGCTCTTCGCGGATGCCGAGGCGTTTGGCGATGGCGCGCACCGCGGCTTCGTCGCGGAACGCACAGCCGTTGCGCTCCTCGAAGAGTTCCATGTAACTGACGCGGCGGAACGGAGCGCGCAGGTCGTATTCGCGGTCGCGGAAACGCACGTGGGTCGAGCCGTTGGCCTCGCGGGCCGCCGCTTCGATCAGCTCTTCGGTGAGTTGGATCTGGTGGCGGTAGTCGGCTTGAGCCCAGTACACCTCGAGCATCGTGAACTCGGGGTTGTGGCGGAGGGAAAGCCCTTCGTTGCGGAAGTTGCGCGCGAACTCGAAGACCTTTTCGAGGCCGCCCACGATCAGGCGCTTCAGGTAGAGCTCCGGCGCGATGCGGAGGTACATGTCGAGGCCGAGCGCGTTGTGGTGGGTCACGAAGGGTTTGGCCGCCGCGCCGCCCGCGATGGGCTGCAGCACGGGCGTTTCGACTTCGAGGAAACCGCGGGCCTCGAGGTCGCGGCGGATCTTCGACACGATGCGGCTGCGCGCCACGAACACGTCGGCGATGCCGGGCGAGCTCCAGAGGTCGACGTAGCGGCGGCGGTAGCGCAGCTCCTTGTCGACCAGGCCGTGCCACTTCTCAGGCGGCGGCGCGACGCTCTTGGCGAGGATGTGCACCTCGTGCACCCACAGGGTCGGCTCGCCCTTTTGCGTGAAACCGAGCTCGCCCTCGACGCCGACCAAGTCGCCGCCGTCGAGCAATTTTCGGTTCGGCCACCAGTCCGTCAGCACGTCGCGCTGGAAACCCAGTTGGATGCGGCCACCCTTGTCGACCAAGGGCGCGAAGATCAGCTTGCCGAAGTCGCGCAGGGAGAGCAGGCGCCCGGCGGCCTTCACCCGCGCGCCGACCCGGGGACCGGGGGACTGGGGCGAACCCAGGTCCCGGACCAGTTCGGCGAGGGGCTCCGCCTCCACACCCCGGGCGGGGTAGGGGTCTATGCCGGCGGCGCGCAGGCGAGCCACCTTGTCCAGTCGATCGGGATGGGCGAGGTCTGTCATGGGGCTCGCGCCGCGTGGGGAGGGGCCGGGCGGACGGGCCGGCCGGTGACGGCAGGCCGCCCGGCGCCAACGCCGGCGGCCGGTAAAGAACGGCGGCCGCTGCCCTCTCGGACCGCGGCCGTCGTTGGGTGGTGGAGGATAGGGGAGTCGAACCCCTGACCTCTACAATGCCATTGTAGCGCTCTACCAACTGAGCTAATCCCCCGAGCATCCGTCCCGCTGGCGACGCAGGGCCGGGGTCCCCGAACGGCCGTGGGACCGGTCGAGGGCCCGAGAAGATGCCGACGGGCAGGGCCGGAGTCAAGCGTCGCCCGCTCGTCTTTGCCATCCGCGCGGCGACCGCTTCCAAAGCCCGCGGCTGCGCCGGCGCCGCCAGCTTCCTATCCTGCCCGGCCCCGGCCTCGGTTGGGCCACTCTCCGCCGCCGCGCTCTAGCTTTCGAAGCCGGTCCTCCAGAAGCCTGTCCCCCGAAGCTCCCGCCAGAAGCTGGCCCCACCGTGACCCAGAACTACGATCCCGCCGCCATCGAGGCCCGCTGGCAAGCCCATTGGGAACGCCAAGGCACGTACCGCACCCCGAACCCGGGCGAACCGGGTTTCGACCCCGCGGCCCCGAAGTACTACGTGCTCGACATGTTCCCGTACCCGTCGGGGGCCGGGCTGCACGTGGGCCACCCGACCGGCTACATCGGTTCGGACATCGTGGCGCGGAGGAAGCGCATGCAGGGTTTTTCGGTGTTGCACCCGATGGGGTTCGACGCCTTCGGCCTGCCGGCGGAGCAGTACGCGATCCAAACGGGCAAACACCCCGCCGAGACGACGGCCGAGAACATCGCCAACTACCGCCGGCAACTGCGGCTGATCGGGTTCAGCTACGACTGGAGCCGCGAGGTCAACACCTCCGACCCCTCCTACTACCGCTGGACCCAGTGGATCTTCGCGCGTCTGTTCGAGCGCGGCCTCGCCTACCAGGCCGAGGTGCCGGTGTGGTGGTGCGAGGCGCTCAAAACCGTGTTGTCGAACGAGGAGGTCATCGACGGCCGGTCCGAGCGCGGCGACCACCCGTGCGAGCGGCGTCCGCTCAAGCAGTGGATGCTGCGCATCACGGCCTACGCGGACCGCCTGATCGACGACCTCGACGAGCTGGATTGGCCGGAATCGGTCAAGACGATGCAGCGCGAGTGGATCGGCCGCAGCGAAGGCGCCGAGATCCGCTTTCCGATCCAAGGCCATGCGGACGAGCTGACCGTCTACACCACCCGGCCCGACACACTCTACGGCGCGACGTTCATGGTGATCTCGCCGGAGCACCCGCTGCTCGAGCGCATCACAACTCCCGAGCAACGGGACGCGGTCGACGCGTACCGGCGCCAGGCGTCCACGAAGAGCGAGTTGGCGCGCACGGACCTCGCCAAGACGAAAACCGGCGTGCACACGGGCGCCTTCGCGCTGAACCCGCTGCTCGATCCCAAGGATCCCGCGGCGAAGCTGGCGATCCTGGTGGGGGACTACGTGCTCATGAGCTACGGCACGGGAGCCATCATGTGTGTGCCAGCGCACGACGAGCGCGACTTCGAGTTCGCAGAGGTGTTCGACCTACCCGTGCGCCCCGTGGTGCAGGTGGGGGACGAAGCTCCCGATGCGTCGCGCTGCGTCAGCGGCGACGGCGTGGCGGTGCACTCGCCCCTTTGGGACGGTTTGCCGACGGCCCAGGCGAAGGCCCGCGCCCTGGAAGTGCTCGAGCAGCGTGGCATCGGCACCAAACGCGTGCAGTACCGCCTGCGCGATTGGCTGTTCTCGCGCCAGCGCTACTGGGGCGAGCCGTTCCCGCTGCTGCACTTGGAGGACGGTTCCATCCGCGCAGTGCCCGATGCGGACCTGCCGGTGGAACTGCCCGCGATGGCCAACTTCGAGCCCTCGAGCGACGGCACCGCGCCCCTCGCCAAGGCCGTCGACTGGGTCAACACGGTCGATCCCGTCACGGGCCGCCCGGCCCGGCGCGACACCGACACGATGCCCGGATGGGCAGGTTCGTGCTGGTACTACCTGCGCTTCATGGACCCCGCGAACGCGTCCGAGCCGTTCTCGGGTGAAGCGGCGAAGTACTGGCAGAACGTCGACCTCTACGTCGGCGGCACCGAACACGCCGTGCTGCACCTCCTGTACGCGCGCTTCTGGCACAAGGTGCTCTACGACCTGGGCCGTGTGCCGACCAAGGAGCCCTTCCAGAAGCTCTTCAACCAGGGCATGTTGACTGCGTTTGCCTACAAGGATCCCACCGGTCGGCTCGTGCCGTCGGACGAGGTCGAAGAGGTCGACGGCAGTTACCGAAGCCGTGTGAGTGGCGCGGCGCTCGAACAGGTCATCGCGAAGATGAGCAAGTCGCTGCGCAACGTCGTCAACCCCGACGACGTGTGCGCGGAGTACGGCGCGGACACGTTCCGGCTGTACGAGATGTTCATGGGGCCGCTGTCGGACTCGAAACCCTGGAATCCCAGGGACGTGCCCGGTTGCCGCCGTTTCCTCGACCGGCTGTGGCGCCTCTTCGTGGATCCCGATTCCCATGAGGCGATCCGGCCGCACCTTCTGGTCGCCGCACCGGCCGCGCGCACCGGTGACAATCTGGAGCTCGAGTACAACCTCAACCAGTGCCTGGCGAAGGTCGAACACTCGTTCGAGCGGTTCAACTTCAACACCGCCGTGGCCGGGTTCATGGCGTGGCTGAACGCCGCCGGCAGGTCGCCCGAGGCCCTCGACAAGGGCCAGGCCGAGCGCATCGTCTGTGCGCTCGCGCCGTTTGCGCCGCACATCGCCGAGGAGCTGTGGGAGCGCCTCGGCCACGGCACGAGTGTCACGGTGGCCCCCTGGCCTGCCGTCGACCCGAACTTCCTCGAGCGCAACGAAGTCGAAGTGGTGGTCCAGGTCGGCGGCAAGTTGCGCGCCAAGGTGATGGCGCCCCGCGGTGCCGGCCGGGACCAACTGGAGGAGTTGGCCCGCGCGGCCGCCGCCGACGCACTTGCCGGCCGCGACATGCTGAAGGTGGTCGTCGTGCCGGACAAACTCGTGAATTTCGTGGTCCGTTGACGGTCGTGGCTCCACGCGCCCGCGCCCGCGGTTGCCCCCCGCGCTTCGGAGCACCCCTTCCGCTTGAGAGCGCCCCTCTGCTTGAGAGCGCCCCTCTGCTTGAGAGCGCCCCTCTGCTTGAGAGCAAGGGCGCGCTTTGGTAGAACCGAGGTGCCTTCGCGCGCGGAAAGCCGCGGCGTTCCTGTGCTCCGGCACACGTCGTCCGCTGGCCCGAGCGCGTACCTTTGGCTCCATCGCTCGTTTTTCTTGACCCCCAACTCCGCGCACGCCATGGCCCACACACTGCCCAACCTGCCCTTCGCCGCCGACGCCCTCAGCCACAAGGGCATGAGCGCGGAGACGTTTTCCTACCACCACGGCAAGCACCACAACGCCTACGTGGTGAACCTGAACAAGCTGATCGAGGGCACGGAGTTCGCCTCCATGTCGCTCGACGACATCGTCAAGAAGAGCTCCGGCGGCATCTTCAACAACGCCGCGCAGCACTGGAACCACAGCTTCTTTTGGAACTGCCTCACACCGGAGAGCAAGGGCGCCCCGAACGGCCCCTTGGCCGACGCTATCGCCAAGCAGTTCGGCGGCTTCGACGCGTTCAAGACCGAGTTCGCGAGCAAGGCCGCGACCCTGTTCGGAAGCGGGTGGGCGTTCCTCGTGAAGAAGGCCGACGGCAGCCTGGCGATCACGCAGGAGCCCAACGCCAACTGCCCGATCACCGCCGGCCACAAGCCGCTCCTCACCATCGACGTGTGGGAGCACGCCTACTACGTCGACTACCGCAACGCGCGGCCGACGTTCATCGAGAACTTCTGGAAGCTCGCCAACTGGGAGTTCGCGGCGAAGAACTTCGCCGGTTGATTCGACTCGGCCCGCACCCGCGCTGCGCCCAGGGCAATCCATGAGCACTTCGCCCCGGCGTGTCCTGGTCACCGGCGCAAGCCGCGGCATCGGCCGGGCTTGCGCCCTCGAACTCGCCGCTCTCGGTTTCGACGTGGCGATCAACTTCCGCTCGCGGGCGGACGATGCGGCCGCCGTTCTCTCTGCCGTGCACGAGGCGGGGGGCGCGGGGCAACTCCTGCCCTTCGACGTGGGGAACCGCGCGGAGGCCGAGGCAACCCTCGCCGCGGATGTGGCGCAGCGCGGCGCCTTCTGGGGTGTGGTGCTGAACGCCGGTGTCACCCAGGACGCGCCGTTCGCCGGCCTGGACGGGGCCGCGTGGGATCGGGTGCTCGACACGAACCTCGGCGGCTTTTTCAACGTGCTGCGGCCCCTCGTCATGCCGATGGTCGGGCTGCGCCAGGGCGGGCGCATCGTGGTGATGTCCTCCGTGACCGGGCTGCGCGGCAACATCGGTCAGGTCAACTACGGCGCGAGCAAGGCCGGCCTCATCGGGGCCGTGCGCTCCCTGGCGCTCGAGTTGGCCCGCCGGCGCATCGCCGTCAACGCGGTGGCCCCTGGATTCATCGAAACCGAGATGCTCGGTGCGCTCCCGCGGGACGAGATCGAGAAACTCGTCCCCATGCGCCGCCTGGGCCAGGTCGAGGAAGTTGCCGCCCTCGTCGGGTTCCTCTTCGGAGAGCGCGCCGCCTACATCACGGGCCAGACGCTCTCCGTGGACGGCGGCCTGGCCTGATGTTCCGGCGGCTGTTCGGGCGCGGCGGACCTGCTGAGGGCACGCCCACGTCCGAGGGGACGGGAATCGACGCGCGCGAGGCGGCGCGCCGGGCGCTCATGGCCTACCACCGGCGCACCAGCCACGGCTTCGGGCGCTACGCCGCGGGCCCCATGGACCTGGATTGGGCCAACCAACCGGCGCCGTTCCGCCGCTGGGCCGGGGCCGAGGTGTTGGCGCTCGCGCATTTTGCCCAGGATCCCGCGGAGGCGGGGCGTGAGGCGGGCCCAGGCAGCACACCACCGCCGACGTACGGCGTGCTGTTCGGCGCGCCGCCGCTCCGTCCGGCGCCGCTCGGCCTGGAGAGCCTCGCGCGTTTCCTCTTCGACGGCGCGTCGCTCTCCGCGGCGAAGAGCTACGGCGACGCGCGCTGGTTCCTGCGCGTCCCGCCGAGTTCGGGCAATTTGCATCCCACCGAACTGCACCTCGTCCTGCCACCGCTCGATGGCGGTGGGCGGGGTTCGGTCGCGCACTACGATCCGCGCGAGCACATCCTGGAGCGCCGCGCGCTCTTGGACGCGGAGCGCACCGAGGCGCTCTTCGGCCGGGCCGCCCCGGGCAGCTTCTACGTGGGCCTGTCGGCCATCGCGTGGCGCGAGGCCTGGAAGTACGGCGAGCGCGCGTTCCGCTACGTGCAGCACGACACGGGGCACATGCTGGCATGCTTGGACGTGGCGGCGGCGCTGTCGGGCTGGGACACGTCGCTCGAGGATTGCCTGGGGGCACAGACGCTCTCCGCGCTGCTCGGCCTCTCGGGCCAGGACGGGCCCGAGGCCGAGCTCCCGCAGGTGCTGCTCGGAGTGCGTCCCGCGGGAGCGGACGTCGCGCCCGTCCCCGCCGACGGGCCCGCTCCCGCATTCGTGGGGTTGCCCACGCCGCTCTCCGCGGAGCACATCGAATGGGATGCGGTGGAACTCGCCGAGCGCCTGTCCCGCGCCCCCGACGGCGGCGTCCGGGAAGCCGGGCCGCCGGCCCCCTTGCCACCCGAGGGCGGGGCCGCGGCGCAGAGCGAGGCCGCGCTGGCGCTGCGCACACTGGTGCGCCGTCGGCGGAGCGCGCTGGGTTACGACCGTCGGGGCAGCTTGCAGGCACAAACGTGGTTCGACGGGCTCGAGCGCCTCGTGCCGCGTCCCGGGCGACGGCCCTTCGCGCTCTGGCCCCACACACCGCGCGTGCATCCGGTGTTCTTCGTGCACGCTGTGGTGGGTTTGGAGCCGGGCATCTACCTGCTCGGGCGCAGCGATGGCGCGCGCGAACGCCTCGCGCCTGCGTTCGCCGCGGCCGGTGCTCGCGGCCCCGCGCTGTGGGAACCCGTGCCGGGCGCGCCGCGCTCCCTGCCACTTTGGTGCCTGGCGCGCGGCGACGTGCGTTCCCTGGCCGCCGAGTTGGCCTGTGGTCAGGCGATCGCGGGGGACGGGGTGTATGCTGCGGCGCTGCTCGGCGAGCTGGGCTCCGCCCTCGACGCGCTCGGCCCACCGGGTTACCGGCGTTTGCATTGGGAAGCGGGCCTCGTGGGCCAGGCGATGTACCTCGGCGCGGAAGCGCAGGGCCTCGTCGGCACGGGCATCGGCTGTTTCTTCGACGGGGAAACTTCCCGCGCCCTCGGACTCGTCGGCGAGCGCTTGGTGAGCATCTACCACTTCGCGGTGGGCCATGCGGTGCACGACGGCCGCCTCGAGACGGGCGCGCCGTACGCGGAGCCCGTCGCTCCCGTCTGAACGCTCGCGAGGCGCGCCCGCCACACCTCTGCGCGCTGTCTCGGAGTTGGGGCTCCCTGGTGGGTTTCGCGCCGCGCGTTATCCTCAGGGCCACACGCGTTCGCCCCCGCCGCGCGCCATTCGATTGATGGAACGTCCCGTCCTCTTGTTCGTCGAGTCGAGCCACGCCGCGCGCCATGCGCGCCAGTCGGCCCTCGAGGAGCGGGGCTTCGCGGTGTGGGTGGCCCTCGACGCGGACGAGGCCTGTCGACGCGCCGCCGCTGGCCCGGATCTCGTGCTGCTTGGCAAGGGTGTGGAAGCGGGGGAAGCGCTCGAACTGCTCGGCCTCTTGTCGCGCGGACTCGGACAGAGCCTGCCGGTGGTCGCGTTGGTCGCGGAGCTCGATACTCAGGGCGCCGACAGCGCGGATTCGGGCGCGCGCGTCGGCGAACCGGAGGACCTCGAGGAGTACGCCGCGGAACTGGCGGGTCGCGGCGTGACGGTATTGCCCGAACACGTGGACGACGACACACTCGCGCGCGCGTGCCATGGGCGTGTGGCGCCGCGGCCGGTTCGCGGACGGCCCGCGCTGCTGTTGCTCGAGCGCACTTCCGGCGCCCCGAGCCTGCGGCAGGGTCTGCTCGCCGCCGGGTTCGACGTGGTGGACTGCGCGGACCTCTTCGTCCTCGAACGCGAGGCCGCACGCTCGGATCCGCACGCGATTCTCGTGCGCGACGCGCCGGCGCTCGTCGGAACCGATGCTCCGCCGCCCCTTTGCCGCGAGTTGGCGCAGCGTGTGCCGCTCTTCGTGTTGGCGGACGGCGCCGATGGGCAACGACATGCGGCGTGGCTCGAAGCGGGCGCGGCCGCCTACTTGGCCGAACCCCTCGATCGGGAGGCGCTGCTCGAGCGCCTCGATCCGCCGCGCCGTGCGCGTTCCCGGGCGCACCTGCGCGAGGGCGAGGGCGAGGGTGGCGCCCTCGGGCGCGCTCCGCAGTCGCTCACGCGTGCGCTCGCCCGCGCGCCGGGACTCGTGTGGCTGCGGCTCGATCCCAAGGGCCAGATCCTCGCGTTCAGCGAGGCGGCCGAGGAACTGCTGCTCGGCGGACGCGTGGATCCCTCGGGCGATGGTCCGCCCGCGGCGCGCGGTGCGGCGAAACACGCGTCGTTCGACACACGGATCGCCTCGGAATCCGCACAGGGACAGGAATCGTCCGGCGGAGGGCTTCTGGGACGGCGTCTCGGCGATTGGCTCGCCGGCGACGGACAGGCACACCAATGCGAGCGTTTGCTCGAGCGTTTGGAGCAGGGTGAGAGCGAACCGCTGCGGGCCGAATGGACCGTGCGTTCGGAACACACCACGGGCGGCGCGCGGCGCCTCGCGTGCGAGTTGTTCGCCGCGCCGCTCGAAAACGCGCCCGGCGACGCGGCCACGGTCGACGAGGGTGCGACGCGCGAAATCGTCCTCGTCGGCCACGAACTGCGCGAACCGCGATCGGGAGAGGGCCGCGGCGCCGGCGAACTGGAACCGGCCCAACGGGCGGCGTTCGGCAGCGAAGTGTTCTGGATGGCCGACGCGGACGGCTCGCGGGTGTACTACGCCAGCCCGGCCTTCGAGGGCCTCTGGGGAGTGTCGCGCGAGGACCTGTTGGCCGAACCCGGTCGGCTGCTCGCCAGCGTGCACGAGGAGGACCGCCCGCGCCTGCTGCGCGCGCAGGCGACCCACGCGCAGGGCAGTCCGACGGAGCTCGAGTACCGCATCGAACGCCCGAGCGGCGAACTGCGGTGGGTGCGCACACGATCGTTCCCCGTGCTCGACCACGGGGGAGGCGCTTGGCGCATCGCCGCGTTGACGCGCGACGTGACCGAACGCCGCCTGGCGGAGCAGGCGCTGCGCGAGAGCGAACAGCGCCTCTCCAGCGTGGTGACCTCCGCACCGATCGCGCTGTTCTCGATCGATCGCCAGGGCTACTTCCGGTTGTCCGATGGGCGCGGCCTCGAGCGCATGGGCCTCTCGGCGGGGGAGATCGTCGGACGCTCGATCTTCGACGTGTACCGCGACGCGCCGCACGTCCTGGCGAACCTGCGCCGGGCCCTCGGCGGCGAGACGTTCACGGCGACCGTCGAACTGCGCGGCGCCGCATTCGAAACCAGCTATTCGCCGATCTTCGAGCAGAACGGCGAAGTCTCCGGCGTCATCGGAGTGGCGATCGACGTCACCGACCGCCGCCGCGCGGAGCGGCGCCTCGAACTGATCGTCGAAGCGACGAGCGCCGTGCTCGGCCAGGGCTTCTTCCGCAGTCTGGTGCGCTACCTGACCCGCGCGCTCGGCGTGCGCATGGCCTACGTGTCGGAGTTGATCCCCGGCACCGAGCGCCTCGCCCTGCGTTGCCTCTGGTCCGGCACGGAGTACCGCGAGGGGCAGGAATACCCCTCGGAGGGCTCCCCGGACGCGCTCGTGCTCCGCGACGGCACCGTCTACTACCCGAGCGGCGTCGTGCAGCGTTTTGGCGCGAACTCCTGGGTTGCGTCCCTCGGCGTGCAGAGTTACCTCGGCATGCCGATCCACGACAGCGCGTCGCGCGTGATCGGTGTGCTCGGTGTCTTGCACGATGGGCCGCTGGACGAGCGCCTGCCCACGGAATCGATCCTGCGCATTTTTTCCGCCCGGGTGGGCGTGGAGATCGAGCGCCTGCGCGCCGAAGATGCCATGCGCGAGAGCGAAGCCCGCTGGCGCTCCCTGGTCGAAAACGCGCCGGATCTGATCGCGACACTCGACCGCGAGGGCCGTGTGCTGTTCGCGAACCGCTCGCTCGCGCCCGAGCGCGACGGGCGCCCCGCGCGTGACTTCCACCTCCTGGTTGGCCCCGAGAGGGAGCGACTCGTGCACGCCATCGGCGAGGTGTTCTCGAGCGGGCAGGGGCGCGCCTTCGAACACCGCCTGGTGCTGCCGGGCGGCGCGGAGGCGTGGTTCGCGGTGCGCCTCGGACCACTCGAGCGCGACGGCCAGGTGGTGTCCGTGGTGTTGATCGCGACCGACGTCACGTCGCGCAAGGAGGCCGAGGGCAAACTCGACTTCCGCGCCAGCCTCGAGAAGTTGGTGACGTCGATCTCCACGCGTTTCATCAACCTGGACGCCGAGGACGTCGACCAGGCCATCCAGAACGCGCTGCGGCAGATCGGCGTCTTCTGCGGTGTGGACCGCTGTTACGTCTTCCAGTTCCGCGACGGATCGGAGGCTCTCGACAACACCCACGAGTGGGCCGCCCACGGGGTCGAACCGTTCGTGGGGCGCATCCAGAGCGCCGAACCCAGCCAGTTGCCATCCTTGCTCCACCGCGTCCGGCGCTCGGGCCACGTGTTCGTGCAGCGAGTGTCGGCGCTGCAGGAATCGGAGGCGGACCTGCGCGGCGACTTGAGTGCCTTGGGTCTGCGTTCGCTCCTGTGTGTGCCCATGACCTGCGCGGGCGAGGCGGTGGGTTTCATCGGATTCGACACCGTGCGCTGGGAGGTCACTTGGGACGAGCAGGTGGTTTCGCTCCTGCGCATCGTGGGCGACGTCTTCGCGAACACGCTCGAGCGCCAGCGCGCCGAGGAGAGCCGTGTGCAGCTCGAGTCCCAGTTGCGCCAGGCCCAGAAGATGGAGGCCATCGGGACCCTCGCCGGCGGGGTGGCGCACGACTTCAACAACCTGCTCACCGGCATCCTCGGTTATGCCAGCTTCCTGCGCGAGGCCGTGGGCGGCGACCCGGCCGTGCGCCGCGCGGTGTCCGTGATCGAGAACGCGGCGGAGCGCGCCGCCGACCTGACACGCCAGTTGCTGGGGTTTGCGCGCCGCGGCGAGGTGCGCCGCATGCCGGTGCGTGTGCACAGCCTCGTCGGAGAGGTCAGCGAACTGCTCGCGCGCACCATCGACAAACGCATCGACATCGTGCACCACCTGGATGCTGGGACGGATCTGATCCTCGGCGATCCCGGTCAGATGCAGCAGGTGATCTTGAACCTCGCCGTCAACGCGCGCGATGCGATGCCGCAGGGCGGCCGCATGGTCTTCCGCTCGCGGGTGGTCGAGCTGCGGCCCGAGGACGCGCACCTCTATCCCGAGCTCGCCCCGGGACCCTACCTCGAGCTGTCCGTCGCGGACACTGGCCTGGGCATCCCCAAACACGTGCAAGCGCGCATCTTCGAGCCTTTCTTCACGACCAAGGGCCCCGGCAAGGGCTCAGGCATGGGGCTCGCCGTGGTCTACGGCATCCTGCGCGGCCACGGCGGCTCGATTCGCGTGGAGAGCGAGGAGTTGGCGGGTGCCCTGTTCCGTCTGTTCCTGCCGCTGGTCGAGGAACAGGCCGAGGACGAACTGCCGCCGGCCCGCGACGACATCATCGACGGGACGGGCTCGATCCTGATCGTCGACGACGAACCGATCGTGCGCAGCACGGCCGGCGAGCTGCTGCGCAGCCTCGGTTACGAGGTCTGGGTGGCCAGCGAAGGCGCGGAGGCCCTCGAGGTCTTCGCGGCGCGGCGGGACGAGATCGATCTCGTGCTGCTCGACCTGGTGATGCCCGTCATGGACGGGTGGGCCTGCCTGGCGAAGTTGCGCGAAATCGATCCCGCGGTGCGGGTCGTGCTCTCCAGCGGCTTTGGATTCGAGGACTTCGCCCACGACGTGGCGAGCGCGGGATTGGCGGGCTTTGCGCGCAAGCCCTACCAGTTGGCGGAACTCTCGCGCATCGTCGCCCAGGCGCTCGGCGGAGCGAAGGCGGCGCCGGCGGCACTTCCGGTCGTGGAGCTCGAACCCCAACCCCGCCCCGCGTCGGAACTCGACGGCACCCCGCGCCGTTAGGAGTCGCCGATGCTGGCCAGGTTGTCCGGGCCCCGACTGGTGAGGGTCGACGTCGGCTCCAGCGCCGCGCGGAATGCTTCCCGCGCGGCGGGGGACATCGCGGCTTCGAGCGGGCCCGGATCCGGCACGCGGTAGGTCGCCTCGATGAAGCGGCTGCGGTATCCCCAGGCGAATCCGAAGAAGAAGGGCTCGACGTCGCCCTCCGAAAGGCCGCGGCGCGCGGCGTCGAGGACACGTTCGTTGAGGCGCTTGTACGGAGTCGCCCGCAGCCCCCAGTGCACACCCATGCCCTCGGCCAAGGGCGCGCGGGTGTGGGCCGGGAAGCGGCGGAGTTCTTGGAACGCCTCCAACATGGGTTCGGTGCCGCTGTGCGGACGACCCGGACTGTTGCGCGACAGGTCGAGGCGCGCCTGCAGCGTGGCCAGACCGCGACCAAAGCCGCGCACGAACCAAACTCGGCCCTCGGGCGGCACCCGTTGGGCAAGCCAATCGAATCGCTCGGCGAGGAACCCAGTCACTTCCGCCGTCGACGCGTTGCGCCGCACGAAGAGGGCGTGGTCGGTCCAGTGCCAGCAGACCGCCATGCCGAACGAGACCAACGCGAACGGCTGCACCCGCGGGTCGTCCCTCTGGATCTCCGCCAGTTCCTGGCGCAGCACGTCCGGCGGCACCAGTTCCAAAGGTGAGCGATCCACGAGGCGGGGGTGGCGGGGCTCGAAGACCTTCACGAACGTCATCGGCCGGATCGCAGGCCAATCCGGGGCCATGCGCTCCACCCACGCGAGGCGGGCCAGCCGATCCTCACCACCCGCGTGCGCAAAGTGGTTGCGGAACTCGTGGAACTCGGCGCTGCGCACGGGCGGTTCGCGGTGGAGCACGGAGAAGTCCAGCAGACTGACCGTTCCGGCGACGAGTGCCGCACCCAACGCCCCAGCGACCCCGGCGCCGATGGGGGGGGCACGTTCGAGCAGCGCGACCACGCCGAACGCGATCAGGCCGAGGAACGCGGGCAACAGCGGCATGAAGTAGCGGCTGCCCATGCCGTCGAGGTTGGCCTCGAGGTTCAGTTGGAACTGGGTGACCGAGAACGCGCCGAGGAGCGCTCCGGTGTGGATCAGTGCGTAGAGGCTGAACAGCTCGCGTTTCGAGGGTTCCCGCGCGGTCCTCGCCGGCAGCAGGCGGGGCCAACGGGTCGAGAGCAGCGCGTACCCGAGGGCGAGTGCCAACGCGATGTGCAGCACCCAGCCGGCCCAGGCTAGGTCGCGGGCGGCGAAGAGCCAGGACTCGCGCAGCCAGTCGGTCGCCGTGGCGACGAACTTCTCGACGGGGGCGCGCAGTTGGAGCCAACTGCTGAAGTCCCGATTGACGAGTTTCTGTTCGCTCGACAGCACGGGGATCAGCAAGAGCCCAGGAAGCGCCCCGAGGGCGATGAACAACGGCCGCCGGGAATGCCACGCACCCGGATCGACACGCAACCAAACCGCGCCCACACCGAGGTACGCGACCCAGGTCTGCATCGAAAAGAGCGCGCCCGCGCCGAGCCACAGGCCCAAAACGATGCAGCGCCGTAAGGACAGCGGATCCCCGGGCCGTCCCTTCAGCAGGAGTGCCAACGGTCCGAGAACGAACGGAAGGGTGTCGGCGTGGCTGCCGAGGGCCAGCACCTCGACCATCGCCTGCGCCGGCGGCGCCAGGGCGTATGCGAGCAGTCCGATCCAAGCGACGCGTCGACCGCCGGCGCGCTCCAGCACGAGCGCGAAGAGACCCGCCGCGAAGGCGGACCACAGCACCGCCAGCAACTTCATCACACCGAGGCTCGGCCCGAAAAGCGCCATCAGCGGCGCCAGAAGGACTCCGAAAATCGCGGAGCCCCGCAGGTGACCGATGATCGGCAGTTCGTCGGGATGCAGCGGCATGCCGGCGAGGAGGGCGGCGGCAAAACTCGCCGTGTACCGCTCGAGGTCCAGCTCGTCGAGCCGCGAAAGCGCCACCACGCCGCGTGTGGCCGCGGTGAGGAGGAACGCGATGAGGGGCAGGGGAAGGCGCGTCACGGGGCGGGCTGCGGAGGAATCCGCGGGCGCGCCATTTCATGCGACGGACGTCTCCCTGACAAGGGGGGAACGCAGCGACGCCGCCGTTGAGGGAGCGTCCGGCGCTGCGCGCCCCCGAGTTTCGGCTCTGGCAGGCCCGGTGAGCCCCGCGCGGAGCCCCGGTCACCCCGCGCAGGGGCCGCGCCGCGCGATCAGGACCCGTCCTTCTTGCCGCCCAGGATGCCGCCGAGTTTCTTCTTGGCTTCGTCGCCGAGCTTCTTGGCCTCTTGCTTCGCGCCATCGGCGGCGCCGTCCCCGGCGCCGGCACCCTGATCCTTGCCGCCCAGGAGGTCCCCGAGCACGTCGTCGACCTTGTCGCCCAGCTCCTTGGCGGCGCCGTCGAGCTCCTCCTGCAGGCGGTCCTCGGCCTTCTCGAGTTCTTCCGCGAGGCGCGCTTCCAACTGTCCCTGGGCGTCGCCGAGGATCGCCGACACGTCCGCCGGCAGCAGCCCCTGGGCCTCCTCCAACCCGTACTGCACGACGCCGTCCAGGAGGCGCGCGAGCAGTTCGCCGAACGGATCCGCGTCGCCGCCCACCTCCACGTCGCGCAAGGTGTACCGACCCAGTGCCAGGGTCTGGGGCGGCAGCGCGCCCCCGAAGACGTCCACCGTCAAGTCAACACCGTCGATCGTGATCTCCTTGAAGAGCATGCGCCGCGACGGACCGGGCTCCTGGCCCTTGGGTGCCGGCTGGTCCTTCGCGCCGGGTTCGCCGCGCAGCCGCTTGGCGCTGGCCAGCAACGGCTCGTAGTTGAAGGCCTTGCCCTGGCGCTCGAGCACGAGCGCGAACTCGCCGACCTCGACCTTCTCGATCACGAGCGGATCGTCCCGCAGCGACGCCATCGGCACCTCCACAACGGCCCGCCCCAACCGCATCACGTGGGGCCGCTGGAACCCCTCGGGGGATTGCACGAGCAGGCCGCGCAGGTCGACGCTGCCGGCGACGGGCGAGATCGAAACCGATTCGACGGGTGTGTCGACTCCGAGGGCCTGGGAGCCACCGGTTTCGAGCCCGACCTTCACGATCGGACCGAGGAAGAAGAACAGGCCGCCGACGAGCAAAGCGATGCCGAGGACAGCCACCAAGACGATGCGCAGTAGGATCTTCACGCGGCCATGGTCCCAGTCCGGCACCGTGCGGGTCAAGTTGGGCCGGACTGCGCGCGGCGCTGCGCGGCGTCCCACTGCGGGCGATGGGCGCGGGTTAAGGCGCCCACCGCCGCTCCGGGGCCGCGGCGTGCCCCTCGCCCGGGTGCGCGCCCGGGCCTACACTCCGGCCTGAATCTGGCCCCCAACCGGGTCGAACCGCCATGAGCCAGCCCCAACAGCGCCCCTACCCCGATCTGCCCTCCGAACCGGCCTTGCCCGCCCTCGAACGACGGGTGCTGGCCCGCTGGCAGGCCGAAGGCACGTTCCAGGCGTCGATCGACCAGCGGCCGAAGGGACGCTCCGAGTACGTCTTCTACGACGGCCCGCCCTTTGCCAACGGGTTGCCGCACTACGGCCACCTCCTGACCGCCTACGTGAAGGACGTGGTGCCGCGCTACCAGACCATGCGCGGCCATCGAGTGGAACGCAGGTTCGGCTGGGATTGCCACGGCTTGCCCGCGGAGATGGAGGCCGAGCGCGAACTCGGTGTGCAGGGCCGCGCCGCGATCCAAAACTACGGCATCGGGCGATTCAACGACCACTGCAAGACTTCGGTGCTCAAGTACACCGAAGTGTGGAAGGAACAGGTCACACGCCTCGGCCGATGGGTCGATTTCGAGCGCGACTACAAGACCATGGACCTCTCCTACATGGAGAGTGTGCTGTGGGCGTTCAAGCGCCTCTTCGACCAAGGGCTCGTGTACGAAGGTTTCCGCGTGATGCCGTATTCGTGGGCCGCGGAGACGCCCGTCTCGAACTTCGAGACGCGCATGGACAACAGCTACCGCTCGCGCACGGATCCCGCGCTGACCGTGCGGCTGGAGCTGGAGCCGCGCCCCGAGGACGGCCTGCCGCTCGATCTCCTCGTGTGGACCACCACACCGTGGACGTTGCCCTCGAACCTCGCCGCCGCCGTGGGGGAGGCGATCGAGTACGTGGTGCTCGAGAAGGACGGCCGTGGATCGGTGCTCGCGGCCAGCGCGGTGGCCCGGTACACCAAGGAACTCGAAGGTGCGGTCGAACGGGGTCGCACGATGGGGTCGGCCCTGGTGGGCCGCCGCTACCGCCCGCCGTTCGACTACTTCCTCGGCCGCGCGCGCTGCCACGTGGTGCTCGCAGCCGACTTCGTGTCCACCGAGGACGGCACCGGTGTCGTGCACCTGGCGCCGGGCTTCGGCGAGGACGACCAGCGTGTGTGTGAGGCCCACGGCATCGAACTCGTCTGCCCCGTCGACGAAAAAGGCCGGTTCACTGCCGAGGTCGCCGACTACGCGGGCCAGCTCGTCTTCGACGCCAACAAACCGATCGCTGCGGCGCTGAAAGCGCGCGGTTTGGTCGTGCGCCACGAGCAGATCGTGCACAACTACCCGCACTGCTGGCGCACGGACCAGCCGCTGATCTACCGGGCCATGAGCTCGTGGTACGTGGCGGTGACGCAGTTCCGCCAGCGCATGGTGGAGCTGAACCAAGAGATCCACTGGGTCCCCGAGCACGTCCGCGACGGCCAGTTCGGCAAGTGGCTCGAGGGCGCGCGCGATTGGTCCATCAGCCGCAACCGCTTTTGGGGTACGCCGATCCCCGTCTGGAAGAGCGACGACCCGAAGTACCCGCGCGTCGACGTCTACGGCAGTCTCGACGAGTTGGAACGCGACTTCGGCGTGCGCCCGAAGGACCTGCACCGGCCGCACATCGACCAGCTCACCCGCCCCAACCCGGACGACCCGACGGGGAAGAGCACCATGCGGCGCGTGGAGGACGTGCTTGACTGTTGGTTCGAGTCGGGCTCCATGCCGTTCGCGCAGGTGCACTATCCGTTCGAGAACAAGGACTGGTTCGAAAGCCACTTCCCGGCGGACTTCATCGTCGAGTACGTGGCGCAGACCCGCGGCTGGTTCTACACCTTGATGGTGCTCGGCACGGCGCTGTTCGACAAACCGCCGTTCCGCAACGTGATCTGCCATGGCGTGGTGGTGGCCGAGGACGGCCAGAAGCTGTCCAAACGCCTGCGAAACTACCCGCCGCCCGAGGAGGTGTTCGAGACCCACGGCTCGGACTCCCTGCGTTGGTACCTGATGAGTTCGCCGATCCTTCGCGGCGGCGACCTCGCCATCAGCAAACACGGCAAGGAGTTCGCCGAAGTGGCGCGGCTCGTGCAAAAGCCGATCTGGAGCGCCGCGTACTTCTTCACGCTCTACGCGAACGCCGACGGCGTCCGCGCGAAGTTGGTGGGGGATGCCGAGGCGCCGCTCGACCGGTACGCGCTCGCGAAGACGCGCCAACTCGTCGAGCGTATGCAGTCCGCGTTCGACGGCTACGACCTGCCGGCCGCGTGTGCCGAGGTGCGCGGATTCCTGGATGCGCTCAACAACTGGTTCATCCGCCGCAGCCGCGAGCGGTTCTGGGCACCGCTCGAGAACGGCCGCGTCACCGGGGAGAAGCAGGCGGCCTACGACGTGCTGTACACGGCGCTCACGACGCTGTGCCGCGCCGTGGCGCCGCTCTTGCCCTTCCTGGCCGACGAGCTCTGGAATGCGCTGCGCGGCGAGGGAAGTGTGCACCTCGCGCCCTGGCCGGACGTGTCGCAGTTGCCCCACGATCCTCAGTTGGTCGGGGACATGGACCGCGTCCGGGCCGTGTGTTCGGTCGCACTTGGTCTGCGCGAGGCGCGCCGCCTGCGCGTGCGGCTGCCGCTCGCGCAACTGACGGTAGCGGGGCCGGGTGCGTCGCGCCTGGAGCGCCACTTCGACCTCGTGCGCGACGAGGTGAACGTGAAGTCGGTGGTCACCAGCGAGAAGCTGGAGGACCTGGGCACGTTCGAGCTGAAACTCAACCAGCGTGTGGCGGGCCCCAGGCTGGGCGGACGCATGAAGGACGTGCTGGCCGCTGCGAGGGCGGGAGAGTGGAAACGCCTCGAGGGCGGGCGTATCGAAGTGGGCGGTGAGGTGCTCGAGCCCAGCGGTGAGTTCCAGTTGGTGCTCGCGCCGCGGGACGCCGGCCAGGACCTACTCGTGGCGGCGCTCGAGTCCAACGACACGCTCGTGGCACTCGATGTGGCGTTGACCCCGGAGTTGGAACTCGAGGGTCTGGCCCGGGACGTCGTGCGCCTCGTCAACGAAACCCGCAAGGCCGCGGGGCTCGCGGTTTCGGACCGCATCGAACTGCGTGTGATGGGCGGCGAGCGGGTGCTCGGCGCGCTCGGTGTGCACGGCAGTTACGTGGCGGGGGAAGTGCTGGCGGAGGCCGTGCGTTTCGGTCCGCCGGAACACGACATGCATCGCGCCGACGAGCAGTTGGACGGCGAGCCGTTCACGATCGGACTGGCCGCCGTCTCCTGAAGTTCGCCGGAGCCCGCTCCAGGCTCCGGCGCTTCCGCATGGCGAATCGGCTGCCCGCCTCGCGTCCGGCGGGGCCTTTCCGCGTCACTGCAGC
Source organism: Planctomycetaceae bacterium (assembly GCA_016125265.1). Lineage (GTDB taxonomy): Bacteria > Planctomycetota > UBA1135 > UBA1135 > RI-242. The sequence goes on from WGMC01000014.1 coordinate 119,863, forward strand.
GCGGCCAGTGCGCCCGCGGGCACGAGCACCGCGTCGATCGTGTGCACGATGCCATTGGCGGCCAACGTGTTGGTGGCCGAAACATTGACGCCGTCGACCGTCACGCCGGTTTCGTCCGCCACCACGGGCAGTGTGCTGCCCTCCAAGGTGACGATGCCAGTGGGTTCGGCGGCCACGACGCCATTCGCCGTCAGCTCACCCGACGCGACGTGGTACTGCAACACTTGGATCAGCACCGCCTGGTTGACGGGGTCGAGCAACTGGTCCAGCACTCCCGCAGGCAGCGCGGCGAAGGCCGCGTCCGTCGGCGCGAACACCGTGAACGGGCCCGCGCCGGCATCGGCGAACGTCGCGGTCAATCCGGCCGCGTCCAGGGCGGCCACGAGTGTGTTGAACCCGGCGTCGGCAGCGACGGTGGCGATCGGCTCGGGCACCTCGAGCACCGCGTCGAGCACGTGCAACACACCGTTGGTGCAAGGGATGTTGAGCGTGGACACGGTGTTGCCGTTGACCGTGATGCTGTTGCCATCCAGACCCACGAGGACGTTCTGTCCTTGCAGCGTCTCCACCAGTTCGGTCAAGAGCAGCGAACTCGCCACTTCGTCACCGGCGACCGCGTGGTAGGTCAGGATCTCGGCTAGGGCGGCTTGGTTCAGGGGATCGAGTAGGAAGTCCAACGTCGGCTGCCCGAGGGCCGCGAAAGCCTCATCCGTGGGCGCGAAGAGCGTGAACGGACCCGCGCCCGAGAGTGTCCCGTCGAGATTCGCGGCCGTCACGGCCGTCGATAGGGTGTCGAGTCCGCGGCTGGTCAGTGTGTCGAGCAGGGACTGCGGGGGCATCAGCACCCGGTCGATCACGTGCACGACCCCGTTCGACACGAGGTTGTCGGAGTCGGTCACACGGCCCTCGTTGACGAGGAGCTCGTCGTCGAGCACGTCGACGAGCAGCTCCGGACCGCCCAGGCTGGTCGCCGACGTCAGCGCCAACGCGTCCTGCGACGTCACTTCGCCCGCCACCGCGTGGTAGAGGAGGATGTCGATCAGCGCTTGCTGGTTCTGCGGCAGAAGAAGGTCGTCGAGCACACCGGGCGGTAGAGCCGCGAACGCGGCGTCCGACGGCGCGAACAAGGTCACGTCGTTCGGGCCCGACAGTTCATCGTCGAGATCCGCGGCCTCGACGGCCAGAGCCAAGGTGTTGAGTCCGAGGTCCGCGAGTACGCTGTTGACCGTTGCGGGCGGAGCGCTGCTGTTGTCGTCGTCGTCGTCCGAGCACGACACGAGCAGAAGTGGCGCCGCCAGGGCGCCGAGCAAGAGCAGGCGGTATTGGGTGTCCATGGCAATGTCGATCGTTGCGGTGGGACGAACCCGCGTGCGGGCCCGTGCATAAGGCAACCCACGGCCCCATTGGCCGTCGGCACTGCCCCCTAGGCGAGACGTTCGCGCAACGGACATCCGCAGATGCGATTTTTTGCGTTCTCTTTCCTGCGATTTTCCCGGCGCCAGTGGGTACCCTCGCGGGCGTGCATCTCCTGCACTGCGACCCGTTTCCGGTGCCCTTGCCCGAGGGTCATCCGTTTCCGATGGCCAAATACGCGGCCCTGCGTCGCGAACTGGAGGCGCTGGGGTGCGCGGGCCGACTCGCGGCCGCGGAAGAAGCTCCAATCGCGGCCCTCGAGGCCGTGCACGATCCCGATTACGTCGCGGCGTTCGTCGGCGGCACGCTGGACCGCGCGGCCGAACGTCGGCTTGGGTTCCCGTGGTCGAAAGAACTCGTGGCGCGCTGCCGGGCCAGCACGGGTGCAACCCTCGCCGCCGCGGGGCTCGCGCTCGAACACGGCACGGCCGGTGTGCTCGCCGGTGGCACGCACCACGCGCACCGCGGTTTCGGCGCGGGGTACTGCGCGTTCAACGACATCGCGGTGGCGGCCGCGTGGTTGCTCGAACGGCGCGCTGCGGAGCGCATTCTGGTGGTCGACGTCGACGTGCACCAGGGGGACGGCACCGCGGCGATCTTCGCCGACGAACCGCGTGTGTTCACACTTTCGCTGCACGGTGCACGGAACTTTCCGGCCCGCAAGGCCGTCGGAGACCTCGACGTCGAGCTGAGCGACGGCACCGAGGACGCGGCGTACCTCGCCGCATTGCAGCCCGCGCTGGAAGAGGCCTTCGCGCGCGCGCGGCCCGACTTCGTGTTCGTGCAGGGCGGCGTCGATCCGCTCCACAGCGACCACCTCGGCCGTCTGAGTGTGAGCCACGACGGCCTCGAGGCGCGCGATGCCGCGGTGCTCCGCGCAGCGCGCGGGCTGCCGCTCGTTTGGACACTCGGCGGCGGGTACTCGCGACCGATCGACGGAACCCTCGCGGCGCACGTCGCGAGTTTTCGAGCCCTCGCGAAGCGGCCCTAACGCCGTTGGCGGGGCCGCGTGGGCGCCACCACGTCGAGCAGCTCGCCGAGGATGTGGTGCGTCAGGCCCCACACGACGACGTTGTCGTGGCTCCAGGCCGGCAGCAGGAGCGTGCGTTCGCCGTCCTGGTGCCGCCAGGTCGCGCCGCGCTCGCCGCGCGCCACGGGGCCGAGCGGCAGCCAAAAGTGCTGTTCCGCCTCAGCGCTGACGAGCGGTGTCACGGGGCGCTCCGCAAGCCACACGAAGGGCTCGATCCAAAGGGGCAGCGGCCCGCCCCGGGCGCGCGCTTGCACACCGCCGAGACGCCCGAGCGGCCGACCCACGTCGTCCGGGTCGAACCCGAGTTCCTCGCGGGTCTCGCGCCGGGCGGTGTGCACGGGGTCCAGGTCCTCGGGTTCCCTTCGGCCGCCCGGCAGGCACACCTGCCCGGACCAGCGGTCGCCAGCCCGCACCGGCCGCACCATCAGCAGCAGGTCCAGACCGTCCCCCTCGGCGCGCAGGAGCGCCGCGACCGCGGCGCGGGCGAACTCCTGCCCGTCGGGGCCGCGCGGCGGTTCGGCGGCAGGTCGGTGGGCCAGGAGCCGCGCCGCGAAGTCCGGTTCCAGGGGAGGCTGCAAGGTCGGTCGCGGGGGCTGGTCGAGCGCGGCGCTGCGTTTTGCATCGCTGGCGGCGCGCCGCTGCGCGGCAGTTTACTCGCCGTCGCATTTCTCGGGATGCGGCCCGGCGATGTGCGTTCGAGCCGACAATCGGCGCGCGTTTTGTGCGGGCATGGGGGTAGGCTCCTCGCCTCACCATGGCCGCCACCCGCACTGCCGCCGCGCTCCTGTGTTTTCTGGGCTGTCTCCTCGCGATGGCGGCGATCGGGGCCCTGTCGCTCGCGGCCAAGAGCCCGCTCCTCTTCCCCGCGATCGGCGCCAGCGCGTTCCTGGTGTTCTACGCGCCCCGCTCGCCGCTCTCGTCGCCGCGCAACGCGTTCTTGGGCCACGCGATCGGCGCCGCCGTGGGCACGGCGACGGCGGCCCTGTTCCACGTCGCCGTGCACGAGCCTTGGCTCGCGACGGGGGAGCCCTGGCGCGCCGCCGCGTCGGCGACCTTGGCCCTCGCGATCTCGGCCTCGGCGATGGCGCGTTTTGACCTGCCCCACCCGCCGGCGGGCGCCACCACGTTGATCGTGGCAACGGGCCTGATGGGCGGTGCCCGGGAGGTCGCGGCGATCCTCGCCGCGGTGGTGGCGCTGACCCTGGTGGGCAAACTCGTGCACCGGATCAGCGGTGAGCCCTTCCCCTGGTGGGCGCCCGGGGCCGTCCCCGCGAGCCCCCGGCCGGGCCGGTAGGAAAGAGTTTCCGGCCCTCCGCCCCACGCGGTGCTCCGCGAACTTTCCGCCGCGCCGACCTCCCCCGCGTCAGTGGGGTAGTTTTGGTTGGAGGTCGATCGCGCCCGGGGGGGCGCCGACGAGCCTCCTCGAAACCGAAGTGGGTTCCGTGTTGCTGCGCGTCAGGACCGCGCGGCAAACCAACAGCGCGCGGGGGAAGCGCGCGGGGTGTTCCGCTCATGTCGATCCGCCGTTGTGTCGTGGGGGCTCTCGTCGCCAGCCTTTCGATCTCCACCGCTGAGGCCCAGTCCAACGTGCGCCCCGTGGCGCGTGTCGCTGCGCCGCTCACCTTGGGAGCGTCCGCCAACCTTTCGCGGAGCGCCGCCGATCCCCTGGCGAACTACGCGCGCCTCGACAACGAGGCCTTGGCCCCCCTGGAGCGCGACGTCGTCGACGTCGAACTGTTCGGCCGCTTCCAGCCCAACGCCGAGATCGATGGCGGCGGCGAACTCGCCACGCAACGCGGCGGTTGGTCGGCCGGTCTGGCGCGCGAGCTCGACGGCCGCCGCATCGTGGCGGTTGCGCTCGAGAGCGAAGCGACGTTCTTCGACTTCGGCGGCGCGGGGCAACTGGTGCCCGGCAGCAACGACCCCTTCAACGACCTCTACCGCACGTCCCTCGGCTCCACGCTCTACGCGCCGTTCAGCGACAAGAGCTCGCTGTTCGTCGGCGGCGAGTTCACCCTGGCCGGCGAGGACACCTCGGACCTCGGCGCCAGCCTGATCGTCGCCGCGGCCAGCGGCGTGCGCTACCAGGCGAGCCGCGATCTCGACCTGACGCTCGGCATCAGCGCCTCCCAGCGCCTCGAGGACGACGCGTGGGTGATTCCGTTCCTCGGCATCGACTGGCGCCTCGCCGACGCCTGGCGACTGGTCGCGGAGGGCGAACGTGTGCGTCTCGCCTGGGAGCCGAGCCACAAGGTCGAACTCTCCGTGCACGCCGCCTACGAGCAGCGCCAGTACCGCCTCAACGACTCGAACCCGCTGCCGCGCGGTGTGTTCCGCGACGAGCAGATCGACCTCGGAGCGGCGATCGCGTGGCGCCCCTCGGACGGCGTCGAACTGCGGGTCGGCGCAGGGTATACGCCCTGGCGCGAACTCACCTTCCTCGATGCCGCGGGCAACGGCACCGAACGCGAAGTGGCGAACTCGCCGTACGGCGAAGTCGCACTGCGCCTCAGCTTCTGACCGAAGCGGGTATCGGCCACATGGGCGCGAGCTCACCTTCTTGGATGCTGCTGGCAACGGCACCGAACGCGAAATGGCGAACTCGCCGTACGGCGAAGTCGCACTGCGCCTCAGCTTCTGACCGCGGCGGGCGAGCTGCCCTCGTCGCGCGCGCGCTGCGCGTCCTCGCGCCAGCGCCAACCGCGCAGCCCCAGCATGTCCCGCGCGGTCATGCACAGGATGGCGCAATCCTTGGCGAGGGAGAGATCACCCGCGTATTCGAGGCCTAGCTCCAACTTGCGCTCGTAGGCAGCCACGTCGCGGCCCGTGTACCCCTGGCGCACCTGGGCCCACCCGGTGATGCCGGGCAGCACACAGAGACGCGCTCCAAAACCGGGGATCTCCGCCTCGGCCCAGCGTTCGATGTCGGCCATTTCCGGCCGCGGTCCGATGAGCGCCATGTCGCCCCGCAGCACGTTGAAGAGCTGCGGCAACTCGTCCAAGTGGCTGTTGCGCAGGAACCGTCCCAGGGCAGTCACACGGGCCCGATCGCCGCCCTCGCTCCAGCTCGCGAAGGCGCCGGCGGGAGCATCGCGCATGGTGCGGAACTTGTAGAGCGTGAAGGTGCGGCCGCAGCGGCCCACACGTTCCTGGGCGAAGAGCACACGTCGGAACGAGCGGAATGCGATGGCGTTGGCCACCGCGACCGGCAGCGCGAGCAGGGCCGCGAGGGGCAGCCCCAGGGCCAGGATCAGGCCTTCGAGCAGGGGTTTGCCAAAGCGCGCGTACGCGCCGCTCGGTTCGAGGGCGGCCCAATCGGGGGCGCCCGCGGGCTCGAGCGCGGCGGGGCCCGCCGCCGAACTCCGGCGTCCGCGCACCGGCGCGGTGGCCTTGGCAGCGGGCTCCGCCGCGGGTTTCGCGGCGGGCACGGCGGCGGCGTGGTGCAGCTCGAGGGGCGCGTCCGTGTGCATGGCTGGGGTACTCCCGGGGGGGCGGGAAAACTCGACATCGGCACCCGCGGGTGGGCTCCCTTAGCGACCTTGGGTTCCTTCGCCGCGGATGGGGCCGGGTCCCACGTGCGGGAGGTCCAGGCGGGAGTGCGCGGCGCGCCCTGGGGCCCGGCCAGGGGCGCGACCGAAACGCGAGGGGGAGATGGCCCAACCGGGGCCCCCAAGGGAAGGAGCATGAAACCGCATACGAGCATCCTCGGCATCAACGCCTGGCACGGCGACGCATCCGCCGCGCTGGTCATCGACGGACAACTGGTGGCTGCAGCCGAGGAAGAGCGCTTCCGCCGCCGCAAGCACTACGCGGGATTCCCCTCGGAAGCCGTGCGCTGGTGCCTGCGCTCCGCGGGGCTCTCTCCCGCCCAACTGGACCACGTGGCGATCAACCGCGATCCCTCGGCGCGGCGCACGCAAAAGCTGATGTGGTTGCTCGGGAACCGCCCCTCCCTCGGCCTGGTTGCCGACCGGTTGCGCAACGGCAACAAGGTGCGCTCCCTGCGTGTCGAGCTGGCCGCCGGCCTCGGCATCTCGCCGGGCGAACTCGGCGCCACGTTCCACAACGTCGAACACCACCAAGCGCACCTCGCGAGTGCGTTCTTGGTCTCGCCTTTCGAGCGCGCCGCCGCCGTTTCGGTGGACGGCTTTGGCGATTTCTCGAGCTGCATGTGGGGCCTCGGCGAGGGCAACCGCATCGAAACCATGGGGCGCGTGGGGTTCCCGCACTCCCTGGGCCTGCTCTACTTGGCGCTGACCCAGTACCTGGGCTTTCCGAACTACGGCGACGAGTACAAGGTCATGGGCCTGTGTGCCTACGGCCGGCCGCGGTACCTCGCGGACCTGCGCCGTTTGGTGAGTCTGGGCCGAAAGGGCAGTTTCGAGCTGGCCCCTGAGTACTTCCTGCACACCCAGGGCGGTGTGCCGATGGCCTGGGACAACGGCGAACCGAAGGTGGAGCGCGCGTTCTCGCCCGCGCTCGTCGAACTGCTCGGCGAACCGCGCGAAAAGGGCGCCGAACTGGACCAGCGGCACCGCGACCTCGCGGCCTCGGCGCAGGCGCTCTACGAGGAGTGTTTTTTCCACCTCCTCGAGGCCGTGGCCAAACGCACCGGCGAAACGCGGCTGACGCTCGCCGGCGGCTGCGCCATGAACAGCCTGGCCAACGGGCGCATCGAGGCTGCAACCCCGTTCCGCGAGGTGTGGGTGCAACCGGCGGCCGGCGATGCGGGTGGGGCGCTCGGGGCCGCCATGCACGTCTGGTGCGAGACCCTCGAGCGCCCGCGCACGTTCACGATGGAACACGCGTCGTTTGGCCCCAAGGCCAGCGACGCCGAGATCGACGCCCTGCTGGAGTTCCGCCGGCCGGAACTCGGGGCCTCGGGCTGCCGCGTCTCGCGCGCCAACGACGAACACGAGCTGTGCGAGCGTGTCGCCGCGGCCATCGCCGAGGGACAGGTCGTCGGTTGGTTCCAGGGCGCCATGGAATGGGGGCCCAGGGCCCTCGGCAACCGCTCGATCCTGGCGGATCCGCGCCGCACGGACATGCAGGACGTGCTCAACCTGAAGATCAAACGGCGCGAGTCGTTCCGGCCGTTCGCGCCCTCGGTGCTCGCCGAACGCCAGGCCGAGTGGTTCGAGAGCGCGGCGCCGGTGCCCTTCATGGGCCGTGTGTTCCCCGTGCGCGCCGAAAAACAGAGCATCGTGCCCGCGGTGGTGCACGCGGACGGCACGGGCCGCCTCCAGACCGTCACGGAGAGCGCCAACCCGCGCTACTACCGCCTGATCCGCGCCTTCGAAGCGCGCACGGGTGTGCCGATGCTGGTCAACACCTCCTTCAACGAGAACGAGCCCATCGTCTGCCAGCCGGAAGAGGCCCTCGACTGCTTCCTGCGCACGAAGATGGACATGTTGGTGCTGGAGGACCGTGTGTTCGAACGTGTGCCGGCCACCGTCGGCCGCAGCCATCTCGCCATGGATCCCGACGCGGTGCCCGCCGCGTTGCCCAAGCCCAAGACCGAAGAGAGCCGACGCGCAGAAAGACGCCCCTGATCCCGAGCGCTCGAGCACGAGTGCTCCGCGGGCGCAAACCCACTTCGGCGGGTTTGCGCCCGCGGTCGTTGCTGGGTTGCCGCTCGGGTTTGGCGCGTCGGGCTGCCGCGCGGTGCCGGTCGCGGGAAGGGCTCGCCGCGCGGCAATCGGAGCCTAAGGCGAGGCACGGCGGGCGCCGATCGGAGACCCACCAGACCCCGACACGCGGCGGCTGGTTCGATCAACCTAGGGAACAGACCATGGCGACAGGGAAAGAAGCGAAGGGCCGCGTGGCCCTGGTGGCGGGCGGCGGCGGTTTCATCGGCGGGCACCTGGTGGCGAACCTTCTCGCCGACGGCTTCGCGGTGCGCTGTGTGGACGTGAAGCCCATGGACCAGTGGTACCAGCTCGATCCCCGCGCGGACAACGTCGTCGCGGACCTGACGCGCCTCGAGGCGTGCCAGCGCGCCACCCAGGGTGTGACCGACGTGTTCAACCTGGCCGCCGACATGGGCGGCATGGGTTTCATCGAAAACAACAAGGCCCTGTGCATGATCAGCGTGCTGATCAACACGCACCTCTTGATGGCGTCCAAGGAGTACGGCGTTTCGCGCTACTTCTACGCCTCCTCGGCCTGCGTCTACAACGGCGACAAACAGCAGCAGACGGACGTGACGGCCCTCAAGGAAGCCGACGCGTATCCGGCCCTCGCCGAGGACGGCTACGGCTGGGAGAAGCTCTTCAGCGAGCGCATGTGCCGCCACTTCCGCGAGGACTTCGGCCTCGAGACGCGCATCGCGCGTTTCCACAACGTCTACGGGCCCTTCGGGACCTTCGAGGGCGGCCGCGAGAAGGCCCCGGCGGCCATTTGCCGCAAGGTCATCGAGGCCAAACTCTCCGGCACCTCCACGATCGACATCTGGGGCGACGGGCACCAGACCCGCTCGTTCATGTACATCGACGATTGCATCCGCGGCATCCGCATGTTGCACGAGGGCCACGTGGTCGATCCGATCAACCTGGGGTCGTCCGAGCTGGTCTCGATCAATCGTTTGGTCGACCTCGTCGAGGAGATCGGCGGAGTGAAGCTCGAGCGCCACCACGACCTCAGCGCACCCAAGGGTGTGCGCGGCCGCAACAGCGACAACACGTTCATCCAGGCCGAGTACGGCTGGCAGCCCTCGATCTCGCTGCGCGACGGCCTGGCCCAGACCTACCGCTGGATCGAGGCCGAACTGCTGCACCGCACCAAGGCCGCGCTGCCCGCGAGCGATGTCGCCGAGCGCACGACCGAACGCCAGAAGGAACGCGCGGCGTAGGCCGCGCAGCCCCGTGCGCATCCTCTTCGTCAACCAGTACTACTGGCCCGATCTCGCCAGCACCGGCCAACACCTGACGGACTTGGCCGAGCACCTTGCGGCTGAGGGCCACGAGGTGCGTGTCCTGTGCTCGCGGGGCCAGTACCTGGCGGGCGGCGGGAGCACACCGCGGCGCGAGGTGCGCGGCGGCGTCGCGATCCAACGTGTGGGCCCGCGCGGTTTTGGCCAGCGCCGCGGCATCCTGGCGCGGCTCACGGACTACGCCCTCTTCCACGGGGCCGTGGGGCCGCGCGTAGCCCTCGGTGGGTGGGTGGATGTGGTCGTGACCCTGACCACGCCGCCGCTCGTGGGACTTTGGGGCGCGTTGGCGCAGAAACTGGGCCGCACCAAGGCCCATGTGCCCTGGTTCATGGACTTGCATCCGGAGGCGGAGTTCGAGCTCGGCCTCGTGCGGCGCACCTCGGCGCTGGGTCGCATGTTGCGCGCCTTTGCCGCGCTCGAAACACGCTCCGCGAGGCGCGCGGTGGTGCTCGGGTCCTACCAAGGCGCGCGGGTGGAAGCGCGCGGCCTGCCGAAGGAGCGCCTCGTCGAGATCCCCGTGTGGAGCTCCAAGGAGGACGTCGAACCCTGCGCGCCGAAGGACAACCCGCTGCGCGCCGAGTACGGCTGGCAGGGCCGCTTTGTCGTGCTCTATTCGGGCAATGCGGGCCTCGTGCACCGCTTCGACGAGTTGCTCGAGGCGGCGGAGATCCTCGCGGCGCGCGCACCGGAGGTGCTGTTTGCCTTCGTGGGCGGCGGTCCGCGGCGTGCCGAGATCGAAGCGGAGGCAAAGCGGCGGAAGCTGCCCAACGTGGAGTTCCGGGGCTACGTGCCGCGCGAGGCGCTGCGCCACTCGCTGCCCGCGGGCGACGTGCACTTCGTTTCGCTCGAACCCGCGCAGACCGGCGTCGCGGTGCCGGGCAAGCTGTACGGCATCCTGGCCGCCGGTCGGCCGGTGCTCTTCGTCGGCGCGGAGCGCTGCGAGAGTGCGGACGCCGTGCGCGACGGTGCGGCTGGCTTCACGTTCGGACCGGGGGAAGGCGCGGCCCTCGCCAAGGCGATCCTCGAACTGCGCGCGGACCGCGAACTGCGCGAGCGCCTGGGCGCCAATGCGCGGCGCGCGTTCCTCTTGCGCTACGAACGCCGGGTCGCGTGTGCGATGTGGAGTGGGCTCCTGGCGGAGCTCGGCGGTTCCCGGACAGGCGGTCCGGCCGCGGCCCAACCCCTGCAAATGCCCCGGGACCGGCGCAGCCGGGGCCTGGAGGAGACCGCGGCCGCCCTGCCCGGCGCGGGCGGGCGCGAAGCCGGCCGCTCCCGGCGGACCCCGGCGGGCTCCCCGGCGGCGGAACGACCCCGCTAGGGCCTGTGCGGCGGGCGACTCGCCGTTAGGATTTTGGTCCCGAGGAGGGCAGGAGCGCCGCGTTCCGTCGTCCTAGGCCGACCATGGCGGAAGCGGAACTGGGTGTGACCGAGCGGGTGTTGGCGGAAGCGGCGCCGGCTTTGGGCGACGCCGGGGTCCCGCGTGCCGAGGCGGATCCCGCGGGGCCGGCCCTCGCCCCCGTAGCCGTGATCGGGCTCGGCCACGTCGGTTTGGCCCTTGCGGTGGACTTCCTGGCCGGTGGGCGGCCGGTGATCGGCTTCGAGATCGACCCCGAGCGCGCCGCCGCGATCGCCGCGGGTCGAAGTCCGTACCCGCACCTCGACGGTCGGCAATGGGAGCCGCGCCGCGACGCGGCGGGCCGCGAGGTGAGGCTCGAAGTGCTCGGCGGTCGCGAGAGCGCCGATTGGAGCGCCGTCGCACGCTGCGCCGGAGTCGTGCTGTGCCTGCCGACGCCGCTCGGCGCCGATGGCGAGCCGGATCTGTCGGTGCTCGAAGCGGTGGCCGAGGCGCTGGCGGCGGTGCTCGTGCCCGGTCAGGTGGTGGTCGTCGCGTCGACCGTATGGCCGGGGGCGACGCGCCAGGTGCTGCTGCCCCGGCTCGCGCGGTGCGGCCTCGAACTGGGCCGCGAGTGGTTCTTGGCGAGTTCGCCCGAACGGGAGGATCCGGGGCGTGTGCTGCCGCCTAGCCGCCAGGTGCCGCGCCTGGTCGGCGGAGTGGACGGCCCGTCGACGGCGGCGGCCCTCGAGTTCTTGCGCTCCGCGTCGGACGCCCTCGTGCCCGTCGCCACGGCCGAGGTCGCCGAGCTGGCCAAGATGCACGAGAACCTCTTCCGGGCCGTGAACGTGGCCCTGGTGGGGGAGCTGAAGCAGATCGCCGCGGCCCTCGGTGTCGACGTGTGGCAGGTGCTCGACGCCGCTGCGACCAAGCCCTACGGCTACATGGGGTTCGAACCCGGGCCGGGCCTCGGCGGCCACTGCCTGCCCATCGATCCCCACTACCTGGCGTTTGCCGCGCGGCGCGTGGGCGCGAAGGCGCGCTTCGTCGAGCTCGCGGCCGAACTCGGGCGCGAGCTGCCGCTTTGGATCGCCGAACGCATCGCATCGGCTCTGGCCGAACGCGGCACGGCGCTGGCGGGCTCGCGCGTGCTGCTGCTCGGCGTTGCGTACAAGGCGGGCGTGGCGGACCTGCGCGAATCGCCCGCTCTGGCCCTCTGGGACGAGTTGGAGCGCCGCGGGGCCTCGGTCGGCTACGTGGACCCCCTGGTGCCCAGTTTGGTGCGCGGCGGCCTCGTGCACCGTTCGCAGCCAGAGAGCGAGTCCCTGTTGGCCGCCCAGGCGGCCGTGGTCCTGCTCGCGCCGCAGCCCGGCCTGGACCTCGAGCTCGTCGCGCGCGCCGCGCCGCTCCTGGTCGACACCCGCGGGCACCTCCGCGCGCTCTGCCAGGGCCGCGCGAACTACCTGCCGGCCTGACACCCGGTCGGTCCCGCCCGCGAGAGCGCCGAGCCGCGAGCCTTGGCGCCGCGCCGCCTCCCGGCCGAAAAGCCGGTCCGGAGGAACCCCGTCGCGGGCGGGGCAGGACCGTGCACGGAGAAGTCGGGAGCCAGCGGGACGGGAGCCAGCGGGACGGGCGGCAGTGGGGTGTGGTGGCCCTGGCCGCGCTCGTGGCCGTGGCGGTGGTCGCCGCGGCGCTCCAGCGCGACTTCGGGCCGGACGGGTATGGGCTCAGCGGCAAGGGGGCGCTCATCGTGGCGCTTGGCCTGTGGCCTGCGTTCGTCGAGGGCTGGCGGCGCGCCAGTGGCACCTCCACCCAGCCCTTCCCGTTCCTCGCCCTGATCGGCGCGATCCACGCCCTGTTCTTCGGAGCGCCGCTGGTGCTCTCGGACCGTGTGGTGTTCATGAGCCTCGAGCCCAAGGTCGCCGCGCTGCAGGGTGCGGCCGACGCGGTGCTGCTCGGACTCGTCGCGCTCTACTCAGGCTACGCGCTGGTGCGCGGCAGTGCGCCGGGCCGGCCCCTGGTGCTGGGCTGCGACGGCCGGCGCGGGGCCGTCGTGGCGTTCGTTGCGCTGGGCCTCGGTTTCGCGGCGCGCCTCGCCCTGTCGGCGGAGAGTGTGCCCGCCGGATTGGGCCAGTTGGCGGTGCTCGCGAGCCACGGTTTGCACCTCGGCATCGGTTTGCTCGCGGTGCTCGGCGCGCGGGGCAAGATCGGTGCCTGGGCGCGTCCGCTGGCGTTCTTTGGGCTGTTGCCCGCGCACCTCCTGATGGAGGTTTCGAGCGGTTCCATCGGCTACGCGGTTCGCGACGGCGCGTTCGTGCTGATGCTGCTCTGGGGTACCGGGCGGCGGGTGCCGCTCCTTCTCCTGGCGCTGCTCGGGGTCTTCGCCATGGGTCTGCGCGGCGCGGCGGGCGAGTTCCGCGTCCTGATGCACCACAGCCCGCACCTCCTCGAGGAGGGCCCGCTCGAGCGCGGTGTGCAGTTCTTCGAGATCGCGCGCTCCGAACTCGAACGCGAGGGCACGGGGTCGATCGTGACCGCGGCGTTCGGGCGCTTCTCGCAGGTGGCGCTGCTCGCCGAGGTGGTCGACAAGACCCCGCTCGCGATTCCCCACTGGGCGGGGCACACCTACGCGTCGCTTCCCGCGACGTTCGTGCCGCGCTTCCTGTGGCCGGACAAACCGACGAAGGAGCTGGGCCAGCGCTTCGGGCACCGCTACGGCATCCTGCACGAGACGGACACCACGACCTCGGTGAACCTGCCGCAGCTCGTCGAGCACTTCGTCAACTTCGGGCTGCTCGGTGTGCTGCTCGGATCGCTCTTGGTGGGAGCGGTCTACGGGATCTTCGCGCGCCTCCTCTTGCATGCAAACGTCGGCGACGCGGGACTCGTGCTCGCCGCGCTGCTCGCGAGTCGCCTCCTGCACGTCGAGTCGGACGTCAGTTTGGTCTTTGGCCTGACGGCGCAGTTGGCCGTGGTCAGTGTGCCGGTGTTCTGGTACCTGTCGCCGCGGGACGGGCAGCGCGCCGAACCCGCCGCCAGCCCGGTCGAGAGCGCCGCGTGAAACTGCTGCACGTGGTGCCGACCTACGCGCCGGGCTTCCGTTACGGGGGACCCGTGGCGAGCGTCCGCGGCCTGGCGGAGGCACAGGCGCGCGCGGGCCACGAAGTTTGGGTCGCGACGACGGACAGGGACGACGGTGTGCGGCTCGACGCACCGGCGGCCGAACGGTTGGGCGGTGTGCACGTGCGGCGTTTTGCCGTGCGCGGACCCGCGCGCCTGCGCCGCGCACCCGCGTTGCCGCGCTGGTTGGCCGAGAACGTCGGCGGTTTCGACCGCGTGCACACCCACGGTGTGTTCGTTGCGACGACCACCGCCGCGCTCACGGCAGCCCGGAGGGCCGGCGTCGAAACGGTGCTCGCCCCGCGCGGCATGTGGATGCACGACGCCTTCGGCGCGCGCGGGCGTTGGCGCAAGCACCTGTGGCTCGCGTCGCTCGAGCGGCGGAACTTGGAGTCGCTCGGCGCCCTGCACTTGACTGCCACGTTGGAGCTCGAACAACTGCCCAGCCACCTGGCACCGCGCGCGCGTCGCATCGTCGTGCCCAACGGCGTCGAACGACCGCCGGACGGGTTGGACGCGGCTCTCTTGCCGGCGGTCGCGCGGGAGCTGCACGGCGAAGGCGCGGGTTACACCCTCTTTCTCGGCCGCCTGCATCGCAAGAAGGGCCTCGACCTTCTGTTGCACGCGCTGGCCGGAGCCCCCGAGGCACCTCCGCTCCTCGTCGCCGGACCGGACGACGGCGAGGAGCGAGCGCTCCGGCGACTCGCGCACGAGTTGGGGCTTGCCACGCGTGTGCACTGGCTCGGACCGGTGGCGGGCACGGCCAAGTGGGCGCTCTTGCAACACGCATCCCTGCACGTGTTGCCGAGCCGTTCCGAGAACTTCGGCAACACGGTGCTCGAGTCGCTGGCCGTCGGGTGTCCCGTGCTGGTGACGCCCGAGGTGGGGGCGCGGGACGCCGTGCTCGAACTCGAGGGTGGCCGTGTGCTCGCCGCAAACCAGTTTGGTGTCGCCCTGTGCGAACTGGCCGGCGCCTGGCTCGATCCCAAGCCGCGACGCCGCCTGGCCGAGCGCACCGCCCTTCGGTTCGGATGGGACGCGATCGCCGCGCGGCTCGAACGCGAGCTCGGCGCCCCGGCCGTAGGCGCCGCCTGATCAGGCGCGCGCGTCGCCGGCTGCGAGGGGAGCGGTGTCCGATTCGTCGTGCTGCGGAGCGCTCTGTTCGAGGCGCCACCAACTCGCCGCCAGCGCAGCGAGTGTGCCCAACGAGAGGCCGATGCAGAGCAACCACGTGGGGTTCCCCGCGGCCATGACCAACGGCGAGAGCAGGCCCGCCCCGAGCCCGCCGAACTGCAGGGCACGCAGGCAGAGGAGGCCGAGGCCATCGCGGCGCGCGTAGAACTCCATCTTGCAGAGTTCGAGCAGCGAGATGCCCAGCACAACGCCGGAGAGGGCCTGCAAGAGCGGTGTCACTTCGCTCCACGAAGCCCCGAACAGCGCCGGCACGACCCACGGCGCGGTCAGCGCACCGAGCACCGCGCACCCGGCGAGCGGCCCAGCCGCCACGAGTGCGATGCGCCGGCGCAGGGCGCCGCCCTGGGCCTCCGCGCTGAACCAGGCAAAGGCCAGGCGGCTGACGAGCGGCGAGAGCAGTTGGTGGGGGACGAAGGCCAGGCGGTGGGCTTGGGCGAAGAGGCCCGCGCCGCGCTCGCCACCCGCGAAACCCGCGGCGAGGACCATGGCCCGCGCGAAGGCGCCTTCCAGTGCCCCATCCAGCCACAGGTCCCTCGACTCGCCCCACAAACTGCGCCACTCGGCGACACGGACGCGGCGCGGCCGCGCGCCCTCGAACGCGCCGGCCATCGAAAGTGCCGCGATCCACACGCCGGCCAGCACGAGTTCGCGCAGGACCAGCGCGGCCAGACCGAAACCAGCCAGGGCGAGGGCGACGGCGACCGCGTGCGAGAGCAAATGCGCGAGGCCCTCGAGCCGCGCGAGCTGGGGCCAGCGGCCCTCGCGCTCCAGGAAACCGCGCGCGTTCTGCGCGAGGTGTTTGCCGAGGCACGCGCCGAGCAGAAGCGCCGTCCAGCCGTCGAAGCCGTCCTCGAGTGCGAGCCACACGACGCCCAGGACCCCACACACGAGGCATTCCCACACCAGCGCACTCGTCAAGAGCCGCCGCCGCCCCGCGTCCAACGTCGGCCCGCGCACGGCCAGGCTGCCGATGCGGAGCGTGCCGAGCGACAACACCAGGGTCACCGCGGCGTAGGCCAGTGCAAAACGGCCGAACAGCTCGGGCACGATTTGGCGCACGAGCACGAGGTTCGCCCCAAAGGCGAGCAGCGCCTGGCCCAGCCCGCCCGCCAACAACCAGCGGGCGTGGTTGCCCCTGCGCGCGGGCGCGGCCTTGGCGTGTGCGGCGGGCCGTTCCATGGGCCCGTCAAGCCGCCCGGCGGCGTCGGTGGGGCGGAACCCAGGGGTAGCTGGGGCGATTCGAACGCGGGACCGCGGTGCGGGGCGCCGGCGCGGTGGCCGGCGACGGAAGCTCGACGTCGAACGGCACGGGGAACTCGGGCGCAAACGGCAGCTCCGGACCGACACCCAGGCAGCGGCGGTAGGCCGAGAGGGCACGCGCGCCGTAGTCGCTCCACGAGAATCCGCGCGACACACGCGCGGCGGCCCGTGCCCCTAGTTCGCGGCCGAGTTCGAGGTCGGAGCCGAGGCGCGCGAGTTGGGCGGCGAGCGCGTCCTTTTGGCCCGCGGGGAAGAGCAACACACCGTCGCGCTCGTCGAAGAGTCCCTCGGCGCCGGTGTGGTTCGACACCACGAGCGGCAAGCCGCTGGCCATGGCTTGGAGCAGCACCATCGCGAGGCCTTCTTCGTAGGACGCCAGGGCAAACGCGCTCGCGCTGCGGTACAGCTCCGGCAGTTGGGCCTGGGGCACGGGGCCGAGGAACCGCACGCGCTCCGATGCGGCCCGGCGAGCGGCCGCGGCGAACTCGCGTTCGATCGGGCCGACGAACACGAGTTCGCCGGGGTACACACCGCGCTGGAACGCCTCGATCAGGAGGTGCGAACCCTTGCGCGCGCCGACGCGGCCAACACAGAGGAGGCGCGGGTGCGCCGGTCGCTCGGCCGGCGGCGCGAAGGCCGAGAGGTCGACACCGAAGGGATTCACGATGAGGCGCTCCGGCGCGAACCCGCGCTCGCGGAACGTGCGTGCCACGAACTCGGACGGCACCGCGATGCGGTCGGCCAGCTCGTACTCGGCCGCTTCCCGGCGCACGACGCCGGCCGGAGGCAGGCGAACGGGCAACCCCGATTCCCGCGCGACCCGTTCGAGGATCTCTGCCTGGGTCTGGATGTGGGCGCTGCCGCGCTCGAGCACCACGAGGGCACCGCGCGACTTCGCGCGGCGCATGGGTTCCAGGCTGGAACCCGACCAGCCGACGAGAACTTCCGGCGCAGCGGGCACGTGGTCGACCGCGGCGCGCGCGAAGGCGGCCGCGATGGGGGCTTCGAGCGCCCGGTCGAGTGCCGTCGGCAGACGCCGCGCTGCCCGCGCGGCCAGCTCGTACGCGGGCAGGGCGCGCACGTGTTCCTTGGACACACCGAAGCGCTCGGCCAAGGCCGCGGGCGAACTCGTGATCAGCCGATCGAGGGCGCCCATGCGCTCCAGTTCGCGCGCCAGGTCGAAGGCCCAGAACCGGCCGCGCACACAGACCGTCACCTTCATGCCGCGTGCTCCGCGAGCGCCGGCGCGGGGTCCACGTCGGGCATGGTGGCCGCGAGGCAACGGGCCAACATCGCGTCGTGGTCGTAACCGCTTTCGAGGCAGCGTTCCCGGCCGGCGATCGCCAGCGCGCGGCGCCGCTCGGGATGCGCGAGCAGGTCTTGCACGGACGCGACCAGTTCGCGGTCGCCATCGAAGAAGAGCGCTTCTTTGCCCTCTTCGAAGAGCGCGAGGTGGTCCCCGGTGCGTTCGGCCACGAGGGGCACTCCGCAGGCCGGGATCTCGACGGAACGGCTCGTGTGTTCGTCGAGGTTCTGCTTGCGCAGGAAACCGAGCTGCACGCTCGAACAGGCCATCGCCGCCAGGTACTCGCGCCCGCTTACCTCGTGCGGGTGCACCACCAAGAGCGCGTGCTGGCCCACGAGCGGTTTCCAGCCGTTCCCGAACACGCGCACGAAGACACCGGCGTCCGCCAGGGCGAGCAGCGACCGGGCGCGCTCGGCTTCGAACGTGCCGATGAAACCCGCGTCGGCGAACAGGTGATCGCGTTCGAAGGGATCCGGTTGGAGCGGCCGGTGGTCGAGTGGATCGAAACTCTGGAAGTGGAACCGCACGTCGCGGGCTCCGAGCGCCGCCAGTTCGCCGCGTTCGACGTTGTGCTTCTTCGTGGTCCAGACCACGTCGTACTGTGCGAAACACGGGGATATCCACGCCCATTGGTTGTGGGGAAGGGCGTGGTTGTCCTCGCTGTGGAAGTGGAAGATCGTGCCGGCGGAGAGCTCCTTGGCCCGTTGCAACGTGCGCGGCAACAGCGGCGGGGCCTTGTCGACCCATACGGCGTCGTAGCGTGCGGCGCACAACGCGCGCAGGAGTTGCCCGTTGACGTCCATGGGGTCGCTCGGGCGCCCCAGGCGGTGGCGCACACGGTCCGCCAAGGACGGGCGCGGCCGCTCCGCGTAGGAACTCAGGGTCGCGCAGTAGGGCAGCGCGTCGACGTCGTGCCCGAGGCGGACGAACGCGCGGCGGCGCTGCTCCGAACGGGACCCGGGAGTGAGGTTGCCCACGTAGAGCAGCTTCACGGGACCTCCTTCAGCGTGGGTTCTTCCCGCGGCGCTGCGGACGGCAGGGGACCGCGGGTCTCGTCCTTCGTGTAGTAATGGGAACCGTAGCCGTTGCCGTAGTACCCGCCGTCCTCCGACGCGGTGGCGCGGCTCGCGTTGAGGATCGCTCCGACGAGTTTGGCACCGGATTGGTGCAGGCGGCGCACCGCGGCTTCGACGGCTTGGCGGGGCAGACCGTCCTCGCGGTACAAGAGGAGCAGCGCGTCGAGGCGGTGCGCGAAGGTCTCCACGTCCGCCACCACGAGCGCCGGCGGCAAGTCGAAGACGACCATGTCGTACTCACCCTCGAGTTCGGCGAGCAGCGCGAGGGAACGGGCGCCCGAAAGCAGCTCGCCCGCCGCGCCGCGGTGGCGTCCCGCGACCAGCACGTCGAGCCCAGGCGCGCCCGAAGCCTGCACGAGCGGGCGCCAGGGGCGGCCCTCGGTCAGCACCTCGGCGAGGCCCGGACCCTCGCGCAGTTCCAGGTAGCGGTGCACCGCGGGGCGCCGCAAATCGCCGTCCACGAGCAACACACGCCGCCCCGCCGACGCGAGGGCGAGCGCCAGGTCGACGTTGGTCGTCGACTTGCCCTCGGAAGGCGCGCAGCTCGTCACCGCGAGGGTGCGCAGTTGCGTGAGGTCGCCCACCGCAAAACGCAGGTTGGCGCGCAGGGAGCGGTAGGCCTCCGCCAGCGGGCCATCCGGCGCGTCGCGCATGGGTAGGAACACACGTGTGCCCTTGGTGCGGCGCTCGAAGAATGGGATCGTGCCGAGCACCGGCAGCCCCGTCGCGGCGCCGAGTTCGCGCGTTCCGCGCAGCGTGGCGCGCAGGCGTTCGAGGGCCAGCACCAAACCGACGGCGAGGGCCGCGGCGAAGAGCGCGCCGGCGAGCAGCCCGACCCCGAGGCGCGGGGCGTAGCGCCGATCCGGCGCAACGGCCGCATCGACGTAGTGCGCGGACGCGATCGACGAAGCGCGCGAGATCTCCGCCTCCTGCATGGAGCGCAGCAGGAACGTGGTCAGCTCCTTGTGCGTCTCCAGGCGGCGCAGGGGATCGGCGAGGGCGCGCTCCATCTGCGGCAGGGCGCCCAAGCGCTCGTGGATCTCGGCGCCGATGCGCACGAGCTCGCTGCGTTCGAGTTGCACGGCCTCGAGGCGCGTGGCGAGGTGTTCGCGCGCGCGGCGGCGCGCGTCGGCGAGGGCTTCGCGGGCGCGTGTCTGCGAGGCATCCGACGCCCCGGCGAAGTCTGCGTCGGAACGCGCGACGAGTTCGCGGCGGCTCTCGAGCAACTGTCCGAGACCATCGAGCCGCGCGGCCAGGTTCTCCGCGATCCGCTGCGCGAGTTCGCCGCGGCCCCTGCGGGCGCGCACGAGCTCGGGCGCTGCGCCGGTGAAAGCCGCCGCGAGGCGTTCGATGTCGCCGTCGACGCGGGCCAACTCGGCGACAAGGCCAAGGGTCAGGGGATCCGCGAGCACACCGGCGTCGGGGCTCTGGGTCAAGAGCGAAAGGCCGCTCGCATCGCCGGCGCGCAGGCGCTCCAAGAGGTGCGAAAGCGCCTCGATCTGCAGTTCGAGTTCGGCGGCCTTCGCCGCGAGTTCCTGGCCCTGGGCCAGGATCAGCGGGCGCGCGTCGACGGCGCCGGGGCGCTCGACACCGGCCAGTTCGAGCTCGAGCGCGGCGATCTGCTCGACGAGACCCACGGAGAGGGGGTCGGCGAGCTCGGGCCCGATGCGCGAAAGGGCGTCCGTTCGACCCGCGTCGAGCAGTTCGAGCGCCTCGCCGACGGCGCGTTCGACGAGCCCGAGTTGCAGCTCGCGCACGGCGAACTCACTCGAGGTCGTGACGAGCGCCTTCGACGAGCTGGCCCGGTCGATCAGATCGGGGTACTGCCGCTGCAGTTCGACCACCTCGGTTTCTGCCTCGGACAGGGCCTTCTCTTGGGCCTCGAGTTGGCTGCGGATGAACTCGACCGTCTCGCTGGCGCGCCGGCGGCCCCGCGCGACGTTCTGTTCGAAGTACTCCTCGCAGAGTGCGTTCGCCACGGCGGCGGCGCGGTCCGGATCGGAGTCCGAAACCGACAGCTCGAGCACACCGGAGTTGCGCTGGGTTTCGACCACACGCGTGCCGCGTTGCACACGCAGGATCGCTGCGCTCTTGTCCTGACGCCGCACGCGGAACACGCCGCCCAACGCGACCTCGTCGCGCTCGATCAACAGGCTCCATCCGTGGCCCTCGACGGGTTCGTTCTCGCGCCAAGCGGTGGTGACGGCCTCGCCCGCACCGCCGAACCAACCGGGGCGGGCCAGTTCGACCCGATCGGGTGCGACGAAGCGCACGTACAGCGTTTCGGGCGAGCCGGGGGCGGCCGCCAGCACCTTTGCGTAGAGGCCACCGGTGGCGCGCTCGCCGAGATCCAGCCTGGCGAGCAGGGCCCGGAACGGCGCGCGTCGTGTGTCGTCGACCAGTGTCTGCAGGCCGAGCGCCGATTCCACGGGTGCCCGCAGGTGGACGGGCCGATCGTCCGAAGGCGCGCGGACCACGGCCTCCGCCAGTGACCGCGAGCGCAACACCGCGATTTCCGCGGCTGCGGCGGGGGGAGCCGTCAACGCGGCGAGTTCGCCCAGGACGCCGCCGGAGGAACGTTCCGTGTCGAGCAACAGGGTCGCCTGGGCCCGGTACACCGGCTCGGAACGCGCGATCCACACCGCGGTGCACACGAACAGCCCGGACGCAACCAAACTCGCGAGGGCCGCCCGGCGGCGCACGGCGCGCGCCACTTCGACCAGCAGCGCCGTCGTGCGGCGCGCGGGGACTTCGTTCTGGGTGCTCATTCGTCGGAGAGGGCGTCGGCGATGATCACCAGGTTCGTGAAGGAGCTGAAGATGGGGGCCGCGGCTTGCAACACCGGCACCACTTGTTCGCGGAACGCGCCACCCTTCGAGAGGCGCACGAACAGGAGGTCCTCCGGGCGCACGACGACGAGGCCGTCCGCGTTGGGCGTCGCGGCGTCGAAGAAACGCACTTCCAGCTCGCCGTTCACCACGCGCATCAGAGCCACGTTGACTCGGTCGCCCATCTCGGTGACGCCGCCCGCGAGGCTGAGTGCCTGCAGCGCGGTCAGCGGGCGATCGAGAACGATCGCGCCGGGCACTCCGACTTCACCCAGCACGTAGGCGCGCCGCGCCGCGTAGCTGGCGACGGAGAGGCCGACCGCGGGCTCGAGCAGGTACGCGGAGAGGGCCGTTTCGATGGCCGCTCGCGCCTCGCCGACGGTCATCTGGGCCACTTGCACCGCGCCAGCGAGGGGCAGGTGCAGGGCGCCGAGGGGATCGATGCGCAGCGGCACCGCGGGGTCGGCGAACTGGGGGTGCCCGTAGACGAGCAGGTTCAGGGAATCGCCCGGCCCCAGCGTGTAGGGCTCCAGGCTGGGTGTGTGGGTGAACGCGCCCGTGTCGGCGGTGGCCTCCACGAGAGGCGGCGCGCTGACGCAGGCGGTGGCCACCAGGGCCGCCGCGAGGGCGGCCACCTGGCACCAAGGGGTGCGAACGTGGGACATGACTCGGCTCCTTCTCCGCCGGCCCCGAAAACGGGCCAGCGGGGGAGCTATCGGCCCTCCCCAGCCAACCCCTCATGCGACCGGAGGCCGGGGGCGCCCCGGATTCCCGTTCCGGGGCGGGGTCCCGCTGGTCGCCCGCGGCCTGCGGCGGTGGGAAACGACCCCCGCCCTGCGCACGGTGGCGTCCGTCTCTCCCGGGCGTTCCAATGGGCCTCGCGCGGGTCCCCTGGCCCGATCCCGCCCCCGCTCCCGCCCCCGCTCCCGCCCCGGCTCCCGCCTCCCATGTCCGGCCTCCCCGCGATCGCCGTCGCCGCCCTCGGGTTCACCCCCTGGAACGCGTCCCAGAGGCCCCACGGCGAAGCTGTGCTCGCGTCGATCGCAGTGCTCTTCGTGGCGCTCGCGTTCTGCGCGGCTCTACTGCTCGTCACCGCCGCAGTCATGCTTCGGCGTCCGGCGCAAGCCGGGGTTCCGAGCTCCCACCGCGTCATCGGCGCCGCCATCTCGGCCGCGCCGGCGCTGTACCTGGTCGGGGTGATCGGCGTTGCGTCCCTCGATCTCCACCGCGACGTGGGTGTCGCGCCGCCCCTGGCGATCCTCGGGCTGCTGGGTTTGCTCGCGTGGAACTGGTGGCAAGCAGGTCGAGAGCGCGGGCTGCCGTGGGATCCCACCTGGATCGCGAGTTACTCGCTGTTCCTCACCGGGTGCTCGGCCTTCTGGATCC
The DNA here is from genome assembly GCA_016125265.1 of Planctomycetaceae bacterium. Taxonomy (GTDB): domain Bacteria; phylum Planctomycetota; class UBA1135; order UBA1135; genus RI-242. The sequence continues at coordinate 142,740 of WGMC01000014.1, forward strand.
TCGGCGACCTGCTCAAGGCCGCTCCCCGTTGAGCCGACCCGCTTCGTACTCAGTAGGTGCTAGGTCCGCGCGTTGGCCGGGATGTCGCTGTGGGGGAGCGGCGCGGGCGGTGGGGACGACTGGGGGTCGCGAGCGATTTCGGCTACGGCTTGCCAGGTGGCGTCGACGCTCAAGTCCGTGAGGCAGCGCAGGCGTTGGTTGCAGGTGTCGAGGAAACACGCGGCGCAGGGGACTCTTGCGCGCAGCACGCGCACCGGCGAGCCGCCGGAACCGACCGGGTCCCACGCGCCGCGTCGGTCGCGCGCGGATTGCAGCACCACGGTTGGCGCTCCCACGGCCGCGGCCAGGTGCGCGGGCCCTGAGTCGTTGGCGACACACACCGCGGCGTGTTCGAGCAGGGCCGCGCTGTCGCGCACGCTGGTGACACCGGCGACGGAGGCGGCCGCGCCGCCCTCGCCGCGCAGCGTGCGCACCATCGCCTGGGCGCGTTCCTTTTCGGCATTGGAGCCAAGCACCAACGTCGCGCCGCCCAGTCCGCACCAGCGACGCGCCAGCTCGACGAAACGCTCCTGGGGCCACCGCTTGCTTTCCAACTTGCCACCCGGGGCGAGCACCAAGAGTGCGCGTCCCGCGCCGAACCCCAAGGCCGCGAGGCGGGCCTTCGCTCGTTCCCGCTCGCCGGAGGTGAGGGCGAGCACGCTGCGCGCGTCGGCCGCGCCCATGCGTTCGTAGGCGTGGGAGACCCCTAGCGCGGTCAGGGCGTCGGCGGCGTGCTCGAGCAGACGACGCGCCTGGGGCACGTCCGGAGCCTCGGCGCGTTCGTTTTCGAGGTCGTGGGCGGCGCGTTGGGCGGGGTCCTTGAGGTAACGCGCGTTGGCCACCGCGAATCCGCGCGCGCGGCCCACACGCGCCGCCGCCAACCCGAGGGCGTGCAGCGCCTCGCGCCGCGGGGTCGTCAGCGCCGCGGGCAGGACGACCACGCCGTCCAGCCGTTGCACGGCGATGCGCTGCACCAGTTGCCAGCGACCGCCCAGCGTCGCGAGGTCCTCGCGGTGCCACTGGAGGACTTCGAATCCCGGTCGCGCCCGCAGCAGGTCCGCGGTCCCCGGCGCGCCCCGGGGGCCGGCCGAGCCCAGCACCACGAGCTCTGCGTCCGGCAGGGCGAGGCGCACCAGATCCATGGCCGCGAGGGCCACCGTCACGTCGCCGAGCATGCCCTCCCGCAGGATGCCGACGCGCTGCAGCCGCCGCGGCCGGATCGGCCAGAGCAGCCCTTCGAGCCGCGCCAAACGGCGGTTCGAGCGCAATACGCTGGCCTGGGCACGAGCCAGGGGGGAGTCAGGATCAGCCGACACGCCCCGGCCATCGGCACGCCGCCGCCCGCTGGCCAAGGCCCTTCCGGCGGGCCTCCCCCGGCTGGGATCTCGACAGCCAGACCGGGGTCACTCGCCGCGCAGGACCTTGCCGTAGCGGCTGTGCGCGAGCAGGGCGGCGAAGTCGGGGTCGTCGGAGAGGCGCTGGCGCCACACCGCCGTCAGGGGCGCCCGCTCGAGCGCGGCCGCGGCGGGCGCGAACTTGTCGTCGATCAGGTAGGACCGGGCCAGGTCGATCCAGACCTCGCGGCGGGGCATCGGGCTGTTCTGGGAGTCGGCCAGTTCGAGGCCCCGTTTGAGGTCGCGCACGGCGTTGTTGCCGTCGCCGAGGCGCAGGTAGAGCCGCCCACGCGCGATCAGGGGGCCGGGTTCGTTCTTCGCGCGCGAGACGGCCTCGTCGTAGCGCTTCTCGAGCGCGCGCCGCGCGTTGCGGTCGCCGAGCCGCGCCATGGCGATGCTCGCAGCCTCCGCCAACTCGGGGTGGCCGTTGCGCTCGATCTCCGCCAACTGCGAAAGCAGCTCCTTCGAGGGCGAGGACGCAAAACGGCCGACCCGCGCCAGCAGTTCGACCCCCGTGCCCGTGTCGAGGTGTTTGTTCTCCGCGAGACCGACGAGCAGGGTCTGGGCCTTGGGCAAGAACGCCGCGGGCACGGCGGCGAAGTAGTCGGCGATCTGCGACCAATGGCGCGAGGCCCGCGGCGCGTCCACGAGCAGCGCCTCCACCTCGGGAGCCATGTCCAGTCGGCGACCGGCGGTCAGTTCCTGCAGGCCCGCGCGCGTCAGGAGCTGGTCCGACGCACGCAGCGCCGTCCGGAGCGCGTCGTCTGCCTTGGGCGACGCGAGCCGCACAAGGCTGGAGAGCGCCGCCCGGCGGGGGGCGCCGCCCTCCTGTTCGAAGGCGTTTTCGACCACTTCGAGCACGGGCACCGGGTCCGGCGCCCGGCCGAGCAGGGCGAGGGCGCGTGTTTTGCCCTCCGGTTGGCCGCGCACGGCCAGTTCCAAGAGACGGGGCACCAGGGGCGCGCTCAGGCCGACGGCGAGGGCGCGCTCCGCCTCCTGTGCCCGGGCCGCGGCGCGCTCGTCGCCAGCCGGCGGGTCGAGGAGTTCCACGAGCACCAGCCCCCCGGCGCTGCCCAAGGCGACCAGTTCGGCCAGGGGCTCATCGGCGGATCTGCCCTCCGCGCGGGCGGCCACGGCGCGGTCCAGCAGGGTCAAGGCGCCGGTGCGGGCGGCCTCCACGGCCTCGGCCCGGCGTTGGCGGGCGTCCTCGAGCAGGTCCTCGAGGGCCCGCCGGTCAACCGGGGAGGACAGGGCGCTCGCCGGGCCCGCGAGGACCACGAGGGCGCCCAGGAAGACGCAGGCGCGGGCGCCGAGGAAGGTGTGCCGGGGGCGTTGCATGGGCGGCACCCGATCCTAGCCGCCGGGGCGGTCCGGGACACGCGCGGACCGGCGGGAGGGCGCGTGTGTGGGGGGGACAGCCCCACGTGGGACGCCCCTTGGGCGCGGACAGGGCCGCGCCCCTACAGACCGCACGACGCGGCCCGGAACAAGGCGGGCTGGAAGCCCGCGCACCCGGGCTGTAGGGGTGCTGCGACGCGGGGAGCGGTGGCGTTTTGTGCGTGGCTGCGGAACGTTTGGCGACCGCGGACCGACGGTGGTCGCCCCCGCGGTTTGCCGTTGCGTCGGCGTCGCCTTTGCAGCCAGAGCCGCAACCCCGTTTCGCGTCGCAGCGCGCGCACAGCCCGGGTGCGCGGGCCTCCCGGCCCGCCTCGGCGCTCGGGGCTGTTCCCCGCGTAGGACGTCCCTTGGGCGCGGACGGAGCCGCGCTCCTACGCGGTACGGCGGGCCCGCGGCTTGGGGCGCAGCACGAAGCGTCCCAGGCGTGCGAGGGGGAGGCGCGGCGCGGCCTTCGTTTCGACCCGCGCCATCGGCACGACCCTTGCCGCCGGCGCTTCGCTGGCGGGCTCGGCCGACGCCGGGGCCCGCGACGGGGCCCGCGACGGGGTGGGGGCGGAGCGAGCCAGGCCGTAGATGCGCGCCAGTTCCTCGCGGTTGCGGAACACCCAGGAGTGCATAGGGCGTGCCATCGACCCCTAGAAGGGGCCCAGTGAAGTCTCCTTCGGCAATCGCTGGCGCTGGGTAGGTCCGGGCGGTTGAGATACCGGGCTGCCATGGCCACTTCGAACGGGAACTTGGGCCGCACTCCGGCGGGTGCGAACCCTTCGCAACGGGGGCCGCGCCACCACCCGCACGCGCCCCCGGCAGCCGACGCGCGCCGCGCGATCGATGTGCTCGTCGTCGGCGGCGGGCACGCGGGTGTCGAAGCGGCCCTCGCGGCGGCGCGTTTGGGAGCGCGGGTTGCGCTCGTAACCCTGCGCGCGGACCGCATCGGCGAGATGAGCTGCAATCCGGCGATCGGCGGCGTGGCGAAGGGCCAACTCGCGCGCGAGGTCGACGCGCTCGGCGGCGCCATGGGCCTCGCCACGGACCAGACCGGTATCCAGTTCCGCATGCTCAACTCGGCCAAGGGCTTTGCGGTGCAAGGGCCGCGGGCCCAGGCCGACCGGCACCGCTACCGCGAAGCGGTCACCGAGTTCGTGCGCCGCGAGGCGCGGATCGAAGTGCGCGAGGACGCCGTCGACGAACTGCTCGTCGAATCGTCGGGCACGGGACACAAGGTCGTCGGCGCGAAGCTCGCCTCCGGCGCGTCGATCCACGCCGCCGCCGTCGTGATCACGACGGGCACGTTCCTGTCGGCGATCATGCACACGGGCGAATCGCAGAGCCAAGGGGGGCGCGTCGGAGAGGGCACCACCCGGGGCATCAGCCGCGACTTGGCGCGTTTGGGGCTCGAACTCGGCCGCCTGAAAACCGGTACACCGCCACGGCTCGCTCGCGAGGGCATCGCGTGGGACCGCCTGGAGCCGCAGTGCGGCGATCCACTTCCGCTGCCCTTCAGTTTCCGCACCGCGCTGGAAGGTTTCCCGACCCTCCCGCAGGTGCCGTGTTTCCTCAGCTACACGGACACACGCGCCCACGAGCTGATCCGCGCGAACATCCACCGGGCACCGATGTACGCAGGACGGATCCAGGGTGTGGGGCCGCGCTATTGCCCCAGCGTCGAGGACAAGGTGATGCGCTTCCCCGAGCGCGAGCGGCACCAGGTGTTCCTCGAGCCGGAGGGGCTCGACACGGACGTGATCTACGTCAACGGGCTCTCCACCTCGCTGCCGAAGGAGGTGCAGGAGGAGTTCTTGGCGCTCGTTCCGGGCCTCGAGAAGGCGCGCATCCTGCGCCACGGGTACGCGGTCGAATACGACTTCTGCCAACCGGCGCAGCTCGATCCGACGCTGCACGTCCTGGCGGTTCCGGGCCTCTTCCTGGCCGGCCAGATCAACGGCACGTCGGGCTACGAGGAGGCCGCCGCGCAGGGCCTGCTCGCGGGCGCGAACGCGGCCCTGTGGGCCCGCGGCGACGACGCATTCGTGCTGGGGCGGGACGAGGCCTACGCGGGTGTGCTCGTCGACGACCTGACGGCGCTCGCGCCGCGCGAGCCGTACCGCATGTTCACGAGCCGCGCGGAGTACCGCCTCTTGCTGCGCCAGGACGACGTCGACCGCCGCCTCGTGCCGCGCGCGGCCGAGGTGGGTCTGGTCGACGCGTCGCACGTGGCGCGGCTCGAGGCGCGCGAACGGCGGCTGGCGGAGGCCGTGGCGCTGCTCAGCGGATTGCGGACGCCTGAGAGCGGCGGCAAGACGCTACTCGAATGGCTGCGGCGACCCGAGATCAGCGTGGAATCGCTGAAGGCGGTGTGCCCGGCGTTCGTCGCGCTCGAACTGCCCCGCGATCTGTGTGTGACCCTCGAGGCGGACGTCAAGTACGCGGGGTACGTGGAGCGCGCGCGGCTCGACGTGGCCCGTGCGGCTGCTGAAGAATCGACCGAGATCCCGAGCGACTTCGACTACGCGCCCGTGCGCGGCCTGGGCAACGAAGCGCGCGAGAAACTCAGCCGTCTGCGCCCGCGCACCCTCGGCGCCGCCGGTCGCATCGCCGGCGTGAATCCGCCGGACGTCGCGCTGCTCTCGATCCACGTGCAGCGCGCGCGCGCGAAGGACGCGGACTCGAAGATCACGTCCCCCGGCGCAGCACCACCGTCTTGATCGTGTTGATCACGATCGAGAGGTCGAAGGGCAACGAGCGGTATTTGATGTAGAAGAGGTCGTACTGCAGCTTCTGCAGGGCGTCCTCCACCGTGTTGCCGTAGGGGTAGTTGATCTGCGCCCAACCGGTCAGCCCGGGTTTCACGATGTGGCGCTGGTTGTAGTAGGGGATCTGCTGCGCCAGATCGGCGACGAAGTGGGGGCGTTCGGGGCGCGGACCCACCATGGACATCGATCCGCCGAGCACGTTCAAGAGCTGCGGCAGTTCGTCGAGCCGCGTCTTGCGGATGAAGCGCCCCACCCGGGTGATGCGCGGGTCGTTCGTCTGGGCCCACACCGGTCCAGTCGACTTCTCGGCGTCCGCGCGCATGGAGCGGAACTTGAGCAGCGTGAACGGTTGGTCGAAGCGACCGGTGCGCTCCTGGCGGAAGAGGATGGGCCCTTTGCTGTCCAAGCTCACCGCGATGGCCGTGAAGACCATGGCGGGCAGGGCCGCCACCAGGATCGTGCTGGCGAGCACCAGGTCGAACACACGTTTGCCCGCCTCGCTGAACGGGTGTTTCACGAAGCCGGCGTTGAAGATCAAGTAGGAGGGCCGCATGGCCTCCACGGCGATCTTGCCGGTCATGCGCTCGTACAGCGCTTCGCCCTCCTCGACGATCAACCCCGCCAAGCGGCAGTCGAGGAGTTCCTGCGTCGGCATGGTGCCGCGGCGGTCCTCGAGCGCCACGACAATGTCGTCGACACGCAGGCGTTGGGCCAGCTCCAGCAGGGACTCGCCCTTGGCCGGCTCGACGCGGGGCGACAGCAGTTCGGCCGCCTCTTGGATCGAGGCCGCTTCGCCCGGTCCGGCGGGCGAGGTGCGCGGCGCCGACGTGTTGCGCCGACGCTCGCCGTCGTCGCGGTTGCCAGGTGCGGCGAACCGCACCGCGCCGCCGAGGGGATCGTCGCCCTGGCCGAGTGCGCCCGTCTCCCGCGGCGTCGGATCGGCGAGCACGCCGACGACCTCGTACCCTGAGAACGCCCGCCCGCGCATCTCGCCGATCAGCGTGCGCGCCACGCGGCCCTGGCCCAGGATCAACACACGTTCGTCGAAGCGGAAGAGGCGCAGCAAACGGTGGAACGCGTAGCGCCAACCGTAGAGCAGCGCGAACCCGAACAGCAGGCTGAAGACCAGGGTCTGCGCGGCCTGGCTCAGGGTGAGCCCGGGAAAGTCGAACACGCGCTCGAGCTGCCACAACTGCGCCAGGTAGAGCAGGGCCAAGGAAAGCGCAATGGCGATGCCACTCGATCCCAGGAACCGCGAGAAGCGCTCGTAGCGCGAACCCGACACGCGGAAGTCGTAGAGCTCGTTGAACGCAAACGCGACCTGCGCGACCAACGCGATCAGGAAGGCCGACACGACACACCGGAAACCCGCCTGGTTCGGGGTCAGGCCCGCCATCGCGATCTGGCGCACCACCACCGACGACTCGGAGCTCCAGATGTGCGCCGTCATGCCAGCGCCGACCGACGCGGTCAGGAGCGCCGTCTCGGAGAGCACCAACAGCGCCTTGCGCAGCGGCAGATAGTGGCGGAGGACGTGCAGCATCGCCGCGGGGGCGGTCGTGGAGGGGGCGAGGGGGGCCGGCGGGGGGGCAGCACCCCCGCGGGGGCGCCATGGTATCCGCCCCATCGACCGGTCCCGGGGGCTCGCTCCAGCCCGTCAGGGCCCGGCGCCGGGCGCGGGACGGGTGGGGGACAGGCGGCGTTCAGCCGCCGGCCGTCGACAGGCTGCGGAAGTGTTCGACGAGGCCCCGCGTGGATGCATCCAGTCCCCCCAGGTCCCCTTCGCCGCGAAGGACCGGCAGGATGCGGTTGGCCAGGGCCTTGCCGAGCTCCACGCCCCACTGGTCGAAGGAGTTCACGTTCCAGAGCGCGCCCTGGCAGAACACCTTGTGTTCGAACAGCGCGATGAGCTGGCCCAGGGTGTGCGGGTCGAGGCGCCGGTAGAAGAGGCTGGTGCTCGGGCGGTTGCCGGGGAACACCTTGTGCGGCACGAGCGCTTCGAGGGCGGCGCCGCGAAGGCCTGCATCGTCGAGTTCGCGGCGCGCCTCCGCTTCCGTCTTGCCAAATGCCAGCGCCTGGGTCTGCGCGAGGAAGTTCGAGAGCAGCAGCGGATGGTGTTCGCCGAGGGGATGGGAGGGCTCCACCGCCGCCAGGAACTCGCACGGCACCATCCGCGTGCCCTGGTGCAACAACTGGTAGAACGCGTGTTGGCCGTTGGTCCCGGGCTCGCCCCACAGGATCGGGCCCGTGGGGCCGTTGACCGGGCGGCCGTCGCGCTGCACTCCCTTGCCGTTGCTCTCCATGTCCACCTGCTGGAAGTGGGCCGCGAAACGGGAGAGGTTCTGGTCGTACGGCAGGATCGCCGCGGACTCCGCGCCGTGGAAGTGGATGTACCAAAAGCCGAGCAACGCGAGCCTGGCGGGCAGGTTCCGTTCGAGCGGCGTCTCAGCGAAGTGGCGGTCCATCGAGTGGGCGCCCGCGAGCAGCGCGCGGAAGTTCTGTGCGCCCACGGCGATCGCGATGGAGAGCCCGATGGAACTCCAGAGCGAGTACCGTCCACCGACCCAATCCCAGAACGCGAACATGTTGTCCGCGCGGATGCCGAAGGCGACCACCGCGCGCTCGTTGGTGCTGAGCGCGGCGAAGTGATCGCCCACGGCGCCCTCGCCCAGCGCTGCGACGAGCCACGCGCGCGCGCTCCTTGCGTTCGCCAGGGTCTCCTGGGTCGTGAAGGTCTTCGACGCGACGAGGAACAGCGTGCGCACGGGGTCCAGCCCCCGCAGCGTTTCCCAAAGGTGGCTGCCGTCGACGTTGGAAACGAAGTGAACCTTCGGCGCGCCGACCGTGTAGGGAGCGAGGGCCATCACCGCCATCGCGGGGCCCAGGTCCGATCCGCCGATGCCGATGTTCACGACATCGGTGAAGGTCTGGCCGCCGTGACCGCGGCGCCGTCCCGCGCGCACGTCCTCGGCGAAGGCCAGGAATTGTTCGAGAACTTGGCGGACGTCACCGTGCACGTCGCGGCCGTCGACGACCACGGGCCCGGGCCCGGGATGGCGCAGGGCGAAGTGCCCGACGGCGCGGTCCTCGGTCAGGTTGATGCGCTCGCCGGCGAACATGGCGTCGCGCAGGGATTCGAGGCCGCGCTCGCGCGCCAGCTCCGCGAGCAACTCGAGGGTGCGCGCCGTCACCAGGTGTTTCGAGGTGTCGACGAGCAAGTCGCCGAGGCGCAGCGAATGTTGCTCGAACCTCTTTGGGTCCTCGGCGAACAACGTGCGCAGCGAGACTTGGCCCAGCTCTGCGGCGTGCGATTGCAGCGCTTGGAACGCCGGGGATTCGGATAGGGGCGGTAGGGCGGGGGGGCGCGTCTTGGGCATGGTCGACCTCGTGGGTGCGACGAGCCTAACGCGGTGGGCGCGAGATCGTGCCGCTGCGTCGACGGGCGGCGCAGGGCACGGAAATGGGGGCGCCCTGAATCAATGGCGCCCTGAATCAATGGGGGCGCCTCTTGTGATGCCCCCCCGGGCGAGGCGCCCCCGGCGCAGCGACGGCGGGTCCCCACCGTCGCCACACCATGCGATCGCGAGTGCGCGGGGATCTCTGCGGTCAGAGAACCCCCGCCGCGCTCGAGTCATTGGGCCTTCTTGCCGTTTACCACCGTGGCGAGGCCGTCTTCGTGGTCCACGCTGACCTCGGCACCCGAGCGCAGCAGTTCGGCGCGGGTCACTTCCGCTCCGTCCAGCATGTACTTCGTGTCCGCGTTGGTGCGCACTTCCACCGTGCGTTCACCGACCTTCAGCGTGAAACCCTCGTTGGTGACGGCCGTGATCTCGCCGCGCGCGGTTTCGGCCAGCAAGAGGGCCTCCTTCTTGGCATCCACCGATGTGGCGACGCCGTCCTCCGACTCCACACTCACCTGTGCGCCGACACGCAGCACCTTCGCGCGGTCGGACGCCTCGCCGTCCAGGGTGAACTTGGTGCGCTCCGAAACACGCACGACCTTGGTGGTTTCGCCCTGGGCGATGGTGATGTTGTCGCCGTCGATGGACTGGATCTCGCCGCGCAGGGTTTCCGCGAAGAGAGCGAGTTGGCATGTGTCGCCAACCTTGGCATCCGCGGACAGAGCGCTGGCGGGCAGGACGTAGGCGACTGGCGCGAGGAGCAGGAGGGAGTAGATAAGCTTCATGGGATCGTTGTTGGGGTCACACTGCGCACCGTTGGTCCCGGCGTAGCTCGGGCGGTCGTAGCAACGGGAACTACGCGGCGGTTTGGCGCGGTGTGGGTGTGTCGCTGGCCCAAGGCGGCCATTCCCACGCGGGACGGCGCTTGTGCGAGGGCGGAGCGGGGCTTGCGCGTGCGCCCCGAAATTTGCGGCTCCGCGCGGTGTTGTTGCGCGGCGGTGACAAAGCCCGCCCCAGGCGGCGCCCGCGGGGAGGGGCCCGCTCCCGTTCAGCCCCCGTAGGCGCGCGCTTCGTCCGCGAACTCGGCCAAGGCGCGCTGGATCCAGTCCGGGCCGCGCCCCAGTTCCTCCGCCAACAACGCACAAACGTTCGGCGCGGCTTGCTTGGCCGCGGCGCTGTCGAGCAGGAGGGCCCGGCTGCGGCGTGCCAACACGTCGGCCGGTGTGCGCGCCTGTTCGTGGCGCGCAAACCACCGCACCTCGCCGGCGAGCAATTCGAGCGACGGATGCACCGGCTGGTCCAGGCCGCGCGCGGATTGGCACAGCGCGCGCACCGCCTCGCGGTCGCTGCCGTAATGGTCGAAACGATCGCCGCTGCCAAACGGACCGAGCGTGCCCCCGAGCGGCGTCGGACCGCCGGAGCCGTGCAACGCGAATGCCCGTGTATCCACACCGCAGCCTCCGCCCGCGGGCGCGCCGATCGCGCGCCGCACGCGCTCCACGAGGGCCGCTCCCATGGCGCGGTAGCTGGTCCACTTGCCGCCGGCGATCGTGATGAGGCCCGCCGGGGAAACCTCGATCGTGAAGTCCCGGCTGAGCCGCGCCGTCGAAGCCCCCGCGCCCGCGACGAGGGGACGCAAGCCGCTCCAGGTAGACAGCACGTCGGCGCGGGTCGGCGCGCGCTCGAGCACCTGGGCCGCGGATTCGAGCACGAAGTCGACCTCCTCCTCGGAGGCGCGCGGGTTCGTGGGCACCGACGGCGCGGGCACGTCGGTGGTGCCGACGAGCACCTTGTTCCAATAGGGCAGCACGAAGAGCACGCGCCCGTCCGCGGTCGTCGGCACGAACACTCCCGTCGTGCCCGGCAAAAACTCCCGCGGCAGCACCACGTGGGCACCGCTCGAGGGGGCGAGCAAGCTGTGCGCGTCCGGCCGGTCGGCGCGGCGCAGGCCGTCGCCAAACGGCCCGGCGGCGTTGACCACGACCTTGGCCTCGAACTCGCACTCCGCGCCCGTTTCGCGGTCGACGGCGCGCACGCCGCGCACCTTGCCCGCGCCGTCGCGAAGGAGGCCGGTCACTTCCATGCGCGTCAGCACGGGCGCGCCCTGGGCCAGGGTGCTGCGCAGCAGCGCCACGAGCAGCCGCGCGTCGTCGAACTGGCCGTCGAAAAAACGCACGGCCCCGGCGAAGCGGCCCCTCGCCACACCGGGCACCGCGGTTTCGAGTTCGTTGCGGGTGAGCCCGCTCGACCAGCCCAGGCGATGGGACCCGGCGAGAGCGTCGTAGGCCAGGATGCCGACGCGGGTGACCGTGCGCTCGATCACCGTGCGTGCCGTCGCGACCAGTGCCCGCGGCCGCACCAGATGGCTCGCGTTCGAAAGGAGGCGGCCGCGCTCCAGGAGGCCCTCGCGCACGAGGCCCACGTGCCCTTGTTTCAAGTAGCGCAGGCCGCCGTGGATCAGCTTGGTGCTTTTCGACGAGGTGCCCGAGCCGACGTCGCCGCGCTCGAGTACCAGCGTGCGGTACCCGACCAACGCAGCTTCGAGCGCCGAACCCAAACCCGTGGCGCCGGCGCCGACGATCAACAGCTCCGCGGGTGCGCGGCGCGCTTCTTCGAGGAGTTGCTCGCGCGGCAAGCCGTCCAAACTGCGCTGTCCCGTCATCGCGCGCGCGGGTGGCTGTCGTCGATCACCTGGCGCAAGCGCTCCAGGCTGACGTGGGTGTAGACCTGCGTGGTGACGAGGTGGGCGTGGCCGAGGAGCTGCTGCACACTGCGCAGGTCCGCGCCGCGGTCGAGCAGGTGCGTCGCAAAGCTGTGGCGCAGTGTGTGCGGCGTGGCGCCGCGCACGAGCGCCGCGCGGCGCACCGCGAGTTCGAGCATACGCTGCAGCGAGCGTGTAGTGAGCCGGCCGCCGCGTGTATTGAGGAACACCGCGTCGCCGGCCGCCGCAGTTGGTCGCGGGCGCGCGGGGTCGACGAGGTACGCGGCGATGGCCTCGCGCGCGAAGCGGCCCAGCGCGACGAGGCGCTCCTTGCGCCCCTTGCCGCGCACGCGCGCGAGGCCCTGTTCGAGCGAGAGATCCGCCCGGTCGAGGCCGACGGTCTCCGCGGCGCGTGTGCCGGCGGAATAGAGCAGCTCGAGGAGCGCCCGGTCGCGTTTTGCGCGCACGCCCTCGGCGGGCGGGCTCGCGAGCAGCCGCTCCACCTCGTCGATCGAGAGATGCTTGGGCAGCGGGCGCGTGCGCCGCGCCTGGCGCAGTCCCGTCGCGGGGTGCACGTCGATCGCGCCGCGCCGTTCGAGCCAGCGGAAAAAACTGCGTGCGCTCGAGAGTTTGCGCTGGATCGTGCTGACCCCCAGATCGCGCCCGTCGAGCTTCGCGAGCCAGCGTTTTAGGTGTTTGGGGCCGACGTCCTTGGGTTCGCTCACCCCGAGGTCCGCCAGGTGTTCGAGCAGCTCCGCGAGGTCGCCGCCGTATGCCCGCAGCGTGTGGGGCGAGGCCCCGCGGGTCGCCTCCAACTCGGCGAGGAACGCGTCCACGGCGCCCCCCATAGCGGACTGGGGCGGCGGAGCGGTGGGAGGCTGGGACGGCACGGCGAGGAGGGCGGATTGTCCGCTGGCGCCCATCCTGCGGCCCGCGCGCCGGGTACCGGGCGCTGGGCCGCGGACGTCAGGCCCGCCTTCCCGATCCGGGGCCCCATCCGCAGCCCCCCCTGCGGCCACCGGCAGAGGCGGCGGCGCGCTTGTGCCGCGGGGCCCGATGGTGTCCCATGCTCGGCCGCCCGCAGCGGGACCTACGGCATGGCACGAAGAGCAAAACGACCGGGAGACCTCTCGCGCTGGTTCCAACCGGGGCCCAACCGGGCCCTCGAACTGGTGCTGCGCGGCAACGAACGACCGCTGGTGGGCTTTCCCCTCGGCCTCGGCAAGCGCTTGGTGGCGTTCGAGCGCTGGGACCTCGAGGCCATGAGCCCCCGCTGCGTCGAGCTGATCCCGACCCTCGCCATCGAGTCGCTGGCGCGGGGCGGGCCGCTGACGGCGCGTGTGGAGGCCCTGGTCGACCTCGACATGCGCCGCTCGTTCTTCGGCGCCGATGCCGCCCTCGCGGGTTTGGAACTCGACTCGCGCCAGCGGGCCCTGGTCGGGCTCGCGGCGGCGGGGCGCTTCGTCCGGCTGCACCTCGACCGCGTCGCGGGCGGAGCGGTGCTGGGCGGGCGTGTGCTCCATCCGGGGCCGGGCTGTGTGCTGCTCGAGGGCACCCGCGGCGACTTCGGCCTGCCCGTGCCGCACGCCAGCGCGCCCAGCGCCCGCGCCCTGTCGCTCGTGCGGCTCGCCCACGTGGCGCGCATGGGGCTCGCCAACGAACGCGCGGACGGCGCCCTCGGCCACGTGGACGATCCGGTGCTGCGCGAGTTGGCAACGGCCGCGGCCGAGGAGATTGGGCGCAGCGTCACGCCAACCCACATTCCGATGCTCGTGCGCGCGCTGGTCGGCCAGACGGTGGAGGTCGAGCTGAGTGCGCCTGGTCGCCTCGTCGAAGGCCGGCTGCTCGCCGTGGGCGGGGAGTGGTTCGCGCTCGACTCCGTGGACGAGCGCCGTGTGCGCCGCGGCGTCGAATGTTTTGCGCTCGACGACGTGGAAGTCGTCGAGGTGCGCGATCCGAAACCGACACCCACCGACAGCGATTCGGGGATCACGCTGCCCGAACTCGAATCGTTGCCCGCGGCCCTGCGCGCGGCCCAGCGCCTGTGGGGCGGCGTGGTGCTCGAACTCCTGGCGGGGGACCAGGGACCGTTCCTGGCGGAGGTGCTCGAGGTGGGCGAACGCGGCGTCTTCCTCGAACGTGTGCCGCGCCGCGGCAGCTCCACACAATACGGCCAGACCTGGCACGACCTGGCCGCCGTGCTGTCGTTCGCCGAACCGAACCGCGCCGAACGCGAAGCCCTACGCCGCGCCCGCCGCCCGCGGCTCGGCTGAGCATCGTCGTTTCGCGGCGACGAGCGGCTGCGCTCAGGCGGCGCGGGTTGCGGCGTCGCCTTGGGTGCGTTGGGGCACGCCGAGGCAGTGCAGGCCGCGGAGCAGGGCGGGCGACGCGTTTTCGATCCACAGGCGGCCCGGTGCGACCAACTGCACGGGGCGGTGGGGGTGGTGCGTGCGGAACTTCAGGAAACCGAGGTGTCGCTCGGGGCCCATGCCGCGCGCTTCGCGGTCGAGGGCCCGCGCGACTTCGTCGGTCGGAAGGTCGCCGAGGTCCAACTCGACGAAACTGCGGCGCGCTCCGGCCCGTTCGCTTTCGAAGGGGCGCGCCGCGCTCTCGCGTCGCAGGGCGTAGGCGTGGATCTCGTCGCTCTGAAGGTGCAGCACACAATCCTCGCGATCGCCGCCGCTTTGGTTCAAAAAACTGCGCAGCACGACGAAGAGTTCGCCGTCGCCGAACTGCACCAGTCGGTTCGTCGGGGCGCGGGCGCTGAGGAAGTGCAGAAGCGTCACTTCGAGCGCGAGCCAGACGATGACCCCGAGCACGCCGGCGGGCGGCAGCACGAGGGCAGCGGTCCAGGGTGCGGCCGCAAGGTACGGCAGCGCCGCGACGAGGCCGAGCGCCAGGGCGACGAGCAACACGAGGCACGCCGCGGCCCCGAGCCCCGCGAGTAGCGAGCTGTGCCGCACCAGCCCCGAGCCGCGGACCGGCGGGAGGTCGTCGAGGCCGAGCAGTTCCACGGCGGGACCATCGGTCGGCGCCCGGCCGCCCTTGAGCCCCGCGGGTCCGCCGACTAGGGGCGTTCCTGCCGCTGCTCCCGGGCCTGGCGCAGGGCCTCGAGCAGCGAGCCAGTGCCGCCCGCAGCGCCGCCCTCCGCGGGGGCTTCGGCGGCTCCCGGAGCGGACTTTTCCGCCGCCGCCGCGGCTTTGCCCTCGGGGGCGGTGGGGCCAGAGAATCCCGCGGCGCGTTGGCGCCTCGGGAAGAGGTCGAGCCGCCGGGCGGCGATCTCGAACACGAACCCGACGAGCGCGAGCAGCGCCAGCCACGGCACGAGGGAGAGGCGCCGGGCGCCGCCCAGGGGGCCCAGCCACAGGTCCTCGACGTTGCCGACGGGCGCGGCGCCGGTTGTTTCGCCCAGGCGCTCGAGCACGCGCCGGCCGCGCTCGGGATCGAGTTCGGCGCGGAATTCCGGCGAGCTGGACACGGCCACGGGCGCGAGGTCGAGGCCCGTGCCGTCGGGCAGCACCACACGACCGAGGTGCACACCCAGCTCCGGCAGCCGCATGCGACCGCGGAACAGCGCGCCGTGCACACGTTCGAGTGTCAGATCGTTGGCACCGGAGGGCGAAACCACCCGCGCAACGAGCGAGGGCTCGCCGATGCGGCGCGCGGCGTCGGCGCCGAGTTCGACCTCAACCTCGAGATCGCCCTCGACCAGCGCGGCGCGGCCGTGCACGTCGGAGGGCGGCAGCTCGCCCGTGAGCCACCGCAGCACACTCGACGCTAGCGGCGCAAAGCCGGGCCAAGCCACGAGGTCCTGTCCGAGGGTTCCGCCGACCTGCCCGAGGTACGCGGCCGAACGACCGAGGCCGCGGCGGCCGAACACGAGCAGCGGCGAGCGTTTTTCGTCGCCCAGTTCGAGCGCGACCTGCGCGGGTTCGCGCCGGCGCGCCAAATGGAACCCGCCGACGGCGCCGAACCCCTCGGCGCTTGCACCCAGCTCGATGAGTCCCGGCGCGGCGAGCACCGCGGTGCGCTCCTCGACGAGGCCGCCGCGTGTCGCGCTGGCCACTTCCTCGGCGAAGAGCGCGGGCAGGTCCGCCGCGGACTCCGTGAACCACGATTGGCCGCCGCCCGCCCGCGCGAGGGCCACCAAGAACGCGCCGTCGCTGTCGGCCTGGGTGCCGAGCGCGATGACGGAGAGCACGGCGCCCGCGCCGGCCAACTCGCGGGCCAGTTCCAAACAACCCTCCTGCTCCTCCGCGTCCGCGGCGTCGGCGAACAGCACCAGGTGCCGGTTCGCCTGTGGGGCGGATTCGAGCTCGCGCACCATCGCGCGGAGCGCCGTGTGCACGTAGATTCCGCCGCCCGAGGACGTGACACGGCGCGCCTCGAAAGCGAGTTGCGCCGGGTTCTCGGCCAGCGTCAACGGCAGCACGACTCGCGCGCTGGTGTCGACGGCGAGCAGCGTCACCGCGTCCCCGGGGCTGAGCAGTTCGATCGCGCGCGCGGCGCCGTCGTTGGCGAGGTCCATCTTGGTGCCCAGGCCGACTGGCGCGGCCATGGAACCGGAACGATCGAGAGCCAACGCCAGAGCCACGGACGTGCGGCGGTCCTCGTTGCGCGGATCGAGCTCGACCACCAGCGCGGGATCCAAGGGCGAGCGCCACCAGCCACCGCGCGCGAAGGAAGCGCGGCCGCCGGTCATCAGAAGGCCCCGACCGCGGTCCAGCACGTACCGCGCCAGGGCGACGGTGCCCTGCGCGCCCACGCGGGCCGCCGACACGTTCTCCAATACGACGCCGTCGTAGCGCTCCAACTCCACCTGGGTCAGGCGCCGCTCCTCTGGAAGCGCCGTTTCGACAGCGATGCCGCCCGAAGCGAGGGCCCGCGCCAGCGCACTGACCTGGCCCGCCTCGTTGAGCACAAGGACACGCGTCGCGCCGCGCACACGCACCGCACCCACCAGGCTGTCGTTCTCGGGGATCGGATCGGCCGCGTCGACGAGTTCGAAACTCAGTTGCGCCACACCCGTGCGCGCCAGCGCGAGGCGCAGTTGCAGTTGGTTCCAGCCCTCCTCGAACGCGCGGCGGCCCTCGGCTTTGGTTTCACCGTCGACCTGGAGCCGCCAACTCGCCTCCTTCGACGCGCCCGCGCGCACCCACACGCGGAACTGGAAGGGTTCGCCCTCGGCTAGTTCGGGCGGCAACTCCATGCGCGCCGCCGCCAGGTCGGCGCCACCCGAGCGGTGCACCGGGCGCGCGGCGATGTCGATGCCGCGCGCGCGCGCCGCACGGGCCGTTTCGAGGGGATCCGCGCCGGTCCACTCGCCGTCCGAGAGCACCACGAGGCGCGCCGGTCGGTCGCGGGGTACCAGTTCGAGCGCCAGGCCGAGCGCCCGTGCCAGGTCGCTGCCGCGTTGGTCGACTTCGCCCGCGAAACCGGCAAAACGCTCGTCCCCCTTGGGCAGGTGTTCGATCTTCGGTTCGGCTCCGAACGACAGCACGACGAGGCGCTGGCGCGCTCCCTTGGCCGCTTCCGCGAGCCGCAGGAACTCGAGGGCGTCCTCACGCGCGTGGGCGGGCATGGAATCGGAGCGATCGACGAGCACCACGAGGTCGCGACTCTCGTCGCCGACCCGCAGCGAAGGGCCGACAAGTGCGAGGAGCGCCAGTGCGGCGGCCGCTACGCGCAACGCGTCGATCGGCCAGCGCCCGCTGCGCCAACGCACCAGCGCCGCGACGAGCGGCAGCGCGAGGAGCGCGAGCGACGGGTGGGCGAAGTCGATGGCCACGTCTCAGCGCTCCGCTTTTCCGGTCCTTGGACGCATTGCCAGCACGAACCAGTCGGCCGCGAGGCAAAGCAGGGCCAGCACGAGCAACAGCGGGCGCCAGTGTCGCGGCGCTTCGGCCCGCTGGGTGCCGTCCGCGGGCGCCTTGGGTTCGCGCAGGCCGCGCCTCGCGCCGCTGAGGTCGGAGCTGCGCCGGTCGAAGAGGCCCGTCGCCAGGTTGGCGAACGGTTCGCCGTCGCGTTCGAGCGCCAACGCCGCGGCGCGGCGCGGTGTGGGAAGGACGAGGGCGCCGTCCGCGTCGAGTTGCAACTCCTCGGAACTGCCGTCCGAACTGGAGAGCCGCCAGCGCCCCGCGCGCGCGTCGGGCACCACGGCGGCTTCGCCCGGGTGCAGGTTCACCGACGTGGGCCGGGGGAGTTCGGCGCGGCGCCACGCGGCCCAGTTGGAGAGCAGGAGGGGCCAATCGGCGCTCGCCAACCAGGGGGAGCGGCGCACGTCGAGGTCGAAGTCGAGTTCGACCCGGGCGCCGAGGTCGATGACACCTAACAAGCGCTGGTTGCCGTCCGAAACCAAGGTGGTGCCGCGCGCGCCAGCGTCGGACGCGACCCACAGGGCCGAACCGAGGTCGAGGCCCTCGAGCAGGGGATGCGCGCGCTCGAGCAGGAACGGGCCCGTCAGCGGTCGCTGGCCGTCGCCCGCGGGTGCGAGGCGGGCGCTCCACGTCGTCCGACTGGCGGGGGTACGGCCGCTGCCCAGGTAGAGGTGCGCCGCGCCCGGCTCCGCAAGCCGCGCCGGCGCCGCGAGCGCCAGCCAGTGTTCGAGGTTCGCGCCGAGGCCGAGGGCCGCGCGCAGGCTTGGGTCCGCCTCGGCGTCGAGGTGCAGTTCGCTTTGGTGTTCGGGCGCGAGGTAGACGAGATCGTCCGCGGCGAGTGCGTCGCCGGCGCCGCGCCGCGCGATGCGCCAGGTGCGCGCCTCCCCGTTCGCGGGAGCGGGGAGAGCGAGGCTCGCGCGCGCGGATCCGCCGGGCGGCAGCGTGAGGCGCGCGATCCGCGGGCCCTCGGCGGGATCGCGCACGAGTTCGATCTCGACTTCGCGCTCCGCCGCGCCCCCGTGGAAGCACTCGACTTCGAGCCACTCGGCGCCGTCCGCGTCGCGCCCGCGCCACGCGCGCACGATGCCGACGTTGTCGCGCGGTTCGCCTTCGGCCAGGAGGCCCAGGTCCTCGGGCCACGTGGCGGGTTCGAATCGATCCGTGGCGAGCCAGAGATCGATGCGCTCGCCCGGCACACGCGCCGAGGCCAACTGGCGCGCCAACTCGACCGCGGGAGCGAGGTCGTGGGCGCGGTGACCCGGTTGCCAGAGGTCCAGCGATACGCGCCCGTCCGCGCGACCCTGGGCCGGTGTGCCGAGCACCCTCGCGCCCACGCCGACTCCCGCGGGGAGGCTCTCGACCAGCGTCACCGTGTCGCGCGGACCCATGGCGGCAAGGCGCTCCGTGAGGGCCTCCCGGAGGCGTGTGTGCACGCTCTCGGCGGAGGCGTTTTCCGCGAGGAGCGCCGCGTGGCTGTCGAGCACCCAGATGCTGTGCACCTCGGGCGCTCCGCCGCAGGCCTTGGGCCCCGCGACGGCGAGGGCAAAGAGCGCCGCCGCGAGGAGTTCGAGCCAAAGGGACGCAGAGCGCTGCAGCTTCTCGAACCGCCGTCCCGCGGCGGGTGGCGCAGCGAGGTCCGCCCAAAGTTCGAGCGCCGAAACCGCGAGGGGCCGCGACCGCCGCCGCAGGAGGTGCAGGGCGAGCACGACCGGCACGGCGACGAGGGCGAGAAGTCCAAGGGGGCTGGTGAACACGGGCGCGCCAGGATACGCAGGCGACCCCCGAACCTTCCGTCCGGTCGCGGCGCCGAGTCTGCCGCGCAGGGTCTGAGGCGCCGGCCACGCAGCGCCGCGTTCGCGGCCCGAGTGCGCGGCCCGGATGCGCGGCGCTCGGTTCGCGGCCCGAGTGCGCGGCCCGGGTGCGCGGCGCTCGGTTCGCGGCGCTCGGTTCGCGGCCCGAGTGCGCGGCCCGGGTGCGCGGGCCTCCTGGCCCGCCTTGTTCCTTCGCGAGTGCCGGCCCGGAGATGTGTAGGGGCGCGGCCCTGGCCGCGCCCAAGGGGCGTCGCGCCGCGCGGAGATCGCCCCCGGGCTCCAAGGCGGGCCAGGAGGCCCGCGCACCCGGCCCGCGCAC
>WGMC01000034.1 GCA_016125265.1 Planctomycetaceae bacterium
GAAGGCCCGGCCCATGCCGTTGGCACGTTGCGATGGAGCGGGCTTTCAGCCCTTGCACCGCTCTCCCGACAAACCTGGGGCGTTGCCCCAGGCTACTATCGGTCGCGCCGTTGGCGCTCCGGAAGGCGTTGCGACGCGCAACGCAGGGGGGGCGCGACGCGCGATCCGCGACGCCGTTGCGTTCCGCAGGAAACCTGCGCTTGTCCGAACGGGGCAACGCCCCGTCCGATAGTAGCCTGGGGCAACGCCCCAGGTATTGCGGTAAGGCCCGCCCGGGCTGAAGGCCCGGCCCATGAGTCTTCACGCTCTCGCTTCGAACGTGGGCCGCGATCTTGCCGCGGTTCAGGCGCCGCCGACGGTCACCGTGCCGAACACCGACTCCACCTTGGCGGTGATGTAGCGTCGGAACGGTTCCACCGAGGGAGCTTTGCCGGTGACGCGTTTGATGAGTTTGGGCGCGTCGTAGAGCTGGTCGTGGCGGTGGATCTCGGCAAAGAGCCACTCGCGCAGCGGCAAGAGCTCGCCGCGCGCCACCTGGGCGTCCAGCTCGGGCAGGGCCTCGCGCGCCGCCTCCATCAACTGTGCAGCGTACAGGTTGCCGAGGCTGTAGGTCGGGAAGTACCCAAACGCACCCATGGCCCAGTGGATGTCCTGCAGCACACCCGTCGCGTCG
Organism: Planctomycetaceae bacterium; assembly: GCA_016125265.1. Classification (GTDB taxonomy): domain Bacteria; phylum Planctomycetota; class UBA1135; order UBA1135; genus RI-242. The sequence goes on from WGMC01000034.1 coordinate 674, forward strand.
TCCGCGGGCCTGATGCCGAGTTTCTGCTCCATGCCCTCGTTCCAACGGGCCGGCAGATCGCGGACGTGGAGCGTGCCGTCGATGAGGTCGCGCTCGATCTCGTAGCGCAGCGCGATGTGCAGGTTGTAGGTCAACTCGTCCGCCTCGACGCGGATCAACGTGGGGCGCATCGCGTTGACAGCGCGCCAGAACTCGTCGAGCGAGAACTTGGCGACGTCGGGGAATCGTTTGGCGAGGACAGGCAGCCAGTGTTCCCAGAAGGGCCGACTGCGCGCGACTTGGTTCTCCCACAGGCGCGATTGCGATTCGTGCACCGCCATGGAAACCGCGCCGCCGAGCGGCGAACGCGCACGCGCCGGGTCCAGGCCCTGCTCGTACAGTCCGTGACCCGCCTCGTGCACCGCGCCGAACAGCCCCGGTCGCAGGTCCTTCGGGTCGTAGCGGCCGGTCATGCGCACATCTCCCGGGCCCACGCCGCCGCAGAACGGGTGTGTCGACAGGTCGAGCCGACCGCGCGAAAGATCGATGCCCATCGCCACCACGACCTCGCGCGCGAACTCGCGTTGTTCGTCCGCCGGGTACGACTGGGTCAAGGGCGACGTGTCGATGCGCTGCTTCGAGCGCGCCACGTGGCGCACCAACTCCGTCGTCAATGTCGACAGCTCGCCGAGCAGCTCGTCGACTTGCTCGACCGTGGCGCCGGGCTCGTAATCGTCCAAGAGCGCGTCGTAGAGCGGCGCGCTCCGTTTCGTCCGGTTGAGCCGCGCCACCTCGCGCTTCAGCGTGACCATGTGTTCCAGCGTCGACGCGAAGAGGCTGAAGTCCGACTTCGCCCTAGCCTCGCGCCACGCCTCCAGACCGCGGCTCTCCGCGCGGGCGATCTCGGCCGCCAGTGCTGCGGGGATCGACGTGGCCTTCTTGATCGTGCGGCGTGCCAACTCCAACGCGCGGCGCTGGCGCGGTTTCAGCTCTTCGCGCTCGCCGTGCAACTGGTTGACGAGCCGCGCCAGCGGGCGCGCGGTGGTGCGTTCGTGCACCACCGTCGTCAGCGCTGCCAGAGTATTGGCTCGCGCCTCTGCGCCGCCGGGCGGCATCACCACCTCTTGATCCCAGCCCAGGATGGACAAACCCGCTTGCAGGTCCTTGATCTCTGCGAAGCGGCGTTCGAGCTCGGCAAACGAGTTCTTGATCTTCATGGTGCGCACCTCTCGGGTTCGCACAAGCAAACGCAAAAGAGCCGCCCGGCGCAACTGCCGGACGGCCCTTTTGGGGGTGTAGGGCCGCGGGCGCCCTAGGCCTCTGGGATCAGTGGCTGTGGCCGTGGCCCGCCTTCTCTTCGTCGCGCTTCGGCAGGTCGCTGACCAGGGCGTCGGTGGTGAGCAGCAAGCTCGCCACGGACGCGGCGTTGGTCAGGGCCGCGCGGGTGACCTTGGCCGGGTCGATGACACCGGCGGCCACCAGGTCTTCGTAGACGTCGGTCGCGGCGTTGTAGCCGAAACCAGCACCCTTGCCGCCGCGCACGTTCTGCACGACGACGGCGCCGTCCTGACCGGCGTTGACCGCGATCTGGCGCATGGGCGACTCGAGGGCCCGACGGATGATCTGCGAACCGACCCGCTCGTCACCTTCCAGGCTGAGCTTGTCGACGGCGCCTTGGCACCAAAGCAGCGCCACACCGCCGCCGGGGACGATGCCCTCTTCGACGGCCGCGCGGGTCGCGTGCAGGGCGTCCTCGACGCGGGCCTTCTTCTCCTTCATCTCGGCTTCGGTCGCGGCGCCCACGTTGATCTGGGCGACACCGCCGGCGAGCTTCGCGAGGCGCTCTTGCAGCTTCTCCTTGTCGTAGTCGGACTTCGTGTTCTCGATCTCCGCGCGGATCTGCTCGATGCGGCCTTGGATGGCCTTCTTCTCGCCGCTGCCCTCGATGATCGTCGTCGTGTCCTTGGTGATGACGATCTTCTTCGCCTTACCGAGGTCGCGGGTCGTGATGCTTTCGAGGCTTTGGCCCGTGGCGTCCATCACCGCGGTCGCGCCGGTGAGCACCGCGATGTCCTCGAGCATGGCCTTGCGGCGGTCGCCGAAGCCCGGGGCCTTCACCGCGACGACGGGGAAGGCGCCGCGCAGGCGGTTCACCACCAGGGTCGCAAGGGCTTCACCCTCGATGTCCTCGGCGATGATCACGAGGGGCTTGCCACTGCGGGCGATCTCCTCGAGCAGCGGGATCATGTCCTTGACGCTGGAGAGTTTTTTCTCGTGCACCAGGATGAGCGCATCCTCGTACACGGTCTCCATCGCCTTCGGGTCGGTGATGAAGTGCGGGCTGACGTAGCCCTTGTCGAACTGCATGCCTTCGACCCACTTCACCTCGGTTTGAAGGCTCTTGCCCTCTTCGACCGTGATCACGCCGTCCTTGCCGACGCGCTCCATGGCCTCGGCGATCATCGTGCCCACTTCGCTGTCGCCGTTGGCGGCGACGGTTCCGACTTGCGCGATGTCCTTCTTGCCGTTGACCTTCTTGGCGATCTTGGTGAGCTCGGCGGTCACGGCGGCGACGGCCTTGTCCATGCCGCGCTTCAGAGCGACAGGGTTGGCGCCGGCGGTGACGTTCTTGAGGCCCTCTTCGAAAATGGCTTCGGCGAGCACCGTTGCCGTCGTGGTGCCGTCACCCGCGCCGTCGTTGGTGCGCGAGGCGACTTCCTTGACGAGCTGGGCACCCATGTTCTCGTAGGGATCCTCGAGGTCGATCTCCTTCGTCACGGAGACGCCGTCCTTGGTGACGGTCGGGCTGCCGAAGGACTTCTCGATGATCACGTTGCGGCCGCGCGGCCCAAGGGTGACCTTGACGGCGCGGGCGAGTTTGCGCACGCCCTGACGGATGTGTTCGCGCGCTTCGGAGTCGTAGCTGATCTGTTTGGCCATGGGAATCTCTCTTTGGAACGTGTTCGGGTGGGAGTGGAGCGGGGCGACCAATGGCGGTGCCCCGCGGTTCGAACTCCCGGATCAGCCTTCGATCACGCCGAGGATGTCGTCCTCGCGCATGATCAGGTACTCGTCACCCTGGTACTTGACCTCGGTGCCGGCGTAGGAGCTGAAGAGGATGCGGTCGCCGGCCTTCACGGAGAACTTGCTGCGCTCGCCGCTGTCGAGGGTGCGGCCTTCGCCGACGGCGATGATGCGGCCCTCCTTGGGCTTCTCCTTCGCGCTCTCGGGGAGCAGGATGCCGCCGGCGGTTTTTTCTTCGGCTTCGACGCGTTGCACGAGCACGCGGTCACCGAGGGGGCGGATTTGGACCTTGGAGGCAGACTTGGTCTTGGTGGCCATAGGAGGTTTCGTAGCTGGGGGTGGGATCGGGTTGGGGGGCCGCCCGCGGAGCGCGGAGCGGCGTTGGAAACGGTCCGCCGCGGCTCCACAGGGGAACCGCGGCGTGGTTGGTGGGGGTGAGTCGGTCCTAGGCGATCAGGAGCCGGGGTAGAGTTGGGGCCCGTCGCCGCCAAGGGCGCTGCCCATGTTCACGGCGCGCAGGACTTCGCGGCGGAGCAGGTCCGGGGCCACGGGTTTGTGCAGCACCGCGACCACCCCGAGGTCCAGGGCCTCGCGTTCGAGTTCGCGGCTAAGGCGGCCCGAGTACACGATGCAGGGCAGGTCGCGCTGGCTCTGGCGCAGCATCTGGATGGCTTCCAGGCCGCTGCAGCCGGGCATGTGCAGGTCCAGGAGCGCCGCGTGGAAACGGCCCACCCGGGCCAGCTCTACGGCCTCCAGGCCCGACTCCGCGTGCCGCACGTCCAGGCCCAGGGAGGCCAAGAGCTCAGCCACGCCGACCCGCAGGGCGGAGTCGTCGTCGGCGAGTAGGATGCGGCGGCCCAGGAGCATGGCGCTGCGCTAAAGCAAAGGCCGTGCCGCCCGAACGGGAGGCCCTGGATACGGCCCCACGCACCCCGCTCAGGCAGGCGCCGCCATTCTGGCAGGCGCCGGGGGCCAGACTCGGCGGCCCTGTCGCTTTGACAGTCGCAGGCGGCGGTCCCGGTCCGGGGTTCCGGCCTGCCCGGCACCGGCCACAGTCTTGGCGCCAGTTCCCCGACCCGCTCCGCTAGGCGACCCGTCCCATGCCCCGCTTCGCCAACCTCCCGCCGCTCGCCGCGCGCACCCGCGCGCTCCTCGCGCGCGCCCCGGTCTTCGACGCCCACGTGGACGCCCTGCAGCGAGCCCTGGACCTCGGCCACGACTTGGGGCGGCGCACGCCTGGGCAGTTCGACCTGGTGCGGGCCCGCGCCGGCGGTCTGGGGGCCGTGGTGCTCGTGTCCTGGGTGGACGCCCCCTTTGCCGGGAACGGCGCCCGGGCGCGCGCGGAGGCCCTGATGGAGGAGGGGCGGCGATTGGCGGCCAGGCACCCGGAGCGGCTGGTCCTGGTGGGCAACGGCGAGGAACTCGACTCCGCGCAATCGTGTGGCCGGATCGCGGGGATCCTCGGCATCGAAGGCGGCCACGCCCTCGAGGACAGCGTCGAGGTGCTCGACGCCCTCTTCGAACGCGGCCTGCGTGTGGTCACCCTCGTCTGGAACAACCACCTGTCGTGGATCCGTTCCTGCCAGGACGGCGCGGGGCCCGAAGTGCCGTTGGGCCTCTCCGCGTTGGGCCGGCGCATCGTCGCGCGCATGGGCGAACTGGGTGTGCTCGTCGACCTCTCCCACGCCGGCGAACGCGCGTTCTTCGAGACACTCGACGTGGCGCCGCGGCCGGTCATGGCGAGCCATTCCGGCTGCCGTGCCCTGCACGACCATCCGCGCAACTTGACCGACGCGCAGCTCCGTGCGTTGGGAGAGCGCGACGGCCTGGTGGGCATCGTGTTCCATCCCGGGTTCCTCGACGCGGACGCGCGGGCCGAGGAGGCACGTGTGCGCGGCACGCCGTGTTATCTCGCCGCGCGCGGGGCCGGCGACACGGCGCGCTTCCTCAAGCAGTCCGCGCTCATGCAGGCGAAGGCGGCGCCGCTGCACTTGGATCGGCTGGTGGACCACGTGCTGCATGCGCTCGACGTGGCTGGCCCCCGCGCGGTGGGCATTGGTTCGGACTTCGACGGCATCCAACGGGGACCGGCCGGGCTCGAGGACGCGGCTCGCTACGGACGTCTGGCCGAGCGCCTCCTCGAGCGCGGTGTCGACGAGGCCACCGTTCTGGGTGTGCTCGGCGACAACCTGCGCCGGGTCTTCACCGCGGCCACCGGTCCTGGCACCGCGGCGCATGCCAGAAGTTTTGCGCGCGAGCTGTAACCCCGTCCTTCGGCGATCGTCTTTGTGGGTCGGAGCGGCGCGCGGGTGCGCGAGCTCCGAGGAGACAACAGCCATGGAAGTGGACTTCAGCGGAGTGGACGACGTGCAGAGTTACCTGTCGGTGCCCGAGGGCCGTTACCGGTGCCGCGTGGGCGAAGTGCGCGAGGGATGGACGCGGGACGGTCACCCGCGCTGGACGTTTCGCCTGGAGGTCAGCGAGGGCGAGTTCGCGGGCCGCACGGCCGCATGGGATGGGCTCGGTTGGGGAGAGAAAGGCCTCAAACGCGCGAAACACGTGTTGGCGGGCTTCGGCTTCGATGTCAGCGGTCGCATCGACATCGAACCGGCGGACCTGGTGGGGCAGGAGGCCTGGGTGCAGGTAACCGCGGAGGACCGTTTGGACCCGACCAGCGGCGTGCGCCAGATCCGCCCCCGGGTGCCCTACCTCGGGTACGAAGCGCTCGAGGCGGCCTGAGGACTGGGCGCTGGCGCCGTTGGGGCTGCACCGGTTCCTCGGGTACCTTCCGAGAACCGCGCAGCCCCGCGCCCCGCTTCATCCGCCGCCCCCGCCCCTCTGCCGCCCTTGGCCACCGCCGACTTGGACCCCGACCTTTCCGCGCGACTCTTCCAGTCGGCCGTGCACGCGCAGAGTCTTGCGCACGCGCCCTACTCGCGGTTCCCCGTGGGTGCCGCGCTGCTCGGCGAGCACGGACAGGTGTTCACGGGATGCAACGTCGAGAACGCCAGCTTCGGCTTGACGATCTGCGCCGAGCGCGCGGCGCTCTTTGCGGCCGTGGCCCAGGGTGTGCGACGTTTCCGCGCGGTGTTCATCGCGGCGCCCACCAAGGGCCCCGTCGCGCCGTGTGGCGCATGCCGCCAGGTGCTCGCCGAGTTCGCGCCCGAACTCGTCGTCTACTCGCGCGGTCAGAGCGGCGAAGTGGCGCGTTGGCGTTTGGACGAGCTTCTGCCCCACGCCATGGGCGCGGCCGATCTGGAGCTCGGGGGCGAATCCGCCGCGGCGAGCGATGAGTCCTAAAAAACGATCCACACAGCCCTTGTTCGACGGCGAGCCGCCGACGGAACCCTCGAGGGCCGAACTCGAACGCCTCTCCCACGAGATCCGCCGGCACGACCAGCTCTACTACGTCGAGGGCCGCACGGAGATCGACGACGCCGCCTACGACGCGCTCTTCCGCCGGCTGTTGGAGATCGAACGTGCGCATCCCGAATGGGTGGTGCCGTCCAGCCCCACGCAGCGGGTGGGCGCGCCCATTCCCGACGGCAGCGGCTTCGCGCGGGTGGAACACGAGGTGCCGATGTTGTCGATCGACAGCCTCTTCACCGAAGACGAGGTGCGCGACTTCGAGAAGGGCATCGTGCGCTTCTTGAAGTTGGAGAGCGGCGCGGGCTTGGACTGGGCCCTCGAACCCAAGTTCGACGGCGTCAGCGCGTCGCTCGTGTACGTCGATGGCCTGCTCGTGCGCGGTGCGACACGCGGCGACGGTTCGGTGGGCGAGGACATCACGAACAACCTGCGCACGGTGCGCAACATCCCGCTCGCGCTCGACGGGCGCCAGCGGCCCGTGCCGCGCCTCCTGGAGGTGCGCGGCGAAGTGCTGATCCACCGCGACAAGTTGGCCGAGTTCAACCGTCTGCGTGTTTCCGAGGGACTGGCGCCCCTGGCCAATCCGCGCAACGCCACTGCCGGAGCGCTGCGGCGCAACGATCCCAAGGAGGTGGCGCGTTACCCGCTCGAGTTCCACTCGTGGTCGGTCGTGCGTGTGCAGCTCGACGAGGCTTCGGGCGAGCCCGCTTTCCAGAGCCACCGCGAGATGCTGGACGCGCTGCGCCAGTGGGGCCTGCCCGACAGTGGGTACGGCGAGGTCGTGCGGGGTCTCGATGGGGCCCTCGACTACCACCGCCGCTTCGAGGCCAAGCGCTTCGAGCTGCCCTTCGACGTGGACGGTGTCGTGGCCAAACTCGACAACCTCGAACTGCGCGAGCGCCTCGGCCGCACGTCGCGCGCCCACCGTTGGCAATACGCGCACAAGTTCGCGCCCGTCGAGGCCCAGACCACCCTGCGCGCCATCGAGGTGCAAGTCGGTGCTGGCGGACGGCTCACGCCGAGGGCGCACCTCGATCCGGTCGAAGTCGCTGGCGTCACGGTGCAGCACACGACGCTGCACAACGCGGACCACGTGGCGTCCTTGGGCCTCTCCATCGGCGACCGTGTCTACATCCACCGCGCAGGCGACGTGATCCCGCAGGTCATCGGCGTAGCGCAACAGGCCCAAGGCGCAGCGCCGACCGATTGGGAGGATCGGGTGCCGGAGACCCTGCGCGATGCGAGCGGCGCCGTGCGCCCGGGTGTAGCGTGGCGCTGGCGCGAGGTGTTTGCGATGCCGGCGACGTGCCCGGCCTGCGGCAATCCGTCCGCCCCGGAGGGCAAGTACTGGTTCTGCACCAACGGTCTTGCGTGCCCGCCGCAACTGGTGGGTCGGGTCGAGATCGCCATGTCGCGTGCGGCCTTCGAGATCGAAGGGCTCGGACCGAAGCTGATCGCGCAGTTGGTCGAGCGCGGGTTGCTGCGCTCGCCCGCGGACGTGTTCCATCTGAAGCCCGACGATCTGCTCGAGCTGGAGCGGTGGGCGGAGAAGAGCGTCCAGAACCTGATGGACCAAATCGCGGCGCGCCGCCAGGTGCCGCTCGCGCGTTTCCTCGTGGCGCTCGCCATTCCCGAGGTCGGCCCGGCGACGGCGCGGCTGCTCGCCGCCCACTTCGGCACCTTGGAGAACGTCCGCACCGCGGGCACGGACGAGCTGCTCGCCGTGGACGGCATAGGCACCGAGGTCGCCCGCCGCATCACGGCGTGGTTCCAGGACGCGGCGGGGGCGGCGCTGGTCGAGCGCTTCCTCGCGGGGGGCGTAGAGCTCGTGGCCCAAGGTTCCCCCGCGGGCCAGGCCCTGGCCGGCCGCACCTTCGTGCTCACCGGTACCCTCGAGGGTCTGTCCCGGGCCGAGGCCAAACGCCGCATCGAAGACCTCGGCGGGCGCGTCTCGTCCGACGTTTCCGCGCGCACGGACTACCTGGTGGCGGGTGCGTCGCCGGGCTCTAAACTCAAGCGGGCTAAGGAGTTAGGCGTGACGATCCTCGATGAAGCGGGCTTGCGGGCCCTGGCGGAGGAAACCGGGATGTCCAAGGATGCTTGAACCCGAGTGACGCGGTTGGTCGATGGCGGGAGATCCCCCTCGCCCCCAGCCGGGCCGCGGGCAACCATGACACCCCCGAACCAAAGCCTGCCCAGCCCCGAAGGAGCTCGCGGCGCCGCCCCCCGCAGCGACCGCCCCGGCGACGCCGAGGCCTTGGACCGCGCCCTTTCCGACGCCACCGCCCAGGAACTGCTGCCTGGACCGGAGGACCTGGCCGGAGCGGAGGTCGAAACCCTGGTCGAGCGTGCCCAGGGCGGCGAGATGGAGGCCCTGGACGCGCTGTTCCGGCGCTACTACGCCCTGCTCGTCGACGTGGCGCGCCGACGCCTCGGCCCCCGCCTGCGCCAGAAGGAAGACGCCGACGATTTGGCCCAGACCACGTTCCGCGAGGCGACCCGGGACTTCGCGCGCTACCGCTACCAGGGCGACGGCTCGCTCTTGCGCTGGCTGATCCAGATCCTCAACAACAAGATCCGCGACCGGGCGGAGTTCTACGCGGCCGGCAAACGCGACATCAGCCGCGAGCGCGCCATCGAAACCGGCGCCGACGCCGAGGACGGGGCGCCGCGCTCCGAACCGCCCAGCACGGACCTCTCGGTGACCCGCCAGGTGTCCCGCGAGGAGGAGTTCGAGATCCTGCGGGAGGGCCTCGAGCACCTCTCGCCCGAACACCGCACCGCCATCACCCTGGTGTTCTTCCAGGGCCTCTCCCTGCGCGAGGCGGGGGAGCGCATGGAAGGCCGCACCGAAGACGCCGTGCGCATGCTGCTGCGCCGAGCCGAAGCCCGCCTGGGCAAAATCGTGAAGGCCAAGCTCGACCCGGGCGAGTGACGCCGAGGCCCCGGAGCCGGCCCGCTTGGCCCGGCCCGCTTTGCCCGGCCAGCGCTGGCCCGGCGCGCCGAGGCCGCCGGCTGTGGCCGACAGCATCGGCTGGGGCACCCTTGCGCTGGGGCGAGGCCGTCCCTATCCTGCCCGGCCCTCGCGCGAGGAGCCGCCCAGCGGCCGCCGTCGCAGCCCAGGGCCTTGACACCGCGGATCGGCGCCTTCACCCCCGAGCACGTCCTGCGTGAGCCCCCCACGGGCAGCGCGCGGGGACGCCCTGGGCCACTAACTCAATTGGCAGAGTGCCATGTTCACAGCGTGGAAGTTACTGGTTCGAGTCCAGTGTGGCCCACCACTCCTAACGCGTTGTAAGTAACTGACTTACGCCGCCTCGCGCCGACCGCTTCTCCGAGCCCCGTGACCCTCGACCGCGTGGATCGTCCACACAAACGTGTGGATCGGTCACCTCGACATTGCGGACCCAGACACACATTGCGTAAGCAGACATCGCGCGCGGCGACTTCATCGGCGGGGGCGTCCTGGACTCGGGGGTGCCTGAAACGCGCGGGAGTCTGCGTCCGGCCGCCTACCGCCGCCCCCTCACTGGACCGTCACCGCGAGGCCGCGGCTCGTGGAGAGGCCGAGGGGCAGCGCGGGGCAGGGGGCTGGCCACAGGGCCGCGCCCTGGAAGTAGAGCGAGAGGCCGACGAGCAGCGGGTTGTTCGGAATCGGCAGGGGTGCGGTCACGAACGAGCCGGTCGAGGGCGGTAGGACCTGCACGAGTACCTGGAGCGCGAGGTCGACGTTGAGGAGCGCTCCGTTGGCGAGCGGCACGGGCGACGCGGTCGGCGCCAGGCAGCCGAGCAAAATCGGAAGGGTCCCGGGCGCGAGGCCGGCGAAGCGCAGCTCGAGCGTGTCACCTGGATCGACCGGATCGAGAGCGAGGAAGGTGTGTTCCTCGGCGCAACTCGCGGTGGCCTGGCCGTAGATCGTCGTGCCGAGCGCGCGCTGGGTGTAGGTGAGCGCGCGGCCGCAGGCCGGCTGTCCGTCCGCGTCGCCAAAGGGGGCGCCGGCGACGAGATCGAACAGCCCGTCACCGTCGAGGTCGCCGCCGCCCGCTAGGCTCTCGCCGAAGCGCGTGTTCGAGGCTGTCGGCAGGACGGAGCGGATCCAAGCGAAGTCGGCTCCCGAGTAGAAGCGGACCTGCCCCTTCACGAAGAAGCTCGCAAAGTCGAGCGCCTCGGGCTCGCCCACCGCGAAGTCGGGCACGCCGTCGAAATCGACGTCGCCGATCGATGCGATGGCGGATCCGAACTCGGAGCCGACGGCTCCGACCCCGGTCCACAAGACGGACCCGTTCGCGCCCGAGCGCAATTGCACCCGGCCGTCGTCCGTCGCGGTGTTGTTGTAGAGCGGCGAGCCGACGAGGAAGTCCGCGACACCGTCGCCCGACAGGTCGCCGACGGAGGCGACGGACGAACCCATCCGCTCGAGCGCCTGGGTGCCAAAGTTCGCGCCGATCTCGAGCCCGGTCGCGCCGCTGACGCGGTGGACGCTGCCTGCGCCGAAGGCTTGCGCCGAGACGAACGCGAACGGCGCGCCGACGATCAAGTCGCCCGCTCCGTCACCATTCAAGTCTTCCGAGCCGGCGATCGCGGTCCCAAAGCGGCCGCTGACCCCGAACGCTTCGCTGAGCGGCACACCGTTCGCGCCCGAGAAGACGACGACGCGGCCCGCGCGCAGGAAGCCGGTCGTCGCCTCGGGCGCCGCGATCGCATAGTCGTCCACCCCGTCGCCATCGACGTCGGGTACCGCGCAGACCGCGTCGCCGAAGCGCTCGCCCGAGAGGGCACCTAGGTGCGTGCGCACAGGGCTTCCGTCGATCCCCGACAGCACCTGCGCCTTGCCCCGCCGCCCGATCCCGACTTGACCGTTCGGGATGCCGACGAGCACCTCGCAGTACCCGTCGCCGTCGAGGTCGTCGAGCTTCGCGACCGCCGCGCCGAGCTCCTCGGCGATCGCGCCGTCGACCGACCACAGGAGCTGCGTGCCCGACAGAACGCGCAAGGTTCCTCGGCTCAAGAGCCCGCCGGGCCCGTCGTGGGGCGCTCCCACGGCCACCTCGGCGCGTCCGTCGCCGTCGAGGTCGTCGAGGATCGCCACCGCGTCGCCGATGCCCGTGCCGAGGTGTCCGCCGCTCTCGACGAGGATGTCGTAGTCCTGGACCGAGCTGAGGTGAGCGGCACCCGCGTTCGCGTCGGGACCGGAAAGCGTCGGCCGTCCGAACCACAGGTCCTCGCGACCGTCGCCGTCCCGATCGCCCGCCCGGGCGAAGTCCGCGAACGTGTTCACGGACGAAAACAAGAGGTCCGCGTCGACGTTGCCGGCGAGGATCTCGGCGCCCGAGGCGACCCACAGGTTCTGGGGGGTGGGACCGAAGAGCCCCGTACCCGGAGGCCTGCTCGCGATGAGGACATCACCGATGCCGTCGCCTGTCACATCGCCGACGTCGAGGAGCCGCCTCCCCGCCTCGACGTTCGAGATGGTGGGCGACCAGGCGTCGATCACCTGGCCGGTCGACGAGCTGACGAAGCTCACCCGCCCCGCGTTCGGAAAGGTCGGATCCGGCCCGAACGGTTCGATGATGGTGTAGTCGAAACCTGGATCGCAAACGGCGACGTCGCGTCCGCCCAGCCCGTCGAAGTTGCCGATCGCCGCGACGACGGAGCCGAAGCTCCCACCGCCGTCCACGGTCAAGCCCGGCGAGGTGCTCAGGAGTTCGAACACGAAGACCATGCCGTTCCCCGGCGCCCCGACGGCGACGAGGGGCTTCCCGTTTCCGTCGATGTCGTCCAGCACCGCGAGCGAAGTCCCGAACAGCGCGTCGCCACCGCCCTTGCTCCACCACGCGAGCTCGGCTCCGCTCGCACCCGAGTAGAGGTACACCCGTCCCTTGTCGGCGCCACCTGTGGGTCCGCCCGTGGCCGCTCGCGGCGCGCCCACGAGCACGTCGCTCCGCCCGTCGCCGTCGACGTCGCCCGCGTCCGCGAGCGCCGTTCCGAACCGGTCTCCCGCCGAGCCGCCGACGAGCGAGAGGAGCTGCAATCCAGTACGCGTCGAGATCACGCGCACGCGTCCGCGGTCCAAGGCGCCGACCGAGTACTCGGGCTCACCCGTGAGGAAGTCGGCGACGCCGTCGCCGTCGAAGTCGGCGATGGGCTCGAGCGACTCCACGTCGCCGAGCAGGAACGTCCGCAGCGGCCGCCCGTCCTTACCCGACACGATCCGCACGTACTGGATCGAGCCGCTCGCGAGCACCGCGAGCTCGGTGAAGCCATCCGAGTCGAGATCGCCCACCCGGGCGATGTCGGTCCCGAAGCCCGCGAAGGCGTGATCGTGGGCCGGCCCGACGGGCAGGAGGTCGATCAGTTCCTGACCGGCGGCTAGGGGGCAGGAGAGGGTGAGGAGAAGCAGGGCGTACGAGATCGGCTTCATGGGGGGGTCGAGTCCTCGATCGCGGCCCAATCGCCGCGCACCCCCTCCAGCGAGGCCTCCGCCCGCGCGTCCCACGAAATCCCTTCGTTCTGCCAGACTCCCTCCCGCCCCAGGACCGGCCGCTAGCACGCTGTCGGAGAATCGAGGCGGGCAAAAGCGCACCGCGACAGGCCAGCAGATGGGCGCGCGGTCGCAAACGGATGCGCTCCGGCAACGGGCACTGCCTGCGCGCGTGCAGTCCTCACTTGCGGGCAGAGGGCTCCAGCAAAGAACGCACCGGCAGCAACCGACAGCACGACGCCGTGCGTGTCACAACCGAGCGCGGACTGCGCGGAAGTCCTCCCGGTCGCGCAGCGGGTCGTACTCGTGGGAGTGGTCCACCGAGTACACGTTGTCGTAGCCGCTGTCGATCGCCTCGTCGAGCGTCGCGACCGCGGCGGCGGCCAGCTCCTCGGCGCGGTCCGGATTTTTCTCCAGCGCGCTCGCATCGGCGAGGACGCAGGCGAAGATGGCGAGCGTCACGGGATCGCCGCCGCTGCCGGTCTCGATGCGCTCGCGCAGGAACTCGACGTCGAGCGGTTCGATCTCGAGCCGCGCCTGCGCGAGGGTCAGCTCCGCGAACACCCCGAAGAGGCGAGCCTCTTCGTCACCCGTCTCGGCGAGCCGCGCGAGTCCCTCGCGCGCCACCCGCGCGCTCGCGATCGCCTCCTCGCGCCGAAAGGTGTTGATCAAGGTCGTCGCGAGGTCAAGGTGAACGATGGCTCGGTCGCCCGCCCGCTCGAGATCGTCCGGGCGGAGCGCCACCACCTCGTCGCGATACCGTGCCGCCTTGCGCATGCGCACGAGCGCCCCCTCCGGATCGCGGAGCTCCTGGAAAGCGATCCCGGCCTGGATGGCGGCGTTTGCGATCAGCTCGCGCGCCTCGACGCGCTGCGGATGACGCGCGACGACCGGTTCCAAGGCCTCGGCGGCGAGGTCCGCGAATCGAACCGCCTCCTCCCACTCGCCGCGGTTCCTGCAGCGCAGTGCCTCCTCGTAGCGAAACTCGCCGAGCAACTCGCTCAGCTTCGTGTCGTCGTCTGTTTCGAGGGCAGCGAGCACCGTCGCGCGGGCCGCCTCGCTCGCCACTCGAGACTCGTCGTGGCGGTCGAGCCGGAACAGGATCCTCGCCCGCATGTTGAAGGACTCTCCGCGTTCGAGCGGCAGGACAACGCCAAGCGCCTCCAGTTCGTCCAATCGCTCGAGCTTCCGCGCGAGCAGCTTCAGCGCTTCCTCCGGACGACCGTCGCGCCAGGTCAGGAAAGCGCGAGCGTGTAGGGCGTGGATTGCGAGGCGCAGGCCCGTGCCCTCGACATCCGCGCCCAGGTCGTCGTGCGAGAGTACGCGCTGCAAGCACTCGTCGACGCGATCGAGGCCGACCAACGCGCCATCCGCGTCGCCGAATCGCTGCAGTGCCTCGACCTCGTCGAGAAGCGTGTCGGCCACTTCGAGCCACAGGCCTGGGGTCTGGGGCGAGCGTTCCGCGTACTCCTGGATCCGCTCCACGACGGTTTCGCGCAGCGCCTTCGCCTCCTCGCGACGTCCGACCGAATCGAGGGCCAGCGCATGCTCCCGCTTCACGAGCCCCGCGCCCGGAATCAGCCGGTCAACGTCGGGAAAGGCATCGGTCAGCGAGGCGTAGAGTTGTTCGGCGCGCTCGAGCACCTCGAGCCTGAGCTGCTCCGTACCCGGGATATCGCGCAGGGACTCGCTCCCGAAGCGGGTGAGTAGGTCGTAGACCGCGTCTTCGGCGTACTCGAAAGCGACCAGCGCACGGTCGCGTTCGGCGGCCGTGGCGTCCAATTCACGCGAGAGGCGCTCGCCGTGCGCGAACAGCGCGATCGGCGCCACGACCGCGAACAGCCCCGCGAAGGCGAGCACAGTCGAGAGCACGGGCCTGCGCTTCGCAAAGCGGACCGCGCGGAGGGCCGCGCCGGCCGGCCGCGCGACGACCGCTCGACCTTCGAGCAGGGCATCCAGGTCGTCCGCGAATGCCTGCGCGCTCGCGTACCGACGCCCCGCATCGACCTCGAGCGCGCAGCGCAGCACCGCGCGACCGTCGCGTGTGAGTCCGTGCGCTCGCTCGAGCGCGCTGCTCGGCAGGCCGCGCGCGATCGCCTCGCGCAGCAGCACTGGATCGCGCTCACCGAACGGCGGCACGAGGGCGAGCAGCTCGTACAGAAGCGCGCCGAGCCCGTAGACGTCCGTGCGCGCGTCGGCTTTTCCCGAACGCACCTGTTCGGGCGCCATGTAGGGCGGCGAGCCGACGAGCGCGCCGGTCCGCGTCAGCTCGTCCGCGAGCTCGATGCGCGACAGGCCGAAGTCGAACAGTCGCGCGCGGCCGTCGAGGCCCAAGAGGACGTTCGACGGCTTGACGTCGCGGTGCAGCACGCCGCGGCGGTGGGCGTGCTCGAGCGCCTGAGCGAGATCGCGCGCGATCGTGAGACAGGCGCGGGGCCAGGTTAGGGTGAACAGCTCCGCGGCGATAGGCGTTTCGCCAGACGCGCGCTCGAGTCCGAACGCGAGGTCGGCTCCGGTGAGGGAACTCGGCTCCGCACGCCTGAGCACGTGCAGCACCTCGGCCAGGTTCGCGCCGCGGATGCGTTCCATCGCGAACCACGGCAGGCCCTCGTGTTCGCCGCAGCCGAAAACCGGCACGAGCCCGGGGTGCGAGAGTTTGGCGAGGCTCGAGACCTCGCGCCGGAAGCGCTCGCGCGCGTCGCCGAACGGCGCCAGCTCGGGCCGCATGGCCTTGATCGCGACCTCGCGGTCTAGGCCCTCCTGCTCGCCGAGGAACACGATGCCCATTCCGCCGCCTCCTAGCCGGCCAACGACCCGATAGGGTCCGAGCCGTTCGGGCAAGGGCGGCGCGCTCTCGGGCGTGGCGAGCAGGCCCGAGTCGAGCAGCACCTCGATCCGCCGGCGCAACTCGTCGGCCCGGGTCGGGTGCCGTCGGCAGAAGGCCTCGAGAGCGTCGAGCCCCGACTCCTCCAGTTCGCCGAGGCACGCGGCAACCAGGTCGTCCAGACCTCCGTCGTTCGGGTCGTTCATGGCGTGTCGATCCGCTGGCCTACTGTTACTCTAGCGTCATGCGCTCCAGTCGAGAGTTGTCGCTCGAGGCTAGCCAAGGTGGCACCGCCGCCCTCGAGGAACTGCTGGTCAGGCACCTGCCGCGCCTGCGCACCTACGTCCGCGCCAAGGCCGGCGGACTCGTGCTCGCCCGCGAGGACGCCTCCGACATCGTGCAGTCGGTCTGCCGCGAGGTCCTGGAGCGCGCGCCCGGCGTGCGCGCTTCCACCGAGGCCGAGTTTCGCGCCTGGTTGTTCAAAACCACGCTGCGCAAGATCCTCGACAAGCACAAGCTGCACACCGCCGACAAGCGCGACGTGCGGCGTGAGGCGGAGGGCGTCGCCGGCGAGGACCGGATGCCCGACCGCCGCTACGCTTCCCCGACGGGCGCGGCGATCGGCCACGAGGAGCTCGAGCGCCTTGCCCGAGGACTCGACTTCCTCAGCGAGGACCAGCGCGAGGTCGTCCTGCTCTCGCGCGTCGTTGGCCTCTCGCGCGCCGAGGTGGCGAGCGAGATGGGCCGCACGGAAGCGTCGGTGCGGAACCTGCTTCATCGCGCGTTGGGCGAGCTTTCGGGGCATCTGGAGCGCGGAACGGACCGCGCTCAGCCCTGAATCGTGACCGTGAGCCCGTTCGAGCTCGACAAGCCGAGCGGGAGCTGCGGGCAGGGAGCGGTCCACAGGACGAACTTCTGGAACTGGACGCTCTAACGACGAGGTTCGGCAAGTTCGGGATCGGGATCGACCAGGTGGCGTGGGAACCGCTCGGGGTCACAGCCTGGATCAGGAACACCGTCAGGAAGTCGACGTGCAGGAGCGCACCGGTTCCGGGGAACGGAATGCCGGCCGGGTTGGGATTCGTGCCCACGAGACCGATCGGGAACGCGCCGGCGCCCAGACCGTCGACGCGCAGCTCGAGCGTCGAGTTGGGATAGGCCGGCGCCTTCGCCACGAGGAGATGCGGGCCCGCGCAGCCCGGCGTGCCCGTCCCGAACGGAACGGTTCCAAGCGCGCGGGACGACCACAGCTCCACGTCACCGACCGCGAGCCACTCCGGGTTCTCGCCCGAGAATCCGGCGACCGGATGTTCGCTGAGCGGCACGCCGATCGCGACGTCCGGCAGCCCGTCGAGGTCCACGTCCACGCCACCCGCGAGCGTACGACCGAACCCCGCAAGATCCTCCGCACCGAAGAGCACGCGGTGGTCGCTCAGCGTCTTGCCCGACACGAGCCGGACGCGGCCCGCGCGCTCGCCGCTGAAGAAGTCGGTGAGCGCGAGCGGCGCGCCAAGCGCGAAGTCCGGGGCGCCGTCGTGGTCGAGGTCGCCGGCGGCGCACACGGCGGTGCCGAGGCGCTCTCCGAAGACTCCCGCGAAGGAGCCGAGCAGGTTCCCGCTCGC
The DNA here is from genome assembly GCA_016125265.1 of Planctomycetaceae bacterium. Lineage (GTDB taxonomy): Bacteria > Planctomycetota > UBA1135 > UBA1135 > RI-242. The sequence goes on from WGMC01000034.1 coordinate 17,973, forward strand.
GCCCGAGCGCAGCTCGACGAGCCCGTCGTCCGCGCCGACGCCGTCGTGGCCCGGCGACCCAACGAGGTAGTCGGAGATCCCGTCGCCGTTCACGTCGCCGACAGCGGCCACTGCCGAGCCGAGGCGCGCCTGCGCTTGGGTGCCGAAGTTCGCGCCCAGGACCGCGCCGTTCGCGCCCGAGTAGCGCACCACACGACCGGCCTCTGGGGTCAACGAGGAGAGCGTCGCCCCCGGAGCCCCCGCGATCAGGTCGCCGCGGCCATCGCCGTTCAGGTCCGTGCTTCCGGCGAGCGCCGAACCGAGCCGCGCTCGGGACGAACCTTGCACGCTCCACAGCTCAGCGCCGCTCGCCCCTGAGAAGACGCGCACCCGTCCCGCCAGGCTGGCCGCGAACGGTGCGCCGATCGCGTAGTCGCGAACGCCGTCGCCATTCAGGTCGGGCACGGCCGCGATCGCGGCGCCGAAATCCTCGTTGGGGTCCTGCCCGAGATGCGTTCGCACGACGGAGGCGTCGTTCCCCGAGTGCAGCGTCACGATGCCGCGCTGGCCCAGACCGACCTTCGCGCCGGGCTTGCCGACCAGGAAGTCGGCGATCCCGTCCCCTGTCACGTCGTCGATCGCGCACACGGCCGCACCCAGACGATCCAGCGAAGCGCCCGTCAGCTCGTGCAGCACCACGCCGTTCGAGATCACCTGCACGCGTCCGTTGTCGAACGACGAGGAGGCTCCGTGATGCGGCGCGCCGACGATCTGCTCGGGTGCTCCGTCGCCGTCCAGGTCTTCGATGAGATCGATCGCCGAGCCGAAGCCGGGCGCGTGACCGGGGTGGAAGGTGTCGAGGAGATCGAGGATCGGGAGGAACGGGTTCTTTTCGAGGCGCTCGATGCGGCCCGCGTAGGTGCCGAACGTCGTGTCGAGCGAGGAGCGCGCGCGGAAGAACTCGTCGAGGCCGTCCCCGTCGCTGTCGCCTGCCGCCGAGAAGTCGTTGGGCGACCAGTCGGCTTCCGCGACCCAGTCCTGTGCGTCGCCGTCCCACACGACGAGCTCCTGGCCCGTGGAGGGCGAAATGAGCTTGGCCGGCGCGCCCAGTTGGACGCCGCCGAAAGTCGGATCCTCGCTCCAGCCAGCGGCGAGCAAATCGTCGCGACCGTCGCCGTTCACGTCGCCGACGGCGGCGAGGATGCGGCCAAAGAACAGGTGATCGTCGATCCCGAGGAACGAGGACCACGCGTACGTCCCGAAGTGCGCTCCGTTCAGCGCGCGCTGTAGGTGGACCATGCCCCACTTCGTCTGATTCACGACCTTGCCGACCGGATCGGATATCGCCACGTCCATCCGTCCGTCGCCGTCCTGGTCGCCGAGCGCGACGACGCTGTCTCCGTAGAGCGAGGTCGCGTACCCGAGGCCCGGCGGGAGGAGCGCGACCTTCGCGTTGGAGGTCCCGGGTGAAATGCGATAGGCGCTGTTCGAGCCGGGCACGGTGACGACGAGGTCGTCGAGACCGTCGCCGTTCTGGTCGCCGACGTTGGCGAGGTCGTAGCCAAAGCCCTTGGGTGAGCCCTCCTGGAACTCGATCGAGATCAGCGAGCCGTCCTTACCGGACCACACGAAGACCGCGCCAGCGTCCTGCTGCAGTCCGAAGATCCCGTTCGTGTCGTAGCCGGGCGCGCCGGCGCAGAAGTCCGCGTAGCCGTCACCGTTCAGGTCGCCGACGCCGCCGACGCTGCTGCCGAGCCGATCGTCCTTGAAGGTCCCGTCGGTTCCGTACTGCACGTGGATCCGCCGACCGGTCCGACCGCTGTAGACGTGGACCTGTCCGTATTCGCCCGTGGCCTGGGACTTGGACTCGGAGAAGCCCGCGATCAGGTCCGGCACACCGTCCGCGTCGACGTCGCCCGCGTCGGCGAGGTCGACGTAGGTGTCGTCCACCGCGCTCAACCGGACCGACAAGAGCGGCTCCCCGGTCCGGCTCGACAGAACGCGGATCCATCCGCTAGCCGGCTCCAAATGGTGCGAGCCCGGGGCGTGCATCGCCAGATCGTTCATCCCGTCGCCGTCCAGGTCGCCGACGGTCTCGATCTCCGAGCCGAAACGCATCCAAGTGAAGCCCGAGGACGGGGAGTAGGTCGAAGTCTCGAGCAACTCCTGCGCGATCGCCGGCGAGGCGATCAGGAGCGGAAGGACGGTCAGCGCGCGATTCGGTCGCATCGGAGGGCGGGGACGGTAGGGCGGGTGCGGGGGATGGGACTTGGGGGCTCGATGGTCCCTCCGACCGTCGCAGCGAGCCGCGGGAGCGAGCGTCCCGAGAAATCCCCGGAATCCGGCACCGTCACCCCGGCCCGCATCGACGGTGGGTGGTCCAAGCACGTGCGGCGACACGCCAGCAGGTGCGACGGAGTGCGACCGGTTGCGACCAGCCGGAAGCTCTGCTAGCCTCTCCTAAGTTCTGTCGCATCCACGGGTTACGTGGTTTGGAGTGGCGTTCGCGCCGCTGCCTTCGCACCGTGGACGTCGCTGGTTCGACTCCAGTGCGGCCCACCACCCTTCACCGCCGCCCCTGGCGCCGATTCCATTTGACCCGGGCGGCTCGGCGCCCGCAGCAGTGCCCATGGAACCTAGCCTTCAAGAGCGCTACGCGCCCACCAGTCGCTGCTTCGGCTGCGGTCCCGCCAACGAGCGGGGGCTGCGCATTCGCAGTGTCGTCGCACCCGATGGCGCCGTCGTCGCCGATTGGCGGCCCGAACCGCACCACCAGGCCTTCGACAACATCCTGAACGGCGGGATTTGCGGCGCGCTGCTCGACTGCCACTGCAATTGGACGGCGGCGCACCACTTGATGGGGGCGAAGGGGCTCGATGCTCCGCCGTGCACGGTGACCGCCGAGTACACGATCCAGTTGAAGCGGCCGACGCCTACGAACCGGATGCTGCGCATGGTCGCGCGTGTGGTCGAGTCGTCCGGCAGTCGTGCGGTGGTCGAGGGCGAGCTGCTGGCCGATGGCGAGGTCACGGCCACATGCCGGGGCACGTTCGTCGCGGTCAAGCCCGGCCACCCCGCCTACCACCGCTGGTAGTCGCGCGAGGTGGCGGGGCTGCTACGCTCAACCTCCCATCATGGTGCGCGCGGCGGCGAGCACCGCGGCTCCGTCCAGGCGCTCGCGGTAATCGGGATTCGCGTGCGCGAAGCGAATCTTGCCACTGGCGTCGATCATGTAAACCGCGGGCACGGGCAGCACCTGGTGGGGGCGGCCCGAGGCCTGCTGGAGGTCGATGCCGTAGCCGCGGTAGAGCTCCACGGTCGGCTCGTCCACTTGGAACGCCAGGCCGAAGGCGCGGGCCAGTTCGATGTTCTGGTCGGAGAGCAATTCGTAGTTGAACTCGGCTCCCTTGGCGTAGCCCTCCTGCGCGAGCAGCTCGGGGCGGTCGGGGCTCACGGCCAGGATCTGCAGGCCCATGCCGGTGAGATCCTTCTCGATGCGCGCCAGCTCGGCGAGGTGGGCCGTGCAGTAGGGGCACCAACCTCCGCGGTAGACGACGAGCAGGGTGGGGGCGCGGGAGAGGCGCTCGGAGAGGCGCACGTGTTGGCCATCGGCGGAGAGGATGCTGGCGTCGGGCGCCATCTGGCCGACGGCGAGCGGGCGTGTTTGGCTCGCTTCGAGCGCGACGGCGGCGCTGGCGCCGGAAGCGTGGGGGCCATCGGGCGCGGTTCCGCTGGAGGAACAGGCGCACGCGAGCAGGCTGAGGGCGAGGGCGGTGAGGCGAGTAAGCATGGCGGCCGGTGGGGGCAGGTGGTGGTGCGGTTCCAACGATGCGGCGCCCCTACGACTACCAAATGGAACTGGGACAGGGATCGGGTTTCCCGTCCGAGAACGGGGCTGGGGCGTGGGAGTCGACGCCAAGGCAGCGGGCCGCGGTCGGCGCGAACACGGGCCCTGTTTGCGGGCCGGGTGCGCGGGCCGGGTGCGCGGGCCGGGTGCGCGGGCCGGGTGCGCGGGCCGGGTGCGCGGGCCTCCAGGCCCGCCTTGGAGCGCGGGGAGTTTTCCGCGTTGCAACTCCCCTTGGGCGCGGACGGGGCCGCGCCCCTACAGATCGCACGTTGGGCGCGGGAACGGGAACAAGGCGGGCCAGGAGGCCCGCGCACCCGGCGGCCTGCCGCGCATAGGCGCGCACCCGCGGACCCGCGCACTCGCGCAGCCGCGCGCTCTCGCACCCGCGCACCCGCGTACAGCCGCGCACCCGCGTACAGCCGCGCACCCGCGCACAGCTGCGCCCACCCTCACAGCTGCGCCCACCCTCGCAGCTGCGCCCACCCTCGCAGCTGCGCCCACCCTCGCAACTGCGCCCACCCGCGCACCCGCGCGCCCGCGGGTGGGCGTCCCGCGGATCAGCCCTGCGCGCGCAGCTCGCGCACGGCTTGCGTGAGGGCCGGCAGCACTTCGAACGCGTCGCCCACGATGCCGTAGTCGGCGAGCTTGAAGATCGGCGCGTCCTTGTCCTTGTTGATCGCCACGATGACCTTCGCGGTCTTCATGCCCGCCAGGTGCTGGATCGCGCCGGAGATGCCGACGGCGATGTAGAGCTGCGGCGACACGGTCTTGCCGGTTTGGCCGACCTGCTCGCCATGCGGGCGCCAACCCGAGTCGACGACCGCGCGGCTCGCGCCGACGGCGGCGTTGCCGAACGCGGCGGCCAGCTCCTCGAGCAGGTGGAAGTGCTCCGGGCCCTTCATGCCGCGGCCGCCCGACACCACGATCGGCGCTTCGGAGACGTCGAGTTTGCCGCCGGCCTTCGCCGCGACGTCGACGAGCATTGCCTTGAAGTCCGCGCTGGCGGGGCGGTTCGTCACCTGCGCGGTTGCGCCGCCGGTCGCGGGCTCGAAGGTGTTGCGTCGCAGCGTCGCGCACAGCACGGGACCCTTCGTGTCGAGCTTGGCGATCACCTTGCCAGCCAGCCACGGGCGCGTGACACGCAGGCCATCGCCCGCGGCCTCGAGGGCCGTGCAGTCGCTGAAGAGGTTCGAGTCGAGGTGGGCCGCCACGCGCGGCGCGAGATCGCGGCCGCTGGAGGTGCTCGCCGCGAGGAACGCCTTGGCGCCGGCATCGCGGCACGCCGCGGCCACGTCGCGGGCCAGCGCGTCGGGGCTTTTCGGGCCGCCTTCGATTGCAACGGCGGCGCTCGCGCCGTGGGCTCCCAACTTGCCCGCCACATCGCCCGCGCCGGCGCCCGTGACGATGGCGAGCACGTCCTTGCTGACCGCGCATGCCGCGCCCAGGGCTTCGAGGGCCGAGCGTTTCGGTGCGCCGGCTTCGTGTTCGATCCAAACGGCGATCTTGCTCATGGTGGGGTCCGGGAGGGGGGCTTTGGTTCGGTTGCGGCGCAGTTGGGCGGAGGTCGGGTCAGATCACACGCGCTTCGCCGCGCAGTGCCTCGATCAGCGGCTTCACCGCAGCGGCGCCCTCGCCGACGATGCGGCCCTCCTTGCGCGCGGGCGGGAGGCTGAGGCTCGCCACCACGGCCTGGTTGGGCTCGTCGCCCGCGGGCACCTCTTCGATGGGCTTTTTCTTCGCGGCCATGATGCCCTTGAGCGCGGCGTAGCGCGGCTCGGCGAGGCCCTTCTGGCAGGAGATCACGGCGGGGAGGCTGAACTCGAGCGTTTCGATGCCGGTGTCCGACTCGCGCTTCGCGACACCGCGTTCGCCGTCCAGCGTGAACTCGACCACGTCGGTCACGCAGGACCAGCCGAGGAACGTGGCGAGCATGGGGCCGACCGAAGCGTTGTCGCGGTCCGTGGCGACGCGGCCGGTGAGCACGAGACTCGCCCCGAGGCGCTGCACCTCGCGCGCGAGCACCTTGGCGGTCGAGCGCGCGTCGCGTTGGCCCCAGTTCTCGTCGACGGCGATCACCGCGCTGTCCGCGCCCTTGGCGAGGCCCTCGCGCAGCTCTTTCTGGGAGTCCTTGGGACCCACCGTGAGGATGATGACATCGCCGCCGTGCTGTTCCTTGATGCGGATCGCCTGTTCGACGGCGATCTCGTCGTAGAACGAGGCCATGTACTGAACGCCCGCCGGGTCGATGGACTTGCCGTCCGCGGCGATCTTCGGCTGGGTTTCCGTCGTCGGGACACGCTTCAGGCAGGCGACGATCTTCATGGGCGTTGGCGTGGGGGGCGGCAGCGCGGAGGCGGCTGCGGGGAGAGGGCGGTGACGCGCCGTAGCGGCGTGCGTCGGTGGCTTCGCTGTGGGGCAGCGCCAGGGGCAGTGGACGCGCACCGCTTCGGGAGCACGGCGGGCGAGCAAGATACACCGGTCCCAGCGGACCCTCAAGGGACGCGCGCGCTGACCCACGGGACCCACCACCCCCGCCCAGCCACCCCTGGACCGCCCCCTTGGGTGCTCGGTTGCACACGAGGCCGGATTCTGGCGCCCTAGGCCGCGCGCTGGGACCCGCGCGCTCCGCCGACTCGACTCAAAGGCCCTGGTCCGTCAGTTCGCTGCCTTCGGCGCGGCTCAGGCCGCCGAGGCCCACTTCGAAGCTGTGGCCCAAATAGACCTCGCGCACGCGCGGGTCGTTCACGAGCTCGACGGCCGTGCCCTCGCGCAGGATGCAGCCCTGGTGGATGATGTACGCGCGATCGGTGCTCTGCAGCGTCTCGCGCACGTTGTGGTCCGTGATGAGGATGCCGATGCCGCGGGCGCAGAGGCGACGCACGATCGACTGGATCTCCTCCACGGCGATCGGATCCACGCCGGCGAACGGCTCGTCGAGCAGCAAAATGGCGGGTTCCGTGGCCAGCGCGCGGCTGATTTCCAGACGGCGCCGTTCGCCCCCGGACAGCGTGTCGGCGGTGCTGTTGGCGAGGTGCGAAAGGTCCAGCTCCTCCAGCAACTCCGCGGCCCGTTGGCGCCGCGCCTGGCGCGAGATCGCCAGGGTTTCGAGCACCGCGAACAGGTTTTCCTCCACGGTCAAGCGGCGAAAGATGCTCGCCTCCTGGGGCAAGTAGCCCATGCCCAACCGGGCGCGGCGGAACATCGGCAGGCGGGAGCACTCCGAGCCGCGCAGGTACACCTCGCCGCCGTCGGCGCGGATCAAACCCACGGTCATGCGGAAGCTCGTGGTCTTTCCCGCTCCGTTCGGGCCGAGTAGACCCACGATCTCGCCCGGATCCACGTGGAAGCTGACCCCGTCGACCACGCGGCGTCCGCGGTAGGCCTTCATGAGGTGCCGGACCTCGAGAAGCTGCTGGGAAACGGGGCGGTCCGAGCTCATGGGCGGCGGAGTGTAGCCAGGAGCGCCGCCAGGACGGCGAGATCCCCGGGGGTCCCCGAACGCAAGGGCCGCGGGCAAAATGTGGCCTGTGGATAACTCGTGGAGGAATCGCCTTTCTTGTGGATTTCTTTGCGCGCTTGACACGGCGCGGAGAGCCGTTCCGGGCACGGTCTGCGCTCTAGAGCGGCGGGCTCGGGCCCAAGCACTGGATCCAAACGGCGCTCCTGCCTAGGTTTAGGAGCGACTCCCCACGGCGGCTTCGGGGCGCGGCCGGACCGATCGAAATCGGATTCCAGCGCGGCCCGGGCCGTTGACGACCTCCCAGGTGCGTGTGGAGAACGGAAATTCCCCGCCTCGAGTGTGAACGCAAACCCCCCTTTTTCGCCGCGCCCCTCCGGCAGCGGTTCGCGCCCTCCGGGACCCCTGACCGCGGACCTGCCCGCCACGTCGGGCCGCGTCCTGGCGCCCCTCCTGGGCCTGCTTGTCCTCCTGGTCGCCGCCTGCGCCTCGCCGCTCCAAATCACCGCCCCCACCGAGCCGGCGGGACCCTGGGAGCGCCGCTTCGAACCGCCCGCCCCGCCGGCCACCGATCGTTTGGTGCTGGAGCCCCTCGGCCCCGAACACGCGGGGCGCGAGCACGCGGCCCTGCTGTCGACGGCGGACCACCTGCGCGCCACGGTCTTCGATTCGTGGCCGCCGGCGGACTACGACTTCGCGCAGAACCAAAAGGACTTGGCGCGCCATGCGGCCGAGTTCGCGCGCCGCGATGCGTACGCGTGGGCGGTGCTCGCTCCCGATCGCGAAACGTACTTGGGCGCGCTGTTCGCCAAACCCGTGCGCGCGAGCGACGGCGAAGGCGATGCCGTGCAGATCACCTATTGGGTGGTCGCGCGCGAGATCCCGCGCGGCATGGACGAACAGCTCTTGCGCACGAGTTTGGCCTGGTTCCAGCACGCGTGGCCCTTCGTCGAAGTGCTGCTGCCGTTGCGCGTCGAAAACCGCCGCGCCGCAGGCCTGGCCCGTGCGGCCGGCATGGTCGAGCGCCCGCCGCCCAGCTTCGGTTACCGCCTCTTCGCCTGGACACGCGGATCCTGAGCGGGGCTCGGCCGTCCCCATCGCCCCCATGCAAGACTCCGTCGGCCGTCCCCGTTGGCGCTTGAAGCCCCTGCAGGTCGAGGGGTTCGCAAGCGACTTGCGTGTGCCGCCGGCCGGTCTCGTGTTGGGCCGCGACGCGACCTGCGACGTCGTGCTCGTGGGGGAGCTCTACCCGATCGTGTCCGCGCGCCACTGCCGTTTGGTGACCGAGGGCGAGGGGTTGGTGCTGGAGGACCTCGACTCGACGAATGGCACGTGGGTGGGAGGCGCTGCGATCCGCCGTCGCCCCATCACCCATGGCGAGGTGTTCCAACTGGGGCCGGCCGGGCCGCGTTTTGCCGTGCTTTCCTCGCGCATCGGTAGCCCGGTGCCACCCGGTTCGGGAGCGGGCCTCGAGCGCACCGCCTTCGCGCGCCGCGACGAATCGCGCCACGGCACGTTGGAGGAAGTCCGCGGCGAACTGGGACTGCCCGCGCCCGCGCATCCCGAGGTGTTCGCTCCGCGCGCGTCGAACCGTTGGCCGCTCGTCGGTGCTGCGGTTCTTGGCGTTGCCGCGATTGCCCTGGGGTCTTGGCTCGTGCGCGAACAGAGTCGCGCGGAGGCCCTGCGCCTCGCTGCCGAAGAGTTCGCGCGCAGTCTCGACCAGCGGCTCTTGGCGTCCCAGGGCGAGTTGGAGCGGCAGCGCGAAAACTGGTCGATCCAGCGCCTCGACTACGAACGGGCCCAGGCGGATTGGGAGCGCTCCCGGGCGGAAGTTGTCGCCGAGCGGGACCGACTCCTCCAGCGCCTCGAACAACTGGAGCTCGAAGGTGCAACCGCGCAGGACGTCGCGGAGCTCGAAGCACATCTCGACGCGGCGCGACTGCAGCTCGCTTTGTTCGACCCCGTGGAGCTCGAGCGCACACGCGTACGCGAGATCGACCGGGTCGAGCGCGCCGTGGTCTTGATCGAAGCGCGCGAGGTGCTGGTGGAGCCCAGTTCGGGTCGGCTGCTGCGCGTGCGCGCCACCGAACCGGGTTCGCGGGCCTCGAGTTTCCACCTGGATGACGACGGCGAGGTGTTCAGCCGCGAATCGACGGGCTCGGGTGTGTGCGTCTCGGCCGACGGCCACATCCTGACCACCGCCCACGTGGTGGCTGGCCAGTCGTCGTTGCCCGCGATCCTGATGGACGGCGAGCAACGTCTCGAGGCGCGCACGGAGCTCTACATCGTGTTCTCCGGCACGGGCACACGTCACGCGGCGCAGTTGCTCGAGTTGCGCCGCACGGACCGCGAGGACCTGGCCCTGCTCAAGATCGAGCCCTTCGTCGGCATGCCACACGTGGACGGCGTCGATGTCGAACTGCCCACGCCGCCGCGCGGCACGGAGGTCTATGCGCTGGGCTTTCCGCTCGGCAAACGCGTGTTGCAAGCCGGCGACACCGTAATCGCCAGCGCGTTCCGCGGCATCGTGAGCCGCAGCGTCGACCCCTATGTGCAGGTGGACGCGGCCGTACATCCGGGAGCGTCCGGCGGCCCGGTCATCGATGCGCAGGGCCGCATCGTGGGCCTGGTGACCGCGATGCAGAGCGCGGATCCGCGGGCGAACTCGTCGCAGATCGGCTACATGCTGCCGATCGAAAGGGCGCGCTCGATCTGGCCGCCGGCGCGGTGAGGCGATCGCGACGCTCTCCGCAACGATGGCGCGCGCGGCAGATGGAGCGGGCTTTCAGCCCTTGCATCGCTCTTCCACCCAACCTGGGGCGTTGCCCCAGGCTACTATCGGGCGCGCCGTTGGCGCTCAGGAGCGCCGTTGGGGCGACGGAGTGCAATGTGAGTCGCCGCGACGCGCATGGTGCCGCGACGCGCAAGGCGCCGCGACGCGGATGGCGCCGCGACGGCGCAGTTGTTGAGAGGCGCGCGTTTGTCCGGGAGGGGCAACGCCCCGACCGATCGTAGCCTGGGGCAACGCCCCAGGTTCCCGCAACGAGGAGCTCCGGGCTGAAGGCCCGGCCCATGCTGTGGGCGGGGCTACTATCGGGCGCGCCGTTGGCGCTCAAGAGCGCCGTTGGGGCGACGGAGTGCAATGTGAGTCGCCGCGACGCGCATGGTGCCGCGACGCGCAAGGCGCCGCGACGCGCATGGCGCCGCGACGGC
>WGMC01000029.1 GCA_016125265.1 Planctomycetaceae bacterium
GAGGCCCGCGCACCCGGGCTGCGCGCTCGCTGTGAAGCGCAACGACGCTACTGTTCGCAACGACGCCGCTGCGCTCAACGACGCTGCTGCGCACCACGACGCTACTGTTCGCCACTACGCTGCTGCGCGCCACGACGCTGCTGCGCGCCAACGGCGCGCCCCATCGTAGCCTGGGGCAACGCCCCAGGTCTGTTGGGAGATGGAGACAAGGGCTGAAGGCCCGCCCCATCCGCGCCGCGCGGCAACAACTCGGCGTGCTTGCGCGGTTCAGCCTGCCAACCAGGCGGTGAACTTCGACCGCGGCAGCGGTGTGCTCATCCACGACACGTCCGGTTCCGGCGCGTGCAGCAGCTCGCGCACGGGCAGGAGCTTCGCCATCGGCTCGCTCGAGATCGTGCCCTTCTTCGTGCGCCAACGGATGCGGCGCTCCTTCTCGATCGCTTCGAACACCGCGTTCGTGATGCGGCAATCGCCCGCCACGTAGTCGAGCACCAACTGGTACTCGCCCGCGGCCCACTGTTTGGGTGCGTCGGCACCACCCATCAACTTGGTCTCCACCACCCCCATCGCATCGGCCACGGCCGCCAGGCCCACGGGGAAACCGCGCTGCACGAAGAACTGGAACATGGGGTCGTAGAGCTCGAGCGCCACCCGCCGGGCCAGTTCCGAGTCGTCCGCGACGTGACCGAGCCAGCGCAGATCGAACGACAGGCCGTTCCACGCAACGACACGCACGCCCGCCTTCTGGGCCGCCTCGAGGTGGGCGAGCATCTCCCGGGCCGTGGCCGCGGCCAGGTGCCCCGTGGGGCGCCCGCCCGCGTCGCGTTCGTACCAGTGGCGAGTCGCGCCGCCGATCTCCACCGCCGCGGCGCAGGCGATGTCGAAGGGCGCGCGCGCTTCCAGGTCCTCGCCGGGGGCGAGGTCGAACACGTTGGCCAACTCGATGTCGAAGGCGAGGGTGCGTTGCATGCCCCAAGCCTACGAGAGTCGGCCCCGAATCAGGCGCGCGCGCCCGCGGGGAGTGCCGCGGCGAGACGCTCGACGATCTGGTTCGCCTCCGCCTCGGTGAGTACCAGCGGCGTGCGCAACCGGACGGACGCCGTCCCCGACGGCAGGGCCATCAGCCCCGACTGGCGCAGGCTCGCCAGAAGGGTGGAACGCTCCTGGGGGCTCGACAGCGTGAAGGCCACGAGGGACCCGAACCCGCGCACGTTCGTGAACCCGCCGCGCTGTTTGCCGAGGTCCCGGAGGGCGCCGACCAACTGGCAGCCGCGGGCCGCCACGTTGTTCGCCAGACCGTCCTCTTCGATGATCTCGATGATGCGCCGCGAGCGCACCATGTCCGTCAAGCTGCCGCCCCACGTCGAGTTGATGCGGCTCGGCCGGTGGAACACGTTGTCGGCCACCTCGTCCAGCCGACGGTTCGCGAAGATGCCGCAGACCTGGGATTTCTTGCCAAACGCGACGATGTCGGGCTCCACACCGAGGATCTGGAAGAGCCACGGTTTGCCGGAGCCGAAGAAGCCGGTCTGCACCTCGTCGAACACGAGCAGCGCTTCCATTTCGTCCGCGTACTGGCGCAGGCGCTTCAGGAACTGGGGCCGGAAGTGGTTGTCGCCGCCCTCGCCCTGCAGGGGCTCGATGAGGATGGCCGCGACCTTCTTGCCGTGGGCCGCGAACACCGCTTCGATCTCGGCGTAGGTCTTGCGCTCGGCAGCTTCCACGTCGTTCGCGACGTTGCCGTCGAAGTCGTACACCACGAAGGGGTTCGACACTCGCGGCCAGGGGAACCGCGGGAACAGGCCGATCTTGTCCGGCACCGTGTTCGTCAGCGAAAGGGTGTAGCCCGAGCGCCCGTGGAACGCCTGCTGGAAGTGCAGCACCACGAGGTCGTTCACGTCGTCGGTCATCGACGTACGGCCCAACTTGCGCGCCTTCCAGTCGAACGCCGCCTTGAGGGCGTTCTCGACCGCCAGCGCGCCGCCCGAGATCCAGAAGTGGTAGGGATGGCTGGGCGGCGCCACACGCGTGGAGAACGCCTCCACGAACGCGGCCATCGACTGGGTGTAGAGGTCCGAGTTGGCGGGATTGTTGAGCGCTGCCGTCAACAGTTCCTTTCGGAACTCCGCATCGGCCATCTTCGGATGGTTGTAGCCGATGGGCCACGACGCGAAGCTCGTGAAACAGTCGAGGTATTCCTTGCCCGTCAGCGCGTCGACGAGCCACGAACCGTGGGAGCGCTCCAAGTCGAGCACGAAGGGAAAGCCATCCACGAGTTGGTGGCGTTGCAGGGTCGGGTGGACAAGAGCAGCTTGCATCATGGCTCGGCCTCGGGCCCGCGGCCCGCGCTCGGGGGAAGCGCGGGAGTGGCTGGGGTGCGGGGGTGGTCGGAAACGGGGACTGGAGGGTGGGACTGCCTGGGGATATCGGCCCCTGGAGCGGCCGCGGACGACCCGGAGGCTCCCAAACGACCCCGGCCTTCGGGGCGGACCCTCGGGCGCGGACCGGCGCGGGAGGCCCGCGCGGGGCATCCGGCGGCCCCGCACCCATGGTGAGGGTCGTGTGGGGACCCGGAGGCCCGCAGCAGAACCCGGGCATTGTAGGACTGGGGCCCGCCTGCACCACCCCCGCCAATGGGCAGGGCCAAAGGGGTCAGGCGCGCGCTACGAGCAGCACACCGAGCGGCGCGCGCTCCGCACTGGTGCGCGGCGCGTACTCGGCGTTCACGACCAACGCCGGCCCCCACGCCGGCCGCGCGCGCCCGCTAGTCAGGTCCCCTTGCGCCAGCGTCGCGCCCTCGTCCAGGGCGCGCGTCAGGCGGCCCGCGCGCGCCGCGGGTGCGCCGGGGTCGAGGGCCCGCGGCCACGTGTTCGCATCGGGCCAGTGCGCGAGCAGCTCCTCGACGAGCGCCCCGTAAAGACGTGCCGGCGCGCGGACCAAGACCGTCGCGCCCGCCAACTGCCCGCCCAAGCTGGCCGCGCCGAAGGCCCGCTCCAGCACCTCGGCCGCCGCGCGCGCGGGTTCCAGCGTCGCGCCCAGGTCGAGCGCCGCGCCCGCTGGCACTCCCAGGTCGATCCAGGCCGCGCGGCGCTCCTGCGCTAGTGCACACCAACGCTCCGCGTCCTGCCGCGACGGGAGCGCTCCCAGGACGGCGCCCAGGGACGCCAGCCCGGCCGGCCAGGCGGCGTCCAGGCCCCCGTGCAGCACCGAGACGAGCCCCGCGGGCAGATCCGCACCGAGCGCTCCCAGGCGGTGGGCCAGCAAGGGCAGGTTCTCGTCCCCCACGACGAGAAGGGGCCACCCCGCGGCCAGCGCGCGCGCCGCCAGGCGGAAGAGTCGGCCGGGCCCGAGCAGCGCGTGGCCAAAGAGCAGCGCCACCGGCACGGTGCCCGCCGGGCCGCCACCGGGAACCGGCGCGGGCGGCGGCAGGGCCCCGAACGGCACCGGACCGCGCAGTTCCTCGGCCAGGGTCGCGAGTTGTCGCGCCTCGAGGTCGAGGTGCGCGCGGACGAGCTCGCCGCCCCCACCCGCGTCCGCCAACGGCAGATCGAGGCCCCGCTCCGCCCACGTGTCGAGCTGCGCCGCCACGATCCGCCGCCGCTCCCCATCCCCCAACGCGGCCCACTCGCCCGCGGCGCCGGTGCGCGCGAGCCCGCGGAGCGCCGCCTCGAGGTCCGCGGCCTGGGCGCGCGGCCAGGGTTCGAGTTGGCCCGCCGGCCCGGGCGCTTCGAAACGCCCCGCGCCGAGGCCCGCGGACTCCGCTCCGCCGATCCAATGACCCGCCATGGGCTAGTTGTATCCACCGGCGCTGCGCATTGCCCGCGGCGCGCCGCCGCGCCATGCTGGCGCGCGATGGACCCCGAGACCCAGGCCGACGCGCCGAACCGCCCGCAACGGGTCCAGCGCGGCCAGCGCTACGAACGCTGGATGCGACTGGTGCGCCAGCGGGACTTCGCGCGGGCGTACCGCGAGGGCAGTCGGGCGCGCGGCAGCCAACTGACGCTGGTCGCGGCGCCCAATGACCTCGGGTACAGCCGCCTCGGGCTCAGCATCGGCCGCCGCTACCACCGCCACGCCGTCGTGAGGAACCTTTTGCGACGCACCGTGCGCGAGGCGTTTCGGCTCGAATACGGGGACCTGCCGAAGGGCATGGATCTGGTGGCCGTGGGCAGCGAACCCGGTGTGACGCCGGACCTCGCCGTGCTGCGCCGTGAGATGGTGCAACTGGCCGCCCGGGCCGTGAAGCGCCTCGGAGAGCCGCGCCCGCCTCGCTCCGCGCGCAAGAAGTCCGCAGCAGCCAAACCGACGGCGCACAAGCAGGGTGGACCCGGCAAGCACGGCAAGCCCCGGGGCCCGGCGCAAACGGGCGAAGCGGCGGCCCCCACGTCGGCGAAAGGCACCGCGCCCTCCGATGGAGCCGCGCGGGAAACACCGTGAAGGGAGCACCGTGAAGATCGGCCCCTGGATCCGCCGCGCGGCGGTGGCGCCGATCCGCTTCTACCGCCGTTTCGTCTCGCCGTTCACACCCCCCACCTGCCGCTTCCGGCCCACCTGTTCGGCCTACGCCGAGGAGGCCGTGCTGCGCCACGGACTCGCCCGCGGAGCCTGGCTCAGCGCGCGCCGCATCCTGCGCTGCCATCCCTTCAGCGAACCCGGATACGATCCCGTGCCGCCGGGCCCTGCCGCGGCGCACGACTCCTCCCACGACGAGCCCCGCACCCCCACACGATGACTTCGCCCCTCCCGGGCGCGCAGCGCTGGCTGCCCGCCGCGCTGTTGCTGTTCCCGCTGGCCTGCAAGGGCCCGGACGCGCCCCAACCGACGGCCCCCGCAGCGACGCCCGAGGCCGATGCCGGCTCCATGCCGGGCTCGATCCTGGCGACGGCGAAACCCGCGGACTCCGAGGGCACCCCGCCCGGATCCAGCACCCCCCGGGCCGCCGGCAACGCCACGGCACCGAGCGCACGCGCCGAACCGGCGGTCGCGCCGAAGTCGAGCGAGCAAGCGAAAGGCGAGGCTCCGCCCGTGCCCGGCGTCGAACCCGTCGACCACCTGATCCACCCGGACGAGCGGCACTTCGCGCAGCTCTGGAAGGTCACCTCGGGCGGCGAGAACGCCGAGGCCTACTGGAGCTTCGCCGGCGACCGTCTGGTGCTGCAGCGGCGCAACGTCGACGAACGCATCCTCTGCGACCGCATCTACGCCACGCACCCCACGACGGGGAAACTCGAGCAGTTGAGCGACGGCCGCGGCGCGACGACCTGCGCGTACTTCCTGCCCGGCGATACGAAGGTCCTGTTCGCGTCCACGGGCGGCGTGCACGAAGAGTGCCCGCCGCCGCCGGACCTCGCCCAGGGTTACGTGTGGGCGCTGCACCCCGAGCACGACATCTACGTCAAGGACCTCGAGACCGGCGCCGTCAAGGCCCTGACCCAGACCTGGGGGTACGACGCCGAGGCCACGGTGTCGCCGAAGGGCGACCGCATCGTGTTCACGTCGACGCGCTCGGGCGACCTTGAGCTGTGGACGTGCGACTTGGAGGGCGGCGACCTGCGCCAAGTGACCAACCGACCCGGTTACGACGGCGGCGCGTTCTTCAGCCACGACGGCACGAAACTCGTCTTCCGCGCGACAGTGTTCGATCCCGCCAAGGAAGCCGAGCAGATCGCCGACTACCGCCGATTGCTCGCCGACTGGAAGGTGCGCCCCGCCGCGATGGAGATCTTCGTCTGCGACGTGGACGGCTCCAACCGCCGACAGATCACGAAGCTGGGGCAGGCGAACTGGGCGCCCTACTTCTCGCCCGACGACTCGCGCATCCTCTTCACGTCGAACCACCACGTGGGCGCGCGCAGCCGCAACTTCGACATCTTCTCTGTCGACCTCGAGGGCAACGACCTCCAGACCGTGACGCGTTTCGACGGCTTCGACAGCTTCCCGATGTTCAGCCCCGACGGCCGTTACGTGGCCTTCGGCTCGAACCGCGGCGGCACCCAGACCGGCGAGACCAACGTGTACATCGCGCGCTGGCGCGACTGAACGAGGCCATTCAGCGCAGGCTGTCGATCGCGCGTTGCACGGCTTCGAGGTCGAAGGCGACGGTATGCACGGGCGGCGGTTCGCCTTGCACCGGATCGACTACGAGGATGCGTGGGCTCATCGCATCCGCCAACAGGCGGCCAGTTTGCATGCCCTCCTTGGAGAGCTCCACGTAGAGGTGCACGTAGAACTCGCCGGTACCCGCGACGAGCACGTCGGCCCAACCCGCGCCATCGAAAAGGGCGCTGGACGAAACATCGGCCCGAGGGTCGGGCGCGCCGCTGATCTGGGGCCGAAGCCGCACCCATTCGGGCACGTCAGGCAAGGACGGTGCGTGCAGGCGAATCGGCACGCTGCGGCCCAGTAGGTCCACGCGGCGCCCCTCCACCACACCGAGCACCGGTGTATCGAGGTACCCAGGCGACTCGACGACCAGGTCGTGGGTCGGCAGATCCAAGAGCGCCGTGGGTGGAAACTGGAATCCGCCAAAGAAACCGGCGCCGGATTGCGCGCCCCACTCGCGCACTCGCGCTTCGACCTCGGTTCCATCGGGCGCGCGCACGTCCAGCTCGACCACCCGCAGTCCATCGGGAAGGCGCAGCTCGAGGTATCCGTCGTCCACCACCTTCGTGGTGAAGAGCGGACGGCGGTGCCAACCTGTGTGCACGGACACGGTCGCGAGCGCGCCAGGTGGCACATCGAAGGAAAAACTGCCGTCGGCGTCCGGGGTCGCCACGCGGCCCGTGGGACCCTCCTTCAACGTGGCCCGCAGGTGCAGGTGGTGGGCCCACGAAGGCGACGCTGCAAGCGCCTGGCCCGGCACGAGCCGTCCCCTGAACCCCGGCCAAAGTCGCTGCAACTCGATGCGCACGCCGCTGTCGCCGGGCACGAACTCCGCCGATCCCACGATGCCCCAACCGGGCGTACGGCACGCCAGCCGCCAGTCCAACCCCGACGGCAGCTCTCCGTCTGCGCGGAAGCTGCCGTCCGCGAAGGGGCCGACGACCTGTGCCGGGAAGGCCGCGAACTCGTGCGGCGGAAGTCGTCCCTCCACGCCGAGTTCGGGCAGCGGAGGCGGTGCATCGGGATCGACCTCTGCCCAGCCCGCGCAGATCGTTCCGGCGGAGGTGCCGAACTCTGCCAGTTCGACGCGGCCGGGGCCGTGGATGGGCGGAATCGAAGCCGCCCAGAGCTGGCTCGACGACGCACGCAGGGCAACGACGAGGCACGCCCCGGGCCCCAGCGCCTGCCACTCGTCGTTTGCAAGCCGCACGCAGAACCCGCCATCGGGCTCCACGGCCAAGGGCATGTGGTTCCAGAAGCGCACCGCTCGCTTGGGAACCGGATTCCAAAGGGTCCAGGTCCCAGACGAGGGGTGGGCGCCCACACGCAGGCGCCCGAGCAACACCACGTCCTCGCTCGAGTAGACCACGTCGAGCGCGGCGCGTTCGCCGGGTCCGGCGGTGCGCACACGGGCTCGTTTGGGGCCGAGGGGCGAAGGTGCCTCCACGACGAGGGTGAAGTCCGAGTGCGGCGGCAGTTCGCTCCAGCGCGCGACTCCGTTTGCCAAACGCCGCGTGCCGACACGGGTGGGATCGCTCTCGCGCACGGATCCGAACGCGGCGTCGAGATCGCGCACGGCGATCAGCCGCACGGCAACACCTTCCAAGTTGCTGCCCAATTCGCACACGACCCGCACGTCGAGCCCCGCGCCGTCCCCGACCACCAGCACCACCGGCGCCGCGCGCGGCACGAAGGGATCCACTTCGATGCCCCGTTGCGATTCCCCGGGACCTGCCAGTTCGACCCAACGCGAACGGCGGATGTCGGGCCGATCCACCCGCAACCAGACCTTGCCATCGACGCCCGTAGTGCCGCGCGCCTCCGGGGGGGCCAACGACTCCCCGTCCAATCGCAGCACGACTTCGACACCTTCGCGGGGTTGGCGGTCCGCGCCCACCACGAGCACTTGGACACCAACGGCCGCGCCGGAGGATTCCGTCCGCGGCGGCGTCAGCGCCGAGCGCACCGCCGTCGCCGTAGAACCCTCCAAACCCTGCACATCCCGCTCCGTGCGCCCCAGCGCGGATTCGGGCTCCGCGCTCTGCACATCCCGAAGTTGCGTCGCGGAGACTCCGCGCGCCACTTCCTCGGCTGCCGCGCTCACACCCGCTTCTGGCGCCGTGCCCGGTGTGGTCCCCCACCACAGCGCCGCCGCGACACACAACGCGATCGCGGCGGCGCCGAGCCACGCGGAAGCAGCGCGCGGACCTGTCATCGCGCCGACTCGATGGTCTTGAGGACCCGCTCCCAATCGAAGGTCAGCGAGAATACGGCCGGCCCCTCGCCCTCGACCGGTTCGCGAACGTGGATGCGCGGACTGCTGTCGCCGTCGACGAGGTACGCCATGCGCATGGAGGCCATCACACGCTCCACCTGCAGGTGCACGTAGAACTCACCCAAGCCGTTGGCTTCGACCGCAACTACGCCGCTGCTGTCGAGCGCCGCCAGATTCTCGAAGTTGGAGGCGGCCTTCGGCCCGCGGGAGAGGATCGGCCGCAGTCGGTACTCGGACCCGAGTTCGGGCGGATCGAGGGCCCGCAGCAGGAGCGGCACACCTCGGGCCACCAAGTCCACACGTCGCGGGCCATCCACGCCGGCCACCAGGTGGTCGCGGTAGCCCTCGCCGCGCACGAACACGTCGTGGGAAACGCGGTCGAGGAGGAGCACGAGCGGTGTCTCGGGCGGGCGCTCGTACCAGGACGACCAGTCGCCGGGTGGAGCGATGGCCTTTGCTTTGTGCGGTTTGCCGTCCGCCCCGCGAACGTCCAGGGCCACGAGGCGCAACTGCGCGGGCAGATCGAGAACGAGCGGCGCGTCCGGCACCACGTGCCACTCGAGCAACGGCCGGTCGTGCCACTTCGCGAGCACGGTGAGGCTCTGGATTTCTTCCACCGGGATGCGGAGGTTGAAACTGCCGTCCGGATCCACGAACTCGCGGTGGTTCTGCGAACCGTCCGTCTGGTTCACCTGCACCAGAAGGTGCTCGGCCCATCCGTCCGACGCGGCGAGTGCGGCCCCTGGCACGAGCCGCGCCGCGCGGTTTGCCGTCAGCCGCTCCAACACCACTTCGTGGTCCCGGTCGCCGGGTCGAAAGACGGCACGCTCGCTCACCTTCCAACCTGGGGTGTTCGTGGTCAGCTCCCATCGCCAAGTGCTGGGGACGCGCCCGCCGAACGAGTAGTTGCCCCGGTCGTCGATCTCCGCCCAGCCGCCGGCGAACAACGTCCGCGGCGCGAGCGAACCGGGACCGCCCGCCACGTTCAAGTTCACGTCCTCGAAGTTGCCCTCGCCACGCACCACAGCACGTCCAGCGCAGAGGATCCCTTCGGCCGTGTCCACGGGCGAAAGGGTCAGGGTGCCCGGCCCGGCGACGGGAGGCAGCTCCACGGCCTCCAGGAGATCCCATCCACGATAGAGCACCAGACAGACGGCCTGCCCGAGGTTCCGCCAGACATCGGGGCCGAGGCGCACGACGAACTGGCCGTCCTCACCGACGGCCAGTGACTCCCGCTGGCGATTGGGGTGCCCGCGCGTCGGAGCGGGATCGAACAGGGACCAGCCCCAATCGGCGACGTCCCGATCGCCGTGGAACGAGCCCAAGAGCACGAGGTCCTCCGCGCTGAACCGCGCTTCGGCGGAAGCGCGCTGCCCCGCGCCCGGCGTGCGCGCGCGCAGGCTGACGACTCCCAGCGGCACGGGCGCTTCCACGTGCACCAGGAGATCGGTTTCCGCGGGCAGGCGCTCGAACGAACACACACCGCCCCGCACACGCCCCTCGGCGAGGAGCGCCGCATCGATGGCATCCCAATGTCCGTACGCACTGTCGTGGTCCTGGGGCGCGACGAGCCGCACGAGCGCGCCCTCGGCGCTCGCGCCGCCCTCGTCGACCACGTGCACGTCGAGGCCGGCGCCCGCGCTAAGGACGAGCAGCACGGGTTCGTCGCCGAGTTGGGCAGGATCGAACGTCACCCCGTCGACCTGAGTGCCGGGCCCCGCAGGTTCGACGCGGCGTTCCGCCGTGTTCGCGACGAAGTGAGCGGTGAGCCACACACGCCCATCGGCGGCCGATGTGCCGATGCTCTCGGGTTTGCTCCTGGGCTGCGACGCGGCGCGCAGTACGACCCGCACACCTTCGATCGGCGTCCGCTGCTCGTCGACGACCTTCACCCAGACCCCCGTGCGGACTCCAGTGACCTCCGGCGACGCGGGTTCGTTCGCCGCCGGCAAGGCCGAGCTCGATCCCTCCGCACCTTCGAGAGCGACCCGCTCGCCCGCGTCCTCGCGTGCGCGCACGGCTTCGAGCGAAACCTCTTCCGCCGCCACTTCGGCCTGTTGCGGTGGCCCAACACGCACCCCCTCCACCGCCGGCGCCTTGCCCCGCAGGAGCACCGCCCCGAGCACAAGACCGAGAGCGACGACCAACAACACGATCCACTGTCTTGCACCCATGGATTTTCCTCCTGCGCTCGCGCCCGGCAGACTCTACCCCGTCCGCTTCAGGAGGGTAACGTCGGACGGCGCGGTTCGCGCGATCTTCCCGAGTTGCGAAATCCCCCACCGCATCGCCCCTCGCGACACGCGAGGCGAGATCCGACGGTCGGCCGACTTCGGCTGGGCTTCTTCCAGCTATCGCAGCGCAGCGAGGGCCTCGAGGATCCTGGCGCGGTCGAAGGTCAGCGCAAACTCCATCGGTCCATGGCCTTGCGAGACCTCCGAAACTTGGATGCGCGGGCTCTCTTCGCCGCCGACGATTTGGACGGCGCGCATGGACGGTGTGACTCGCTCCAACTGCAAGTGCACATAGAACTCGCCGGTTCCGCTCACGACCACCGCGGCGACGCCTTGGCTGTCGAACTCCAACTTCGAACCGAAATCAGGGGCCGCCTGTGGACCGCGGGCCAGTATCGGACGAAGCCGGAACTCCTCGGGCAACTCCGGCAGATCCGATGCGCGCAGAATCAATGACACACCGCGCTCTGCCAAGTCCACACGCCGATGCTCCGACACGGCGCGCACCAGCGTGTCCCGGTAACCCTCCGCCTGCACCAACACATCCTGGGCCGGAAGGTGGAGCAACACGACAAGGGGCGACTCAGCAGTGCGCTGGTACCAACCCGCTTCCTCGTTGAGTGGATCGATCGCCTTGGCCTTCAATCGATTGCCACCGTCGCCCCTGACGTCGAGCCGCACCAGCCTTAAGTCCGGCGGCAACTCCACATCCAGGGGAGCGCCGGGAGTCACTCCCCATTCAAGAATCGGCCGCTCGTGCCACTTGGTCCACACCGAGACCGTGCTGACATCTTCCAGCGATCCGAGGACCTGGAAGCGCCCATCGGATTCCACGTACAACTGACGATCGTCGGCTCCATCACTGGCGTGCATTACCACCCGGACGTGATCCGCCCAATCGTTGGAGGCGGCAAGGGCGGGCCCGGGCAGAAGCCGCCCCATCGGGGGACCACCCGCACGCACCAACCGCAGGCGGTGGTCAGCAACGCCAGCTTCGAACCCCGCCGGTTCGGCCACTTCCCAGTCGTCCGAGATGCAGTGGAGCTTCCACTTCCACAGAGACGGCCCGCGACCGTGCAGGGAGAACCGACCCTCCCCATCGGGCTGCACCGTGCGGGCTGCGCTGAACCCAGTCGGATCTCCGGGAGATCGAATGCCGCTCACGGACAATCGAACTGTCTTAGGATCCCCCTCGGGATCGAGGTGGACCGTGCCGCTACACAGGTTCGACAGCGCCGCATCCATGGGGTCGAGCCGCACGACACCCGCTCCCAAAGACGGCGGAAGCTCCACGGCTTCCAGCAAATCCGATCCTCGGTGCACGACGAGACACACGCCGGGCCCAAGGGCGCCGAAGACGTCAGGAGCCATCCGCACGACGAAGTGCCCGTTCTCCGCCACGTGAAGCGGGTTCGTCGGCTGCATGGCGGCGCTCCCCTCAGCGGTCGGGGCGAAGAGCGACCATCTCCAGCGGGCGCTTGTGAAATCCCCGCGCAGCTCGCCGAGCAACACCACATCGTCCGCGCTGTAGCGGGCCTCCACCAGGCTGCGCCGCCCCGAAATGGCAGTGCGAGTACGCAAGCTCATCGGGCCCAACGGCGGCGGCGCCTGCACGTGCAGCAACAGATCTGTGTCCGCGGGCAATCGCGCAAAGTGGCACACACCATCGCGCACCCGACCCTCGACCATGACGGCGGCGTCGAGGGCGTCCATGCCGCCGAAAACGCTGTCGTGGTCCGCAGGGGAAACGAGCCGCACCAGCGCACCCTCTGCGCTGCCGCCGCCCTCGTCGATCACATGCACGTCGAGCCCGGCGCCCGCGCTCAGAACGAACAGCACGGGTTCGTCGCCGAGTTGGGCGGGGTCGAACGTCACCCTGTCGACTCTCGGCGCGGGTCCCGCGCGTTCGACCCGCCGCTCCGACGCATCGGTTTCCCATCGCAGGGCGAGCCACACCAAGCCGTCCGCACCCGACGTGCCCACGGACTCGGGTTTGCCACCGGGCCTCGCGGCGCTGCGCATCGCCACCCGGATATCCGCAGTCGGAGCGTTCTGCTCGTCGACGACTTTCACCCAAACGCCGCCAGAATGGCCCGAACTCGCCTCCGCGGTATTCGCAACCCCGAGCGCACCTGCCAATGCGGAGCTCGTTTCGTCTTCGAGTTGCACGCGCGACCCAACCACATCTGCGGCGCGAACGGGCACGGGCTCCGCACCCTCTGCAATCGTACCGTCGGCGACAACCGCCGTTTCGCGTCGCCCCCCATCCCCTGTGGGACGGACCCCCGTCCAGAACCACCAACCGAGCAACAGCCCCAAGGCCAGCACCACAAGGCCAACTTTTGCACCCATCGACTTCCCGTGCTGTGCCCGCGTCTGGTCCATCACCGCATCCTGCCCGTGAGCTCGAGGAGTCTCGCACTGTCGAAAACAAGCGTGAACTCCTCGGGGGACTGTCCCGCCAAGGGTTCGGACACACGGATGCGCGGGTTGTCCGGACCATCCAGCCTGCGCACGAATACGGTGGTCTCGACCACACGCTCCAACAACAGATGGACGTAGAACTCGCCGACGTCGCCAGCCAACAGCGTCGTCTGTCCATTGCTGTCCAATGGCACAGCCGCACCGACGCTGGAGCGAACGTTCGGAACGCGGGCAAGCAGCGGGCGGATTCGAACGTCTTCGCCTAGCTCGGGCAAGTCGAGCACCCGCAGCACAACGGGAATGCCCCGTTCTGTCAAGTGAACGCGTCGATTACCAGAAACGCCGGAAATAACGGTGTCCCTGTACCCGTCGGCCCGCACGAGCACGTCCTGGGAAGGTAGATCCAACAGCACGACCAAGGGCGACTCGGCACCTCTAGCGCCATGAATCGCGCCAATACCGCCGGTGTCGACTGCCCGAGCCTCCCGCGGCTCACCGTCACCGCCACGCACGTCGAGCCGTGCGAGCCGCAGCCCCGTCGGCAGTTCCACATGCACTGGTTCGCCAGCGACAGGATACAACTCGACGATGGGTCGATTGTGCCAGGCCGTGCCCACAGTGACCATACCGACGCCCTCTGGCCACGCCGCGATGGCAAGGGTCCCGTCGCGTTCGGGGTAGTAGATGTCGCCTTCGGAACCGTCGCTCGTGTGCAGTTGCACGAAAAGGTGGTCCCCCCAACCGGCAGACGCTGCGAGATCGGGCCCTGGCACGAGCCGCCCCGTTGCGGGTCGCTCGCGGCGCAGGAACTCGAGCCGGAGATCCATGCTTCCCGGCTGGAACACCACGGGCTCACGCAGGCGCCAATCCGCCGCACCGGCTCTCAGTTGCCACGTCCAGTGCGCCGGCACTCTCCCACGCAGGGAAAACCGGCCTTCCCCGTCGGGATCGGCGTAGACCTGCTCGAAGTACATCGGCTCGCCCGGCGGACGGTTGCCGGCGAGATAGAACCTGATGGGTGTGGCACCCGCCGTGGAGCCCAACAGCACACGCCCTGCGCAGAGGACCGACGAGGCCGCGTCGATTGGCGGCAACCGGACGACACCGGGTCCCACGATGGGCGGCAGCTCTACCAACTCCAAGAAGCTGCCAAGGCCGTGGTTCACCACTAGGCAAACGGCGGACTTCAGCCTCCGCCAAGTCGCGGCGGGAAGGCGGACCACGAAGCGTCCGTCGTCGGCTACGATCAGATTGCGTCGCACCGTCGCGTCGAACCCCAAGGGTTCCGGGTGGAACAGTGACCAAGTCCAGTGGGCGTCCGCGAAATCGCCGCGAAACTCGCCGAGAAGTACCAGGTCCTCTGCGCTGTAGCGGGCCTCCACACGGGTGCGCTCACCTGCCGCCAGAGAGCGAGCGCGCACGCCCAAGGTACCGAGGGGCGAAGGAGCGACCACATGCACGAACAGGTCCGTGCCCGCGGGCAGGCGACCGAACGAACACACACCGGCTCGCACTCGGCCTTCGAGCATGTACGCAGGATCGACCTCGTGCAAGCTCCCATACGCCGCGTCGTAATCCACAAGCGAAATCACTCGCACCACCGCGCCCTCGGTGCTCGCGCCGCCGTCGTCGATGACTTCCACATCGAGCCCCGCGCCATCGCCGAGCACGAGCAGCACCGGTTCGCCGTCGAGTTGGGTGAGATCCACATCCACCCCAAACGACCCGAGGCCCGGTCCCGCGGGTTCCACCCGTCGCACCGTCGGGCCGACGTCCAGTTGCGCTGTGAGCCAGAGCCGCCCGTCCGCGGCTGAAGTGCCGAAGGAGTCCGGCGCCGTCCGAATGTTCGACTCCCGGCGCAGAAGAACTGGGACACCTTCTAGGGGCTGTTGCCGCTCGTCCACGACCAGCACCCACAGGCCCAGCCCCGATCCGGTGGGTCCCCTTGGGACGTGATCGTCGGCGGCTGCGTTGGGAGCTGCGTTCCCCTGCGCGATGCGCTCGGCAGCGAGCTCCGGCGCGGTTAAGGCTAGCGATTCGGCGTGGGCCGCAACCTGCGCGTGTTCCGTTGGAAGGCTCACCAAACGCTCCGCATCCACTGGCCAAAACGACCAAGCGAGGCAACCACCGAGGGCCAGCAGAAGCGCTGCGATTTCCAACCGTACGCCCATGGCTTCCTCCCTGCTCGCACCCTAGCTGCGTACACTGAGGGAGAGCTCATCCCCCGCGCGTGGCTGCATGACCGGCCAACCAAGACGCTCGTCGATGGCCGCCGCCAGGCCCGTGCGGCCGCGGTCCTCGCCGTGCACCAGCGCGACTTGCCGCGGCGGTTGGGGCAGTTGGCCCAGCCAGTCGAGCAGCTCGGACTGGTCCGCGTGCGCGGAGAAGCCGCCCAAGGTGTGGACCTTGGCTTTGACGGCGATCGTCTCGCCCATCACACGCACGGTGCGCGCTCCGCCGACGATCGCAGCGCCGGTCGTGCGGCCCGCTTGGAAGCCGGTGAACACCAAATGGGTGTCGGAGCGCCACAACCGGTGCTTCAGGTGGTGCAGGATGCGTCCGCCCTCGCACATGCCGCTGGCGGAGAGGATCACGAGGCCCTCCTCGCGGTTGAGTGCCATCGATTCCTCCGGCGTGCGCGTTTGGCGCAGGCCCTTCGGTATGCGCACACACACACCCGGGTCCAATCCGCGCTTGAGGCAGTCCGAATGGCGCCGGTAGAGCCCCGTGACGTCGATCGCCATGGGACTGTCGAGCACCACACGACCCGGGGGCAGGACACCGGCCTTCTCGAGGTGCGCCAGGTGCCCTAGCACCTCCTGCGCCCGGCCCACCGCGAACACGGGCACGAGCACCGTCGAACCCTGGGACATGGCCTGCTTCAAGATCGCGCCGAGTTCTTCCACCGTGGAAGCCAGATCGCGGTGGCGGCGGTCCCCGTAGGTCGATTCGACGAGCACCCAGTCGGCCGCCGGCGGCGGCGTGGGCGCGCGCATCACGTCGCTTTGGGACTCCGCACGCCCGAGGTCGCCGGACACCAGCAGGGTGCCGCGCTCGCCGCCGTGGCCGATGTCGAACTCGACACTCGCGGCGCCCAGGATGTGCCCCGCGTGGTGGAACCTCGCGCGCACGTCCGGCGCCACGTCGAACCAATCTTGGAAGGCGTGCTCCTCGAACTGCGCCAGGGCCGCGCGCGCGTCCTCCTGGGTGTAGAGCGGCTCGACCGGCTTCTGCCCGCGGCGCCGACGCCGGCGCGATTCGCGCTCCGCATCGCTCTCTTGGATGTGTGCCGAATCGAGCAAGAGGATCCCGCTGAGATCCCGTGTGCCCGCCGTCGTATGGATGGGGCCGCGATAACCGCGAGCCACCGCGAGTGGAACGCGGCCGGCATGGTCCAGGTGCGCGTGCGTCAAGACCACGGCGTCGAGTCGCTTCCAGTCCAAACCCAGCCGCGCGCGGTTCTTCGCATCGGCTTCCCGGCCGCCCTGGAACATGCCGAGATCGACCAGCACCTGGGAGCGGCCCGTCTCCAAATGGAAACAAGAGCCCGTGACTTCCCCGGCCGCGCCGAGGAACGTGACACGCGCGAAGGCCTCCCGGGAGGCCTGGAACGCCCTGCGGGGACCCTTCGCGACTCGGGACTGGGTCATGCACCTAGAGCCTAGCAGAGATCTCTGTCGGCGCTCCGGGAAGCTGAACTCTTGGTTCGTGTGGGCTAAGATCCGGCTCGCGCCGCCTGGGCGACACTCCCCGGGGCGCGAGGCACCACCATGGCTCAGGAATCCGACACGTGGATGTGGGAGCGCGCGCGGGCGATCGTCGACCGCGCGGACCGCATCCAGCGCCGCTTCTTCCAGCTCTCTTCCTCCGGCAGCGATGGCCCCACCTGGGAGCCGCCCGTGGACGTGTTCCAGACGGACACGGAGCTGTGGATCCTGACGGCCATGCCAGGTGTGGCCGCCCCGAGTGTGACCGTCACCCTGGATGGTGTAGCCCTGATCGTGCGCGGCACCCGCACCCTGCCCAGCGCCCTCAAGGGAGCCAAGGTGCACCGCCTCGAGATCCCCTACGGCCGCTTCGAACGCCGCATCCACCTGCCCCCCGGCCGCTACCAACCACGCGCCCACCAACTGATCGACGGGTGCCTGGTGCTCTCCTTCAAGATCCTTCCCTGACTGCCACAACCATGGCCAAGCGCAAGACAACACGAAACAAGAACGCGCAAGGTGGCAAGGCCAAGAAGGCCGCCACCCGCCGAGGTCGGTCGGTCCAAACGCCCGCGGTGAAGGTTCGCAAGAGAAAAGCCGCGGCCAAACCCAAGGCGGTCGCGACGCGGCGCGCCGCCAAGTCCGCGCCAAAGCGCAAGGCGGCGAAGAAGGTGACGAAGGCCGCCAAGAAGTCGAGCCAGAAAGCGCGCGGCAAAGGCACAAGCGCCCGTCTGCCCGCGGGTCAGATGATCGTGGTGGCCGTGCGCGGCATGGTGCTCTTCCCCGGCGTTGTGCTGCCCATCGTTGTCGGCCGGCGCCAATCCGTTCTGGCCGTGCAGGCCGCGATCCAATCCGAACAACCGATTGGACTGCTCCTGCAGAAGAACGCCGAGCAGAACGAGCCCGGCACCGAGGACGTGCACCGCCTCGGCACCGTGGCCGAGATCGTGCGCTACGTGACCGCGCCGGACGGCACGCACCACATCATCGTGCAGGGCAAACAGCGTTTTGCGGTGGAGGCCTTCACGCAGAAGGAGCCCTACTTCGTCGCCAAGGTGCGCACGATCCACGAGGTCGAACAGGACGGCGACCAACTGACCGCGCGCATGCTGGCCCTGAAGACCCAGGCCCGCGAGGCCCTGGACTTGCTGCCGGAGAAGCCCGAAGAGCTCGACAACGCGATCCAAGCGGCCAGCTCCCCTACGGGCTTGACCGACATGATCGCCACGTTCATCGACGTGCCCGCGGCCGAGAAACAGGAGCTGCTCGAGATCCTCGACCTCGAAAAACGCATGGAGAAGGTCAGCCAGAAGCTGGCGCAGCTCATGCACGTGCTCTCCCTGTCGAAGGAGATCCGCCAGCGCACCCGCGGCACGATGGAGAAGGCCCAGCGCGAGTACTTCCTGCGCGAGCAGCTCAAGACCATCCAGAAGGAGCTGGGCGAAGGCGCCGCGCCGGAAGTGGCCAGCCTCGAAGAGAAGATCACCGCGGCCAAGATGCCGCCCGAGATCGAAGCTGAGGTGCGCAAGGAACTGGTGCGGCTCGAACGTATGCCCGAAGCCGCGGCCGAGTACTCGAGCATCCGCACCTACCTGGATTGGATGGTCGAGATGCCCTGGTCCGTCGTCACCGACGATGCGATCGACCTGACGGCGGCGCGCGCCATCCTCGACGAGGACCACTTCGGCCTCGACAAGGTCAAACGCCGGATTCTCGAGTTCTTGGCGGTGCGCAAGCTCAAACCCGACGGCAAGGGGCCCATCCTGTGCCTGGTGGGCCCCCCGGGTGTCGGCAAGACGTCCCTGGGCCAATCGATCGCCCGCGCCATGGGCCGCAAATTCGTGCGCCTGTCGCTCGGCGGTGTGCACGACGAAGCGGAAGTGCGTGGCCACCGGCGCACCTACGTCGGCGCGTTGCCTGGCAACATCGCGCAGGGCCTCAAGAAGTCGGGTTCCATGAACCCGGTGTTCCTGCTGGACGAGATGGACAAACTCGGGCGCGGCTTCCAGGGCGACCCTTCCGCTGCGCTCCTCGAAGTGCTCGACCCCGAGCAGAACCGCGCCTTCCGCGACCACTACATCGGCGTGCCGATCGACCTGTCGCGCATCCTGTTCGTCGCCACCGCGAACATGCTCGAGGGCATCCCCGGTCCCCTGCGCGACCGCTGCGAAGTCATCGAGCTGTCGGGGTACACCGAGGAAGAGAAGCTCGAAATCGCGCGCCGTTACCTCGTGCGCCGCCAGAAGGAGGCCAACGGGCTCAAGGACGAGCAGTTCGTGCTCACCGACGAGGCTCTGCGCACCATCGTGCGGCACTACACGCGTGAAGCGGGCTGCCGCAACCTGGAACGCGAGATCGGCTCCGTGGCGCGCCACGCGGCCACACGCATCGCCGGGGGCGACGTGACCGAAGTGCGTGTGGACGCGGAGGACCTGGCGGGCATTCTCGGCGCCGTGCGCTACGAGAACGAAGCCGCGCTGCGCACCTCCGTGCCGGGTGTGGCCACGGGCCTCGCCTGGACCCCCGTGGGCGGCGACATCCTGTTCATCGAAGCGACGCGCATGCCCGGCAAGGGCGAACTGATCCTGACGGGCCAGTTGGGCGACGTGATGAAGGAAAGCGCGCGCGCCGCGATCAGCCTGGTCAAGTCGAAGGCCGAGAGCCTGGGCCTCGCCGCGGACCCCTTCCAGGGCGTGGACCTGCACATCCACTTCCCCGCCGGCGCGATCCCCAAGGACGGCCCGAGCGCCGGCGTGACCGTGGTCACCGCCCTCATGTCGCTCGTCACGGGCCACACGGTGCGCTCCGACGTGGCGATGACCGGCGAGATCAGCCTGCGCGGCCTGGTGCTGCCCGTGGGCGGCATCAAAGAAAAGGTCCTAGCCGCCTACCGCGCCGGCATCCGCACCGTGATCCTGCCCGCGCGCAACCGCAAGGACCAAGAGGACATCCCCTCCAGCGTGCGCGACCACCTGGACCTGATCTTCGCCGAGCGAATCGAAGACGTACTGACCAACGCCCTCGAAGGCTGGTCGGTGCCGATAATCGAACCCGCCACACCGCGCGCGCCGACTCCACAGGGGGTCACAGCTTCACCCCGCCTGTCGCAACCAGTCGACCGCCCCTAGATCGCTCCTTGCGGCACCCGCTTCGACCCTTCCCTTGTTTGCGCGGACGTCGCAGGGCAAGGCGTTGGAGTTCAGCGCGGCGTCAGGCGGGCCAGGGGCCACGCGGGGGTTGGCTCGGGTGCGGGGGGCAGCGGGGTCACCGTGTAGTGGCGGGCCAGTTCGGCTTCGATTGCCAGCAGGCGGGTGCGGAACGATTCTAGGCCGGGGGTGTCCAGGTAGGTGCGGTAGGACGTGTCCAGCAGGAGGGCCTTCGTCGGGTCGCTGCGGCGTTCTAGGTCGGCCAGCAGGTCGAGTGCGGCTTGCTCGGGGGGCACTTGTTTGCGGGCCTGTTCCAGTAGTTGGTCGAGCCAGGTGTGTTCGCGCACGTTGCCCACGAACTGGCGCAGGTTTTGGAGGTCGGTGTCGAAGCTGATGAGTTCGCCGCCGTCGGGCAGGGTCTGTTGCACGGCCGCGGCGCGCTGCTCGTGGCGCGCGAGGTCGAAGCGCTCGCTGAACTCGGTCACGTCGCGCCAGCCGTAGAGCGCTTGGGGGATGAGCAGGACGGCGAGGCCGAGTGTGGCCGGCAGGGCGGCGCGTCCGAGGCCCGCCGGCGCGCGCGCGGTGGCCCAGATCAGGAAGGGCAGCGCCGCGGCCAGGTAGCCGCCGCGGTTGTCCACGGCCCACAGGGCGAAGAGGGTGCCGGGCACGCCGATCAGCACGGCCAGCGAGAGGCCCTCGAGTCCGCGCAGGACCTTTCCGCGGACCACCGCCCACACGATCGGTAGGAGTGCAAAAAGCGACCACCCGAGGGGCTCGAGCACGTCCCGGCGCCACCACGCGAACGACGGCGCGTTGTGGTGCTCCTTGGCAAACTGCACGGCATCGCTCTTCGAGCCAAACAGCACAGCCTTCTGCCCCAACTCCTGCGTCGCGTAGTCCGCGAGGAGGAGGCCGAGCAGCAGCACCGGCCCCACCACGAACAGGCAGCGAGCAACGGAGAGCCGCAATCCTGAGCGCTGCGACGCGAAGGCCACGAGCAGCACCCAACCCGGTCCCAGCGACGGCGCCGATTGGTGTCCCACGTACGCGAGCATCAGGCCGAGCGCGGCCAACGGGAGGGCGACGCCAAAACGGCGCCAGGGGGCCATCAGCGTGAGCCAGACACCGAGCGCAAGCGCTCCGAACTGCGTGCCGTGCACTTCCACCGCGATCGCGAAGAACCAAACCGCGGGTGCCAATCCGAACAGCGCCGTCGCGGCCGCGGCGGGCAGGGCCAGTGCGCCCACACGCCGCGCGATCAGGTAACTGAAGGCGAGCCCGAGGGCGGCGCCGAACGTCGATGCAAGACGCAGGGCCCGCGCGGGCGACAGATCCGGCGCCGCGGCCTGCACGAGCTCGGCCGCCGGCAGGTACGCCATGTGCATCCAGAAACCGTGGCCGTCGGCAAAGCGGTTCAATAGGAACGTGCCATCGCCCCACAGCCAGTGGTGCGGCGAACGCTCCATCAAAAGCACGAACAGCGCGAAGATTGCGAACGCGATGGCCCCATCGCGCCAATGGAACGGCACGAGGGGCGACGTGTCCGCCGTCGCGCTCCCCGTCGTCTTCACCGTCGCCTTCACCGCGCGCCCCCGCGCAGATTCACGAGGGCCATGGGGCCGCCGGGTGCGTCGTCGTGGCGCTCCGGCGAGCCGTGTTCGGCCAGCGTGGCGAGCAGTTGCGTGCCGTCGGGCAGGAGCGCGATCGTGGTGGCGTCGACCAGGAACCAAAGGGGACGATCGGGTTCCGTGCGCGCCAGCAGTTTCTCGCGCCAACCGACGAGCGCCGCCGACGTGTCGACGCTGTGCACGAGCGCCGCGCGCGAATGGAAGGGCAAGAACATGCCGCGGCCGATGTGCGTGAGGACCACGGCATTGGGGTCATCGATCGCGGCGCGCAGCCAGGGCTCTTCTACCAACAACCCGAACTCGGGCGAGCGTTTGAGCAGCCACTGGGCGTGGCCCTGCCAGATTCCGTGTGCCGTGACGACGAGGACCGGGACGAGGGCGAGGGGCGCGAAGCTCGCCGACGGCCGGCGCAGCCACGCGCCGAACTGCACGATGGCGAGGGCGCCCGCGCAGGCCACGAACGGCAGCGACACCACGAAGAAGAAGTCGTGGTTCACGCTGCGGCCGGGGAAGAGGCCGATGTAGAGCACACCGGGCACAAGGAGCGCGGCGACGAGGCCCGCTTCGGCGCGGGTGCGGCGCTCGGCAAATCGCATCAGGAGCAGCAGCGCGCCGAGCCCCACCAACACCAAACCGCTCCAGGTCAGGTAGCGCTCCAAGTAGGCAAACTGAAGGCCCAGGAAGCGGCCGAGCGGCTCGCTCAGCGTCATGACACCGCCCAAGGTGCCCTCCGTATCGCCGTGGGCCGCCTCCTTACCCATCGACACCGCCATGTGCAGCGCGTGCAGCCCCAGCGCGCCAAAACTGACGGCCGGATAGAGCGCGAGCGATGCCTTCACTCCGGGTTCGCGGAGCCGCGCCCGCGCGAAGAGCAACACGTGGAAGAACAGCGCGGCGGAGCCGAAGTGCGCGGGCCAATCCAGCAGCGCCCCGGCTAGGATCCAGAGCGCCGCGAGCCGCAGATGCCGCGGTGGACCGCCGCGCAGGAAGCGCAGTTGTTCGCGCGCCGCCAACGCGAGGCACCCCGCGATCGCCGCCTCGGTCCAGGGCAACATGCCCGTGCGCCACCCCAAGGGCAGCGCGGCGACGAGGAGCGCGGCGACGAGACCCGCTCGCACGCCCCACAGCTCCTTCGCAAAGAGCCCGCACGCCAACACGCAGAAGAGCGACAGCAATAGCGCCACACTGCGCAGCGCGTACGGTTCCGGACCGAGCCACTCGACCGCCAATCCGGCGATCCACATGTAGAGCGCCGGGTGGTGCGCGTACCAGCCGTGGTCGATGGCGCCATCGCTGTAGACCACACGCCAGTCGTAGGGCATGCCGAGCGACTCGGCGAAGCCGTGCTCGGCGAAGTTGCGCGCCGGGCCCCCGGTCGCGAACGCGCCGAAGAGCGCGTGGAAGTCGTCGCCGCGTCCGCTCCAGGGATCGGTGAATCCGATCAGCCGCACGCCGATCGCCAACAGGGCGACGAACAGCACCCCCACGAGGGCAAGGCGCCGCGTCGGGCCCGGCGAGCCCTCGATGGGAGCGTGCATGGTGCGTGGCGGGGGCGCCGCTCAGTTGCTCTCGCGGGTCGCGAGGGTCAGCAGCACCTCGAGTCGCTCGCCGTCCCGCACGAACACCACGGGCAGGGTCTCGCCCGGCTTGTGAGCCGACAGCATGCCCATGAAATCGGCCATGCCCTCGATCTCGATATCCCCCACCTTCACGATGCGGTCGCCGGCGAGCAACCCGGCGCGTTCGGCGGGGCTGCCCGGCGAGGTGCCCGAGATCAGAAGGCCGGGACCCTCGTCCGTATAGTCGGGCACGGAGCCGAACCACACACGCCAACCCTCGCCGCGCGCGCGGCCGGGCTCGGCACTCGCGACCACCTCGGCAAACGGCAATTCGCCGGCGCTGTGACCAAAGTGCACGAGGTCCCGCGTCCAGCCGGCGACCTGCGCGAGGCCCTCGTACTCGACCTTGTCCGAGGTATCGCTGGGCCGGTGGTAGTCCCCGTGCAAACCGCTGAAGAGGTGCAGGCTGGGGATGCGTTTTTCGAGGAAACTCTGGTGGTCGCTGCCGCCGACCGCGCGGCCGGAGGCTTCGAGGGCGAGGGTCAATCCGCGTTCGGCGCCCATCCCCGGCAGCACCTCGGCAAACCGCGGCGAGCTGCCCGCGGCCAGCACACTGAGTTTGCCCTCGCGCACACGCCCGACCATGTCGAGGTTGAGCGACAGCGCCGTGCGCGCGAGCACCGCCTGATTCTCCGCAACCCAGCGTTTGCTGCCGAGCAGGCCCAGCTCTTCGCCGGACCACAGCGCAAAGAGCACGTCGCCCGCGCTGCCCTCGGCCTTCAGCAAACGCGCGGCCTCGAGCACCGCAGCCGTGCCGCTCGCGTTGTCGTCGGCGCCGGGGTGCACACGGCCGATTTCGCGCGGGCTCAAGGAACCCGTGTGCCCGTGCCCGAGGTGGTCGTAGTGCGCGCCCACGACCACGAGGGGCAAGCTCTTGTCCTTGCCGCGCAAGAGGCCGAGCACGTTGCGCGCGGTGCCGCGCTCGCGTTTCACCGCGACGACCAGTTCGACCGTGCCCGCGGGGGTCGCCGGAGGGGTGGTTTGCGCGCGTCCGCCGCCCGACGCCGCCACTGCGTCGATTCCGGCCAGTGCCGCCGTGTAACCGGGTTGCAGCGCTTCGGCGAGTTCCACGCCCACGAACAGCGCGGGCAGCGTGGCGAGGGACGTGGGCCCAGAGAGGAACGTCGGCAGGGCCTCGTCCGCCAGCGCGGGGCTCTGGGCGACCAGCACCGCCAATGCGCCGCGCCGCTTCGCCGCCAGCACCTTGCGCAAGAGGCCGTCGGCGCCTGCGAAGTCGATGGGCGCATCCGCCGGGCCCTTCGGCGCGCCGCGGGCCACGAGCACGATCTTGCGGGTCACGTCGAGGCCCTCGTAGTCGTTCCACCCGAGGTGCGGCGCGTCGAGGCCGTAACCGGCGAAGACGAGGGCGCCCGTGGCGTTGCCCGCCGCGGCGCACGAGAGCGGCGCCAGTTCCCCAGCCGAGGCCGAGCGCGGCGGCGCGCCTTCGCGGCGCAGGACCAGCGTCGACGTGCCGAGGTCCTCGGGCACCATCGGAACCTCTACGGCGTGAAACCAGCCGTCGGTGCCGGCAGGTTCCAGGCCCAGCTCGCCAAAACGCGCGGCGATCCAGTCGCCGGCGGCGCGCTCACCGGGCTCGCCCGCGCGCCGGCCCCCGCGGCTCTCGTCCGCGAGCCAGACCACGTCCCGTCGCAGGGCCGCGACGTCGGCCTGGGGCAGGGCTGCTACCGCCGCGCCGCTTCCGTCCTGAACGGGGGCGACCAGTTCGGTGGACGGGCCCGCCCGCAACACGAGCCAGGGGCCAGCCGCCAGGGTCAGGAGTAGGAGGGAGCGGGTCAGGGGGGAAAGCACCGGTTCGCGCAGCATGGGGAGAGCCTAACAATAGGCCCCCCGCGGGCGTCCCACTGCGCCCGCCTCCCCCCCGCCGATCCATGCTCCGCGACGCCGCCCACGAACCGCCCGCAGCTCCCGAGGCCCGGGCCGGCGCCGCCCCCCTCGGGGCGCTCGACGCGCTGGTCGCGGTCGTGCTGACGGCGGTGTTCGGCGCCCTCTACGCCGCCAACCTGCAGCGTTGGCTCTGGAACGACGGCTTCTTCGTCGCCGAGAAGCTCGAGTGGAACGAGCCCGGCCTATGGCCGCACCCCGCGTACCTGCCCGTGGCGCGGGCGCTGAACTGGCTGCTGCCGGGGCCTGGGCCGTACGAGGGGCTCTTTGCGACGTCCTGGATGCCGGCGGCGCTCGGTCTGGGTGCCGTCTACCTCCTGGCCCGTGGAACGGGGCGCTCCGCCGCGGCGAGCGGAGTGGCGGCGGCGTTGCTAGGGCTCACGCCGGTGCATTGGTTCTTCGCGACGACCATCGAAGTGCACGCCTTGCACTTCTGGGGCGTCGCGACCGCGGCGCTCGTGGCGCAGCGCGCGCCCTGGGCGCGGCGCGGCCTCGCCGTGGCACTTGCGGTGGTGTCCTTTGCTCTGGTGCCACTCACGCACTTGTTGGCGCCGCTGCTCGGCCCCGGTTGGCTGCTTTGGTGCGAGCACTGGTCGCGGCGGGCGGGTGCGCCGCTCGGTGCGAAGCGCTTGGTGTTCGTGCTTGCGCCGCTGTTCGTGGCGGTGGGCCTCGGCGCGTTTGCGCTGACGAGCCTCTTCTACTGGAAGGACAGTGTGGTCGGCGGCATCCGCGGCACGGCGGGGCAGATCGCCGAGCACATGCAGCCCAGCGCGCTCGTGTGGTGGCGCGACGATGTCTGGCTGCCGGCGCAGCTCTACCTGGTGGCCGCGTTGCTCGGCGGTTGGTGGTTGTGGCGTCGGGAGCGCGCGCTCACGTGGGTGCTCGCCGCGCTGGTCGCGCCGTTGCTCGTGTTCACGGCGTGGTGGGCCGTGGCGAACGAGGGCGGGTACCTGCTCGGCACCACGCCGTTCCTGGCGCTCGCCGTCGCCGCAGGCGCGGATGGATTGCGGCGGCGGCTCGGCGTGTGGGCGATGGCCCTGGTCGCGCTGGGATGCGCTGTACCGCTGGGCCTCGCGGCCTGGGAGAAGGGCAACGCCTGGCGCGAACTCCACCGGGAGCAGTTGCGCGAGCAACGCGCGGAGCAGGTGCGTTTGGTGCTCGGCGACGAGGGTGTGCTGGTGGCCTTCGACACGTGGAAACAGCCGATCGGCCTGGACCTCGCGGGGATTCGGGAGCGGCAGTTGGTCAAGACGGTCGAAGCCGCGTTCCGCGACGCGGTGGGTCCGGACGAGTTGGCGAGTTGGCTGGCGTACGACCTCAAGCTGTTCGCGGAAGCGCATCCGGAAGGTGTTGCGCTCGAACTGCTCTACCGGGATCTCGGCCGAGCCAACGCGGTCTTGCGCCCGTACACGGACGCACTCGAACGCGAGCTGGCCAAACACGTGGAGCTCGAGGAGTTCCCCCACCCGAAGTGGCCAATGGCGCGGATGAAGCCGCGGCCGTGAGGGCGGGGACGAAGCAACCCGCCCCCGTACAGATCGGGCCGACAGTTTTTGGGGCGGAGCGCTCGCGAGCTTTGACCTACGCAACGACGATTCACTCCGCCGCGATGCGCCGCTGGGTGCGCGGGCCTCCTGGCCCGCCTCGGAGCCGGCTCGATGCTGCGCGGAGGCGCGTGACTGTGGCGTGACGCCGTCGGGCTCCCAGCGGCTATCCTTTGGCGACGCATGGGCGCTCCCACACATCCGTCGGACCCGGCGCACCGGGGTCCCCTGGCGCGCCGCCTCGCTCACTACGGGCCCCGACTTGGGTTCCTGTGTGTACTGCCGCTGCTCTTGCTGTTCGATTCGCTCTTTGCGGGAACCTACTTCCTGCCCCAGGCGCCGGCGCTCTTCGAGCCGCTCGCGTCCGAACAACCGGAGGTCGCCGAAGCCGTGCGCCGTTCGGCCCACTACTGGACCGGCGATCGCATCCTGCCGGTGCTCACGGACCAGCGCGAAATCGCGCGTCGCAGCGAAGCGGGCGCGACGAGCGGTTGGGAACCCAAACTCTCGTTGGGCCTGCCGCTCCTCGGCAACGCGCTGCACGGACCGCTCTACCCGCCCAATCTGCTGAGCCAGTGGCTGCGGCCCGAGCGCGCCGCCTCGTGGCTGGCGTTCCTGTCGCTGGTGTTGGCGGGCCTCGGGGCGTGGCGTTTCTTCGAGCGCCGCGGCCTGCCCAGCGAGGCCGCGGGGTTCGGCGCGCTGGCCCTGCAGGCCGCCGGATTCGGCGCCATGAACCTGCACTACGGCATGAAGGTGGACGCGGTGCTCTGGTTGCCGTTCTGCCTGTCGGCACTCGAGGACCTGGGTGCGGGCAAACGCTTCGCGGGCCTGCAGGTGCTCCTGTTCGCGGCGCTGCCCTTCACCGCTGGCTTCCCGCCGATCGCGCTCTTCGCACTGGCCGTCTCCGCGCTCTACGCCCTCGTGTTCCTCGGCGGCCTGCGGCGCAGCTTCGGTCTCGCCGGGGAACCGCGCCAGGGTTCCCTGTGGCGCGCGGTGGCGCTCCTGGCCCTGGCGCCGGCACTCGCGGCGCCGGCCCTCTGGCCGACGGTCGAAACCAGCGACGAGGCGCTGCGCGGGATGCAGACCGCCGCGGACGTGGAGAGCCAGAGCCTCCCCGGTGTGCACGCGCTCGGCCTCTTGACGCCGCACCTCTGGGGCCGGCCCAGCGATCCCACACCCGGCGGCCGTCAACCCGCCGTGTGGTGGTTCACGCCGCAGGAGCAGTGGACGAAGGCCGACGGCGCGAGCCCCCTCGAGTGGGATCCGTGGACGGGTGCGACGCTGCTCGGCATGGCGGTGCTCGGTTTCCTGCGCGGCGGGCGGCGCGCGCGGTTTCCGGCGCTGGTGCTCGTGCTGGCGTTTGGATTCGCGCAGGGCTGGCCGCTGGTCAACCTGGCGTACTACCTGCCGGGATTCGGCGCGGGTGCCCCAGCGCGCGCCCTCTCGGTCGCGTGGCTCGCGTGGGCATGGCTCGGCGCGTTGGGTGCGGCGGCGTTGGTGGAGCGCCGCCCGGGCGCGCGCCGCGTCGTGCTGACACTTTTCGGCGTGCACGCCGCCCTCGCCACGGTGCTGAGTTCGGCCATCGAACCGGCGACGTTCGGGGGTGGCATGGAGAAACGTTTGGCCGCGCGTTACGACCTGACCGTCGATGACGTGCGCCAAGTCATCGACCCGGAACACGCGGTGGCCGCCGCGTTCGCGCTGCGCCGCTCCCTGGAACAGGCCGCGCTGCTCGCCGGCGCCGCGGGGATTCTGGTCCTCTTCGGCAGCCTGGGTCGCCACGGGCCGCGGAGGCGTTTGCCGGTAGCGCTCGGGCTTGCCCTGGTGTTCGACGCCGCGCTGGTGACACGCGCACACACGGGTGGGCTCGAACTGCCGCACGGCGCGGAGCTCTTCCCCGAGAGTCCCGCCCTCGCCGCGGTGGCGGAAGCGGCGGATGGCGCGCGGGTGTGGCGCCTCGATCCCTCCCCCAGCCACATGGAGCACACCCTGGCCCTCGCGCGGCCCAACCTGCTCCAGGACTACGGCGTCTCGGACGTGTCCGCCTACGTCGCGTTCACACCGCGGCGCACGGTCGAGTACTTCACCGCGCTCGATCCGCGCACACGTTTCCGCTCGGGTGTGGGTTCCCTCCCGGACCCCGCGCTGCTGGACCACCCGATGGTCGACCGCGCCAACGTCGGCGCCGTGCTGGCGCTCGCGCCCGTGGAACACCCGAGCCTGACCCCCGCCGGCGGCCGCGCCAACTTCGCCGCGCACCGGCGCGCAGGGGCCCTGGGACCCGCCCGCCTCGTGCCCCGCGCGGAGGTGGAGCCCGACGCGCTGGCGCGGCTGACGCGGCTCGCGGACCGCGGTACGGACCCGAAGGAGCTCGTGCTGATCGAGCGGCCCCCTCCCAGCGAGTGGCGCGGCCCCGGCCCGGGGGACGGCCCGGCGGAACTCGTGCTGTTCGAGCGCCCCGAGCCCGACCGAATCCGCATCCGGACCCGCGGCGGTCCCGCGTGGCTCGTGGTCCACGAGGCCTGGTCCGAAGGTTGGCGCGCCCGTGTGGACGGCGAGCCCACGGCGCTCTTCGCCGCCGACCACGCCTTCCTGGCCCTGCCGCTGGGCGCGGGGGAATCCGAGGTGGAACTCGAGTACGCGCCGGAGTCGCGCCGCGCACCGTGGATCAGCGTCGGGGCCCTCTTGCTCGGGCTCTTGACCCTGCGCCGGCGCGCTCCTCTCGCCTGAACCGTGCACCCATGCGCCGGCGCCCCCTAAGATGGGCCGATGCGCTTGCAGGTGATTTCGAGCGGGAGCCGCGGCAACGCGACCCTGGTGCGTGTGGACGAGTTCGCGCTGCTCGTCGACGCGGGGCTGCCTGCGGCGGATCTCGAGGCGCGCCTCGAAACCGCGCGCCTCGGCCTGTTCGCGCCGCACGCGATCGCGGTCACCCACGGGCACCTCGACCACTCGCGCTCCGCGGGCATCCTGGCGCGCCGCCGCCAGATCCCGGTCTATTGTTCGGCCGCCATCCAGACCCATCCGGCGGTCCGCCGCGGCAAGCGAGTCCTCACCCTCGGCGGCCATCGACCCGTGGAGATCCGCGCCCCGGACAACTTGGGGGGCCTCGACCTCCTGGCCGTGGAGCTCCCCCACGACGCGCCGCCCACCTACGCGTTCCGCATGGATGCGGGTGGCCGGCGCGCGGTCGTGCTGACCGACATGGGGCGCCCGTCGAAGGACGTGGCCGCGTCCCTCACAGGTGCCCACGTGCTCGTGCTCGAGTTCAACCACGACGCGGGCATGCTGGAAGCGGGCCGGTACCCCCATTCGCTGAAACGGCGCATCCGCGGCGGACTCGGCCACCTGTCCAACGACCAGTCCGTGGAGATGCTGCGGCTCCTGGCGGGACCTGAGTTGCACACGCTGGTCCTCGCGCACCTCTCCGAACACAACAACCGGCCCGACATCGCCGAAGAGGCCGCGCGCGCCGAGCTCGCGCGACTCGGCCTCGGGCACGTGCGTGTTCTCGTCGCCAGCCAGAACGAGGTCGGCGAGGAGCTGACCGTTTGAACGGGCCGGAGCAGGCGGCGCAGGTCGCCCACGGCGACGCGGTGCTCGCGCAGATGCTGGCGCATCGCTCCGTGCGGCGCTTCGCGGACATGGTCGTGCCCGATGGCGACGTGGAGCGCGCCGTTGCCGCGGCCCAACGGGCGGCCACCTCCCACCTCGTGCAGAGTTACGCGCTGCTGCGCGTGCGTTCGCCACAAACCCGCGCGCGGATCGCCGAGTTGGCCGGCGGCCAAGCCCACGTGCGCGAGGCCGGCGCGTTTTTTGTCGTGCTGGGCGACCAACACCGCCACCGCCTGGTCCTGGAAGCGGCGAAGGTGCCGTACTGCGCGAGTTTGGAGCCGTTCCTGGTGTCCGTGATCGACGCCGCGCTCTTCGCGCAGAACCTGACCCTGGCCTTCGAGGCCCTGGGATACGGCACGTGCTACATCGGGGGCCTGCGCAACGAGCCGGCGGCGCTCGATCGACTGCTCGGCACACCAGAGGGCGCGTTTGCACTCTTCGGGCTGTGTGTGGGTGTGCCCGCGGAGCGGCCCGAAGCCCTGCCGCGCCTGCCCGTGGGGGCCGTGCTGTTCGAGGAGCGCTACCCGAGCGCGCCCGAACTCGCCCAAGGGATCGCCGCGTACGACCGGGCGTTCGGCGCGTACCAGGAGCGAGTCCGTGGAAAGTCCGGCCGCACGTGGACCCAACAGGTGCTGCGCCTCTTCGGAGCGCCGCAGCGCCCGTCGCTTGCGGCCCACTACCTCGCGAAGGGCGCGGATTTGCGCTGATACGAGGAAGCCAGCGCTCGGTCAAAGCGAAGGATCCTTCAGGTGGCGTTCGGCCCATCGCCTGACGGCGCGGTCGCGGTCCTACGGCAGCGGCATGCCGGGCGGCACTTCGGCCTGGGTGCCCGGGCGACGTCCCGGCGCGGGGTCCCTTGGCAGCGCCGAGTCCAAGAGGTCCGCGCGCAGCGGATCCGCGGGGCACGCGACGGCGTCGACCGCCAACCGCACCAACTGCGCGAGGGAGTCGACCTCCAGCTTGCGCATCACGTTGGCGCGGTGGACTTCGACCGTCTTGGCGGCGATGCCAAGTTGTTGGGCGACTTCCTTGTTCATGGCGCCGCGCACGACCAGATCGAAGACCTCGCGCTCGCGCGG
The DNA here is from genome assembly GCA_016125265.1 of Planctomycetaceae bacterium. GTDB lineage: Bacteria > Planctomycetota > UBA1135 > UBA1135 > RI-242. The sequence goes on from WGMC01000029.1 coordinate 31,276, forward strand.
ACTCAAGCTGGCGACCTTCGCCTGCACGTCGCGGCAGCGGCGGTCTTCGTCGTGGCGCGTCCGGGCCGCTTCCAGTCCGAGGGCGAGGGCTGCGGCGACCTGACGTTCGTCCGCGGGTTTCTCGAGCAGGTGCAATGCGCCGAGCCGCAGGCTCTTGACCGCGTCCGCGACCTCAGCCGTGCCGGTGACGACCACGACGGCGGGCATCGGCCGCAGCGCGGCGAGGCGCTCCAGACACTCCGTGCCGCCGATGCCCGGCAGCGAGAGGTCGAGCAGGACCAAGGCGGGTTTCGCGGGATCGAAGGCGGCGAGGAATTGTTCGGCGTCTGGATACGCATCGACGGCACAACCCGTGCGCTCGGCCAAACGCGTCAGGTAGGTGCGGGACACCGGATCGTCCTCGACGACGATCACGCGGGGGTGCGGAGCGCGGTGGAACTGGGTTGGCTGCGACATCGGAGGGGGAAACAAATCGCGGAAGCCGGAACGATTGGGGGAGCGACCCGGCTCGGGTGGGGGGCGCCGCTCGACACACCCGCGGTACGGGCGGGGTGCAGCGGGACGGCACCGTCGGCGACAAGATATCGACGCAGGGGCCCCGGGGCCCCGTCGGCATTTTGCGGATCGCCCAGCTCCGAGAGCAAAAGGGAAGCCACCGGAGAGCGCAGTTGGCCGAACACTGGCAACGCGCGGAGCACGTGAAAGGTTCCCGCCCTACTTGGGTTCGACAATGGCAACGAGATGGGTGTGGGGCGACGCTCGGACCGGGGGTCGGCTCGCGGACCCACGAAGCGTCGCGGCTTGGGCGCCGCCGACCCCGTGGCGGCGCGGCGAGCGGGGGTGTCCGTGGAACCGCGGGCCCCACAAGCGCACAATCGCCGCCCCATGGCTCGCCCCGCGGTGTTGACCCTATTGCTCGCGGCGGCCGCCGGTGTGCTCCTTTGGTTCCTCGCGCCCAGTGGCGTGCAGGACCGCGGCGGTGCGGTCGGCCCGGCCCTCGGTCCGGGAGACGACCTCGGCGCGGGGCAGCCCGCGCCGCCCCGCTCCCCGCGCCCCGTGGGGTCCGTCGCGCCCCCCGGTCCGGGCGCGTCCGCCGCGGGCCGCGAGAACTCCATCACCCTCGCCGGGCGTGTCCTAGACCAGGGCGGCATGCCGCTGGACGCCGAGCAGGTCGAGCTGCGCCTGGCCGGTCCCGGCGGCACCCAGCAGTCCCGAGTCGAACGCGGGTTCTTCGAGGTCCGTGGGCTCCTCCCCGGCCGCTTCGACGTCGACATCGTCGCGGCCGGCTACCGCAGCCTCCGGGCCAGCCTGGAGCTCTCCGGGGCCAGCGGGTTCGTGAACCGCGACTTCCAGCTCGAATCCGCGCGTTGGATCCACGCCGTCGCGCGGTCCGCCGATGGGCGCGAACTGGGCGAGGCCCTGGCAACCCTTGGGCTCGCCACCCAACGCAGCGCGCCGCGTTTCGTGCTGAGCTCCAGCGAGTTGCCCCCGGCGGGCGGATCGCTGAAGGACGCGGACCCGCCGCCCGCCGGTCGGCTGCACCCCGAGTTGCTGTTGAACGAAGAGCGTGTCGCCGGCAACCGGCCCCAGGCCGTGTCCCCCAGCTTCGCGGCGCAGATCGAACTCTTCCCCCAGGCCTCCGAACCCGGTGCGCGAGTGTGGATCGCGCTCGCGCTCGGCACCTTGGTGCTCGACATGCGCGAGATCCTGCCGCAGGACGAATCCGTCGCGCTGAGCCTGGATCCGCGGCTGCTGGGCGATCGTTTGGGTGCGGTTTCGCTGCGTGTGCTGGACGGTGCGAGCGACACACCGTTGCCCCACGTCAACGCGTGGGTCGGCACGGGCGACGCCACCAGCCTGGGCCAATCCGACAGCGAGGGGCGCATCCGCGTCGACGGCATCCTGCCGGGGCGGGTGATGGTGTACCTCGTCGCGGCGGAGGCCGAGGGCTCCCTCGCGCGGCGCGCCGGTTACGCGGACGACGTGCATTGGGCCGACCTGGAAGCCGGCCAGGAGGTCGATCTCGGCGACGTGCGGCTCTTTGCACCGGTGAAGCTGGCGCTGAGTTTGGAAGCCGAGGGCCGACCGGCGCCGCCGTGCGATCTGGAAGTCGGGCTGCTGCGCACGGTGGGCGGAACGCGACTTTTCGATCCGTTCTTGGCGCGCAGCGAAGTCGGGCCCGAAGTTGAACTCGAACTGCCCGCGCGCGAGTTGGTGGTCGTGGCGAGTTCGCACGCAGGGGGGCTGCGCTCGCGCCCGTCCACCGTCGACCTTTCGACAGGCGGCGACCGCCGCGGCCGACTGGTGCTCGAGCGCGCCACACGTGTCGAATTGGTGGCCTCCGCCCCCGCCGCACCGAACTGGAGCTACCTGGTGCTGGACGAATCCGGCGTGCAAGCGGCGGCCGGCCGCTTCGACGCGCGCGGCAGCGCCCACTTCGCACTCTTGCCCGGCGCCTACTGGCTCAGCGTCGAGGACTCCTACGGCTTCGAACGCGCGAACCTGCGTTGCGACGTGGGCCAGGTGCCGCTGCGGCTGCGGCTCTGATCCGGTCGATCCCGGCGGGGTAGCGAGAAGTCGCCGGGTGGATTAGGCTCGCGCAGCGAGGGACTTCCCGATCTCGCGATCCATGGCTCGCGCACCTTCCAAGAGAACGGTCGATCCTGCGTCGCGGGCGCTCGACCGACGTCGGACTTGGATCGTGGCAACGTCTGTCGGGCTCGCACTCGTCTTGGCGGTCCTTTGGTCGCTGCGCCCCGACAATCGCGCCACGCACGTGCTTCCGGAGGCGGCGACCGAGCCCGCGCAACGGGAGCGCATGACGGCGCCCGACAACGACCCGCCGCCCGAAGGACAGAACGCGCGTCAGGCCGCATCGCGGGCGACGGCCGCGGAACCGCTGCCCGAGCGTTACCACGTCGTGCTGCTCGGCATGCGAGGACAGACGGTGTCGGGCGACGTCTGGATGGTTGGACCCGGCGGTGCCCTCGAAAAACTCCCGCCGGCGCCGCCGGCCGCGGCGACGATGATGGCTCGCGAACTGGTGCTACCTCTGCGACTTGTGGCGAGGTCGCCGGAGCACGGCATTGGGGAGCTTGCGATGCTGGAGCTGCCGGTCGGGTCCAAGATCGAGATGCAACTTGGAATCCATCGGGACCTCAAGGGCACCGTCGTGGATCCAGAGCATCGCGAGCTCGGTGCAGGAGTCTCCGTCGTCGCGCACTGGATCGGCAAGACTTCCTCTACCCCGGAAGTCGAACCGTTCCAGTTTGTCGGCGTGACGGACCCGAAGGGTGCCTTTCACTTCCGGGGAAAGACCAAGGGGCAACGCTACGTGGTCCACGCCGCCGGCGCGGGCTTTGCCACGTCGGCGCGCGAGCCGACCTACACGTCGTCGAATGTCGACTCTGTGACGGTGCAGGTGGGAACATTGCCACTTTACGGTGCAATCGTCGACGCCGCGTCCGTGTTTGCGCAGCTCCAGCCGCCGGCCTCGCCATACACCACGCCACCAGTGCTGCGTGTTCGCACAAATCAGCGTGACAGGGCCGAACCTCCAATCGACGGCCACCCGGCACTCGTTCGTGCGGGACTGCTGCCGCCGGGACCTCAGCCCCTGCAGGGGGAACCCCTCTGCTGCTCTGGACCGCGGATGTGGTCCAGATGGCGCACATAAAGGTCACAGCGTCCATCGAAGTCACAGCGTCCATCGAAGTCACAGTGTCCCTCGATTTCGACAACGGCGGTTCGGCCACCGCCAAGTTCTTGGCGCCCAGGGTGTGGGACCGGGTGCCCCACGTGCCTGTGGAGTTCAAGATTCGAAAGCCCAGCGCGGCGGAGCCCGCGGTGCTGCACACGGAAGTGGTGCTTCCCAACCACGTGGCCCAACTCACCGATGCGGTGCCGCTCGGCACGCTGACGCTGCTCGCCGAGAACGGCAAGCGGGTGAGCAAAGCGCTCCGCAGCGACGAACTGCATTCGTCCGTGCACGCGCCGAGCGGAACGCACCGGCTGAGCTTCCGCTCCGAGGGCGGATTCGTGGAACTGCCGGGCGGGCGACGCGCGGGCACGCGCGTGGTATTGGGCAAGGATTTCCAACAACACACCCTCGATCTCACGGATTTGGGGGGGCTCTCGGTAAACGTCCTGGACACCGACGGCGCCCCCTACGTGGGCCGATTGCGCCTGCGCCTGGCGCAGATCGTCGAAGGTGCCGAGGGACGCAGTGAACGCGACCTCGGCCACTTCACTGCGACAAGTTCGCCACACTTGGAGCCTCTGCTGGAGCCCGGCCGCTACCGCGTAGAGGTGTGGATGCCGGATACCCCTGGCCCACGCCTAGACGACGAGGTGGAGATCCGCGCCGGAGTGCTCACCGCCCGGACATTGACACGGCCGCCGCTCCGCGAAGCGCCACCGCGCACGTTGCGGCTCCGCTCCATCGACGGCAGTCGGTAGAACCGCCGAGCGCGTTCCGCGCTCAAATCACCGGCCGCGGCCGATAGAAACCCCCGAGCGCGTTTCGCGCTCAAACCACCGGCGGCAGCCGGTAAAACACCGTCCAGCGCACGATCGCCCAGATCGCGATGAACGCGTCCTTCGGGCCGATTTTTTTGCCCTCGGAGTAGTCGCGGCCAGCGTAGCTGATCGGCACTTCGTAGATGCGTTTGCGCATCTTCGAGACCTTGGCGGTGATTTCGGGCTCGACGGCGAACGTGCGCGATTGGATGTCGAGCCGTTGGGCCACGTCGCGCTTGAAGACCTTGTAGCAGGTCTCCATGTCCGTCAGGTTGAGGTTCGTGAAGGCGTTTGAAACCAGGGTGAGGAAGCGGTTCCCGAGGTAGTGCCAGAAAAGGTGCACACGCACGTAGGGCCCGCCCAGGAAGCGGCTGCCGTAAACCACGTCGGCCTTGCCCTCGAGGATCGGCCGCAGGAGCACGGAGTAGTCCGCCGGGTCGTATTCGAGGTCCGCGTCCTGGATCAGCACCACGTCCCCCGTCGCATGGCCAAAACCCGTGCGCAGGGCGCCGCCCTTGCCCTGGTTCTGTTGGTGGCGGAAGGTGCGCACGTTGTCGTAGCGCGCGGCGAGGGCGCCCATGATCTCCCAGGTGCGGTCCTTCGAGCAGTCGTCGACGAGGATCAACTCCTTCTCGTAGGGCGTGGCCTGCACCCGCGCCACGATCTCCTCGAGGGTCGCCTCCTCGTTGTAGGCCGGGATCACGATGGAGAGGCGGAGCGCGCGAGAGAGGGGCTTCGAAGTCATGGGCGGGGTCATTTGTGCGGATCCTTGCCGTCGGCTTCCAAGCCATCGAACAATCGATCGATCCCGAGGAACGACTCGAGACCACGCTGCAATTCCTGGTAACCCGCTTCGCCCTCGATGCACCACCGGGGCTTGTGGAAGAGGGCGAAGATCTCCTCGTCGGTGCGGCGGCGCTTTTGCTGCACCTCCGCCCGGCGGGCCGTCCAGTGGTCGAAGCGGCCCAGAAGATCGTTGATCCCGAGCAGGTCGGCCACGGCGATGCGCTTCACCGGAGTTGTGTCCTGGGCGCGCTGGCGGGCCCTGTCCCAGAGGCGACCGACCACACCCTTGCCTCCGGCCTGGGTGTGTTCGATGCGGTAACTCTCCGGATTGCCCAGGCCCGAAACGATCCACATGCGCCGCACGGCCAGGGCCAACTGGGCCGGCAGCATCTGGCGCAGGTGCTCGTCGTCGTAGTTCTTGAAGCAGGCCAAGAAGGGATTGCGCACCTGCAGGAGGCGGATCGTTTCGACCGGGAAGGTGCGGCTGGTGCTGGAGTGGTGGTGGTAACACACCGCTTTGGGCACGTAGAGGATGCGGTGGCCCTGCACCCAGAGGCGCCAGCCGAGGTCCACATCCTCGTAGTACGCAAAGAACTCCTCGTCGAAGCCGCCGGCATCGTCGAACACGCTGGCGAGCACCGCCATCGCGCCGCCGCACGCGAACAGCGTCGGTCCGCCCTTGTCGTACTCCGGCCCCAGGGGCTCCAAGTAGCCCTTCTGGATGCCGATTCCGTAGTAGTTCATGCCCCCGCCGGCGGAGTTCATCAACTTCCCGTCCCACGACAGCATCTTCGCGGTCGTGGCCTGGGCCGCGCCATCGGCGAGCGGTGCGACCAACTCGCGCAGCCAGTCGCGCTCCACACGCATGTCGTTGTTCAGGAAGACGAGCACGTCCGGGCGATCGGCCGCCTTGGCGCCCTGGTTGCAGCCGGCGCTGAACCCGACGTTGTGCCCGTTGACGAGCAGACGCACCCAGCCGTGGCGCTCGCGCATCTCCGCGACGCTACCGTCGATCGAGCCGTTGTCGACGAGGATCACCTCGAGGCGATCCTTCGGGTAGTCGAGCGCCGCCAGGCTGTCGAAACAGCCCGCCAGATGGTGGCGCCCGTTGTAGTTGAGGATCACGATCGCCACGCGGGGCGCGCCGTGGATGCGGGAGTGCTCGGTGCTCAAGGGTGTGCCTCCCGGCCCTTCGATTCGGCGAGCACCTCGCGCACGACGAGACGCGCGATGCGCAGGTGCGGTTTGGAGCCGTCGTCGAGGCGCGCTTCCACACGCAGGCGGCGCACTCCTTCGTACTGGTGGGCCTCGAAACGGAAGCGCCGCAGTTCGTCGCGACCGTTGGGCGCAAAGGGCTCGAGCGCGCCCAACCAGCGGTCCCCAAGGTACACGGCGCCGCCGATCTCGAGCGTCGGTTCGCCCGCGAGCGCCAGCACCTCCAACAGGTACTCCCGGGGCCCGCCGGCGGCGAGGTGCACGTCGTACTCGGCCGCGGCTCCCGGGCGCAGAAGCAAGTACTCGGCCCCCTGCTGTTCGGCACCGCCGTCGCGCCGGAGCGTTTCATGGCCCCGGCGATCGATCAACGTGGCCGCGTGGCGCGAGCGTCGCCGAGCGACCAAGCCCCGGTAGCGGAACTCCATCTCGGCCGCGTTCTCCTCCACGGTTTTGATCCGGGGGAAGTCCCGCGAGAGCTCCGCGAGGAGCTGCGGTTCGCGGAGGAAGCGCCCCAGCACCCGCGCCAGGTCCTTCGCGTCCCCCACCCGGAAGTGCAGCCCGTCCACGCCGTCGCGCACGTATTCGGCCATGCCGCCGATGTCGCTGGCGACGACCGGCGTGCCGGTCATGTGGGCTTCATGGATCGTGATGGGCGAGTTCTCGAACCACACCGACGGAACCACCAGCACGTCGATCTCCGCGTAGACCTCGGCCAACCGCGCGTTGTCGAAACGGCCGTGGAACACCACATTGCCCGCCGCTTGGCCGAGGCGCTGGAGTTCGCGGTGGTGTTCGTCGCGCTCGGGATCGAAGGCTCCGTGCACGTGCAAAACGGCGTTCTCGCCGCGCAAGAGCGCCATCGCCTCCATCAGCACCGCGCCGCCCTTGTACCAGACCAAACTGCCGACGAAACCGATTCGAAGGCGGCCCTTCGGGTCCGGCGCCTTGGTGAGCGCCCGCACGTGGTCGGTGCGGAGGCCGTTGTCCGAGTAGAGAAACGTGTGCGGATCGAACGCGCCGCTTTCGAGCAACTTGGCGCGCAGGAAACGGCTCGGGCTGATGCGGAGGTCGGCGGCGGCGTAGGCATCGAGCACGTACGGCTGGCGCTTGTGCATGTCGCGCCAGGCGCTGAGCTCCGCCCGCATGGGGCCGCCCGCGGGCCGCTCGAGAACGTGGCGCGCCGCCGCGTCGAGGAGCGGCTCGAAGCGCTCGCCCAGGCGCTTGGCCGCGGGGATCCGGTCGAGGTGGCGCTCCTTCACGCAGAGCAGGCAACCGGCGCCCTGGTTCCCCTCGCAGCGCTCGCCGTCCGGCCGGATCAACTGCACACGCGCGCAGAGCGCCCAATAGTCGTGGCAGTGCACCACCGTGGCGGCGCCGAGCTCCTTGGCGACGTGCACCAAACCCGCGGACAGGTGGATCAGATGCTGGAAGTGCACGAGGTCCGGGCGCTCCTCCAGCAGCACCTCGCGGAACGCCGCTTCGGCCCGCGGTTGGCGGTAACTCATCGCCAGGGAGCCGTGCTCGAGGCGGTGCACCATGCGCAGCACACGCAGGCCCTGGAAGTCGGACTCGTGCACGCTGAAGTCCAGCGGCCCGCCCGCGGTTTCGGGCGCGTCCGCCGGTGCGCGGGTCAACACGGTGACATGGTGCCCGCAGGCCACCAGCGCCTTGGCGAGTTCGAGTGTGTACACCTCGGTCCCCGCCCAGGTGTCGGGCGGAAAACCGTGCACGACCATCAGGATCCGGAGGTGGGTGCGCTCCAAGAGCCCCGTTCGCGGGCGCCGACGCGTCGCGCGGCCACCGTCGCAAAGCCCGAGGAACGCGGCCTCGCGGCGCGCGGCCAACTCGCGCAGGGTCTCCTCGGCCTCGCGCTCGGGCAGGCCGAGGCGCGCCACGGCCGCCGCATCCGGTTCGCGGTGACGGCGCGCCAGGGACTTCGCGTCGCGCTCGCTGCCCACGCAGATGCGGTCGAGCCACTCCGCGTTGAACACGCCGTCCACGAACGCCCGCGCGTAGGTCTCCCGCGCATCGTAGTCGTGGCTGTGCTCGACGGGTGCATCGTGCACGTAGCGGATCGTGTACCCCGCCTCGAGCAGGGCCCGCGCCATGAGCACGTCCTCCCCGAACGGCGCCCGCGGGAAGGGGTGGCGCTCCCACAGGTCGCGGCGCACCGCGGACGCGACGTCGTTGAAGTTGTAGAGCAGCCGTTTGTCGTGGGCCGACAGGCGCTCGTACACGGCCGCCGGAGGCAGGCGCACGGTCCGCGATTCCCACGCGTACCCGGGGTCCTCGGCGGACAGCACCGCCGTCGCGGGCCGGGCGTCCGGGCGCGGCGCGTTGCGGCAATACGCGGCCCCCACCTCGGGGTCGTCGAAGGCCGAGAGCAGGCGCGCGAGCCAGTCGGCGCCCGCCGGGATCGCGTCCTGGGTCAGGAAAACGAGGAGGTCGCCCGTGCTCCAGGCCGCCAGCAGGTTGCGGGTGTCCCCGTGGTCGAACTCGCTCTGGTGGATGGAGCGCACCCGGAGCGGCACGGGGAACCGCGCGCTCCAGCGTTCGAGCACCGCCAGGGTGCCGTCCGTCGAGCCCGAGTCCACGGCATGAAAATCCCACGGCAGCGCCACGCGCTGCACGCTGAGCGCGGCCAGGACACGCTCCAGAAACTCCTCTCCCTGCCAGGTCGGCATGAGCACGGAGATCGAGCGGATCGCGCGCGGGGGAACCACAGGCGGACAGTAGAGCCGATGGGCGTCGAAAGGGCCAGGATCGGGGCCGACTCAGCGTGTCGGCACGGTCCAGGGTCGGTCCCGCCACCCGCGCGGCGCCGAACCGCGGCTGCCCAGGTATTGGCCCAGCACCTGGGCGCCGCGCAGGCCCGGAGCCCGGACCAGCGGCGCCAGGTTCGCTCCCAATCCGAGCCGCCGCCCAAGTCGCAGATCCTCGCGCAGTTCGAAGGCTAGGCCGCGCAGGGCCGAGGCCAGGCTCGGCCGCATGCACCAGCCGTGGGTCGAGCGATGGAACCAGGCGTCCATCCGGTAGCGCTCGAACGCCGCCCTCGGACCGTAGGTGTGCGCGTGCCGCACGACCGCGCGGGGCGCAAAACCCAACTGCCAACCGGCGGTCAGGACCCGCGACGCCCAGGCGAAGTCCTCCCCGAAGGGCACGTCGGGGAACGGCATGCGCGAGAACACGTCGGCGCGCACGGCGCTCGCGACGTTGTTGAAGCGCAGGCGTTGGGCGCGCTCGGCGGCGGGCAGCTCCCACAGGCCGGCGACGTCCGAGATGTCCCAGAGGGCCGGCTCGTCCTTGGCCTCGGGCAGCGAGAGCGCCGTGCGCGCCGTGAGCAGGTCGTCGTCGAGGTGCGGCAGGATGCGCGCGCAGAAGCCCGCAGCCCGCGGATGCTCGGCGAAGGGCGCCACCAACTCGGCCAGGAACTGCTTGCCCTCGGGCACCACGTCCTGGGACAGGAAGACCAGGAATCGGCCCCGCGCGGACGCCGCCCTGGCGCTCCGCGTGCGGCCGTGGCCGAAGTCGCGTTGGTCGATGACCGTCAGGTCTGCGCCCGCCGCGCGGAGGAGTTCCTGGCTGCGGTCCGACGAACTCGAATCCACGGCGAGGAGTTCGAAGCCGCCCGGCAGTTCCTGCCTGGCGAGCGCCGGCAGGAGGCGTTCGAGATCGCGTTCGCCGTTCCAAGTCGGCAACACGATCGAGACGGTCGGATTGGGCATCGCGGATCGCACGGGCCGCCATTGTGGCGCCCGAATCGGGGACGTCTACTCGCCGTCCGTCGAAGCGCCCGCCCCGTCGTCGACCGGCCGGCTGCGGGAGCCCCGCTCGTCCACCTCGAGCCGCAAGACCTTGCCGTCGAGCCGCGTAACCAGGGAAACTGGCCCCTTCCAGAGGGCCCGCAGGTTGCCGAGCACGGCCTGGGCGGCCGCCAGTTCCAGGTCGCGGCCATCGTGGTGGTGCAGGAGCTCAAGCCCTCCCCCGGCGAGGCCCGTCAGCTCGATGCGCGGCTGACCGCCGCCCGAGAGCTGGCGCAGCAACTCGGCCTTGAACGCCTGCCAGTCGAAGCCCTGGGCGATTGCGTCCTGGCGCTTCGACCACGGGATGGAGTGGAAACGCAGGCTGAACTCCTCGTCCACCAGTGCGTCGATGAGGCTGACGTCGTTGTGGACCCGCCGCAGCGTGAAGAGGTCGTGGCCGAGGGACTCCGCGTGGCGCAGGAGGCCGAGGCCCAGGCGGTAGGGATTGAGCTGGCCCGGGGCCGCCGCGGTCGCGCCGCTGTGCACGTCGGCGAAGTCGATGATCTCGGAGGCCTCGAGCAGCCCGCCGGTCAAGAGCCGGCTGTGCCAGAACGACGCCCAGCCCTCGTTGATGACCTTCGTCATGCGCTGGGGCGCGAAGTAGTAGGCCTCGGCGCGGACGATGCGCACGAGGTCGCGTTCGAACGGTTCGAGCGGCGCGTGTTCCTCGAGGTACCCCAGCACGTCGAAGGTCGGCACACGGTGTTCGGCTTCGCGGCGTTTCGGCGCGGCGGTGTGTTCGAGGCGCAGCGCGGGGGGCCCGCTCAGGGCCTCCAGGGCGCGCAGGCTGCGGTCCGAGAGCGCCTCGGGGCGCGGGGCGTTGCGTGTGTCCCGGCCGTGGTTGCGCACGGCGGCGTAGGGGTCGATCAACCCCTCGAGGCACAGGACCTGGTCGAGCACCCGCTCCACCCGTTCCTGCCCGAACTCGTCGATGTACGCGCGCACACGGGCCGCGTGCTGGGACATCGTCTCCAGCATGTTGCGGTCCGTCGGTTGGAACCAGGCGTTGTGTTTGAAGAAGTCCGCGTGCCCGAAGACGTGGGCCATCACGAGCTTCTGCTCCAGCAAACTGTTCGACGAGACCAGGTAGGCGTAGGTCGGATCGTTGTTGATGACGAGCTCGTAGATCTTCGAAAGGCCCCAGTCGTAACCCTTCTGCAGGCGCTCGTAGTCCATGCCGAAGCGCCAGGACGGGTAGCGCACGGGGAATCCGCCGTAGGCCGCGATCCCGTTGACCGCACGGGCGTCGAGCAGTTCGAACACGACGTCGAAGAAGTCGAGCCCGGCTTCGCGCGCCGCGTTCTCGATGACCACCGCCTGGTACTTGAGGGCGCTGGGCAGGCTGGTCTTGATACGCATCGTTTCAGCGCCCCCGGCCGAGGTACGCGCGGATGCTGCGCGGGATGTCGCCGCGGTCCGCAAGGCTGACGGTCACCAGTTCGTCCACACCGTCGAAGGCCGCGTCCAAGTCCTTCTTGAACTGCCCGGAGCCGTGGGCGCTCTTCACCTGGCTGTAGCAGAATTGGTTCACGCGCGGGAGGATCTCGCCGGAGAGCAGGTTCACGCACGTCTCCGTGTCGCGCGCCGACCAGTTGTCGCCGTCGGAATAGTGGAACGGATACACGTTCCAGTCCTCCGGGCGGTAGCGCTCCTGGATCTGCGCCAGGCACAGCTCGTAGGCCGAGCTGATCTTCGTGCCCCCCGACTCACGCAGGTGGAAGAACGTGTGTTGGTCGACGACCCGCGCCGCGGCGTCGTGCACGATGTAGACGACGTCGAGGTTCTTGTACTGGCGCCGCAACCAGGTGTCGATCCAGAACGCCTGGATGCGAACCACGTCCTTCTGGTCGCGTCCCATCGAGCCCGACACGTCCATCATGTGGAAGACGACGGCGCTGGAGTCGGGTTTGGGCGCGCTCTTGCGCGCGCGGTAGCGGAAGTCTTCGCGCACGGGCACGATGCGCGCGGACTTGGGATCCCACTGCCCGCTCGCGACGGTGCGCAGCAACGCGCGTTTGAAGCTGCGGCGGAAGTGGCGCAGAGAGTCGGGCCCCGCCGCACGCACCCCGGTGTAACGCCCGCCTTCCGTTTCGAGGTCGCGCACACCCCTCGGTTGGATGCGCGGCAGGCCCAGCTCTTCGCCCAACATGTCCGCCAGGTCGTCGAGGTCCACCTCGACCTCGAGGATGTGCTGCCCGGGCTGCTCCCCGGCGGAACCCTGGCCATCGGCCTTCTCGCCCTTCTCGCCGGGGCCGCCCTCGCCGCCGTCTCCCTTGCCGTTGCCCTTGCCCTGGTTGTCGCCAAAACGCAGGCGCGGCAGTTCGATCTGCGGCAGCGGGATCGAGACCGAATGGGCGCCGGCCCGTCCGATCAACTCGGAGCTGGTCAGATACTTGGCCAGATCGCGGCGAATCCGACCCTTCACGATCTCCCGGAAACGGCTGTGGTCCGAGTCGATGCGGTAGAGCGGGGCGGACATGGTCTCGTTCGGTTCCGGGGTTACGCGGCGTCCTTGGGAGCGCCCCGGCTCTCGCCGCGGGCAATCAGGTCAGCCACGTAGTGCAGCACTTCCTCCGCCGAAGAGGGGCTGTACCCAAACCGCTCGACCAGGCGGTCGCGGATGGCGTGGATTTTGCCGCGGGTTTCGGGGTCGACCACGCTCGAAACGATGCTGGTCAACTGGATCATGTCGCGCTGGTCCTCGAACAACTTCAGTTCGAGGGCCCGGCGCAACCGCGAGTTCTGACGGTAATCGAAGGTTTTGCCCTCGATGTGCAGAGCCGCGATGTAGTTCATCAACTCGTGCCGGAAGTCGTCCTTGCGGCCATCGGGGATGTCGACCTTCTTCTCGATGGCGCGCATGAGGCGCTCGTCCGGATCGTGCTCGCGTCCGTGTTCGTCGATCACACGCTCACGCGTCGTGTAGGCCTTGACGTTGTCGATGTACTTCGAGCACAGGCGGTCGCTGGCGTCCTTGTCCGAGGACACGGCCAACTGCACTTCGCGCTTGACGCGCTCGTCGTACTCGTCCCGCGCGACGGCGATCAGGTTGAGGTAGCGCTTGCGGACCTCCTCGTTGGAAATGAGGCTGTGGTGCGAAAGACCCTCGGCGAGGGTCTCGAGTACCGCCAGCGCACTCACGTCCGTGCCGTCCTGCACCAGGGCCGCGGCCACACGGTCCTGCACGTAGCGGGGACTGATGCCCTGCATGCCCTCGCGGGCCGCGCCGGCGCGCATCTCCCGCACGTGCTCGGGGCCGAAGCCGCTGACGTCCTCGCCGGCGTAGAGCTTGGCTTTCTGCAGCAGCGTCAGGTTCGGGTGGGTCGGATCCTCGAGCCGGGTCATCACGGACCACAGCGAAGCGATCTCCAAGGTGTGGGGGCTGAGGACCTTGCCAGGCACCTGCGCGCGTGCGAACTGACGCCGGTAGATGTGCACCTCGTCCCGGTAGGACAAGTTGTAGGGCACGTCGATCTTGATGGTGCGGTCCCGGAAGGCCTCCATCAGCTCGTTGTTCTGAAGCTTTTTGTACTCGGGTTCGTTGGTGTGCCCGAGGATCACCTCGTCGATGCTCGTCTGGGCGAACTTCTTCGGTTTGATCGCGTGCTCTTGGCTCGCGCCTAGGAGGTCGTAGAGGAACGCGACGTCGAGTTTGAGCACCTCGACGAACTCGAGCAGTCCCCGGTTCGCCACGTTGAACTCGCCGTCGAAGTTGAAGGCGCGCGGGTCGGAATCACTGCCGTACTCCGCGATGAGGCGGTAGTTGACGTCGCCGGTCAGTTCGGTCGAATCCTGGTTCTTCTCGTCCTTCGGCTGGAAGGTGCCGATGCCGACGCGGTCCTTCTCGCTCAACGTCAGGCGTCGCACACGCACGTGTTCGAGCACCCTAGACAGGTCGGCGTCGTAGCGCGCCATCAGCTCCCGGTGCCAGTAGCGGCTGACGGGATCGAGTTCGCCGCGGATCGCGATGCGGTAGGGGCGCTCCAGGTTCTGGTTGAGGCGCGCTTCGATCGCGGGACGGGTTTCCTCGGGCAAGAGCAGCAGCGGCTCCTGGTTCATCGGCGAGGGGATCTCCTGGCCGTCGATCACCCACGTGAAGGTGTAGAGCGCGCCTTCCTCCTGGCCGCTGTAGTGCTCCAGACCGCGTTTCAGGAGCCGCGCGATGGTGCTCTTCGCGGAGCCCACCGGACCGTGCAGCAACAGCACCCGTTTTTCTGGGCCCAGCCCCATCGCGCCTGCGCGGATCACGTCGACGAGCTTTGCGATGGGATCGTCGAGACCGAATACCGCGTCGCGGCCGCCGTCGAAGGGGTCGCCGAACAGGTGGTAACGCCGCGGCTTCCCGCGCCGGGTGGGCTCCTCGCTGCCGTGGTGCTCGATCATGTCGAGCAGGCGCTGCCACGCGTTGCGCGCGACTTCCGGTCGACGCTCGAGCACGGCGAGGTAATCTTGGAAGGTCCCGGTCCATGCCAGGGCCTCGTGGCGAGCGCGATCAAAGCTGGCCTGGGCCAACTCCAGAAGAGAGTTCTCAGGGGAGTTCATCGGGTGCGCGTGCGTTCGGGCGCGGCCGGCGCCGGGGAGAGCGGTTGTGGGGCTTTCGCTCCCCGCGTTCCTTCGTCCGGTGTAAGTCGGAAGCTGAACGGGGCCATCGGGAGCCCGTGGACCCGATGGGAAAGGCGATGGCTCCTAGGCCTCAGGCTCGCCCCTCCGAAGCCCCCCACACGCCTCCGGCGCGCTGCTCCGGGTCTCGCGATCGGCCATTCCCATGCGCGGGGCCCGCGAAACCCGCGGGTGCCGGGGGGGAACCCAACCGAATGTCGAAACCAGCCGGATCCGGGGGTTCGGCGAACCCCGGGCCCGGAAAGCTTTGCGCACAAACCCCGTGCCGCGGGCGTCAAGGCCCCGCGGAAGCGCCGCGCAGCGTGCCTTTCAGGCCCGGCTGCTGCCCTGGGCGTCGACCACCTCATCCTCGGCTTCGGCCTCGGCCCGTTTGGGCTGGGGCTCGAGCACATAGGTGGGCTCCGCTTCGACTTCCGTTTCGGCCGTCTCGGGCAGCGCCGCGTCGTCGGGTTGCTTCTCCCCGCGCGCGCGGCGGGGCGCACGCGCCGCCTGTCCCGTCGGCTCCGGCAGGAAACCGTCGACCTCGTCGAGCTGCACACTCACGCGGCGCGACACACCCTTCGTCTCCATCGTGATGCCGTAGAGCATCTCGCAGGCGGCCATGGTGCCCTTGTTGTGGGTCACGACGATGAACTGCGTGTCGTCGCGGAAGCCGTCGAGCATGCCGAGGAACCGCGCCACGTTGGCGTCGTCCAAGGCCGCGTCGACTTCGTCCAACACGCAGAAGGGGCTCGGCCGGGCCTGGAACACGGCGAACAGGAGCGCAAGGGCCGTCATCGTGCGCTGGCCGCCCGAGAGGAGGCCGATCGAGAGCTTTTGGCGCCCCGGGGGCTGCGCGCTGATCTCGATGCCCGCTTCGAGCACACCCTCGCCCTCGATCAGGCTGATGTCCGCCGCACCGCCGCCGAAGAGCTGGCGGAAGATGGCGCGGAAGTTCTCGCGGATCTCCTCGAACGTCTCGACGAACAGGCGTTCCGACTCCGAGTTGATCAGCGCGAGGCTCTTCAGGAGTTCCGCACGGCTCGTGCCGAGGTCGCGGCGCTGGTGCGTCAGGAACTCGAGGCGTTCGGTCACCTGGGCCAGTTCCTCGACGGCTTCCAGGTTGACGGGGCCCAGGCGGTCCAGTTGGCGGCGCAACTCGGCCACTTCCTGGGCCAGGGAATCGAGCGCGCCGGGCTGCTCCAGCTCGGCCTCGGGTTCGTGACCCTCGAGCAGCGCCTCGCGGCCCACGGCCAGTTCCGACTCGGCGCGCCGCAGCAGTTCGTCCTTCGACAACTCGGCCCGCTGCAGGTCCAGTTCGAGCTGCGCCTCGCGGCCGAGGCCGTCCTCGAGCTTGGCCGTCAGCGCCTCGAGCGAGCGCCGCAGGGCGTCGATCGCCGCGCGCGCGTCCTTGTCGCGTGCGCGCAGGTCGGTCAGCACCTCGTCGAGGCGACCGCGTTCTTCCAGCAGGCCGACCCGGTCCGCCGCGAGGCGCTCGGCCTCCTGGGCCCCCACTTCGGCGCTGCCCGCGGCCTCTCCGGCGGCCATGCGCGAGCGTTCGATCTCGGCGGCGAGTTCGCGGCAACCGCGTTCGAGCACGGCGATGCGCTGCACCAAACCCTGGTGGCGTTCGACGAGGCGCGTCAGGTCGATGCGCGCGCGCTGTTCTTCGCGCTGCGCCTGTTCGCGCTCCTGTTCGAGCGCCTGGCGCTTCGACTCGGCCTCGAGCAGCACGGCATTCTCGCGTTCGAAGTTCTGCGCGGCCTCGACGCGGCGGGCCGAAGCGGACTGTAGCTCGCGTTCGCAGCGCTCGAGTTCGACACCGACGCGGCTCGCTTCGACTTGGGCCTCGGACAACCCGCGTTCGGCCTCGGTCAGGCGGACACGCGCGCTCTGGCGGCGGCCGTGGGCCTCGCCCACCTCAGCGCGGCGGCGGTCCAGGAGGGCGCCTGCCTCGCGCAGCGAACGGGCCGATTCTTCGCGCTGCCCCGCGAGGGCCAGTTGGCCTTCGACGTGTTGGGCCAGCTCGCGCTCGACACGCTCGCGTTGTTCTTCCAGCTCGGCGGCTTCCGCGCGGCGCCCGACGGCGCCGTGGGTCACCTCGCGCCAACCGGCCACCAGACCGCCCGCATCGACGAGGTCGCCTTCCGGCGTCACGAAGCGCCAATCCGGGTGCGCGGGCGCGAACGCGAGCGCCTCGGACAGCGTCTCGACGAGGAGGCAGTCCGCGAGCATCCACGACACGAGCGGCGCGAACCCCGCGTCGACTTCCACGCAGGCGACGAGCCGCTGAACGCGGCTCTCGAGTTCCGGGGGCAACTCCGGGCGCGCGGTCGGCGCCGCGCCCCACAGGGTCGGCAACGCGAAACGCGCCTGTCCGCGGCGGCCATCGCGCAACCAAGCGGCCAGTTCGCCGGCCCGTTCGGGTTCGGCGAGCACCAGTGCCTGCGCCGCATCGCCAAGGGCCACGTCGAGCGCCCGCGCGAGCCGCGCCGGCACGTGCAAGTGGTCCGCGAACAGCCCGTTCAAGGCCGAGTTCCAGTCGGCGCCGCCGTCGAGCAGCGCGCGCGCGCCCAGCTCCAAACTGGCTCGTTCGCTCTCGAAGTCGAGCAAACCGTCGATGCGCGCCACCAGGCGCGCGCGTTCGAGCTCGCTGGTCTTGCGCGCTTCCGCGGCGGCGATGGCGCGCTCGCCGAGACCTTCGAGTTCCCGTTCGATCGCGCTGCGCGCCTCCGCGGCCCGATCGCGGGCGACCTCCGCCTCCTTGTGGGCCACTTCCGCCGCGTCGACTTCGACCTTCGCGGCGTCGACACGCGCGCGGCGCTCGGCGACGAACGAATCGGCCCGCCCGGCGCGCTCCTTCAGGGGCGCCATGGCGTTGTCGAGGTGGCGCGTCATGTGCTCCGCCTCGGACCTCTTGTGTTGCCAGTCGAGCACGATCCTCGACTGCGCCTCGCTGACCTCGCGCGCTTCCCGGCGGGCCCGTTCCAGCGTGCGGGTGTGGGTCGCCAGCTCCTCGACCTGGGCCTCGGCGGCCTCGCGCTCGGCGGCGGCGGAGGTCACTTCCGAGGCTGCCGTTTGGAGCTCGGCTTCGCGCTCGGCGCGGCGTTGTTCCAGTTCCTGGGCGCGGCGCGATTCGCTGCCGGCCGCCGCGCGCCAACCCTCGACCCTCTGGGCCAACTGGTTCCTGCGTTCGTCGACCGCGCGCAGCTCGCCGGCCACATGGCTGGCCTGCGCGCCGGTGCGCTCCAACTCTGCGCCGAGGGCCGCCTGTTCTTCCGCGCCGAGGCGCGCGTCGGCTTCCCCCTGTTCGCGCGCCGCCCGCAACTCGCGCAGTTCGAGCAGCAGTTGCTCGCGCGCCGCCTCGACCTCCGCGATCCTAGCCTCGAGGGCCACGAGTT
Source organism: Planctomycetaceae bacterium (assembly GCA_016125265.1). Classification (GTDB taxonomy): domain Bacteria; phylum Planctomycetota; class UBA1135; order UBA1135; genus RI-242. The sequence continues at coordinate 49,598 of WGMC01000029.1, forward strand.
GGTGTCGGCCGTGGCGCAATGCACCGCGTTGCCACGCCGCCTGGGTCTCGACGTACCGCTCGGCCTTGCCGGCTTGGATCTTCAGCGAGCGGGAGCGGGACTCGAGCTCGCGGATCACGTCCTCGAGCCGCTCCACGTCCTGGTCCGCGCGGGCCAGGCGGTTCTCGGTCTCCTTGCGGCGTTGGCGGAAACGGCTGACACCCGCGGCCTCCTCGAAGATGGCGCGGCGGTCCTTCGGGTTCGCGGAGAGCACCGCGTCGATGCGGCCCTGCTCGAGGACCGAGTAGCCGCGGCTGCCGAGGCCCGTGTCGAACAGCAGGTCCTTGACGTCCTTGAGGCGCACCCGCGCGCCGTCGATCTCGTACTCGCCGTCGCCGGAGCGGAACACACGGCGCGTCACCGCGACCTCGGCCCCGTGGGTCGGGATCGCCTGTGCAGAGTTGTCGAGGACCAAGGTCACCTCGGCCACACCCAGCGCCGGGCGCGACGACGAACCCTTGAAGATGACGTCGCTCATCTCCCCGCCGCGCATGGAGGTGGGACGCGTTTCGCCGAGCACCCAGCGCACGGCGTCGACCACGTTGCTCTTGCCGCAGCCGTTGGGGCCGACGATGCCCGTGACTTCCCGGGGGAACTCGAGCACCGTGCGGTCGGCGAACGACTTGAAGCCGAAGAGTTCGAGGCGTTTGAGACGCATGCGGCCGTGGGGCTGAGGCTGGGGTGGGACGGTGGGTAAGGCCGTGGGTGGCGCGGCGCAACAGTCGCGTCGGCGCTCAGGGCTGTTCGTTCTCGGAGCGACCGCTCTGTCCGCGGCGGCGCGGGGCGGGCGCGAGGGCGGGGATGAGCACGCCGCCGTTCCCGGCGCCGCGTTCGACACTGCGTTCGCCAACGTGGCCGTCGCCGTCGAGCGGCAACCAGGCCTCGCCCTTGCGACCGGACTGGGCGCGGCACTCGGCGAAGCGGGCGAGCGCCTCGGACGCGTCGCTGGGGCGCGCCGTCGACGCTTCCATCGCAGGGTACAGGGCTCCCGTGGGCACCGTGCGCGCGAGTTCGGCCTCGGGTTCACCGGCGCGCCAACCTCCCAGGGGCGAGAGCAGGAAGCCGCTGGAGTAGCTTCCCGTGGGGCCCCCATCGGCGCCGCCGAAGAGCACACCCTGGTTCGTGCCGCCCGCGCCGGGCGCACCCGCGTCGAGCCACGCCAGGCGGCGACCGGCGCGCTCGCCGAAAAACGGCGAAAGGCGCACGGGAGGCGCTCCGGGCGCCGGGAAACGCCGCGCCGCCTCCCCCATCAAACCGAGGAGACGCGCGCCGAGCGCCGGATCCGCCTCGCCCTCGCCGAAAAGGCGCAGGGCCTCGCGCAGGCCCACCGGCACGATCGCGTAGGAGAGGCGCGCGCGCAGCGGCCCGGGGCGCGCGGCCGCGGTGGCCTCCTGGAACGCGGCCAGGGAGCGGCAGGCCTCGAGGGCACAGGAGATCAGGCCGGACAGCTCTTCGAGCACCCGCTCTTCGCGCCAGGGGCCGGCGCGGCGCACCAGCCGGGGCAGGTTGAGCGCCACCGCGCCGCCCAGGGCGACGAGGCCGCGTTCGCCCGCGCGGCGCTCACAGCCCTGCGCCGCGAAGGCGCCGTCGCCGCTGCTCCACGTGAGGACGAGCCGCCCCTGGCGCGCGAGCGCGGCCAGTGCCGCCGGGGCGTCGCCCGCGTCCTGCGAGGCGAGTTGCGCGTATTCCTCCTCGTCGAGGAAAAGACGCGACGCGAAGGGACCCAGGTCCTCCCGCGCCAGTTCCTCGAGCAGCCGCGCGCGCGCCGCGCCGTGGCGCGCGCCGGGGCTCACCAGATCGATGCGTTTGCCGCTGGCCGCGCCCAGGCCGGCCAAACCGGACAGCCAACCCGCGAGCCCGAGGGGCGAGCGCGGCCGCGTCGCCCGCGCCAACTCGCCGAGCATCGCGCCGGTGTCCTCGAGCACCAGGCCGCGCGAAACCGCGCCCAGGATGCCGCCCAGGCCCTCGAGCAGGGCAAACGCGCCGCCCTCGGCGGAGAGCCCACCCATCGCCAACTCGGCGGGCACACCCAGCGTCAAGTAGAGATGGGGACTGGAGAGGTCCTCGACCGACAGCTCGCCCTCCATGTGCAACTGCGCGCTGCGTTCGTCGAGCACCTCGTCGAGGGCAAAACGCCGCAGGATCTCGCCGCCGATCGCACCCTCGAGGGCCCGCGGTTTGTCCTCGCGCGCGGCATTGCTGAACGGGCCCTTCGCGAGGGCGCCGGTGCGCCGTCCCCAGCGCTCGAACACGTCCGCGCCTTCGCCCGCGAGGGCCCGGCGCAGGTCGTGGCGCGCCAGCGTCAAGGGCCCGTGGCGCGCGAGCGCTTCGGACTGGCCCAGGTCGACCAACTCGTTGTCGACGAGCGCGCGAATCAATCCCGTCGAAAGCGTGTGCAGCCCCGACGCGAACACACGGGCCTCGACGCGGTTCGCGACCTCCTCGGCCAAGTTGCGCGGCAGTTCCAACTCCTCGATCAACGCCGCGGCGATGCGGGCCTTCGACCACGGCGCCGTGCGCTGGGCCTCGCGCACACGCAGCCCGCCGGGGGGCAGGTCCGCGGACGGGGGCGAGGAGCGCACGCGCAGCGCCTCGCGGGCGCGCGCGCGGCGGTCGCGGTAGAGGATGTAGGCCTTCGCGAGTTTCGCGCGGCCGAGTTCCACGAGGGCCTCCTCGACCAGGTCCTGCACGGCTTCGATGTGCGGCGCGTCGTCGGCGCCCTCGTCGAGGGCGCGCCGGCGCAGGGAAAGCTCCACGACCGTCGCGACGTCGTCCGCGAAGGCCGGGTCGTATTCGCCGAGCGCCCCCTGGGCCCGCGCGACCGCCTGCGCGATGCGCGCCCGGTCGTAGGGCACCGCGCGGCCGTCGCGTTTGGTCAGGAAACGCGGTTTGGGGCCGAGCGCCAGGCCGCCGCGGCGCGGGCCGCCGCCCTGCCCTTCGGGAGCCGCGGCGGGGCTCGTCTGGCCGGTTTCGTGCGCGCTCACGTCGGGATCACTCCTCGAAGCCGTCCGAAATGCCGGGGCGGAGCGGCGCCCGCTGGGGTGCCTCGGCGACGGCGCTGCCCAGCATGGGGCGCACTTCGTCGAGGAACTGGGACACGTCGCGGAACTCGCGGTACACGCTGGCGAAGCGCACGTACGCGACCCGGTTCAGGGCGCGCAGTTCCTCCATCACCAGGTTGCCGATCACCGCGCTGGGCACTTCGCGGTCGAACTCCTCCTGGCAGCGCTGTTCGATGCGTTGGGTGGCGGCCTCGAGGGCAGCGACGGGCACGTCCAACTTTTCACAGGCCCGGAACATGCCGCTGAGGATGCGCTCGCGGTCGAACGCCACTCGCTCGCCGTCCTTCTTGACGACCCGCAGAGGGGTCTCCTCGGAGCGTTCGTAGGTGGTGAACCGAAGCCCGCAGCCCACACATTCGCGCCGGCGTCGCACGACGCGGCCGTCGTTCGACTCGCGGCTATCGACCACACGGTCGTCGTTCGCTCCACATCGCGGGCACTTCATGGCGGGGAGGGCGCAGCAGACCACGCGACATCTCGTGCGTCAAGGTCGCAAAAGCCCACCACACCACAACCTGTTGTGGTAGCGCTGCCGGGGGCGCCCGGTCATTTCCCCAGGCAGAAGCGCGCGAAGATGCGGTCGAGAACGTCCTCGGCCGTGTGGGAGCCCCCCAGGGCTTCCAGAGCCCTCCCGGCGGCCACCAGGTGGCTCGCGAAGAGGTCCAGGGGCCCCTCGGCATCGAGCACCCGCTCGGCCGCCTCCAGCTCTCCCCCCGCGTCGTCCAGGGCCATGCGGTGGCGCCCGGCGGTCTCGCGCGAAACGCCGCCCACCTCGGGGAGCGCGCCGACGCGCGCCCTGGTCGCGCGGGAGAGCTCGTCGAGGCCGAGGCCCCGCAGTGCCGAGACCCGGGCGACGGGCGGGTGCCCCAACGCGCCGAGGAGCTCCGCGGGGGGCTCCGGTCGCGCCCCGGGCACGTCGATTTGGCTCCATACCAGAATCCGCGCGGCCCCCGGCGGCAGTTCGCGGAGGTAGGGCGGCCGCGCGGCGCGCGGATCCGCCGCGCTCGCCACCCAAAGGATCAGGTCGGCCCCGGCCAGGCTGGCGCGGGCGCGGTCCTGCGCGAGGGCGTCGAGGCCCTCGGCCGCGTCGTCGAGGCCGGGCAGGTCCCACAGTTCGATCGCGAGGCCGTCCGCGCGCCAGGTGCCTTCGAGCCGGTCGCGTGTGGTGCCCGCGCGCGGCGAAACCAGCGCCGCGGCGCCGGTCAGCGCGTTGAAGAGCGAACTCTTGCCGCCGTTGGGCGCACCGGCGAGCACCGCGCAAACGCGTCCGGAGGCCGGCGCGCCGGCGGCGACTTGGGCGCGCACCGCCTCCAACTGCGCGCGCGCGCGCAACAGCCCCGCGCGGAGTTCGTCGCGCGGCACCGCGCCCGTGTCGTATTCGTCGAAGTCGAGGCTCGCCTCCGCGAGCGCCGAGAGCCCGAGCAGTTCCTCCACGAGGTCCGCGACGCGCCGGCCGAGATCGCCCTCGAGCAGACGCAGCGCCGCGCGCCGCTGGCCCTCGTTCTTGGCCCCCACCAGGTCCGCGACACCCTCGGCCTGGGTCAGGTCCATGCGCCCGTTCAGGAACGCGCGGCGCGTGAACTCACCAGGTTCCGCGGGCCGCGCGCCGAGCTGCACCACACGCTCCAGCGCGAGAGCACACAGCGCCTCGGCCCCGGGCAGGTGCAGTTCGAGCACGTCCTCGCCCGTGTACGAGCGCGGCCCTGGCATCCAGAGGCCGAGTGCCGGCCAGGTACCGCGCCCGGTCGCCGGATCGAAACGTGTCGTCAGGAGCCCGCGCGCGGCCGGAAGCGGATCGCGAAGGCAGCCCCGCGCCAACTCGAGGACACGCGGCCCGCTGATCCGCAGCACCGCGCGCGCGGCGCCGCCCGGCGGGCTGGCAAACGCGGCGATGGTGTCGAGCGGCGACGGCCGTGCCATCGATGTGGACCCGGGGCTTCGCTCACCGGCCCTTCTTGCGCGGCGGAGTCTTCTGGTGCTGGCGCGCCTTCTCGAGCTGCTTCTGCCGCTCGGCCGCCTTCTCCATGGCGCGCGCCATGGGCGCACAACCGGCGCCGGGTTTCTTCGGCTGCTCCTTCTCGTCGACCGGCCAGAACTTCTTGATGACCTTCTGCTCGAAGATACCCAGGGCGGACTGGGTCATCATGTAGAGCGAAAGTCCCGCCGCGTAGTTGTAGAGGAACACACCCATCACGACCGGCATGAACAGCATGATGCGCTGCATGCGGCGCGCCTGTTCGTCCGTGGGCGTCGGCATGGTCTTCTGCTGCCAGATCCAGAGGACCACCATCAGGATCGGCAGCAGGTTGAACCATTCCAGGTCGATGAACGGCACGTTCCAACCCAGGTAGAACAGGTTGTCGGGCCGCGACAGGTCGACGATCCAGCCGGCGAACGGCGCCTGGCGCAGGTCGAAGCTGGTGCGCAGCGCGCTGAACAGGCCGAAGAACACCGGCAGTTGCAGGAAGATCGGCAGGCAGCCGCCGAGCGGCGGGAACGCGCCCTCCTCCTGCATCAACTTGGCCTGTTCCGCCTGCAGCTTCTTGGGATCGCCCTCGTACTGCTTCTTGAGCGCCTCGATGCGCGGCTGCAGCCGCTTCATCTTGGTGGCGTAGCGCGCCATGGCCGTCTGGGAGCGGCGGTTCAGGGGGAACAGCAGCGTGCGCACCAACACCGTCAACAGGATGATCGCGATACCCCAGTTGCCCGTCAGGCCCTCGAACAGCGCGAGGATGTCGAGCAACAGGCTGCCGATCGACGAGAACCACGAGAGGTCCGCATCGACGATGGCCGCGTTCGCGGGGCTCTCCTGGTGGAAGAGTTCGTGGTCCTTCGGGCCGACGTAGAAGCGGTAATTCCACTCGCGCAGGCCGGGGGCGTCGGGCACGTTGAGGCTGAGCTCGGCCTCGGCCTCCACGAAGAGCGGCTCCGTGCCCAAGAGGCCCGGTTGCGCGCGATCCGAGACGCGCCGGTAGCTGGCCGACGTCAAGGTCGCCACGGCATCCGGCGTGCCGCCGCGCAAGAGGGCCGCGAAGTACTTGTTGTGGGAGCCGACGAGCGACAGGGGCGCGCGCACGTCGAGTGTCCCCGTCAGGTCCCGCGCGCCGGGTTTGACGAGCGCGCTGGCGAGGCTCGGGCTCGTGCTGGTGGCGGGTCCCACGGCGACCGCGCGCGGCTCGGGATAGAAGCTGTCCCGCAGCTCGGCCGGCATCACACCCGCGGGTCGCAGGCGGAACGTGCGCGCGCCGCCGCGCAGGTTGGCGGGCGCATCGGCCAGGCGTTCGAGGCCCAAGGTGACGTCGAACTCCCAGGTGCCGGGCACGGGCGCGATGCGCTTCGAGAACACCACCCCGCCGCCGCCGTCCAAGCGGAAGCGGATGGCGAGGGGCGCACCCGCGTCGTCGCGCTCGACCTCGGAACTCCACACGGACGTATCGAGCGGCCGCAGGGCCACGTCCCGCGCCGAGGGGCCCGTGAACATCGCAAACGTGCCCGTCGGCCCGTCCGCCGCCAGCACGCTGGTCAGCAGCGTCGCCCAGTTGGCCGGGTCGCGGCGCTGCTCCGCGTCGAAGGCGCGTTCCGCCCAGTAGTAACCGGCCTTGCCGGCTTCGTCCGGCTGGCGCGGGGCGAGGTGGGTACCGGTGCGCAGCTCCAGGAGCTTCGCGCCGCGGTTCGTGAAGGTAGCGAGGAAGTGGCCGGGCTCGCCCTGCACGCCGAACTCGAGTTGCTCCTCGACGACGGGCGCGTCTTCCACCGGGGGCGGCGGCACGAGGCTCGGGGGCTCGGTCGCGGCGCCGTCCGCGCCGACCGTTCCCTCCACTTGGGTGCCCTGGCCGTCCAGCACGCGGCGGGACTCGTTCTTCGCGGGCGGATTGAGGTAGGACCAAACCGCGAGAACCGCGAAACACAACAGCAGAGCGATCGGCAGACGCTTTTCCACGGGCAGACGGTGAGGCTCTTCCTCTAGAGGCCACTCGCCAGTCGTTCGGCGAGTTCCACGGGCAATTGGGGCACCGCCAGGATGTCTTCCTGCGCGGCGCGGATGTCGTAATCGAGGCGCACGAACGTGATGCGCTCGCCGTCGAACAGGAGGTAGGAGAGGCGCGGATCGCGATCGCGCGGTTGGCCCACGGAGCCGACGTTCACAAGCACCTTGCAGGTCGACGTGTCGCCCAGTTGGTAGGGGCCGTCCGTGCCCTTTGGCCGGTAGAAACGCTGGTCCTCGAAGTAGACCGCGGGGATGTGGCTGTGGCCCACGAAACACACACCGCGCTGCATGTTCGCGAAGAGCGCCGCCAGCTTCACGGGATCGCGCGCGTCCTTGGGCACCACGTATTCGCGCACGGGATCGCGCGGGCTGCCGTGGCAGAAGTGGGCGCGTTCGTCGACCGCGCTTGGGATCAGTGTGCCGAGCCAGTCGAACCACGAGCGCGCGCTGCCCGCGTCGCGCGACAGCTCTCCGTGGGTCCACTCGATCGCGGCCCGCGCGCGGGGGTTGAAGTCCTCGGCGCCCTCGAGCAGCGCCTGTTCGTGGTTGCCGAGCAGGCAGATCCCGGGCACGAGCCCCACGGCGGCGGCGGGATCGGCTTCCACGAGGGAGCGCACCTGCGTCAGGCACTCGAGCGGCCGCGCGCCGTACCCGATCACGTCGCCCAGGCAGACCACACGGCGGACCCCGCGATCGAGGGCATCCCGCACAGCGGTATCCACGGCCTGCCGGTTCGAGTGCAGGTCCGAGAGGATGGCGGTGAGCGGGTAGTCCACGGGGGGGTTGTTGGAGGTCGGGCGCCGGAGCCCAGTGCCCCTTTGTGGTCCTCCAAGGGGCCGGGGATTATCGGGAGGTGCCCGCGGCGGAGCAAGCACCGGACGTTACCCTCACCCGAGAACGTCCCCAAGGAATCCCCCATGAAGCCGTCGACCGCCCGCGCCCACACCCGTGTTCCCGCTCCCCTGGTGCTGTGCTTGGCACTCGTGACCGCAGCGGGGAGCCTGTGGCAAGCGGACCCGGCCACGGACGCGGCCAGCGCTCCCGCCCCGGAGCCCCTGGCCAGCTACGTGGACCCGGCCCGGGGGGAACGTGTCGCCCTGGGTCGCGCGGAGTACCAGGACTACCTCCTCGAGCTCTACGGGCTGGGCGAACTCGAGGGCCTCGTGTACCGGCGCTTGCTCGAGAGCGAGGCCCAGCGGCTCGGCATCGCCGGCGATCTGGCGGCGGCCCAGTCGCGGGCGCGCGAGCAGTGGCAGGAGTTCGTCGAAGTGCGTTTTGGCGGCGACGAGGGCGAGGCCGCGAAGGAACTGGCCGAACGGGGATTCAGTGTGGAGCGTTACATCGGGCGGCTCGCGACGGCCGCCTACCAGGGGGCGCTCGAGGACAGCATCACCATCGCGACCCGCGAACCGTCGGAGGAGAAGCTGCTCGAGCGCTTCGAATCCCAGTACGGCAAGGGGGGCGTGCGGGTCACCGTGCGCCACATCTTCCAGAGCCGCGCGCGCATGCAGCAGGACCTGATCCGCGCCGGGCGCGCGCCGCAGGAGCTGACACCGAAGGTATTGGACCTCGAGATCGAGGCCCGTCTGCGCGGTCTGCGGGACGAACTCGAGGCCGGCGCGGACTTCGCCGCGTTGGCCCAGCGCGCGAGCCACGACCTGGCATCCCAATCCGCGGGCGGTGTGATCGCCGGCTACAACTACGACCGCTTTGGCGACGCACTGGCCGACGCCGTGCGAGCGTCCGAACCGGGCGCACTCTTCGGGCCGATCGCCGGCCCCTCGGGCTGGCACCTCGGACGCGTGGACGAGAGGACCGTGACATCGCTCGACGAGGTCCGCTCGAACCTCGCCGCCGAGTTGGCGGCCGAGCCCGCGAACCCGCTAGAACGCGCGGCCCTGCGCCAACGCCTGGTGACGGCAGCCGCCATCACGAAAGGTCCCAACTGACCGGTTCGGTGCGATGGAGCGGGCTTTCAGCCCTTGCCTCCTCTCCATGCCCAACCTGGGGCGTTGCCCCAGGCTACTATCGGACGGGGCGTTGCCCCTTCCGGACACGCGCTCGTTACGGCGACTGCAACCGGTGCATGCGTGACGCATCGTCCCATTGGGACGCGCGCGTTGGCCGACAAACGCAATCAACCGTTGGCCGACAAACGCAATCAACCGTTGGCCGACAAACGCAATCAACATCGCGCCCTCCGCATCCACGCCCCCTCCGCATCCACGCCCCCTTCGCATCGACGCGCGCTCGCGTGCGCCAAAGGCGCTCCGAAGCGCCTACGGCGCGCCCCATAGTAGCCTGGGGCAACGCCCCAGGTTGGGCAGGAGAACGATGCAAGGGCTGAAAGCCCGCTCTATCCCGCTCTATCCCGCGGCACCAACGCGCGCGGCCATCGCACCGTACCCACGGCATTTCCCGGGCCTTCAGCCAGGGACATGCCGTCGGCGCGTTGTGCGCGAGCAAGTCAGCGGCGCAGCGCCGAAATGCCGGGTAGATCGAGTCCCTCGAGCAGTTCGAGACTCGCCCCCCCACCCGTCGACACGTGCGAGAGGGATTCGGTCAAGCCGAACGCCTCCGCCGCCGCGACGGAATCGCCGCCGCCGACCACCGTGTAGCCAGAACACGCGGCGACAGCGCGGCCCACGGCCTCCGTGCCCTTCGAGTAGGCCTCCCATTCGAACACACCCATCGGCCCGTTCCACACCACCGTCCGCGCACCTTCGATCGCGGCCGCGTAGGCGGCGACGGTTTCGGGCCCGATGTCGAGGCCCATCCAACCGTCGGGGATCGAACCCTTGACGTGTTTCGCCGCGGCGTCGGCGGCGAAACGCTCCGCCACCACGTGGTCCGTGGGAAGGAGCAGCTTCACACCCTTCGCTTCCGCCTTCTGGATCGACGCGCGCACGTTCTCGATCTGGTCCTCCTGGACCAGGCTCGCGCCGATGCCGATGCCCTGCGCCTTCAGGAACGTGTAGGCCATGCCGCCGCCGACGATCAGGCAATCCACACGCTCGAGGAGGTTGTCCACCACCTTGAGCTTGTCGGACACCTTCGCGCCGCCGAGGATCGCCACGAGCGGCCGTTCGGGCGCGTGCAACACCCGTTCGAACGCCTCCACCTCGCGCTGCAACAACAGCCCGCCGGCCGAGGGCAGAAGGTGCGCGACACCGGACACCGAACAGTGGTCGCGGTGGCTCGAGCCGAAGGCGTCGTTCACGAACACGTCGCCGAGGCGCGCCATGCGCTTCGACAACTCGGGGTCGCCCTTGGTCTCGCCCTTCTCGAAGCGCACGTTCTCGACGAGCACGACCGAACCCGCCGGCGCGGAGCGAATGGCGCGCTCGACACCCTCGCCCACGGTTTCCCCCAAACACAGCACTTCGCGGCCGAGCAACTGCGCGAGGCGCAGCCCCACCGGCAGAAGCCGGTAGCGCTCGTCCGGGCCGTCCTTGGGGCGGCCCAGGTGGCTCATCAGCACCAACTTCTCCGCGCCGCGTTCGAGGAGCGCGTGCAGCGTCGGCAGCGCCGCGCGGATGCGTGTGTCGTCGCTGATGGCGCCCGAGTCGTCCTGGGGCACGTTGAAGTCCACACGCACCAGGACGCGCTTTTGGGCCACGTCGAGGGTGTCGATTCCGGGGAAGGGTTTCACGTGTTGCTCTTGTGGCCCCGCTGCGTCAGACGGCCTTGGGTGTGCGCGGAACCTTGAGTCCGCTGAGGTGCTTGGCCAGGTCGCAGACCCGGTTCGAGTAGCCCCACTCGTTGTCGTACCAGGACACGACCTTGACCAGGTTGCCGCCCATCACCATGGTCGACAGCGAGTCGAAGATCGAGCTGGCCGGGTTGCCGATCACGTCCACGGAGACGATCGGATCGACGCAGTACTCGAGGATGCCCTTCAGCTCCTTGGACTTGGCCGCGTTTTTCATGGCCTCGTTGATCTCTTCCGCGGTCACCGCGCGGCCCAGTTGGGCCACGAGGTCCACCACCGAGCCGTCCTTCACCGGCACGCGCATGGCAAAGCCGTCGAGTTTGCCCGCGAGCGCCGGGAGCACCTTGCCAACCGCGCGCGCGGCGCCGGTCGTGGTCGGAATGATGTTCTCGGCCGCGGCGCGGGCCCGGCGCAGGTCCTTGTGCGGCAGGTCGAGGATGTTTTGGTCGTTGGTGTAGGCGTGCACCGTGGTCATCAGGCCGCGCTCCAGCCCGAAGCTGTCGTGCAACACCTTGGCGATCGGCGCGAGGCAGTTCGTCGTGCACGACGCCGCCGACACGATCGTGTCGGTGGGTTTGATCACGTCCTGGTTGACCCCCATCACGACCATCGCGTCGACCGCGTCCTTCGGCGGCACGGTCAGGATCACCTTCTTCGCGCCAGCGTCGACGTGCTTCTGGCAGTCCTCGCGCTTGGTGAAGACCCCCGTCGATTCGATCGCCACGTCGATCTTGTGGGCCTTGTGGCCGAGTTTCGCGGGATCGCGCTCGGCGGTGACCTGGATCTTCTTGCCGTCGACCGAGATCCAGTCCTTGCCCGACGTGACCTTCGCGTCGAAGCGCCCCATGACGGAGTCGTACTTCAGGAGGTGCGCCAGCGTGTCCGGGCTGGTGAGGTCGTTGATCGAGAGCACCTCGAAGCCGGGGCGGGTGTGGAGGATGCGGAAGACGTTGCGGCCGATGCGGCCGAACCCGTTGATCGCGATCGTGATGGCCATGGATCTAGTGGGCGCCCCGCTTGCGTGGGCTTCGTTGGGGGGGGTGGCGGGCCGTAGGGGCCGCTGTGGGCGGGTCCGGCGGAGGGCCGGGACGCCCGGGGAGGGCGGAAAAGGTAACCGCTGGACCCGGCCCCGTGGCCCCCGGCGCGCCCGGGCGACGCGGGAGTCCTCCGGGACGATTCCCACAGCCGGATCCAAACCGCTCCGGGTCCCAGGAGTTTCCAATGACGCAAGTGCGCCTGGGCCAAGGGCCCGGCGCGCGGCGCTGCACCGGAGCGAGCGGAGGCCAGAAGAATCGGGCCCAGAGCTCGCCCTGTTCTGCCGAAGGCTCCCATGCGCGTCCGCCGCGCGCCACCCGGGCCGTCCCGGGCCACGCACCCACTCCCCGCCCGATCCGATGGCTCCCAGCTCGCCCCCCGACCCCGGCCTCCCGGCCCGACGACCCGCGCCCGCCGATCGGCCGGGCGGGGATCCCTGGGCGCGCCGCTGGGCCCAACTGGCCCGGGGCGCGAACCTGCGGCCCGACGAGCGCCCGATCGTCGCGCTCTCCGGTGGCGCCGACAGTGTGCTCCTTTTGCAGTTCGCGGCGGCGGCGCGCCCGCGGCCCGATCTCCTTGCCGCCCACGTGCACCACGGGCTGCGCGGCCCGGCGGCCGATGCGGACGCGCGTTTTTGCGCGAGCCTCTGCACCAGCCTCGGCATTCCCTTCGTCGAGCTGCACGCCGAACTGGACCCCCAGCCCACCGGCCTCGAGGAGCGCGCGCGCGACGCCCGCTACACCCTTCTCGTCGATCTGGCCCGGCGCACGGGGCGGAATCTGATCCTCACCGGGCACCACGCGGACGACGGGCTCGAAACCCTGCTGATGCGCTGGCTCCGCGGCAGCCACCTCGGCGGCCTGGCGCCGGGCCGGGCCGAGTTGTGGGTCCACGGCGCCTACCCGGGCGCGCCGCCGCAAGCCGGTCCGACACTGGCGCCCGTGCGCGTCGTGCGCCCGCTGCGCACGCTGCGCCGCGAGGAAGTGCGGCGGCTCTTGGAGGACCGCGGGCTCGCCTGGCGCGAGGACCGCTCGAACGAGGACCCGGCGTTTGCCCGCAACCGCATGCGCCACGGCGTGTTGCCGGTGCTCGACGAGGCCCTGGGGCCCGGTGCGCGCGAGGGCTTGCTTGGGTTTGCCGAGGCGATCGAGCGCCTGGAGGCGGGCCTCGCGTCCGCCACGGCGCACATCGCCTGGCGGCCGGCGGCCCACGCCGCGGCGACCCGGGGCCCCCTCGCCCAGGACCTCGGCGGCGTGGTCCCCCGCGACGAGTTGCTCGGCCTGCCCGAACCGCTCGCCCGCCGCGCGCTGTGGCGCCTGCTCGTGGAGGGCACCGGCCGCGCACCCCAGCGCCAGGCCCTCGACCTGCTCACCCGCGACATCCTGTCCGCGCGCACGGGCCGTCGCAGCCTTCCCGGCGGATGGCTCCTGGTGCTGCGCGGCGCCGAGATCCTGCTCCTGCCGCCCAGCGACGCGCTGCACCACCGCGCGGGGCCGCTGGCCGCGGTGCGCCTGCCGCGGCCCTCGGACCAACTGCTGCTGCCGTTTGCGCTGCCCGCGGCCAGCGAGGTGGCCGCGTCCTCGGACCTCACCCTGGCCGTGCCCGGCCTCCTGCGCCTCGAGGACGGCCGGCGCATCGCGGCAGAATGGCGGCGCGGAGGGCACCAGGAGCCCGTTCCCCGGGGCCCCCTCCACGTGGAGCTGAACGGCGAAGGCTTGAGCGAACCCCTCCTCGTGCGCTTCCCACGCCCCGGCGACCGCTTCCATCCCCTGGGCGCGCCGGGATCGAGACCGCTCGGCCGTTTCCTCGCCAGTGCGGGTGTGCCGCGGGAGGAGCGCGCGCAGGTGCCGCTGGTCGTCTCGGGCGGCCGCATCCTGTGGGTCGTCGGTGTGCGCCCCTCGGAGGAGCGGCGCGTGCTGCCCGGCGCGGGCCTGCGCCTTTGCCTTTCGCTCGTCGCCGAGAACGCGCTGCGCGCGGGCTGAATCGCGCTCCGTTCGGCGCGGCGCGCGGTGACTCGCGCCCCCAGCGGCGGTACCCTAGGCCTGAGGTTTTCTCGGCGTGCGCTCCACCGCTTGGCACCAACTCGCCCGCGTGCGGGCACGCATCGACGCGGCCGCCCGGGCCGCCGGCCGCGATCCGGCCGCTGTGCGGCTCCTCGCGGTCACGAAGTCCGAGGACGCCGCGGCGGTGCTCAGCCTGTTCGAGGCGGGCCAGCGGGACTTCGGCGAGAGCCGCCCCCAGGAGCTGGAACGGAAACGCGACGCGCTGCGCGCGAGTGTGGGCGACGCGTCGCGCGACGTGCGCTGGCACCTGGTCGGCCACCTGCAGACCAACAAGGCGCGGCGCACCCTCGCGCACCTCGACGTCTTGCATTCGCTGGACCGGGAAGCGCTCATCGAGCCCCTGATCGAGGCCGGCGCGGCGCGGGCGCATTCACCCCTCGCGGCGCCCCTCGAAGTATTCGTGCAGGTCAAGCTCGCCGACGAGGCGAACAAGGGCGGATTTGCGGCGGACGAGGCCCTGGGGGTGCTCGAGCGCCTGGCCGACCGGCCGGGTCTGCGTGTCGTGGGCCTGATGGCACTGGCACCCTGGATCGAGCCGGAAGCCGAGCGGCGCCGGGCCGCCGCGCGCGTATTCTTGCGGCTCGCGCAACTGGCGAGGGACCTGGGCCCCGGCGCCTTCCACCGGAACTCCGCGCAAACCAGCGCGCAAACCAGCGCGCAAACCACCGCGGATACCACCGCGGATACCACCGCTGATACCACCGTGCAACTCTCCATGGGCATGAGCGGCGACCTCGAAGAGGCCGTTGCCGCGGGCAGCACCTGGGTGCGGGTCGGCAGCGCCCTCTTCGAAGGCGCGCCGGGGGCGGAACGTTGAGCCAAACCGACGCGCCCATCCGCCTTCTGTACCTCGAGCCGCCGGCCGGCCGCGGTCCGGCGCTGGCGTTGCCGGAGAGCGGCGCCCTGTTGATCGGTTCCGACCCGGCGTCCTCGAACCTGGCGCTTCCGGGCGACGACGTGCGCCCCAGCCACGCCGCGATCGCTCGACTGAAGGACGGCGGTTTCGGCGTCGTCTCGGTCGAAGGCGCGCCGCTCGCCGTCAACGGTCGCGCGACCGCGAGCGCGCGCCTCAGCGAAGGCGACGTGCTGCGCATCGGCGCGCACGATCTGCGCATCGTGGGCCGCAACAAGGCCGCCGAACTGCGTGTGCCCGAGCGCGTCGCGGGGTTCCGCATCCAACGGCGCCTGGGTTCCGGCGCCATGGGCCAGGTGTTCCTCGCGGTGCAAGAGAGTCTGGCGCGCGAGGTGGCGCTGAAGGTGCTGCGTCCGGAACTCGCCGCCGACGCGAGTTTCGTCAAGCGCTTCGAAGCCGAGGCGCGCGCCGCCGCGTCCCTCGGCCATCCGAACGTGGTCACGGTGTACGACGTGGGCCAGGTGCCCGGCTCGGCCGGCGGCTCGCCGATCTACTACCTGGCCATGGAGTACATGGCGCGCGGTTCGCTCGAGGAACGGCTCGCGCGCGAGGGCGCGCTCCCGCCCAAGGAAGTGGTTTCGGTGCTGCGCGACGCCACACGCGGGCTCGAGTACGCCGAAGCGCGCGGGATCGTGCACCGGGACCTCAAACCCGCGAACCTGATGCAGGACGGGTCGGGGGTCGTGAAGATCGCGGACCTCGGCCTCGCGACGCAGGCCGAGGCCGAAGCCGAAGCGCGGGTGTTCGGCACCGCGCACTTCGCCGCGCCGGAACAGATCCGCGGCGAGCGCGCGGACAGCCGCGCGGACCTCTATTCGCTGGGCGCCTCGGCGTACCGGTTGCTCACGGGCCGCACGCCGTTCCAGGGCGCGGACCGCAAGGAGATCCTGCGCCGTGTGCTGAACGAGGCGCCCACGCCGCTCGCTCCGCTGCTGCCGGGCGCGCCCGCGGAACTGCTCGCGTTGGTCGAGCGCCTGCTCGCGAAGGACCCCGCGGCGCGGGCTCAGAGTGCGGCGCACCTCGCGCGCGAGGTGGATTCGCTCGCGCTGCGCCTCGAACACGGCAGCCTCGCGCCGCTGGCGAAGGCCGGCGGCCGCCGCGGCCTTTGGTTTGCCGGCGCGGCGGCGCTGCTCGCACTCGGCGCAACCGGCTACTTCGTGCTCCGAGGTGGCGGCGGAGGCGGCGTGGACCGGGCCGGGACGAACGGCGCGGGGACGAACCGCGCCGCGGTGGATCCGACGGCCCAAGGAACGTCGCCGGAGCCCGGAGCCTCCGCCCAACCCGACGACTCCAACGCGGCAGCGGGCACCGGCACTGCAGCGGGCGCCGGCACTGCCGCAGGCGCCGGCACTGCCGCGGGCGCCGGCACTGCCGCGGGCGCCGGGCAGGGGGGTCTCGGAACCGCGCCGCCCGTCGCCCTGGGCGACGAGGATGCGGCCCTGCGCCAAGCCGAGACGGATGCCGAACGGGCCCTCGCCCGCGCCCGCGGTTTCGAGGACCCGGCCGACCAGCGCCAGGCCCTCGCGGAACTCGCCACGAAGTTCGCGGGCACACGCGCCGCCGGCGAGGCGATTGCGGCGCTCGCCACGCCGGAGCCCTCCGGCACACCGGATCCCAGCAAGGCGCTCGACGCCGCTCGCGCGCCGTTCCTGGCGCTGCTTGCAACCGCGGCGGATCCGGGCCCCGCGGACGCGCCGCGCACCCTGGCGGAGTTCGCGCGCGGGCTCGCCGGGTTGACCGTGCCGCCCGCGTTGCTCGGCGAAGCGAAGACCGACGAGGCCATCGCCGCCGCGGTAAAGCGCTACGCACAAACGGCGCGCGGTTTCGTGCAGCGCGGTTTGGAGGCGGCGGATCGCGCGGTGGCCGCGGGCGACTTCGAAACCTTCGACAAAGGCCTCGAGCAACTCGCGCGCTGGCTCGAGCCCGCGAAGAACGAGGATGGTGCCGAAGCCGCGCCGGAGGCCAGCGCGCCGGTTGCGGCGTTGGCGAGCGCCCTGACGGACGGCGCGCCGCCGCCGGGAAGTGTGCTCGAGCGGGCGCTATCCGCCGATTTGCAACTCCGCGACACACTCGTCGAACAACTGCAACTCGATCCCCTGCGCCTGCGCGTCGAGGCAGCGCGCGCGGCACGACGCACGCTCGAACTCGCGTACGAAGCGTCCATGGCCGAGGCCGACCGCGCCGCACTCGGCGCGCGTTTCGGAGGCGCGGGTCACCTTGCGGAACAACTCGTAGCCTTCGACCTCGACGCGTTGGCCACGGAGCTCGAGAGTGCGCGGGACGGGCTCACTTCGGTGGGCGAGGCGCAGGCGCTGAGCGAAGCCGCGGTGTATCTGCGCAGCGCCGCGCGCGCCTTCGACCATCTGGTGCGAGCGCAGGGCAACGGCGAATGGCGCCGCCAAAACGTGCCCGTGCCGAACCGCCGCACGCTGATGGCCAGCTTGGTGCGCGTCGAACCCAAGGGCATGCACGTCGCGGCCGGATCCGAGGATCTGTTCGTGCCGTGGGCCACCTTCGGCGGACGCACGGTGGAGCTCGGGCAGCTCTTCACCCAGCGCCTCGCGCGCGAGTGGACGCCCGAAGAGAGCGCGGACATCGGCGCGCTGATGACCGTGGCGGCGGTGGCGGAGCTGTTGGCGCAGGTGCTCGACGTTTTCGATCCGAACGTTGTGGCGCGGCTCAGTCCGCTCGAGCGCGACGAGGTGCTCGCCGCCTTCGACCGCGCCGTGGAGTGGGTCGAACGGGGTGGCAGTCGCGACGAGTTCGATGCCGAGCGCCGCGCGGCGTGGCTCGTCACCGAGGGGCTCCGCGCCTTGGACGGCGGTGATCCCTTGGTGCTCGCGTGGTCGCTCGAGCAGGCCCTATCGGAGCTTCCGCACACGTTCGTGGTGCGCGCGCTCTCCGACGGCCGTGTGGAGGGCGAGCCCCTGCCCTGGCCGCCGGCGGACTGGCTGCCGCTCGCGCGTCCGGTGTCCGAGGCGGGCGCGCCCCCGGGCGCAGACGCGCCGGCGGCCGGCGACGCCGAGCAGCCGGGCGGATGAGCGGCGCCGAGGCAGGCGGCGCCGACGCGTCGGCGGAGCGCTCCGCCGCCCGCGTCGAACCGCGGCCCGGCGGCGCCTGGCTTTGGGTGCGCGCCAAACCCGGGGCCCGGCGCCAGGGGGTGGGTGGTCTCTGGCGGGACCACCTCGAGGTCGCGGTGAACCCGCCGGCCCAGGACGGACGGGCCAACGACGCCCTGCTCGAGGTGCTCGGCGACGCGCTCGGCCTGCGCGCCGGGGCCCTCGAACTCACCCGCGGTGCCACGTCCCGGAACAAGGTGGTCTTCGTACCGCTCGCACCGGACGTCCTCCTGGCGCGCCTTCGTGCGCCCACGCGTTGAGGCGCCGACCGCCACGGCCTACGCTCCCCCAACCATGTTGCGTTCCATCCTCCTTCTCTGCGCCGCCCTCGCCCTCTTGGCCGCAGCCTGCGGCGGTCCCAAGCTGGACGACCCTGGCGAGGCTCCCCTGGAGGTGGCCGCGGCACCGGTACCGAACGACATCCCCCACTCCGCTCCCATGGAATCCAGTTCCCCGAACCAAGAGGGCGCCGCCGGCGTCCAGACCGCGATCCTTGCCGGAGGCTGCTTCTGGGGCATGGAGGACATCCTGCGCAAGCAGCCCGGCGTCGTGGAGACGGAGGTCGGCTACACGGGCGGCACCCTCGCCAACCCCACGTATCCCGACATGCGCACGGGACGCACCGGCCACGCGGAGTCGATCCGCATCCAGTTCCGCCCGGCCGAGCTGCCCTACGGCGTACTGCTCGATCTGTTCTTCCGCATGCACGATCCCACCACGTTGAACCGCCAGGGCAACGACGTGGGGAGCCAATACCGCTCGGCGATCTTCTACGTCGACGCGGCCCAGAAGGCCGAAGCCGAGGCCGCGGTCGCCCGCGCCAACGCAAGCGGTCGCTGGAAGCGCCCCGTCGTGACGGAAATCACCCCCGCCAGCACCTTCTGGCCCGCCGAGGGCTACCACCAGGATTACCTGGAGAAGAACCCGGGCGGCTACACGTGCCACTGGGTCCGCGACTAGTTTCTGCCGCTGCGAGTTGGCGCATGCGCCTGGCACCCGGGGTTCAGTAGGCTGAGCGCCCCATGAGCGTGCACGCGGAAACCCTCGACCCGGCCGTAGGCGCGGCCAAGCGCGACCTCGAGGAGCGCCCCTTCCCGGCCCCGAAGGCGTTGCTGTTGCTCGCGACCGGCGTCGGTTTCCTGCCGGACCGCCTGGAGGGGCGCACGCAGATCGACCTGGCCGAGGTCGCCGGTGTGCCCGAACCCTGGAACCGGGCGGAGCTGTTCGCCGGAAGGCTCGAGGGCCTCGACGTCTGGCTCCTCGACGACCTCTCCGCCGAGGCCGCGAGCCTCGAAAGCGGCCCGCCCTGGGTGCGCGCGTTCCCGCTATGGTTGGCCGCCGCCGCGGGCGCACGTGTGCTGGTGCACACCAGCGCTGGCGCGAGCCTCGGCTCCGAAGTGGAGAGCCCCAAACCGGGCGACATCGTCGCGCTGACCGACCACATCAACCTGTCCGGCCGCACTCCGCTCTTGGGCCTCGGCCCCTGCAAACACGGGCCGTTGTTCCCCGACCAGTCGCGCCTGCACCGGGCCGGCCTGCGCCAGGCGGCACTGCGCGCGGCGGCGCGACTCGGATTCGACCTCGCCGAGGGTGTTGCGGCGTGCACGTCGGGGCCCAGCCTCGACACTCCGGCCGAGCGGCGTTTCTACGCGCGCGCCGGGGCCGACGTTGCGGTGCAGGGCCTCGAGAGCCCGCTGATCGCCGCGGCGCACGCGGGACTCGATGCGCTGTGTTTCGTGGCGATCACGGATGTGGGCGAGGGCCGCGCGGACCTGGTGCGGCTCCTCGAGCGCTCGCGGGCTGCCGCGCCTGCCGTGGAGGACCTCGTGGCGGCGGTGGCTCCGGCGGTGGCGGATGCGATCCGCGCCCTCGAGGCGGAGGACGGTTGATGTCGCGGAGGTCTTCGTTGAAGGACATCGTGGTGCTGGTCTCCGGCTCCGGCCGCAGCGTCGAAAACCTCGCCGAGCACATCGCGCGCGGGTCCCTCGACGCGCGCATCGCGCTGGTGATCGCCGACCGGCCGAACATCGGCGCCCTCGCACGCTGCGAGAGACTCGGCCTTCCCGCGGAACTGCTCGAGCCGCGCGCCCTGGGCGGGATGGGGCCGTTTGCCGACGCGGTGTTCGCGCGCGCCGAGGACCTCGGTGCCGAACTCGTGGTGCTGGCGGGTTTCCTGCGCCTGCTCGCGATCCCGCCCGCGTGGCGCGGCCGCGTGGTGAACATCCATCCGGCCCTTCTGCCGGACTTCGGCGGCAAGGGCATGTACGGCGAACACGTGCACCGGGCCGTGCTGGCGTCGGGCCGGCGCGAGACGGGTTGCACGGTGCACTTGGTCGACGACGCCTACGACCGGGGCGAGATCGTCCTGCAGCGCCGGGTGCCGGTGCTCGCGAGCGACGACGCGGAGAGCCTGGCGGCGCGGGTGTTCGAAGCGGAGAAGCTGGCCCTGCCCGAGGCCCTGGCGATCCTCCTGGCCCGCGAACCGCGCGGCGCCTAGCCGCGCAACGCCGCGAGCGCGGCGGCCTCGTCGCTGCCCACCGAGAGCTCGGCCTCGGGAAAGGCCATGCGCCCAAAACGCTCGAGCCAGGTGTGGGCCTCCGGCGGCCCGACCAAGAACGCCGTTTCGACGGCGTCCGTCGCGGCGGAGCTGAACTCGAAGGACTTCCAGATCGGCGCGAGGGCGCGGCCCTCCAGCCCGTCGAGGCGCAACATGACGCGCCGCGCGGCCGTGTGGGAGAGCTCCGTCTCCAGCGCGGCAAAAAAGCGCCCGACGTTGTCGAAGACGGTTCCGGCCCCGAAGGCGAGCGCTACGAAACCGGGCCCCTGGCTGAGTTGTGTGTGCACGCAGGAAGAGGCTACGGCCAGGGCACCCGGGCCTGCTAGGGTCTGCTCCCACCGCGCCCGTGAAACAGCCCGTCGCCAAGAACCTGCGCCTGATGGCCTACGACGGCGCCGCCTTCAGCTTCATGGTGGGCGCCGGCGAGACGTTCTTGCCGGCGTTCGCCTTGGCGCTCGGGCTCGGAGACGTGGTTTCGGGGCTGGTGGCGACCGTGCCGCTCCTGTTCGGGGCCCTCTTGCAGGTGGTGGCCCCGTGGGCGATCCAGCGCCTGGGCTCGCGGCGGCGCTGGGTCGTCGGCTGCGCGGCCGTGCAGGGGCTGACGTTCGTGCCGCTCATCGTCGGAGCGCTCAGCGGCGTGCTCGCGCCCGCGGCCCTCTTCGCCGTGGCCGCGGTGTACTGGGCCACCGGGCTGTCGGCCGGCGCCGCCTGGAACACCTGGGCCGAGGACCTGGTTCCGCGATCCCTGCGCACCCGCTACTTCGCGCGGCGCGCGCGGCTGATGCAGTTCGCGGTGTTGCTCGGACTGTTGCTCGGTGGACTCTTGCTCGACGCGGGCCGCGAGGGCGGCAGTCGGTTGCTCGCCTTTGCGGTGCTCTTCTCCCTGGCCGCCATCGCGCGTGGGACCTCGACGTTCCTGCTGTCGCGCCAGAGCGAACCCGCGCCCCAACTCGACAGCCTGGCGCCGCTCGCGTTCGCGACCGTGCGCCAGCGGTTGACCCGCGGCTCCTCGGGGCGCCTCCTGGTCTACCTCTTGTGCGCGCAAACGGCGGTGCAGATCTCGGGCCCGTTCTTCACGCCGTACATGTTGAGCGAGCTGCGCCTCTCGTACCTCGAGTACATGGCGCTGCTCGCGACCACCTACGTGGTGCGCATCCTCGTGTCGCCGATGATCGGCGAACTGGCCCAACGCGTTGGCCCACGGCGCCTCTTGTTCTGGGCGGGCATCGGCCTCTTCCCCTCCCCCATTTGGTGGGTGATGGCGGACACGGTCGAGATGTTGCTCCTCGCGCAGGTGTACGCCGGTGTCGTCTGGGGAGCCTTCGAACTGTGTTCGCTGTTGCTGTTCTTCGAGACGATCCACGTCCGCGAGCGCACCAGCGTCCTCACGCTCTACAACCTCGCCAACGCGGCGGCGTTCGTGGTGGGATCCCTGATCGGCGCCACCGTGATGGCGGGATTCGGCGTGTCCCGGGACACCTACCACGCGCTGTTCCTGGTGTCGGGTGCCCTGCGCCTCCTGCCGGTGTTCCTGCTGCGCGGCGTCGAGGAGGCCCGCACCCTGCCCGGCACCCTGGCCACCCGGACCGTGGCGGTGCGCGCCAACTCGGGTTCCCTGGAACAGCCCGTTCTTGGCGCCATGCCCCGCCGCCGCTGGATGGCCGTGCTGCGCGCGCGCGCCCGCTCGATCGCGCGCGCCGCCCGCCGCTAGCGCACGCGTGCACCTGCGATGCGCGCGCCCGCAACCGAACAGCCCCACGCGCAAAAGCCCCACGAAATGGCCCGGGCCTTCAGCCCGGAGGCCGCAATGCCCCAAAACCTGGGGCGATGCCCCAGGCTACTATGGGGCGGGGCGTTGCCCCGCAAGACCGCGCACGTGGACGCGAAACCGCGCGTCACCATCCCACGCGACGCGTGAACCGCAAACTGTGCGCCAACGGCAGCGCCGTGCGTGAACCGCAAACTGTGCGCCAACCGAGGCGCGGTCGCGATTGGCCCTCCGAAGCGCCAACGGCGCGGCTCGATAGTAGCCTGGGGCAACGCCCCAGGTTGGCTGGGAAATCGATGGAAGGGCTGAAAGCCCGCTCCATCACCAATGCGCACACCACGACGTCGCCGGTACCGCGGCGTACGTAGGGCCGTTCGGAGCGACGCCGTCGTCGCCACGGCGGCCACTGGCGCCGAACTCGCGATCAACCGGCGTTCAAGGACGCCATGTCGATCACGAAGCGGTAGCGCACGTCCGAGCGCACCAGCCGTTCGAAGGCCTCGTTGATGCGCTGGATCGGAATCACCTCCACCTCGGAGGTGACGTTGTGGGCCCCGCAGAAGTCGAGCATCTCCTGCGTCTCCGGGATCCCGCCGATCAGCGAACCGCTGAGGCTGCGCCGACCGAAGAGCAGGCTGAACGCCGATACGGCCAGCGGCTTCTCCGGCGCACCGACCAGGGTCAGGTTGCCGTCGTGGCGCAGGAGCCCCAGGTAGGCGTTGATGTCGTGGTCCGCCGAAATCGTGTCGAGCAGGAAGTGGAAACTGCCCGCGTGGCGCTCCATGTCGGCGGCGTGAGTCGAAACGATGACCTCGTCGGCACCGAGGCGCAGGGCGTCCGCCTTCTTGCGCTCGGAGGTGGTCAGGACCACGGTGTGCGCGCCAAACGCCTTCGCCAACTTCACCCCCATGTGGCCTAGGCCGCCGAGGCCCGCCACACCGACCTTCATGCCCTTCGCAACGCCAAAGCGCTTGAGCGGCGAGTAGGTCGTGATGCCCGCACAAAGCAGCGGCGCAGCGCCGGCCGGGTCCAGGTGCGAGGGCACACGGAGCACGAAGTGCTGGTCCACCACGATGCTGGACGAATAGCCCCCGTAGGTCACGGGCGCGGTCTTGTGGGCGTCGACGCTGTTGTAGGTGAAGGTCCCGCTCGCGCAGAGGTTCTCGAGGCCATCCGCACACTGGGGGCAGGTGCGATCGGAGTCGACCAGGCAGCCGACACCCACGAGGTCGCCCTTCTTGTGCGTGGTCACGCTGCTGCCAACCTTGTTGACCCGCCCGATGATCTCGTGCCCGGGCACGAGCGGATAGACGGTGGGCATGAACTCCTTCCACTCGTTGCGCACCTGGTGCAGGTCCGAGTGGCACACACCACAGAAGAGAACATCGATCTCCACGTCCGTCTTGGTGACGGCGCGGCGCGGGATCGAAAGGGGGCCGAGGGGTTTCGTGGCGCTCGGGGCGGCGTAAGCTTTGGCTTGGTACATGCGTACCAGCCTACCGTTTCCCCGAGCGCAGGATCGACCAGAGCAAGGCCACCCCCATCGCGGCACTGGACAGGAACCCCAGGAACCCGAACAGCGGCAGGTCGAAGAGCCGCGGCCCGCGGTCGATCGTCATCCCGATCGAGGTGCCGACGATCAGGGCGGCGGTCACCATGCCGATCACCAGCCGGTTGGCGCTCCTGTTGATCTGGGCGGAAAAGTCGTCGAGCTGTTTCAGCTCGAACCGCATCTGGAAGCGGCCGCGACGCAGTCGCGACAGGATCGAGCGCAGGTCCCGCGGCAAGTCCGCCACCAACCCCACCACCTCCGAACCGTGGCGGCGCAGGAGCGCGCGCAGCGAGTGGTGCCGGCGCAGCGAACGGCGCACGATGGGCTCGACCCGCCGTGTCAGGTCGAAGTTCGGATCGAGCGAACGCCCGAGGCCGTCGAGCAGCGCGAACACACGCAGCAACGATGCGACGTCCGGCGGCAGGAAGAGCGCATTCTCGCGGATCAGATCGAGCACGTCGGCGATCAGCGCGGCCGTGTCGACTCGCCCCAGGGCAGTGCCGTACCACCGGTCGATGAAGGCGCGCGCGTCCTGGGACAAGAGGTCCATGTCGACCTCCTGCTCGTCGCCGCCCCAGGCCACGAGCAACTCCGCAACACGCGTTTCCTCGCGCTGGAACACGGCCACGAGCAGCGCCAGGAACTCGCGCCGACGGGTCTCCGAGAGGCGGCCGATCATGCCGCAGTCGAGCAGCCCCAACCGATCCGCCGACAGGAACATCACGTTGCCCGGGTGCGGATCCGCGTGGTAGACGCCCCGCTCGAACACCATCTCGAGCACCGCGTCCGCACCCTGCCGCGCCAGCAACGGGCCGTCGACCGCCATGCGGCTCGGATCCTCGAGCCACTGGCCGGCGCTCAAACCCTCGAAACGCTCCAGCACGAGGAGCTGCTCGCGGGTGAACTCGTCCAGGACGGCGGGCACTTGCACACCGCTGTCCGCGCCGAGGTTCTCGGCGATCAACGCCGTGTGGCGCGCTTCGAGTTCGAAGTCCAGTTCGGCCCGCAGCGTGCGCGAGAAGTGCCGCACCAACTGCCGCGGCCGGTAGCGCCGCAGGTTGGGCAACTCCGCTTCGACGAGGTCCGCCAAACGTGCGAGCAGGCGGAGGTCCGCCTCCACACGCTCCCGAATCCCCGGTCGACGGATCTTGAGCACAACCTCCTGACCCGCCTTCGTGCGCGCGGAGTGCACCTGCGCAATCGAACCCGCGGCCATCGGCTGGGGGTCGAAGCGCGCGAACACGGCCGACGGCGCGCCGCCCAAGTCCTCGAGCAACTGCGCCTCCAACTCCGCGTACGGCACGGGCCCCACACGCTCGAGCAAACGCCCCAGTTCCGCCGTCCACTCGGGCGCGAGAAGGTCCGGTCGGGCCGCGAGGAGCTGGCCGAACTTGACGAAGGTCGGCCCGAGTTCCTCGAGCGCGCGGCGCACCCGCTCGGGCAGCGGCATGTCGCGCAGGGAAGCGAGCGAATCCCAGTGCAGCGCCCGGCCCGCGCGGCTGAGCAGCGTTCCGATGCCGAGGGACTGCACCACGTCGCCGAGTCCGTGGCGGATCAGCGTGGACGCAATCTCCTGCAGGCGACCCAGGTCCCGGGCGGCGCTGAGCACTTCGAGCACGCTCATGGGCGTGTTATACGGGCTCGCGGTCGCGATGCTGTAGGGTACGCCGCCCGTAGGCCGCCCGCGGCCCCCACCGTCCCATGTCGAAACCGACACTGCTCTTCGTGCCCACGGCCCTGGAACTGCGCCGCCTGGACGACCTGGGCGGAGTGCCCCCGGGCCACGCCCTGTGTTACCTCGTGGGCTTCGGACCCGTGGCGGCGGCGGCCCGGGCCGCGGCGTTGATCGAGCGCCTTTCGCCGCGACGCGCGTTGCTTCTCGGCATCGCCGGCGCCTACGACACGGGGACACACCCTTTGGGTTCGGCCCTCTGTTTCGACGAGGTCGGCCTCTTCGGTGTGGGCGCGGGCGAGGGCAAGGCGTTCCTCGGACCGCCGGCGCTCGGTTTTCCCCAGTGGCCCGCCGAGGGTTCGGCGCCGGCCATCGAAGACCGCCTTCCGCTCGTGCGGCCGGCGAGCGCAGCCACCGCGCCGCTGCTCTTGACCACCACGGCCGCCAGCGCGACGCCCGAGCAAGCGGCCGAGCGCCGCCGCCGGTTCCCGGGCGCCTCCGCCGAGGACATGGAGGGCTTCGCGGTGGCCTTTGCGTGCCAACTGGCGCGGGTGCCCCTCTGCATCGTGCGCGGCATTTCGAATCGCGTCGGCGACCGCGATCCCGCCTCTTGGAACATCCCGCTGGCCCTGGCCGGAGCGCTCGCACTCGCCAACGCCGTGCTAGCCGACGAGGACTGGCAAGGAGCCGATTCGTGACGCGCCTCGCCATCGGCATCTCGACCTGTCCGAACGACACGTACGCGTTCCACGGGTTGCTCTCCGGCGCCGTGGAGGTACCGGGTGTCGAGCTCGACTTCGTGCTAGCCGACGTCGAGGAGCTGAATGGGCGTTTGCTCGGCGGCACGCTCGACGTCGCGAAGATCAGCTACCACGCGGCGCTGCGCGCGGATGGCTCGATCGCGATGCTGTCGGCCGGTTCGGCGCTCGGATTCGGTGTCGGGCCCGTCGTGCTCGGATCGAAACGGCGCGCCGAGCGCACCGGCCCCACGCGTGTTTTGACACCCGGCGCGCTGACGACGGCGGCGCTCCTCTGGGAGCTCTTCCACGCAGGCGAAGCGGAAACGGTGCACGTGCGTTTCGACCAGATCCCCGGCGCGCTCAGCCAGGGCCGCGCGGAACTCGGTGTGTGCATCCACGAGGCGCGATTCACGTGGGAGCGCTGGGGTGTGGATTGGGTGGAAGACCTGGGCCAGCGCTGGGAGGCCGAAACGAAGGCGCCGCTGCCCCTCGGCGGCATCGCCGCGCGGCGGGACTTGGGGGAAGACCTCTTGGCGCGGCTCGACGACGGCATCCGACGTTCGATCGACTGCGCGAAAAAGGATCGCGAGGGTGCGCTGCGCACCATGCGCGCCCACGCGCAGGAACTGGACGACGCGGCGCTGTGGCAACACGTTGAACTCTACGTGACCGACGACACGTACCGCCTTTCGGAGGCCGCGCGCGCGGCGGTGCGGACTCTGGAGCGGCGCGCGCGCGCGGCGGGGCTGTTGGCGGCCGGGCCGGAACTCGTCATCCTGGGGCGATGAAACGGCTGTTCCACCTCGCGAGTCCCGGCGCGTGGGACGAGGCAAAGCGCAACGGATCGCTCGAACCCGCGAGTTTGGCGTCCGAAGGTTTTGTGCACCTCTCCTTTGGCGAGCAAGTGGCGGGCACGCTGTCGATGCACTTCGCCCGCGGGCGTTCCGATGCACAAGAGCTGCTCTTGTTGGAACTGGACGCCGCGGCGCTCGGGGCAAAGCTGGTCGTGGAGCCCTCCCGCGGCGGCGCGCTCTTCCCCCACCTCTACCGGGCGCTCGTCCCCACCGACGTGGTGGCCGTGCACCGGATCGCGCGTGCCGACGGGGACCACTGGGACCTGCCGCCGCTCGGCTAGGAGCTTCAGCCGCCGGAGGGTGCTTCCACCGGTGCGGCTTCGCCGAGCGAGAGCTCGAAGTGCACGGGGGCCGCCGCTCCGCGCACCACACACACGAGCCGGTGGTGCACGTGTTCGGCGAACTGGGGGCCGGCCGGACCCTTCTCCAGGTCCACCAGTTCCACGCCCATGCGCTTGCACAGCTCCGGCACCGTGTTGGAGTGGCCGCAGAGCACCGCCACGGAGCCCGGCGGCAATGCGTCCACGGCCGCGAGCCAGCGCTCGGGCTCGCGGGCGGGCAGCACTTGGACCTCCGCGCCGACGGCCTTGGCCAGGGGTCCAACGGTGTCCTGCGTGCGCCGGTATTCGCTTGCCGCGATCAAGGCGGGCCGGGCGGGGGCCAAGAGCTCCGCCAGCGCCTTCGCGCGGGCCAGCCCCACCTCGGAGAGCGGCGGATCCCGCTTGTCCCCTTCGCCCTTCTCACCGTGCCGCAACAACAGCACGAGGCGAGGCGCGTCGGTGCCCTCGCCCACCTGGGACGCGGCGACGGTCGGCAGCGCGAACAGCGAGCCCGCGGTGGCCAAGAGAAGGCCGCGGCGCGGTAGGGAGGCTAGGTGCATGGTGGACTCGGGGATGGATGGCAGGGGTAGGCCTCAATAGGCCCCAAGGGGACGATGCCGCAGGAACAGCCGCGGCCGCGCTCCCCGGTTGAGGAGCGCGGCCGCGGCGAACGGAACCCCCTTGGGTTCCGGACGGAGTGGGGCGGAGCTGACGCTCAGCCCGGTCCGCCCGCGTCCCGCAGCTCCAGCATCTCCTTGCGGATCTCCTGGGCCAGATTCTTGATGTCCTGCATGGCCTTGCGCACGCGGGCGCAGGCGGCCTTGTTGCCGGCAACGGCCTTCTCGACGTCCTCGCGGGAGGCTTGGACCGTCTGGACCAGGGTCTGGTAGTTCTGGGTCATGGGTTCGGTTGGGATCTAGAAACGGGTGGAGTGTTCGAAAAGGGTGGGGAGACGCGCCGCCCCCACCAGGAGGGCCACAGGAAAGCCCTGGGGCGCCCCTGGGCACTGGGGCAGCCTACCGGCCCCGGCGGGCCGAGTCGAGGGGCCACCTTGGCCGTCGAGGGCGCCATTGGGCCGCTGGGAGTCCTCGCGCCGAGGCAGCGGGGCCGAGTCACGCGGCGACCTGCGCACCCGATACCTTGCGCAGACAGTTCCCGGGGGGGCCGCCCCGGGGCGAGGTGCGATCAACCCTGGTAGACCAACCATCGGTTCTCCGGGGCAAGGAAGCGCCCCAAGGCGGAAAGCTCCGACTCGGGGGCCGACTGGGCGCGGCGCACCCGTGTGGACTGGCTGCGAAAAAGGACCGGAACGCTTCCCCCGCCCCACCATCGTTCCGTGACAGTGGTTGGACGTAGGACTCCGCCTACGAGCTCCTCGTAGCCCCCGTAGACCCGGTCTCGAAGCAGAGAACCTGTGGCATCGCGGTATTCGGTTCGAATGGCGAGGTAACCCTGGTTCGCGTCGAACCAGTGGGTCACCGAACCACCCAAGGAAAGCACCGGCGCCCAGTCCTGGCGGACCGCCACGAGCCCATCTCCATCGACCGGCGAAATCGTGGTCGCGAGTGCGTCCAAGCGGTCGAAAACGATTGGATCGCGAACCCAGTTGCCCAGGGTCGACAGAGGTACGAGGTCGGTGGCGAAACGCAATCGCACGCCGGGGTGACTCGCGCTGTAGAAGTGGTCGCGAGGTTGCCCTTGGACCGACAGTCGCAACGAGTGGCCGTCAAAGCCATACCGCTCCCGAACGGTCGAGGGTGCCGAATCCGGGCCCATTACCGATCTGGTAAACCACACATCGAACCTGCCATCGGCAGCGACGGTGCCCTCTACGGTCATCGTGCGGACGCTCCACTCGCCGTCCACGCGCTCGCCGACCTCGAGTTCTGCAACCACATTGGACGCAGCAACCATGTTGGGCACCAGCGCCATGTGCATCTGAACCGGGCCCGGCAGCGAGCTTGCGGCCATTCGCGGACGTTCCGAAAGCCACTGCTCGAGGCTCCCGCGTACAAAAGGAACGGCGTGAACCTGCGGGTCGCCGTCCCAAACCAGCACGGGGCCCTGGAGGCCTTCGATCCACTGTCCGTGGACTTCAGGATCGGACACGACGGCACCGTCGATCACAGTGCAACGGCTCACACTCGCCGACCAGTCGAAGCTTTCCGCAATCAAGGGGATCGGCTGACAAGCGATCGCCGCGAAGGCGGACAGCCAGTCATCGAACGTGAGCACCGAGGGGGTTGGGCACGCCTTGGAGTTGTCGCTGCCGAACGAGTAGGTCTTGTAGGGGACCTTGTAGCCCTGCCGCACACAGTGGCTACCACTGACTTCTCCCTCGCAGCGGTATACGTTTCCCGTGTACGTCGTCTTGTCGGAAGGGCACGAGCTTGGCGTTGTGACGGAGGTCCCCATCACCCCCACCGTGATTTGTAGTGTCAGGGAAGGACAGTTGACGAACTCCGTCTCCGTGCCAACCTTCTGGTCCACCTTGCGCCCCAAGTTGTTGCAGTTGGACTCGGAGAGCTGCCCTTCCGCCGGGATGGCGCCCACCAAGACTGCGATCGCGCCCACGAAGCAGTGAGCCCACGGAGCGTGAGAGCCGGCGCGGGACTCAAAAGGCGCCCGGGCCAGACTCACGATGTCCCGCATGGCCTTGCGCACGCGGGCGCAGGCGGCCTTGTTGCCAGCAACGGCCTTCTCGACGTCCTCGCGGGAGGCTTGGACCGTCTGGACCAGGGTCTGGTAGTTCTGGGTCACGGGTTCGGTTGGGATCTAGGAACGGGTGGAGTGTTCGAAATGCGTGGGGAGACGCGCCGCCCCCACCAGGAGGGCCACAGGAAAGCCCCTGGGGCGCCCCTGAGCACTGGGGCAGCCTAGCGGCCCCTGGGGGCCGAGCCGAGAGCCCAGCCCGCCCCAAAGGCGCTCCTTTGGGCCACCGGCCCCCCCCCGGACGAGTCCAGTCGGGTCTTTAGGGGGCCATGTGGCTCGCCGCACCGAAGATTGGGACGAGCAGCACGCTCAGTTGGACACGGGAGGCACGACGCCACTGGTGGCGCCCTTCCCACCGAACGAGGCCGCATATCCGGGGCCCCCGTGGGTGTGACCTGACCCCAGGAAATCGGTCCACGCGCTAGGAGAGACCACCGCCCCTGACGGGGGAAGGCGCCCCCCCCCCGCGAGCGCGCGCCTGTCCGTCCGCTCCCGGGCACCCGGAACGCCAGCAGCGCCTCGCGGAACCCTGCGGCGAGCCCCGGTCCCGGGGTTCGCCCGGCGCGGGGAATCCCGGAGCCCGGCGGCGGGCTCGGAGTCAGGGCGAGTTCAGCGTCGCGTCGGCGCCGAAGGATTCGACGGTGACGGCCTTGGAGCCGAGTTCCGCGGCGGTGTACGTGCCGCCCGACAGGATGGCGATGCGTCCGCCGGCGGGCGCGTTGTTCCAGGCGGCGGCGAAGGGGTAGTAGGGCGCGGACGGGGCGTTGAGCACGTTGCCGAACTGGCTGGCGAGCCACACGGTGCCCCACGCGTGGGGTGCGAGCACCACACCGCCGTGACCGTACACGGAGTCCTCGCCTGGCGAGCCCCAGTCCTTCCACAACCCGGCCTTCTCGAACAGCACGCCGCGCACCGCCGAGGTGTTGAAGTAGGTCGAGGACCAGAACGTCGTCGCCGCGCCGGCCGCGTTGGGAGTCGCGCAGCTCGTGCCGTTGAACGTGCCCGTAACCGTCGTCGTGGTGTTGGTGGGTCCGGCCAGACGCGGCCGGATTCCCCCGCCGTTGGTCGGACCGCGGCTGCTGTAGACCGTGGCGACGTCCGCGGCTCCTTCGGCGGCGTCGTAGTCCTCCCAGTTCACCGCCCCGACGGAAATCACGTTGGCGCGGGTCGAGTTGCTGGGCGAGGTGATCGATCCCGCCGTCATGTGGTACTCGAACGGGATCAGGAGGCTGTTCGCGTGCATGAACACCTGCAGCGGGGCGCTCGCCCCCGATGCCCGTTGCACGGCGAGTTGGACCACGAGATCGTTCGAACTTCCGTTGTAGTACGAGAACTCCTCGAAGTTCTGGCCCGAGTTGGTGCTGCTCGCGACGAACGACGTGCCCGCGGCGTTGTACAGGTACAGGTTGTAGTTGGCCGAGCCCACCGAAGTGTCCCACTGCAAGTAGAACGACACGCTGGCGCCGGGGGTCAGTGTGATGCCGTTGGTAATGTCCGTCCCGGACCAGCGGTGCCAGTTGTTCGTGTCGCCGCTGAACTGCCCGCGCCAGTGTTGCAGCGCGCGGTTGCCGGCCGAGGTGAAGAACAAGATGCCCGCGTCCGCGGCATCGTTGGCGGCAGCGCAGGCGTCGCCGCTGTTGTCCGCCCAGCCCTGGTTGTAACGGCTTAGGGAGTGCGAGATGACGTTCACGCCGTTCGCGATGGCGTCGTCGACGGCCTGGCCGAACTGTGTCAGTCCGTCGACGTGGTAGAGCCGGTACGTCGCGCCCGGCGCGTGGTCGAAGAACGCCTCGACGCACGCGGTGCCGTGATTGGTCGTGCCGAGGAACGAACCGCTCGAGAAGTTGCCCGCGTGGTAGCTGGCGGGTGCGTCTCCGGCGGCCTGGGCATCCGCGATCCCCTGGAATCCGCCGTCGATGATCGCGACCGTGAGGCCCGCTCCGCTCGCCCCCTGGGCGATGTACGTGTCCGTGGAGGTCGCCGCCGCCCCCTCACCGCCGACCTGATCGTGGGTATCGACGTGGGCGCGCATCAGGAAGTGACCTCGTGGCAGCCGCTGCGCGAGCTCGGTCAGCCTCTCGACGGGCGCGAGCACGTCGGCGCGGTGGCGCCACGTGCCCCGCAACGTTGCGCCGCTCTCGAGCAGCACCTCCTCCGGAACGGGGGGCTCGCCCCGCGGACCCACGACCTCCACGTGCACCAGCCCTTCGTCATCTAGGGAGGTCTGACGCCGGCGCAGTTCGAGCCGGAGTTCGGCCCGCCGGGCGGGCCCGAGTTCGCGCGCCAGCAACTCCGCCTCGTAGAGGATGGTCTGCATCGGCGCGCCCAGGGGCGGCCGGATCCGCGGAGGGTCGCTCGGCAGTGTCGTTCCGGTGGGTGCGGCCGCGGCCCCTGCGGCCCCGACGCCCTGCGCCGATGCGACCCCGGTCCAAGGAAGCCCAAGAACCAGCGGGAGGAGCGCGGCGCGGCAATGTGCAGGAATCGTCATGGGTTGGCGGCGGGGCCCTGGGGACCATGGCGGTCCCCCCCGGCGGGGTGGACCAGTCGCGGGCCCCCGGCCGGTTCCCCGGTGGCGCCCGCACCCGATGGATGCGCCCCGCGGCCCGCCCGTTACCGCGGCCGTCGGGAATCGCGCGGCGGGCAGCAGGCTCCCGTCAGCGCGCTTTCAGGCCGCCCAGGCGCAGCACTTCGCGCCATTCGGGCGCGGTCACGGGGGTGACGGAGAGGCGCGAGCCTTTTTGGAGGAGGAGCATGCCGCTCAGCTTGGTCGAGGACTTGAGCGTGGCGAGCGGAACGAACGTCGCCAACGCTTCGACCGCCTCGATGTCGCGCAGAAACCAGGTCGGCGCTTCGGGTTTGGCTTTGGGGTCGAAGTAGGGTGAGGCGGGGTCGAACTGGGTCGGGTCCGCGTACGTCTCGCTGGCCACACGCGCGAGGCCCGCTACGCCAGGCGGCTCGGCGTTCGAGTGGTAGAAGAGCACACCGTCGCCAAGCGACATGCCGTCGCGCAGGAAGAGTTTGGCCTGGTGGTTGCGCACGCCGTCCCACATCGTGCGGCGACCGGGGGCCGCCATCAGGTCGGCGAACGAAAAGAAGTCGGGCTCGCTCTTGACGAGCCAGTGGCGGGGGGCGGGCATGGGGCGTCGGAATGGTGCGTGCGGCGGTCTGGGAGAAACGCGGATCAGAGCGGACGCAAGCCCGGCGCGCCGAGCGGGTCGTGGGGCGGGCGCAGCGTCACCGGCGGCGCGACGACCTCCGCCAGCAGCACCGCGCGGCGCAGTTCGGCGCGGCTGAACGAGCGCAGGGCGACGGCGGACTCGGTGAACGTCGTCGCGGCGAAGCGCATGGGGTCGCGCTCGAACATGTCGGCGAAGGGCGACGATTCGAGGCCGGAGAACTGCGCGAGCGGCACGTGGGCGTCGCGGTCCCCGGCCTCGATGGCGTCCTCGTCGCCCAGTTCGAAACCCGCCAGGCTGCGCTCGCGCGCGTTGTCCGCGGGCAGGAGGCCGCCCAGGCTGGCCGGGCGGTCCTCGAGGGCCGCTCCGCCGTGGGCCGTGGCCGGCTGAGGGGCGCCTGCGGGTCGCAGGGTGGGCGGCTTGGGAGGCTCATAGCGACGCGAGGGTTCCGGTGCACGCTGGGTAGCAGGTGCGCGCTGCGGCTCCGGCCGCCCCGGGGGCGCATCGTCGAACTCCCATGCGACGTCCGGCTCGGGATCGAAGGCCTCGGGCGGAGGCGGGTTGCGCTCGGGCGCGCGCCCTTCGAGCAACTCGCGCCACAGGTCCGCCCCGTCCGCCTCCATGTCCCGACGGGGCACGGGCCGCGGCCGCTGGGGAGCTTGCTCGCGCTGCTGCCGCTTCGTGGCGGACTCGCCCAGGCGCTTCAGGACCGAGCCAAGCAGCGGACCCAAGAGGAACACCGCCACCACCGCGACGCGCACGATGGTCTCGATCAGGCTGGATCCGTCCCCGGCATCCCGCTGCAGGAACGCCAGAGGAACAAGAACCGTCGCCGCTGCGGTCACGGCGCCTTCGGCGCGCCGCCGCCCTGGGACCCGGCTTCCGGCGTGCCCAAGCTCTCGCGCATCGCGGTGTCCGCCTGGATGTTGCGCATGCGGTAGACGTCGAGCACACCCAAGTTGCCGCTCTTCAGCGCCTCGGCCATGGCACGCGGCACCTCGGCCTCGGCCAGCACCAACTTGGCGCGGTTCTCCATCACCGTGGCTTTGAACTCCTGCTCGGCCGCAACGGCCATCGCGCGGCGCTTTTCGGCCATGGCCTGGGCCACACGCTTGTCCGCCTCGGCCTGGTCGGCCTGCAGGCGCGCGCCGATGTTGTTGCCGATGTCGACGTCGGCGATGTCGATCGACACGATCTCGAACGCCGTGCCCGCGTCCAATCCGCGGCGCAGCACCGTTTTCGAGATGTCGTCGGGATTGGCGAGCACTTCCTTGTGCGAGTCCTTCGAACCGATAGTGGACACGATGCCCTCGCCCACCCGCGCGATGATCGTCTCCTCGCCCGCGCCACCGACGAGGCGCGCGATGTTCGTGCGCACGGTCACCCTGGCCTTCGCGAGCACTTGGATGCCGTCCGCGGCGACCGCGGCGATCTCCGACTTCCCGGAGGCCGGGTTCGGGCAGTCGATCACCTTCGGGGTGACACTCGTCTTCACCGCTTCGAGCACGTCGCGGCCCGCCAAGTCGATGCTGGCGGCCGTGCGGAAATCGAGCGCGATGCCCGCGCGGTTCGCGGCAATCAGCGAACGCACCACCCGCGTCACGTTGCCGCCCGCCAGGACGTGGGCTTCGAGGTCGCGCTTGTCCACGTCCGACAGCCGGGCCTGCACCAACATGACCCGCGCACCGACGATGTCCTTGGGGCTGACCTTGCGCAGGCGCATGGCGAACATGTCGAGCAAGCCGACTCCAGCCTTGGTCAAGAGCGACTGGACGTAGAGGTTCGCGAACTGCAGGAAGAGGAACAGGAAGAAGACCAGGCCGAGGCCCAGCAAGACCATGAAGATCGTGCCGATAGGGCTGCCGGAGTCGGTGTCCTGGATCAGTGCAAGCGTGGCGATCATCGGTGCGGGATCCGAGCTGGAGTGAAGTGGGTCCTCAGGCGGATGGTTGTACCCCATCGGGGGCGGGTGCTTCGACTGCGGCGACGACAACTCGGTTGCCGACCACCTCCAGCACGCGGATGGCGGTGCCCGCCGGGATCGGTTCCCCCCGACTGACCACGTCGACACGGCGGCCTTCGATCCGCGCGTACCCGGCGGGGCGCAGATCGCTCGTGGTTTGTCCAAGCTTGCCGAGCAGGGTCAGGTCCCGGGGATCCGTCGCCGCCGTCGATTCGAATGAGAGCCCCGAGCTGACGACGCGCCGGCCCACGGGGCTCTTCGGGAACAGCTTCAGGCCCAGGAGGATCGCCGTAGGCACCAGCACGGCTACCGCCGCGAGGAATCCGAAACCCGTGCTGCGGCCCTCGCCGAACGCCGCGCCCACGGACCACAGCAAGGACGCCACGCCGAGTAGCGAAAGGGCGCCGAAGCTGGGGAACCACACGTCCGCGAAGAGCAGCACGAGGCCGACGCCGAGAAGGATCAGCGCCAGCGTCACGATGTCGCTCCGAGGGGCACGGCCGACCCGTCGCCGGCCTCGATCGCTTCCACGACGAGGCGTCCCGTGCGCAGCTCCACGACACGCACCACTTGCGCCTCCTCGAGGAAGTCCCCGTCGACCTGCGCTTCGAGGCGTCGCCCGGGCAGGTCGTCGAGCTCCACCAGACCCACGGGGCGCAGGTCGGTGAGCGCGCGCCCCACGGCCCCCGGTCGGGCGATGGCGGCGGCCGCACCGGCCACTTCGCCGACCCCGGTGCCGAATCCGGTGTCGCCGACCGGCTGGGTGCCCTCGACCACCAGGTAACGGCGCAGGAACGGCACGCGCAGCATCAGCCGCGACAACACCAATCCACCGATCAGGCCGATCGCAAGCCAGATGAGGGTATTGCGCGCGCCGTCGAGCAGCACCGCGCGCTCGAGCGCCGTGTCGTAGGGCACACCGGGCCCGAGGCCGGACCACACGAGCCCCGCGAACACCAGGAGCGCGCCGGCGATGCCCGCGACCAGCGTGCCGGTGGTCACGAAGAGCTCCACTCCCACCAGGACGATCCCGACGCCGATCAACACGAAGTGTGGCACGTCCGCGAGCCCGGTCAGGTAGCGCCCGAAGAGCAACAGCCCAAAACACGCCGCGGCCAGTGCGCCTGGCAGGCCGAGGCCGGGCTGTTGGAGCTCCATGTACGCAAAGAGGATGCCCAGTCCGATCAGCAACCACGCGATCGAGGAGAAAAACGCGGCCAGGCGTTCCGAGCGCGTGCGCTCGACCGCGTAGCGCGATTCGCCGTCGACACCGATCTTCGCCAGGAGCTCCGCCGGCGATTCGGCGATGCCATTCGCCAAGCCGTGCCGCACCGCTTCGGGGCCCGTGCAGGTCAAAAGGGTGCCGCGCGGGACCACGGTTTCGAGTTTCGCGGCGTCGACGCCGCGCTCGCGCAGGTCGTCCCACTCCTCACCCGTGACGTAGCGGCGCTCGCCGTCGACGTCGACGAGCAGCACTTCGAGCTCCGGATCCACCATCGCCGCGGCGAGGGCCCCGGGCCGACCGCGCTGTTCAGCCCAGGCGCGCCATTCGGCGCGGTAGGCGGAGAGCGTCTTTTCGGCGACGATCGGATCCTCGGGCGCGAGGCCCTCCACACCCCCGGGTGTCATGCGGATCACCGCCGCGGCGCCGAGTGTGGCCGAGGTGCGCATGTAGAGCTGGTCGGAGACCATCGCGATCAATGCCCCGGCGGAGAGCGCATTGCCCGAAACCCAGCCCACGACCACCACTCCTTCGCTGCGCGCGCGATCGATGCTGCGCGCGATCTGGGTCATGCGGTCGAGCCGGCCGCCCGGCGTGTCGAACTCGATCACCAGGAGGTCGCCGCGCTCCTTCGCCCCGTCGATGGCGCGCCGCAGCAGGCTCTGCATCCCCGGATCCAGTTCGCCCTTCAGCTCGACCCAGGTCGCGCCCGTCGCCGGCGGTTCCTGGGCAAACGCCAGGGGCAAAAGGACAAGCAGCGCGGCGAGTCCGAGCGCGCGCGCAAGCACGCGGCGGAGCTTCGAGCCGTGGGGGCGGGCGGCGGATTGGCACATGGGAAACCCCGTCGCCCGGCGTGGGGTCCGGCGCGGGGAGCCCCATTGTTGGCCGAGGCCCCCAGGGAAGAGAAGGGAGGAGGCCCGATTCGCGCCAGGAGCGCCGCCTCCCCGCCCAGGAGTCGCGCTCCAACCATGTCCA
Organism: Planctomycetaceae bacterium; assembly: GCA_016125265.1. Classification (GTDB taxonomy): domain Bacteria; phylum Planctomycetota; class UBA1135; order UBA1135; genus RI-242. The sequence continues at coordinate 87,040 of WGMC01000029.1, forward strand.
CATCGCTGCGTCGATGTCGTCAATGGCTCGTGGGTTTCCCGCCGGACGACCAGCTCGATCCCGGCTGTCGTCCGAGTGCCCGATCCGCTCGTCCAACCTGGTGACCTCGCTACAGGGGAGCATCGGGCCGGCGGAACCGGCGTCAGGGAAGCTGTCTCCGAGAGTCCCCGCGGTATCACACAGGGCACGCGGTCGGCCCATCGGCTCTGCCCCCAAAAATCGTAGGACCAAGTGATGAGCCCGCAACTGGAGTCGCCGGGCTAAGCTCGGTCGGTAAACGGAGTTGCGTCGCTTCAGCTGTGTGCGTCTAGCACTTTTCGGCAAGAGTTGGCAGTGGGAGGCGCGCCGCGTCGTTATTACCGAGTGAAGCCGCGCGCATCGCGCGTCTGACTGCCCCGTGCCCTACGGATCGACACAGTGAAGTACACAACCTGGGCCCTCCCACTACTGGCACTGCTCTCAGCTTTTGGTTTTGCCGCGGCTGCCCTATTGGCCGAGGCGAAGACGCCTGAGCGGAGTCCGCCCCCGTCCGAGCACACTCCCGTTGAGCATCCACGCAGTTCCGTCCGTGTCCAATCGGCCGCTGATTTGGTCGGGGGAATTATGGACGTAGGCGGGCGCGACTTGACCATTCAGGAGTTGGTCTGGGGTGAGAGTCGAGGCGGTGCGCTCTGCTACGCACTGCTGAAAGGCGAGTTCGCGAACGGCGAGAGTTTTCATTACGAGAACTTCGAGGCCTGTGAGCGGCTCATGTTCCAACCGTCCGAGTTCGCAGGGACGCGCTTGTACGATCCAGCAGCGAAGAAGTACCACGAGATTCAATCGCTTTCCTACATCTTGTTAGACGGTCGCGTAGTCTTTGATGTACTAAATCTCGGTCAGGAGGGCGCGGCAGGCAGCCTTTTGTACATTCGCGCCTTAGACACCACCTGTTGTGGCTTGCACCAGACCACAACCTGTGCCCCTGCCACCGGGTGCACCAGTGACTGCAACAGCCCGATCACCTGCGAATGCGGTGCCCCACCGACCGGTAGTTGCACCCTGAACGTCTCATCGGTCTGCCGTGGCGCATGCTCACCAGCGGCCTGCCAGACCATCATTGGCGAATGCAATGGTTCAGTGGAAGACTGCAAGTGCGTCACCACCACACCCTAGCCCTACTCGGCTTGGCGGTGGCCGTGGCTGGTGCCTTGACGCTGGCAAGGTGCCAGCGGCCGGATGCGCGCGCCCCCATCGCCCTGGACGGCTCGCCCCAGGCAGGCGACGGGCTGAGCCACGGGCGGACCCTCCCTGAAGTCCTACCCGACACGTTGCCCGCCCCGAAATGGGGCCGGGCGCCGGCGGTGGGCGTTCACGGGGTCGTCTACGACCCGAGTGGCGTGGTTGTCTCCGGCGCCGAGATCACGCTGGCCGCGCGTGACTCTCGTGAGGTAGTCGATTCCGCGATTTCGGGTCCAGATGGACGGTTTCTATTCGAGTTGCCGTCGACGGCGGTTCTAACCCTCAATGCTTACGACTCAGCTCGCCGCTGGTCCACTGTTTCTATGGAAATCGTTGCCGAGACCGAAGTGGAGGTCGAAGTTCGCTTCCAGGCATCCGCGCCGATCGACTTGTTGGCGGTGAACCGCAACGGCGAGCCCGTAGAATCATACTCGGCCGAGGTACTGCAATGGCAAGGTCACTTGCCCGTCGCTCGCACGGAGTATCCGCGACTGGCGGGTGGGGTGCCGACCCCCATCCACCCTCCCCTTCTTCCGTTTACTTTGCAGGCCCAGTCCAAAGCGGGCAAGAGCGAGCGCTGGGGTCCGTTCGACTTGACGAACTACCCTCGCGCGATCAGATTCGTGATTGACGAAGCTCCAGGCATCCGCGGATATGTGCTGGCGCACGGCGGCCCCGCTGCGGGGGCTTCGGTCTCGGTACTTCGGGCAGCAGGTCCCCACGAGCGCTTGGAATGCAATGGGCTACCGAGCTTCGTGCACTGCCGACCGATTGCATCGGCCACCACGGATGCCACGGGCTATTTTTTCGTTCGAGCACAGGGACTGGAGCCTGCGGCGCAGGTGCGCGCAAAGCCCGCGATCACGGCCCGGCCCGGAAATACTCCGCAAGAAGCGTACCCGGTGTACATTCGTGTGTCGGCCGAGGGTTACGCGCCAACGCTTCTCGGGCCGTTCCCCGCGGAGGAGGTGGATGCCGGCCTGGATGTCACGGCGGAGCTGACCGCGGGCGGTAGCCTCCGTGTGGAATTCGCGACCGCCATGTCCGACGCTGCGAGCGACTACATCGCGATTTCCCGGGGCGACGGGGTCCGTCTACTCATGCCAGCCCAGGCGCCGTCCGTCCACTTTGGTCTACTGGGCCCTGGACCCTATCGCGTCCAGCGTGTGGATGCGCAAAGTGTGCATGCGGACACATCTGCTCGCTACCAGATCGACCCGAGCTTAGCGACGCCATACCGGGGGGATTGTGTCGTCACGGAGGGTGCCGTGACCGTCCTCCAGCTATCGGACTGAATATCGGCCAGAGGCTCCCCGACCCGAAGCTGTCAGACCAGGTCGACGTCGCTGAGCTGGTACCACCAGTGGTCCTTCAGCCACATCTGCTCGAGGCGCGGGTGCCAGCTTCGGCAGCCCATGAAGTAGTGGCTTGGCCACACGCGCCAGTGGGACTCCTGGAAGCGGGCGAACCACGGCGACCAATCCGGGATCAGGGTGATGAGCGCCGAGGTGCCCTCGCTGCGCCCCAGGGCCTCCACCGCGAGCCGCAGCTTCTCCCCCACCTCGGGCTCGCCCGGCGGCACGAGCCATTCGCAGAGGACGCCCATGCGCGGCAGGATCCAGTCCGCCGTGCGGTAGACGGCCGTGCCGCGCAGGATGCCCGCATCGTCGCGCACACCGAGGATCACGTACTCGAAGCGCGGGTGGTCCGCGAAGCGCCAGTTCAGCGCCTCGGCGTCGCGGAACGCCGACACCGCCCAGTCGCCCGCGCAGCGGTCGTAGAGCCAGCGCAACTGTTCGTCGTACCGCGAGAGGCGCTCCACACCCTCGGGGATCTCGGTGGGGCCCGGGCTGGGCTCGCGCACGAGCAGTCCGTGGGTGCGCACGATCTCGTAACCGAGGAACTGGTGCCCCAGGCGGAAGTGTTTTTCGACCGGCACGCCGTAGCCGATGGGCGCCTTGTCGAAGCCGCAGAACTCCTCGAAGAAACGCAGCACCGTGTGCACGAACAGGCCCGGGCGTTTGTAGCGCGCGCGGTATTCGTGGACCATGAACGAGTCCACCATGTGCACGAAGTCGCGCTCTTCGCCCATCAAGTTGGTGCGGTACGCGATGCCGGCGTATTGGCCGACGATGCGGTCGTTGTGGAGCGCCACCATGATGCGCCGGCCGCGCGGATGACGGTCGAAGGCCCAACGCCACTCCTCGAGGGTGCGTTCCACGTGGCGCGGGTTGTCGGCCCCGAACACCAGGTTGAAACCCTCGAGGATGCCGTGTTCGTCCCCGGGTTCGTAGGGCCGGATCGTGTACTCGCCGAAGTTGCTCATACGAGATCCGTATCGCCCAACGTGTAGTACCAGTGGTGGTAGAGCCACCGCATGTCGTAGCCCTTCTTGTACGGTCGGCCGACGAGGAAGTACTGGGTCGGCTCCACGCGCATGCCGAGGCGCTGCAACGGCAGCCAATCGGCGGCGGTGTCGGGCAGGAGCGCGACGGTGCGTTCGACATCCGCGGCGAGTGTGCGTTCGCGCAGCCACGCGCCGAGAGCCGCCGCCGCACCCGGTTCCGCAGGATCGGTCAGCCAATCGCACACGAGGCCCGCGCGCTCGCCGCCGAACTCCCCGACGCGGAAGAAACACAGGCCCACGAGCTGACCGCCGCGGCGCGCGAGCGCCAGCTCGTAACGCTGTTCGGGGTGGTCGAAGAACCGCCACTGGAAGTGCGCGCGGTCGCGCACGGCGATCGCCAGGTAGGGCTTCGACGCGCGCGCGAAGAGGTCGTCGAGGTCGTCGGGAAGCGTCTGTGCCTCGGCGACATCGATCCCCGGCGCGGCGGCGCCCTCCCAGGTGCGGCTGTCCGCAGCCAAACGACTCTGCGTGCGGATCAGGTCGTAGCCCAGGTACTTCTTGCCGATGCGCCACGCGTTGGGCACGGGCAGCCCCCACATGATCGTGTCGAGGCGCCCGCCGTAGTTCGCCGCGTAGGGCTCGCCGGTCAGCACGAACACGCCGGGTTTTTTGAGCCCCTTGCGGTACGCGGGGTCGCTCATCGAATCGACGGCCTGGCTGAAGTGGGCGCTCTCGCCCTCCAGCACCATGCGCTGGCCCACGCCCGAATACTGGCTGACGACGCGACCCTCTTCCGTCAATGCGAGCCAGATGCGCCAGCCGCCGGGATTCTGGAGGTACTGCCAGCGCCAGAACGCGAGCGACCGCGGCACAAATCCCGGATCCACCTCGCGGAAGACCCGGTTGAAGGTCTCGAGGATGGCCACTTCGTCGCCCGCTTGGTACTCGCGGATCACGAGTCCATGGGCGTTATGCACGGGTGCGTCGCTCAAGCTGGGACGCATCCTATCGGCAGGGGTGGGCCTCTGACTCGACAGGCAGCGGCAGAGGTGGCGGGAGCGCATGGGAATCGAACCCACCGGCCCCGCTGTTCACGGAGCCCACCGGCTTTGAAGGCCGGGCGACACACCAGCACCGATCCACTCCCCCTCTGCGCTGGCATTCGACCCGAGGGCCGCGCGCCGTGCAAGGGGAGCGTTGGAGCGGGGGCTCTGGGGCCCTAGGCCCGCGATCCCGGATACAGGCGTCCGGGCGAGCCCGACAGCATGTCCGCGGGCAGCCCGCCGGCCCAGCGGCGCCACGTGGGTGTCGAGCGGACGGGGTCGAGCCCCATGACGCCCGCCGTGAAGGGGGTGCCCTCGGCGCGATCGTCGAAATCCTCCGGCAGGCGCATGCGCAGGCCGCGTGTACCGACGCGGAACTCGCCATCCAACACGGCGGCGACGTGGGGCTCGTTCAGTCCACCTGTGTGTTCGAGTTCGAGCACCAGTTCGGATCCGCGGCGGCGCAAGCCCAGGCTCGCGACGGCTCCGCCGGGTTCCTCGGCAAGGCACAGTAGGCGTGTCGATGTGGTGCGCAGCACGGCGCGGCGGATGCGCACGAGGGGCGCGTCCAAGGTGAGCGCCGCGGCGGGACGGCCGGGGCCCTCCGGGATCAGGAAGCGCGCCGCGAGCAAGGGATCGAGGCCGGGCGAGAACGAGCCGCCGGCCAGTTCGAACGAGAACTCGCGGCGCTCGCCGGGCGCGAGTTCGATGGAGCCGGGCAGCGACGTCGCTTCGAAGGCGCCGCGGCGCACCTCGAGGAACGGCTCCACACGCACCGCCACGCCGAACGGATTTCGCACCGCCGCGGCGACCTGCCAACGGCCTGCGAAGGGCCCCCGGCCCTCGGCGTCGCGCTCCGGAATCACTTCGAGTTCCGGCGTTTCGATGGGCCACGGGCCGTCGTCGTCGGGTGCGAGGCGCACGAGCGCGCGCGCACCGAGGGCGCGGCGCGGCTCATTCGTGTTGAAGCCAAAGAACGGGCGTCGGCACGCTTCGAGCAGGTGATCGGGGCGATCGATGCTCCAGCCCCAGCGTTCGGTCTTTTCGAGGCCCTTCTCCGGCGCGCCGCGCCATCCGCCGGGACCAAGCCCGTAGGCCTCGATGCGCTCGCGCCGCAGCCATTCGCCGTCCTCGGGCCGAAAGCGTGTGCTGAGCAACATCGAAGGCAGCCCGGCGTCGCGCGCGGCGAGGCACACCTCGCGGTGGAAGCTGGCGATGCGCACGGGGAGGGTCGGCGCCGTCTCGCGCAGGATCTCGACGACGCGCCCCACCAGGTCCGCGCGTTTGAGCTCGACCATGTGCAGGGCCGGCTCGCCCAGGGCCGTGTGGCCCAAGGACAACGCGTCGGCGAAGAGCGGCAACGGCTCGCCCACGAAGCGCTTCTGGAACCAGCCGCCGACTTCGAGCGTTGCGAGTTCCGCGAGCGGCACCTCTTCGATCGGCCGGCGGTCCCCGGCCGTGCGTTCCAAGGTGTCGTCGTGCAACAGCACCGGCTCATCCTCGAGCGACCCCTGCAGGTCGTACTCGACACCGTCCAGCCCGGCCTCGAGGGCGTGGTGCAGGCTCGCGAGCGTGTTTTCGGGCGCGTCGAGGGGCGCTCCCCGGTGGCCCAGGATCCACGGGGGCGCGGCGGTCAGGGCCGGGGGTAGCCCGGTCGGGTGTTCAGAGCCCTTGCGGGGCAGCGAGGGAGGCGTTGAAGGACCCGACATGGGAGCGGGAGGCTACCCCACGTCCCCCCGAATCGTTGCGCGCGTCCCCGCCGCTAGACTTCCTCGGGCCGCAGGGACGGCACCCACCATGTTCGGACCCTGGCGCAGACGTCGCATCCTGGACCGCATCGAACGCGGCGACTTGGCCTTTGGGGACCCGGAGCTCGACGACGCGCTGCAGCGCGACCCGGTCCTGGCCGCGCGGGTGCTTGAACGGCGCAACCGCGACGCCGCGCTGCGCGCGCCCGACGGCGCGCACCCTGGCTTCGGCGGCGTCCACGGCGCTCCAGCGGCCACCGGAGGATCCGCGGGCGGCCTCCCGCAGCCAGCACCCGGCCAACCGGGCGCCGCCGCCCACTTCGAAGGAGCCCTCCACGGCCCTCCGCCGGGAGCGCGCCGCAAACCGCGCTCGCGCCTCGCCACCTGGATCAGCGTCGCCCTCCTCGTGGGCGCCGCCGCGATGTTCGTGGGCGACATCGTCGCGCCCCCGGCGAGCGAGGCCACCGCCGAGCCGCTGGCGCGCCGCATCCTCACGGACGCCCCGGACAGCACCACCCGCCTCGTGCTGCGCCTGCCCGAACCGCGAGTCGACGCCTTCGGCACGATCGCCTTCGACGCCCCGACCCGCCCGGGCGGGTGGTTCCGCATCGAAGTCCGCCCGGCCGACGCCGCGCCCGAGACCGCACCGATCCTGTTGCTCGAGCGGACCGAAGAACGCGCCTGGACCCCGACCGCGCCCCAGTTGGGCTCCCTCCCCCCCGCGATCCAGATCACCGTGCGCGCCTACGACGCCTCCGGCACCGAAGTCGAGTCCACGACCTCGCGGAGCGAGGTGGACTGGTGAGGCCGCCGCGGCGCCCCCAAAACCATTCCCCTAGTGCACAGAGGTTGGGCCTCGAATGAACAGACTAGCGATCGCATTGTGCACATGCCTGCCATGCGCGAGTTGCGCGGTGTCCGAGATGCGGCTCAAGCGCATCGATCAGGACATCCCCAGCGCGTTGGTGCGGGAGTACAGCGACAACTCGGCGCCCTACGTGGATGAGGGCGAGACGCACTTCTGGCCCCTGCTCTACATCGGGGCGGAGCACGTGGCCAAAACGCAGGACGGCTTTCAGGCATCCACCTGGGGGACCTTTGGCGTCGGCTTGATCAGTTCGCAGCGGGGCCACGCCACCTACGACGCGGAAGGTCGCCTGCTGGAAGCGGGGGCCACCCTAAGCCTGTTCACCGGCCTGCTCTCGCGCGAACGGGGCCGCCGGGTGCGAATCGGTGACCAAATGCAGAACGGCTACGCGTGGTCAACGCTGTGGGGAGTGTTCGGCACGGAGAAGGAACCCAACGGCGCCAGAAGCGTGACGCTGCTGTGGATCCCGATTCCAATCTCGGGTGGAAATCGCGAATGAACGCCCCTCGCCGCTGCGCTGCCCAGCGGCGGCGCGCCTGAGTTAGACCCGAGGGGAATCGGAGCGCGGGGCGTCGTGCGGGTAGGCGCGGTCGACGAGAAGCTTGGCGCCGCCGAGCATCCACCACGCCAGCGCCGCCAAGAACGCCGCTTCCAGCAGGCTTCGCCAGAAGCTCCCGTGGGGAATCCTGATGAACGCGCCCACCAGGCTGCTCGCGCCCAGATAGAAGAGGTAAAGGCCGAGCAGGCGCACGGCGAGCTGGAAGATCTGGGCGGGTGTCATGGTGCTGCTGGGGAGTGTGGCCAAGGACGCAGTTAGCGCAGATGCACGGACGTCGCGGCTTTCGGTACGACTTCGCCGATCGGTGCGACCAGCACGTCGCGTGCGGCGAGTTCGTGTTCGAGTTGGGCGGCGCGTTCCTTGGGAACGGCTATCAGGAGGCCGCCGGAGGTTTCGGAGTCGAAGGCGAGGGCCACCAGGGCTTCGGCCACGGTCGGTTCGACGCGGACGTCCGATTGCAGCTCGGCGCGGTTGCGTTTCGAGCCGCCGGACGCGACTCCCTGCGCGGCCCAGTCGAGGGCGCCGGGCCAAAGCGGCAACGATGCGGCGTCGAGGGCGAGCGTGACACCGCTCGCGCGCGCCACGTTGCGCGCGTGGCCCAGGAGGCCGAAGCCTGTCACGTCGGTCGCGGCACTGGCGCGGGCGGCCAGCATCGCCTCGCAACCGGCGCGGTTCAGCGTCGCCATTTGCAGCGCCGCCGGGCGCAGCACGTCGAACGGGATGCGCCCCTGCTTCGACGCGGTGGTCATGGTGCCCATGCCGAGGCGTTTGGTGAGGTAGAGGCGGTCGCCAGGACGTGCATGCGCGTTGTCGATCATCTGGGCCTCCATCACGAGGCCCGTGATCGCAAAGCCAAAGAGGATCTCGCCTTCGACCGTGTGGCCGCCGGCGACCACGGCGCCCGCCTCGGCCACCTTGTCGAAACCGCCGCGCAGGATCTCGCCGATCCAATCGTCGGAGAAGTCCTTCGGGAAGCTGGCGATGTTGAGCGCCGACAGTGCGCTCGCCCCCATCGCGTACACGTCCGACAGGGAGTTCGCCGCGGCGATCGCGCCGTAGAGGTACGGGTCGTCGACGACCGGCGGGAAGAAGTCGACAGTCTGCACGAGCAGCGGTGTGGACGCACTTTCCCCATCCCCGATCCTGACGACGCCCGCGTCGGCAAAGGTTTCGGGTCCGATCAGGAGCCGCGAAGGGCCCCGGTCGCCGCTGGAGTTGAGGCCGCGCAACACGTGCGCGAGACGCCCAATGGGCATCTTGGCCGCTCAACCCGCGCAGGCGGCGTAATCGATCAGTCGTTTGGTGCTTTCCATGGTGCGAAGCCTACGGGCGCGGGCCCGTGCCGGTCCAGGGGTGCGCGCGGAGCAGCTCGAGCAACTGCTCTTCCTCCCCCGCCAATAGGGTACGCGGGTCGAGGAGCACACGGCCCTCGTGGACCCGCGCGAACACGGGGGTGGGCAGCGCGCGCAGTTCCGCCGCCAAACGGCTCGGGCTCCGGCCTTGCGCGGCGAGCGCCACCACGAACGTGTCGAGGTAAACGTCCGGGGCGCTGCCTGAGCCGGGTTGGGAGCGCTCCGGCAACACCAGCGCCTCGAGTCCCGGCACGCGCGACAGGGCCTCGGCGATGCGCCGCGCGAGTGCCTCGATTTCGGCAGCGGCGCGCTGCAGGAGCGCCCGTGCCGGCAGCTCGTCCGCGCGGCCGGCGAGCAGCAACTCGAGCGTGCGCTCCAGCCCCGCCAGGATCGTCTTGTCGAGGCGCAGGGCCCGGTAGAGCGGGTTCTTGCGGAGTTTCGCCACCACCTCGGCTCGGCCGACGACGAGGCCGGCCTGGGGCCCGCCCAAGAGCTTGTCGCCCGAGAACATCACGACATCCACGCCGCTCTGCAGAGCGCCGTGCAGGTCCGGTTCGTCCCCGAGGAAATCGAGCGACGCCGCACCCTCGACGTCCACACGCCCGGAACCGAGGTCGTACGCGCTGAAGAGCCCGTGTTGCCGCGCGAGTTCCGCCATCTCCTTCGGGCTCGCCTCCTCCGCGAACCCGCGGATGCGGAAGTTCGAGGGATGCACCTTTAGGAGCAACGCCGACTTGGGCCCGAGCGCAGCCTCGAAGTCGCCGATGCGCGTGCGGTTCGTGGTGCCGACCTCGACGAGTTGCACACCGGCGCGCTCCATCACGGCGGGCATGCGGAAGGAGCCGCCGATCTCGACCAGTTCCCCGCGCGAAACCAAGGTTTCGCGGCCGCCGGACAGGCTTTGCAGCGCCAGCAACACCGCCGCCGCGCAGTTGTTGACGGCGAGCGCGGCCTCGCACGGGAGGAGGCGCGTCAGCAACTCGGAGACACGTTCGTCGCGCTGGTTGCGCTCGCCGCTCCAGCGGTCGACTTCCACCACCGCGTAGCCGCCCGCGACCTCCGCGGCCGCGCGCACGGCCTCGGGGTGCCAGGGAGCGCGCCCCAGGCCCGTGTTCAGCACGACACCCGACACGTTGATGGCGCGCAAGAGGCCCGCGCCGCGCTCGCGCGTAAGGCGCGCCAGCGCACCGGCCAAGGGTCCACCCGCTTCGATCCACGCGAGCAGCGCGCGCTCGCGTTCGTCGCCCGCCCCCGGTCCCGCATCGCCCACACGGCGCCGGGCCTCCTGCAACTCGGCGCGGGCGAACTCCACCAACAGGGCGCGCGGAATGGGCGCCTCGCCGGTCGAGCGGGCCAGGTGGGCCGCGAGGGCGTCCACCAACTTGTCCACGGAGGGCAGGTGGCGCAGGGCGCGGGATGTGTCGGCCATGGGGCCGACGATCCTACCAGGGTGCGCCGGCCGGAGCCGGGCGCCGCCGCCGCCGCCCAAGCCCTATGCTGCGCACCATGCGCTGGACCCTCCACCGACCCGACCCCGCCGCCGTCGCCGCCCTCGTGCGCGGATTGGACTGCCCCGAGTTCGTGGCCAGTTTCCTGATGCGCCGCGGTTTGGTCGAGCCGGATGCGGCGCGCCTGCACCTGGAGCGCAGCGCCTCCCAGTTGCACGACCCGCGCCTCTTGCCAGGCATGGAAGCCGCGATGGATCGCCTGGCACGCGCGGTGCGCGACGGGGAGACCATCTTGGTGCACGGCGATTACGACGTGGACGGGGTCACGGGCACCGCGCTCTTGATGGAACTCTTCCGCGCGGTCGGCGCGAAGGCCACCTGGCACATTCCCAATCGCCTGGTGGATGGGTATTCGTTTGGCCCCCACTCGGTCGTGCGCGCCCTCGAAGTCGGCGCCACGGTCGTCGTCAGCGTCGACAACGGCACCAGTGCGTTCGAGACGATCGCCGAGCTCCGCGAGCACGGCATCGACACGGTGGTCACCGACCACCACGAACCGCCCCCGCCGCACCCGGTCCACGGCGACCTGCCGCCGGCCGCGGCCATCGTGAATCCCAAGCTGGCGGGTTCTTCGTACCCCTGGCGCGAACTGTGCGGCGGCGCCGTCGCCTTCAAGTTGGCCTGGGGCTTGGCGCTCGCCCTATCCGACGGCAACCGCGCCAAACCCGAGCTGAAGGCCTTTCTCGACGAGTGCCTGGCGCACGTGGCCATCGCCACGGTGTGCGACGTGGTGCCGCTGCTCGACGAGAACCGCGTCTTCGCGCACTACGGACTGAAGCGGCTCGAGCGCACCGGCTTGCCGGGACTGCGCGCGCTGCTCGAGGTGGCCGGCATCGACGGTCGCCCACTGACCGCCGAGGACGTCGGCTTCCAGATCGGCCCGCGCATCAACGCCAGCGGTCGGCTGGGTTCCGCGCAGCGGGCGGTCGAACTGCTGCTCGCCCGCGAACCGGAGGAAGCCCGACGCCTGGCCCGCGAACTCGACGCCCTGAACCAGGAGCGCAAGCGCCTCGAGGGCGACGTGGTGCAGAGCGCGCGCGAACAGGCCTTGCGCTTCCAGGATGCGGAGCGGTACCCGGTGCTCGTGGTTGCAGGTCCCTGGCACCAGGGTGTGGTGGGCATCGTCGCCGCGCGCCTCGTGGACCAGTACCAACGGCCCGCGCTGGTGATCGGCTTCCAGGGCGAAGAGGGCCGCGGCAGCGCGCGCAGTGTGCACGGTTTCGACGTGTTGGCGGCGATGCACGGCGGAGCCGAGCACATGGCGCGGTACGGCGGCCACGCCCAGGCAGCGGGCTGCGAAGTGCGCGCGGATCGGGTCGACGCGCTGCGCGAAGCGGTCTGCGCGCGCGCGAGGGAACTGCTCGCCGAGTCGCCGGCGGTGGAGCGCGAACTGGTGTTCGACGCGGAGCTCGATTACGCCGACGTGAACGAGTCCCTGATGCGCCACCTCGACCGACTCGCGCCGTTCGGCTCGCAGCACCAAAAGCCCCTGTTCGTGTCGCGGGACTTGCGGCTCGCCCAGGCGCCGCGCGCCGTTGGCGCCGAGGGACGTCACCTCATCGTGCACCTGCGCCGCGGCGCGACGGTGCTGAAGGCGATGGCCTTCCACCAGGGCACACGCATCGGGGAGCTCACGCCCGCCACGCCGATCCACGCGGCGTACACACCCAAGTGGAACAGCTTCCGCGGCAAGACCGCACTCGAGTTGGAGCTGGTCGACTTCCGCGTCGGCCCCGAGCCGACGCTCTAGCCCCGGTTATTCATCAGGTTTCCGATCCGACGAGCCCAAGTCGCTGTCTGGTGGTGCTTTGGGGCCGTGGCATCCGCAGTCGACCTTGAACAGGTCGTCGAGGACGGCCGCGGCCCCAAAGTGCCACCAGGCGGCGAAAGGCGGC
>WGMC01000017.1 GCA_016125265.1 Planctomycetaceae bacterium
GCCGCCTTTCGCCGCCTGGTGGCACTTTGGGGCCGCGGCCGTCCTCGACGACCTGTTCAAGGTCGACTGCGGATGCCACGGCCCCAAAGCACCACCAGACAGCGACTTGGGCTCGTCGGATCGGAAACCTGATGAATAACCCGGGCTAGACATCGGGTCTAGTGCGGGGATCGGCCAAGTTCCACCCCCGCCTGAGCCCTCGGATGGGAGGAAGCGCACCGGGGCGCCCCGCGGGAGTCATGGTCCGTCGGCAGGGCGGCTCGGCCGACTCGCTTCGCGGCCGACCACGGCGCCACTGCCGCCGCGCCGCGGGTCGCTCGCAACCGTGGGCTCGCGGCCTGGCTCGACGGCGATGGCCTGCACGGACGCCCACCGGCGGGCGGCGATCTCGACCTCGTGGCCGCGCTCCTCGAGCGCGCTGGCGAGGCCGGTGCTCCATCCCGGTTCCAGGTAGGTCGACGTCGGGCGCCACTGCTGGTGCACACGCGGGGCGCGCACCGCCGCGTCGATGGGTTGGCCGTAGGCGACGTGGCGCAGGAGCACCTGGGCCACGGCCGAGATGATGCGCGGACCGCCGGGGCTGCCCACCACGAGGCGCACCGCGCCGGCCTCGTCGAGCACCACCGTCGGCGTCATCGACGACAGCGGCCGCTTCCCGCCCGCCAACCGGTTGGCCGCGCTGCCCACCAACCCGTAGTCGTTGGGCACGCCGGGAAAGATCGCAAAGTCGTCGATCTCGTTGTTCAGCAGGAATCCCGTGCCCGCGGCCATGCGGCCGGAGCCGAACGTGCTGTTGAGGGTCGTCGTCAGGCTCACGGCGTTGCCGTCGCCGTCGAGCACACACAGGTGCGTCGTCTCGGTGCTCTCCGCGCCGCCGCCCAAGACCAATGGCCGCACATCGGGCGCGGCGCGGTCGCCGATGGACACGCGGCGCATCGCGATCCAACTCGGCGCCAGCAACTGCGCGACGGGCACATCCACGTGGTCCGGATCGCCGAGGTGCTCGGCGCGGTCTGCGAAGCCGCGGCGCATCGCTTCGATCCACCAGTGCACGGTGCGCGCTCCGAACCCAAGTTGCGGATCGGTCCAGCCGTCGTCGGTGCGGCCCTCCTGCGCCCGCTGTCGATCCGCTTCCAGCGGGAAGCCGTCGAGCACGGCGAGGAACTGCAGGAGCAGCACACCGCCGGAACTGGGCGGCGGGAAGGTGAGCACGAGGCGGCCGCGGAACCAACCGCTCGAGGGCTCGCGCCAACGCGGTTCGTAGCTCTCGAGATCCGCCGCGGCCAGCGCGCCTTGCCCGGGGCCGAGTTCGCGCAGCAGCGCGTCGGCGACCGGACCGCGGTAGAAACCGCGCGCGGCACCGAGTTCCGCCAGTCGTTCGAGCGTGCGCGCGAGATCCGGCTGCACGGCGAGCGCACCCTCGCGCAGCGGCACGCCGCGCGGGTACCAAAGCTGCGCGGCGGCGGGGCTCGCGCCGAGCCGCCGCTGGAACACGGGATCGCGCAGGTCCCGCGCCAACCACGGATCCACCGGATACCCATCGCGCGCCAGCCGGATCGCCGGTGCGAGCACTTCGCGGAAGCTCAAACGTCCGAAACGCTTGTGGAAGGCTTCGAGGCCAGCCGGCGAGCCGGGCACCCCGACCGCGAACGGGCTCGACAGGGAGAGCTCCGGGTCGGGCCGTCCATCGGCGCCGAGGAAGTGCTGCGGCACGAGGCCCAGCGGCGCAACCTCGCGGAAGTCGAGCGCCGCGGCACGGTCCGGGTCCCCGTGCGGCACCCAGAGGGCAAAACCACCGCCGCCCAGGTTCCCCGCCTGCGGGTACACGACCGCGAGCGCCATCGCCACACCGACGGCGGCGTCCGCCGCGTTTCCGCCCGCCTCCAGCAGGGCGACCCCCACCTCGGTGGCGAGCGGGTGCTCGCTGACCACCGCGCCGCGCTCGGGCCGCGGCGCGTTGACTTGGGCCCTGCGTCCGGATGCACACGCGCTCGCGAGAACGGCGAGCCAAAGAACGGCGAGCCAAAACACTCCGAAGGACCGCCGCGCGGGCAACGCATCGGCCACGCGCCGCGGGGCGCGCCGTCGTTCCAGGAAGCGCCGAGCCACGGCCTAGAAGCGCTTTTGGGTTTCGCCGTCGTGGATTTCCTCGACGGTCACTCCTCGCGCTCGCAGGTAGTCGATCGCGCGATCGATCTTCGCGGCCTCACCCTCGATCTCCACGGCCACCAGGGCCATCTGGTCCGTGATGCTCGCGGCGCGGATGTTCGGCACCACGTCGAACTCCGCGTGCAGGGTGTGGCTGATGATCGGCTCGCGGATCAGCTCCTGGGGAAAGGTGCAAAAGTACTTGCGCAGGGTCATCGCGCTAAAGGTAGCGCGCCGCCGCCCCGCTTGGTGCGCGCTGCATGGGCTGTCCCACCGACGGCGGCCAGGGCGCCCACCAGGAGGGCCAGGGGGCCCAGCAGCGCACCCTGGAACGCGCGCCGCTGGCCCGAGAACCAATCCGTGCCCGCGGGGCCGTAGACCGCGGGGTGGCGCTCCCAGTCCACGCCGGCGGACTCGAGCACCCACGTCAGGGGCGACAGGTCGAGCAGCGCCGCTCCCAAGGCCGGGCGCTCGGCCGCGGGTGGGGACGGGAACAGACCGCCGCCGACCGCCAGCCCCGACAGTCCCAGCACGGCGACGAGGACGAGCGCCGAGCCCGCGGTCGCCGCCCGGCGGCCGAGCAGCGAGCCCAGCCCCACACCCAGGCCCAGGCCGCCCAGCAGCACCGCGCCGCCATGGGAAAGGCTCGGAACGTCCCGCGCGCCGAACCCGGCCAACGCGGCGAGAACCAGGGCGAGGCCCAGCGCGGCGCCGAGCGCGCACAGCCATGGCCGACGGGCGGCGCCCGCCCACACACCGAGTGGCACAACCCAGAAGGTGCACCACACGAGGGCCGCGTGCGCGTCCATCGGGCCCGCCCCCGCGGGCAGGAGCCCTGGCGCGAAGAGCAGCGCCGAGCCAAGCGCGAAGCCGAGGACATGGCCCCAGCACCGCTTCATTTGCCGCCGATGCGGGTGGACACACCCATCGCCTCGTACAACTCGTCCCGGGCCGCCAGGTACGGGGGGCTGTCGATGTCGCGTGGGTGCTCGAGAGCCGAGAGGTCGACGATGGTCTTGATGCGCCCGGGACGCGCGCCGAGCACCACGACCCGCTGCGCGATCTGCACACTCTCGTCGATGTCGTGGGTCACGAAGATGACGGTCTTCCTCTCTTCGCCCCAGATGCGCACGATCTCCGAGCGCATGTTGAGTCGCGTCAGCGAATCGAGGGCGCCGAAGGGCTCGTCCATGTAGAGCACATCGGGATCGACCGCCAACGCACGCGCGACTTCGACACGCTGCTTCATGCCCCCTGAGAGCTCCATCGGGAAGGCGCGTTCGAAACCGCTGAGACCGACCAGGTCGATGTAGCGCTGGGCGATCGTGTGTTTTTCCTCGAAGCTGCGGTTGCCGAGACCGAAGGCGATGTTGTCCCAGACGCTCATCCACGGGAAGATCCCGTACTCCTGGAACACGAATACGCGCCGCGGGTCCGGCCCAGTCACCGGTTGGCCGTCGATTTCGATCGTGCCCTTGTCGATCGACTCGAAGCCCGCGCACATGTTGAGCAGCGTGGACTTGCCGCAACCCGACGGACCGAGGAAACAGACGAACTCTCCCTCGCCGACCTCGAGGTTGACGTTGTCGAGCACGTGCAGCGTCTCCTTCTTCTTCTGGAAGAACTTGTGCACGCCGCGCACGACCACCTTCGCCCGGGGGGGCGGGGCCCCGCGGGGAGTCGAATCGTTTGCGCTGTCGCTCATTGTTTCACGTATCCCCAGCGCACCTCGTCGAACCGCTCCAGGCGGCGGATCAGGAAGTCGAGCACGATGCCGATCAGGCCGATCACGATCATCGTGGCGACCACGAGATCGTAGCGGCTGCCCATGTTGCGCGCGTCGTTGATCAAGTAGCCAAGGCCCGACTCCATGCCGACCATCTCGGCTGCGACGATCACCAGCCAAGCGACCCCCAGGGAGAGCCGCATGCTGGTCAGGATCTGGGGCAGGGCAGCGGGCAGGATCACCTTGCGAAATAGCGGGATCCCGGTCACGCCGAAGTTCATCGCCGAGCGCTGGTGCACGAGGCTGATGTTCCGCACCGCGGCAGTGGTGCCCACGCAGATCGGGAAGAACGACGAGATCAGGATCAAGAACACACCCGCGCCGTCGCCGATGCCGAACCAGAGGATCGCGATCGGAATCCACGCGATGGGCGAAATGGGCCGCAGACCCTGCACGATCGGGTTCAGTGCCAGGAATCCCCGGGTGTACCAGCCCATGAAGAGGCCCGTGGGAATCGCCAGGCCAGCGGCCAGCAGGTACCCCCAGGTCACGCGGAAGAGGCTGGCGGCGATGTCGCCGAACACACGGCCCGAGCGGGCGAGCTCGACGGCCGCGTTCCACACTTCGAGGGGCCTAGGAAAGATCGTCGAATGCGACAGCACCACCGCGGCGTCCCACAGCGCCAAGATCACGATCGTGAGGGAGATGGGCATCCCCCAGGCCTCGTAGCGCAGGGGCATGCGGCGCGCCAGTAGCATGCATACGACGCCGACCGCCAGCAGCGCCGCCGCGGCGCCATACCCACGGCCCGCTGCGATCTCCGCGGCGGTCTGCAGGGCGGCTTCTGCCGGCGCGTCGACGGCCGCCGCGGGGGCGCTCTGCCCCGCTGCTTGCGCGACGGCCAGGAACGCCGTGACGAAGCAGCCCATCACTGGGCCCTCCGCTTCAGCTCGGGCATTTCGAGGTCGGGCGCGGTGCCGGGCTCGAGCCGCAGCCGCGCGGCTTCCTCGCGCAGGGTCTCCGCCTCGACACCCCAGGCCGACCGCTCGCCGGCGGGCACGAAGCTGGGATCAACGTACTCCTCGAAGCGCAGGCGCCGCGGCAGGATGCCCGTTTCGAAGGCCAGTTCCATGATCTCGTCGAAGTTGGCGCGGATCGGCTTCAGGTCGCCGTAGGTCACACGGTCCACGGGTTTGCTCAAGACCCACTGCAGGAGTTGGGGCTTTTGGAAGTAGAAGTGCTTCCCGACCACGTGGGAGGCGTCGAAGCGGTTCTCCATGCTCTCATCCAACCACAGGCCGGACTTCGAGATGCCAGAGACCAGCTCTGCGATCAGCTCCGGTTGTTCGTCGAGGAAGTCCTGGTGCACCACGAGCACACACGAGATAAAGCCGGGCCAGATGTCCTTGGTGTGGTACAGCACACGGCCGACACCGTCCATCTCGGCCTTCGCGCAGAACGGCTCGCCCACCACGAAGGCATCGACCGCGCCCGCCTGCAGGGCGGTCGGGTGTTCGGGCGGCGGCACGTCGCGGGTCTCGATCGCATCGAACGGCATGCCGCGCTCGCGCATCATCTTGCGGAGGAGCAGGTTCTGGTTGGCGAAGCGGTTGGGTACCGCCACCACCTTGCCGCGCAGGTCTTCGAAGCTCTGGATCGGCGAGTCCTTGCCGACGACAAGCGCCGAGCCGTCGCGGTGACCGAGGTAGACGATCTTGACCGGTACACCGTCGGCCGCGAGTTGCATCGCCATCGGCGCGAGCAGGAAACTCGCCCCGACCTTCTTCGAGAGGATCGACTCCTTCACCGTCGCCCAGTCCGTGAACTTGCGGGCGGTGAACACCGTGCCGGCTTCGCTGTGTGTGGTCACCCAACTGGTGACCGGGCAGGTGAGGTGTCATGTCACCGGCAGGAAACCCACGAGGAGTTCCTGCCGCTCCACCCCCAGGAGCACCTTCAGCTTGTGGCCGAGATCACGCCACCCCACGTTCAGTTGCACGTGGAGCGCCGATATGAGGAGGGCCCACACGAGGGCCCCCATGAAGACCTTGAATTTCATCCTTTCCGGGCGGTGTTTCCCTGCGACCGTACGCGGGGAACTCTACCACGCTGCGGAGCCGATTGTTCGATAGCCACAGGCTGGGATGGTCCCGACTGCCGTGGGGCGACCCCCGACTGCCGTGGGGCGGCGCCCGACTGCCGTGGGGCGACCAGAGTGGCCCGGCCACTCGCGGCGGGCGCCCATCGGCCAGCGACGCCAAGTCCGCGCGGTCCGCGCCGGACAGGCGCAGGTCTGGAGGCGGCACCCGGAATCGAACCGGGGTGGACGGATTTGCAATCCGTTGCCTAACCACTTGGCTATGCCGCCCTTGGCCGCGGAGACCAAACGCCCCGCGGCGAGCCGCAGAGCATAGCCACTTCGCGAAGCCCGTGCCAAGGCCCGCGGCACTTCGGTGCGCCGGGGCGGCCCCCGCGGAGTCGCCCGCTACACTGCCGCCCCCCGGGGTAGTGGCGAAACAGGCAGACGCATCGAACTTAAAATTCGAAGCCCTCACAGGCGTCCGGGTTCGAGTCCCGGCTACCCCACCGCTACGGCACTCGGTAACGGCTACGGTCCCAGTTGGGATGCACCTGTGTAGTCGCTGCGGCCGGACCGTTTGGCTTCCCACATGAGGAAGCCCAGGGTGGCGCCGCCCAGCGCGACTAGGCCCAGCACCACCGCCAGGATCGCGGCGTTGCGCTGGGACCGGGCGCGCACGCCGAGGGCAGGAACGGGCTCGCGCCCGCCTTCCGCCCCGGGAGTTGCGCCGGGCTCGTTCAACCGCGCTTCTCGATCGGCGTGTAGGGCAGTTCGTGGCCGCCCGTGTAGATCTGGCCGGGGCGGTACAGCTTGTTGTCCTGCATCTGCTCGTGCAGGTGCGCGAGCCAACCGGCGGTGCGCGCGATGGCGAAGACCGGCGTGAACTGGTCCTTCGCGATCTCGAGCTTCTGGTAGAGGATGCCGCTGAAGAAGTCGACGTTGGGGTAGATGCCCTTGCCGCCGAGGCGCTCGGTGACGATCTTCTCGAGGCGCAGGGCCACGTCGTAGATCGGCGTGTTGCCGAGCTTCGCGAACATCTTCGCGCCCAGCTTCTGCAGGGCGTGGCTGCGCGGGTCCTTGACTTTGTACACGCGGTGCCCGAAGCCCATGATCTTGCCGCCTTCGGCAAATCGGGCCGCGGCCCAGGCGTCCACGTCGGCGAGACTGCCGATGCTCTCGAGCGATTCGAGCACCCGCTCGTTCGCACCGCCGTGCAGGGGGCCCGTGAGGGCGCCGACGCCGGCGGAACAGGACGTGTAGGGGTCGGCCTCGGTCCCGAACACCACGCGCGCGGCGAAGGTCGACGCGTTCATCTCGTGGTCGGCATGCAGCACCAGGGCGCAGTCGAGGACGTGCGTCGCGGAGTCATCGGGCTTCTTGCCGGTGAGTTGCCACAGGAAGTTGGCGGCCGTGTCGAGTTCCGGATCCGGAGCGAGCGGCTCCTTGCCCGCGCGCAGGCGGTCGAACGCCGCGACGATGCACGGGGTAGCGGCCAGAAGCCGAATCCAGGCGTGCTCGAAACCTTTCTCGTCGCCGAACTCGAAGCGCGGTTCGAACATCCCGAGGGCCGCGACACCCGCCTGGAGCGCGTCCATGGGGTGCCCGTTCTTCGGCATGGCGCGGAGGATGTCGATCATCCCCTTGGGCAGTTCGCGCGAGCGGCGCAAGCGCTGGCGGAAGTCCGACAGCTCCTTGGACGTCGGCAGCTTGCCGTACATCAGCAGCCAGGCTGTTTCTTCGAAGTTGCTGTGCTCCGCCAACACTTCGATGCGGATGCCGCGGTACTCGAGGATACCGGCCTGGCCGTCGATGTAACTGACGCTGGACTCGGCGGCGGGGATGCCGGCGAGGCCGGGAACGAGTTGCTTGGATTCGACGCTCACGGGGGACTTGGGGCTCGGAACGCGGGTAGTGACGTAAGGTTGGGTCCGGGGGGCTGCGGCTTTGGCCTCAACCCTGATGCAGGTACTCGAGCAGGAGGCGCACACCGACGCCGGAGCCGCTGGAGCCGCCGACGTAGTCGCGCTCCACACCGCCCCATGCCGTGCCGGCGATGTCCAGGTGGCACCATTCGGTGTCGCCGACGAAGTGCGCCAGGAAGGCGGCGCCGGCGCTGGAACCCGCCCCCATGCTGGGGCTCGAGATGTTCTTCAAGTCGGCCACCTGGCTCTTCATCTGCTCCTTGTGGGTATCGAGGAGCGGCAGGGGCCACACACGTTCCGCCGTCGCTTCGCCCGCCTTGTGGAGCGCATCGCGCAAGTTGTGGGTGCTGGGGAAGATGCCCGTGACCTCGTGGCCGAGGCCGACGACGACGGCGCCCGTCAGCGTGGCGAGGTCGAGGATCGTATCGGGCTTGACCTTCGCTTTCGCGTAGGCCAGCGCATCACAGAGGATGAGGCGACCCTCGGCGTCCGTGTTCAGGACCTCGATGGTGGTGCCGTCCATCGCCGTGTGCACGTCGCCGGGTTTGGTGGCCTGGCCGTCGGGCATGTTCTCGGTCGAGGGCACGATGCCGTGCACCTCGTGCTCGCAGCCGAGTTGCGCCAGCGCGTGGAACACACCCAACACCGCCGCACCGCCGGACATGTCGAACTTCATCTCGTCCATGCGCGCACCGGGCTTCAGGCTGATGCCGCCGGTGTCGAACGTCAGACCCTTGCCGACGAGCGCGATCTTGCGCGAGCCCTTGGCGCGGCGCGTCGGCTTGTAGACCAGGTGGATCAACTTGGCGGGTTCGCGGGAACCGCGGGCGACACCGAGGAGCGCACCCATGCCCAACTTGGCCATGGTGGCTTCGTCCAGCACCTTGCAGGTGATGGCCGTCGACGCGCGCGCGATCTTGCGCGCCTCTTCGGCCATGTTGCTGGGGGTCATCAGGTTGCCCGGCGCGTTCTGCAGGTCCCGCGCGAAGCAGTTGGCTTGGCCGAGCACTTCCCCGCGCTTGGCGCCCGCAGCGAACTCGCGGCCGGGCCCGCACAGCACGACACGCTCGAGTTTGCGCTTCGTCGGTTTCGACTTGCAGCGGTCGAACTGGTAGTGGCCCATGACCGCGGCCTCGGCCAAGGTGCGGCCCGTCGCTTCCGCGCCGCAACCCGCTTCCACGGCCGGTTCGGAAACCCACAGCGCCATGCTGGCGAGGCCCATCGACTCGGCGCGTTTGACACCGACCGCGGTCGCGCGGCGCAGCCGCTCCCAGTCGCAGTCCGCCCGCTTGCCGAGGCCGACGAGCAGCACCCGGTCGATCGAACCGCCCGACACGTCCGCGAGGCGCGTCTCGCGGAACTTGCCCTTGAAGTCGAGGGCCGCGGCCTTGGGCAGCGACACCCCGGCGGGCAGTTGGGCCTTCTCGCCCTCGAAGCCGAAGAGCACGAGGAGGTCGGCGGAGCCGATCGCTGCGGAGCTGTCCTTGCAGGTGAGTTTCATGGGGGGGGGCGAGGTCGTCGGGAGGGTCTGGTGTGGGGTGTGGCGCGCGCGACAGTTCCTTAGGGCCGTCGGTTCACATGTCGACGTAGCGCGGACCGCCGCCGCCCTCGGGCACGGTCCACTCGATGATCTGGTACGGATCCGCGATGTCGCAGGTCTTGCAATGCACGCAGTTGCTCGCGTTGATGCGCACGCCCTTCTGCTCGGCGTCGCTCGGCCATTCGTACACGGCCGCGGGGCAGAAGTGCTGGCAGGGGTTGCCGTACTCCTCCGTGCAACGTGTGACGCAGATCGAAGGGTCGGTGATGACCAGGTGGCTGGGCTGGTCCTCTTCGTGCACGGCACCGGAGTGGTACACGTCCGTGAGTTTGTCGAAGAACAACTTGTCGTCGAACTTCGGCTTCGAGGGGCCCTTGCCGTAGGCGGCGAGGGTCGCCGTGTGCTCGTGGTCGGCGCTGACGCTGCGGCGCGCCACGAGGCCCCGTCCGCCCGTGATCATCTGCAGGCCCGCGTCGATCGAACCCTTGACCATGCCGGCCGCAAATCCCTGGCGGAAGTTGCGCACACTCCAAAGCTCTTCCTTGGCCCAGGAGGCCTCGAATCCGCGGGGGTACGCCATCAGGCCCTCGGCGCTGGTGTCGTCCGCGGTCAGGGCGGCGAGGATCCCGTCGGCGGCGAGCATGCCCGACTTCATCGCCAGGTGGATGCCCTTCAGGCGCGACATGTTCACGAATCCGGCGCTGTCGCCGACGAGCACGAAGCCGTGGCCCACGAGCTGCGGCATCGAGAAGTAGCCGCCACCCGGGATCGTCTTCGCGCCGTAGCGCACGATCTGTCCGCCGGCAAGGCGATCGGCGAGCGCGGGGTGCTGCTTCCACTGCACGAAGAGCGCGTGGGGATCCATGCTGGGATCCCGGTGGTCGAGGCCGACCACGTGTCCGATCGAAATGCGCCCTTGGCCCAAGCCGTAGATCCAGCCGCCGCCGTAGCCGGACAGCCCGAGCGGCAGACCGGCCGTGTGGATCACGGCGCCCTCCAGCTCCTTGGCCACCTCGTCGCGGACCTGCCAGATCTCCTTGATCCCGGTCTCGTAGATCTGCGGGTTGCGACCCGCGTCGAGGCCGAGGCGCGAAATCACGCCCTTCGCCAAGTGACCGCGGGTGCCCTCGGCAAATACGGTGACCTTGGCGCGCACGTTCATGCCCGCCTGGAAACCGGGTTTCTGGTTCCCGTGTTTGTCGATGCCCGCGTCGCGGGTCTGCACACCGACCACGCGATCCCCTTCCCACAACACGCTGGCCGCGGCGAAGCCCGCGTAGACGTCGACACCGCGGGCCTCGGCCTGATCCTTCAACCAACCGACGACGCGGTTGAGGCTGACGATGTAGTTGCCGTGGTTTCGGAACTGCGGCGGCACGAGCGGCCCCTTCAAGGCCACGTGTTTGCCCTTGGGCAGCAGCACCTCGACCCAATCCCGCTGGACCGGGGCTTCGATCGGGAAACCAAGCTCTAGGAAGTCGGGGAAGAGCTCGCGGATCGCCCGCGGATCCATCACGGCGCCCGAGAGGGTGTGGTGGCCGATTTCCTCGGCCTTCTCCAGCACCAGCAGGGAGAGCTCGCGGCCGGCGGCCTTGGCCAGGTCGGCCAGGCGGATGGCGGCGCTCAGGCTGGCGGAGCCCGCCCCCACGAACAGGACGTCGACCTCGAGTTCGTCGCGCTCCACATCCGCCGCGTTCAAGCTCACACCGCCCACGTGCTTGGCCGTTCCGGCCGTTGCAGCGTGCGTGGGTTTCGGTTGGCCGGCGGGTTCCATCGATGCGAGAGATTGGGGCTCGAAACAAACTCACCGGCGCGGCCGGCGGGCCCTGCGCGGGGGCGCACGGGCCGAAGAGGATAGCAGGGACCCCGGGGCGGGAGAAGGCAGAGGGGCCCGCTGCATGGCCCTGGGACGGTCCCTGATCCAGGGTGGGGCTTCGCGCAGCCGGTATGGGAACGTGGGTCAGGACCGGTCGTTGATCCAGGTCGAACCGCCCTCGTAGATCTCCTTCTTCCAGACGGGAAGGCGCTCTTTCAGGGTGTCGATCAGGTGACGGCAGGCCTCGAAAGCGGCGGAGCGGTGCGGGCTGGCCACGGCGACCACCACCGAGGCTTCCCCCACTTCGACGGTCCCGGTCCGGTGCACGGCCAACATGCGCAGGCGCCGCGACTCCGCGGACGGTTCGGCGGCGCTCGCCGGGCCGAAACGCGCGGCTGTCTCCTCGAAAATGCGCCCCATTTCCGGAGCGGCCATGGCCTCGAACGCCTCGTAGTCGAGGCGCAGCACCGCGGCCTCGCGGTTCGTGTCGCGGGTGTGTCCGCTGAACACCACCACGGCGCCGCACGACGGGTGGGCGACCTCCGCCCAAGCCGAACCCGGGTCGAGCGGACCGGCCTGGAGGCGGAACCGCCCCCGTTCGAGGTCCCGTTCCTCGGGCGCACCTCCGGAAACCGGAGGCAGGAGGTGCAGGACATCCCCCGCCGCGATGGGTTCCCCGTCGTCCACGTAGCGCTGCCCCAGGACCCCGCGCACGTGGGTCAGGGAGCCAAGCTCCGGATGGAGCCGCAGCAGTGCGGCCTTCGCTTCGACGACGGTCGAGCCCGGCGCCAAGTCCGGGATCTCGAGCTCGCGCCGCCCGGCCCGCTCGGCCAGGCCCGCGTACAGCCTCACTTCGAGGGCCACGGTTCGACCTCCAGCGTCACAGCGCGAGCCTCGCCCTCCGGTCCGGGCACGGGCGGTCTCAGAAGGGCGTGTCCGCCAAGTTCGGGTCGTAGCTGGACTCAGGCCCGCTCCACGAATCCGCGCCGCCGCCGTCGGGTCCGCCCTGGCCACCTTCGCCGCGACCGCCGCCGGAGCCCACGAACTCCCAGGAATCGCCGACCACGTACAGCTTGCTGCGCTTGCCGCCGCCGTTTTTGTCCTCCCAGGTGTCGAGGCGCAACTTGCCCTCGATGAAGGCCGACTTGCCCTTGGTGTGGAACTTCGCGAACGCCTCGCCGCGCTTGCCAAACATGGTCACGTCCACGAACGTCGGCCGCTCCTGCCATTGGCCGTCGGCGCCCTGGAATCTCTCGTTGACTGCCAATCCGAAGTTGACGACGGCGGTGCCACTGCCCGTGTAGCGCGTTTCCGGATCGCGGGTCAGGTTGCCCATCAGCAGGACCTTGTTGTAGCTGGCCATGGCGCGTGGATTCCTTTGGTGTCGGTTGGTGTGTTGCGTCGCGTCGTGCGCCGGCGCGGCGCGGGGACCTGCCCCGCGAGAGTGCAGCCTACCAGGGGCGGCGGCCGGGTTTCGAGCGCCGGGGTCGGGTGTTCCGCACCCCTCGAGGCGCTCCCAGTCGCAGCACCCAGGCCCCCCTCCCGCCTGGCGGCTCGCGCCGGGTCCGAGTAGGCTCGCGCCAGTCCCCGAAGTCCCCCCGCGAGGCTCCCATGGCAACCTCACCCCAGCCGACCCCCCAACCCAAGCCCCGGGGCGCCGAACGCCGCCAACACCCCCGCGCGCGGGCCGATTGGCCCCTTTCGGTGCGCATGGGCGACTCGCGCCAGGAGGTGCGCCTGCGCGACCTCTCCGCGGCGGGAGCGTGTTTTTTCCACGACCAGCCGATCGAGGAGATGACTCTCGTCGAGCTCCACTTCGAGCTGCCCGCGAACGCCGGCGCGAGCACTGCCGTGACGGCCCGCGGCGCCGTGGTGCGCTGCCAGCGCATCAGCCCGCGCGTCGAGCACTACGAGGTCGCCGTGTTCCTGCACGACATCGGCGACGAGGACCGTCGCGCGCTGACGGCCTGGGTCGCGCAACAGGGCCCGCGCGACGAATCGCGAGCGGCGGAATTCCGCGCGTAACTGGGCCGCGCGTAGCTCACTCGGGCGCGGCGAGCCAGAACACTCGCTGGTGCCCGGCGAGGTCGCGCTCGAATCCCGCGCGGAAGCCGCGCGGGCTCTTTCGTTCCGCGTCGAAGCCGCGCGTACCAAGCCAGCGGTCGATGCGCGGCGCCTGGTCGAAGCCCAGCTCGACGAACAACCGGCCGCCCGGCGCGAGGCGCGGCGCGACGCCCAACGCGAGGCGCTGGGCCCAGGCGTCCGGTTCGTCGGCCGGGGCGAAGAGCGCCAACTCGGGTTCGTGCTCGCGCACGTCCTCGGGCAGTTCGGCGCGCGACTTCGGGTCCACGTATGGCGGGTTCGACACCACCAGATCGAGCGCCTCCCCCGCCGCCCACTCGGACAGCCTTGTCCCCGGCACGAGGGCGGCGTAGGCGTCCTCCTCGCGCCATTCCACCTCGGCGCCGAGCGCCGCGCCGTTCGCGCGCGCCACGTCGAGCGCCGCCGCGGACACGTCGACCGCGACGACCCGCGCACCCGGCAGTTCGAGCGCAACGGTCACCGCCAGACAGCCCGAACCCGTGCCGACGTCGAGCACCCTCGGGCCGCCCGCGGGGAAGAGCCGTCCCTTCGCCCAGGCCCGGGCGAGGTCGACGAGCAGCTCCGTCTCCGGGCGCGGCACGAGCACGCCGGGCCCCACACGGAACGGCCGCCCGTAGAACTCGCGTTTCCCCGTCAGGTACGCGACCGGTTCGCGGTTCGCGCGGCGCACGAGAAGGTCGCGCGCGGCGGTCACCTCCGCGGCCATCACCGGGCGGTCGAGCTCCACGAACAGCCGGAGCCGCTCAAGCCCCAGCGCGTGGGCGACGAGCAACTCCGCCTCGAGCCGCCCCTCGGCGAGGCCCTTGCGCGCCAGGAACGCGCGGGCGCGCTCCAAGAGCTCCCTCGCCGTGCGCGGCGGCAGCTCGCCACCGCGTGCGCCCCCGCTGGAGCCCCCGCGTGCGCCCCCGCCGGAGTCAGGGTGGTCGGCGGAGTGCGCGGCAGGATTCATCGCGGCACGCGCGAGATCAGCGGTTGCCGCCGGCCTTGCGCTGGGCGCGCCGCGCCTCGAGGGCCGCGTTGCGTTTTGCGTCGCCTTCCTTCTTGGCTTGCATCATCGCCACCGTGATCGTGTACACGGCGAGGCCGCCGGAGATCACGGCCAGCACGGCGCCGAGGGCCGAGATCCAGTTCTTCTCGTCCTGCATCAGCGCGTAGCGCAGCACGAAGAGACCGCCGATCCCCGGAGCGAGGAACACGAACGGATACATGGGCGAGAACCCGCCGCCCCGCTCGTAGGCCGCGATGTGCACGAAGGTCGCGATGCCCCACGCGAACAAACCGACCTCGGTGATGGCCTTGCCGAAGTTGAAGGCGTGCTGCTCGGGCACGTCGACGAGGGCCGCCGCCGGGTCGAAGAGCGGCGTCAGAAGACCCGCCAAGGTCACAAGCCAAGCGAGCACGTGCAGGGCCGTGGGGATGCCCGCGAGGAGCGCCGCGGCGCCCTTCGCCTTCTGCCCCGGCGGCGGGCCGAACCGCATGCGCGCCAGGGGCGCCAGCAACCCGGAGACACGCTCGCCCGTGCGCACCTTGATCGACTCGAGGAACATCCAGCCGCCGAGGGCGACGAACACCTTCGCGAGCCCGAACGTCACCCACGTGCCGTTGTGTCCGACCCAGGGCAAGAGTCCGGCCGCGATCAACACGAGTGCCGCCTGGCGGAGCAGGAGGGGCGCCCGCTCCAACTGGCGTTTGGCGCCCGGGCGGGCCTTTTGCGGATCGCCGCCGGAGACCAGAACGGCGTCGGAGGGCAACTCGGGCAGTTGGGCGTCGGTGGCGCTCATGGGCACAAACAAAGAGAGTGGGGTGGACGCGATCGGATCGGGCGCGTGGGCCGTGGTGCGGCCCGCGCGGGTCCCTAGCCGAAGGGGGCGCGCCAGTGTCGTCCCCTGGTGGACCCGGCGCAAGGCCGCCGGTCCCCCAACGCGGACCGGACGCGGGGGTTCACGGGTCGCGGCTCCGCCGAGGGTGGGGCGGGCCGCCGCTCGGGATCGGGGAGCCGCACGGGCCGCGCGGTAGACTCCGCGCCCCCATGCGGGTCCTCGTCCTGACCCAGAAACTGCCGCGGCCCGCGCACGACGGCTACAACCTGCGCACCGCGGCGTACCTGCCGAGGCTGGCCCAGCGACACCCGGTCGCGCTGCTCTCCCTCGAGCGCGGCGACATCGATGCGCCCCTCGCCCGCCAATTGGAGCGGGTCGTGTGTGTGCCCGAACGCACACCGCCGCGCCGCGGCGCCCTCGGCCGGATCGCCCACGCCTTCGCGCCGTCGGAGCTGCACGATCGGGACCCCGCGGTGGACCGCGCCCTCGCCGGTCTCGCGGCGGAGTTCCGCCCGGACGTGGTTTGGAGCGTGGGGTGGCGCATGTTGCCCCACGCCCTCGACTGCGCCCTCGACTACGACAGCGTGCCGGTGCTAGCGGACGTCGTGGACGAAGGCGCGCGCGAGGCCTGGCTGGACCTCCTGCGCCACCCCCGACCGCGCCGTTTCGCGCAGCTCGTGCGGGTGCTGCGTTTCGAGCGCGCTCACTTTGCCCGCGCCGAACGGGTGCTGTTCGTCTCCGACCAGGACGCGCGGATCACCGAGCGCCTGGTGCCGGGTGCCAAGTGCCAGGTGGTGCCCAACGGCGTCGACGTGCAGCACTTCGCGCCGGGCGACACACCCGAGGTCGAAGGCCGCATGGTGTTCGAGGGGGCCATGAGCCACGTCCCGAACGCCGAGGCCGTGCGGTACTTCGCGCGCTCCGTGCTGCCCCTCGTGCGCGCGGAGCGCCCCGACGCCCACCTCGTCGTGGTCGGGCGGGATCCTGGACCGGACCTGCTCGCACTCGCCGGCCCCGACCCCTCGACGAGTGGCATCTCGTTCACGGGTTTCGTCGACGATGTGCGGCCGGAGGTGCAACGGGGCTCGCTTTTCGTGTCGCCCATGGTCGGGGGCGCGGGCCTCAAGAACAAGGTGCTGCAGGCCTTCGCCCTCGGCAAAGCGGTGGTGGCGACACCGCTCTCCATCGGCGGCCTGGGCGCGACGGACGGCGTCGAGATCCGCGTGGCCGAGGGCGATGTCCCGCTGGCCAAACTCTGCCTCGAGCTCCTGGCCGATCCGGCGCAGCGCCGCCGATTGGCCCAGGCCGCGCGCCAGCTCGTGTGCGAGCGCTTCTCGTGGGACCAGCGCGCGCGCGAACTCGAGGCGCAGCTTTGCGACGTGGCAGCGCGGGCTGGTCGGCGGGCCGCAGGGCGCGAGTAGACTCCGCGCCGCGGCCCAGAGGGGCCCGGCGGGTCCCCGATGGGCAAACAGGACAACTCCCCCAGCGCGCCCCGCGGACCGCGCGCACCACACGACGCGACCCGCACTGTGGACGACCACGGCCACACGGCGGACGACGAGGGCTCGGAGTCCGTTCGCGACATCCTGCGCCACAGTTGGATCTACAGCCTGGCGCCGGTGTTCCAGCGCCTGCTCGCGATCGTCCTGATCCGGCTCTACACGCAGAAGCTGTCCCCCGGCGAGTTCGCGGTCGTGGACCTGGTCGACGTGCTGCTGCTCCTGATCCCCCAACTGGTCGGGATCAACCTCTTGGGCGGCCTCACGCGGTTCTACTTCGAGCACAAGGAGCCCCGCCGGCGCGCGCAGGTGGTCAGTTCGACGACGATAGCCCTGTGCGGCGCGGGACTGGTGCTGACGGCTCTGGCGATCTGGTTGCGCGGTCCGCTCACCGATCTGGTCTTCGCCGGTGAAGGCGGCGACGCCGCGGGACTCGCCGACGCCGTGACGCTGGCGCTCTTGATCGTGCCGTTCTCGCTCGGCACGCAGTCGGGCCTGCGGTACCTGCAAGTGCTCAAGCGCTCGCGCGCGTCCACCGGCATTCAGTTGGGCAAGAGCCTGCTGGAGGCCGGGCTCAAGTTGCTCGCGCTGTTCGTCCTGGACTGGGGTGTGACGGGTTTCTTGGCGGCGATCCTGGTGGGCGAGGTGCTGACTTCGCTCGGGCTCGCCGTGTGGATGGCGCTGCGCCTCCGCACGGGATTCGACTGGGGTGTGTTCCGCCCGGTCCTTGTGTACTCAGCTCCGCTCCTGCCCCTCGGGTTGGTGCAACTTGGACTGCACTACTTCGGGCGCTTGATGCTCGAACACCTCGGCCCCCAAACGCCGGTGGCGGGCGCCCCCGGAGAGCTGGGTACCACCGTCGCGCGCGAGTGGGTGGGTGTGTTCTCCCTCGGCTACAAGATCGCGATGCTCGTGCACACCGCGGCGCTCGCGCCGTTCATGCAGATCTGGCAACCGCACGCGTTCGCGCTGCCGCCGGAGCAGCGCCGCACGGAGCTGGTGCGCCTCGGCAATTGGGCACTCGTGGCGCTCGGCGCGGTGTACCTCTCGCTGGTGGTGTTCTCGCGCCAGGCCGTGGATCTGCTGTCGGGGTCCGAGATGTACCGCGAAGCCTGGCGCGTGACCCCCATCGTCGCGCTGGCGTACTTCTCCTACGCGAGTTTCTCCGTGAGCCAAGTCGCGCTCATGGCGGAGAAGCGGACCTGGTCCCTGCTGGCCGTGAACCTCGTCGCGCTGGCGCTCGGGACGGGCCTCGGCGCGCTGCTCCTCGTCGGCGTCGAGGAGGGCGGCTACCGCGCCGCCGCGTTCGCGACGCTGGGGTGTTTCCTGCCCCTCGCCGTCGGCACCGAAGCGGTGGCGCGCCGGCTGGGCTGGCCCACTCGCAGCGGTTCGGTGTGCGTGCGGCTCGCGCTGATCGCGCTGGCGACGACCGCCGCCGCCCTGGCGGTGGATTCGTGGCGCGATCCCCTCGAACCCGGTGCCCTCGCCCCCGTCCTGGGCCTGAAGGGGCTCCTGGCGGCGGGCCTGGGCTTCAGTCTGTGGCGCTTCGGGCTCGATGCCGAGGGACGCGCGGGGTTGGGTCGGCTGGTGCGGGACATCTTCGCGCGCCTCAAGAGATCCTGAGGCGCGACAGGAGTCGGGTCCCGCCGCTACCCTCTCGCCCCCGCGCCCCCTCCGCCCCATGAGCCGTCCCCCCCTCCTCGCCTTCTTCGGCCACCACAAGTGCGCCTCCACCTGGGTGCACAACATCGTGGACGCGCTCTGCGCGGAGGCGGGCTGGCGCCGCGACTACCTCTACGGCGAGCACCAGTTCGGCGGCGACCTGGCGGCCCACGTGGCCGAACACCGACTGGACTGGATCAGCTACGTCAACGCCGACGCGCGCCATCTCGAGCGGTTGCCGCCATTCCGAGGTTTCCACCTGGTGCGGGACCCGCGGGACCTGGTCGTCTCTGCGTACTTCTCGCACCTGCACAGCCACCCGACACACGCCTGGCCGGAGCTGGTGCCCCACCGCGAGGCGCTCTCGCGTGTCGACAAACGCGAGGGGTTGCTGCTCGAACTCGAGTTCTCGGCCCAGTTCCTGACCCAGATGGAGAGCTGGGACTACGGACAGGAAAACGTGCTCGAGCTGCGGCAGGAGACCTTCACCAAGGACCCGTATCGCGGTTTCTTGCAGGTCTTCCGCCACCTCGGCGTGCTGGACGAGAGCCACTACAACAAGGCGCGCTGGTTGCCCTACCTGACGCGCTCCGTCGTCAACATCACGAACCGCCTGAGCGGCGGCGTGCAACCCCTGCGCCTGCCCGCGGAGGACCTTCCCGGCGAGCGCATTCTCGGCGTGGTGTTCGACAACCGCTTCGAAAAGTTCTCGAAGGGCCGCGGGAAGGGCCGCGAAGACGTGAAGAGCCACTACAGGAAGGGCGAGGGCGGCGACTGGGTGAACCACTTCGAGCCCGTGCACGTCGAGGCGTTCCGCGCCCGTTGGAACGGGCTGCTGCTGCGCCTGGGCTACGAAACCCGGGCGGACTGGAACCTGCCGGGCCGGACGGCCGCCCCCTAGCCGAGCCCCCACCAAGTCCGAACACGGGATTCGGGCCACACGCTCCAGGCCCCGCCGCCGCGGGGCCGATCTCCACGGGCGGTAGGAGAGCCGCGCGGGGGACGTCCCCGCGGGACGGATCGGGAGGCACGCTTCGGACCTGGGGAGGTCCGGGCACGGCCCGCAAGGGCCGGGTGGGGTTCATGTTGCAGGGGAAAAGGGGCGGCGCCGGGGGCGCCGTGGAACGGATCCGTGGGGCGTTTTCCGTGCGTGGGCTGGCCCACGCGGCGCTGCTCACCGGGGCACTTTGTGCGGGGGTTGCCTGCGCGCCCACGACTGGCGAAACCGTTGCGGGCGAGGTGTACAGCCTCCCGCCCGCCGTCGCGGGAGCGACACTCGCCCAGGTCGAGGTCGAGCTGCCGGACAAACCGCGCTTCGTGCTGCGCGCGACGGTGCCCCTTCCGAAGGGTATCCACGGCGGCTCCAGCGGCGCGGCGAGCCTGGGAGTCCGCCAGCCCGACGGCGGCGCCACACCCGCGCAGATCGAAATCGTGAGCCGCTACCCCCGCGCCCAAGATGGCGCGGACGTCGTCGAAGTGCTCGCGCGGGTCACGCGCCCGCTGGACGAGCCCACCGGGGCGCGTGTGGTCTACGACGTGGTGGTTCTCGACGAACCCGTGGCACCGCCCGTCGCGCCGCAGGATCCCATCGCCGCCCTGACCGACGGACCGGTGGACATGTCCCCGGACGTCGTTTCGCTGCTCGCGGATGCAGGCAACTTGGTCCTCAGCTCCCGCGACGTCTTCGGCCACGAGTACCGCTTGGCCCTCCTCGGTCCGGACACGACGCGCCGCGGGCTCAAACACGGTTTCCACCACGCCGCCGCGAAGGTGTCGGGCACGCTCGCGCCGGTGTCGCCCCAGGGTGGAAGCCAGGGCACACTCTCGCACCTCTTCGGTGTGCAGGCCTATTTGGGCACCTGGTCCGGCGAGTCCGTCGTGACACTCGACCTGCGCATGCACAACGGTCACGACGGCAACGACACGGGAACGTCGCTCGACGATCCGGTGGGCAAGTTCTACTTCGACCGCCTGGACCTCAGTTTGCCATCGGGGTACACCCTGCTGCAGGCCGAGCCCGACCCGCTGTTCGGCGGCACGAGCAGCGCGGGCGGCAAGGTGCGCTGGAACGTGGTCGCGCCCCTCGCGGGCAACAAGTTGCACGTGTTTCCGCTGCAGGCCCAGTTCCACCGTCGTCTCGCCGTAGCGCCCACCGCTTCCGTGGTCCGGGCACGCGAACTTCTGGACCTCTCCGGTGTCGCGTTCGCGCGCCGCGGTTTCGACGACCAGGGCAACAAACTCTATTCCTGGTGGAACGCAGGCACGGCGCGCTGGTTCCCGCAGCGTTACCTCCTGCCCAGTTTGGAGCACGTCGGCCACACGACCCTGCGCGCGCAACTTGCACAGAACCAGGCGAACCTCGCCGCGGCCGTGGCGAGTGGCGACGGACTCGGCATCTACCCCTTGGAAGCCGCGCGGCTGGGCTGGGCCCATCCCTGGGGCATTTCCTACGGCGGCATGACCGGAGGCGTGGAGATCAACATCGTCGACGGTGTGCAGGCCATGGAGTCCGCGTCCCGCGAAGGTCTGCGTTATGCCCAGCTCAGCCACCGTTTGAACACGGATCGCCAGCCGACGGCCCTCTTCGGCGCGGACGGGGAACCGTCGCGGGTCGAGGATTGGCTCGTGAACTCCGGCATCCCGCACCTGCCCTTCAGCTTCTACATGAAGCTGATCGGCGCCGGCGAACCCTTTGGATTCGCCGCGGCTCCCACGTTCCAAGTGGACGCCGCGCTCAGCCAGAACCGCGCGCCGGACTACGAAGCGGAGCTCTTGTCGAACGCGCCCCACGACCTGCAGCACCTGATCCGCTACACCCGCAACGCCAAGGTGCTGACCTTCGCCCTGAACGATCCGCTCGCGAAGGACGATGTGCTGTTGCAAGGCAATCTCTTCCGTTTGGGCTACCACCCCTACGCCAACTCACCCCAGGGAGCCGTCGATGGTTGGGGGTTGAAGGCGGACATCGACTACGCCGCGGAGAATCCCGGTCGCGGGGTCAACTTCGGCCGCGGGGAGGGCTGGGGCGTCGACATTGCCGCGACGGCCTACTCCATCGCGGACGACGGCTGGCGCCAGACGACCTTCCCGTGGTTCCAAGAGCTGGTTGCCATGCTGCGCTCGGCGATGATCCCGTGCAGCGGACACCTCAACGCGGCGGTCAGCTCGAAGATGCTCGACGGCAAGTACCGCGCGTCGCAATCCTACGAGGACTCGATCGGGCACAACGCGATGCGCGGACTGCTCGAGAGTGTGATCCGCGGCCAAAGTTCGGCGCACACGGCCATGCTCATCGACGTGCTCGAGGGCAGCACCTCCGCGATGGTGCGCCCCATGCAGTGGCTGGCGAGTCCCGCCGGGCCCAAGAACATCTACGGGGTGGGCCCGGCCAACGTGGCCTCGGGCGTTTGGTGTTCGCCGTCGAGCCAACCGGCGGACGGATTCACGCCGACGTCCAACACGTTCCAGACCTGGTGCAGCCTGACCTACGGGTACGAGTTGACCGGCTCCTCGACGTTCTTGACCCGCGCCGCGCAGATGGCGGGCGGCGACCTGCTGACGGAGCTGTTGGGATCGGGCACCGCGAACATCGAGAACCGCGCACCGGCCCTGGCACTCGCCCAGCGTCTGGCCGGCCAGCTCTGAGCGACCTGCTCGTGCCCTTTTCGAGCCCCGGCGCCGGCGAGTCCGCGGCGTCGGAGCTCGGTGCGTGGACGGCCTCGCTTGACAGCCTCCGCGGGGCCTCCTAACCTCGCCGCGTCGCTGGCGCGCGGGCCTCGAATCGCTTCTTGCGGCCTGGCCGCCGCGGCCAGATGCCAGAGGGCATCCCTATCGACTCGCAAGGCGGCCGGAGACGTGTTCGCCATGCAATCCCGAGCCGACGTCGTGGGCCGCCGCCCCCTGGAACTTTGCCTCCTGGCATTGGTCCTGATCGTCGCGGCGCTGCTGCGGCTCGAGAACCTCACCCTCGAGGGGCTCTGGCTCGACGAACTGATGGCGGCCACTTTCGTGCCGCTCGGCGCGAAGGACTTGGCTGTAGCGGTCGCTCGTTTCGACGTGCACCCGCCGGCCTACAACATCCAGTTGAACCTCTGGGCGCGGCTCTTCGGCAGCAGCGACTCGGCCCTCCTCGCCAACTCGGTCTTTTGGGGAGTGGCGACCGTTTTCAGCGTTTGGGCGCTCGTGCGGCGGCTAGTGGGCCCCGCGTTCGCGCTGCCCGCCGCGGCGCTGACCGCCGTCGCCGCGAGCCAGGTGTACTACTCCCAAGAGCTGCGGCAGTACGCCATGCTCTCAGGCTTGACGGTCGCCGCGTGGGGAGTCGCCGATCGGTTCGCCCGGGAGCCGGACTGGCGCCAAGCGAGCAAGCTGGTGCTGCTCGTTGCGGTGCTCGCCGCCACGCACGCCGCGAGTTTCGTGCCCGTCTCCTGCGTCGGCGTCTACATCGTCCTGACCGTCGGCCCGCGCCGCTCACTGCAGTGGCGGTTCCTGCGTGTGTTCGCCCTGATGGTGTTGAGCCTGCTTCCGTGGCTAGCCAACTCCATGATCCGCGGGGTGGCGCACGTCTCGCCACTCGACCTCGACGTCATCGGTACGACGCTGGCCGGCTGGCTGTTTGGTTACTACCCGCGTGTCGCACCGGCCGCCGTCGCCGCGGGCGCGTGCATCGTGGCCCTCGCGGTGGCGCTGGCCGTGCAGGCGCGCGCCACGCGGGTGGTGGCGCTCGCATTCCTCGTGTGGCCCATGGCCTTGGTGGCCGTCGTTTCGCTTCTCGTGCGCCCGCTCTGGATCCCGCGCCTCATGGAGTTCTGCGCGCCGTTTGCCGCGCTCGCCGTCGCGGCCGCCCTGGTGCGGGCCTGGCAGAGCACGCGCCTTCCGATCGCGGCGGCGCGCATCGGTGTCGGTTTGGCCGCGGGACTGCTCGTGGCGTCGATGGGCGCCGCCGCACTGACGCAGGCCGATCCCGGCCGCAAGATGGGCTACCGCGAAGCGGCGGCCTTCGTGAGGGAACGCGCGGGGCCCGACGCGATCGTCTACGTCCCCGAGCACACGACGTACTGGGGCATCGCGCGGTACTACGCCGGGCCGAACTGGGGTAGTCCCCTAGCGATCGGCGATCCCGTTCGCCCCGCCCGCTCGACGGCGTGGGACCCGATCTACGCCCGGCTCGGCACCGAACGGCTCCGGTGGCTCAACCTGATACCGGAGGCGCGCGAGCTCCGCGTCGACCGCCAGCGTCTGGTGATCGGTTGGACACCCGCCGATGTGGTGGAGTCCGCCGACACGCTGTGGCTGGTCGGCTCCCCAAAACTGCCGCTGGCGGACCTGTCGCTCGGAAGCCTCGCGGTGGCGAGTGTGCATCCGTTCGCCGGGGTGCTCGTCTGGGAGCTGCGCGGACCCGAAACGCGTTGATCCAAACGCCGGCGCGCGTGCCAATTGCTGCGCAGGCTAGGTCACGGGCACGGTCAGGGGCACGGGCGCGGTCAGGGGCACGGCGCGAGCTTCTGCCGAACGGCGCGGACTCGCCGATTCGCCTGCGCCACGGCGCCGTTGCCGACATGCCAGAAGTGGGAATTGCGTTTTCCTGCCCCAATGCTGGCATCCTGAACGGAAGTCTTTCATCCTGCGTTTCGTGCGGTTCCGCCCGGCGTTTCGCGCGCGCGCGCCAGTCGGGTCACGCGATCTTTCCCCGCGCACGGGCCCGACGTGGCGGGTGAATCGCGCATGCGGCGCCACGGTGTTCACTAGCGCGCACCGGCGCAGGGCGCAGATGCGCGTCCTCGCCCAGTGAGCCTCGAAAAATGCCCTGGAACCGGGCCCCACGTTGCCCCGTCATGGCAACCCGAACCGCGGCGCGAAGACGCCCCTCGCCCAAGACCCTGCAAACCTGCACGGCCCGATACCCCGCAACGATTCCATGTTTCGTCCCAGCCTTTTTCCTCGTCCCCTCGTCGCCAGTGTCCTCCTGTGCGTGGGCTCCTTCGCCGTCCTCCCTGCGGACTCACCCGCGCAGATGGGCCAAAACGTCTCCGGGTACGCCGCGCAGGGCGGTGCTCCGATCGTCAGCGGCATGCCACTCGGCACGGTCGGGCTGATGGAAGTGGAGGTGCCCGCGGAAGAGAGGTTCGTCCTGCGCGGCACTCTGCCCCTCCTGCCGGGCGTCGAACCCACACTTGGCTCCACCGCGGGGCTCTGGGTCGTGGAGGCGGGTGGCGCCCTCGTGCCCGCCCAGGTGGAAGTGGTGAGTCGCTACGCCAACCCGGAACACGGCGCGGATGTGGTCGAGGTCCTGGCCTACGTGCGCCGGCCCATGCAGTTCGCCCCCGGATCGCGGCTGCGCTACCCCGTCGTGCTCGGTGCCGTAGCGCCGAAGCCCACGGCCCCGGCCAACGCACTGGCCGCGCTCCACCAGGGGATCGAGCAGTTGCCGCCCGAAGTGACGGCCCTGATCACCTCCAAGGAGGGCCTGCAGTTGGAGGCCCGGGACGTGTTCGGACACCTCTACCGGCTCGACATCCTGGGCTCGGGCGTGCAGCGCGAGGTGCAAAAGTACGGCCGCTACCACGCCCAGGTGAAGTTCTCGGGTGTCATGACACCCGTGGCGCCGGTTTCGGGTCCCAACGGGACACTGGCCCACTTCCCCGGCGTCAACGTGTACCTGTCGACCTGGTCGGGAGAGCCGGTGCTTGGCCTCGACGTGCGGGTGCACAACGCCTTCGACGGACGCAACCCGAGCGACCCGCGCGACGACGCGGTGGGTGCGATTTACTTCGACAAGTTGCGCCTCTCGCTCAAGGAAGGCCACGGCGTACTCGAGGCGTTCGACGCACCCGGTACCGGCGCGACCCAGGTCGCAGGGGGGCGTTTGCACTGGATGTTGGTGGAGCCCTTCGCCGACAACCGCTTGCACGTGCTGCCCGTGCAGTTCCAGTTCCACCGCCGCTTGGCCATCGCGCCGACGGGTTCCATGGAACGCGCGCTCTCGATGCTCGAGGGCCGGGGGCTCGCCTTCGCGCGGCGGGGCTTGGATGCCGTGGGCAAACCGCTTTGGTCCTGGTGGAATCCGGACACCGCGCGCTGGTTCCCCCAGCGCTTTCCGCTTCCGCACCTCGAACACGTCGGGATGGTCGCGTTGCGCGACAAGTTGCACGACGACTTCGTCTGGGTGGAGCGCCGCTACGAGTTGGGCACGAGCTACGGCAACTTCCCGATCAACACACCCCGCCTCGGCTGGGCCCACCCCTGGGGCATCAGTTATGGCGGCATGACGGGTGGAACCGAGATCCACATGGTCGACGGGGTGCGCGAGATGGAGTCCGCCTCCGTGTCGGGGTACCTGCGCGCACAGTTGGTGCACCTGATGAACTCGGACCGCCAGTGCAACGCGCTGTACTCGGTCACCGGGCGCCCCACCCGGCTCGAGGACTGGTTGCAGCCCGGCTCGCCCCCGTTCTTGCCCTTCGGCTTCTACATGAAGCCCCAGGGCCCCGCGGACCCGTTCGGGTTCAAGTCCGCCCCGACGTTCCAGTCGGACGCGGTCGCCCAAGCGGGTCGCAACCCGGACTACGAGGCCGAGCTGCTCGTCCACCAGCCCTACGACCTGCAGCACCTCATCCGCTACACACGCTTGCCCAAGCTGCTGCTCTGGATGGCCAACGACACCTTGGCCAAGGACGACCTCCTGATGCAGGCGGAACTGGTGCGCATGTCCTACCACCGCTTCCCGAACGGGAACAACGGCTACAAGGACTCGACCGGCATGCTCACCGACATCCAACACGTGCTGGATTGGCCCGGACGCGGCATGGAGTTCGGTCGGGGGGAATCCTGGGGCGTCGATGCGGTCGTTTCGGCCTACGCCAGTGGCACGCCCGCGTGGCGCGCGGATACCTACGGCTGGTTCTTCGACCTCGCGGCCATGCTCGCAACGGGCGTTGCGCCGTGCAGTGGGCAGCTCCAGGCATTGGTCAGCAACAAGATGCTCGAGGGCAAGTACCGCGCCGCGCAGTCGTACGAGCTGTCCATCGTGCACAACGCCATCAAGGGCGTGACCGAGAGCATCTTCCGCGGTCGCCAAGAGGGCTTCACCGCGATGCTCGAGGACTTGCTCGCGATGAACTACTGGGCCTTCGTCAACCCGCTCCAGTGGAACGAGACCCTGAACGGGCCGAAGGACATCTACGCCATCGGCCCGCTGGACATCACGCAGGGCGTTTGGTGCACCGTCGCGCAGCAACCCGCCGATGGATTCGTGCCGACGGTCAACACGTTCCAGACCTACACCACCCTCGGGTATGCCTGGCAACAAACCAAACACCCGTTCTTCCTCCAGCGAGCCAGCGAGATGGCCGGCACCAATCCGATCGGAAAGCTCTACGCCAGCGGGGCCGTCAACATCGAGAACCGGGCGGGTTTGCTGTACGTGCTGCAAAACCTCCTCGGTGAGCTCTGACACACGCCCGACCGCTACCCCCGCTGCGGGAGTCGGCGGGGCTAGGGTGTAGGTGTCAGGGGGGTCCCTCGGGCTACCTTGGGTGGCCGAGGTCCCATGACACGAACACACCTGCACTCGAGTGCCGGCGGCGGTGCGAGCCGGCGCCACATCCTCTCCATGGCCGCGGCCCTCCCCCTGGGGCTGGCCGCGGCTCCCCGGGCTCCGCAGTCCGCTCCGCAACAGGGTCAGGGCCAGACCCTGGACACCGACCTGGCGGCCGCGATCGACGCGGAGAGCGAGGTTCAGCGCCGGCTGGTCGGAGATGCCCTCGAGTCCGGAGCCGCCTACGCGCGGCTCGCGCGCCTCATCCAAGCGGCTCCCCACCGGCTGTCCGGTTCCCCGGGGCTCGCCGCCGCCATCGAGTGGGCCCGCCAGGAATGCCACGCCCTCGGAGCCGATGAGGTGAAGCTGGAGCCCGTCGACGTGCCCCACTGGGAGCGCGGCGCGGTGCAGGTCGTGCGCGTGGAGCGT
This sequence comes from Planctomycetaceae bacterium, assembly GCA_016125265.1. Classification (GTDB taxonomy): domain Bacteria; phylum Planctomycetota; class UBA1135; order UBA1135; genus RI-242. The sequence continues at coordinate 27,279 of WGMC01000017.1, forward strand.
TCGGACGGCCTGGGCGGCGAAGTGCTGCCGTCCCTGGCCCTCGGCGGCAGCGACGCCACCCCCAAGGGCGGTGTGGCCGCCGAGGTGCTCGAGGTGCGTTCGTTCGACGAGCTCTTGCGACGCGCGGACGAGGCCCGCGGCCGCATCGTGTTCTTCAACCGGCCCATGGACCCGCGCCTGGTCGAAACCGGCGCGGCGTACGGCGGAGCGGTCGAGCAGCGTGTGCGCGGGGCGATCGAGGCCGCCAAGGCGGGAGCGGTGGCCGCGCTCGTGCGCTCCATGGGTTCGAACGTCGACGATTGGCCGCACACGGGCGGGATGAGTTACCAGGCCGGGGTGGCGCGTGTTCCTGCCGCGGCGATCAGCACCGCCGCGGCGGAGCGCCTGTCGGGCGCCATCGCGCGGGGACCGGTGGAACTCTTCTTCGAACAGGACTGTCGCTGGAGGGAAGGCACGGCGCCCTCCTTCAACGTGGTCGCCGATTGGAAGGGTCGCGAGCACCCGGACGAGATCGTGCTCGTGGGCGGACACCTGGACGGTTGGGACGTGGGCGAGGGCGCCCACGACGACGGGGCTGGCTGCGTGCACTCGCTCGAGGTGGCGCGGCTCTTCGGCGGTTTCGAGCGACGTCCCCGGCGCACGTTGCGGGTGGTGCTCTTCACGAACGAGGAAAACGGCCTCGCCGGCGGCCGCGAGTACGCCCGCCTCCACGAGGCCGAGTTGGCGCAGCACGTCCTGGCCCTAGAGTCCGATGCAGGCGGTTTCACACCCCGCGGGTTCGGCACCAACGCCGGAGCGGCGGGTTTCGCGTGGCTGCAGCGCATCGCGAGCCACCTCGAGTTCGCGGGTGCGGGACGCCTGACGAGCCCGGGCGGCGGCGCCGACATCGGGCCGATGGCGCCGAAGGGTGTGCCGCTCGTGGGTTTCCGACCCGACGGGCAGCGCTACTTCGACGTGCACCACACGCACCGGGACACCCTGGCAACGGTGAGCCCACGGGAGTTGTGCCTGGGCGCGGGCGCGATCGCGGCGTTCCTGTGGACGGTCGCCGAGTTGGAGGCGAGGTTGCCGCGCAACACCTGAGAGGTTGAGAAAAAATCGGCACGGCCCGACCGAAGTACCTCTCAGATGATGTTTGGCCCATCGCCTGACGGCGCTGGAGCCCGTTCGAGGGCAAGAATCGGCCAAGGCCCCGATTCTTTCCCTCTCTCTGAGAGGTTGAGAAAAAATCGGCACGGCCCGACCGAAGTACCTCTCAGATGATGTTTGGCCCATCGCCTGACGGCGCTGGAGCCCGTTCGAGGGCAAGAATCGGCCAAGGCCCC